>JANRJU010000017.1:0-541314 GCA_033763815.1 Planctomycetota bacterium
AATTCTCGGATCCATCCAATCGCTTGGCATCCAGGGCTTGTCCTATGCCGCCATCCAAGAAATCAACGCTCAAAGCATCGGCACCGCCTCCAACCCTGTCTCCATTACCGCCGATGGCGATCTGTGGTATTTGAACGCCACTTCCGGCGGCGTCAACGGCTCCATTTTCGTACGCAACCTTGAGCGTGCGGGCTCGCCATCTGGCATCTTGTGCGCCGGCAACTTCGCAGCCAGTCTAGCCGCGTCGCAATCCATCATTAAGCCGATCACGATCTCTGGAACACTCCCAGCCGGCTCAACGATCAAGGCCGCCAACTCTGTGTCCGGTGCCATCACGATCTCCGGCGCCGCAGGCCTCGGCGGACAGATCATCGTCAACTCGGGTGCTGGTTCCGGCACGTGGACCGGTGCATTATCCGTGGGCGGCTCGATCGATCTGCTCCCGCTTGGCGGCCTTGCCGCCCAGATGCGCACCTCGACTCCCCTCGGCCTGAGTGACTTTGTGAATGCGTAGGACGCGGCCGCGGATGGCGACGGCATCACGGACGCCGACGATCGGGCATTCATCCAGTATCTGTTTCAGCGTGTTCGCGGGAGTTGAAACCCCAGTATGCCGGCAAGACAAGTTGCCGTTCCGGAGCTCACATCGCTGCGCTTGCGTACACCTGCGCTTCCCTCAGGAGCTTCACTTCCGTCTTTCCTAACATTGCCAGCCTCAGCATCGCCAGTGCCGCCCGGCAGCTCCATTCGCGGACCGACGCCCGGTCGCCGCCCATGCTGAACCTCCTGGCCTCGGCGAGCGGCGTGCCCGCGGGCACGCTCTCGCGCCGCGAGGCCCGCCCGACCCACACCGTGCCGACCGGCTTGTCGGGCGTCCCGCCCTCGGGCCCGGCGACGCCGGTGATGCTCAGCGCATGATCCGCGCCCGCACGCTCCAGTCCGCCTTGCGCCATCGCGATGGCGACTTTCGGGCTCACTGCACCGGGAGCGCTTTCACCCCCCCACTCCATGAACAGCTCGCGCGGGACGCCCACGTCGGCGACTTTGCGTTCGTTGGAGTAGGTGACCCATCCGCCGCGATACGCCGAGGAGCTGCCGGGGACTTCGGTGAGCAGGCTCCCCAGCATGCCGCCGGTGCACGATTCAACGGTCGTGAGCGTCTGCCCGCGCTGGCGGAGCAGCCCGATCATCGCGGCTTGCAGCGTCGTCGGTTCGGTCGCGAAGACGAAGTCGCTCGCAAGTTCGAGCACGCGAGCCTGGGTCTCGTCGAGCTCGCGCAGGGCTTGCTCGCGCGATGCCTGCCCTTCGTAGCGAATCCGCACCGTCACAACACCCGCGCTGGCGGTGGTGCCGACCAGCGGCACGCGATCGCGGCGCATGAGGTCGCCCAGGCGCGAGGCAAGGTCGGATTCTCCAATGCCGATGGTCGGGATGACGCGGGTGAGGACTGTCCAGCCCGGGCGGACGCGGATGCGAGGGACGACGAACGACTCGAACATCGGGATCATCTCGCGCGGCGGGCCGGGCAAACAGAAAACCTCGACGCCGCCACCAGCGGGGGCATCGCCGGCGACGAGGCCCAGCAGACCCGGGGCGGTGCCGTTGGGATTGCTGATGCTGATGCCCCGGCGGGGACGCAGCGCTTGGACGCGATTGATCTCTGGCATGGTGCGGGCTCGCCCGCGGAAGAACGTCTGGATCTCGGCCAGCGCGCCCGGATCTTCAACCAGTTCGTCGTTCATCGCCTGCGCCAGGGCCTGGCGCGTGAGGTCGTCGGCGGTCGGCCCGAGCCCGCCCGAGGAGATGACAAGATCCGCCTTGCGGGCCAGACGGCGATAGGCGTCGGCGTGCGCCTGCAGTTCGTCGGGGACGGTGGCGTGCTCGATCGGCGTGACGCCAAGGTCGAGCAGGCGGGCGGCCAGCCACTTGGAGTTGGTATCGAGCGTTTGGCCGAGCGTCAGCTCGTCGCCAATCGAGAGCAGGGCGGCGGTTGCGTGAGGCCTTTGAGCGTCCGGAGCGTTCATGCACGAGCGTACCAACCTCGCAACCGGTACACTCGGTCAAGCCATGTCACTTCCCGACCCTCGACATTCTCGTCGTGCACCCCTCTCGCCCTCGCGACGCGGCGCCGCGACGCTCTTTTCGCTGCTGCTGAGCCCCCTGGGCGGGATTGGCGGAAAACTGATCGGCGTGCTCGATCACATCGGATTCATGATGTTCCTGCTCCTCAAGGCCTCGGGCTGGGTGGGCAAGTCTCTGTGCCGGCGACGAATCCGGCTCGGGCGGCAGGCACTCGCGACGCAGTTCTTTCGCATCGGCGTGCGGTCCGTGTTCATCGTGTCGCTCGTTTCGGGTTGCGTGGGATTGATCCTGGCGTTCCAGCTCGCCCCGCCCCTGGACGAGTTCGGGCAGCGCGACGCGGTAGCAAACATCGTCGCGATCGCGGTGCTGCGCGAGCTTGGGCCGCTCATCGGGTCGATCGTGCTGACGGGTTTCGCGGGCGCTGCTATTGCGGCGGAAATCGGCACGATGGTCGTGGGCGAGGAGATCGAAGCGCTCGAAGCCCACGCCCTCAACCCGGTCCGCTTTCTGGTGGTTCCCCGCGTCGGAGCGGCGATCGCCAGCATGACCTGCCTTGCGGTGATCGCGGACCTGGTCGCGATCCTTGCGGCGCTTGGAATCTCCGTTGCGGTGCTCGATATTCCCGCAGCAACCTACATCGACAACACGCTTCGCCAGGCGAAGGCAGTGGACTTTCTCACCGGGGTCGGGAAGGCCACGTTCTTCGGGCTGCTCATCGGGCTGATCGCCTGCGGCAACGGGCTCAAGCTCGTAGGCACCTCGGCGGGAGCGGAAGGCGTCGGTCGCGCCACGACCAACACCGTGGTCGAGTGCATCGTCGCGATCATCCTCGCGGACCTCGTTTTCACGGCGGTGTTCTTCGCGCTCGGGCTCGTCTAACCGGTCGCCGCAAGCACACTTCGGCGCACGGTCGTGGCCTGCCGGTCGCGCCCGCGTGCTCGCCGCCTCGGGCTCGACGGTGTCGCGCTACTTGCCCATTCGGCGGATATCGCGCATCCACCGGCCATAGCGGAGCACGGCGCGGATCATCTCCCCCCGCGGCGGCGTGCCGCGACCGAACGCCGTGTGCAGACGCCACTGCCAATACGGGCCACGGAAGCGGAAGCGGCTCAGCACGCCCAGACGCAGGAGCTCGTAGAGAGCACCGATCATGCCGGAAGTGTAGAGGCATCGCTCGATCGCGCCGGTGGAAGGGGCACGAGGTCACGGAAGTGGCCGCTTGGCGTCGGACAGGCGGTGCATACGCTCCGGAGGATGGAGCCACCGGACTCGAACAAGCGTGGTATCGCTGGCGTGGTCGCCCTGGCCCTGCTGGCCTTGGGTTTGCTCGCGGCGCCGTCGCGTGCGCAGCTCACCGAGTATCGCCTCGACCCCGACGGACAGTGGACGCCCAGCAGCGCGCCCGACCCCGCCAGCGACGAGGGGATCATGAACCGCGCGCGCGAGCTCCTCGCGGCGGACCAGCCGGAGCAAGCCATCCGTCTGCTCGACGCGTGGATCGACGAGAACGAAAACAAGGACAATCCGTGGTTCGCCGAGGCGTTGCTTCTGCGGGGCGACGCCAAGACGCTGGCAAAGGACGAGTTCGACGCGCTCTACGACTACGAGCGGGTCATCAAGGAGTTTCCAGCCTCCGACGCCTTCACCCGCGCCGTGCAGAGCGAGCAGGATACGGGAATCCGCTATGTCAATGGCTATCGGCGCAAGTGGTGGTTTGGATGGCGCATCGAGGACGCCAAACCAATCGGCGAGGAACTGCTGATCCGCAGCGTCGAGCGCATGCCGGGGAGTCGCCTGGCGGAGCGATCGCTGATCGAACTGGCGGATTTCTACTATCGCGAACGCGAGCTGCGCCTGGCGGCAGAGGCGTACGACGTCTTTCTGACGAGCTTCCCAACAAGCGAGTTTCGCCAGCACGCGATCCAGCGGCGGGTGTTCTCAAACATCGGGCGGTTCAAGGGGCCGGAATACGACGCGAGCGGGCTGGTGGAAGCCCGAGTGCTGATCGAGGACTTTGCGGGCAAGTTTCCCGCCGAGGCGGAGAAGGCTGGCCTGAGCGACGCGCTTCTGGCGCGGTTGGATGAGTCTGCGGCGGCGCAGCTTCTCAACACCGCCGAGTGGTACATTCGACGGAGCGATGCGGTTTCGGCGCGCCTCGTGGTGCGACGCCTGATCTCCAAACACCCGGGCACCGCGGCGGCCGAGCGGGGACGACAGCTCGCGCGCGCACAATCGTGGACATTTGCAGATCCGCTCGCGCCGGCGGCCCCGGACTCGGCATCCGAATCGACGCCGCAGCCCGCCAGCATCGCCAACGAGCAGGAGCCGGCGCCATGATCAACGCATCCAGCCATCCCGTGACGTGCATGAGGCAAAGCCCCCGAGGGCGGGCGTTGGTTACCGGGGTTGCCTTTGGGGTCGCGGCGTTACTCGCATCCTGCGCGAGCGACCCCAAAGAGGGGTACTCGTTCGCGTCGGCCCACGATTCGAGCATCCGGACGATCGCGGTTCCGATGTTTGAAAATCACACGTTTCATCCGGAACTGGCGCCGCTGGTGACGGAAGCGGTGGCGAAGGAGATCCAGAGGACGACGCCCTGGGCGGTGACGTCGTCGAGCGTCGCGGATACGACGCTGACGGCGGTGATTTCCCAGGCCGAAATCCGCAAGCTGGCGAACGATCCTCAAAGCGGGTACGCCCAGGAAACGGCAGTGACCGTCACGATCGACTTTGATTGGGTGGATAATCGGACGGGTGCAACGCTGGCGCGACGCCGCGGGTTTTCAGCGACCGATACATTCGTGCCCAACCGCGGTACGGGCGAACGCCTGGAAGTTGGGCAACGAGCGTCGGCGCAGCGACTGGCTCGCTCGGTGGTCGCGGCCCTGCGCACGGCGGACTGGTGATCGTTCCCCGGGTGGGTCGCCTACGTTTCTCGTTGTTCCTCTGCGATACAGGCTCCGTGCGAGGCTCGAAAGTCGTGTGTTGAACGCGACGAACGCGTGCATCCCGGAGCGAACGCCGATCGAATCCTTCTCGTAGTTGTCCAGAATGCCCATGAAGCGACCGTTCAACTTCCGTCCTGGGAAACTCGCCTGGTCCGGCGTCCTCCACGCCGAGGGTGAAGGTCGCGGCTCACGCCAAGACCGCCCGGAAGGGCGAGAAGGTCGGAGCGACCGGAATGACCGGGGAGACGGACGCGGCGAGAACCGTGGAGAAGGGCGCGGCGACGGACGCGATCGCAAGCCCGGTGTGCCTGGCTCGCCTCCCCCCGGGCGTGGGATGTTCGGCATCATCGCCATCCTCATGATGGCGATCGTCGTTGTGACGCTGCTGAACGCGACAGGACAAGGGCGGCGGATCACGCTCGCTGAGTTCGAGACGCTCTACCAGAATCGACAGATCGTTGAAGGAAGCGTCATCATCCGCGATGAGGCGGTTCTGGCGTGGCAGGTGGATGTCGACGCCGCGGGCGAAAGCCCGGTGATGATCCCGCTGAACGCGGCGACGCGCACCACGATCTCCGATCAGGTCATCCGCATCACAGTGGGCAAGGCCAAGGTTCAGCCTCGCTCGGTGTGGCTGGATTTCTTCTACTTCTTGTTCCCGTTCATAATCGTGATCGGGCTTCTCTGGCTGCTCGTCTCGCGCGGGCTGCGAAGCGCGTCCATGGGCGGGGGCATGCTGGGCAACTTCGGCAAGTCCCGGCATCGCATGCTGAACAAGGAAATGACCGGCATCACCTTCGCCGACGTTGCCGGCATTGACGAAGCGAAGGACGAGGTCGGCGAGATCATCGAGTTCCTCAAGAACCCCAAGAAGTTCACCAAGCTGGGTGGACGGATTCCGCGCGGCGTACTGCTCATCGGCGAACCGGGCTGCGGCAAGACGCTGCTGGCCAAGGCCATCGCGGGCGAAGCCGATGTGCCCTTCTTCTCGATCTCGGGTTCGGACTTCGTCGAGATGTTTGTGGGCGTCGGCGCCAGCCGCGTGCGCGATCTCTTCAAGTCCGCCAAGGACAACGCCCCCTGCATCATCTTCCTGGATGAGATTGACGCGGTCGGTCGTCGGCGTGGAGGCGGCTTCACCACCGGCGGGCACGACGAGCGCGAGCAGACGCTCAACGCGATTCTCGTCGAGATGGACGGCTTCTCGACGACCGACGGCGTGATCGTGATCGCTGCGACCAATCGCCCGGACGTGCTGGATCCGGCGCTGATTCGCCCGGGGCGTTTCGATCGCCAGATCGTCGTGCCGCTCCCGGATCTCAAGGGGCGGATCGAAATCCTGAAGGTGCACGCCAAGAAGGTGAAGCTGGCGCCGGAGGTCGATCTGGAGCGCATCGCTCGCGGAACGCCCATGTTCAGCGGCGCGGAGCTGGCCGCGATCATCAACGAGGCGGCTATCGCGGCGACGATGCAGAACAAGGACTTCGTCGAGCACGAGGACCTGGAAGAGGGCCGCGATAAGGTCAAGTTCGGGCGGGCCAAGAAGAGCCGCATCCGCGAGAAGGAAGAGAATCGCCTCGTCGCCTATCACGAGGCTGGGCACGCGGTGCTTCAGGCCTTGCTGACCGACGGCGATCCGCTGCACAAGGTGACGATCATCGCCCGTGGCAATGCCGGCGGCGCGACGTTCAGCCTTCCTGAGAAGGATCGCATGGGTTACAACCTTCGCTGGTTGAACGCGACCATGCGGGTGATGTGTGGCGGGCGAATCGCTGAAGAAAAGGCGATGGGCGACATCTCGAGCGGGGCGGCGATGGACATCGCGCAGGCGACCAACTTCGCCCGCACGATGGTTCTGGAATGGGGCATGAGCCCGAAGCTTGGGTTCATCCGCTACGAAGGCCGCGACTCGCGCGAGATGTTCATTCCGGACCGGTCGTACTCGGAAGACACGAGCCGCGTAATCGACGAAGAAGTGCGGCGGATTGTGGACGAGGCGTACGCGGACGCGAGGCGGATTCTGGAACAGCACTGGGACAAGGTTGTCGCGGTGGCCGAGGCGTTGCTGAAGTACGAGACGCTGAGCGCGGACGATGTTGATCGCCTGCTGAAGGGCGAGGCGTTGGCGCGGCCGACGATCAGCGATCTGCTGCGTGGCGAGGCTCGCCGCCTGGCACCGCCGCAGGCGGGCTCGCCGACCGGGCGTCCGTCGCCTCGGCAGGAGCCGGAGCCGCCGGCGGGGGCAATGCCGACGCCTGCGTAGAGCGGGGTCGGGCGTTGCGAAGATAACGAACCGGTTCACATGGAAGGAAGTTGCATGCAGCCGCCCTGGAGTACGGGCGGCTGCGGCGCTTTTGGGGGCGGAGAGCAGATGTGGCCGCCGATCAGTCAAAAAGCTCGAAACATCGAGAATCAAGAAGATCAGGGATTCACTGCATAACGGGGGTGCATGTTCCGCCTTTGTGGTTGAAGTAGGCCTTGTCGCGGCTGGAGCCCGCGACAACAACCAGAAGGGACATGCGATGCAACTCTCGAGAATGCTTGGAGTGATGCCGGTGGCGCTGGTGTCGGTTGCCACGATGACGGCGAGCGCACAGATCATTATTCCGGCAAACAACCTTGGGACCGACGGCGGGTTCAACCCGTTCCAGAACACAACAGTGGCGCTGGGCGCTGCGGCAGTCGGCAGTTGGCAGCAGGCCGGGGATGGTCGCGGTGTCTACGACCAGGAGAAATGGGCCGTGATCTACAAGTACACATCCGTCAGCATCCCAGCCAACGTAACCGTTCGCTTTGCGAACCATCCATCTGGAGCACCTGTTGTCTGGCTCGTGAGTGGCGACGTAACCATCAACGGCAGCATCGACCTGAGCGGCACAAACGGCAGTTCATTCGCTGGCAACCCGCCGGGCGGGCCGGGAGGGTTTAGCGGTGGGAAGGGAATTCCGTCACCGAGGAGCGACGGCTTCGGGCCCGGCGGCGGAGGGCAAGCGGGCAACAACGCCGGCGAGGGCGGCGGGTATGGCACCTTCGGGGTCAGCCAAACGGCTGGAGAAGTTGGAGGGTACGTGTATGGAACGGCCGAACTCATCCCGTTGATGGGGGGTTCCGGCGGTGGCGGTTCCGGTGAGACGGGAAATTTGGCTGGTGGCGGCGGGGGCGGTGCCATCCTGATTGTGGCGACTGGCCGAATCACCGTGAATGGTTCCATCATTGCGAACGGAGGATCTGCTTCAGGTGGGTGTTGCAACTCGAGTGGCGGTGGTAGCGGCGGCGGAATTCGGCTGGTCAGCGACACCCTCACCGGCTCTACCACGGGGGCGCTCAGTGCTGTTGGCGGTTCGACCTCGAGCCCAGGCGGCTTTGGGCGCATCCGAACGGAAGCAAACGTTGACTCATTGCCCGCACTCGGCAACCCCGTTCGTTCCCGCGCGACCGTTGGCACCACCGCCAAGCTCTGGCCCGACGCGAGCGCCCCAAAGGTGACGGCGGTCAGCCTTGGCAACAAGCCGCTGCCATCGGATCCGCGCGGGCTGTTCACCTTCGGAAACACCGATGTCGAGCTGAACAGCGCGACCCCCGCGGTGCTCCAGATCAACTGTGAAAATGTGCCGCTGAACGCGACGGTGCAGGTGCGCATCGTTCCTGTGACGCAGAATCAGAACGAGACGCGTATCGACGCGACGTTCCAATCTGGCTCGTTCACGTCGTCGACCTGGCGGGCGACGCTCCCCATCAGCGATGGTGTCTCTGCGTTCAGCGTCAGCGTGATCATGCCGTGATGCCGCGGGCACGGGCTTGAGTAGCCCGAGAAAGGAGTAGCTCATGCGAAGAAGCACTCTCGCGGCGGCACTTGTGGCAAGCGTGACGCCAGCCGCACTCGCGCAGATCGACTCGCCCGCGGTGACGCGGACGTACACGGTG
The DNA here is from genome assembly GCA_033763815.1 of Planctomycetota bacterium. Classification (GTDB taxonomy): domain Bacteria; phylum Planctomycetota; class Phycisphaerae; order Phycisphaerales; family UBA1924; genus JANRJU01. The sequence continues at coordinate 8,955 of JANRJU010000017.1, forward strand.
TTCGCGGGCGACAAGCGAGTGAATGCGACCACGGCGCCGACGATCACCTATTTCGGCGGAATGAAGCAGTACGACGCGTGGTCGCGGCTCGGGACGGTGTTCGGCGGATCCAAGCAACTTGACGCCTGGGACCGCAACTTCACTGTCGAGCGGGGCGCGTGTGACGATCCGCTGCTCGCGCCGACCATCACGATGCAACCCAGCTCGACGCTCGTGTGTCTCAACGTCCCGGGCGGCGAGTTTCAGGTTGCCGCCGAAGGGATTGGGCGCATCACGTATCTCTGGCAGATCGAGACGAATCCGGGGACGTGGGAGCCGCTGAGCGCGTTTCCGCTCAACCTCCCGTGCGGCGGGGTCGCGCGTGTGAGCCAGTCCGAGGCGAGCACGACGATCAATATCGTGCCATGCGAAAACGTGATCACGTTCAACATCCGCTGCGTCGTCGGGAACGCTTGTGGCGACACGATCAGCGACGCAGTGACGATGACGGTTTGCCAAGCCGACTTCAACTGCGATGGGCAGCTTGACTTCTTTGACTACCTCGACTTTGCCTCGGCGTTCAGTGCGGAGGAACCAACAGCGGACTACAACGGTGACGCCCAGATCGACTTCTTTGACTATCTGGACTTCGCTCAAGACGTAGCTTTCGGCTGCTGAGCATGTTCGACGAGTATCGGGGGTGGTGGGGGTGGTCGCACGGGCCGCCCCCGCATTCGTTGTTCAGTTCGGGATTGAGGCGGTTGACGCTGCGAAGCTTGAGTTGCCGCGACATCGGGGCTGTTTCTGCCTATGTCGCGACGCGCTAGTGCGAATGCAGTTCCAATGACAGCCAGGCGCGGGCCATGGCCCAATCTTCATCGACGGTACGTTTGGACACGCCGAGGAGTTGGGCGGTTTGCTCGCTGGTGAGGCCACCAAAGAAGCGGAGTTCGACGACCTGGGCCTGACGCGGGTCGAGCGCGGCGAGCTTCGTGAGCGCGTCGTCGACATCAGTGACGTCGAGGTCGGAAGAGCGACTGGCGACGCCCTCGGCGAAGTCCAAGGTGACGCGGGCAAGGCGGTCCGGTCCGCCGCCTCGCTTCTGGGCGCTGCGGGCGCGGGCATGGTCGACGAGGATCCGGCGGATGTTGCGAGCGGCGAGGGCGAAGAAGTGGGAACGGTCGCTCCAGTCGATGGCGTCGTTGCCAACCAGACGCATGAAGGCCTCGTTTGCCAAGAGCGTGGGCTGAAGCGTGTGGCCAGGAGTCTCCCGCTTCATGGCGCGATCAGCGATTGCACGCAGCTCATGCATCACGATCGGCGCGAGTTGTTCGACGGCGGCGGGATCGCCGCTGCTTGCTCGGCGGAGCATGTGGGTGATATCGACCGACGGTGCTTGCACGGAACCTCCATATCGAGCCCGGACTGGACTATTCAATAGGATACCGCAGCGGACGGGCAAACACCGACGTGTAGCAGTTTCCGCCGGCGTTGATACGGATTGGTTGCACGTGGCGCTTGGCGTTCACGCAGAAGCGAGCGTATGACACGCGTGCGCGATCGAGCGCCGGCGGGAAGGATTGGGAGTGAAGGCCGAAGCCGCAGGGAGGGTTGATGTCTGCTTCCGAACCGATGACACCCGAACGCTTCGCCCAGATACGGCGGATATTCGCCGAGGCGCTTGGAACGGCGTCGGGCGATCGTCCGGCGCTGATCGCGCGGCTGACTGCGGGCGACGAGGCGTTGCGGCGTGAGGTGGAACGGTTGCTGGCGGCGCACGAGCGGGCGGCGGCGGGGAACGGGCTGGAAGAGGCGGTCGGACGCGTGATCGGGGCCGAGGCCGTCGCGATCGTGGGGACGAGGGAGCGCGGGTCGAGCGTGTACCAACCCGGAGATCGCCTGGATCGGTACCTCATCGTGCGCGAGCTGGGCGAAGGCGGCTTCGGCGTGGTGTATCTTGCGGAGCAGGTGGAGCCGGTGAAGCGTCAGGTTGCCATCAAGGTGATTAGGCCGGGGATGGATAGGCGCGCGGTGATTGCCCGCTTTGAGCAAGAGCGCCAGTCGCTGGCGATGATGAACCACCCGAACGTTGCGAAGGTGCTTGATGGAGGCGTGACGCAACGGGAGCGGGGTGGCACGCCCTACTTCGTCATGGAATACGTGCGCGGGGAACCCATCACGGCCTTCTGTGCGGCGCGGCGGTTCAACACCCGCCAACGGATGGAACTGTTCGTGCCAGTGTGTGAGGCGGTGCAGCACGCGCACCAGATGGGCGTGGTTCATCGAGATCTCAAGCCATCGAACATCCTTGTGGAGGAAGTGGATGGCACCGCGCGACCCAAGGTTATCGACTTCGGGATCGCCAAAGCGATCGATGCGACGGGCGAGGGGCGCACGATCTTCACGGAGCAGGGCGCACTGCTGGGCACGCCGGCGTACATGAGCCCGGAGCAAGCTTCGACCACGGCGCGCGGCATCGACACGCGATCGGACGTCTACGCGCTGGGCATCTTGCTGTATGAACTGCTGGGAAACACGCTGCCTTATGACCTGACGCGGCGCGCCATGCATGAGGTCGTTCGCATCATCTGCGAAGAGGAGCCGACGAGGCTCGGCCAAGTGGATGCGAGCTTGCGAGGGGACATCGAGACCATCGTGGGGCGGGCGCTCGAGAAGGATCCGGCGCGGCGATACCAGTCAGCAGATCTGCTAGCGCTGGATATTCGACACTATTTGAGCGACCAGCCGATCACCGCGCGCCCGCCCAGCGTGTGGTATCAGGTTTCCAAGTTCTCGCGGCGCAACCGTGCGCTGGTGTGGATGAGCGTCAGCGTGCTGCTCGTGCTGGTGGTTGCGGTCATTGTGACAAGCGTTGCTCTGGCGCGGGCGGTGGAGGCGGAAGACACGGCACAAGACACCTTGTCGTTTTGGCAAGACGTCATGTCGCAGGCGGGGCGTAGAAGTAGTGACGGCATCGAGTTCACCATACAAGATGCGCTGATGACGGCCAGTTCGCAACTGGAAGTTGCTAACGACGTGTGTTCCCGAAGTACCGCCTATCGGCGCCATCTCATTGGTAAGGCGTGGTATGCTCTTGGAGACTACGCCAAAGCAGCTTCGCTTCTTGAATCCGCGGTGATGATGTTCGAGCAGAGTTTAGGTAGCAACCACAGCTTTACGCGCACGGCCCGTTGGGATCTAGCCCTTACCAACTGGCCTTTGAAGCAGAGAGCGGCGTTACCGGAGATGGAAAGGGCGCTGCGCGAGCTTCTTGACGTGACAGGTTCCGACGATCGCGGCAACTGGGAGCGCATGGCATCGCTTGCGGCGCTGCTTGGCTCATCCGGACAAGCGACGGAGGCGCGGGCATGGATCAACCAACTGGAACGTGCTCGAAGCGCGGCCGGAGATCCGCCTTCCAGCCGCACCGCCGCGCAAGTGGAGATGGCGCGGGCGCAAAGCTCGGCGAACGTTGAAGAGAGCGTCCATCGCTGGCGCAAGGCAGTCGCGATCTTGACGTCGTTGCTCGGGCCGGCTCACGTTGAGACGATCGATGCTCGCCAGTTGCTGTGCTTCGTGCTGAGTTACAACGGTCGCGAGCCTGAGGCGATCGTTGAGTATGAGTCTCTCGTTCCGCACGCAAGGAAGGCGTTCGCCGATCCGCACTTCGCGTTGGCCGATATGCTCAAGGAGTATGCTGGCTGCCTGATCACCGTACGGCGCGCCGATGATGCGGAGCGAGTTGCCGCGGAAGCAATCGACATGTATCGACGCCTGGGTTCGCTTGCGGAGCCCCACCGGACGCTCGATCTTTTGAACGGCCTGGGCGCCATGCATCAAGCGCTTGGCAATACGGGCCGCGTGGATGAGATCCGGGAGAAGATCAAGCAGCTCAAGAGCGCGCAGCCATGAGGATGAGTTTTTCGGACTCCAGGAGCGAGGAGCGATGTCGCGACCACGCGCAACGAGACAGACCCCGAGCTGGATGGTCGACGATCTGGACGCTCGCGGTACAGTTGGGGCGCGGTGGCACAGCCGGGGCAAAGCGGCGATGGCCTTCGAAGCGCGGCGAAAGGCCGGTCGAAGGCGATTGGAGTGGAACGGGGTTTCTTTGCCAAGGGCAGCGCGCTACACTCCTCCCCTGCGTCGGAGCGTGTGGCGGGCAAAGCCTACCATACGCCGAACGCAAGACAATCTGAACACCAACGGGGTGTAGCGCAGCTTGGTTAGCGCGCTTGACTGGGGGTCAAGAGGTCGGCGGTTCGAATCCGCCCACCCCGATTTTCGGCTCCGGAGCCTGGAAGGGCTCCGGAGCCTCACTGCTCAATGACCCCGATGCGCTCGACAGCGGCAAATCGGGAGCTCCTGCCCGAGCAAGCTCGACAGGTACCACGCTGGGCGCTTGCGCGCCTGCAGGAGCTCCAGAATCGCCGATTGGTGAGGGTGCGTCATGCTTGCTCTCAGCGTGGTCGGGACAATCATTGGTCCGCCGACCCGGTGGAGTCAAGTGGCTTTTCCTCGCCCGCATGGCGTCGCGAGTGCGACGATGAGGCGCAAACCCCTGCGGCATAAGGGGTTGCAAACAAAAGATTTTTTTAGCCACGGTTTCATGTTCGTGTCTTGTGTACACCCTGTTGGTTGTTGTTGGGGTGGCGTGAGTGGCTTGAAAGGCTCTCTCCTGATCCGTGATCGTCTGGGCATAGCGCATCCGCGTCACGCAGAAGTGCCGCAGCGAGTGGAGCGTCATGGGCAGGAAGTCGTCGGACGGCCGCTTGGGCAACCCAGCCTGTTTGAGATCCAGGTCGAACTTCTCGGATTTGGGCACGCCCGAGAAGACTCGGTCACGAGAACCGATGGCGGCGAGATGCTCGCGCATGTATTCCGCCAGCTCGCGACTCATGAACACTGTCGAGGGCCGACCGCTCTTGAGCAAGTCGGCAGGGATCTGAAATCTGGGAAAACCGTCGTCGAGCTGCACGTGCGAGCGCCGGAGCTCACGCATGGTGCCAGCTCGCAAACCGCACGTCGCAGCGGTCAGATAGACCAGCCAGCGGTCGCGTTTGATGGGCCTGTTCACCGCCTGGATGAGTCGTACAACTTCGGCCTCGGTGGGTGTGTATCTGGGTGCCCGCCGCTTTCGTGGTCGCGGGATCGGGATCGCATCCGTCGGATTGCGTTCGATGATGCCCCGCCGGCGGGCAAGCTCGAGCCACGCCCGCAGCGCGCATCGCTTGTTTTTGACGTAAGAAACGGCGTCGCCTTTGGCTTGGCACCAGTCCAGATGATCGAGGATCGACTCTGTGGTCGCGTTCTCGACGCAGACCCAACGCTGTTGCGTCGCGGCTTCCCGCACGTATCTCGTGTAGTCGTCGATGTGAGATTGGCCGACGCCCTTGATCCGCATGGACTGCGCCCATTGACCAATCCAATCGTCAATCTCCGGCGTGGAGTCAACAGGAGTTGGCAAAGAGCGACGAACCGGTCGTCGCTCCCTGTCCGGGGTATGAGGTGCTGGCTGTGGCATGGTCGGCGTGGTCTCGACCGTGATACACAGCTCTATGCGCAGGACGTTCGGGGAATGGACACGAAATCGAGTCGAGCATCTGTTATCGCCCCAACCGCCGACCAAACGCAAGGGTGGATGCTCGTACTCCCGGCAACGCATGCGTCATATAACGCACGAGTCATCCAGGCGGGACAACTCCGGGATTGCGATGCGTCCAAATGCTGCAAACCGGCATGCCTGTTTGAGGGAGTTGTTTACTCACTGGTTGCCGAGATTTCCTGCTTTATATGCGGATCTAATCATGCGAATCTGTTCGTCTTGGATCGCCTCGAGCCGGCGGTCGAGCTCCTCGCCGCCGATGCCCTTGATCGTCATGACCTGCCGGCGTTGGCGGTTGAGCTCCTGCACCTTGCGATAGACCGGGGCGAGGCGGCGGTACTCCTCCAGCGCCCCGCGGTGCTCCTGGAGGTATCGTGCTTGGCGGTCGGGCTGCTCCTGGAGTCGCTGATGCATGCGGTGGTGGGCGTGCGCCGCGTCATGATCGCTGTAGAAACGCCGGAACGCCTCGTGGTCTCCCCGCGTCGTCGTCGCCAGGAACTTGCGGAGCAGGAAGTAGTCCTGCACGGTGATCTCGCCTTGCGGCTGGTTGCCGGGCTCGGCGCCGGCGAGCTCGAGCACCGGGTCGATGCCGAGCTCGACAGCGTTACGACCGAGGCCTCCGAGATACCCGCGAATGACGTGATCGACCTTCGCGGGAGCGACGTCGAGCACGCGGCCGGCGACCCGGGCGAGGGTGCTGGCGAACTCGGCTCCCTGCTCGGAGGGTGGCAAGTCGCGGTCCCGGTAGGGGACGATCGGGCGATCGAAGAAGAACGACCACCCTTGAGGCCCGGACGCAACCTCGATGAGCGGAGCGATGGCGGCGGGCGCTACCGGAGGCATGAAGTCACTGGCGGCGGTCGTTCCGAAGCCTCGGAATGCCCGCGAGTCGCCACGCTTGCCGGTGAGTGGGTCGATGCCGCGGGCGGCGGCATAACTGCGTTCGTACGCAGTCCCAAAGAGGCCCCACGAGTATGGCTTCGGGATTCTCAGGTAGCCAGTGACGCGGTCGTTTTCGTCGCGGTCAAGCGGGAAATACCAGGCACGATCGCGGAGCTGCAGGCCCTTGTTCCAATAATCGTCGTTGTCGTCGTTGGCCATCATTGACAACATGCTCGGGACCATGACGATGGCGATGAGCTTGGTAAACTTCGTGAGCAGGCTGAGTTTTCTAGACACTGCCCAGCGGGCTCCCTTGTCAATCGAGAGAATCGCGGCGTTGAAGAACGGCACGAACTGATTCACTTTCTTCGAGACTGTGCCACCCCTCGTAAAGTCCAACGTAATATCCGCTGCTGCCTGCCCGGCTTCCATGATGGCTTCTTCAGTCGTTCGCCCCTTGCGGACCGCCTCAAACTCGCCGTAGCGGGTGATCCGTTCGAACACATCATTTAGCTGACCGACCGCTCGGAGCGTCGCTATATCTTTTAGGGCTCCGGTGAGGCGTCCCTCTCGGAGCTTGCCCACAATTGATCGAGGCTCCGTCAGAAGATCGAGCCGTGCTCTTCCAGTTCTTGGATCGACGTACTTCCCAAAGGCGACGTTCATGTTGCCGCCGCCCGCCAGGAACATGCGTTCGACGTCGCCGGCTCGGAACGCCTCCCGCATGCCGCGGAGTCGGCGTGCGGTCTGCTTCGTCAGGTTGCGCCATCCTTCTTGCGTGAGCACCAACGACGTAAAAAGATCGCGGAGCAAGTTGGGCACGAAGAACTCTGGATTCAAAACGGTATTGCCAGCACGCACGAGCATCGACGGCACGGTCATCAAGCTCATCCAGGCATCCGCCACTGCGGGATTCGTCCATCCTTCGATCACTTCGAACAACCGGGCGTCCTTCACCTCCCAGAATCTCGGCTTGCCGTTCACGAGCACGCGGACGGTCTTGCGACGCTTGTCGATCTTCCAATCGTCGAACTGGAAGAAGAGCGGGGAGCTGACGTTGCTGAGTCCATCCAAGATCGCCTGCTGCTCCGCCTTGCCCAGCGTCTGCAGCACCGGGTCCAGCTGCTTGAGGATGCTCTCCTGCAGAATCTGGTCGGGCAAGCTGACGGGCGTCTGGGGTCGGTCAATCTTGCTGAGCCAGCGTCCCATGCCGGGAACCATCTCAACCTCGAACATCTCCGTCATGCGGCGCAGGACGCGGTTGGAATGCGCGCGCGCGAAGATCCCCTCGACAGACAGCAGGAACGCTCCAAGCGGGTCGACCAGCTCCTGACCCGATCCCGGATTGAACCGCTTGATGCCCGAGCTCTGGTCGCTGAACTTGCCGTAGCCGCCACGCTGCATCACGCCGCCCAGGCTGCCATCCTCGTTGACGTTGCGGAAGGTGATGTAATGCAGGTTCTTGGCGATGATTTGTTCGGCTTGCTCGTCGGTGATCAGGCCCATGCCGACGGCGTAGTCGCGAATCAGCCACTCGTTCTGCTTCTGGAACTCGTCGGCCGCCTGCTTGAACATCGGGTCGGCGTCGCCGGCGGTGATGATTGCGTCGAGCTCGGCCGAAGTGACTTGACGCATGAGTCCGCCGAACCCTTGCGCCTGCTTCTCCCGCACGCGCTTGGCGACCATGTACGCCTGCCACTTCTCGACTGCGTCCGCGCGATGCAGAGGCTTGATGATCTCGGAAATGCTCTTTGAGATGGGAGCCTTCGTCGCGTCGCCAATGCGCCACGGTCCCGAGCTTCTGAACAGCTCCATCTCGCCGCTGATGATGCTGGAGGCCCGCAGTGCCAAGGTGTGCGGGTTCTTGTGTGCTGGTAGGTCCGCGCGGTCGACGTCGCGGAGCATGTCTTCGATCCGAGCAAATCGTTCTCGCACTTCCGTGCTGAAAGCGGCTCGGAGCTCTCGCATTCGATCGCGGATGCCCCTTGGCAGTCTCTTCTCCGCGTCGAACATGTACCGCTGGATCGGGTTCATGGCCAGGTCCTGCATCCTCATTTGCAGCCGCGCCCGCTTCATCGCCTCCCAGACCTCGGGGTGCTGCATCGAGAGCATGTAGGTGACGGCACGCATCACGCCCGGAGCGTGGTTCTGCAGATACTCCGGCCTGATGATGAGATACCGAATGACCTCCGCGAAGCCTTCGCTGGCGTACCCGCCCGCGGGCTTGGTCTTGCCGTAGAGCAGGCGTCCGAGCTTGACGAGCTCCGGGAGCCACGCCTTGGGGAACGCGAGCTGGGCGTTGCCACGGCCTGAACGCATGCGCCTCGACGCTTCGGGGAAGAGCACCTCGTGTAGGTAGTGGCCCATCTCGTGCGCCGCGGTGCGGATGGCGTCGGCGTCGCGGTTGCGGATGTCGCTGGTCAGCCAGCGGTAGTAACCCAGCGCGGAGCGCTTGAGCATGCGAGCACGCCCAACGCCCGGCGGTTGCAGGTTCACGGCGCGGTACAGGTCCTCGATGATGCTGCGGATGCTGGGGACGCGGGCGAGCTTGGTGCCGTCGCGGCGGGCCCGGCGGATGGCGCGCTGCAGCTCCATCCGCTCCCGCTTGACCGCCTCGGGCGTGTTGCGGTCGTTCATGGCGACGGTGCGGCCGCCGATGGTCCCCGACGCCTGGGGCACCGGACCGACGGGCACGGGCGTAGGCGTGGCGGCTCGACGCCGGCGGCGCGCGGGGCCTCCTGGTTGCGCCGGCGGCATGCCGGAGACGGGCGGCGGGTCGGCGCTGATGACGTCGCCGTCCTCGGTCTCTAGGTCCTCCATGATCCGCCGATCGGAGTTGAAGTCCTGATTGATTTGGGAGGCGGATGAGTCAATACTCTTCGTGGAAGACCCACCGAACGTCGGACCGCCGGACGCTCCAACGTCAGGCACCGGATTTTGCGGTGGGTTTTCTTCCATCTGCAAGTCGTGGTTGTAGTACCAGTTGCCGTTCGGATCTTCGCGCACTGTGAACGTGGCAGTTTGCTTCACGCCCTTCATGAAGATCGGCGAGCGGAAGTAATGCCACATGATGGACGAGTCATTCTTATCAGAACCTTCGGGAGGCTTACTACTAACAAGTCGGCCCGTCCGAATGATCGCTGGAATGTGGAACACCATTCGCGCGCGGTCGATGTTTGCAGAATGGGACAAGATCTTCTTGACGCCGGTTCGGCTGACCAGAATTTCCATGCCTGTGGCATCGTTTTTGAAAGAACGGTTGCGCAGGTTGGCCAACGCCCAGGCGGATGCAGCTCGCCGAATCGGTCCGGCGGACTGGCCGGCACCAAACTCATCACCACGGACGACTGGTGCAGCATCTGCCTCAAACAACTCCGGCGTCGCCTCGACGACTTCCGGTTTCATCCAGCGGAGGCGGGTGCGGTATTCGAGGTCCGTCTCGCCTGGCTTGCGGGCCTGCGGGTCGCTGGGCGTGCGAGCCGGCAGGTTGCCAAACAAGGAATCCTGCCCGACGACGGCGGGATCGACGCGGCCCTGGCCGAAAAGCCCGCTCTGGCCTCGAGTCTCGCGGCGCTTGGCCGGATCGCCGGCGACGAGCTGGGCGGCCGGAGTAGTCGAAGAAGTCGCGAACACCTGATCGAAGGCCTCCGCCGCGCTCTGGGGCTGCCCGAAGTTGAATCCGCTCTGTCCGCCGGCGGCGGCGCTGGCGATCGTGGCGACGTCGCTCAGTTTCTGCGCGACAGTCGTCTGGTTGTCCGCCAGGAGCGACTTCGCGAGGCTGATCGCGCGGGGATCCTCGCGCCACGGCTCTGCGAGCATGGTCTGCTGGTCGAGCAGGTCCTGCATGCTCTTGGCCCCGCTCTCTCGGTATGCCTGCAGCGCGTCCAGGGCGTGGGCGAGGATGCCTTGGAAGTCGAGCTCCTGCATCTTGCTTCGGCGGAGTCGAGTGATGGCCGGCAGAGCGCGGATCAGTTTCGCACGGATGCCCGGCGCCGTTGCTGCCAAGGTGCGGACGTCCCCCACCGCTGCGCCGAGCAGGGCGCGTTCGATCGCCAGTTTCCCGGGTTCGTCGAGCGATCCGTCGGGCTTGCGCAGCTCGACGAGGTCGCTTGGGCTGAACGCGCCAGCTTCGACAAGCACCTGGAGCACCTGGGCGCTCCGCCGCGGGTCGCCGAGCACGTCGCGAATGCTGTCGTCGCCGAGCATGCCGGCGATGCGATCTGTGTCCGCTTGTTCGAGAAGCAGCCCGCGCGAAACAGCTTCGGTGTCGGCCGTCTTGCCCGTGGTCAGGCTCTCGTTCAGCACGCGCGACATCTCGCCGCGGCGTCCGACGTCTCCCTCGATCCGCCGCACGAGCACAGGGGCGGTCATTGCCGCCACCTGGTTCGGATTGAGCCCAAACGCAGCTGCCTGGGCGACGAGGGCATCTCGATAGGTCTGCCCGGTGCCCTGGGCGTAGGCAAGCTTGAGGCCCATGCTCCGGGCGTTGCCCCCCAGCACGCGGTAATCTGGCGACGTGACGGGCGGGCCGTCTGTCGGCGTCGGCGTGTTGGTGAGCAGGAGCTCGGGGTCGAGCCGCTCGGCAATCGACCGCACGGTCTTGCGCGACGCCTCGCCTTCGGTCGGGTCTTCGTACGCCCGCTCGTTGGAGTCTCCCAACGGGTCGGGCTGAAAGCCTTGGTCGGGCCGATGGGTGGTGATGAGGTCGGAGGCCTCGACGACGTCGTACCGGATCGGCCTGTCGGTTCCGTCCGCCAGTCGGAGCCGCCCGGAACGTCCCGCGACCGCCGGAGCTTGCAGCTCGGGGCGGGCCTGCCATTCACTCCCAGGTCGCGGGCGAGCCAGCGGTGGGGCGATCGCGGTTGGACTGGGTCCGGGGGCGGGGGCGGGTCCGGGGGCGGGGGCGGGCGCGGGGCCGGGTCCGGAGGGAGTTCCGGGGGCGGGGGCCGGGGCCGGGACTGGGGCCGGGCTCCCAGTCACCTCGCCATTGCTCGCAGTAGACTCAGTTCTCGCTTGCCTGTTTCCTCGAAGCATCGCTGCTTGCGGAATCGACCCAGGGATTTCCGCCAGACCTTCGAGGGCGATCGCCTTGGTGTCGTCGATCCGCCCGCGCGCGATCTTCTGGCTTGTCGCTTCCCCTGCCATGCCGCCCGCTGCCTCCGCGGCAACGTCCGCCCCGCGGAGCAGGGCTCGCCGCATGATGGTCTTGGCCTGGTCGGGAATCAGGCGGGTGAGCGCCGCGGTCGCGCCATCGAACCCGCCGACGACGATCGCCTTCACGTACGCCTGGGCGAGAGCTCCTTCGACGAAGTCGCGATCGCCAAGCGCCTTGCCAACGCTGGTTTCGTCGGTCAGGTCGGCTCGCTGGCCCAGGATGTTCGTGAACTCGTTCTCAAACTCCAGGGCCGCCGACATTGCCCCGATGCCGACGGGCCCGGTCGCGGGCGCTGCGGCCAGACCCGGCGCGAAGCTGCCGAACGACCGCGCCGTCTGGTCGAGCAGCCCTTGCGCGACGCCGGCGGGGTCATCGACTGCGGCACGCACGAGCCCTGAGAAGCCTTGGGCATTGCCAACGACGGCCGAGCCGCGACTCTGCGGCTGGGCGGCGCGAGCCCGCTGGTTGGCGACGAAGCGGCGGATGTTCTCCGCCTCGGGCGCAACCGCCAGCCTGAGCGCCTGCCCCGTGAGAGCCGCGGGCGCGTCGTCGGAAAGGCCTCCGGCCAGCTCGCGGCCCATGGACTCCAGCCAGCTCATCGACTGGACCGGACGCCCGCCAACGGTTACCGGAGCCGCCTGGGCGACCGCTGAGGCGAGCTCTGGCGGGACGGGATCGCCGATGGACCAGCGAGCGCCGGCGGGCCCTGCGGTCAACCGACGGGCCTGTGGATCGATTGTTGACAACCCGCCAGCAACTCCTGGCGGCGGGAACTGCTCGCCTCGGGGCATCGACCGGAGGATGTTCTGGGCGGCGACCAACGCCGGATCGGGCATGCCTTGAGACGCAAGGATGTCCCCGGGACCAAGCTGCTCTGTCCCACGTGGAACCGGTTCCGATGTCCCGGAGCCGCCCAGCATGACGCCGGGCGGGCCGTAGAGCGTTTCGTCGAAGTCGTCGTCGATGCCGCCCCCGAGCGGGCCTGACGCTATTCCGGGGGCGGCTCCGGGGGCGGCTCCGGGGGCGGGGACTATTCCGGGGGGGGCGGGGGCTGTCAGCATCACGCCCGGCGGGCCGTACAGGGTCTCGTCGAAGTCGTCGTCGATGCCGCCGATTGGTTGGGGGCTGGGGAGCCGCTGAATCGTCCCAGGCTCAGGGCGAGGGGCAGAAGGACGCGAACCACCGAACATCCGTCCGGTGAGGCTGGGCATGGCTTGCAAGTGGGACACGGCGCGTCCTCGGCTGGGGGCCGTTCACGCGTGGTGGAGTGTAGCTGTTCACGGGCCTGTTCACGAACCTGTTCATGAACACGGCGTGAACGCTCGGGTCCTGTTCGTCTTGCACCCTGCGAGGGGGAGTCGTAGGCTGTCGGTTGGAGGTACCACGCTGATGATGTTTTTGATCTGGATTGTGGCTGTTTTTGTCTGTTCGTTAGTCTTCAACCTATTGATGGATCACGATTCAGGCTGGAGGCGCTCAGTCGCAGAATGGGCATGGGCCGGGATGCTGGCCATGATCCTGTTCTGGAGTTTCATTTGGTTTGCGTGGTACTGGGCTCTGGCCAGCATCGCGCTGGCGTTCTGGCTTAACGGTGTTGCCTTGGCGGTTGTGTGCGCTCGCCGAGCCGTGCGTGCTGGTCGAGGGTCGTTCTGGTCGCGGTTCTGGTTCTATGCGTGGAACCCGATCGAGCCTGAGATATTGGATCCAAACAAGACTATGGAGGTCTCACGCTCATGAGTGCTGCTTGGTTCATCATCGTCACCGCACTTTGGTTCAAAGCCTTCCTCCATTGGTCATTTAACGGCCGGTTGTCGAAAGTCACAGCTCGTACGTGCGTCGTCCTTACTGCCGTCGTGCTGGTCGCAGGCTTCTTGCTCCACCACTGGGCGATCGTGTTGGGAACGGGCATTGCACTACTGGTCTTCGCCGAGGTGTTTCAGTGGGTCGCTCGGCGAGTCGCGGTTGCGATCTACCCTTCAATGAGATACTGGCACGTAAGCCAAGACGAGCAGTTGGAGTCGGTCCGTCAAATCAAGAAGGCCGTAAAGCCGCTGGGTTTCTCGTACAGTTCGTCGCGGGGCTTCTACAGGCGTTGACGGCAAGCCAATTGTTAGCGACCAGCCTCCAGTCCCCGCCGAATCTGATCGAGCATCGCCCGGTCCTCGGGATGGAAGCGACCTGGGTTCGCAGGATCCGGTCGCGGCGGGCGTCCTGCCTGCTGCTCGAACACCGCCCGCGCCGTCCGCCCGATGAGCTGGGCTCGCGCCGAACCGGGAGCGCCGGGCGTGCTTGGCTGGGCACCGACGGCGCTCGGTGGCTGATTGACGACATTCGAGCTCGGCCCGTAGAGGTCTTGGAGTTGGCGTTCCGCGAGCAGGACCTGGGTGCGGAGCCGGTTCCTTCTGGCCATGATCGCCTGCACGACTTCGGCGTTGTCGGGCGTGGGCTCGGGCAACGGTTCGGCCAGTTCACTCCGCAGCGCTTCGTGCGCCTGCTTGAGGTTGTCAGCCAGGATCTCGCCTTGGATTTTCTGAACCGGGTCGACCCGGGCGGTCTCGCGCCCTGAGATGTTCGCGTCCTCCATCGTGGCGAAGCCGCGTGATCGCTGTCGCAAGTACGCCGCGGCCGTCTCACGCGTCGCCCGCGGGTTGAGCCGCATGAAGTCGTCGAGATCCTGCTCGAAAGTCGGCGAGGCAGCGTACGAGTCTCCTTTAATCGTGCTCGCGGCAGACGCGGCATACTGGCGGAGCACGTCTTCGGGCAACGTGTCGGCGTTGGCAACCCCCTGGGCCCGAGCGAAGTCGACGAGCTCCGCCCGTCGCATCTCACGCTCCGTTTTGGGCAGGTCCTCCATGGTGAGCGCGATGCCCATTTCTTCTGCCCGACGCCGCAGCGTGGGAAGTTGCTTGATGATGCCTTCACGGCGCGCCCGCTGCACGTCGAGCTCGACGTTGTCTCGCTCCTGCTGCTCCTGCTGCCGGCGGCGGGCGTGTGACAGCTCGCTCGCCAGGAGCCCGACGTCGGCGCTCGCGTACGGGCTCAGCTCCCGCGGCCCGCCGCGGCCGAAGAACGGCGGCATCGCCGTGAAGTCGGGAATGTCCGGCCCGGCGCCAGCGCTCAACTGGCCGCCGGTCAGGCCCCGAGCTTGCTCCAGCTCGCGTAGGAGCACCTCGCGGGTCGCGTCCTGCTCGCGGCGGGCCTGGGCCTGCTGCTCGCGCGCCTGCGACTGCTGCTCCTGAGCGTCGGCGTAGGCGAGCATCCGCCAGAGCTCGTCCGCTGCCCGGTCGCGGAGGCTGGCCCCGAACGGCATGGCGCGGGCAAAGGCGGTTGCTCCGATGGTCGGGTCCACGCGCGGCTCCTACTGGATCAACCAGCGATCAATCAGGACGTCCGTCGTCCCGGGGTTGAAGAACGTCACACGATCGACGACGCCGAGCGCCCGGGTCCCCGATGCCACCATCGCCGGCAGGCCGCTGGCGTCGCCGGCATGGGTCGCGGCGTCGGGGTCGAAGTACACCCTGTCCTGGTCGAGGCTGAACACGCTGAAACAGCTTGTCGCCAGCGAGTTCCATACACGCGCACCGGTGGGCGTCTCGTTTGTTGGGCTCGTCACAGCCCGCACCGCGATGCTCGGATACACCGCGACGACGCCGACGTGGCTGGCGTTGCGGACGAAGGCGAGCCACTCAAAGCCGCTGCTTTGGCTCCATTCCCAAACGACCGTCTGCGTGCCGGCTTTGAGTTTGATGCCGCGGTCGATGGTCGCTCGCAGCCCGTCGGCGAGCGTGACGGTTTGGACAAGTCCCTCGGGACTCGCCGTCGAAGGCAAGAAGTCGTGATAGCGCCCGCCGCTTTGGAGCACGGCCCGGGTGAAGATGCTGAGCGTCGCCGCCATCGCCTACCTCCCCGCCTGCATGGCGCGGTACATGGCCATGAACCGATCCATCTGCCGCTGGCTCGCCGCGTCCTGCAGCCCGTACCCGAGCGCCGTTCCGCCAAGGTTGCCGGCGAACGCGCCGAAGGCCGACGCCATCTCGCCTCCGCCGGTCTGGGGCACGATGCTCCGCACCTGCCCGCTGTAGTTGAGCGGCGAGCTGGTCGCGGCGTTGATCCGGCTGCTGAGCACGTTGCCGCGCATGCCGGTGTAGCGGTTGAGACGATCGACGTTGAACGCCGTGCGCCCGCCCGCCCGGGCGTAGTCGCGGCTCGTGGCGTCGCCCTCGAACGCTGCCCGTGTGCCCGCGAAAGCGCTCGTCAGACCTGCCAGTCGGCTCAGGCCCGACTCCCGCGCCCCCATTTCTCGATCGAGCACGGAGTTCCGCAGGGAAATCCGGGACCGCGCCAGGTCGCGATTGACCTCGGTCGCGTTGGCGCTCGTCTGGTTGGCGACGAGGGTCGAGTTGCCAAGGCCGCGGCTCGTGAGCTCGCCGACGCTCCGGGCGTTGGCGTCGCGCACCGCCCGCGACGCGTCCTCGGTCAAAGCCCGGTCGGCGTCCTGCCCGTACTCGCGGGCGAGGCCCTGCGAGCGCTCCATGTCGCTCCTGGTCTCGCCCATCAGCTCGCGGTAGAGCGCCTCGGCCGCGGCCTGGCGGGCGCTGCCCGACTGCGCGAGGCGGGCGGTGTCGGCGTCGTACTCGCCGAGCTGCTCCCCGCTGCGGCGGTAGTCGTCCTCCGCCAGAGTGTTCATCTCGTTGAACAGTCCGGGTCGCGAGCGGGCGTACGCGAACAGGCCGGATTCCCCGCCTTGCCCGGATCCAGCACCACCACGCCCGGAGGCGTCCTGGTTGGCGTAGTTCCACTGGCTCCGGCTGGCGCCGAACATGCGATCCCACTCGTCGCGCGAAAGGGTCGATCGCAAATAGTTCTCGGCATCGGGCCCGAAGAGCTCAATCGCGGTCCTGACACGATCCGACAGATTGCGGTCGGCGTCGCGGTCCTCGGCCCCGCGGGCAGCGGCGGATGCCCGCCGGGAAGCCGAACGCGACCCAAGTGCACCAAGGGCCGTGCCTGCCAAACCCAGACCACCTCCAACCGCGAATAGATCCCAGGGAGTGTCGGACATTGCTCTGGCCTCCGTATGTAGAACTGCGAAGCGATCGATGTTAGGTCCAGGCGACAGCGCCGGAAGTCACAACCTCCCCGGCGACGTCGGCCATGACGTGCCGTGTGCCGGGTCCGGAGACCGTGACGTCAAGCTGGGCTGTGCCGCTGGGGTCGGTCAACAACGACAGGTCCTGATTGCTCGCGATCGTCTGGAGCAACGTTGTGCCGGGAACCACCGCGATAACTTGCGTGCCTCCGGGCGCTCCGAACGCGGTTGCGGCAATCCACACTCTGAGGCGGTATCTGCCGGGTCGTGCAGTTCCAGCGCGGTCAATGACGCGCATCGTGATGCGACGCACACTGCTCGCGTCTTCTGCTGCGGCAACGATCGTCACGCGCAGCGTTGGCAAGGGAAGGGCCTGCCCGATGCTCAGGATCGCCCGTTGCACGTGCGAAGGGTCCTTCGGGTCAACAAGTCCGATGGTTACCGCGCGCAACTGGCTCATGGGCATCCTCCGACCTGGATCATGAGCATGCCGCGCGAGAGCGGCAGCTCGATCACCCTCGTGAGCTGGTGCCGACGGCGGACCGCGACAAACCTTGTCCAAAAGTCGCTGGTGTCGGGATCGGGCGTGCCGTCGTTGCGGACCCGCATCCGGCTGGTGTCGTGGATCATCACAATCGCGCCGGGCGGGAGCAAGTTGCGGTCGAGCAGCAGCCCGAGCTCTTCGGCCCTGGTTGGAATCAGGGAGTCCAAAAACGCAAACTGAAACGGCTGAGTGGTGTGGTCGCGCAGGTAGTCCATCGAATGACGCGTGATGCACTCGACGCTGGCGTGGGGGACTTCGCGAGCCAGCATCTCGCAAGCCCGTTGGCTGTGGTCCTGGTCGACGTCGAGCGTGACAATGTGCCCAAAGCCGTTGGCAACCGTTGCCCGCGCCAGTTCGATGGTGGTGTCGCCGCGGAAGGTGCCAGTTTCGAGCAGCCGCGCCGGCTTGGTGGCGCGAACCATCGCGCGAATCAGTCTGATGTACTCGTGCTCAGTAGCCTCGCCGTTGGAGGTGGCGAACAGGTCGGCTCGCTCAAAAGGGACGTGGGGATGGACGGACGATTCGCGATGCATCGGCATTCCTCTTGGATTTGCTCGTACACGACTCGGTAGACACGCTTCCATGGCAGTCTGTGAAGAGCCTCGCAGCCGTGCATGCAGACCTCGGGCATCCAGCCTGACCCGAAGTGGCACCCGACGCACGCGACTTCCTGGCTCGTGACGCTCACAGCAGTCAAGCTCGAGTACGCCGAGAGGACGGTGGGCTGTGTTGGGCCGCAGAGAACGACGGTCCGTTTGCCCAGCGTTCCGGCCAGATGGGCGGGGCCCGAGTCGTTGCCGACAACGACGTCCGCAAGCATCATGAGCGCCGCGACCCGCTCGAACGATTCGCCGGCCACGACGCATCCGAGGCCTGCTCCAGGGATTGCTTCGGAGTGGATCGCCACCGTCTTCACGCCGGCACAATCGAGCGCGCGACGGAGCCAGCACCAGGAGTGCATCGGCCATGTCCTCGATCGGTACACGCTGAGTGGTGCTAGCACTGCGAGCCTTGATCCAGGCAACGCGTCCACGAGCCTGATCGCCCAATCCATGGCCTCGTCGCCGATGCGAGCTTCTGGACGGGCCGGCACGACGCGAAAGGGCAGACCAGCTTGCCACGACACTTGCCGCGGTT
This sequence comes from Planctomycetota bacterium, assembly GCA_033763815.1. Taxonomy (GTDB): domain Bacteria; phylum Planctomycetota; class Phycisphaerae; order Phycisphaerales; family UBA1924; genus JANRJU01. Next base: position 27,346 of record JANRJU010000017.1, read on the forward strand.
CCAGCAGCGACATTCGCCATTCGTTGGTGTGAGTGATGACGCCATCGTCGAGCGCGATGCCGGTTTGATGAGCGACGATCTCATGCCCGAATAATCTGACCACGGCGTCGTAGCGACTGGCACAGAACCGCACGTCGAAGCCTTCCCGTCTCGCTCCTTCCGCGATCCAGAGGGCGACGCACAAATCGCCGATGCCGCAGCATCCAGGCCGCAAGCAATAGCCTCGTCGTTGCTCAGTCAATCACCAGCTCCGATCCTGAACCCCCAGGAACGATCGGCGGCCCAGAGTATGAGCCGGACCCGCTGAACCCACTCTGGCCGGGACCGCCTCCGCCGCTGAATCCTGGGCCGCTGCCCGATCCTGATCCGGACCCGGGTACGAACGGCCCACACGGTGCCGGCGGCGCGGGCGGCGGTCGCTTCGCCCACCGCTGCAGGGCTGCGCGGCTGGATGTTTTGGCCTCACAGCGTTCGAGCGACCACGTCGTTCCCTTGCCCGCGCTCTCGAGCTGCACCACGATCGCGTTGGCGGCGAAGGGATGCTGGATGTGCATCGGCTTGCCACCAAGCGCTGTGCGCACGGGTCCAGCTTGTCGCTCGGCGATGTCGTACGCCGCTTGGCTCGTGTGTCCTCCAAAGACACGCACCGTTGCGGCAGTTCCGTTGGCGAGGGTGATGGACAGCCGTTCGAGGATGGTGTCTCGTTGGCTGGAATCGTCGCGCACGAGCGCCAGCGAGGCCTTCGAATCGATCTTGGCCGCCTGGTCCGGCGACGTCGAGTCAAAGTCGGTCGTTGTGTTGTCATCCAAGACGCATAGATACCCCTGCCGCGTGCCGACAACCACTTGACCGCGATACAGCACGGCGGCTGTAGGCCCGAGCGAGGGCGGGAAGGTGTTGAGGAAGAAGCCTCCGGCGCCGCTCGCGTGAATCCGCTCATCGAACCAGACGTGAGTCGACTCGGGCATTGTCGTGCTTGTCTGCCGCGCAGTGAGAAACACGTGCGTGCCATGGCGGGCAGGGTCTCGGACCATCAGCACGACGTACTGGCCGAGGCTCGCATCGGGAATCGACAGGTGCTTGGTCAGCACAGACCGCGAGATGTTGCTCCCGGATCCGCCCTGGAGCTTGAGCAGGCCGTGCGGAGACCATGCGAGCACCGACGCATCCGGTCCCGGGCTGATCGCGTTGCGTCCGCCGGCCGGCGACGAGCTTGCGTCGCCCTGAAAACGATCGACGACCGCCCCGTTAAAAACAGGATCACCGACGATTGAGAAGAACGCGCGATCGGTGCCGATGATGAGCTGGGCCCCGTTGGAGAACACGGCGCGAATCGGATGGCCGACCTTGCCTGCTTGCACCAGGTTGAGCGCGAATGCCCGTGCCGGCGACGTCGACCCGGTGTCATGGTCGAGCGCATCACCTTGCGCTGAGTAGAACAGGTTCTGCGGATCCGTTGGAGTGCCCGCGCTGAGGATGCGGGCCATGTGAGCTTCCACGAGCGTCGCTGTCGATCGACCTGGCTTGTTCCCGTCAAGCTGGATTTGCCCGGGGAGCGAGCCTGACGTCGGAACCCAGTTGGACAGCGTCAGGTTCGCGAGGTCGATGCGAAGGGCCTTGGACCCATCGTACAGATAAACGGCCCCAAAGAACTCCGCACCGTCGACGTCGCCTTCCGGATCGAAGACAACGCGATCGATGCGGCTGATGGTCGTGCCGTCGACCGAGATCCACAGTTCGCCGCCGCCGATTGCGCCAAGGACGTCGCCCGCGTCTCGGAGCGTCGGCACCAGGCCGCACGCCCGGGCTGTAAGAACCTGCGCGCCGTCCTTGGCGCTCGCAAACCCCCAGTACGCATAGCCCGCCCAAGCCTGATGGGTCGAGTTGTCGTACTCCACGATCATCGCATCGTTGACCCACAGTTGGAACCGCTGGTCGACGAGCCGCATTTCTAGCGAGAAAGGCACGCCGGGCGCAAGTGCGGCGGAGTCGAATGCCGCTTCAACGAGGACGTCGGCGGACGCCGGCGCGTGGGAGCTTGCGTACACGCCAAATCGCACGGAGCGTATTTGCGCCTTGGCCCCCGCGGCGCTGGTCACCCGGCCAGTGATGCCGGAGCGCCCGTCCTGAGAGACCCCCATCAGGATCTCGACTTCGTCTTCGCGCGTCACGAGCTGCAACGGGACGGCGGGAATGCCGGCGAGTGTGTCTTTGGCGATCACCGCGTCGCGCGTCGTTCCCGTCTTGCGGAACACCCCGTCTGTGCCTTGCGTCCACGGCATCGATGATCCTCATTGGGGCTCGAGTTTCGCTTTGATGTACTTGATGTCTCCCGAGATGTCGGCGAGCTTCTCGCTGAACCGCTCTTTCCAAACTCGATCCAGGTCGCTTGTCGCTTGAGCCTGCTGGACGACGTCTTCGATCGATTTCTCGAGCTGGGTAATGCGGTATCCATAGAGCTGATACGTCCCCAGCACTCCCAGCACGGCCATCACAGCTGAGCAGACCAGCGACGCGAGCACGGGATACACCACGCGTTCACGGAGTTTTTCGGCTTGTTCCCGTGTCACTCTTGCCTTCCTCTCAGCATGGTTTGTTCGGCCCGGCCCAGCTCCGCCAGCTTCACTTCATCCGTCGAGTTGGGTACGTCCACGTCCCATCCCATCGCCAGATAGCGGACGAGCTCCGCAACGACTACCTCGTCTGGATGCCCGACCAGCACGCGGTATCCGCCGGCTGGACGTCGTTCGGCGTTCCAGGAAGCGCCGAAGTCATCAGCGACCAACTGGCGAGCTGTTCCCAGCAACATGCACCCCTTCGAGTCCGGCCGCTGCGCCCACTTTCCGCGCGACGCAAACGCTGGCTCGAAGTCAACTCCGACGCCAACCTGGTCGCAGTACTGCACGACGGCCTCGGCGTGCGGCGACCATCGATCTCCCTCGGCATCGAGCACGACCCGCCAGCCAGCCAGGAGCGCCGGCGACACGGTGCGGGCGATCATCGACGGCCAGCCGCTGGCATGCGGCTCCATCGTGCGCGGCGAGCCCAAGTAGGCTCGGCACGTTCCTGCACGTTCGATGTAGTCGACGAATCCAGGCGTCATTGTGTCTTCGAGCTGCACTGCAATTTGCGCGTGGAGGAACGACACTCCGTACTGACACGCAAACGCCGCGTTCCAATCCATCACCCGGTCGAGTGCCTGGAACTCCAGCAATCCCCGCCCGTCGATCGCGATGCCGAACGGCATCCACGCGGTGTAGTTTGGTTGGCTGCCGATGATCCTCGCCACGCGCTGGAGCTCGGGCACAACCACACCGCCCACGTAGGCGATCGGACCACGCTCGAGCAGTTCGCTCACAAACCCAAGCGGGTTGCGGGCCGATCGGTTGATCTCTTGGGCCCAACTCTGAAAGATGCCGAGCTGGCCAGGTGCGGAAGTCGTCGTCATGGGATGATCCGATCGGTGGTGTAGAAGATGCGGCCAAGCGGATCGACCGAGACCCCGTACGCAATTGCAGCGTCCGAGTCGCTCAGGTCATAGTCGGCGATGATTACCCCTGTCGCACCTGAGAGCTTCCACAGATGGGCCTGACGCGGCTGGCTGGCGTTTCCCCATTCGTCGTTTCGTCGCCCGACGACAAGCAGATTGCCGTCGGTGGGGTCAACCACCATGCCGGCCTGGGCTACGCCCGACGAGTATGCCGCGGCTGCACCGCCGATGGATGCCCGCCAGAGAATGGCGCCGTCGCTCGGGCGGAGCCGAAACACGTTCCAACCCTGCGTCGCGTCGGTGCTCGGGCTGTTCCGCGCCCCGCCGACGTACAGCTCTCCCTGGGGCCCGACGGCGCACGCGCTCAAGCTCGGCGGGCGTGAGTCAAAGGGGTTGCCAGAGTCCGGGATGTCGTTGACGTACGTGCCCCAAGAGCCGGTGTACGCGCGCCGGATGCTCTGCGTATCGACCTCCCAGAGCAGATTTCCGGCAGAGTCCAGGAGCGCCGCGGTTGTGTACGCGGCAACATCGTCGCGGGGCTGAATCGCGAACTGATAACCCCATCCCTTGTTGCTGAACGTGACGAGCAGTCCGTTGCTCGGCGTCGCCGCGATCGCGGTCGGGTAACACCCGCGCGGGGAGCGGGCCAGCTTTTCGCTGAACCGGAAGTAGCCATGCGCCGTGCTAAAAAACGGATGGCTGGATGGCAGAGGCGTGCCGAACTGCTCCTGGAGCAAAGGCTCGGCGCTGCTGGGGTTGCGCGCGAACAACATCACACCGCTTTGGAAGTGGCTGCTGGTGCCGCCAGGCTCGACGACCGCTGCGGGCCCTACCTGATTGGGCAGGCTGGTCGGAACCGGCGTGCCGCTGCCGAAGAAGACGACGGCGACTTTGCCGTCGGGCCGGACCGTGACGCCGTTGACGTCCTGCGCCCAGTTGTTGAGCGCGTAGCGCTTGAGATACGTGCCGTTGGTGCCGTTGAAGACGTACAGATAGCCCTGGATGAGCGTCGGCGAGGTAGTCGTTTGCGTCTCGACCGCCACCAAGAGCAGCATGTTGTCGCGGTTCGCGCCCGGGCTCCACGCAATCTGGTTGGCGAAGATGCGCCGCGGAGATGGCCCCAGCACGCCGCTGGCCTCGCGGTCTTCAATCGCGGTCTGCCACACGAGCTGGCCCAGCTCGTTAACCATGCGCAGGCCCGTGGTGATGACGTTGCCGTTCCAGGCTGGGTCGGTCCAGATGGCTGTGAACGCGCACTCACGGTGGTTCGGCGTGGTGCTGGTGTTAAGCCAAGGGGCCCACGAACAGTGATACGCGGAGGCCGTTCCGCCCCCGCGATCGTCGTAGAAGTCGCGCGCCATGGCGAGCGACGAGCTGAGCATCCACGCATGCCCGGTGAGCGTCCCAGACACGCGCGACTCCCACATGGTGAGCGGCATGCACTCGCCGAGTCGGTACCCAGTCACGGTCGAGGCCTGCGACGCGGAGAACAGGTACTGGATCGGTTGTCCTCGGCAAATCTGCGTCGGGAAACGTGTCGTCCATCCCGGCCGCTGCCCGAGTCGCGCTCGGTCGGAGCCTGCATCGAACGCCCAAACGTTGCGCATCCCCTCTGGGGGTGCAAACTCGTTGGGCGCGTCGATGTACGGAGCCTTGTCGGCGACGCCGCGGATGGGCGGGTCGATCTTCACGAGGTGAACCATCCGTGCCCGAACCGGCGGAATGAGCCGTTGAGCGCGGCGACATTCGCACGACCGGCCAGGACCGCGCCCGCCAAGTCCAGATTCATGTCGGTGCTGCCGACAGCCTCGTTCGGAGCGATTTCGATGCGCACGATGTCGCCGGCGGCGAGCTGGTTGGCTGCGCCGGTGCGGGCGACGCCCAAGCCCAGGTTGAACCAGTACCAGTAGTAATCATCGAGCGTGTTGCCCGACGCGGCCAGGGTGCGAGAGACCGCGCTGATGGTCGTGACCGCGTTATCGCCTTGCCGAATGTTGCTGCCCGACGGAACCGATGCCGCGGCGACGTCGGGGTTTGCAGCTCCAGGACTCCAGAACTTCATGGTCGCAGTCACGGCCAGGTCCGTGTTTTCGTCCGTGGCGTCGTTCTTGCGCAGGCACAGCCCCAGCGTGAGTTGATCGTCGAACCAATCGTACTGCTGGGTGACGACAGCGCTGAAAACCGCAATGTCCGTGGTGGTGCCGGCCGTCAGCCAGCGCAGGCCGAGGACGTCCGTCTGCGTAGCCAACCAGCGGAGGTTTCCAGAACCCGCGGTCGGCAGGGCTCCGCTCGTGAGGCGCAGGCTCGTGAGGATGTCGATGAGCGGCCAGTTGTCCGAGAATGGGCAGCCGGTGCTGCGCTGAGAGTCTGCGATTACCTGGTTGATGTTGAGCGCTGAAGCTCCCATGTCAGTCTCCTAAACAGGGGTTCCGTTGTAGCGAATGGTCGAAAGCGGTCGAGTACGCTCGCCCGCCGGCGTGCATCGATCTTGACTCCACGCCATGCCGCGGATCGCGTGTCCCTGGCGGCGGTCGGCTTTGACTCGGGCAACGAGCTGCTCGCGGTAGAGCTGCGTCGCCGCCAGCGCGCGTTCGTCGTTGGTCTCGCGGCACCACGCCAGCCATGCGGCGGCAAAGACCAGCCCGTCGAACTGCTGGCCGGCGATGTGACGATCATCGTCCTGGAGCGGCACCGGCGTCGCCGAGAACTCCGCGCGCAGGTGGTAAATGGCCGACGGCTTAGGCCAGAACTGGACTTGGTATCGAGTCCCAACCTGTCGGATGCCGGCAAGCTCGGGCCAGCCCGTCATCTCATGCAACCGCGATTTGCGATCGACGATCTCGTGATGCACGTTGGCGCAGCGCCGATCCAGTTGGTCCTCAAACACCCAATCCGTGCGGGCGTGATCCCGCACGTAGCGTGGAAGCCAGTATCGGTCGGCCGCGCCGTTGACGCAGTTGGCAGCCTGGCCAGTCGGGTCCGTCGTGATGGTGACGTCTGTCCGCAACCAGGACCATTCGTGTCCCGCGATCGTCGAGTCCTGCGATGGATCGATGCACGGGACAACGAGCTCGAGCCACCCGCTGTTGACTGCCTCTCGAAGCCGTTGCTGCACATACGCGTCGTCGGGGAGCTTGGCGGTCGTGTCTGTATCCGACGTCTGAACCGCCTCGCCGGCCCGCACGGCAAGTTGGAGCATCAGCGAACTGAGAGTGCGACCAGTGGCGACGTCGGCGGGCATAAATAACTCCTGGAGCCGCGATCAGGCCCGACGGCGGGTGCGGGGCTGAGCGGGTTCGATTTCGTCTGTTGGCGGGGCGACGCGAGCTTCCGCCGGCTGAACGGCCTCGGGGCGACGCTTGCCATGAGCTGGCTTGGGCGGCTTGGAGCTGGCTCGCGGAGCCGGCAACGGAGGAGGCTCCAAATCGTCGTCGGCGTACTGGATGTCACTCTCGGGCGATTGGTCGGGCGTCTGGTCTTCCAAATCGGCCTCGGTATTTGCGTCAAGCTGGACGGCCAGTCCCTCTACTCGCTCCATCACAGCCTGAATCCGCTTGATCTCATCGGGGATGCGGGGCAGGGAGTGCGATCGGATGAGAGTCTGCGCGCCGGTGATGACCGCCAGGTGCTGTTCGCGCCAGGCTTGCTCGCCACGATCGGTCGCGTACCACGAGCTGACGTCGGGTTTGCCCGACATCGTGGACGGGTGAGCGACAAGCCCAAGCCGCTCGAGCTCGCTCAGTGCCTCATGGATGGGATGCGGCGAGGCCAGTTCCTCGAGCTCATCGTTGGTGCGGCTTTCACGAGTGTTGAGCAGCAAAAGCAGCGCGAGCGCTTCTTCGATCCGGATGGTGCGGATGGCCAGGCGGGCGGCGCGGTCTCGCAGTCCGCTGGAGATGCGTTTACCGAGTCGGGGCATGCTGAACTCCTGTCTTGTGAAAACGGGCGAACGACGGTTTCCCGTCGCCCGCCCTTCGCATCCCCTGTCCGTGCGCGTGAGACGGTTCCAGATTGGGGGAATCGGACCAGGGGGGTGGTGGGGTCTTACGGGCAAACCGGGTGACGATTGAAGCCGCCGACGCGAATCCGCCTGAGAGCGGCCGAGGCAACGTTCTCAGTGAACAGCGACGTGCCGACGACGTTGAGAATGTCGGCGCCAGCGGACACAGTGAGCGGTGCCAGGTAGAACTGGCCATCGACCGGGACCAGGGTTGATGCATAGGCGGCGACGTTCCCCTGCACGAGCGCCTCGATGTTCTCGCCGGCGGTGGCGAGCTGCAGGGTCTGTGGCCCGGCCCGCCCTCCTGGAGGCTGGCCCACGACAATGCCAGCGAACAAACCGAGGATCGCAGTTGCAGGACGCGTCACGTTGACGCTCCGCGCGTTCTGCGAACTTCCGAGGGCGCCGGTGCTGGTGAGCCCCAGGCCGCGCAGGGTCATGCCGCTGGGGAGCGACGCCCGATCGTCGAAGGCCTCGGGGTCCAAACAGAGCGCCATGCCGTTGGTGATCGTGGTGGTGATTGCCGCCCGCGAACCCGGAGTCGCGTTGTACGTGAACCCGGTGTACCAAAAGGGCCGAACGTGCCAGCTCGGACTGAACTCGTGTGATGTTGCCATGGCCGAAAGCTCCTGTAGCTGAGGTTGGTTGCGGGGATGCGCTTGCGTCCTGCCGTGGGACTAGGCCGCGATCGGGTTGAACAGCACAAAGCCGGCACGCCGGAGGTTGTCGCACCCGTAGGCGTACTGGCAGTCGATGCCGACGGTCCATACGTGACGCTGATTCTGGTCGCGGATGGGCTCATCCTCGCGCATCCACCAGTTCCCATGAATCACGGGGAAGATGTACGAGAAATCCACCACGTAGATGCGGTTGTACGTGTCGTTGTTCATGGTGGCGAGCGGAACGCACTGGAGTCCTCGCCACGTGACGCCCGCGCCGCGGAACGGGTTCAAATCGCCGTTGCGGTCGTCGGGCCCGAGATTGACCAGCCTCTCGTACGCCGCGTGATCGTTCTGCGACCACAGCACGCGGCGGCGCATGTTGCGATCCGAGTAATACTCGCGCAGGTCGTTGGGGGTCTTGAACTCGCTGATGATGCTGAGATATCGCATCGTGTCCATCGTGCCGGCGTCGAGTGTCGGTGTGCGGTTGGCCGCGGGATTCCGCCACATGGGCTGAGTGGCGGAATCAATGCCGAACAGCGACGTGGTGTTGGTGCCGTCGCCGTAGTAGTGCCGCTGACCGAGGAACCCGCCGGTGTAGTTGGTCCCGGCAAACAGCCCGAAGATGTGCCCGAGCCCCTGCGGATTGAGATCGTCGGTCGAGCTGTCGGGGCTGCCGACGGCGCGCTCCTCGATGATCTTGAGCAGGCTCGCGTAGGTGGCGAAATACTCGGTCTTGATCTCGTTGACGATGACCGACTCGCCCCGGTTCATGGTGAGGATGTGGGCCTCGTACACCGCCTCGGCGTCGGCGTAGACCCACGGGACCACGCCGCGCGTGATCAGGTCGCGTTTGTTGTGGTCGGTTCTCTGTTGGAACAGGCGGGTGTGCCTGGCCGAACCGTTGTTGTCGAGCACGCAACGGAACTCAACCTGCGTCCCGCTCTGCTCCTGGTAGTTGTTTCGCCTGAACACCTGGTCGACGAAGTAGTACTCCTGGAAGTCGAGCGCGGCCTCGAACTTCGGCACGTCTTTGTACGCCGCCAGGGTGGAGAGAATGAGCTGCCCGATGTTCTGATTGGCAAGACCAGTACCCGCCATTGGTAGTCTCCGAAGAAGGTTCTAAGTCGAACTCGTGTAGGGATGCGAATCCTCACACGATATTCCGGGACCCGCGCCCGGACAATCATCTAACTTCTGTTTTGCAAGAGCCTGCGGACGTTTTCGATTGCCCGGGCGTCTGCTTCTTTCATGGTTGTTGCCGGCCTTTGCCTTTGGGCGGCGGCTGCGCCGCGAGCGTCGCCCGGCGTGCCAGCTCCGCGGCGTTGGAGCGACGCGATCGCGTCGTCCCGGCCCGCTGCCCGCGATCGCTGTGTTTGGGCCGTGACGATGCGCGTTGCGTGCGCCGCATAGATGGCGCGTTCGACCGCGGCTTCCAGGCTGATCCTTCGACCCGCTTGCGCCTGTTGCCGGACGTAGGAGCCGGCAAGCTGCACGATCCTTTGTCGCGCGCGATCCTGATCCGATTGGTTTGCCACGACGTCGCCGCGTTCGCCTAGGACGTCGGCGAGCCCCAGCCTCGCGACTTGGGCGTCGATCGCTGCATCCAAACTCTGCGCAATGCTCATCTGTTGCATGCGCTGCTGGGCCTGCATGCTGCGCTGCAGCTGCTCTCGCACGGCTCCGAACTCGTCCAACTGCTGTCTCGCGGCGGCGAGTTGCTCGTGCATGCTCCGAACAACCTGGGCAACGGGAGCCAGCGCCTGGTCTTCCCTTGCGTACTGCTCGAGCGTCGCCAGTTGCTGAGCGATCGCGTCCGGCTGGGGCGGCGGAGCGGGCTGGGGGGGCCGAGGCACCGCTGGTGCCGGCCGCGGCTGGGGCGGCGGAGGCGTGTCATCGTCCGGCGGCGGGGGCAAGGGAGTCTGTTGGGCCTGCACCAGGTCGGCGATGTAATCGGCCGCGCCTCGCACGCCATATTTCTGCACCAGGTTCCGCAGCTTCTGCTCGTTGACGCCGACCACTTCTGCGCCCATGACGAGGGGATCGGGCAAGACATCGGGCTGCTCGCCGTCGGCATCGTCCGTATCGGGATCGGGATCAACCTCGTCGAGCTGAACGTCCGAATCATCTCGGCGCTGCAAGAACGGGTCGCGCGAGCTGTGCGGGTCCTCGGCATCATCACCAAAGTCGGTGGGGATGTCGTCGTCGCTCACCAGTCGAGGTCGGACGCCGGCTCGCTTCAGGGCCTCGCGGTGGGCCGGTTCGATGCGCGCGGTTGGCTCGCCGATGATCGATGGGCCGCCTCGCCCATTGCGCCCGGTGCCCAGGACGTTGTCGACATTGCGGGCGGCCTGCTGATCGGCCAGGGCCATGGCGCTCCGCGTGTCCGCCGGCGCTCCGCGTGCCGCCGCCGGCGATGCCGCCGGCGATGCCGCCGGCGATGGGGGTGCGCCTGCGTTGGAAGGGCCGCTCGGAATGGAGGAAGATGCTCGACTCATGCGCTGGGCCTCTCAGGGGTGCGGTTCTCAGGGACGGGGGGTGGCTCTGGCGGCTCGTCGGCGTACCGGGCCTTTGCCGCGAGCATCTCGCGATAGACCCTGCGCTGGTGTGCGTCGTTCCGGTACACCGCTTGGCCGCGGCTGTTGATTTCCAAGCTCGGGACGTCTCTTCGCCAGTTGGGCAGATGGGCGGGGTCGATCTCCAGCGCCAAGCTGGTGCCCTCGCGAGTGTCCCACTGCCGTTGCACTCGCGCGGCCTGAGGGATGCGGGTCACTGGCTCGCCATCAATGACCGTTGCCGCTGGCTCTGACATCTTCTGGAAGAGCTCGACCGTGCGGCCTGTCGGCTTGCCGTCCGAATCCAGGATGGCGTAGTCGTAGAGGGGCATTGGTTACGCTCCAACTCCTAAGACTCGAGTGCCTCGCGTGCCACTTGGGAGGGGGCGAAGTCCGTAGCCGGCGGTTGCTTGGAGGTCGGCCGGTCTGCGAGCTGGAGCCTGGCTGGGCGGAGGCCCCGCAAGCTGGCTGCCGAGCTGGGCCGCGGCAAGCGTTTCGGGGTCGCGCACCAGGTCGGCCAGTTTGATCCTCGGAAACTGCGAGCCGAGCACGCGGAGCATCCCGCGGGTGTCGACCATCCCGGTTTGCGCCTCGACTTGCACCCAACGCAACGTGAGGTCGGCGATCTCCGCGAGCTGAGCGCCGGTGATGGCTGGGTCCTGCCGCAGCGTCGATCTGCCGACAACCTTGACGCGGAAGTCCAGGTAGTCGCCCTCACGATCTTCGTCGGAGTAGACCAACTCGTACGGGACGTCTGATCCAGGGAGCTTGTAGCTCATCCGGCGCGTCAGTCCCGGGTGGTGCATGATGTGCCACAACATGTGCTGGCCAATGCGGGAGTGGCAATCTTCGAGCGTCTCGGCCATGTCGTCGACCGGGACGCCTGCCTGGGCCTGCAAGTCCATGTGCTGCCTGGCAGTCCGGACGCGCGAGTGTGTCCCACTCAGCGTGCCGATCGCCCCGCCGGCCTCGTCCCACTGCCGGCGGAACATGTCGGCCAGGGCTGGAAGCTCGGGCGAGATCGCTCCCAGCTCGCGTGTTTGTGCATCGTCCGGGTCCTCGACGACGATGTGGGTGCCATCCTCGGCGGTTTGCACCGCGGCCTGGTCCTGGTCGCTCATCAGGCGGCTCGTGACGAGCACGTTCCGCAGCCGCCTCGCCTGGTTTGCGGCTTTGGTCATGACGGCGTTGAGGTCTTCTTCCTGCTCACGCTGGCCGCTGACTGGAGAAACGCCCACCGCCTGGTCGGGCAAAGGGTCGAACTCCAGGATTTCGAACGGGCCCCGTTCAGGGCCGGCGTACTCGCGCTCGCTGATCACGCCCATTCCGCTGTCGCGTGTAGCTGGGAGCGTTTGGACGAACGATGCGCGGCCGTCCGAGTCGAAGTACACCACGTCCAGAAGCTGCACCAGTTCGACGCCTGGCGCGGCGTTGGCTCCGCGGCGCTGCTGGCCCCGCGAGACCGAGCTGGCTCCATCCAAGGGCCCTCGCCCGGGTTGGTCGCCCAGCGACGGGATGCTGTCGGTGTTGACGCCGGCGTCCGCGAGCGTTGCTCGCGGCACGGCGTATCTGATGCCCTCCCAGCGCATCTCAAGCCGATCATCGGCGTCGGGGTCGTAGCAGTAGTCATCCAGCGACTTGCGCCGGGCATAGAGCTGGCCAAGGTTGGCACCCCGATGCTGCACGAGCACCGATTCAGCGCCCGCGCGGATGCCCAACTGAATGACCGCGAACGGACCGAGCAACGCGTCTTTGATGGCCAGTTTGATGGTGCGCGCGAGCCCGATTTCCTCCGCGAGCCGGCGGAGCAGGATGCTGTACAGCTTGGCCTCGCCGCGGATGGCCGGATCGTCGCTCTGGACGTCATAATCCGGAAGGCTGGCATGCAGGTGAGTCGCCAGGGTGCGGACGAAAAGCCGGGTGCCGTTGTGCGGGCGGGCGACGTTGTCGTCGCGATAGCCGTACCTGGTCGCGTAGGCCTGGATCGCCTGTACCCGCATCTGCCGCGCATAGGTGAGCAGCTTGTCGGATTGCTCGACAGCGTCGTAAAGCTCGGAGATGCTCAGCGTCGATGGCACCGCGGCGGACCCAGGGGCCCGTCTCAACGCGTGCCAGAGTGTAGCCGATGATTGCCCTCGTTGAATCCAGACGGGCGTTTCGCGTTACGTGGTCGCTCGAGCCCGACTGCGGCGCTCGGCCGGCGAGCCGGGCGGAGCCGGGGTCAGCGTCGTCAACTGCATAGCTGCATAGCGACGGCCCCAGTTGGCAAGTGCGTCGGCGATCACGCGGTCGCCGTGGCGGGCGCGGGCGCCGGACGGATCGTCCTCGCGGAACAGGGGCCCCAGCCTGCCGTCAGCGTAGAAGCCATATCCGCGGGCCTCGTCGATCGATTCTTGGCTTGGGTTGACAAACTCGCCTTTGCGCAGCGCGCTCTCGTACTCACGCAGGAGAATCGGCTTGGTGACGTCCGACGAGTGCCAGCCGAGTTTGTCGGTCTTGGAAGCTGCACGCTCGTCGTGGACGGTGCGGCGGTATATCCAGGGGTATCCCAGCCCCACGAGCCGCACCACCAGCGCGCCGCCTGGCCCGTTGGTCTCGGGAACGATGAGCGCGCATTGCCTGGGCCCGCCGAACCAGAACCCGGCAAGGGCAGCTTGGAGCGCGAGCTCGTCGGGCGTGAGATGTGGCGTCGCCAGCTCCCCAACTTTGCGCCCGAGCTCGAGGCAGAACGCGCTGATGACGGAGTTGGATTCACCCTGGCCGTTGCCGGTGTCGATGCCCAGGATGTAGGTCCACCGTTGATCGGGCCTAAGGCCTGCACGCGAGCGGATCAGATCGATCCAAAGTCGCCACGAGCGGACTCGATCGCCCGACAATTCGTGCAGCTCGATTGCGGCGATGTCGCGCTTGCGCAGCGTCGCCCACTCGCGACGGGGCAGGTCCTCGGGTTCGTCTGACTCGAGCACGCGGCAACCGATGCGGCCGACCCAATCGGGAGCTCGCACGTGCCGCGACTCATGGAGCGACAGAGAGAGCGAGCTGAAAATGCTCAGCCCGGCCCCCAAGTGATCCATGTCCAGGTTCTCACAAATTTCGCGGTCGGCCATGGCGACAACGGGATCGGCATCGACCCGGGCGAGCTGAGCGTCGTACCACGGCGACCGCCAGCGCTGCTCTTTGGTGACCGGGTGGATCCATGTGTAGCGACCGCGGCCCTTTCGTGGATGCTCCCACCACGGCAGGCGGACGACGCGGACGGTGCCGCGGCTGACGAGCTGGTGGAAGGCTCCCGGGCCCCGCGGCGTGGAGTTGGCAATGCGGCAGCGCGTCGCGCCCGACAGTCCCTGCCAAACTTCGCGGAAGTTCCGCATGCGCGCCGCCTCGTCACAGAGGGCGGCGAGGGGTCGTTTGCCGTGCCCGACTTCGCTCGTCGTCGTGTCGCCCTTGATGACGTTGTCCAAGTCGTGGTTGATGGCTTTGCCGCCGGCGAACGTCGCCCGCGGCCGCATCCATGGCGGCTGGCGCTCGCTCATGTACTCATGAATGCTGAGTAGCGCGGTGTGCTCGCCTGGATCCCACACGAGGGCGTAGTTGCGGCTGACCTCGAGAAAGTTGCTGCCGGGGTGGTATTGCCACAACCAGTGAAACGGGGCAAGCAGGATCTTCGTGCCCCCCATCTCTCGCGACTTCTCAATCGCGACGTCTCGCTGTTCCCAGATGCACTCGAGCACGGTGCGGATCGCCCGGTCCTGCGTCGGGAACGTGATGAACGGGATTTCTTCTTCGTTCGGGCCAGGGGCTCGCGTCGAGCCGTCGCGCTCGATGACACTTTCCTGCCGGATCCAAACGAACGTGTTGATCCACCACAAACACGCGTCGGCGGATCGATGCCGCGCCAGCGCGAGCAGCGTGGCCCTGGCCGCCGGATCGGTTTCGCCGCGGCTGATGAGAGCGCGGCGATAGCGGAGGTTGCGAACCGGATCTTTGGGCACGTCGAACCGCGTGGTGCCGATGGTGTACCGCGCCCGCCCGCGTGGCCAGTCGATCTCAGCTGCTGAGCTTGAGGGAGCTGGTTTGGGCGGGGGCATGCGGTTGGGCCAGTGCGTTCAGCGCACCCAGCTCGGCAATGAGTTTCTGAAATGCGCCGTCAGCCTGGGCCTGCATCGCCTGGATGGCGGCCCGGGGGTCGGGCTGGCCTGGCTTGAGCACCTGGGAATGGCTGATGAGCTCGTTGATCACGGCGAGATGCTCGCGCACGGTCCTGGCGGTCATCTCGACGATGGTGAGATGCAGCATCACGTTCGTCAGGGGGATTCTCATCGTCGTGTTCATTGTCATCGTCCAGGTCCTTTGCTGCGGACGCGCCGAGCTGCGCAAGCAGCGCAGCTTCGGCCTCGTCGATCTTGGCCAGCGTGCCCATCGCGCTGAGGGATACACGCATGGATTGATGTGTGCGTCCGAACTTGCGGTCGCACCAGTATCGGAGCAACATCGCCCTCGGGCCAAGGTCGGCGGACTGATCCTGGATGATCTCCATCATCGTGCGATACACGATCTCGGCGTCGTCGTCGCTGAACAGTTCGCGTGCCAGGGCCTTTGCGGCGCTCGGCTTGCGGCCGGCCCCGGGCCTTGCTCCGCCCTTGGCCATCTTGTTGCCGGGCTGGAACTTCATGGCTTGCCGCCCCCGAACCGTCGACCCAGAGACGGCATTCGCCGACCGGCGCCAGGCAGCATCACGCGCCCGGCCCGCTGCACCGGGTTGCTTTCGATGGGTCCGATCGCGCGGAGCGTCTGAACGGGCTGTCGCTGCTGGCCGAGGATGTCAAAGTCGCACGCCCAGCCAGCCGGCAAGACCGCCGCGGCGTTGCGGCAGCTGGCGACAACGCCCGCCGGAGTGGTCCAGCTCGCCGCGGCGACGAGCGTGATGGTTCCAGGAAGGTTGTCGACGTGCGTCGCCCTGATGCCGATTTGAGCCAGGTTCTTCGCGCCGCCGGCCGCGACGTCCGGATCGTCCTCGCGCATGTGGTTGGCGAAAGGATTGCTGGAGTACTCGACGTTCGTCGATGCGACCCCGGTTTCGATGCTCTCGATGCAGTTGTAATCCTTGCACGATCCCAGGTGCGTTCCCCACTGCCAATCGACCGGGACTGCCGCGCCCGTGAATCGGCGTCGACAGTGAGCGCGAAAGAACAGGTGAGCGCTCATCGAGTTGAAGAGCCGGCACCGTTTGCCGGTCCACGTGCCGGCGAGGAACTGATACTCCTCGTCGCAGTTGGTGAAGTAGCCCCTGAGCACTTGCGACCCCGCGCCAAAGGGCTGCGCGAAACTGCCGCTGGGCACGGTGAGCTGGATGATGAGCCGGCTGCCTTCGTGCCGCCCTGAGAACGCGTTGGGTGAGGTGCCTCCCGCGGTCACTGTCCGGTTGATCGAGTAGTTGCGAAACTGAGTCTGGTCGAGCGGATTGGTGATGGTCGGCACGCTCGTGTTCATCGTGTTGGAGGTGAGCGGCAGCCCGGATGTTGGGCTCCAGTTGCAGTGCCGCTCGATGACGATTGTTGGGTACGGAGGCGTACCACCTGTGGACGACGTGTGCGCGTAGGGTGTCGTCGGCTGCGGCAGGCCAAACCCAGTCGTCGCGACGTCGATCGGCAGGCCTCCCCAGGGTTGGGAGCACCCATCGCGGTACACCTCGTGGTCGCCATCCTGGTTGTACCCAACGTGAGCGTCGCCGCTCAAGAAGTTGTTGACCTGGCTGTATCCAATCCGGCAATCAAACAGGCATCCGATCCCGCCGGCGCCGGCGTTGCCGATAGGGAATGCGCAGACGTGATAACCACCCCATGCCAACGTGCATCGCAGAGCGCCGAAAATGTTGGTGCCGCGGACGTCGGCACGGAGCACGCCGACGCGGTTGCCCGTCCCATACTCGCTCATTCCCATCCCGGTCAGGATCAGGTCGATCAGGAAGTTCGAATCCTCGTTGGGGAACTTGATGCCCTCACCGGTGGTGCAGCTGATCTCGATCGAGTCTGCATCGTGGGAATCGTGGTTGACGTAGAGCGTGCCGTCGACGTCAGAGAAGAAGCTGAATGGCGTGGCGAGGCAGGCTGTCGAGTTGCCGACCATCGTGTATGGCTGGGTGAAGTAGTCGTCTCGCGTGCCGCCAGCGGGACGCGCGCGGACCCACCATGCCCGCAGATTTCCGGCCATGCTGTAGACGCGGGAGTTCGGGCCCGCGACCACAACCGGTGTGCCCGCGGGGATGGCGCAAAAGCCGCTGATCTCCGCCCGGCGGGCCCCGTTTCCGCGGCCGGCGATGGTGATGTTTCCGCCCCACACTTCGAAGCTCTGGTCGGTGTTGACAGCCTCCCCCGGGATGACGATGTCGTCGTCGAACACGACCGCGACGTCGTTGCCCAGGGCGCTCAACGAAACGAAGAGCCCTTGCAGGTCCGTCAGATGTCTGACCGTGTACGGCGTCTCGAGCGTACCAAGCCCTCCTGCCGCGACCCCGACCGTGACATACACGATGGTCGAACGGCTGGTCCATGGAACAAACTCGGCGCGGCGGTAGGCGAACAGCCGGTTCCACAGTGCGCGTTCTGCGACTGTGCCCACCGCGGGCCACGTCGAGCGCGAGCCGACAATCGTCTCCATCGTGACGCTCATGCTGAGTTCTCCGATGTTCAGCCGACCACGACGCGCCACCCGCCATTGAGGCTGGTGGCGTTGGTGCCGCCACTGCCCCCGCGGGAGAGCTCAGCCTCGTAGACAGCCGGTTCGCCGCCGTCGATGCAGAGGCTGGCGATGCCGTCGGCGACGTTGTGCCGGACGCTCACGCCTCCCCAGGATGCTCCGCCGGCGGCGACGCCCGAGGGCCCGGTGTAGTCGGCCCCCGCGGCGATGGTGATGGTGTCGACGAACCTCATGGTCGCGTCGATGGACGCTCCAGCCAGGCCGGCGCGAGCGCCGTGGATGGCCGACCAGCTTGCGAGCAACTGCGGGATCCACAGACTGGTTCCGTTCCAGCGGAGCCACCGCCAGAGCGCCCCAATCGACGTGTCGTTGTCGTCGGCGACGCCGTAGAGCATCAGCTCCAGGTATCCGTGCTTGTACGGCACGGGCAGGAAGCACCTTCCGCTCGTAGCGACGTCCGTGCCGGTCGCCGGGAACGCTGGGGCGACTATTCCGCCCGGCTCGTTCCGCTCCACCAGCATCGGGGCTTTGTTCGCGGCCGTCGTCAGGACCGACGAGTTGGTGATCATCGCGGGCGCAAGGGCGTTGAAGCCCTGCTGGCGCGGGTCTGGACCAAAGTTGTACATGCGAGCCGCCTCCGCGACCCGCCTCACGCGCCAGATACTCTAGGCGTTCTGCGTTATCAACCACTCTTGCACTTCGTGCCCCGCCATGTTGCGGGTAGTCGCGGCGTGCACGTGCCATGGTCCCGCAACGCCGACGCCGGGGGTGAGGTACAGCTCGGCTATCAGCGGGTGCGCCCCGTACCGCAGCACGATCCTCGCGTGCCGGAATCGCCCCAGTGCCCGAGCCAGGTCTCGATGGTACTGGGCGATCTTGCCATCGAAGCTTGCCGCCACGAGGCAGAACCCAGTGCCGGGCGGGAGGGCCAGCGTGATCGCCGCCGCAACGCCGCGCATCGCTTCGTGGAGCTGCGGCTCATTCATGTCTTCGAGCGGGGTTTGGTCGCGAACGGCTTTGTCCGTCGCCCGATGGAGCGCGCGCCCGGCTCGTTCCAGGCTCAATATGCTGGCCTGCCGGTCGGCCAGGATGTTTCAGGCTTCGAGAAGATCGACGGCGATGGTGGGATCGTGCTGAACCCGGCGTACGAACGACCCGGGAGCACCTGCAGCGGTGACTGCAATCTGATTCATGACTTCTCGGCCTCCAAGAAATCCCTCGCCCGGTTGACGCGCGACATCCGCTCTTGACTGCCTCCCGATCGGTCGGGATGAGCCCTCGCCGCCGCGGCGCGAAATACCTCTCGCCTCGTCGCTGCATCGTCGATGACCGATTGGATTTGAGCGGCCGTGATGGTCGGCGGGTCGTACACGAACTGCAGGAGCGTTCGCGCCGCGTCCTGCTTTGTCGCGAACTCGCCCGCCGGCAGCGCCTTGAACCCCGCGTAGACCTCGGCGCCGGCGATCGCGCCGTAACGCTCAACGCGTCGGAGCAGCTCCAGCGTCAGAGCTATCGCCCTGATGTTGTGTTCCCAGAAATCGAACGTGTTGCACGTGCGGCACATGTCGCCGAACGTCTTTGATCTCCAGCTGATTCGCACGCCAGGATGCTGGGGTCGGGCGGAGCTGCGCGGCCATCCATCGTTGCGGATGTCGTCGCTGGTGAGGGCCAGCTCGACGACAATGTCGCTGGCCTTGAGATGTTTCATCTCACGTTCGAGCACGTTAAGTGTGTTCGTCCAAGTCGACGAGAACGTGCATCGCTTGTGCCCGCCCGTGGGCGCGGCAATCGGCTTGTCGAGCGGCCTGAACATGGCTTGGAGCATCATCGATCTCCTGCGTCTGCATCCAAAAGGAAGTCTCTGTAGTCTTCCTCCCACTTTTCATCATTCACAGCCAGAACGATGTCGTTGAACTCGTTGGCGGTCCACGTCGCATAACCCGGCAACATCACACGACCAGTCGCCTGATGGTTCAGTGTCTCCACCCAGCAAGGCAGACTCGTGAGCCCCGCTTTGACATAGCCAATCTGCACTTTGCAGTCAGGCCTGTTCGTGGCTGGTGCCGACTTTCTCATATCGACTCCCTTCGGTGCATAGTGATCTCGACGCGCGGGCGATCCTTGTCGAACCTGATCTCAAACGTGCCCGCACGGAACGTCGAGTCGTTGACGCCCATCGAAAACGCGATGCCATCCATCGCCGATTTGAGGCTGCCCCGAGCGTTGTCCTCGTCGCGGTTCCGTTGCTGTTTGTCGTACCAGACGACGTCCACCCGCGTCGCCGGCCAGCACACGGGTCGGGCCCGCCCCTGCGCCTCGTCCGCCTTGTAGCAGGCCTGCGCCTTGTACTTCTTGACCGCCGCTGCTTTCGCCTTCCGCATGCCGATGCTGGCGATCATCATGTTGGGGCTGAGCTTTCGATCGGGAAGCGGCAGCACAACCGTGAAAGTGCTAATCTGGTTCATTCCATGTTTCCTCTGGGCGTGATTCATCAAGCCGGATCTCTTCGAGGCGTGCTCGGAGTTTGACCGAAGCGACGCGAGTGTCGCGGTTGACGCGGTTGACCTTTCGGTCCCTGGCCTGCTTGACCTCAAGCAAGGTGACCACGGACCACGCGCCATGTCGCGTTTCGCGGCGGAACACCCACCGCACGCCAAAGACATCGACCTCAAAGATCATGGCCGAACTCGACGCCAGTGAGTACATGGCGGCGATGAGCGACGCTTGATTGCGAAGCCAGCTATAGATTCCCGTTTTGCCTCCGTCGGTAGTCTCCAGCCATTGCCGGAGCAGTCTGGTGCTCGCGCGGTCGACCGCGTGGAATGTCACGTGGGGCCTTTGATCGTGGTCGGTCAAAGCAGCACCTTTCGATTTTTGGGCTCGATGAAGGGGCGTCCGATCAGGTTGAAGCAGGCTTGCTCGTCGGGCGTTGGCACAGACTGGCCGGACGAGTCGAGCAGGAAGGCGTCCCTGGATGCGGGCTGGCCGTTGGGAATCCGCTGCGTCTCTCTGTACAGCACGAGAAAGTCGCGTCCAAACTCTGCCGGCCCCGTACGCATGAGCTCGACCCAGCCGCGGTTGCCGTGGAGGCCGGGCACGTAGCGGAAGACCTGGAGCTGCAGGGTCCCAAAGGGCTCGTGCGAGCCGGGCCCCATCCTGACGCGAACTTCGACGGTGCACGCCAGGAATCCCTTTCGCACCCCGCGCACCACGCGGCATCGCTTGCCAAGCGACTTGGGCTGCGGCTCAGCGGGCGCGACTGTCGCAGCGAACAGACCCATTCCATCCTGTCGGGGCTTTGGTTCCGGCTCCGCCGCGGGCTCTGAGTCGTGCGCGATCGCTTCGTACAGCCAGTCGGTCGCTTCTGGATCCGACGGCAAGGGGGCAATGAGATCGATGTCGTGCACCAGGGGGCTTTCTCGCCGGATGCTGCCGACGATCGCACAGTGAGGGGCCAGCATGCCCCAGCCGTGCATGAGTGTTTGCGCGACGCTGCGGGCGCGGAGAAGCTCGACGGTGACGGTGGCGACGCTCATGCATCGTTCTCCGCCTGGTCCTCGTCGTCCTGGTCCTCGTCGTCCTGGTGTTTGCCGGCCGTCTTCTTGACGTCGGCAATCGTGGGCTTCGGCGGCAGCTCCACGCCGAGCGCCGCGGCGACGTCGTCGATGACGTTCTTGTCACTCCATGGAGAGAGCGGCTCGTACTTGACGCCCATCGCTGCTTCCACGCGGACCAGCGAGTCGACGGTCGGGTCTGTGGCGAGCATCGCCAGCAAGTCACGCCACTGCTTCTTTTCGGAGTCTCGCGGCTTTTCGTAGTGGTTTTTGTGCCAGAGCGGAGTCTCCTGCATCAGCACGAACAGCGCCAGCCGGCCCGGCTTTTCGCGCAGCTTGGCGACGAGCGTTGGAATCGCTGTTCTGCAGCGCTGTTCGAGCAACTCGGCAAGCTTGTATTGCGCCTCGCGCTCTGCCCTGGCTTTGGCCTCACGAGTCGCGGCGGCCTTGGACTGGGACGTCGATCGGCCCCGGTTCTTCGATCGCTCGCGCATGACTCGGACGCGCTCGCCCAGCGCCCCGTCGGATACAAAGTGGGCGACCTTGACGTCCGCCCGCGGCTTGCCATCCACGAGCTTTTTGGCGGCGCTGGCGATGGCGGGCTCGGTGAGGCGGAGTTTCTCGGCATAGCAGCGATGATCGACGCAGACGCCCGCCTGTTGGATCGTCTTTGTCGTTGCTTCCTTGCCATAGCCAACGCCCTGACCGGCCCGCATCTCCTCGGACACGCGCCCTCCATGCTCGAACAGCCCCGGGCAGTTGGCCGAGTTGGCCGGGCAGCTGGAGCAGGCTGGTTTGGGGCCGACCGGAACGTCGAGCCTCCATGGCACCGTCGCCAGCGAAAACACGCGCTCCTGGACTTCACGGCGCAAGTCGTCGAGCGACCCGGGCTCTTGGTCGCTGAGCGATTCCGGCCCACCGGCGGCAAAGCTCTTGGCAAGCTTGCTCCGGATCGCGGGGTCCGCGACCTTGGCGATCTCGCGGGCGTGCGCCAGGGGCAGCTTGCCCTCCAAGACCAGCTTCTTCGCCGTCTCGTCGAGCCGGCCGATGTACATGCGGTCCCGCACCCACGTCTCGCTTTTGGCGAGCATGGCGCTCACGAGCGACGCCGCGAGGTTTCGCACCCGAGGATCCAGCAGGGCGTCATTGCACCAGGCTTTGAGCGCGGCAGGCTTCTGGGCGACGGCGAGAATCATGTCGCTGGTGATGACCTTGCCAGCCAGACC
Organism: Planctomycetota bacterium; assembly: GCA_033763815.1. Taxonomy (GTDB): domain Bacteria; phylum Planctomycetota; class Phycisphaerae; order Phycisphaerales; family UBA1924; genus JANRJU01. The sequence goes on from JANRJU010000017.1 coordinate 49,529, forward strand.
TCCGGCGACATTGAGCGGCTTGCCCAACTGCTTTGCAGCGACGAGCGCCTGCAGCTGCATGAGCTCGTCGACGGCGAGCGTTTCCTCGGCCGGCGTCAGGTCAAGGCGCTGGACGTTCTCAACGGCGACAACCGTGCGACGCACGTTGTCGGCCAACGGTGGCACCACGACGGCGCGGATGTTGGTCCAGCCCAGGAGACGCGCCGCGGCGATCCGCCGCCGACCGAAGACTCGACAGAACCTGCCGTCGGCAAGCCGCTCGAGCATGACAGGTTGGAGCTGCCCGACCTCGTTCATGGATCGTGCCATGCTGGCGATGCGCTCGTCATCGTCGGGCCTCGCCATCCGATCGCTCGGACCGGCGGGGTCGATCACTTTGGCGAGCGCGACGTCGAGCAGCTCCCCTTTGACGTCGGTGCCGAGCACGGGCGCCGATGCGGCAACGACCGCCGCCGGCTTCGCGCTGGCGCGTCCCTTCCTGGCCTTTGCGTTCCGGGCCTTCACTTGTCTTGCAGCCTTCGCCTTCATGCCGTGGCTCCTTTCGTGGCGGCCTTGGAAGCCGTCCGGTGCTTTTCTCGGAACTTGCGCAGGCCTTCCAGGACGGCCTTTGCCTGGTCGCTGGTGATGCTCGCTTCGACGGCGAGCTCGTCCGGCTTGCCGTCGAACTCGACGAGGTGATCGATGGCGTCAAACTGAGCGGCGCGAAGCTTGGCGATGAGGGGCCCAGGTAGGTCGAGCTCGTTGATGGACGCCAGAAGGTGGCTGCCTTCCCCGTCGGCCAGCTTGAGCACCCCAGGTGCAGCCGGTCGTGCTGCATCCGCCGGCTTTGGTTGCAGCTTGCCTTGCCGCGCCTTGTCTTGCTCGACCCGTGCCCGCTTTTCGTCTTCCGGCGGCTCGAGCGGGAACTCCAGCATTTCTTGGTCCGGCTCTTTGACGATCTTCACGATCTCGCCGCGGTGGAACTTGATCAAGTCGCTGAGCCGATCGATCTCGAGAACAGCGTCCGCGTAGGCGGTCTTGGCCTCGGTCATCTCGTCGGTTTCGTCCTCCGCCTCTTCAAGCTCGGCTTTGGCCGCATCCCGAGCTTCGAATGCCGCGGCTCGTTTGGCTTCGAGCTCCTGCCCTGTGCCAACGTGGTAGCGGATCGCGTTGCACACGACGAGGCCGAAGGGTTGCGACCGCTCAAACTTGTTCCGCTTCTGCTTTGCTGCCATCGAAAGGCCTTTCTGAGAAGATAGAGATTTAAAACCTCTTCGTGGTTAAAAGCTCTGTCGGTTTGTGGATAAGTTCTTCCGGTGCTGTCTTGCGCCCGAGGAACATAGATCAAGTTAGTTCCGGGGCATGCTGGAGTGATGTGTCGGTAGCCTGTGATTGAGTGTTGTCAGGTTTTGCGATGATTCCGTCTGGTTCTTCTCTGCGTCCGAATCGACAGGCGGTGCCGACATCCGCGGGACATCTTGTCCACACCGTTGCCGACAAAAGAAGAACCTCAGGCAGATGCGAACCCACAGGAACGTGGCGACTGGCAGACCGATGAGTGTTGCGGCCGCGGCAATCTGAACGACGATCGGATCAAACATGACTACTCCTTGTGCGGTGAAAAGCCCCCCGGGGCGTGGCGACGCGCTGGCAACGTCGACCACGCTCCCGGGGAAGCCAGGCGCGATCACGGGCGATGGGCGTCACACCAGTCGCATCCCAGGCCATCGAGCACGCGTTGCTCGTGGTGAGCGAGGAACGACAACCAGCGGAAATACGCCAGCTCTGGATCCAAAGCAAAGTCGAAGTGCTCGCGGCGCACCAAGCCCCGCAGGCCGTGGGCGTAGTCGCCGGCCTTGATGACCGATGAGCCGATGAGCAGTCCGGCGGCGAACGCCGCGTCGGTGGTGGCAAACTCCAGCGGTTGTTCGCCGCGGCACGCGTAGCCAGCGAACCGGTATGCGCCCTGGTCAACCTGGATGGTCGACAGCTCGCCGTATCCCCGCGGCGGGGCTGGGTCGCTCACGAGCTGCGCAGTCGCCGGCGTGACGTCCTGCCGTGCCGGCGACCGACTTAGACCGGCGCATCCTGCGACGGCAAACGGGAGTAGGCACGCGATTCTTAGGAGCTGCATTCGATCCTCCAAAGACGCCGCGCCAGCGTTAGCCGAGCGCGGGCGTCGCACCACCACACTGCCGAATCCCGGTCCGGCGCCGCCTCCGACGCCGGCCGAGAACAAGGAAGGAAGCCTGCCCGGCAGCGCGAGGGCTGCCGGGCAAGAAGGGAAGAGAGAAACGCTCCAGTCAGGAATCGAACCTGCCATTGCATCGCGGGTGCTCGCCGCGATGCGCTCTGCCCAGCCTGAGCCATCTGGAGCAAGCGAGACCGGTTCCCATGGGGGGTCAGCGCGGGTTCCGGCCCCGCCGAACTGGGGTCACTTGATCGGCGGCCACTCCGCCCACTCTGCCCAGCCCTCGGCGGCCAGGATGGAGTCCCGCGCGAAGGGCTCAAACGGCTCGTAGACGTTCACGATGGAGATGTCCGATCCGGTGTCCGTGAACACGTTCACCAACCAGCCATTCAGCTCTTCGGACCTGATCGTGATTCCAGGCCGGGGCCCTTCCCACGCCGAGCAGTACACGTGGACGATCCTGCCGCACGTCACGGGGCGGTTGGACGGCTGGATGTTGTGGAGCAGCGTCTGGGCACTCGGCTGCGCGTCCTGAACCGGCTGCGCGTCGATGTTGGGCGTGTCCGGAGAGTTTGAGTTTGCGTCTGTCATGTGGGGATCCGCAATGTGGTGCGAAGCCAAGCGGGCGGCACGCGCCGACCCGCTCAGCCTCGTGAAGTCAGAACGGGACGACGATCGAGTCGCCTTGGTCGTCGGGGGGCGGCTTTGCGGCGGTCTTCTCGGCTGCTGGCTCAAACTCGCGGGCGAGCTCGGTCAGTGCCTCATCCGAGTACTGTGGTTTGCTGGGGTTGGGCGCGACTTCGGCCATGAACGCGCGAAGCGTCGGCTTCACCTTGTTTGGCCAGGCGGGCATCTCTCTGCCGTTGATCGCGCCGCCCAGTTCTGCCATAAGCAGACGATGCTCGAGCTGCTGTCTGGTGAGGTCGCGTCGCCGCGCCTCGCTCAGGATCACGCAAGCCGCCTTCAAGCCCATCGGGGCGTTGGGATCTTCGGTCGCGGCCGGAAAGCCGGGCTTCTGTGGCAGTTGGCCGCGAACCTGACCGGGCAGCACCTGGCCAACTTGATCGACCGCCAGAGCGTCGGGCGGCGGTCGCTTCACGTGGATCGTGACCTTTTGCTTTGTCTCGCCGAACTCTTGCGTGATTTGAGTTGTCAGGTAGATGTTCTTACCGACCAGAATACCTTCGTCGTCTCCCGGAAACATCATGCCCAGCAGGTCGAACATGCTGTTATTCAGCTTGAGCTTCCGCGTCCAGCCGCGAAGCAAAAGCAGATGTCGGATGCCCTTCTCGTTGTTGAAGTTGGTCTCTTCCGTGTCCAGCGCCGCGATTTGAACGCAGGTCACGCCGTCCGGATCTTGCAGATCCATCGGCTCGATGATGTACCGCTTCTTGTACCGGTTGATCCAACTCACTTGCCAGCTCCAATCTGATATGCGTCGGCGACTTCTTCACACTCGTTCCAAAGTCGCCGGACGGCGCAGTAGCGCTTCCCTTGATCCGTCCACTGCCACCAGCCTCGCGCGTCCTGGTTGGCCAATCCATGGCGCTGCAGCGAGTCCAGGGAGCGAGTGACGACCGACGCTGGCAATCGGGTGGATCGCGTCAGTGCGTCCACGGGCTGCAGCTGATCCATCAGCTGCGCAAGCACGCGATGCCGTTCCGCCTTGCTCATGCGCCACCTCCGGTGAATCGCGGATCGACTTTTTGGAGCCGCGGCTTGCCGGGCTCGCCGGTCTTGAGGTCCTGGGTGACGACGGTCTCGAACAAGGAGTTTGCGACCGCGTCTCCCAGGAGCCGCCGGCAAGCGCCCGGCTTCCAGCAATCGGATGCCAGGCAGTCAGCAACCGAGCGCAGGTCGCCGCCCATGGTCTCCAGAAGGGCCTGCAGCACGGCCCATGAGTCGCGGGCCTTGGTGCGCTTGTTTGGGCCCACGTAGTACCGTCGCACGCCGTCGGTGATGTCCCCGTGCGCGGTGATGTACGAGATCGCCGCGTCTTCGACCCGGCCCTCAAGTCGCTTCGTCAAGGCCTTGATGGCCTCGATCAGCGAGAGAGCCGCCAGGATTTGGTCGGGGTGGGTGGCATCTACGGCCTGATCGATCGTGTCTAACCACGCCACCGGCACGGGCGGTGGTGGTGGGGCCGGACGCTCGACGGGGTCCGATCGCCCCATCGCATCGGCGATCAGGCGGGCGTCCGCCTCATCCCGCCGACCTGTGCCGACTTCCGGGCATGGGATGTTCATGAACCGACTCCTGGGCAAGGAGTCGAGCAATCAGGGCGGCTTGAGCGGTGAGAACCTGGGCAATCTGCTGGCGCAGATCATCGTCCGGGTTCGCCAAACGGGTCGGCGGTTCGAATCCGCCCACCCCGATTCTGACGCGATGCCGCGCCGAGACGCGCTGCGTCGCGATCTCTCGTGAATTGCAGGTTTCGGTGCCAATGCGTCCCCGTGCGGATCTTGGCTCATCACACGCCCAGACGCGCCCGGATTCGCCGGAACGCGCTCCCGGTACTGACGTTTTCACTGACACTTTTCCAGGTTCGCGCTGGCATCCATCTGCGTGTGCGTGGTGCCAGTTGACGACCGCGTCAAGCCGCAGCGAGCGCGCCCAATGCGTGAGCTGGCTCAGTTGCGATTCTGCCAGGCCAATCCCCACTCACGCCGCGAGTAGCCATACCGATTGAACGCCAGCGAAGTCCCCGTTTGCGCCTCCGCTCGCGTCTGATGCGCCGGCTGGACTCGCGCGAGGAGCACGTCCGTCTGCGGCGTACGCCCGGCGAACCCGTCTTCCAGCCGGTGCGCTTCGAGCAGCGCCCGCAACTGCGCCTGGTCAGCCCCGACGGCTTCAAAGTGTTTTGTCTCTTCGGCATTCGCCGAGTAGTCGCCCCCGATCTCGCGTGGGCTGCTGAATGGTGCTTGAATTGAATGCCGCGAGCCCCGACTACGGAGCTCGCGGTACGTGTAGACCTCGCTGGAGCTTCGGTCGCAAGCCGGACCGGCTTCGGTTGGAGGCTCAGCAGCCTTGGTCGAACGCCTGGGCAAACTCGAGATAGTCAAAGAAGTCGACTTGCCCGTCTTCGTTGACGTCTGCAGCCTCGTCCTCTTGCGCGTACGACTGCGCGAAGTCGAGATAGTCGAAGAAGTCAACGGTGCCATCGAAACTGAAATCAGCGCGGCACCAGAGATCGCCCGCGGGCCACTGCGTGGTGTTCAAGAGCAGAGGCTCGAGCCACGCGTAGAGTGCTGCATCGCCGCCGGTGTAGTATGCGTTGACGTTGGTAACGCCGGCATAGGTCGAGCCGTTGATGAGCACACCAATCTCCGCGGCTGTGCCGGGCATATCTCCGCCGTGGAACGCGACGTTGCCGACTCCGGGGATCGAGAACCACCCGAGGCCGTAGTAGAAGTCCGAACCCTCGAAGTAAGGCTGACGCTCCAGCATCGCCTGCACCGAGGCGGGCGCTAGGAGGTTCGTCCGGGTCACGTCCTCGCTCGCTCGTGTGAAGCGTGCGAGGTCGCGGGCCGACGTAACCCATGATCCTACTGAAGACAAGTTCTCGCTGTTGAACGATCCATAGGGATTCGGCACCAGCGTCCCTGGCTGATACGCGCTCGGCCGAAGGCCGTCGGTCAGGTCGTCGTACACGGGTTCATCGGCGAACGGAACACGGAAGCTGGTCACGCGAGGGTCATCCCATGCGCCGACGTTCTCCCAGACGTACTGCCGAGCGCGGTCCTCGTAGGTGGTTCCGGCTATCTGCTCGACGATCATCCCCAGCAGCATGTAGCCGAAGTTGCTGTAGTACCACCCGCTGCCCGGGTTGCGGTCGAGCAGTTGTCCTTGCATGTATCGAACGATGTCGTTCCGCGAGATTGGCAGCGGCACGCCCAGGGCAGCAGCGATCGTTGTGTCGAGAATCATTGGGTCGGGCGACACGTCGCGGTCCCAACCTCCCGAGTGGCGCAGCAGGTCGCGGATGGTGATCTGCGCCACACGGGGGTCGGCCCACGTCCCGCCGATGTACCGAACCATCTGATCGTCAAGCGAAAGCAGGCCTTGCTCGACGAGTTGCATCACGACGGTCGCAACCTGGGGCTTGCAGACGCTCGCCGTGCGAAAACGCTGGCGTGTCGTGGTGTCGGGGTTCGTTGGCTTGTCCCAGGTGTACGCGCGGTTGAAGACGAGCCTGCCTCCGTAGGTGATGGCGAGTTGAGAGGCTGAGACGCGATTGGCTTGCATGTAGGTCTGCATTGCCTGGTCCAGGGCCGCGAGTTCGGGCACTACGCGCCCCTTGACCCGCCATGTCCTCGGATACACCTCGATCTGGCTCACCCATGCGGAGGAGAACCGAGTGCCGCCCGTCACCGGAGCGCCGGTGATGAGCTCCGGGCGGAACCCGTCGGACGTCATGCTGGCAACCGTTGAGTTGAACTCCGCGGCTGTTTGGTTGAAGAACTGGCGACGGCCGCCCTCGGGCTGCGGGACATATCGCCAAACCCCCGCGTAGATTGGCGCGGATGTCCCGTTGTTCTGCAGGGATACGAGGCGATACCCCTGCGTGTCGCGCGTCGAGGCAACGCTTTGAATACCGGTCGTGCTCTGATTCCACGCGCTCGCCCAACCGCCAGAGGGCTCGTTGGTATAGACGATCGTGTAGCGGGTTTCAGCGCCGTTCGACCAGTTGCAGATCAAGGAGCTGGTTCGTCCCGCTGCTGACTGGATGGAGTTCTGTGCCGAAATCTCGAATCGTGACAGATTCCACGCGATTGCGAACGTGCTCGCCGATCGCTTGGAGACGATTGCGTAGAGCTCGCTTGAGCCTCCTGGATACGCCGTGATCGCGATAGGAATGAACCCTTCTGCTGCCTGCTGTGTTGCCCACGTTTGCGCCTGAGCGCGTGTCAGGCCCCGCGTGTGGCGCCAGTCTGAAGCCGGTGTCCCGTCCTGAATCCACACGACGTCAAACCGAGTTCCCCCGGCCGCCGACCGGCCGCTGATCGAGACGGGGCGATACCCCTCGCTGGCATTGACCGACATCCTCACGTCATACTCCGTGAGTGTGATATCGACGGCGTGCCGCCACGGAATGTTGTTCTGCGCCAACGCCGGCGAAGAAACTGCTGACATGATGACGGCCGGAACCGCCAACATCGTCGCCCCGCTGGCGGGCATGCACGCCGCGAGCAAGGCAACTCCGGATCGATGTACTTTCCGTTGATTCATCCATTTGTACCGGCCATTCATTATGCAACCTTTCTCGTATGCGAACTGCCAAAGAGATTTACGTGCGGGCAACAGCGCCCGCCGCTGTGCGAGAGTGAAGGCGTCAAGGTGACGTCAAGGCATGACTCCGATCGTGAGACAACACGACGTTCCAAGTGTGAAACAAACTCAGCGTCGGCGGCGAGATGCGGTGAGACCCCCGAGCGCCAGCACCCCCGCCGCGCCGGGCGCGGGGATCGCGCCGGCGAGGATGGGCGTGTCTGGCGCGGACTGGTACGCGTACTCGGTGATGATGAACCCACCGACGGCCGGGTCGCCCCCCGACTCGATCCGCATCCAGCCGTAGAGGAAGGACTCCGGCTGGGCCGTCGCCACGCGAAGGCCCAGGTAGACGATGGGGTAAATAAACAGCCCATCGTCGTTCTCTCCGACGAAGATACCTCCGTAATACCCTCCGCCACCGAGTTCCAGAATCAGCGCACCGCCGCTCCAAAAATCACCCGGCCCGACTTCGAAGCCGGGGGCGATGTCGAAGAGGCCGAAGCTCACTGTCGAGTCTCCTGCCAGCGTGATCCACGCTTGCCGACGCCAGGGATGTCGAGAGTAGTCCTGCGTGAATGAACCGCCCGCGATCTCGCGGTGGAAACTCGTTTCCCAGCTCGGCCAGTACCACTCGAGATTCGAGGCGTGGATGATCTCGGCGCGGGCGGAGGAGGCCGCGACACAGATGGCGCCTGCAAGGGACGCAACGATGACCTTCATGTCAATTCTCCTGTCCTTGGCCCTGGCCTGAATGCCAGAGGCGGTGGTTCACAGCACAGCGCGAGGTTCTGCGAGCCGGCGGCCCAACGTCAGCGCCGCCGGCGCGCCGCGACGACCCCGCCCAGTGCCAGCAGCGCTGCCGCGCCGGGGGTGGGGATCGCGCCGGCGAGGATGGGGGAGTTCGGGGTGGTCTCGTACGCCCAGCCGAGGACCTCCGCGCCGGCGGGGCCGAGCGATCGAGCGTTGAGCCATCCAAACCTCGGCAGGCCGTCCGAGCCAAGGAAACGCAGAGGAGCGATCGCGTGCTCGACCCCGACCCAGTCGCCATCGACATAAAGGAACCCACCCGTCCAGTGGTCAACCACCCAGCGGGCCTCGAGCGCGTACGCCCAGCGTATGGGCTCCGGCCACCAGTCCAAGGCACCGCCAATCAAGCCGCCGCGCGGCAGCGCGCGGACGAGTTCATCACCAAACACACCGGTGCTCGACGAGACACGGAAGAGGGTCGCGCTGTCGGCGGTACCCGATAGATAGATCCCAAACTCGGCGCCGAAGGGATGCGGATTGATCGTGGTCATCCTTACCGTGAAGTCGACGGTCCCGCTCGTGTCCAGGTCGATTTCGAACGACTGGCCGGGACCGACGCGGATGGGCGTGTGTGGGGCGAAGTGGACGATCTGGGCTTGCGCGGCCAAGGGCAGGACGCACACGGTGATGAACGCGGACGCGACGATGGCGGCGGACGGCATAGCGGATCCTCCCGATCTCTGGCTCTTGGGGGGTGCACAGCGTTCGCCCCCCTTCTGCACCTCTCCAGGCGAACGAACATGGGGCGAGGCGCAACGGATTCAGCGCCGTCGGCGGGATGCGGTGAGACCCACGAGCCCTAGCAGTGCCGCCGCGCCGGGCGCGGGGATGTAGCTTGCCGTCACGGAAAGGTCGTCATAAAACACGTTGGCGTCGACCAAGGAGGTGTCCAGGTTGACGAGTTGCATGTCGAGCAGGCTGGGCAAAGTACTCGTATCAAACGGACGGGAGTCAAGTAGCACGCCATCAAAGTGAAGCGTGCTTACCCCGGTCGCGTAATCCAAGTCGACCTGGAAGGAGTAGGTGGTCCCAAGCTGGATCGGAGTCGCGTTGTTGAATGCAGGCGGCGTCGCGTAACCAAAGATTGGGAGGTTCGACTCAATACCCGGCCCGGCACCCTCGACGAAGACGTCACCGCCGGAGCCGCCCCACAAAATCACGTTCGTGCCCAACATCGGCTCGATGGGACCCGCAGCCTGGATCTGGAACTTTGCACCTAGCGAGATCGACGCGAGCGCAAGAGCATCCTGCGTTGCCGGAACGCTCAGAGCCCGTCCGATGGAACCGCCACGGAGCGCGCCTGCGGGGTCGTCGATCACATCGAGGCTCTGGGAGTCCAGACGGACGGCCTGTGAGCCACCGAGTGCGGAGGTGTCGACAACCTGAGCCATGTTCGGGCTGATGCCGAGGAACGGCGACCAGCCGTTCTGCCCGTTGAGAGCGCCGCCGGCGTAGCCCTCCGAGGCTTCAAAGCCCGTCTGGAAAATGGTGATGGTCGTCTCCGCGACCGCGGGCATGGACAGGGCGATCGCCGCGGCGGGACCCACGAACGCACGAAACTTGCTCATCTCGAGCCCTCCTGAAAACCAGCGGCGACGCGACGTGCGCCGCATTGCCTGCAATGCGACCAGACGCCCAACGCGAGATCCGAGCCGCTTCCGCTCTCCAGGCGGCAAAGACGCGAAGCGGGCGCAAGACTCGTGCAGATGTCGGGCGGACTGCTCGGCGGCACGAGATGGTCGGTGCGAGAGGAGATCGACTTGAGTAGGCAACACAGCGAGCGCAACCCAAGTCGCAGCGAGCGAACGCACCTCAACGCTGGTCTTCGTCCGCTTTGCCGCCCGCTTTCGACTTGCCGAGCTTTGACAAGCTCTGCTCGGTGTCCGCGAGCTGACGTTCGAGGATGGCTCGGCGCTCCGGGTCGCTAGTTGCTTCGATGACCGCCCGTGCACGGGCCATGGCGGCGGACGCACCTTCCACATCGCCCGCCTCGTGCAACAGCTCCGCTTCCAGCGCATCAAGCAAGGGCGGGTCCAGATCGGAGTACTCGGCATAAAGACGCCGGGCTTCAGCAAACGCGACCTGGGCCTCGGCGTGTCGCCCTAACTTGCTGAGCAATGACGCGCGGGTCAGGCGGAAGTTCGGCGCGTCCGGAACATCGCGGATGGCGACGTCGAGAGCTTCGATCGCTTGAGCGAGCCTCGGGGCATGATCACCCTCGATGATCGCCAGCAATCCAGAGTTGTTGAGCTGGGCAGGCTGATCCCCAAGAGCTTTGAGCAAGGCGAGAGCCTCGCGGCGCAGCTGGGGGTCCCTCTGAACGTCGCTCGCAAAGCGGGGTCGAATCTGGTCGACGGTTTCGGCCCACGGACGCTCGGTCCTGAGCCAAGCCATCGCATGGAACACCCGCTCGCGCTCGAGCAGGAGTTCGGAACTCGGAAGCCGGACTTCGAATCGTGTGGTTCCCGCGTAGGCCGTCGAGAGCAGCGAGCGGTCAGACGGGGCGAAGCGGAGGCGGATGGAGGCGCGCTCGTCGATCTTCGCGATGATGCCCCCGTGGACGGGGTCTATCACACGGACGCCGCTCGCGTCACCGGAGAAAAGCCTCGAACCATCCGCCGACCAGCACAGGGCTCGAACCTGCTCGGGGACACGGGCGATCTCGCCCACGTCGCGGAGTGTGGCGGCATCGGCAAGCACGACCCGGCCTGCGACAGTGCCATAGGCAAGGCGAGCGCCGTCTGGCGAGAACGCCGCCGCACTCGGGGGTTCGTCGGGCATGGGTCGGTGCACCAGAAGGCGGAGATCGTCGACGGCGCGGACACTCAGACCGAAGTCCGGCCGGGCGGCCTCTGGCGCGGGCTTCCGATCAACCTGCCCGTCGTGACGACCGGTGCCGGGAACAACGCAAAGAACGCCTGAGCCGTCTGGCGTCGGTATCAGACCATCGATAGCGGCCCCACGTCCTGGCAAAGCGGCGAGGGGCGGGTTCGGACTTTGAGCGTTGAACAGGCGGACAGCGCCCGAACTTGAGCCCGAGAGCACTCGGCCTCCCGGCAACACGAGCAGCGCCGTCACGTCTTCTCCCGCCACCGGCTCGGATTGCCAAAGCGTGCGCCCAGTTGCCGCGTCATAGCAACGCAAACGCCCGCGCTCCGCTCCGGCGACGACGGTCGAGCCATCCGGCGCGATCGCCACGGCGCGGATGAACCGGCTCCAACCCCCGCGCCGCCACCGCACAGCGCCGGTTCTCGCGTCAAAGAGCGTGACGGCGCCCCAGTCGCCGGTCGCGACGAGCGAGGTGTCCGGCGAGATGTCCGTCGCCGAGGCGGACACATGAAAGGGCCCCTCGAAAAGCCAAGGTCCGGGCGCCCCGCGAAGCGCAACCTCCATCAATCGACCCCGGTCATCGCTCACAAGGGCGAAGGGCGAGCCGGGCGGGGGCTCTCGGATCATCCCCATGGGACTGGTGAGCGCGATCGTTGCGGCTTCCGACGGCTTGTGCAACGGAAATGCGACGACAGACGTGAGCTGGTTGAGCCAGACACGCTCGCGGTCGGCGCTCCAGGAGACTGATTCACCCCCTCCCCCAACTTCCCGCGACCACACCAAGCTGCCGTCGGCACGCCAGACAACCACCGACGAGGAGAAGCCAGTTCCTTGCGTCATGAGGATGACATACAGACCCCTTTCCGTATCGATGCGGCCGCCGATCCACTTGGACAGCTGGATGGGAGGTGGCGGGCCCAGCCGGGCCCCGGAGTCGATGTCGATCACGCCGCGGTCGCGCACGAGCATGGCTCGAACCACGAGCCCATCCGCAGAAAGCAGGGGCGACCCGGACACCGTCGCAAGGCGGGAGCCGTCATGAACGCTGAATATGGCGTAATCGCCAGTCTGCAGACGTTTCAGCCCGCGTTGACCATCGACCATGCCGACGAGCCGTCCGGGGCGTCTCCAGAGTTCGCGGCCGTGCTGGAAGTCAAAGCCGGCGAGAGATTCAACAGGTCTTAACATCTGGCAGAGGGCAACGTCGCTCTGGTCCAACGGGACCGCGAAAAAGCTCTCATTTGGAATGTGGATCGGTCGCGACCTATCTGGCTCCGTCGCATCGAAGAGCGCCCCTCGCCCGGTCTCGACTTCAGCCATGATTCCCCGTGTCCCGCTCGGCGATAGCAGCGTGCGCGTTTGGACAGCGTCGGACATGAGGGTCCACGTCGTGGCGGGGGGCACGAGCAGGCAGTCCACGTACTCCCACTCCCAGGCACGCTCCGCGGGCGTGATGAAATCGAGCTGGCGTCGGGCCTCAGCGCCGTCGACTGCACGAAGCGCCCCCTGCGCCGCGTTGAGCCTTGCCGCAACCAGCGATCGCCGAGCTGATTCCGCAGAAGCTTGAGCGATGAGGCGTTCCTCGGTCGCGCGGACAAGCCCAAGCGCCAGCCCAGCGGCTCCGATCAGCAGCGCGGCCACAATTACAAGCGACGCCGCGACGAGCGGCCGGTGCCGGCGCACGAACTTCCGCACGACATACGCCCTGCTCGGCGGCGCTGCCACCACCGCTTCGCCAGCCAGGTACCGACTGATGTCTTGCCCAAGGGCCTCGGCGGTCCCGTACCGACGGTTGCGGTCCTTCTCCAGCGATTTCATCACGATCCAGTCGAGCTCGCCTCGAACCACGCGCCCAAGCTTCTCCGGCGGCACGCGCCGGCTATCGGCAATCGAGCGAAGTGCTTCGCCTGCCGTGCTCAGCCGGGTACTGGGCTTTGCGGGCTCGCGCTCACGGATGATCCGCTGCATCTCGGCGATCCCCGCCCGGAGCAGCTCGGTAGTTTCAAAGGGAGTCGAGCCCGTGAGAAGCTCGTACACGAGCACGCCCAGGGAATACACATCGCTGCGCGTATCGATGTCCAGCCCGCTCATCTCCGCCTGTTCCGGGCTCATGTACGCGGGTGTGCCGATCAGCGCACGAAACTCGGTGAACACCGTCTTGTCCGTCAGCGGCTGCGTGGTTGCCTTGGCGATCCCAAAGTCGATCACCTTCGGCACTGCGACTCCGTCGTGCAGCGTGACCAGCACGTTGCTCGGCTTGATGTCGCGATGGATGATGCCCTTGCTGTGCGCGTGCTGCACCGCACGGCAGATTGGCAGCATCAACTCGAGCCGCTCGCGAGGCGAGAGCTTGGCTTCATCGCAATATCGCGTGACCGGCACGCCCCGTACGAGTTCCATCACGAAGTAGGGGCGCGAGCCGAGCTCGAACGCGGTCGTCCCCGCATCAAGGACCTTGGCGATGTTGGGATGATCCATCATCGCCAGCGCCTGGCGCTCGGCTTCAAAACGACCGATCACGCTGCGTGAATCCATGCCCGGCTTGAGGATCTTGACCGCGACCCTCCGGCGGATCGGTTCTGTCTGCTCCGCCATGAACACCGAGCCGAAGCCGCCCTCGCCGATGCACTCAAGCAGCTTGAATCCATCGATCACGGCGCCGACGAGAGGCATCCCGCGGCCCGCCACCGAAGTGCTTGAAGGCGGCATCGCGGCCGCCGTGGGGTTTGCCAGGAAGCCATGCGCACGGTCGAGCGCGTCGAGCATCCCGACCACCGCCTCACGGAGCGCCACGTCATCGCCGCACGCCGCATCGACGACATCAAGGCGTTCCGAGACGGGCACGCCAAGTGCCAGTTCGAAGATCTCGTTGACTCTTTCGCGTTGCATCTCCCCCAGCTTTCCCGCTCGAATCATGTCGGCCGGCTCTACGCCATGCCATCAATCACTAGCCTCCAGCAGCAACATAAGTTTCGCTCTGGCTCGGGCCCAGAGCATGTCGACCTTGCGAGGCGACACCATAAGAATCGCAGCTGATTCTTCCCCGCTGAGACCGGCGAAAAACCGGAGGCGGACAACCGATGCCGCTTCGGGATCTTCCTGCTCCAGGCGAGAGATTGCTTCATCGAGCGCAAGAACTCGATCTGGATCCGCGTGGAAAGCCGCCGCGACGTCGCTGATGGACGACACGGCCGCTCCGCCCCCTCGCTTGACCGCGTTCCGAGCCCTGGCATGATCGACCAGAACCTGACGCATGGCCCGCGCCGCGGCGTGGAAAAAATGGGCCTGGTTGGCGTAACCGACCAATGGCTGGTCGACAAGTTTCGCATAGGCTTCGTGCACCAGTGCCGTTGCTTGCAGCGTGTGATCGCGACGCTCTCCGGCCAGAGCCTTCTGCGCGAGCGCGCGCAGTTGGCTGTAAACCATGGGTATTAGCTTTTCTGCGCTGTGGCGCTCGCCACGTGCCATGCGATCGAGTAGGACCTTTGCTGATTCCTCGTGCATGCTCGAAAGTAGTTCAACCGCGCTCGCATTTCCTCAATCACCCCTTGCAGATCTGACCGTCCTGCAAGTCGGGACTCGTGCGGCCGGTTCGGGGCCGGCAACCCGGGCGGACAGGGGGGGTCTCCGCATTCACCGGCTACGAACCGCTCAGCGAGACTCTTGACCGCGATGCGCCCCGTGAGCCCCAGCAGCAGGCCGGATCGGTTCGTCGACATGCCGCACGGCCGAAACGAGGCATCCGGCGAGCACGATGGGCCGGACTATGGCGTAAGCCTGCACACTCTCATGTCCGCGATGCCCATCCGCCGCATGAAGTCGTGCTGCACGCTCGCTGCAACCGCGTTGACGTGCTCCGCCCCATGGCGCTGGGGATCGACCACGATTCGGAAGGGCCGGCTCCCCTTGGGCTGCGCGACGACCTTCACGACCTCCTCGGCGACTTCATCAGGGTCGGTGCGCGCTCCTTCTGGCACCAATGAGCCCAGCCGACTCACGAGCTGCGCGGGGACATCTGTGATGCGGGAGTATTGAGACTCGCGCGCGGCGTCGGCGGGGCGCTGCGCACCAGCGAAGTGGTTGGTGCCTCCGGTATAGGCGCCCGGCTGCACCATCACAGTGTCGATACCGTACCTCGCATTCTCATAGTGGATCGTCTCGGCCAAAGCATCCCACGCCGTCTTCGCGGCAACGTATGGACCCTGGAACGGGCTAATGACGCGGCTGGTCACACTTCCGATGTGAATGAGCAAGCCATCCTCCCGGGCACGCATGGCCGGAAGGACGGCCCGGCAGACTCGGAAGTGTCCAACCACGTTCGTATTCAGGCATGCCAACACCTGATCGGGCGTGAAGCACTCGGATACCCCGATTACGAGCATTCCGGCGTTGTTGATGAGCACATCGATCTGACCCTCCCGCGCGGTGATCTCCTCCACCGCTCGATCGCAGGATGCATCGCTCAGAATGTCCAGTTCCAGCGGATGTATCGCCACCTTCTCCCCCGTCGCCCAAGACGTGATCTCGGCCGAGGCCTTCACGTTCTTGTCGCGTAGACCGCGCATGGATGCATACACGCGATGCCCGGCCCTGGCAAGCGCCTTGGACATGAGCAGGCCGAACCCACTACTTGCGCCGGTGACAAGAATGCACTTGCTCGAACTCATGTACAACTCCTCGATGAGTGCGGCTTACCAGTATCCGCCGTTGGCGCCGATAGCCTGCCCTGTCACCCACCCTCCCTCGGGCCCACACAGAAAGGACACGACGTTCGCGATATCCGAAGGCTCTCCGATGCGGTTGAGGGCAGCCATCGCGGCGAACTTGGCGACCAGAGCGTCGTCCTTACCGTGCATGAACAGGTCGGTTCGTGTCGGACCTGGACGAACAGCGTTGACGGTGATGCCGCGCGAGCCAAGTTCCTTTGCTGCGACCGCCGTGAGCTGTTCAACTGCCATTTTGGTGGCCGCATAAGGCCCATATCCAGGGATTGGAGCACCTTGAAAGCTCGCGGAGATGTTCACCACTCGTCCGTTCTCTCGCATCCGCTTGGCTGCCTCACGAAGTGTCAGAAACGTTCCGCGCAAGTTGGTCGCGGTGAGAGCATCGAACTCCGCATCGGTGAACTCGGCCAGGGGCTTACGGGTTGCGCGGCCCGCGTTGTTGACGAGAATGTCAACGCCTCCTCCGGCTCTTTCGGCGATGGAGAAAAGGTCGACAACCGACTGCGAGTGAGACACGTCGGCCTGTGCCGCAATCGCACGCCCGCCTGCGCTCGTGATCCCGGCCACGGTTACGTTCGCCTCTTCGACGCTCCCAGCATAGTTGACAACGACAAAGGCGCCGTCAGCAGCAAGCCGCTGCGCGATGGCGCGGCCCATGCCTTTGGCGGCTCCGGTCACGATTGCGGTCTTGTTCCTGAGAGGTTGGTCGGGCATCGCGGGTGGTCCTTTCGAGAGGTTTACACCGAGCATTGATCTCGGTGGGAACTACGGAGCAGATTGTGCACCAATCAACCAACAACTTCTTGAACAAACTTGCGCGCGTAGTGCGCTGGTGGAACGCCGAGCACGCGTCGAAAGTGTCTTGTAAGATGGGCCTGATCGCAGAACCCCACCGCCCGCGCCACAGTGTCAACCGGACGGCCTTGCGCCACGAACTCGCGGGCTCTCAGCACACGGCGGACGATCTGATACTGGTGCGGGGCGAGCCCCCAGGCCGCACTGAACACTCGGCATGCATATGCAGGACTGCACCCTCCCACCCGCGCGAGCGACTCGAGCGGTGCATCAAGCATGAAGTTGGCGTCCAGGTAGTCCCGCATGGCCGCGGCACGCCGCACATCTGCACACCGTTTGCGGGAAGCCACCGACTCGTTGGCGTGACGCTCGCGGAGAGTTCGGCATGCAGCCATCAGCGCCGACTGCTGCATCAGCAATGGCTCGCCATCATGGATGGCGCGGCAAGCTATCAAGAGATGGTCGTACGTCACCCTGTCGTTTAGGACGTACTCGGCGAAGTAGAGCTCGGTTGGTCGTGCCCGCTCGCCGTCGCCAAGGGAACGTTGCATCGAAGCGGGATCGATGTACAGAAAGTACCACGACCATCCAGAGGCGCACGCGGGCCCGCCGTCGTGCAACTCGCCCGGGTGCAGCGAGAGGGATTGACCGGCTCCAATGGTGCGGTCCTCGTGGCGGTACCAGTGTCTGCCCACGCCCTCTACGACCACGCCAATCTGATACGTGCTGTGGGAGTGCATTTCCATCGTGCGCTGCATCTTTCGTCCGCGCATGATGGTGATTCCCTTGTCCCACACGGCGTGGACCGTCGTGTTGTCACCTTTCGTGAAGCTCTTCGAACGCATTTCCAACTCTAAGCTCGACTTTTTTGGGTCTCGCGGACAGCTCATTCTCCCGCCGCCGGCACGGCGCACGAGTCATCCTTGTATTGCTTGCAATAACCGTAACCACAGCACCCAGGGAAGCCACTGGCCCGCGATCGGAAAGAGATTGCGACCTCGCGCGAATAGAGGCAACAGAAGAAGAGAGGTAGTTTCAAGAGAGGTTTCAGGGTCTCAGAGTCACGAGGCCCGGGCGTCACAAACCGGCAAGGTGGAAGCATGTCTCCACCAAGTTCGAGTGCGAGCCAGCGAACCGTCACTCACCGCGCCGTGCGCTGCGCGATTGGCGTCGGGCATGAATGCATGCTTCGTCCCTCACTCGCAGGAGCGATGAACATCCGGAAGCACGTTGAGAGCCGGACGAAGCATCACTCCGCTGCCGCCGCCGCGCCTCCGCGCGCATCACGACGACGAACGCGCCTCCTGCCATCAGGCAGAGTGCAACCGCACCGACAATCAGCCCCGTGGGGGGCCAGATGTCCATCCCCGCCCCCACTGCCGGCGGCCCTCCGAGCCGGCCGATCTGATAGAGCACAAGGAACGCCGCGTTCGCGGCCCCAAGGTCGCGCGCCGGAACCCGCTGACCCAAGATGGCCAGCCCCAGAGTGTAGAAAGCGCATGCGACCCCTCCGAGCAAGAACGTCGCGGGTAGCGCCAGCCCGGGCACGCTAACGGCCAAGCCCGCCGGAATGGCGAGAACGACAAACGCGCCGACAAACCACAGCATCAGCCGGTCGCGGTCGACCCGGTCGGCGAGCCACCCGAACGGGAAAGAGAGGGCGACACCGCCCCACAGGAATGCGCTGACCAGGTGGAGTGAGGCCGCCTCACCCAACCCGCTGCGCATGCCGAAGGCTGGGAGCAGCGCGATGTACGCGTACTCGAGCACGCCAGCAAGGAGGGATGCGATCATCGCGACCGGCGCCAGACGCCACATGGCGCCGACGCCGGCGGACCCGTGCCCGTGCATGGCGGGCGCAAGCCGGCGTGCCAGAACGAGCGGGAGCGCCGTCAGCACGAGCAGGACCGCGCCGATGACGAACTGGGCCATCCCATCGGGCGGCAGCCACCCGAGCATGATCGGGCCCACGCCGTACCCGCCAAAGAGCGCAACGACATAGAGGGATAGCACGCGGCCACGCGACTCCTCGCTGGCGACGCTGTTGATCCACGTCTCGCCCAGCAGCCATGGGAACAGGAGGCCAAATCCCATCAGGAATCGCAGCACGATCCACCCCTCCACAGTCGGCCACACAGGCAGGAGCAGGAAGCCAACGACGCCCAGGGCGCAGCCCCACGTCATCGCGTTGACCATCCCCAGCTGACGGGCGATGGCGGGAGCGAATGGAAGCAGGAACAGCGATGCGAGAGCGGTCATCCCCGAGGCGAGCCCGGAGGCCCAAGCCGGGGCTCCCCAGCGCTCGAACGCGATCGCGGTCATCGGGTAGCCGATCCCGTGCGCTACCCCGAGGAAGAAGGTTGAACCGATGACGGCCGCGAGGCTCTTGGTCGCGTCCAGACGCGGAAGAACTGATGCAGAAGCGCCCATGCAGACCTCCTATTTCTACATCGTAGACTTTATTCTACGTTGTAGAATTAGTCAAGCCGATCGCGTACACTCGCAACAGACCGCTGGAGACAAGGCGATGAGCAAGCCCCGTGCGAAATCAAGCGTCCGCAGTCAAGACGACCGCGCGGGCTCCGGGGGCCCAAAGGGGTTCAGTCCAGAGGTCTTGATTCGCATCGCGCTCGACCTCCACGAGAAGGAGGGGCCCGAGGGATTCGGTGTGCGCGCGCTCGCCCGGTGCGTCGGGTGCGACCCGATGGCCGTGATCTATCACTTCGGCTCGAAGGAAGGTTTGGAGCGGGCGATGGCTGATGCCATCAACGCTGAACTCCGGCTGCTCGACCGCTCGGTGGGGTGGCGGGACAGGTTACGAGGTCTTGCGATGCAGTACCGCGACCTGGCGCTGCGGTACCCACGGTCGTTTTCGCTGCTCACGCGGTTCTGGGTGACCGGGCCGGCCGACTACCGGCACGCGGAGGAGGTCTACGCCGCACTCAAAGACGCCGGAAACAACAGCGAAGCCGTGGTCGATCTTTGCTTCGGCTGGTATGCGAGCGTACTGGGGTTGGCGACCGCCGAGGCGGGAGGACTCCTCAGGCCCGCCAGCGAGGCGCAGCTGCGTGAGGTGCGAGCCCTTAGTCCAACGCAGTTCCCGATCACCACGGGATTGTTGAGCCAGTTTGAGCGACAGGAAGCCGGGCGGGTGTATGCTCTGATGGTCGATATGTTGATCGAGGCTATCGCCAGTCGGACTTCTGTGGGCGGGGGCGCAGCGTCTACTCGTAGGGGCGGACGACGCGCCGGATGATTCACACGTCGATGCTAAACCTGGGCTCGGGCTTGGGGCAGGAGTGCGGAAGCGATGCTCCTTGTTGCAAACGATTTCGACCCATGGTCACGGCGGACCGCAGCCGCAACGACGACCTTACTCGCTCGTCGTATAGTGGCCGAAGTCGATCAGGGCTTCGCAGCTGTCCGTAAGCACGATGCGGGAGCGGATCGCCCGAGTTTCCCAAACCTTGGCTTGTGCTCTCCGTTTGGTATGGGCTTTACTTCAGGAGTTAGCCATGCTTGCGTGCGCCGCGGCGGTTGCGATCTTGTCGATTCCTGCGCTGAGTCCACAAACCGGGCCGATGCCCATGTTTGTGACCTACGGCAAGCAGCCGCGAGCCCTGAAGCTCGATCCGGCCCGTATCGCGGTGGTTGATGCCACCGGGCAGCGTCCGTCGGACTTCCCGGGCTACGACATCGTGCCCGTCGAGCGCCAGGCGATGCTTGCGCCCGGCGCGTACTCGTCGCCCGTCTTTGTCGACGAGCGAGGGCGCCCGCTCTTTCCGACACCGGCGGTGATCGTGCGCCTTGCCGGCGCGTTGGATGTCGCCAGGGGCGGCGGCGTGCGGGCGGAGGCGGACGCCGCACTGCAGGGCGACGCGAGCGTCCAACTGCTCAGCATGGTTCGCGAACTGGACCCCGGTGCAACGCTCGATCGCACCTGGTCGAGCTTCCCCAGCATGGCGCTC
Organism: Planctomycetota bacterium; assembly: GCA_033763815.1. GTDB lineage: Bacteria > Planctomycetota > Phycisphaerae > Phycisphaerales > UBA1924 > JANRJU01. The sequence goes on from JANRJU010000017.1 coordinate 70,093, forward strand.
ATTCGACTGAGCGTCTCCGAAGGCGTGCGCGTGCTGGAGATCGCCAACCAACTCGCATCGCGAGCGGACATCGCGTTCGCCGAGCCGGATATGGCCTTTTCGGGTCAGGGCGACCTGATTCCAAACGACCCTCTCTTCAATGTGTGCTGGGGTCTGCGGAACACCGGGCAGGACGGCGGGCAGCCGAACTTTGACATGGATGCGGAGTTGGCCTGGGACACGACCACGGGCGATCCTTCGATCATCACCGTCGTCATCGATGTTGGGGTGGCGCTCGATCATCCGGACCTTAACGCCGCGGAAGGCTTCGATGCCACGAACGACAACGGGGGCGGTTTCCCGGTGAACACGTGCGATCGTCACGGGACGCCGGTGGCTGGGTGTGTTGCGGCGCGAATCAACAACAACCTTGGCTTGGTGGGCATCGCGCCGGGGACGCGAGCCGCGTCCGCGCGCACGTTCGTCTCTTCGCTGGCGTGCAACGGGGGCTGGTCGTCGTTCGCCTCATGGACAGTGGACACGCTCGACTGGGCACAGTCCATCGGCGCCCGCGTGACCAACAACTCGAACTACTACGGGTTCTCGTCCGCGGCGATTGAGGCGGCGTATCAGGCGACGCGCGACAACGGGATGGTTCACTTTGCGTCGGCGGGCAACGACGCGTCGAGCTCCATCACGTATCCGGCTCGGCTGGGGCCGGTCAACGCCGTCGCGGCGCTCAACCGGTTCGGTCAGCGTGCATCATTCAGCAACTGGGGCAACGACCTCGACTATTCCGCGCCAGGGCAGACGATCGCATCGCTCGACAACCCGGGCTCTCCGGGCTATGTCACGGGCGATTACGTGTACGTCAACGGGACGTCCTTCGCGTCGCCCTACGCGGCGGGAGTGGCGGCGCTCGTGCTGTCGTGGAATCCGCTTTTGAACGCAGATCAGGTCGAGACGATCCTGGCTTCGTCGGCGACCGACCTTGGTAATCCCGGCTTTGACGTTGATTTCGGGCACGGGCTGCTCAACGCCGCGGCGGCGATCCGTGCCATCTGCCCGGCCGACTACAACCTCGACTCCCAGCCGGACTTCTTCGACTACCTGGACTTCGTGGCGGACTTGGCGACGGAGAATGCGCGGGCCGATGTCAATCGCGATAGCCAAGTTGATTTCTTCGATTACCTCGACTTCGCAACGATCTTCGATGCCGGATGTTGATTGAGGAGAAGGCAATGGGCAGTGGGCAGTGGGCAATGGGCAGTAGAAAGTGGATCCCGCGCCTCGCGTCTTATGCATCGCACCTCGCACCTCATGCCTCGCGCGACAGCATCAACCCACGCGTTCCGCCTTTTGCTGTCGGCTCATCAGTCCGCTGATCGCTTCGATGGGGTCCATTCCCTTAAACAGCACGGAGTGGACCGCGCCGGCGATCGGCATATCCACGCGATACTTCTTCGCCAGGCGCACGAGCGCTTTGGCGGTCCACACGCCCTCGACGACACCCCGCGTCCCCTTGAGGTAGTCCTTGAGCTTGACGCCTTTGCCGAGCGCCTCCCCACAGGAGCGGTTTCGTCCCTCGGGGCTAAAGCAACTGGTTGCCAGATCTCCGACGCCCGCGATGCCAAAGAAGGTTGCCGAGCTGGCGCCCATCGCGACCCCGAGGCGGGCAATCTCGGCAATGCCCCGCGACAGCAGCGCGGATTTGGCGTTGTAGCCGGCTTGCAGCCCGTCGATGATCCCGCCGGCGATGGCGATGACGTTCTTCGCGGCTCCCGCCAGCTCCACGCCCAGCACGTCCTGGTTGGTGTAGACGCGCAGCCATCGCGTGCCGAACAGCCGTTGGATCGTGAGCGCGAGGTCGGCGTCGTCGCTGGCGGCGACCATCGTCGCGGGCAAGCAGCGGGCGAGTTCGCCGGCGATCGTGGGCCCGCTCAGCACGCCTAGGGGTCGCGCCGGCTTGTCCGGATCATCGCCCAGAGCCTCGGCGAGGATCTGGGTTGGGCGGCGCAGGGTCTTGACCTCGATGCCCTTGGCGACACTCACGATGGCTGCGCCGGGTTTGACGTGCGCCGCCGCACGGGACCAGACTTCGCGCGTGAACTGGACCGGGACCGCAGAGACCAGCACCGAACACTCGCGCAACGCCTCGAGCCCGTCGTCGCCGGCAACCACTCCGACCTCCGCGGGGAGGCGGAAGCCGGGCAGTCGCGGACTTTGCCGGGAGCGGGCGACCTGATCGCCTTCGCTGGCGTCGTGGCTCCAGAGCGTGACCCGGACCGGTCGGTGCATGTTTGCGTGCGGGGCGGATGTCTCGGGTTCATCAGCGGAGCGATCGGCGAGGATCGCGGCGCAGACAAGTCCCATTTGTCCCATCCCGACGACGCCGACCATCGGGCGGTCGACCTTGGTTCGTTTCCCGCGCGTGCCCTTTGGCATGAGGCAGTCACCCTGGATATGGAGGTCTGGATTCATGCCCTCCAAGGGCATGCCCGGCCTGAATGGGAGATGAATGCGAGATCGGAAGCGACTGCGAGCGTGGATCACCCCTGAGCGTTCACCCCGACCTGGCTGGATTTCCGTCGCCTCGGCCCGAGCCGATGAACCGGGCTCGGGTTGGCTCGTATGGTACCGCACCCCGGCGACTAACCGGGGGTGTCTGCGTGCCCAGTTTCCAGTTGTGATTGCGTCCATCGACATCCGGAAGTTTCCACAGCCCAGTCGAGCCGCCCGCCCATGGCCAACACCTCCGCTCACGCCGGTCACGACCACTCCCACGACCATGATCATGCCCACGGGCATGACCACTCGCACGCGGGCCACTCGCACGCGGGCCACTCGCACGCTGGCCATTCGCACGCCAAGGGCCCTGACCCCTCGCGCACCGACAAGTCGTACATCGAGTGCTGCAATCACGAGGCGGAGGTCGAGAAGTACCTTCGCGTGTACCTCGTGGGCGGGGTGTTCGTCCTCGTGACGGCGGTCCTCGACTGGTTCACGCTCTCGCACGAATCGCTGACGCAGATCCCCGCGATGATCGGCGCGGTGCTCCTGTCGATCCCGCTTCTGAAGGCGGCGTGGACCGAGCTCAAGGCGGGCAAGCCTTCCAGTTCAACGCTTGCGGGTGTTGCAATTCTCGCAGCAATCGCCAATGGCGACTATGTCACGGCGGGGATGCTCGCCTTCATCCTGCTCTTCATCGGGCTTCTGGTCCGGCGGACCGCCTTCGGCGCCCAGCGGGCGATCGCGGAACTGGTGACCCTGACGCCCGACATCGCTCGTGTGATCGTCGACGGACAGGAGCAGGAAGTTCCGCTGTCCCGCGTGCAGGTCGGTCAGGTTGTTCGCGTGCGTCCCGGCGAGAACCTGCCCGTCGACGGCAAGATCCTCACCGGACGAACCACCGTCAACCAGGCTTCGCTGACTGGTGAGGCGGCACCGGTTGAGTTGAGCGTGAACGACCCGGTCTACGCGGGAACAACGAACCTGACGGGCGGAATCGACATCCAGGTGACGCAGGTCGGCGCCGACACGACGATCGGCAAGGTGACGAGCCTGATCCGCTCCGCGGAGCAAAGCCGCTCGCCCCGTCAACTGCTGATCGAGCAGGTCGCGCAGTTCTTCGTGCCGGTGGCGTTGGCGCTGGCGGCGGTGGTGTGGTTCCTCAAGAGCCAGAACCCGGCGACGCGGGACGAGGCCGCGACAACCGCCATCACGGTGCTGGTGGTGACGTGCCCGGTCTCGCTGCTGCTGGCGAGCCCGACGGCGATGCTGGCCGCGTTTGCCGCGTGCGCTCGCCTGGGCATCATGGTCAAGGAACCTGCCTTCTTGGAAGGCGCCGCCAACATCGACACGGTGGTGTTCGACAAGACCGGCACGATCACGACCGGGAAGTTCCAGGTTACCAAGCTTGCCCCCGCGCCGGGCGTTGAGGGCGCGCAACTCCTCCGGGCGGCTGCGCTCGGCGAGCAGCACTCCAACCACCCGCTGGCGCAGTCGATCATGACCACCGCACGGGCGGCGCGTCTCGCGATCGATCCGGCCGATGACTACGAAGAAATTCACGGTCGGGGCGTGCTGACGCGGACGAGCGCTGGCGAGCTGCGCGTCGGTCGGGCGAGCTGGCTGCTGGAGATCAATCCCGCGATCCGCGAGCAGTTCGAGCAGGTCGAGAAGTCGATCGAGGGGATGTCGGGCGTGCACGTCATGCTCGGTGATCGCTACCTCGGAGCCGTCGGGCTGGAGGACACGATCCGACCGAACTTCAAGGGCGTGATGTCGCGCCTGCGCGAGCTGGGCGTGAAGTACGTGGCGCTCTTCACGGGTGACCGGTTGAGCGTCGCGAAGCGCGTGGGCGCGGCGGTCGGCGTGGACGCCATCGAGGCCGAGTGCTTGCCCGAGGAGAAGCACGAGCAGATCAAGAACCTGGTGTCGAGCGGACGCCGGACGCTCATGGTGGGCGACGGAATCAACGACGGGCCCTCGCTCGCGGCGGCGGACGTTGGCGTGGCCATGGGCCTTTCGGGCTCGGACATCGCCGCGAACTCCGCGGGCGTGGCGCTGATGAACGACGACCTCTCGCGGGTGCCGTTCCTCATCGAGGCCGCCCGGCGCACGCGCTCGATCGTGACGCAGAACATCGTTGCATCGATCGTGATCATCATCGTCGGCCTGATTCTCGCGAGCACGGGCGTGCTCTCTGCCGCGGGCAAGGCGGCTCTGCCGCTCGCGGGGTTGTACCACTTCGTGGGCGAGATCTTCGTGCTGGGCAACAGCTTCCGCCTGTTCCGCTTTGGCGAAGAGTTCCACGCGGCAGAACAGGAGAAGCCCAAGCAGCAGCGCCGGGCGGCGAGTGTGCGCTTGAGCGCTCCCCAGCCGGCTTGAGTGTCAGCCCCCCGCTGCCTTGGCGGGGTAGCCCAGCGACTTCATGTGCTCGACGAGCCGGTCGCGATGATCGCCCTGCAGCTCGATCGTCGCGCTGGCGGCGTCGAGCGCACCCCCGGTTGCGAGCCTGGTCTTGAGCTGCTTGAATAACTCGGGCAAGTCGTCGGTGCCGGGCGAGCGAGGTGTCAACCCGGTGACGACCGTCACGATCTTGCCTCGCCTCTGCTCGCAGCGGACACGCACCGCCTGATCTTTCGGATCGAGCACCCTGCCGGTTGCGCGGTCGCGTGGACACTTGCACTGCGCATGGGGCTTGTTGCAGCGCTCGCAGGTGACGGGACGCTCGAGAGGTGTGCCGGCGAAGAGTCCTGACATGCGCGAGAGTAGAAGGGGAGAAGTTCCTGATCGCGCTTTCAGAGCGAGAAGCCGTTGGCGAGCATCCAGTCGTCGTTGAGAAACTTGCTGACGTAGCGCGTGCTGCTGTCGCAAAGGATCGTCACGACGGTCTTGCCGGGCCCGAGGCGTTTGGCGACTTCAATCGCGGCGTGCACGTTGCTACCGCTGGAACCGCCACAGAGCAAGCCTTCTTCGCGAACCAGCTTGCGAGCGGCGGCGAAGCTCTGCGCGTCGTCGACCTGGATGAACTCATCGACGACGGCGTAGTCCATCGCCTGGCAGAGGATGTCCTCGCCGATCCCCTCGACCTTGTAGACGTGAGCGGGCACGAGTGTCTTAGTGCGGAAGTAATCGAAGTGGATGGAGCCGACAACATCAACGCCGATGACCTTGACGTGGGGCTGGTGCTTCTTCATGTAGCGGCCAATGCCTGAGATGGTGCCGCCGGTGCCCGCACCAGCGACGATGGCGTCGACCTTTCCGCCGGTCTGCTCCCAGATTTCCGGGGCGGTGCTGATCTCGTGGGCGTCGATGTTGAGCGGGTTGTGGTACTGGTTCAGATAGAACGCGCCCGGCGTCTCCGAGGCGATTCGCTTGGCAGTGTTGACGTAGTGCTCGGGCGAGTCTCCCGGAACGTCGGTCGGCGTGATGACGACGGTGGCGCCCATCGCCCGCAGCATGTCCTGCTTTTCCTTCGACATCTTGTCGGGCATCGTGAAGATCGCGCGGTAGCCCCGGACAGCGGCAAACATCGCAGCGCCCTGGCCCGTGTTGCCCGACGTGTTCTCAACGATCACGCCCCCCGGACGCAGGAGCCCCGTGCGCTCGGCCTCGCGCAGCACGTGCACCGCCATGCGGTCCTTGATCGAGCCGGTCGGGTTCATGTACTCGCACTTGGCGAGCACGGTGGCGGCGCCGGACGGAACGATCTTGTTCAGGCGGACGATCGGCGTGCGACCGACGGCGTCGAGGATGGTGTCGTACACGCTGGTGTGAGCCGTCGGAGAGATGGTTGCGGTGTTGGCGGCGATCATGTTCGGGCTCCACGGCAGTAAGGAAGGTTAGAAGTGCAATGACGAGATCGGCGCGAAAGGCCCGAAACGAAAACCCGGCGCCTTTCAGCGCCGGGCATCGGTCTTGCCACCTCTCCGGAAGAGAGAGACGGGATTATCCACGGGTCGGGAGCGCTTGTCCAGCCCCCGGACTGGGCCAGATCAGCAGCCGGCGCCGAAGGCGCTGGCGAAGTCGAGGTAGTCGAAGAAGTCGACCTGCCCGCTGTTGTTGAAGTCGGCTTCGGGTTCGTCGTTGCCGAAGGCGTTGGCGAAGCCGAGGTAGTCGAAGAAGTCGACCTGGCCGTTGCCGTCAAAGTCGGAGGGGCAGCATCCACTCGGGGAGAGGCCGCTGAAGAGCGCCTGGCTGACGGCGCCGGGGCGGAAGAGCCCGAGGGTGATCTGGGATGCGCTGCCTCCGGGCGGACGATCCGCAATGAAGCGGAAGTTGTACTGCGTTCCCCAACGCAGGGCGTTGGCGTTGGGGTTCTGAGCGAAGGTCTCCGCGACGCGCCAGGTCACCGAAGTTGAGGTGACTTCGGGCACCCAGTCAACGCTGTCGTAGGGCTCGCCGCTGTGGTAAGCGACGTCGGTGAACCCGACGTTGGTGATGTTGGCACCCCGGCAGATCGGCACCGAGAAAGACGCACCGCTCTGGTGGGACGTGTTGTTGAACATGGCGTACTCGTAGTGCCAGCGCGAGTTGCCAAGGTCGGTGACGCGGTAGGCAAAGACGAACTGGCCGTCGCCGCGGATGATCTGCTCCTGGATTTCAACGCCGGAATCATGGACGTCGCGCCAGGCGTAGATCGCGGGCTTCTCGCGGACGGTCGGCCCGGAGACGGTCAGGGTGAGCTGGTTCTGAGCGTTGCGGGCGTTGGTCACGCGGCGATAGGCGCAGTTGTTGTGGTTGGTGCCCCACTGCGGCTCGTCCCACGTCACGTACTGACCTTCGACGTAGTACGCGGCACCGGCGTTCAGCGCGGGGTCGATCTCGGTGTTGAGCACCTGCAGGCGGCGCCCGATCGTCGCGGCGGCCGGGGGCGGGGTGACATAACCCGCGCCGGGGTTGGTGAAGGGATAGGGGTAGTGGCCGGTCGCGGCGTTCACGTGGTTCTTGGGTCCGAGGCGAGTCTGGTCGCCGTTGAGCCCGGCGGAATAGGGGTCGGAGCAACCGACGCCCAGGCGCGAGCCGGTGCCCGGATTCTGGCACGGGCTGCAGAGGCTCTGAGCAAGCGCGGTGAACCCGTGCTTGAGCCAGCTCTGACCGATCTGCTCGAAGCGGGCGGCCCCGTTGACGACCTTGTAGCGGTAGAGGTTCTGCCCGATGACGGGATGGCGGTTGTTGCTGGCGACCCAGTCCAGAGGCAAGGTCCCGATGTTGCAGGACGTCGTGCCGACGGAGAAGATCGTCATGGTGTTGGCGGTGTCGGTGCCCCAGCGGGTGACGCCGTTGAGGTCGCCCACGATGACGTCCGGCCCGATGGAGGCTGGCGCGGGCCCGGCGCCGTCGATGGCGTCCGACTCCGACGCGTGCACGTCGTCGCCCACGGCGAAGGGCGTGAGCTGGGCATGAGCCTGGGCGGCCAAAGCGAGCGCTCCGAGCGCGCCCACCCAAGCCCCGACGCGAGATTTGTTCAACCACTTCATGCGCTGAAACCTCCGATTCACTTCAAGACCCCGGTCAACGAGCACGTCAGCCGCGTGCGACGAGGAAGATGGCACACGGGCCGGTCATCACCGGGCACGGTTGGCACGCTTCCAGCACGCGGGAATCGGCCCATGGTGCCCGAAATGGAAGCGATCGTCAAGAAAAAAACGCGGACCAGACCCGATCTTGATCCGGATTTTATCCAAACGGTGTCCTTCCAGGCGACTGCGGGCGGCGACGGTCGAAGCCACCGAGCGGTTGCCCGCGTTTGCCGCATGTGCTTGCCCGATTGACCGACCGGAACTTGGCCCGCGGGACGCTGCTTCGAGACGCGGTTTCCCCCGGCGTCCCCCGGCGTCGTCTATGGTTGCCGCTCGCAGCAGGAAAGGCCTCGCGATCGGTCGCTCACGGCTTTCCGGGTCGCTGCGAAGAGAAGCGCATCCCGCGTCGATCGTGGGGCAGGGAGTTGGTTGATGGGTCTGGACGCATCACTGATCAACACCAGAACGCATGTGCATCTTCCGGCCGAGAGCAATCAGGCACTCGGGCTTGCGCACTATGCGATCGATTTTCTCTCCGACGATGAATCGAACCCCGGGCGGGGTGAACCCTCGGAAAGCGTTCTGGAACGCACCGAGCTGTTCCACACCGATGCGGTGATCTGCGGGGCGTCCGCCCTTGCGCTCAACACGAACGCGCCGACGATTCTGCGCCAAGAAGCGCTGCAGTATGCAACCCCCCCGAGCGGGAGCGGGTCGCTCGCCGGCGTGCCCTGGGCCAAGGGCTGTGTGCGTTCGGGCGTGCCCGTCTTTGGGTCGAGCGTCGATGTCGCGGTTGAGAAGGCAATTGTCGCCAACTGCGCGGCAGTGCGGGAATGGGACAGCAACGGAACCAACTTCGGGTTCAACCCGCGTCTGGGGCACACCGCAGGCGAGTTCGGGCACAACGACTTCTACAGCGTGGCCACCGCCGCGGCGCAGATGCGCGGGCGTGACGGTGCTTTCGCGCTGCTAGGCATGGTGCTGCACGATGAGATCCGCGGGCGGCTTGCCGAGGTGTTCAGCCTCAAGAGCTACAAGGTCGACCATGTCGTCCACGGCGCGATTGCTTCGGCGGTTGTCTTTGGCGCGATGATGGGCGCAACGCCGGAGCAGATCGAGTCGGCGGTAGGCATGGTCGTCGCCCACGCTATTCCGTTCCGCGCCATCCGCGCGGGCAAGCAGCTTTCCGACAGCAAGGGGGCCTCGGCGGCGATCTCGACCGAGTTTGCCATCCTCTCCGTCAAGCGCAGCATGGCGGGATTCCTCGGACCCCGCGACATCTTCCGCAATCCGGAGGCGATTTTCCGCCTGTTCCAGGGCCCCGGGCAGCTCTTCTTCCGCCAGGGTGATGGGGGCAAGACCGGGCCGGGAGCGGGCGACAAGAAGAAGGACGCTTCGCCCTTCGACCTTGTCCTTGGACGGGCGGGCGACGACTTCGCGGTGATGGGGATGCACTTCAAGCTGGGGCTGTACGAGCACCAGTCGGCCGGCGCGCTGCAGGGGCTGATCAACCTCATCGCACGCAGCCGCGGCCTGCTCGAGGACCAGAGCGGGGATTGCATCCTGAAAATGGTCGTCCGGGCATACGAGCCCGCGTTTGGGATCATCGGGGATCCGGCGAAGCGCAACCCGACGACCCGCCAGTCGGCGGACCACTCGATGCTGTACCTCGTGTGCACGAAGCTCCGCAAGGCGCTCGAGCTCCACGCCCACGCGCCCAAGCGCCAGCTCGGATGGAAGGAGCTGATGCTCGGGCCCTACGACTTTGACAAGGGCTCGATCAACGACCCGCTGACGCGCGCCCTCATGGCGAAGATGTCCTTCGAGCATGGCGGAGCGGAGTACGACGCGAAGTATCCCGACGGCATTCCGACCTCTATCGTGATCACCGACGAAGAGGGCGTCGAGCACGACAGCGGGCTCGTGATGTATCCGGGTGGGCACGCCCGCAACCAGAACGGGCCCGACAAGATCGACCTTCGCGACGTGCTGAATCACAAGTTCAACATGCTCGGGAAGCTGGCGGTCGCGGAGCCCAAGGAACTCATCGCTCGCCTCTCCAACCTGCAGGACAAGACCCCGCGGGAACTGGCCGGGCTCTACCAGTTCGAGATCCGGCACGTGCGCGAGAAGTTCGAGTAAGTCCCCCGGTCGGTCGAGTAGCCGAGACGTCGAACCGTGTCCCGGCGGTGGACGGGTCGTCACACCGCTGCGATGCTTCGACGCGAGATGGGTGGGGACGCGAGCCAGTAGGCGAGTTCGCGCTCGTCGTCGGTGTCGAGCGCGAGCAGGTCGGCCCGCTGGCCCGGCTCGATCGAGCCTCGATCGTCGAGTCGCAAGACGTGCGCCGCGTTGACCGTGGCGGCGGCAATCGCTTCAGCGGGCGTGACGCCGCACTCGCGAACGGCGATGGCCATGGCGAGCGGGAGCGAGAGCCCGGGCGCGGAGCCTGGATTGAAGTTGGTGGCGATGGCCAAAGCGCCCCCCGCGTCGATGAGCGGCCTTGCATCCGCGAAGCGCGTGCCCTGCGCGGCGTTGCCGCTGCGGGAACCCATGTGCAGCCCACAGAGCGGGAGAATGACGCCGACCGCTGTCGACGCCGCGAGGGCGACGAGCGTCTCGGGCGATGACGCTTCAAGATGGTCGACGCTCCGAGCGCCCAGGGCAATTGCACGCTCCACCATGCCGAGGCTGTTGAACTGATCGGCGTGCATCCGAATCGGGTGGCCTAGCGCTCGCGCGCTCTCGAACAGGCGCGAGCATTCATCAGCGTTCCAAGCGCCCCGCTCGCAGTACGCGTCGATCGCGACGCCGGGAAACTCGACGTGGACCGCGGGTAGAGTCTCCTCGATGGTCGCCCGCACGAAATCCTCGCGCGGAACGTCCGGATCCAGTGCATGCCCAAGGAGCGCCGTGGCGCGAACGTCGACACTGCAGCCCGCGTGGCTCGCCGCGTCGGCAATGGCGCGGAGCATCTTGAGCTCGTCGCGGGTTGACAGCCCGTAGCCGCTCTTGACCTCGATCGCTCCCGTTCCAGCAGACGCGGCGACCTGGAGCCGCGAGCGGAGATTATCGGCGAGTTTTTCCTGCGATGCAGCCCGGACGGCGCGAACGGTGGACATGATCCCGCCGCCCGATCGCAACACGTCGAGGTACGACTCGCCCCTGAGCACCCTTCCCCACTCGTCCACGCGAGAACCCGCGAAGCAGGCGTGTGTGTGGCAGTCGACGAGCGCGGGCATCAGCACGCGACCCGCCAGATCGACGATCTCCACCCCGGGGATCGAAGCCGCCGGTCCAGAAGCAATCGAAGCCGATAATGCTCCGCCCGAGGTTGGCGTCGCTTCGACTCGCTCGATCACGCCACCCCGGACCAGGACGCTGCCCCTCTCGATGACGCCCAGGTTGGCCATCTCGGCGCCGCGACGAGGGCGTGGGCCAGCAAGGGTCAGGACGCGAGCGTTGGTGTACAGCGTGCCGGGCGTGGTGGCCATGACTGATTGTTCTCGCGCCGCCGGAGCGACCGCAACTTCGCAGGCCGTTCGTCCGACGGGCCGTTCGTCCGTCGGACTTTCTTCCGGGGGGCTTTCGTCCGGGACGCCCCTCATCCGCGGACCTTCAAGTCAATGTCGCGGCGTCGGGCGTGCGTTCCGCAAAGCCTCTCAAGAACGAAAGAAAGAGGTACACCGCCGCCCGAGCCGTTCGCGACGCGGGCGTACCGCCCGGGGGGTCGTCGTGGGGCGGGCTGAGTTCCATGATGTCGAAGCAGTGGACGCGCGCGTCGCGCCCGAGTTCACGCACCAACTCGCCGGCCTCACGCACGCCGAGCCCGGCGGGATTGATGGCGCTGACGCCCGGTGCGTGCGCCGCGTCCAGAGCATCAAGGTCGAAGCTGACGCCGAGAACGTCGCTGCGAAGCGACGGCGCGACGGAGCGAGTGCTGCTGCCAGTGCTGGAAGCCGCACGCGGCTCGTGCGCCGCGGGCGTGCATGAGGATTGCCCACGCTGGTACTGCCCAGACGGCACTTGCTCATGCACACGCCCGCCATGCGCGAGGAACCACTCGACATGCTCGCGGCTGTTGACCAGAGGTTCAAACCCGACGATGCAAAGTTCGCGAACGTGATGGCGTTCGACAAGCCCGCGAAAGGCCATGCCGGAGCCGACCTGCTCGCGCACATCGAGATGTGCGTCGATGTTGACAACGCCTCGAGTTGCGGGCGGGCGAGCAGGCGAGTCGGCTGCTGCTCGTTCTGCGGCATGATCAAGGCAAGTTCCGAGGAACGGCAACGTGAGATCGTGCCCGCCTCCGATGGCGATCGGAAAGACGTTGAGCTCCAGCAGCGCCCGCGTGGCGGCTCGCACTCGCTCGTGGGTTTCGAGCAACGCAGCTTCGGTGTCGCCCGGCGCGGGCACGACATCGCCCGCGTCAAAGATCCGAGGCCAGGACCACCCATGGGGTTGCGCGATACCAAACCTGGCGAATGCGGCACGGAACGCCGCGGGGCCGGCGCGAGCGCCCGGTCGCCCCGCGTTGAGGCGAACGCCCGTGTCGTCGGGCAGGCCCAGAATGGCGACGCGGCAGCCAACGGCGGTCGTCTGGAGCACATGAGCTGCGAGCCGCGCGGGAGCGATCTCGGGCGGATAGTCCGCGGGCGTGGTGTGCGGCAAGCGAAGCATCGTCTGAGTGTACAGGCGCTGCGCGTCGCGACTCCGCTCGGGGAGCACCGCGGAGCGGGCCGGATCTCACGTCTGCGCACGTGGCTGCCCCACCGCCCGCACGAACGCGAAGACTACATTCTCCGCGTGGACGTGCAGACCGAATCAGGACTTCAGCTCGATCGAGCGGCACCCCGGGAAGGGGCCCCGAGTGGTGTTTCCATCTCCTTCGGAGGCGAGGCGTTTGTGCTGCTGGCCTCCAGAGCAGCGTACTGGACTGAGGCACGGACGCTTCTGGTCGCCGACCTGCATCTTGGCAAGGGTGAGGCGCTCCGCGCTGGCGGAGCCCCCATGCCCGGCTCGGTCCTCCGAGGCGACGTACAAGAGCAGCTCAATCGCCTCGAGGATGCGATCAACCGCTGCGGCGCACGCCGCGTGATGGTGCTGGGCGACCTGCTCCACGCTCCCGAAGGGCTCGACGAAGCCATGGTGGCGCAGGTCGAGCGTCGGTTCGTCGCGTGGCGGACGGTCGGTGTCTGTGTCTGCATCGTCCCGGGCAACCACGACCGCAAGCTCGATCGCGTCAGCGGCCGATGGTGCGTGCAGACGCTCGCGCCGGAGTACCACGAGCGCGGGCTGACCTTTCAGCACGCCCCGCCGACCAAAGCGCAGAGACCGACCTGGTGCGGGCACGTTCACCCGGTGGTTCGCATCCGCGGGGGAGGCGACTCGCTGAAGCTCCCGTGCTTTGCCTTCCAGGGTGGGAGATCCCAAGGCGGGGCCGGGGTGGCGATCCTTCCGGCTTTCACCGGGTTTTCCAGCGGCGCCGCGCTCGACCCGCGGACGCTCGACGCGGCCTATGCCATCGCCGGCGAGCGGGTGCTGCTCATCGCCCCGCATGCGCGAGGCTGAGCGGATACTCTCGCGCCATGAGCATGCCCACAAGCATGGCCAAGGTCCGGAGCATCGGGGGCAGCAGTGCCGGGGGCGCCGCCAAGCTGGCTCGCTGGGCCGCGTGCGTTGCGCTTTGGGGAGTGATGATGAGCACGAGTGTGTCGTTTGGCCGCGAGGTCTTTCCCACTGCCGCCGTCGCGGCCGACCATCCCGAGGCGTCGCTCGTTGGCGTCGAGATCCTCAAGCGAGGCGGGAACGCGATCGACGCCGCGGTCGCGACCAGCTTCGCCCTTTCGGTTGTCCGCCCGTACTCGTGCGGCATCGGGGGTGGCGGGTTCATCGTCGCATGGCTCAGTGACAAGCACCCGCGCGGGCCGGGCGCCTTTGCCCTTAACTACCGCGAGCAGGCGCCGGCGGCGGCGCATGAAGGCATGTTCGATGGCGATCCCGCCGAAGCGTCGCAGTTTGGGGGCAAGGCGGTGGCGATTCCCGGAACCGTCGCCGGTCTGCTGCACGCGCTCGAAGAGTTCGGCACGATGGACCGCGCCGACGTGCTCGCGCCCGCGATCGCTCTTGCCGAACGCGGCTTTCTCGTCGACGAGCACTATGCGCAGGTCGCGCGAGAGATTGGCGACACGTTCGACAAGCACCCCGATCACGCCCGCCGGTTCGTGTTCCTCTACCAGAGATTCCTCCGCGAGCGAAAGGTCGCGCTGGGCGATCGCATCACCCTGTCGGAGCAGGCGGCGGCGCTCCGCCTGATTGCCCGCGATGGGCAGGCTGCATTCGCGTCCGGCGAGATCGGACAGGCCATCGTCGAGGCAGTCAACGCCGACGGCGGGAACATGACGCTGGCCGACCTGGCCTCGTTCAAGGTTGATCGCTGCGCGGTGCTCGACAAGACGTTCTCGATCGGTGGCAGGCGGTTTCGCGTGCTCTCGATGCCGCCCCCGTCGAGCGGGGGGATCGTCGTTCAGCAAGTGCTCGGGATGATCGAATCGCGCGCGGAGCTTGCCGCGTCGGCACATAACTCCCCGGCGTATATCCACGCGATTGCCGAGGCGAGCAAACACGCCTTTGCGGATCGCGCCCGCTGGATCGCCGACCCCGCCTTCGCGCCGGTGCCGGTCGAGCAACTGCTGGACGGTGCCTATTTGCGCAATCGCGCGGCGTCGATCAACCTACAAACGCCCTCGCGCGAGCTGGATTCGTATGGCTGGCTGGGCGACAACTGGCCGGACAAGAACAAACGAAGGGGCGTCCGCGACGACTCGGGCACGAGCCATCTGAGCGTCGTCGACGCGCAGGGAAACGCCGTGGCGTGCACGGAGACGATCAACCTGGAGTTTGGCTCGCGTGTCGGGGTCGACCGCTTCGGGTTCCTGCTCAACGACGAGATGGACGACTTCCTACCGCGGCGCGGCGCGCTCAATGCCTTCGATCTTGAGCAGGCGGAAACAAACCTGCCCCAGGCCGGCAAACGCCCGCTCTCGAGCATGACGCCCGTGATCGTCCTCGAGATCGACGCCAGCGGCAACGAGCGCGTGCTCACGCTGGCGGGTGCTTCTGGCGGGCCACGAATCATCAGCGGCACGCTACAAGCGCTGCTCAACGTGCTGGTGTTCGACCTGGACGCTCAGGACGCAGTCGATCGCCCGCGATTCCATCACCAGTGGAAGCCGGACGTGCTGCGCCTGGAGCCGGCGCTCTTGAACAACGCCTCGGTAGCGGACGATCTTCGCTCGCGGGGGATCGAGTTGGCGGAGAAGATGCCGATCGGAGCGGTGCAACTCATCCGGCGCACTCGTGATGGCCAGGGTTGGGACGCCGCGAGCGATCCGCGAAAGCGCGGAAAGCCGAGCGGGTATTGATCCGGGCCACGGAGCGGGCGAGCGGGTGACAAAGACGGCCAGAAGCAAGCCCGGTCGCTGCTACCTCTAGATGGCGTTCCTGCCCCGAAGCGACGCGGGTGCAAAAAACAAAGCGGGCGACAGGCAGCTGATGACTGCCGATCGCCCGTTGATCGCACACGCTGACTTCCTGAGGCACCTGACTTACTTTGGCGCGCCCTGGGGAACGGTGTTGGCTGCTTCCTTGGCCTTTTCCGCCTCGCCCTTGGCGGGTTCACCCTTCTGCTCGGCGGCCTTTTGGGCCTCGACGGAAGCGTCGGGCGTCGCGGGTGGCGCGGGCGGCTGGGGCGCTGCCTGAGGCCGCTGGATGCTCATGACTTCCGTCTCGAAGTAGAGGGCGGAGTTGGGCGGGATGTTGCCGCGGCGCATTTCCTTGTAGGCCATGGCAGCGGGGATCATGAGCCTGGAAAGCTGCCCGACCTTGTGCCCGGTGAGGCCCTTGTTCCAGCCCTCGATGAGCCCGCCATGGCGGAACTGCAGCGGCTGCTCGCGATCGCGCGAGGAGTCGAACTTGGTGCCGTCGGCGAGGTAGCCGACATAGTGAACAGCGACCTGATCCCCGTTCTCGATGGCCTGCTCGCCGGTGCCCTGGCGATAGGTGAGGACGACGAGCCCACCATCGAGGCGTTGGACTTGGACGCCGGGGTCGAACTTCTGGAAGACGAAAGAGTCGTTGCCAGCGCCCCAGACAACCTTTCCATCGGCGTCGAAGCCGCGATCGGCGACGGTGATGCTGCTCCCGTCAAAGGAGATCTGCGAGGTCATTTCGACGGCGCCGCCGCGACCGGTCGGATAGGGATAGGGCGTCTGGCCCTTGTATCCGGCGCTGGAGGGGGCGAGTTCAACGTCGAGGGTGGCGATGAAGTTGCCCCGATTGAGCGACTGCGGGAAGGCCTCGGGCGCCGCCCACATGCCGGTCACGCCGGAACCGACGCCGTCGGGAACGCGGAGGAAGTCGTATGTGCGGAGGCGAACCTTGCCCTTGAGCTTATAGAGTTCGAAAACGGCCTCGCGGCTGGGGCGGTGCAGCGCATCGGCCCGGGCAGTTTCAACATACAGCGCGTTGGGGATGCCCTGCACCACCACCGGTGCGATGCTCATGACCATCTCGACGCTATCTCCCCCGGCGGTCGGGATGGGCTTGGAGGTCTTCCAAGACCCGGTCAGGAGCTTGGCGATCCTCTCAAACTCCGGATCGGACCACGTCGGGACCGGCGGGGGCGTGGGCCCTGGCGCGGGCTCCGTCGCGACCGGCTGGGCCGGCTGGGCCTGACCGCTCTGGGCCAGGACGAGAGCGGGGGTCAGGCAGCCCCAGACCGCAAGAGCGGCCGCGGGCACGATGCGGCGCGAGCGAATGATCTTCTTCATAGGGGGAGACTATAGACGCCCGAGTCATCGGGTCCGGTCGAGCGAGCCCGACCAAACCGACCAAGTGCCGGGCCGACTCGGGCTCCGCACGCCGAGTCGGGCGTTCGCTCTTCGCCTTTTGTCGAAATTGCCGATACCTTTGCAAGCTTCCAGCCGGAATGGGGGCGGTGGGCAAGCGGATGCGTGTATGCTTCCCGCGACCTGGGACTTTTCGGGACCGAAGTCGCCACTGCGGGCGCTGCGCAAGTGTTTCCCCGGCAAACGGGGTGCTGGCCAAGCGGGCTCTCGGCGGGATGGATGGGGGCTCGGCTTCGGCTCGGGATGGCGAGGCGACTCACGGGAAGGCGGCACGGGTGCTCTTCGATCGTTTCCTTGGTCTTTTCAGCGTTGACATGGGCATCGACCTTGGCACGTGCAACACGCTCGTGTCGGTCCGAGGCCAAGGCATCGTTCTGAATGAACCCAGCGTCGTCGCCGTGAAGAAGGGCACCAATCAGGTTCTCAAGAACGGCGAAGCGGTCGGCTGGGTCGCGAAGGAGATGCTGGGCAAGACGCCAGGCAGCATCACCGCCGTTCGTCCGCTCAAGGACGGCGTCATCTCCGACTTTGAGATCACCGAAGCGATGCTGAGCTATTTCATCCGCAAGGTGAACGGGCGGAGCAAGATCTTCGGGCCTCGGGTCGTCATCTCGATCCCTTCCGGGATCACGGCTGTCGAGAAGCGCGCGGTCTTCGACTCCGCGGAACGGGCGGGCGCACGCCGGACCTACCTCCTTGAAGAACCTATTGCCGCCGCGATCGGCGCCGGGCTCCCCTTCGCGGAGGCGACCGCCAGCATGATCGTCGACATCGGGGGCGGAACGACGGAAGTCGCCATTATGTCGCTGGCCGACATCGCGACCTGCGAGTCCGTCCGCGTCGCGGGCGACGATATGGACGAAGCGATCATGAACCACATGAAGCGCACGTACAACATGATGATCGGCGAACAGACCGCCGAGCGCATCAAGATCGAGATCGGGTCGGCCTCGACGGTCGGACCCGAAACAACGATGGACGTTCGCGGGCGCGACATGATCTCGGGGCTGCCCCGCAAGACGGTCGTCACGAGCGAAGAAATTCGCGAGGCCCTGCAGGAGCCGGTGCAGCAAATCATCGAAGCGGTCACGCGGACGCTGGAACGGGCTGAGCCGGAACTGGCGGCGGACCTCGTCGAGAACGGGATCTCCATGGCCGGCGGCGGGTCGTTGCTGCGGGGCTTGCCGCAGGTCGTCGAGAAGGCCACGGGCCTCAAGACGATCCTCGCCGATGACCCGCTCACCTGCGTCGCCCGCGGCACGTGCATCTATCTTGAGCACATCGAAGAGTGGAAGACGACGCTTGAGAACGACTTGGAGAGCTAGCAGCCTCGTGCAAAGCAAGACGTGAGTGGTACGAGTTGATGTCAGCGGAGGCCAGTTTCGATTGGGCTCCCCGACCTTCCGGGCTTGGCTCCAGCGATCGTCTGCCGCGCACCTTGCTTCTTGCCGCTCACCACGCACCACGCCTGACTCACGCCGTACCTTCCCTCGAATGTCCCGCCCCATCACCCAAAACCCAGGCGCCAGGCGGCTACTCCCGGTGGTGGTCGTGCTGCTTGTTGCGCTCTCGGTGCTGCCCGCGGGCTGGCTCAGGTGGGCGAGCTGGTTTGGCGAGCTCGCCACGACGCTCGTTGCCCCGGTGAGCCATGTCTCGGGGGCGGTGGGTCGCTGGCTCCGGCCCGCCGAGCGGCGCGCCGTTGATCCGGACGCGGCGCTTCGCGAGCAAGCCGAGCACTTCGAGCTTTTGTACCGCCAGCAGGTCGAAGAGACGCGGCGGCTCCGCGAGCTGCTCTCGGAGCTGCAACTGCAGCGCGATCTCTCGCCTGGAGACGCCGTGCGATTGCTGGCGGCGCCGGTCGTCGCGACCTCCAGCGACCTGACCAGCGGCATCCTTCGGGTTCGTGCGGGCTCTGGCGACGGCGTGGAACGGAACGCGGTCGCGACGGTGCGCGGGCTCCAGCTTCTGGGCCGCGTGGTTGGCGTTTCGAGCGCGACCTGCTCGGTCCAGCCGATCGTCGCCAAGGCGGCGGGGGCCATCCAGGGTCGGATCATCCTCTCGGAAGTTGCGGAGGACGGGTCCAAGCCCTTGGGCGGGGGCGAGGAAGCGCTGCTCTGCGTGCTCGACCCAGTTGGCGATGGCACCCTCCGCGGTCTCGTCGAATACCGACGCGCTCCCTCCGGCGATGGCCCCCTGCTCCCCAAGCCGGGGCAGGTCGTCCGGCTTGACGACGCCCGCTGGGTGCGGGAAGCCCAGGCCCTGCGGATCGGGATCGTGCGCAGCGTGGCACCCTCCGCGACCGACGCCCAGCGAACCATTGTCGTCGTCCAGCCCGAGATTCCCCGCCTCGATCGCGTGGGCGAGGTGGTGCTTCGCCTGACGCGGCGCGAGGCGGAAACCGGGGAGGCCCCGCGCCGATGAACTGGCTTGGCTTTGCCATTCTCGCCTGGTTCCTGCTCGGGCTGGAGCTTGGGCTCAAGCCGGCGCTCGGGCTCGGACCCGCCGGGATCGCGCCGAGCTTCGTCTTCCCGCTCCTCACGCTCGTCGCGATGTCGGCCCCGCCCGCGATCGTCCACTGGGCCTGCCTCTCGCTCGGGGTCATGCTCGACCTGACCTTCCCCATCGAACTGCGCGATGGCAAACCTCCCATCGTGCTGCTCGGGCCTTATGCGCTGGGCTCCTTGCTCGCGGGGCAACTCATTGTCACCATGCGCGGGCTCATGATCCGCCGGAACCCGCTGACGCTGGCCTTCCTATGCACCTGCGGCTACGCGGTCTGCCAAGTCGTTGTCGTCGCCATCTTCACCCTTCGCCACGCGACCGGCACGCCCCTCCTTTGGGACGCGCCCGAGCAACTGCTCGCTCGGCTTGGCTCGGCCCTCTACACGGGCGTGCTCGCGCTGGTGATGGCGCTAGCGCTCGTGCCCGCAGCACCGTGGCTCGGGCTTCATGCCGCCGCCCCGCGCCGATTCGCAACGCGTCGTAGTTAGCGCCCCGGGCAGCGACGAATCGGCGGCCTAAGCCCGCCCGAGCAGCGAAGTCTCGATCGTGACTTGCAACTCCTGCGGCGGTGGTCCGTCGCTTTCTACCAACGCGACTCGCAACTGCACGACACCCCCAAGGCCGCGTCGCAGGGGAGCCTCGACCTCAAGCTCCGTTACCCCTTCGTCTTCAACGAGCGTGCCAAGAACCCGCGTGCGCACCTGCCGGGCGGCACGATGCATCGACCCGATCGAACCGACGCTGGAAAACTGGTCGGCTGGACCATCGCTCTGCAACTGAACCTCGCCCGTCAAGCGGACCCGCGACGGGCACCGAACCCCGAGCAGTCGCACGTGAAGCAACTCAGCACCCGGAGCCGGAAGCGTCACAAGCGGGAACACATCACCCGCCTGAACGGAAAGGGTCTGCTCGGCGCGAGAGATCACGCGGTTCGGGCGCCGGAATTCGCGCCAGGCCATCCGTCCCGCCGTCAGAGTCAAGCCCAGGCCGACGCCGGCGAGCAGCACGCTCTGAGCCCAGCCCGGCAAGAGAAACTGCCGCCCCAAAGCCTGAGCACCGCCGAAAGGACCCAGCATCGCAACGACCACCAAGCCGATACCAAACATGGCGATTAGCACAGGAAAACGCGGTCGTGGCATTGGGCACCCTTCGTTGTGTCGCGAGCGGACTCCCAGCCGATTGCAACGGGCTTCTCCGGCCGCTTCTCAACCCCGCGCGGGTTGCGCTGTGCCAGTGCCTCGGGCGGCGCGTTGACTGTCGCTACGAGCCCAAGGGCAGCCATGTTCTGGCTTCCCGCCAAACCCCATTCCTTCGGTGCCGACCGAATCACTCAATGCCGACCACTTCACTGGGCATTGATGGAGTACACGACGATCTCGCACCCCTCGGGCGCTTCTCCCCCCAAGACCATGCCGGTGACATACCCCCATTGAACGAGGCCGGTGCCGAAGCGGAACGCGGAACGGGGCACGACCAGCGTCTGTCGTCCGGGCTTGAGCAACGCCGCGAGATTGATGTCCCACTGCTCGCGCATCGGCTTGCGCGAGAAACGGTCGATGGCGTTCATGCCAAAGAACGTCAGGCGAATGAATGGTGACGCACCCTGCACGGGTAGCGTCCTCACGTCAAGATCGAGCTCGATCGCATTGGTCTGGCGAAGGTCGACGGGGAACCGGAAGTTCTCCCACAGCGGCGCAGCGCCCTTAGGACCCCACGCCAAACGGACTTCGCGCCCCGCGTGCAGGGCCGAGCGTTCGTCCATCGCCTCGCGAAGGGAGACGAGGTCGTGTCCGAGGCGCCGGGCGACAGGCCAGCGGGTCATCACGACGGCGAAGTTGTCCTCATACGCCAGCCCGAGCCCAAGATTGCTGAGGTTCTGCATCGCCGCAGGCGTTCCGGCGTGTCGCTTGTAGAGCACGATGACGTCGGCGTTCTTCCCTTGCTCACCGACGCTCTCGACCAGACCATACAACTGAAAGTTGCTCGTGATCGTCTGGCTCGTTCGAGCAGCATTGCCCCTGCGGGCAGGCTGATGGCGAAGGCCGCGATTGGTCACCGAGAGCGGAATCTCGACATCGCTAAGCAGCGAGCCCTTGGGCGTGTTGATGTCCTGGAGGAACGCGGAAACGCCGCGGTAATCGTCAACGCGGAGGTTGTAGTTGCGCATGCGCCCGAGCGACGTGCGGTCGGCGATGCGCCAGCACTGGTAGCTGTTCCAGGCGACAAGGGCGACGCCGAGGGCAACCGCCCCGCGATAGAGCCACGCCCGCACGTCCAGTCGATCGCCGGAACTCCGCGTCGGCTCAACCTGAGTTGCTGGCGTCCGCGTGGCCCAGCGCCAAAGGGCCGCAATGGCCATGCAGGCCGAGACGCCCATGATGGGCGTCATGGTGGGCAGGAAGAAGTAACCTGCGATGCTCGTCGTGAACAGCGTGTGGTAGCCGGCGAAGAAGGCATGGGTGAAGAGCAGCATCGAGGCGATCGGCTCTCGCTCGCGGGACGCCCGCCCGCGCCACTCGCGGATGGCCCTGGGCAGCAGCACGCCAAGGAGCAGCACATACGCCACGGGCCAGGGCGCAAAGCTGTGGGAATAGGGGTGCGTGAGCCAGTTCAGCGTGACGCTCTCGCCCGGCGCGAGGGCACGCCCCCCATCAAACTCCGCGATCATGTTGCGTTGCAGAAGCGACGACACGCTCTGGAACTGCTGGCGGAAGTCGCGGAGGGCCCAATCGCCCAGGAGAAACCCGCGCGGGTCGGTGAGCAGATATGCGGTGCCGAGCGTCGTCACGCCGCACGCGAGCACGAAGAGCGCGAGCGCCTTCCAGGGGAGCGCGCGGTGGATGAGGGCATGCAGGAAGATGACGCCCGGCATGCCGAGCATGATCAGCGCGGACGTCTTCGTCGCGATCGCAGCCCCGAACAAGACTCCAGCGACCGCGGCCAGGAGCCACGATCCCGTCACACGCCACCTCAGCACGAGCAGCACGCCCGCGAGGTCGAACACGATCATCAGCACTTCCGGATGGACGTGGATCAGCATGTTGTGCAGGCCGGGCAACGTCGCGACGATCCACGCCCCCAGGGCATATGCGGCTGGCGGCACCAGCATGCCGCGCCGGGCCTCGCCCTCGACCGGTTCTCGCGAGGCGATCTCCGCGAGCCTCAGCACCTGAACGATCGCGACGGGCACCAGCGCGACCGAACTGAACCTCATCAGAAAGAACCACAACTGCTCGTGCTGCAGGATCTGCGCGGGAAGAGTGAAGACCGCCAGATAAAGGAAGTATCCAAACCCATAGCCGAAGACCGGCCCGGAGAATGCGTGGGCCCAGTCGCCCTCGGGGATCCCGCTTTGCAACAGCATGGTTGTGCGCACATACGCGACTTCGTCAAAGGTGCGATAGAACACCTGCGAGATGTTCTCGCTGAGAACCCAGCAGCAAAGCGTCGCAAAGGCGAGCGAGACTAGAACCGGCCATAGAACCAGCGGCGACGACCACCGCGGTGCCCCGTCGGGCGATGCTGCCCGATCCTCCGAGCGTAATGCGCCCGACGGGTCGGGCGGGACGTGGGACTCGGGCGGCGTTGTGACCGTGACCACCGACATGGGCTCTCCGTTGGGCCGCCGGATTATCGGCAACGAGCAAGCGCGGCCGCGAGCGCTCGCCCGGAACAAGGCGGGAGAGTCGAACGCAAGCTCCCCGGGGAAATCACGGGCCTTGGAGCATCCACGCTCGGGCCTTGTTCGTGAAGGCAGGGCTTAGAGTTTGACCGGTCGGGTAGCGGCTCCTAACCTCTCTGTCCACGCCGAGCGGGCGGTCTGGGTGTCGCACCCTGCTCTCGAGGCGGTTTCCAGCAGCGCGTGCGAACGAACGCGCAGGAGTGTGCGCGATGCTTCCTCCACAGAGAGTCTCCCACGGACGGACACGCCGCCGGCGTTCGCATCACGCCTTGACCGGCCAGACCCCGACGATCTGCCCCCTTTCGGGCATGCCTAAGCAGCACCACCGTGCTTGCAAGCAGTCGGGCTATGTCCGCGCCGGGCTGAAGATCAGCGTGCCCAAGCTGAAGATCGGCAACGAAGGGTAAACCGCCGGACGTCGAGGGGGGCGCTGAGCGGGCTAGCTGAGACGGATCGCGGCGTGCGCCGGCATCCGCTTCCGGCAAGCGCCGGCCCAGCCTTCGACGAACCTTCTTTCCGTGTTTTCTCCGCATCCTCCCCAACCCCATTCCGCACGCTCGGCCTGTGCTCGCGGGTCCGCGCGGGCTGATTTTGCCTGTCTTGAAGGGACGTGCTGATGCGCTTGGCCGTGGACGTCATGGGAGGCGACCACGCTCCCGACGCGATCTTGAAGGGTTGCATCGAGGCGCTCGCCTCACTCGCGCCGGATGATCGTCTGGTGCTGGTTGGCCCGCGGAACGTCATCCAGGAAGTGCTCGACGATCGAGGGATCCAAGACCCGCGACTGGAGATCGAGCACGCCGACCAGGTCATCGCCATGCACGATCCGGCGGCGTTGGCGGTCAAGTCCAAACGCGATTCGTCCATCGTCCGCATGTGCGAGCTTGGCTCCCACGACGGACCCGCCCACGCCAACGGGAACCACACGCGGGCCGACGTTGTGCTCTCCGCCGGGAACACCGGTGCCTGCGTCGCCGCGGCGATCATGAAGATGAGGCGGCTCCCCTTCGTCCACCGACCGGGAATCGCCGTCACCATCCCGGCGTTCCACGGGCCCGTCGTGCTCATCGATGCCGGCGCAAATCCCGAGCCCAAGCCCGCCCACCTGTGGCAATACGCCATCATGGCCGAGACGCTCGCCCAGCGATTGCACGGGATCGAGCGGCCTCGGGTAGCGTTGCTTAACGTCGGTTCAGAAGAGATCAAGGGCACCGACGCCGTCAAGCAGACGCGGGATTTGCTGCGAGCGACGCCGGGGCTCAACTACATCGGGTTCGTCGAAGGCCGCGACTTCTTCGAGGGCGTGGCTGACGTGATCGTGACCAACGGGTTCGTGGGCAATACGCTGCTGAAGATGGCAGAGGGTCTGGCCAAGAGCCTGTTCAACGCGATCGCCAAGTCGATCATCGACATCGACCCGATGCTGGCCCTGAAGCTCGAGCCGGTGGTGAAGAAGATCTACCAGAAGAACGACTACCACGAGTATGGCGGCGCGCCCCTGCTGGGGGTCAACGGCGCGTGCTTCATCGCGCACGGGTCGAGTGAAGCTCGTACCATCCGTGCGGCGATCCGCAACTGCCGGGCTTATGTCAACGCGGGGGTTAACGAGGCGATCGTCAAGCGGTTGGGCGAGGTAACGCCCGCCGTGTCGCAGAAGATCGGCGACGGGGCCCCGGCCTTGGCTTGACGACGCCGACTCGGGAGGCAGTATGACGCAGATGCCGAACGCACGCTCCTCGATCGCTCGATCGCCGGGGCGGACGCGGGGGGTCAAGATCGCCGGAACGGGTTCCGCGCTTCCGTCCAAGATCATCACCAACGCCGACCTCGAGCGGCTGATGGACACCTCGGACGAGTGGATCGTCCAACGCACGGGCATCCGCCAGCGCCACGTCATCGACCCCTCCAAGGGCGAGTCGATGGGCTCGCTCGCCGCCTCGGCGCTCATCACCGCGCTCAACGACGCGCGCATGAGGCCTGAGGAACTCGACTTCATCATCATCGCGACCATGACCTCGCACATGGCGTGCCCCCCCACCGCCTGCCAGATCGCGTTCGACGTGGGACAGCGCATGGGCGGGGCGGTGCACTGCGGGGCCATGGATCTTTCCGGCGCATGCTCCGGCTTTGTCTATGGCATGAACATCGCCCACGACCTCATCATGGGCGGGGCCTATCGCTCGGTCGCCCTGGTCGGCGCGGACACCATCAGCGAGCTGATGGACTATGCCACCAGCGGACGGACCACCGCGATCATCTTTGGCGACGCCGCGGGAGCCGCGATCTTCCGCGCCACCGACGACCCCAACCTGGGCATCCTCGCGCAGACGATGCGCAGCGACGGCTCGGGCTGGAAGGAAATCTACGTTCCCCGCGACGAGCACGACTTTCCGGCCAAGGTTGCGCCGGAGCCGGAAAAGATCGGCCGCGTGCAGATGAACGGCGCCTCGGTGTTCAAGTTCGCCGTCGGCACGTTCCCGGAGATCATCCAGGAGACGCTCGACGCCGCGAAGCTCAAGCCCGACGACATCGATGTCTACGTGTGCCACCAGTCCAACCAGCGGATCCTGCACGCCGCTCGGGACCGTTTCGGGCTCGCGCCCGACAAGCTGTACGTGAACATCGACCGGGTCGGCAACACAGTGGCGGCGTCGGTGCCCTTGTGCCTTGATGAGCTCCGCCGCGCGGGTCGCGTTAAGGACGGAAGCCGCGTGATGTTCGTGGCCTTCGGCGGCGGCCTGACTTGGGGCACGTCGCTCTGGCAGTTGTAACCCAGCGTCGGGTCGCTGGGGCCAGGTGACGCACGCCCAAACGCACACCCAAATACCGCCCCTATTCAACACGCGGACCCAGAAGGCGGGCCCAGACGGCCGGCCCCGAGGGCCGATTCAAGTACCCAAGCAAAGAAAGTCGCCCGGCGCGAGGGCCGGGCGAGTGTTGAGAGCTTGGCACGAAGTCTCAGATGGACGGGTGCGATCTCAGTCGACCCGCGGAGCGACGGGCCCGAGCACCGGGCTGCTGTTCTCCGGGGTCACCTCGATCACCTCGGGCTTGGGAGCAGCACGGAGCGTGCGGCTCAGCCCGCTGGACTGCGTGCGGCCTTCCGCACGATCCGCCGCGCGATCGCGGGCGTCAAGCTCGAACGCCGCCCGGCTCTCGTAGCTCTGGCTCGTCGCCCCCTTGGCGAGCGTCTCAAGCTGGGCTTCCTGGCGAGCGCGGATCTCGGCGAACTTGCTGTTGACCTGATCCAGGCTGCTGGCGCGATAGCGGCTCGCCCGGTCGATCGTCTCCTGACGCTTGGCCATCATCTCGATCATCCGCTCGTTGCGGGCGATCGCGTCGACCTGGCGGTCCAGGGCGAAGAGCTGAGCCTGGAAGCTGTCTCGCTCCTGCTCAAGCTGCGTGAGAAGGTCGCTCAGGCGAGCTTCCTGCTGCTCGATGTAGCCAAGATCCCGCTGGACGTCGGCCGCACGCGCTTCGTTGGCGGAGCGAACCTGCTCAACCTCATTGGCCCGTTGCATCGCCTGCTCGGCGGTGAGCGACTCGTTGTTGAAGCGGATGCGGATGACCGGCGCGGCGCCGTACGAGGCATTCTGGATGCCAGGCTCCTTGGCCAGTTCGCCGGCGCGGGTGATCATCTGATCCAGGTCGCCAAGGTCGCGGGTGGCGAGCTCAACGACGCGGTTGGCCTTGGCAAGCTCGTGCTGGAGCTGGCTCTTCTGCGAGCGAAGCTCGGCAAGGTCTCCCTGCACGTCAGCGATACGCCCAGGGATCTGCGACTCAAGGTCGCGGAGCTGGGCCCGCAGGGCGACGGGGTCCGAAATGTTCTGATCGATCTTCGCGGCGACGGCTTCCCGCGTCTGAGAGAAGAGCGCGGCAACCCGATCGGGACCCGCGAGGATCACGCCCGCGCCACCAACCAGACCCGCGATCACGCCGTACCTCACGATGCCTTTGCACACGCTCATGGTTTGTCTCCTGTCCGAAAAGCCACCGACCCCTTGTTGTCTACCGCGAGCTTGCTCGCTCGCCTCACACGCCCGCGATGGAACGGGCGGTCCTTTGTTCCGGCGACGTCTGTGCCGGTTTCAGGGCTGGTTTCAAGGAGTTGCTCGTGGCTCGTCCTTGCCGGGCCCTTCCGACGCTGTTGTTGGGACAAGGCAGTCCCGCCTTTCACGCCCGACCACGGGACGAGTGCGACAACCACTCCGGGACACGCGGCGAGAACGCGACCCGCGCCGGGCCGGCGATTCCTAAACTCTGGACGAAGCCGCGGGTACGACAGCGAAGATGAACGACATGAAGGACACCGACCTCGTGAAAACTCGGGAGGCGTCTTCCCACTAACCCGCGGCGAAAGGTCGGCGGAGGCGCTACGCGCACAGCCCAGCACACTTCGACGACCTCACCCGATCGGCCCTTTGCCCGGAAGGTCCGAGAGAAGAGGTCTTTCGGGCGCCGGCACGACACTGGCCGGGATTGGAAAACCCTCGCGGTATCCCGACGTCCCCAAACGGGGGTCAGGAGAACTCAAGCAACCATGCTCAACGCGCTCACCACCAGCTTTGTCAGCCGCCTTCGCAAGAACGACCAGGGCGCGTGGTTCGAGCTTTGGGAGACGTTCGGCCCCGTCGTCCGTGCCCAGCTTTCCAAGTGGGGCAAGGGCCGCATTGGGAGCGAGACGGTCCGAGATCTCTCGCAGGAGACGCTGGCGGCCCTCTCGGAGTCAATTGACCGGTTCGACCCGAGCCGAGGAGCCCGCTTTTCCACCTGGCTGCTGGCGATCGCCAAGCACGTGCTGGGGGACGAAATGGATCGGCGGCTGGCGCAGAAGCGGGGCGGCAACAAGAAGGCAGGGTCGCTCGACGAAACCTGGATGGTGGCGGCGGCGACGCAGTCGGCGGATGCGGCCTATGAGGCCGCGATCTTCCGCGCCAAGGTCGAAGCGGCGATTCGCCTAGTCGAAAAATCGACCGACTTTACGGATTTCTCGATCTACCGGATGCGGGTTCTGGATGGTCGCCCGGGCAAAGAGGTGGCCTCGGCCCTGGGCATTAGCGAGCCCACCGTCAGCCGTCGGCTTGCCAAGGTGCGGGATGCTCTCCGCCAGAGGCTGGTGGACGTTATCGCGACGTACAGCTTTACGGATGATGAACGCCTTGAAGCGGAGCGAAATGGGCTCGCGCTGAACCCCAACAAGTCGATGGACGCCAAAAAGGCAGACGAGCTCTTCGACGAGGCGATCGGCGAGATCTACTTCAAGCAGCTCGAACTGCGGAAGCAGGACCAACAGGGCATCGGCTCGCTGGCTTGACGCTTGCAGGGCCCGTGCCAGGCCCCGTGCCAGGCCCCGTGCCAGGGGCGACACCGGCGGCCCTGCAGATGGCGTGATGTGCGACTGGACGGGTTCGGGCCGAGTTGAGCGGGTCAGAAGGAGGACGGCGTGGAGTTCATCATCGGCACCCTCGTCTTCGTGCTGGTTATCGCCGCCCTCGTCGCTGCGGTTGTGTACATCGTCGTCCCGGTCTTCAAGGGCTTGGGCTGGCTGGTGGCCCACATCGCCCGGTTCATCTACGGGATGTTCTCCGACCTCTTCCGCTTCATCGGTGCGGTGCTCACCCTCGTTGTGTTTGTGCCGCTCGTGCTGGTGAACCTCGTCATCGGACGCTGGTCCGCGGCGTCGCACTTTGGACGCTCGATCCAGAGCGAACTCGGCATTGCGGGGGCGTGCCTGTATCGCGTCGGCATCGGACATCCGCTTCGACTCCTGGGCATGCGTCACGTCGTCGCGGGCATTGAAGAGCGCTTGCCTCAGGCAATCGCGGCGGCGCCGGGGCCCGACCATCCATCGCCGCGGCGCGTGAATCAGTTCGAGGGATACACGATCGTCGGTTCGCTCCCCGGGGGCGGCTCGGGCGGGAAGCTCTATGTCGCGACGCCCTCTCCGGAGAAGCTCGAGATTTTCAGGCGGCGGGCCCAGGTGGGCGTGCAACAGGTGGTCATCAAGGCATTCTCCCAGCACGATGGGAGCACGCTGCCCCAGATCGTGCGCGAGGGGCGGGCGCTCGATGCGGCGAAGAAGCTCGGGCTGGTGCTCGACCACGAGCTGAACAACGACCGGTTCTTTTATGTGACTCGGTACGTTCCCGGGCAGCGCCTGGGCGAGATTGCGACGCAGCTCCACGCCGCGGGGCCCGCAACGGGACTGAACGATCAGAGCCTGCGCGCGGTGATGGGGTATGTCGCGGACCTGCTCCGCACGCTGGAGGTCTACCACCGAGGCGGGCTGTGGCACAAGGACGTCAAGCCCGACAACATCGTCGTCGACTCTCAGGGCGCACACCTGGTCGACCTCGGGCTGGTCACGCCGCTGAGGTCGGCGATGACGCTGACGACCCACGGCACGGAGTACTTCCGCGACCCCGAGATGGTGCGGATGGCGCTTCGCGGCGCGAAGGTGGACGAGGTCGACGGGACCAAGTTTGACATCTATGCGGCAGGCGCGGTGCTCTACGCGATGATCGAGAACTCGTTCCCGGCGCACGGTGTGTTGTCGCGCGTGAGCAAGCGCTGTCCGGACGCGGTTCGCTGGATCATTCAGCGGGCTATGACGGATTATGAGAAGCGGTACGCGAGCGCGTCGCAGATGCTCGCGGACGTTGAGGCGGTCCGTCTGTCGACAGACCCGATGATCGTCCGTCCCGTTGATCTGCCGAGCTTCCGTGGCGGGCTTGATTCAGGCCCCGCATCGGGCGAGGCCGCGGAGAGCGACCTTCTGGCCGCGGCTGCCCCCGTGGTGACCGGGCTGCCGACACCGCCCCCACTTCCGTTTACTGGTGCGTCGCAAGACCAAGCTGCGGGAAACGTGTTCCGCCCCGAGGGTGGCGGGCTCATCAATCCGTTTGCTGCCGCGGGAGCGCCGGTCGCGGTCGCTGGCGCGGGTGTAGCTGGGGCGGCGGGACCGGCGGGGGCTGGAGGCATGAACCCGGACGCACGTCGCGGCCCCGACGGGCGGACGGCGGAGCAGATCCTGCATGCCGCCCGGGAACGCCTCGACGCCACCCGTGCGCGAGCGCACGCGAAGATAGCCAAGGCCCGCTCGCGGCGGGAACGTCGCGGCAGGGGTGAAGACCGCGGCTTTGCGTCGGCACCGCGCGGCGCAACCCGAGGCTATCGAAACGGGCCCAATGTCGGCGTGTGGGTTGCGATCGGCATCGCAACGTTCTTTGGTGTCATCGCGGCGGTCGAGCGGTTTGATCGCTCGAGCCAGAGCGACAGCGGCGAAGAGCTTGCCATCCCGAGCGTTGACGAGATGTTCGATGGCATTGCCCTGAATCTCGATGTGGTCGCTCCCGCGGCGCCCGAAGCACCAGAGGCACCAGAGGCATCGGAGTCGCCGGACGCTCTCGACGGGTTCGCGCCAATCGCGGGAGTGGCGACCACCGCCGCCGCCCGCGCGGAATCTGAGGCCGCTCGCGCCGAAATCGAGAGGGCGCTCAACGAGGTGACGCGCGATCTAGGGCTTGATGCGCAGAAGCCCGGCGATTGGTCTTGGAGTGAGATGGGTGCGCTCGTCCGTGAAATGGATGCTCGCGCGCAAGCGAACGCGAGCGGGCTAACACGAGAGGGCCTCGCCGCTGGCCTCGATCGCGCGGGATTGAACGAGGAATCTGCGGAACTCCGCCGTCAGATTGACGAGATCATGTCGCAGTGCGATCGCGTCGACGCCGCGGGCCCGGGGCCGGTCGTGCTGACGGTGGTCGATCTGCCCGTTGGTCAGGCGAGTGCGCTGCGTTCCCAGCGCGAGCAGATTGCTCGTCGCCTCGCGGCGCTTGGCTTTGTCGTTCGGGGCGACCTGCGGCTTGCCCCCTTGCCCGCTGTTCCCGAGCAGGGCCAGCAGGGTCAGGCCCAGCAGGGTCACGAGCGGCACGGTCAGCACGGCCTGGATCGCGCGCGGCTCGCGCCCACCAGCGAGGATGTTGAGATCGTCGCTTCCGCGCAGCTCTTCCGCGGGAGCACGCCGGCCGACGCTTCGAACTTCTCCGCGAAGCTCGAGGAGTGGCTGCGTGCCAGCGTCGGCGAAGTGGACGCGATCGTGTGGGTGAGCCCATCTCGCCGCGCCGACGCACCCCAGGACGCGCTGACGATAACCGTTGTCGGCCCGATCGATCGCGCGGGCGAGCTGCGGTCCCAAGAGTTTGGGCTGGTGGTGGCCAGCGCGCTTCGGCGGTAGTTTCGGAGCGTGCCCACTCGGACAAAGCAGAGCCGGGGTCAGGTCTGCGGGGTCGGGGCCGGTTCTTGGCTTCCTTCTCCCGCGTTCAGCGGCAGGCGGATGACAAAGTCTGTGCCGCGGCCTACTTCGCTGATGACCTCCAAGCGTCCCTCGTGCGCTTCGACGATGCGACGAGCGGTGGGCAAGCCAAGCCCCGTCCCGCCGGCCTTGGTCGTGAAGTAGGGCTGAAAGATCTGCTGACGCTTGTCGGGCGAGATACCCGGTCCGGTGTCGATCACGTGCAAGACGGCCATCGGCCCCGCCTCGCGGGCGGGCGAAACC
The DNA here is from genome assembly GCA_033763815.1 of Planctomycetota bacterium. Classification (GTDB taxonomy): domain Bacteria; phylum Planctomycetota; class Phycisphaerae; order Phycisphaerales; family UBA1924; genus JANRJU01. Next base: position 101,746 of record JANRJU010000017.1, read on the forward strand.
TCACGGCGTTCGCTGCGGCGGTTCGGCCGCTCGCCTCCGACGCCTGGCTCGACCGTTGTCTTCAAGATGAGTTCTCGCGCCTGGCCCGCGGGCGAGCCCTGCATCGCCTGCGTCGCGTTGATCATCAGGTTCAACACCGCTTGCTTCAGCGCCTTGACGTCGGCGTGGATCGGCACCGGCGCCGGCCAGAGATCGGTGCGCAATCGCACGCCCTGCTGGGCCGTCTGCGGCATGAAGAAGTCGCTGAGCTCCTCGACCATCGTGTTGAGCTCGGCGGGCGCGACCGCCAGGCGCAGCTCGCCCGCGTACTCGAGAAAATCGCTCAAGATGCCGCGAAGGCGTTCGACCTCGCGCGTAAGCGCCGACGTGCGTCGTTGGAGCCGGCCCTTCTCTTCCGGGGCGACAGGCAGTTCGTCGACTCCTTCTGCCAGGAGCTGGGCGTTGAGGGCGATCGTCGAAAGCGGGTTCTTGATCTCGTGGGCAAGGCCGCCGGTCATGGCGCCAATCTCGGCCATGCGCTGGGCATCGCGGGCGCGTCGCTCGGCAAGCTGGGCGCGGGCGAGGCTCCGCCGGACCAGCACGCGCGAGGTTGCTGCGGCAGCGACCACGCCGACCCCAAGCCCGAAGAACAGTGACAGCGACCAATGCACGCGGGGATTATCCCACATCCGCTCGGTCGGGCTCGAACGCGTGGAGGCTGGCTTTGGGGCGGGGGCGAGGGCGGGGGCGGCGGCGTTCGAACGGGCTCGCTCATGGCGCTGGCGTCATTCCTACACTCGCCGCGTTCTCATTCGACCCCGGCACGGGCGATCTCCGATTGGTGGAGTTCGGGCCGGCCTCGCGCCCAAGCGGGCGCGGCATGTGGTGATGTTCCGCCTGTCTTTGAAGGATTCGACATGCTCCTGCGCTCCCATACCTGCGGCGAGATCCGCGAATCGCACGTCGGTCAAACCATCACCCTTAACGGGTGGGTCAACTCCTATCGCGACCATGGCTCGCTGGTCTTCATCGACATCCGCGACCGCTTCGGCATCACCCAGCTTGTGTTCGATCGTGAGGACTGCGCGGCCAGCGTCATCGACGCCGCGACGAAGCTCCGCAACGAGGACGTGATCGCGGTGGGCGGCGTCGTTCGCCTTCGCGAAGGCAAGCCCAACCCGCGTCTTGAGACAGGCAAGGTCGAGGTCGTCGTCCGCGAGATCGAGGTCCTCAACAAGACCGAGAATCCGCCCTTCCTTCCTGAAGATCCGACGCTCGACGGCAACATCAAGCTCCCCAACGAGGAGCTTCGCCTCAAGTATCGCTACATGGATCTTCGCCGTCCGAGGATGCAGCAGATCCTTGCGACGCGCCACAAGCTGTACCAGGTCACCCGGCGCTATTTCGACGAGAACGGGTTCCTCGAGATCGAGACGCCGATCCTGTACAAGAGCACGCCCGAGGGCGCTCGCGAGTTTCTGGTGCCCTCGCGCAACGTGCCGGGGAACTTCTACGCGCTGCCGCAGAGCCCGCAGCTGTTCAAGCAGATTCTGATGGTGTCCGGATGTGATCGGTACATGCAGATCTGCCGCTGCTTCCGCGACGAGGACCCGCGGGCGGATCGCCAGGCCGAGTTCACGCAGATCGACTTGGAGATGTCGTTTGTTCGGCGTGAGCAGGTGATGCAGATGATGGAGGGGTTCATCCGTCGTCTTTGGAAGGAGATGGTGGGCTTCGATGTGCCGCCCCTGCAGCGGATGACGTACCGCGACGCGATGGAGCGGTTCGGCATCGACCGCCCGGACACGCGCTACGGGCTTGAGATCAAGGACATCTCCGAGATCGCGGCGAAAACCGAGGTCGGCTTCTTCAAGGACGCGTTGGCCAAGGGCGCGGACCGTCCGCAGTTCAACTCCAAGCGGGGCGTCGTCAAGGCGATCGCCGTTCCGGGCGGGGCGGAGAAGCTCACCCGCAAGATGACCGACGGCTACACGGAGTTCGTCAAGGGCTTCGGCGCGGGGGGTGTTGCCGTGGTAAAGGTCAACGCCCAGGGCGCGTTCGAAACCGGCATCGCCAAGTTCCTCGAGCCCGTCAAGGCCGAACTGACCGCGGCATTGAACCTCAAGCCGGGCGACACGGTGCTCTTTGTTGCCGACGTCTACAGCACATGCACGAAGGCGCTGGGCGAACTGAGGCAGAAGGTCGCTCGCGACATGGGCATCGTGCCCAAGCCGGGAGCCGAGGGCGGGCCTTGGAACTTCCTCTGGGTCGTCGACTTCCCCATGTTCGAGAAGGACAAGGAGAGCGGGCGCTGGATCGCGATGCACCACCCGTTCACCGCGCCCCGCGACGACCAGGCCGAGGCGTTCGTAAACGCCGATGTCAATGACGAGGTCACGATCGAAGCGATCGTCTCGGCGGGCTACGACATCGTGCTAAACGGACAGGAAATCGCCGGCGGCTCGATCCGCATCCACGACCAGGCGGTGCAGGGCAAGGTCTTCCAGTTGCTCGGGCTGACCCCCGAGCAGGCGAAGGAGAAGTTCAGCTTCCTCCTCGAAGCCCTCAGCTACGGCGCCCCGCCCCACGGCGGCGTCGCGTTCGGGCTCGATCGCCTGGTCATGAACTTCTGCGGCACGGACAACATCCGCGACGTCATCGCCTTCCCAAAGACCCAGATCGGCTCGGACCTCATGACCCGCGCACCCAGCCCGGTGACCGATGCACAGCTGAAGGACGTGCATGTGAAGAGCTTGAGCTGATCCCGACACGGAAGAAGTTTCAAGCACCTGTCGCTTGTAGCCAGCTCGCATGAGCTCGAGTGGCGTCATGCAGTTGACGTTTATCCCCGCGCAAGCACCTGGCAGTTATCAACTGCACCCGCTCGAACCAGTGAAGACAGACGCCAACTCATCGCCACGGCGAGAGCCGAGCGTCTGAAGGTTCGTGCCTTTCATCCCGCTGCGGAACTCAGCTTCCGCAGTCGGAGAATTCCTGCACGAACTCCAGGTAGTCGAAGAAGTCGACCACTCCGCTTCCGTCGAAATCGCCCTCGGGCTGGTCTGCCGCGAAGGCTTCGACGAAATCGAGATAGTCGAAGAAGTCGATGGCGCAGTCGAAGTTGAAGTTGGCGCGACAATCGAGATTGAAACCGTTCACCACGATCACGCGGTTGCCGCCGCCGAAGGTCGAGAACAGGAAGTCGCCGGTGACGGGGTCGCGGGCGCCGCCCTCGGCTCCGCTGAGCCCGGTCATCAACACGCGGCGGGTAGAGACGATCGGGTCGCCGTTGGCATTGAGTTCGTAGGCCACGACCCGCCCGCCCGAGTACTCACTGACGAGCGCGGACGGCACGGAGAAGTTGGGGTTGCCCGCGCCGACGAAGACGATGCCCTCCGGCCCGCCACCGATGGAGATGGCAACCGCGGGGTTCCGGACGATGTCAAATGTCCCCGCGCCGTCGGGGGTCACCGTCGCGTCGTGCCAGATGCCGCTGTTGTACGGAGCGACCTTGAAGCGGCCTTCGCCCGGGAAGCCTTCGGGCACAAAGGCGAAGGCGCCAACCGAGCTGGTGAAGCCCAGGGCATCGAGGTCGACGATGCGGTCGGGCCCCGTGCTGCCTGGCTTGATTTGTCCGACGTCGTTCTGCGAGTATTGCGAGAAGAAGAGCACGCCTCCGGGGCCGAAGGTCAACCCACCATCGATGTTGGGAGTGCTGAAGGCGTTCACGCCGGGGCCAGCAAACGCGACGATGTTGCCCGAGGCGTTTCGCGTGACTGGAACTCGATAAACAGCGCCGGCCCCCCCGTTGGCCGCCCCGCCGATGAGGATGGCGTTCGTGTCGGACGGGTCGAAGCAGATCCCGCCGAGATTGGCTGGCACGCCAAGGGGCGTGCCGAGGTTGACGAAGCTGTAGCACCCCGCGAACTCCGGGGCGATAGTCTGGGAGCTAGCGAGGTTGGCGGACCCGGTGGCAGCCGCCCCGAGGAACAGAGCGGTGGCCGCCCGACGCCGCATTGACGAAATCGCCCGAACATGATTGGTTCGCACGTGCAACCCTCCAACTTGCGGCATGAGAGCCGATTCTCGTGAGTGTTCGGGTTTCTTGAGAACCCGAGTTCTTCAATCGTGCAGCAAGCATCGTAACGGGCGAACACCCGTTGACGCCAGCGAATCTGGCGGGTGGTCGAGGTTTTGGGCATCCGTACGATCCCCGGGCCTCACACACAACCTTGCTTGCCCACACTGCCGATACTGTGTGACCATGACCAAGTCTCCCGCCGCGACGCCATTGCCGTCCCCGGTGCTTCCCTCCACCGTTTCGCTCGCCGCGGCGTTCTCGGCGTTGGCACCCCCGGCGCCCACCTCAACCAAGCCACTGACAGCCCCGACTGGCACCGAGGCGGAGCACCCAACGCTCGCCAAGATCGTCGCGACGATCGGGCCGGCGAGCGAGAGCCCGGAAGTGGTGAAGCGGCTGATCGAGAACGGGGTGGCCGTCTTCCGGTTCAACTTCTCGCATGGCGATTTCGCGGCGCACGAGCGCCGACTCCGCACCGTCCGAGAAGTCGCCTCGCAGCTCAATCGCCCGATCGCCTGCCTCGGCGATCTTCAGGGCCCGAAGATCCGTGTCGGCAAGGTCCCCGAAGGTGGGATCATGCTCAACGCCGGGCAGGATGTTCTGCTGCGCAGGGGCATCCCGCTGGCGTTCGTGGATTCTACCGACCCGAGCAACCCGACGCCCGTGTTTCCGCTGACGTACGAGAAGCTCGTCGACGAGGTGGAGCCCGGGCACAAGGTGCTGATCAACGACGGGGCGATCCGCATGCTGGCGGTCGAGCGCTCCGCCGACGGCAAAGACCTGCGCTGCCGCGTGACGCTGGGCGGGCTGGTGACCTCGAACAAGGGGATCAACCTGCCTCAGAGCAAGCTGAGCGCGCCGGCGATCACGGACAAAGACTGGGAGTGCGTCGCGTGGGCGGTGCAGCACGGGCTTGACTTCCTCGCGCTCTCGTTCGTCCGCGGGCCGGAAGAAGTGGCGCAGCTCAAGCAGAGGCTGGAAGAGATCTGCCCGATCGACCACACGATGGACCCCAAGGGGGAGGGCGCGAGGATCCCCGTGGTCGCGAAGATCGAGATGCCACAGGCGGTGAAGCGGATCAACGAGATCGTCGCGATCGCGGATGCGATCATGGTCGCTCGCGGCGACCTTGGCGTGGAGATGGACATCGCTCGCGTTCCGGTCGCGCAAAAGCAGATCCTGGCGGCGTGCCACGAGTGGGGTCGCCCGTGCATCGTCGCGACGCAGATGCTGGAGACGATGATCGAGAACGCGTCTCCGACGCGCGCCGAAGCGAGCGACGTTGCCAACGCGATCTTCGACGAGGCCGACGCGGTGATGCTGTCGGCAGAGACCGCCTCGGGTAAGCATCCGGCGCTGGTGGTCGAGACGATGCGCCGGATCATCTCCGTTGCGGAATCACGGATGGCGGAACTGTCTCGCGTGCCGAGCCCGCCTCCCCGTCTAGTTCAGATCCACTATCCGACGGCCGCCCTCGCCCACGGGGCGTGGCACGTGGCGCAGGACATCGGGGCCAAGATCGTCGCCTGCTGGTCGGAGAATGGCGGGACGGCCCGTTATCTCAGCCAGAACAACTTCCGCGTTCCGATTCTCGCCTGGTCGTCGAGCGCTCGCTCCGCGCGCCGGATGGCGCTGCTCGGGAGCGTGGTCGCGGTGCATGCCGCGCCGCCAGCGTCCGGCACGCTGGCGGAGTGGAACGAGATGGTGGATGAATACGTACTGGCCCGCGGGATGGCCCGCCCGGGTGATGCGATCGTGCTGCTGGCGGGCAAGCCGCTGGGCAAAGCGAAGGCCACCAACACCATCGCAATCCATGTCATCGGCGAGTCGAGCACGGGCTATCGCTTGCACCGCTGAGCAGGGGCGCACACCACCGGACCGACAAAAACAGCAACACAGGGAATGCAACCCTGAGCGCGGTCGCGCCAAGTCACTTGCTCACGTCGCCCTCTTCCATCTCCACCCGCGCCCACTGCTCTTCCATCCGCTTCGGTGAGACGGGCAGGGCGGTGCCGAGTTCCTGAGCGAAGAGCGACACGCGATATTCCTCGATCATCCAGCGATAGGTCGTCTTCGCGTCGTCGGGCTCCAGCATGGGCCAGCCCGGAGCCTGTTCCTTCCCCGCGCGAGCGAGCACCAGCTTGGAGTATCGCTCGACCCACGGCCCAAGTTCGGTCGCGGAGCGGCGGTCGTGCTCCAGCTTGGCGGCGGTGAGTCGATCCAGGCGCAGTTCGATCGCGCCGAGGTATCGCGGCAGATGGACCAGGTGGGGCCAGGGAATCCGCGCCAGGAATCGGTGCGAAAGAAGGCCCACGAGCTGCGCCTCGATGTCCGCCGCGGCAAACGCGAATGCCGGCGAACGCAGCTTCTCCGATCGCAGTCGGATGCGGTAGAACGTCTCCAGGCACGTGCTGGCGAGCGCCGCAACCTCCGCCGCGGCGCTTGAGATCCGTGGAGCCCCGGCAAGCTCGCACGCGCGGAAGCTGGACGCATCGCGCACCTTCGCGGCCAACGCCAGAAGCTCCGGCGTCGACGGCGCGACGCTTGGCGTCGTCCTGCTTCCAGCACCTTGCTTGGGTGCCCGCGAGGACGAAGTTGCGCTCGGCGCCGCGGCCGGCGAGAGGAGCATCGCACGCTCCGCGGTGAGCAGGCCAAGTTGGTCTTCAAGTTCATCGCCCTTGCCCAGCGGCGCGTGAAGGACAATGAGGCGCTCCATAAGCCGAGTGGCGCGCAGCGCGGCTTGGATCTCGCGCCGGTTGTGCGCCCACAGCAACCGGCGAAGCCCCGGCGCGTGCATCGCATGTGCAGTTGTGGGTGCCGCGGCCAAGCGCACCCCCGCTGTCCGCCCCTCGTCGACGAGCGCGGGGAACGCGAGCACCTGCAATCCCTCGGCCGAAGTCCGGATCGATTGTTCGAGCGCGCCGATCGTCCAATCCGTCAGCCCGCTCTTGGTCTGTCCCTCGAGCTTCAGACGCGCGACCGCTGCGTCGGCCTTCCTGCCCAGCTCACGCTTGAGCACAGGCAGGTCTCGACCGGCCCCGACGAGCCTCTTGGCTTCATCCGTCACGACAAACCGCATCCGAAGGTGCGGCGGAAGCTCCGCCCGCGCCCACACCTCGAGCGGGATCGCATGGCCCGTGCTTCGAGCGACGAACTCCGCGAGCGCTTCGGTGAGAGGCCGCGACCGATCGAGATTCGCTCTGAGGAACTCTTCCGCGAGCGAGGGCGCGGGGCCGAGCAGCTTGCGGTGCGTCTGCGGGAGGCCCCTGATCAGCTCGATCACCTTCTCGCGGAGCATCCCGGGGACGAGCCACTCCGTCGGCCCATGCTCGACGGAGCGGAGCGCCGCCAGCGGCACGCTCGCGTTGAGGCCGTCGTCCTCCGCCCCGGGATCGAACTTGTACTCAACCTTGAGCGCGGAAGGACCGGCGAGAACCTGCTCCGGATACGCCTGCGCATCGACGCTCGTCGCGTTGGGCTGCACGACGTCCGCCCGCGACATGAACAGCAGCCTGGGGTTCTTTGCTTCCGCCTGGCGACGCCACTCCTCAAAGGTCTTCCCGCTCCAGACCGTCGCGGGGAGGCGAGCGTCGTAGAACGCGAATCGCTGGTCCGCTTCCGCGAGCAGGTCGCGCCTCCGCTGCTTAGCTTCGTCCTCGCGGACCTGCTCGACGAGCTGGCGGTTGTGGGAGAAGAACGGTCCGCGGCAGTTCCAGTTGCACTCCACCAGCGCGTGATGGATGAACATCTTTCTCGCTGCGACAGGGTCGATGGGGCCGAGGTTGACCGGGCGACCCGAGACGAGCTCAAGCCCAAAGAGGGTGACGCGCTCGCTGGCCACGACCGTTCCGCTGAGCGCGTCCCAGCGCGCGTCCAGGTGCGTGCGCTTGACGACGTGCATCCCCGCTTCTTCGATCCAATCCGGACGAACGCGGGCAACGGAACGGGCATAGACGCGAGTCGTGCGGACCAGCTCGCTGGAAACAACCCACTTGGGCTTCTTGCCATAGAGGGTCGAGCCGGGAAAGAGGTTGAACTTGGTCCCGTGCGGAGCGTCATAATCGCCTCGCTCTTTGGGCTCCGAGCCGCTGGCCCGTGCGGCGGCGGCCTCCCGCGCCTCGGCCTTGGCGTCTCGCTCCGCCAGCTTGCCAACGTTGCACAAGAAACCGGACAACACCGCGCGGTGCACCCGCTCGCCCGCCTCGACCTCGCTGGCTCCGCCAACCGGCTCTCCCCGAGCGGTCGTGCTCGCCTCGGATTGCGCTCTGCCTTCTTCTCGCGCTGGGCGGCGCCGCTGACCGTCGCGACCATCGCCGGGCCCGCCGGTCCTCGCGCGATCGCCCGCGAGGCGCGGATGGTCGCCATGCTTGTGCAGGCCAAGGTCGCCCGCCATCGACACGAGCTGGCTGTGCACGTCGTGCCACTCGCGCATCCGAATAGGGCTCAAGAAGTGCTCGCGGCACCAGGCCCACAGCTTGCGCCGGGAAAGGTGTGCCGCCTGCTCGTGGTACACGCGCCAGAGCTTGAGGAATCCCAGGAAGTCGCTCTCCGGGTCGGCGAATCGCGCGTGCATCTCGTCGGCCTGGTCGCGCTTGTCGATGGGGCGGTCGCGCGGATCCTGCACCGAGAGCGCCGCCGCGATGACCATGACGTCCTCGAGGACGCCCTGTCGCTGGCCTTCCAATATGATCCGGCCGATGCGCGGATCGACGGGCAGCCTCGCCAGGCGCGATCCCTCCTGCGTCAACTGGCCCGCCGAATCGATGGCGCCAAGCTCCAGCAGCGTGTCGAGCCCATCGCGGATCATCCGCGGGCTTGGACGATCGATGAAGGGGAAGCTCTCGACCTCGCCAAGACGCAGCGCCTTCATCTGCAGGATTACGCTCGCGAGGTTGTCGCGAAGGATCTCGGGCTCCATGAAGGGCGGACGGCGTTCGAAGTCGTCCTGGGCGTAGAGCCGCACGCAGATGCCGGGCCCCACTCGGCCGCAGCGCCCGCTGCGCTGGTTTGCCGACGCCTGAGAGATCCGCTCGATGGGCAGGCCCTGCACCCGCGTCTTGGGGCTGTAGCGGCTGATCCGCGCCAACCCGCTGTCGATCACGTATCGGATGCCCGGCACAGTCAGCGATGTCTCCGCGACGTTCGTCGCAAGAACAACCCGCCGACCACCCTTCCCGTGCGGCTGGAAGATCCGCTGCTGTTCCTCGACGCTGAGACGCGCGTACAGAGGCACGATCTCGGGACGCACTCCGGCCAGGCGATGCTTCTCCAGCTCCTCCGCCGCTTCGCGGATCTCGCGCTCCCCCGGCAGGAAGACCAGCAGGTCTCCCGGCCCCTCGTGCGCCAACTCTTCCGCGGCGCGGTAGATCATCGTCGGCAGGTCTTCCGGTTCGGCGTCGTCGTCGTCGCCCAGCGACGACTCCTGTGGAGGGCGGTACCGAATCTCGACGGGGTACGTCCGCCCCGAGACCTCGATGATCGGACAGTTGTCAAAGTGCTTGCTGAAGCGTTCCGGGTCGATCGTCGCCGACGTCACGATGATCTTCAGGTCGTCTCGCTTCTGCATGAGCTGGCGCAGGTAGCCCAGCAGGAAGTCGATGTTGAGCCCTCGCTCATGGGCTTCGTCGACGATGATCGTGTCGTAGGCCAGCAGCCTCCGATCGATCTGCGTCTCTGCAAGCAGCACGCCGTCGGTCATGACCTTTACATACGTGTCGGGGCTGGTCTTGTCGGTGAAGCGGACCTTGTATCCGACCGCGTGGCCAATCGAGGATTCCAGCTCCTGCGCGAGGCGCGCGGCGATGGACCTGGCGGCGATCCGTCGGGGCTGCGTGTGCCCGATCATGCCGCGCACGCCCCGCCCGACATCGAGGCAGATCTTGGGAAGCTGCGTGCTCTTGCCCGAGCCGGTCTCACCACAGAGCACCAGGGCGCGATGGTCGCGGATCGCCGCGGCGATCTCATCCTTGCGCTGCACCACGGGAAGATCGCTCGGGTACGTGGGCTTGGGCACGTTGGCGGCCCGGCGCTCAAGATGGCGAAGCGCGCGCTCGACTTCGTCGGTGATCGTGCGAGCAGCATCGCCCGGCACGTTGCGCCGGTCGCGCACGGTTCGCTCGAACGCAAACAGGCGACGCGACAGCCGCTCCTGGTCCGAAGGGCTGCACGCGCTCAGGCGAGCCCGCAGTTGATCGATCCAATCGAGCACGGGGCGATCTTTGGCCAAGAGTTGGCGGCGCACGCGCCGAGCCCCGTAAGGGGAGCCAAGCCGCCGACCAGAGCGGACTGGACTGGGCGTCGCCGCCTCGATCCGTGATGTACCATGTTTACACGCCGCCTTGGCCCAGACGCCCGAGCCGCTCACGGAAGCACCCGTCCAAATGACCGAACGCCTCACGACATTTCTGATCGTCGCCTGCGTGACGGCCCTGATCTGGCTCTTTGCTGAGGCGGAAAGCGTGCTCGAGCAGCCATTGCAGGTCGCCTTCGCGATCAGCCCGGATCCCGCCGGCGATCGCTACGCGTTTCTTGCGCCCGGCGAGTCGGCCCCGGTCCAGCTCAACATGGTGATCGCGGGCCCGGTGCGCGTTGTCGATCGCGCTAAGAGCCTGCTTCAAGAAGGGCTCTTGATCAAGCCCGGCGCGGGGTTACCCCTCGAACCCGGCGATTCTGTTGTCAAGCTTGCCGAATCCCTGCAGAGCCATCCACTGCTTCGAGAGGCGAACGTGACGATCGTCCGCGTGACACCCGGCACGCTCCGGGTTTCGATCCGCCAACTGATCGCCCGCGACGCCTCGGTCAGCGTTGTCGCGACGGGCGGGGCGATCGAGGGAACCCCCGAGGTTCGCCCGGCGAGCGTCAAGCTGCTGGTGCCCGTCGAGTCGGTCGCGTCGCTGCCCGAGAGCCCAGTCGTCGAGGCGCGGGTCGATGCGTCGCGATTGACCGAAGGCAAGGCGCAGACGCTGGCGGGCGTGCCGCTCACGGCCCCGGCGATGCCCGGGGTCGAGGTTGTCCGGGTGCAACCTCCCACCGTGGACGTCACGGCAAGCCTGCGCTCGCGCATCGCGACGCTCACCATCGCAAGCGTGCCCGTGCAAGTGCGCCTCGCACCGGCGGAGCTGAGCCGCTGGACGATCGAGATCCCCGACGAAGATCAGTTCTTGACCGACGTCCGCGTGATGGGCCCGAGCGAGATCATCGAGCAAATCCGCGCCGGAACAATCCAGGTCGTGGCGGTCGTGCAGCTTTCGTTCCGCGAGCTTGAGCGCGGCATCGAGTCCAAGGACGCGGCATTCACGGATTATCCAAGCTCGCTGAGCTTTGAAGCTGCCAACACGACGATTCGCCTCCGCATCAGCCGGCGAACGGCGGATGTTTCGCCCACGGAGACACCCGCCTCTCCGTGACGTTCGCCTCCGGGCAGCGCTTGCACACGGAACGTTCGCGCGCGGACAAGGCACACTGGCCAGCACCCGGGCGAACCTCGGCCCCACCTAAAGCCTTTGCTCCCGGGCATCCGAATCGGGGCGATTGGGGGCTCGGAGCGAAGCACCCCCGGCAAGGCTTGATCAGTTGCAACCGGCGTCGAACGCCGCGGCAAAGTCCAGGTAATCGAAGAAGTCGACCACGCCGTCGCTGTTGAAGTCGGCCGCGGGCTCCTCGTTGGCAAACGCGAGGACGAAATCCAGATAGTCGAAGAAGTCCGGAGTGCCGTCGCGGTTGAAATCGGCCGAGCAACAGGGCGCCAGCCCGGCGCCCACCGCTATGTCGCACAGGCGGACGACGACATGCTCACTCGCGTCCACGTTGAAGTCGTTGTTGACGCTGGGCTGGACTTGATGCGTGCGGAGCAGTTGCCCTCCGTCGGCTGTGCCAAAGAGCGCCACGGCAAGGCGGATCGTCTCCGGCAGCGGGTCGCCTGCGGGGATGCCCAGTTCCGCCCGCAAGTTGATCATGCCTTCCAGCACACCGCCGTTGGGACCAGTCGCGGCCTGCGCCTGGCTGCTCGGGCCCTGATCGGACCAGCCTTCGTAGTCGTTGCCGTTCTCATCCGCGAGGAACGCCTCCCACTGTGCGACCTGGCCCGCCTTGGCCCACATCGCGCCGCGCAGCGCGTGCGGCTCTTGATCTCGCGCCAGCAGGATGAAGTGGTCGTTACCTTCGCCCGCGTCCTGGGTCGCGATGTAGAGCATCTCCGCGCCGCCGACCATCCGCATGCCAGCCCAGAGGTCGATTCCGTTTGGGTTGCCGGCGACGCGCAGGGCGCTCGGATCTCGGACGCCGTCCATGACCCAGTTCTCGACTGGCACGCCTCCCTGCACGCTGAACTTCCAGTCCGCGCCCCCGTTGTTGTCCCACGCTCCCGCGCCGTTGTTGAACGCCAAGCACAACTGGGTCGCGTTCGGCGAGACGGGCACGGTAACGACCCACGCACCGGCCTGGCCCGGGACCGGCGCCATCGTCGGATCCGGCGTCGCAACCTGCGACCACTCGTTGAAACCGTAGTGCAGACGGACGGACGTCGCTCCGGCAAGCGGTCGATTCGCCGAGTCGTACACGATCGTGACGTTCTGGCCGGCAACCGGGACTGCGGGGCTGAGCGACACGGTCGGCCCACCACCCCCGCCGGTCGTTCCGGCGCCGACATAGACGTGGTGGATCGGGCTGCGGGCAAAGTTCCCGCGGATATCGACCGCCTCGATGTAGTAGTCAACGAGCGCGCTGCGCACGCCAGTGATGCGGGCGTGGTATTGATCCGCGATGAAGCGGGGCATCTCGACGAACGAGATTGTCGGGTCGTTGTAGACATTGCCCGCCGGGAAGGGGCGGCGCGTCATCGCGATCGACTGCCACGCGCCGACTTCGCCCCCGCCACCTGCATACGTCTCGTTGTAGATGCTGTCGATCGGGTTGACGCCGTCAGCGTCGAGACGGTATTTGAGCGTGACACTCGCGCCGCCCGCCCCGATGCCGGAGACGTCCGAGACAAAGCTCCAGACATGGAAATCGCCGTTGTTCTGCACCTGGCGATAGCCGTGCGAGGGACCGAAGTTGCTGGCCCCCGGGTTCCAGGGTTCGCGCTGCACCGCCCAGATCGTCGGGGGTGTCCGATCGGGCTGGTTCCCGGCGCCGCCAACGGCATTCACGCCGCCCGCAGCGATCACCGGCTCCACAAACTGCATCGCGCGGTTCCCGCTGATGGAGGGCTTGTCTTCCATGTCGAGCGCCGTGCCGTAATACATGAACCCGGAGTTAAGCCCGCCCAGGAAGAAGTGCCACGCGCGCTCGACGCCATTGCTGGCGGAATCCGGGTACAGGATCTTGTCGATTCGCACGGCGCCGCCCGCGTCGCGGGTCATCTGCTCCGCGGTGTTGATCCGGTTCTGATTCGCGGTGATGACCGCCCAGTTGCGGATGTCAACATGCCAACCGTTCTCAACGTCGATCTGCCCGCTCGCATTTAATGGCGGCCAGTTCCAGTTGAGGAACTGGGGCGACCCGAAACAGCCGTCCGCGTTCACCCAGGCCCCGTCTTCGACATGCACGATGCTGCCCGTCGGCACAGGGTGATCGGCGAGGTACTTCTCGACCACCGTCGGCACATAACCCGCGTTCCGGGCCGAGCTGACGAGCTGCGGCGTCGCCTCCATGTAGTACGAGTACCCGCCTCCCCACGCGTTGTCCCCGTCGTGCGCAAGGACCATGAGCATCGGACGAGATGGGCGGGCCAGCGCGTCGATCGCATTGAAATCGCCAAGCCCGAGCGGGTTGTAGCCGTCCTTCCATCCGAGCGACTGCGAACACGGGACGACGAGAATCCGCGATATCGAGCCGGTGTTCGGATCTACGTGCTGGGCGTAGTTGGGCGTGTACGCGAGCGGGACGGCCTCCGCGGGCCCGCAGCCCCTGGAGATGGACTGGCGATAGAACGTTCCGCCCGGCGGGTTGACCTGGTCCGCGCGATTGGGCGGGTCGCAGTTGACCCCGCCCGAGCCCAGAACAACCGGAAAATCCTCGCACGCCCGACTGATCTTCTCCGAACTGACGAAGCTCCACGCGATTCCCTCGCTCGCCAGCACCGGGATCAACCGAGTGCTGAACGCCATCTCCGAAGGAAAGAGCCCGCGCGACATGGGGCTGACGGAGCCCCACGCGTCGACATACGCACGCTTGTAGAGCTGGATCTCCTTGCGGACCGCCGCGTCGTCCAGCAAGGGGAGTAGCGCGTGATGGAAGCTGAAGAGAACCATGTCAAGGCGAGGCTTGTTGTTGGCGGGCGTGCTGGTCATCCAGCCTCGCGCAGCCCGCCAGTTGGCCGTCCAACTCCCGGAGTAGCCAAGCTGGTTGGCGTCGCCCAAGCTCCAGATATTCTCGATGAGCCCGCCAGAATAGCTGACCTGCGCGCCCGCCTCGGGCGCGGTGCTGAAGGCTGAAATCGAGTCCTTGACGCGATACTGATACGCCGCGACACGGTCGGCGGTGCCAAAGATCGCTCGAAGGTTGTCGCCCGGCCTGGTTCCTCCGGCATCCTGACGCAGGATCGTCTCCCAGGCTCGCTCGTAACGGGTCGGGCTTGCAGCTCCGGGCGCGCCATCGGGCCAATAGATGGGTTGCTCGAGGTGCCACATGTATGTGAAGTGGAGCTTCTCTTGGGCCGCCGCCGGGGCGGTGACGACAGCAACGCCAAGCAGAGATCGAGCGACCACAGGACCAGGAGACCACAAACCACTGGAACCCAGACTCCAGCGAGCAGAGCTGCTCGGACGCAGAGCCGCGGGGGAAGCGACCCCGCGAGCTGGCTCGGGGCGATTTGAAGAGGCGGACCGTCTATGGAGCATGGCGATGATCCTCGTCGAGGGTTCTCGATGGTCCCGCACAAGTTACACGAGACGCCACGCCCTGACAAGCAGATCATGCATGGCCGTTCGTGTATGCTGCGTGCGGAGGGCTGGAGCATGGCCGGACCAAAGGGGCGGAACCAAACCGGTGGCGGCAAGGCGGCAAAGTCGCTTCTTGGGCTCGTCATTTCGATCGCCGCGCTCCTGGCGGCATATCAGATCGCCACCGAGAAGGGCCACCTCACCGCCGGGCCGCTGGCCGCTCCGCCGGAAGCGAGTGAGAGCAACCTGCCCGGCCTCGACGACTCGCGCTCTGCCATCGACGCGCCGATCGGTGATGCGGCTGCGGAAGACAACACCTCGGACTCGGGCTCCCCATCGACGAGCCCAGCGCCAACCGGCGGCACAAGCTCCCGCGCGCCCAGCGACGCGACCGCCCAGACGGACGCCCTGCGAGCCAGCAACTCGCAGAACGTCGTCACGATCGCGCAGCTCTTCCGCGAGCGTCGCTCGAACGTCTGGGTCGAGGCGGCGGGTCGCGTCGAGCGTGTGCTCGCCGACGACTCGACGGGGTCGCCCCATCAGCGGTTCATCGTGAAGGTCGAGGGCGGCCCGACTGTGCTGGTCGCCCACAACCTCGAGGGTTCGGACCGCGTGCCGGCGCAACCGGGTGATCTGGTCCGCTTTCGGGGTGAGTACGAGTACACCGATCGGGGCGGGACGGTCCATTTCACGCACCGTCCCATGTTCGGGCGGAAGAAGGACGTCGCCACCGCCGGGGGTTGGATCGACCACAAGGGGACGCGCTACGACTGATAATTCCTGACGTGTGCCGACACGAGCGCATCCGGCGCGAGTGCACGCCCTTCTCGCCCGCCGCGAAGTGCATTCCCGGAGATGGACCGCCGATGAGCCATTCGGGGTCAAGCCCGATGGAGTCGCGGTCGTTGGAGAGGCTGCTCTACTACATCCCGATCGTGCACGCCGAGGCGGATCTGGGGTCGCTCGCCGGGGCGGCTCGCGAACGCGTCGGCGCCGCCGACTGGAGCAAACGCCAGGACGCGCTCGCTCGAGACTGGATCGGGATCGAACGCTGGGCGACGCTCGTCCCGATTCCCCCGAACGGGCTGCTGGTGTTTCAGGACGGCCTACCCGTCTGCGGGCCTGAGATGAGAGACGCCGCGGGCAAGCCCGGCGAGCTTCGCATCGTCGAGGAAATGGCCGCTCGTGGAAGCCCGAACGGCCGAATCCTCATGACGCTTGTGGATCGCGGGGCGACGCTGATGGGCACGGAATCCCCCGAGTTGCTGCTGCGCGAACTGGAAGCAGCGAAGGCGAAGCTGGCCAGCGGGAGGACCACACCACCCGATGAGACGTCGTCATCGCTGCTCCGTGAGCGCGATGCGTTCATCGCTCGCCGCATCAACAAGAGCCTCAAAGGAGGGAGCGCCGGCGTCCTCCTGATCGGAGCGATGCACGACGTCGCTCCCCTGCTCGATGATGACATCCGGGTTGAACACCCGATCGACCGTCGATCGTTCTGGAGCTCGACCAGCCACGCCTCTCGGACTCGCACCAAGAGTCGGACGGGCAGGGTGTGACGGGTCGCTCAGTTGCAACAGCCGCCGCGAGAAAGCCAGGCGGCAAGGAAACACGACCATGGCGGACAAACCTTCCAAGGGCAGCGGAATCGAGGGGGTGCTGGGCGGGCTCAGCGATCTGCTGCGCAACCTGGGCCAGCTTGCCGAAAAAGGTGCCGAACTGCAGCGCGAGGGCACCTTCAAGGATGCGCAGGGTCGCGACGTCAACTTTCACTACGGCGTTTCCGTCCGCACCATGAATGGCGGGCGCGAGATGCGGGTCGAGCCCTTTGGCAATCTCAAGCGCGACCAGACTGGCGAAGCCAAGGTCGCCGAGGTTCGCGAGCCCATGGCCGACGTTTTCGAAGAGAAGGACCACATTCTGGTGGTTCTCGAAATGCCGGGCGTCACGCTCGCGGACGTCAAGGCCGAGGCGACCGGCGATGTGCTGTCGATCGCCGCCGAACGCGGGGCAAAGCGGTATCGGAAGGAAGTTCTCCTTCCCTGCCCAGTCAAGCGCGACGTGCAAGTCACGAACAACAACGGCGTGGTCGAGGTGCGGGCGGTTCGCGAGCAGGGATGAAGCTCGTCCATTGCAAGTCGCGCTCGCCATCGAGCCATTGGGCTTGCGAGCGCCTTCCAGCCCCCACCCTCAACCGACAACCAGGCTCAGGCAGTGCTGATGCCCTGATCTCGACGCCGCGACCGTCGGCCGTTCCCCGTGCTCCGCCTGATCGTGCCCTGTCCACTCGAGCATCGAACCATGAAGAACACGCAAGTCCCAAGCAACAACACCTCGGGGACCGACGCGACAACCGAGCACGCGACCAAGCTCCGCGTTGCCGAGGCCGCCAGCAAGGACGTTGGCCGCGCCATCGCCCGTATCGATCCCGAGGACATGAAGCGGCTTGGCGTTTCGATCGGCGACACGCTCGCGATCCACGGCAAGCGCGACACCGTCTGCCGAGCGATGCCCACCTACCCCGAGCAGCGGGGCAAGTCGCTGGTTCAGCTCGACGGCCTGACCCGTCAGAACGCGGGCGTCGCGCTCGATGAGCGGATCCGCGTCGAGCGAGTCGCCTCTCAAGCCGCCCAGAGCGTGACCCTCGCGCCGACAAGCGTCCGTCCGAACGATCGCGATCTGAAGTACATCGGAAGCCTGCTGGACGGCCTCAGCGTGGTGTCTGAGGACCGCGTCCGCGCACAGCTCTTTGGAAGCCGCAGCGCCGAGTTCGTCGTCAAGCGCACGACACCCGGCGGGCCCGTGGTCATCAACGCCGAGACCAGGCTGATCATCGAGGACGCGGGCAAGGGCCCCGGCACGGGCAACACCCCGGGGCGGGCGGAGCCGGCGCACGCGATCTCGTACGAAGACATCGGTGGCCTCCGCTCGCAGGTACAGCGGATCCGCGAGATGATCGAGCTGCCCCTGCGCTATCCGGAGGTCTTCGAGCGCCTTGGCATCGACCCTCCCAAGGGCGTGCTCCTGCATGGGCCACCGGGCTGCGGCAAGACGCTCATCGCGCGGGCGATCGCGCACGAGACCGAAGCCGCTTTCTTCACCGTGAGCGGGCCGGAGGTGATCCACAAGTTCTATGGCGAGTCCGAGGCCGCCCTCCGGCGAATCTGGGACGAGGCAACCCGGAAGGCGCCGAGCATCATCTTCCTCGATGAGATCGATTCGATCGCCCCCAAGCGTGAGAACGCCCAGGGCGAGGTCGAGAAGCGCGTCGTCGCGCAGTTGCTCGCGCTGATGGACGGGCTTACCCGCCGCAACAACGTCATCGTCATCGCGGCGACGAACCTGCCCAACAACATCGACCCGGCGCTGCGCCGACCGGGGCGCTTCGATCGCGAGATCGGGATTCCGATCCCGGACCGCAACGCGCGCCGCCACATCCTCGACATCCACAGCCGAGGCATGCCCCTGGACCCGGGCGTTGATCTTGATCAGCTCGCCGACGTCACGCACGGCTACGTTGGGGCCGATCTTGAAGCCCTCTGCCGCGAGGCCGCGATGGCGTGCCTCCGCACGATCATGAGCGAGATCGACTTCTCGCGGGCATCGATCCCCTATGAGACGCTGTCCAAGCTCACGGTGCGCATGGAGCACTTCCAGGCCGCGCGGAGCGAGATCGACCCCTCCGCCATCCGCGAGGTGTTCGTTGAAGTCCCCGACGTGCGCTGGAGCGACGTTGGAGGCCTGGAGGACGTCAAGCAGAAGCTCGTCGAAGGCGTTGAGTGGCCCATCAAGCACGCCGGGCTGTTCGAACAGGCCCGCGTCAGGCCGACCAAGGGCGTGCTGCTCGTGGGACCTCCCGGCGTGGGCAAGACGATGCTCGCGCGCGCCGTCGCGACGGAGACGCAAGCGAACTTCATCTCCGTCAAGGGCCCCTCGCTGATCAGCAAGTTCGTGGGCGATAGCGAAAAGGGCGTGCGCGAGGTCTTTGCCAAGGCGCGTCGGGCCGCCCCGTGCATCATCTTCTTCGATGAGATCGACGCCCTCATCCCCGGGCGAGGCGACGGCTCGAGCGGCGCCGATGCCGGAGTCGCCAACCGCGTGCTTAGCCAGTTCCTCGCGGAGATGGACGGCGTTGACGACCTGCGGGGCGTGCTCGTCCTCGGCGCAACCAACCGCGTTGACCTGCTCGACCCCGCCATGCTCAGGCCCGGCAGATTCGACCATGTTGTCGAGATTCCCTTCCCTGATGAAGCCTCGCGCGCCAAGATCTTCGAGGTGCACCTGCGCGAGAAGCCCATCGCCCCGGGCGAGAAGACCAAGGGCGGGCGCTCGGCGGTCGACCCGGTGACGCTGGCCCGGCAATGTCCGGGCGCCAGCGGCGCGCAGGTCGCTGGCGTATGCCGCCGCGCCGCGATGCACGCCATCCGCCGCGTGATCGAGCAAGGTGCGAGCGACCACAGCGCTCGCGTCCTCATCACCAGCGACGATTTCGAGCGGGCCATGCGGGAAGAGTTCGACGTCAAGTAGCACCCTGAGTCCCCGGGGCCTTCGCTCGCGACGCTTCGCCTCGCTTTCTCCCAGCGCCAGCGCCTCTCGCCCGGCCTGTGCGTGCAACGATCCTGCGTCATGACGCACGATCTTCACGCCTTGCTGGATGAAGCGCTCTCCCTCGGGGCACGGGCCTGCGGCCTCGCGCACGGACGCGAGCTGGCGCTCGATCTCCACGCCCGCTGCGCCCGATCACCCGACGCGGAGGATCTGGACGATCCCGCGAATGTCATCGCTTCGCTCAAGCCGGCGGAGATCGATCAGGTGCTCCGCTTCGTCGCGGCCAGGTTCCACCTGCTCAACCAGGCCGAGCAGGTCAACATCGTGCGCGTCAACCGAGCCCGCGCGTCGCAGAGCACGCCCGATCGCCCCCGAGCCGAATCCCTGCTCGAAGCCTTCACGCGCCTTCGCGACCTTGGCTTCAACGCCGATCGGGCCCGCGCGCTCGTCGAGCGATTGAATGTCCAACCAACCCTGACCGCTCACCCGACGGAGGCCAAGCGGCGCGGCGTGCTGGACAACCTCGTACGCCTCGCCGAATCGATGCTGAAGCTCGACGATTCCACCGTGACTCCCGCGGAAGCTCGCTCCTTACGGGAGCGAGCGCTCGGGCTCGTCGAGATCGTCCTCGCGACCGACGACGTTCGCCACCAGCGCCTCGATGTGCTCGACGAGGTCAAGAACGGGCTGTTCTTCCTGCGATCGTCGATCTGGGACTCGGTCCCGCGCCTGATGCGCGAGCTGGCCGACGCCGCCAATCAGGTCTTCGGGCCTGGCACGCTCGAACTCACCGACCTTCCGCCCGTGCTGCGCTACCGCACCTGGATCGGAGGCGATCGCGACGGCAACCCGCGCGTGACGCACGAAGTCACCCGTCGCACGCTCGAGTTGTTGCGCGAGGCGGCGCGCTCGCTCTGGGCGCACGAGCTCATGGAGCTGCAGCAGGAACTCACGCTTTCCAGCCGACTCGTGGACGTGCCCGACTCCTTGCTCGCCGCCATCGACGCCCAGGGCAATCGATATCTCGACGATCCAACGATTCCCGCGCGTCGGCGTCACGAGCCAGTGCGGGTTCGCCTGATGCAGGTCCGAGGCCGCGTGCTCCACGATGAGTCCTACAGCGGGGCGGAACTGGTGGCCGACCTGTTGCAAGTGAGAGACGCCGTTGCCCACGCCGGACTGCGCGAGGCGGCGGGGCGCGGACGCCTGGGCGACGCGATCGTGCGCGCGAGGGCCTTCGGTCTTCAGTTGGCAACGCTGGACGTGCGGCAGCACAGCCGCGTGCACGAAGCCGCGGTCGCGGAACTGCTCACACTTGCCGGCGTGACCAGCGAGTACGCAGCGCTCGACGAAGATGCCCGCCTGGCGCTGCTCAGGACCGAACTCGCCCAGCCCAGGCCCCTGAGGCCCATGGATGCGACGCTCTCACCCGAGACGACCGAGCTCATGCGAACGCTCGATGTTGTGCGCGACGCGGTGCGGCGCGATCGGCGAAGCATCCGTTCGTACATCATCTCCATGACCCACGGGGTGAGCGACATCCTGGAAGTGCTGCTGCTCATGAAGGAGGCGGGGCTCTCGCGCGTTGATCGCTCCGAGGGCGGGCCTCGCCTGCTTGGTTCCCTCCATGTTGTTCCGCTGCTGGAGACGATCGATGATCTGGAGCGGGGCGAAGCGTTGGTCGGCGCGATGCTCGACGAACCAATGTATCGCTCGCATGCCGAGTCGGTGATGCCCGCGCGGGCCGAGAACGCGCCCGAGCGTGAGCCGCTGCAGGAAGTGATGCTGGGCTATAGCGACTCGAACAAGGATGGCGGCTTCCTGATGGCCAACCGCGCTCTGGAACGGGCCCAGCGCTCCATCGCCCACGCCGTGCGTTCGCGGGGCTTTGCGCTCCGTTACTTCCACGGTCGAGGGGGCACCATCGGACGAGGGGGCGGACGCGCGGGGCGCGCGATCCTTGCGGCCCCCGTCGCGGCGCGCAGCGGCGCGATCCGCTTCACAGAGCAGGGCGAGGTCATCAGCTTCCGCTACGCGATGCCCGCCATTGCCCAGCGACATCTCGAGCAGATCCTCCACGCCTGCATCGTCGGTGCGGGCGACGAGCGCGAGCACACGCTTTCGAGCGATCTCCCGCGGGTGATCGACTCGCTCGCCAGCTCGGCGATGGCTCGATATCGCGCGCTGATCGACGATCCGGGCTTCTGGAACTGGTACACGACGCGAAGCCCCATCGGATCAATCGCCGGAATGCCCATCGCAAGCCGCCCGATGATGCGAGCCGCGGGCACGGGCAAGGGCGCAACGCAGACGACGTTCGACCAGCTCCGAGCGATTCCCTGGGTCTTCGCGTGGGTGCAGATGCGGTGCCTGGTTCCGGGCTGGTTCGGGCTGGGCGGCGCCGCCAGCAACCTAGACAGCGCGACGCTCGACCTGCTCCGCTCCGAATATGCCAGCAACGCGTGGCTGCGCACGGTGATCGACAATGCAGGCCAGGAACTCATGCGCACCCGCATGGGCATCGCGTCCCGCTATGCGCGGCCAGCTTCCGAAGCTTCGCCCGACGCCCTCCTCTCGATGCTTCGCGACGAGCACCAACGGGCGGTGGACGCCGTGCTGCAGATCAGCGGGCGCGCGGAGCTCGGATGGGAGTCCGCGGTGATCACGCAGTCGATCCGGGATCGCAACCCCTGGACCGACGTTCTCAATCTCATCCAGATCGACTTGCTCCGCCGCGCGCGATCGATCAGCGAGCATGAGGACTCCACGCCCGAGCAACCTGGCGCCGCAACGTCATCGGGCCCGGATTCAACCGTCGCCCAGGAGCGAGCGATCATCGAGAGCCTTCTTCACAAGAGCGTGAGCGCCATCGCCGCGGCAATGCAGTCGACGGGCTGAGCCATCGCACGCCCGCGCGGCATGCCCCGTGCCACCAAAGCCCGCCCGCCGCGACGATCACCCTCCGGACAGTTCTCGGCGCTGTTCAACCGCGCTTCGCAGCAATGCCTCGAATCGTCTTGCAAACCCCGGCCCGTCGCACAGCGGCGACGCCCTCATCCGCGCGCGAAGATGCGATCGAAGCTCGGCCAGCCGCGGGCGATTCGCAACCAGAGCCGAAGCGATCGCGATGTACGCCGCTTCGTCCCGGGCCGCGAGGTCCGACAGCCCCACCGCTGACAGCAGCGAAAGCCCCACGCGCGACGCGTGCGGCAGAACTCCATTCTCGCTCCCTGTCTCGGGCTCCCCCCCGACGCCATCCGGGCCCGAGAGCGTCACCACCGGCACGCCCATCCACAGCGCCTCGCAGGTCGTCGTCGTTCCGGCGTACGGGAACGTGTCGAGCGCCACGTGAGCCCGCGAGTAGATCGCCATGTGCTCCGCGAAGGAGGCCGTCCTTGGCAGCAACTCCAGCCGCTCGTCGCGCACTCCGGCGCGTGCGAATACGCCGCGCACGCGCGCCGCCGAACCATCGTCCGCGAGCATCCCGGCCTTGAGAATCAACCGCGAGTCGGGCACGTTCATCAGCAGGCGAGCCCACGTCGCCAGCACGCGGTCGTTCATCTTTGCGAAGTTGTTGAACGACGCGAATGTGGGCGGGCCATCCAGCGCCACGGGCCGGCAGAGCGGAGCATCCCGCGCCGGGTCGTAGCAGAGAAAGCACGGGTCCAGCCTCAACAAGCGCTCGACGCATCGGCGATCCGCCCGGAGCGGCGGATCGGTCAACGAGTCCACGATGCGGAAGTCGACCGCATCAAGCCCCGTCGTGTTCGGATATCCGCAGTACGTGAGAATCACCGGTGCCGGCTTGCATGCCAGCGCCCCGAGCGCGTGATCACTCGTGTGCCCGGAAAGATCGAGGATCGCGTGCAGCGCATCGCGGCGAAGCTCGCGAGCGAGATCCGCATCGGAGATCGCCCCGGCGTTCCGCCACGATCGCGCCCGTGCGCGGAAGCGGACCGTCACGTCGTCCTCGCTGGGATGCGTCGAGGTCACGTGCAGCTCCACCGCATGAGGATCGAGGTGTTCAAAGAGCGCCGAAGCGAAGAAGGCAACCGAGTGCGTGCGTAGATCAGCCGAGATGACCCCCAGGCGGATCGGCGCGGCATCAACCGCCGCCAGCTTGGACCCGCTAGGATTGAGCGTGGGCGCTTGGATCGATGGGCTCAGGCGGGCCGCCGCCGTTGCCAGCGCTCCGAATCGCCGATGCTCATCCAGCGTCCGCGCGAGCTCGGGCGGATCGACGTAGTTCATGATGTTCGCCAACGCGGAGGCGAGCATGCAGTCCGCGAACGTCGGGCGCGGGTTCGGGCCCGAAGCGCTCGGACGCGCATCGAGCACCCGCCGAAGGAGCGTCGCCCCCTCGCTCGCTCGCCCGAGCGACAGCAGCAACGTGGAGAGCGGCAGCACAAACCTGGGTGCGCTGTGCGCCTGCGCCGCCCGAAGCCACGCATTGGCCAGCCCAGTCGCGCCCGGACCCCGCTTGGCCAGCGCGATCAGCAGCGACGCGGCCAAGCCCTGATTCTCATCCCGTTCAAGGGCGCGCGCCGCGTACTCCAGCATCGCATCAACGTCGCCCAGTTTTTCCATCACGCCCGCCAGCTCGGCCAGCAGATCCGCCCTCGTCGTCGTGCTCGCGACGCGACCGGCGTGGTAGCGGGCCTGGTCAACCTGGCCCTCCGACGCCGCGAGCATCGCCATTGCGGTGCTCACCTGCTCATCGGGCTTTAGACGCACGAGCAGCGCCCTCGCTTGCGCGTGACGCCCCGCGCGAAGGTGCGCGACCGCCGCATCGAGCTGAGAAGTGCCAGGGGGCATGCGTTGACGCTAGGGGACGCCCGGATCACCCGCTGGCGGCGAAGTTCGCTTCTGCTTCCAGAGTTCAGCGTTCTCCGCATCATCCATCCTGCGATACGACCACTCGATCGCCCCCGCGATGCGAGCCGCCAAGGGCGCCGAACCTGCATCCGTCTGCGAGCACTCGTACGCGCGCAGCAAGTAGGGCAGCGACTCGGGCGCCGCGCCCCCTGCCGAGAACATGCTTCCAACCTGGAGCAGCACGCGAACCACCCGCTGGTCGCACGGGGTGAAGGTTGTCGCAAGTTCCGCGAGCGTGCTGTCGGCCTCCGCGATCGATGCCTCACGATCCCCCACGTTGAGCAGCGCTCCCGAGAGATACATCCTGGACTGGGCCAGGATTGCCGGCGGAATGCCCAGCGTTCGCTGTTTCTCGATCGATGCCCGGATCGGCGCAATGACCACGGCGCCGTCGCCTCGACGCGCCCTGGCATAGTTCAGGAGCACCACGCCAGAGACAACGTCCGGGTGGTTCTCGCCGATCCCCGCGGTAGCGGCGGCCTGGGTCTGCTCCAGCACGAGCACCGAGTCGTTGAACTGGCGGTTCTCCATCAGCGAGATGCCAAGCTGCCAGCCCATGCTGTAGGTCGCCGGGTCGTGGGGCGTCCTTCGCAGGCGGATCTCGTAACTCTCGCGGCTGTATGGCAGCCCCTCGATGAACGCCCCCTTTCGTCCATAGGCCACGCCCAGGTTCGAGAGCGCCGACGCCTTCAGCAACTCGTCCTTCTGCGCCACCTCCGACTGCACCAGCTCGTGCAGCATGGCGATCGCCTCGTCGTATCTTCCGCTCGCCGTCAGCGTCTGCGCCAGCGCACCCTTGCTCTGATACTCAAGCTCGGGCGAGCCCGAGACCGCCGCCAGCTCCCTCGCCCGCACGAAGCGCCGCTCGGCCTCATCCGGCTGGTTCTTTCGGCTCGCAACATACCCGAGGCGAACCATCATGGTCGCGCGCAGCTTCTTCGAGCGCGGATCTTCGCTGCTGCCAAGCTCCTCAACCCGCGGAAGCAGCACCTGCTCCACGTCGTCAAAGCCCCCGATCAGATACAGCGGCTCCGCGATTGCGTTGGCAACCTCCGCCCGGACCAGCAGATCGCGAGGCGGCTCCTTCAAGAAGTCATCCGCCGCGGTGTTCAAGATGTCCGAAAAGGTCGATTTCGGACCGAGCCGCGACGGGTGGGCCTGCATCAACAGGTTGCGCAGATAGGTCGCGACCTCTTCCGAGCGGGCGAGCGCCGCATCGGCCCGCGACTTTTCTTCTTCCGCAAGCACGAGCGAGCTCTGTGCCCGCCCACGGTCGATCAGCGCCTGACGCAGCGCCAGCCCGGCCGCGATGAGCCCAATCAGGAGCGCCGCGACGATCAACAACCCCGACACGACCGGCACCCGGTGGCGCCGGACAAACTTGCCCACGACGTACCGCGTGGTGGGCGGGCGGGCCGCGATCACGTTGCCCCGCAGCACGCTTTCCACATCGCGGGCAAAGTCCCCCACCGTCGCGTACCGCCCGTCGGGCTCCGGCTCGATCGCCTTGAGGATCACGCAGTCAAGATCGGGCGGGAACTGCTGCTGGCCATCACGTCGCTGCCCGTCCTTCGTGAGGCGCGTGCTCGGCGGCACCGCCCGCCGGGTCGTCATCGCCTGGTGCGCCTGCACCGGGGGCAGGCGGCAGAGCGACTCATCATCAAACGGCCTCACCCCCGTCACGACTTCATACAGCAGAACCCCCAGCGAGAACACGTCCGACCGGACGTCCACGTCGCCCCCGCGCGGGTCCGCCTGCTCCGGGCTCATGTAGCCCACCGTCCCCAGCAACTGCCCGGCCTGCGTCTGGCGATTGACAGGACGCTTGTCGGGCATCAGCAGCTTGGCAACGCCAAAGTCGATCACCTTGGGCACTGGCGACGCGTCCTCGTCCGCCACCAGCACGTTCGAGGGCTTGAGATCCCGATGCAGAACACCCCTCGCGTGCGCGTGCTGCACGCCTCGACAGACCTGGACAAAGAGTTCCAGCCGCTTGGAGATCGGGAGCCCGTGCAAGCGCACATATTCCGTGATGGGCGGACCGTCGATCAGCTCCATCGCGATGTACGCCTGCCCATCGCTCGACCACCCGGCGTCGAGCAGTCGTGCAACGTTGCGATGCTCCATCCGCGCCACAACCTGACGCTCATCCTCGAAACGCTCGAGAGACTGGGGCGAGGTGAGCTCGGGTCGCAGCACCTTGACTGCCGCCCGGCGACGGACCGGAACTTCCTGGAAAGCGCGGTAGACGCAGCCCATCCCCCCTTGGGCGATCATCCCCTCAACCACAAACGGCCCGATGCGTTCGGGCAGCAGCGAAGAGAGCGAAAGCGAGGGGGGTGCTTGCACCAGAGGTGAAAGCCGCGCATCCGCGGGCGAGCCCACCAGGCGCGTCGCCTCCCGGGCAAGCTCCGGGTCATCCCGCAGGCGCTCGGCGATCCACGCCCGCTGCTGCTCGGGCGACAGCCCCTCAAGCACCAGCAGCGATTCCTTGAGACGTTCGCGGCGGGAGTCGTCCATGTCGCTCATGTCATCCAAGTCAGGTCCGCTGCGGAGGCTCCGAGCCGGGACGAGCAGCGGGGACGTCTCCGACCACCGCGCCCAGCTCCGGATCGGAGGCGAGCTGGCTCGCAAGCCACCGACGAGCAAAGGCCCAGTCGCGTTCCACAGTCCGCTCCGTAACGCCCAACGAGAGCGCGATCTCGCTGTTGGACAAGCCCAGGTAGAAACGCATCATCACGACCTGGGCCGACCTCGAGTCGACTTTTTCCAGCGCTTCCAAGGCCCGATCAACACCAAGGATTTCATTGGGCGTTCGCCCCTCGGGGATTTCCAACCCCTCCATCGCCACGCGTCCGCGCTCACCACCCCGCTTGATCGTCGCGGCGCGCCGGGCGCGATCCACCAGCACGTGACGCATCGCCAGTGCCGCCGCCCCCACAAAGTGTGCCCGACCGTTCCACACCCGCGAGCGATCGTGCCCAAGGCGCAGATACACCTCGTTCAGAAGCTCGGTGGGTTGCAGCGACGCACCCGGCGCGAGCGAGCGCAATCTTTGCTCCGCGAGATTTCGGAGTTCCCTGTAGGCAACATGGATTAGTTGGTCGGCGCTCGCCGGCTTTGCATCGCCCGACAATCGGACGTCGCCCTCCGAT
Source organism: Planctomycetota bacterium (assembly GCA_033763815.1). Taxonomy (GTDB): domain Bacteria; phylum Planctomycetota; class Phycisphaerae; order Phycisphaerales; family UBA1924; genus JANRJU01. The sequence continues at coordinate 129,264 of JANRJU010000017.1, forward strand.
GCCGGTGACGCGAGCCCTTCCGGTTGCGGCATCGCCGACGGCAACGACTCACTCCCGGGATTCTCGTCAGGGGACCCTTGTCCGCTTTGGTGGTGTTCGTGGGTCACGGCGGAGCATGGTACCCAACCACCGTTTGGGGGTTTACTTGGCTGAAATCAACCCAGAGCACAAGCCGTTCCGGGAGATCCGTGTCGGGGAACTCACGAAATGATCGTGTTCCTCGTGTGCAGCCGGGCCTGTGCCGATCGGTCCCCTCGCGGGATGGTCTCGCGGCAACGACGGCCAATCCGGTTGATTGACGCCGAACAGGACGATCCATGCGAAACTGGAAAATGGCTTTGACCCCCTCCCTGATGGTCGGTTGCGGCGTGCTCGGCGCCGCGGTCTTCGCGTCGCTCGACCGCCCCTCCTTCGCTCAGAACGCTCAGGCTGGTTCCCGCGCGGCGAGCACCACCCCGACCTGGGCCGCGGGAGGCAAGCGCGAGCGCTGGACCCCCGACAACTGCGTCTTCGCGTTCGTTGACCACCAGACGGGCCTCATGAACCTGGTCAACGACACGCCCGCCGTCGAGTACAAGAACTATGTCGTCGGGCTCGCCAAGCTCGCCAAGCTGCACAACATCCCTTCGGTCATCACCACCAGCGCCGAGGACGGCCCCAACGGCCCCAAGCTGCCCGAGGTCGTCGCCCTCCTGCCCAACGCGCCGTACATCAAGCGCAACGGGCAGATCAACGCCTGGGAAGACCCCGCCTTCGTCGACGCCATCAAGAAGACCGGACGCACCAAGATCGTCATGAGCGGCATCACAACCGACGTCTGTGTCGCCTTCGCGGCCCTCTCCGCGCTCGACGCCGGCTTCGAGGTCTACGTCGTCTCCGACGCCTCCGGCTCCATGAGCGAGCAGACCCAACTGGCCACGCTCATGCGCATGCAGGACGCCGGCGCGATCATCGGAACGTGGTTCGCCCTCTCCTGCGAGATGCTCTACGACTGGCGCAACCCCAAGGGCGGCGAAACGGCCCAGCTCTTCGTCGAGCACTTCCCGGCCTACGCCGAGATCTACCACAGCCACCAAGCCGCTTCCAAGCGCAAGTAACTCTCGCCGGCGCGGGGTTATGCCCACGCCGGGCGATTCCAAACATTCAAACAACACGAACCCGCCAGCGGAGATACCCAATAGCGTCGTAGCCGAAGCAAGAGGCACCTACACCATGGGCGACACGATCCAACCTTCGACGAGCGCTTCGGAAGGACCGGATCGGCGGGAGTGCTGGCCTGCCCTCCCGCCTCGCAACGCAATCCGCCCCCGGAACGCAAGTCGCCCCGGGAAGGCGATAGCATGGCGACATGGCCTACGACCTGTCCGCGAGCATTGGCTATCACTTGCATCGCGCGTACTCCGGAATGCGCCGCGAACTGGACTCCAGGCTCAGCGCCGAGGGTGTCACGTCGGCCCAATGGGGTGCGATGGTGTCGATCGGGCGGCACGGCTGCTCCACCGCGTCGGACCTCGCTCGCTGGATGAACCAGGATCGGGCCGGCGTCTCACGCGTGCTGCGCGAGCTGGAGCGGGCCAATCTCGTCGAGCGTCGGGCGACGGTCGAAGACCGGCGCACGAGATTGCTGCGCCTGTCGCGCAAGGGGCGCTCGCTCCTGCCCCGCCTGGAAGCGATCACGGCCGGCGTCTCCGCGGATTTTCTGGCCGCGTTCTCCGCCCGAGAGCGGGCGGAAATGCTCGCCTTGGTGTCCCGCATTCCAAGCAACCTCGACGATCGATAGGGCGTCTCCAAGCAGCAGCCTCGTTGGTGGGGCGGTCAACACGATGACTTGTTGACAAATCACCAACTTCGTGCATCCGCCGGCTGGAAACTCTCGATTGACTCCAAGCTCCGGCCGCCGGCGTGCGAATGTCGCAAGTCCGGTGACCTTCGGTCGGGTGGTCCAGCGTGACGGCCCGGGCGGTGCGCCCTCTGTTGTTGTTCGCGCAGTCGCGGGGTGTTTCTCTATCTGTCGTTTAGAGGAGCTTGAGCCATGTTCGCATCCAACCGGAACCCGTTCGCCGAGCGCCTGACCCCCGAGAACTCAGCTGTGCTGCTGATCGACCACCAGGTCGGGTTGTTCAGCTTCCTGCCGTCGGTCAACGCCCTCACGCTCAAGAACAACATCCTCGGTCTTGCCAAGACGGCCAAGCACCTGGGCCTGCCCACGATCCTGACGACCAGCTGGCCGCACGGCCCCAATGGCCCGACGATGCCCGAGCTGGTCGAGCTGTTCCCGGACAACCTGATCATCGATCGGAACACCGTCAACTTCTGGGATCATCCGCCGTCCGTGGAAGCGGTCCGCAAGCTGGGACGCAAGAAGCTGATCATCGCGGCGCTCGACACGACGACGTGCCTGGCGATGGCGGCGGTGTACGGCGTCCAGGCCGGGTACGACGTTTACGCAGTCGTCGACGCGTCCAGCACGTTCGACTCGCTGAACGAGCAGGCGGCGATGCTCCGCATGGCGTCGGCGGGCGTGGTCGTGACGACCTGGGTCCCGGTGCTGGCAGAGCTGTGCAAGGACACCACGATCAACGGCAAGTACATCGCCGGGCTGCTGACCGAGCACACGGGGACGTACTACGCCGCGATGAACAACTACCTGGCGACGGGCAAGACCGCCGACGCGGTTCGCCCCCATATCGCCGAGACCGTCCCCGCGGCCGGGCGGACCACGCGGTACCGGTACGCCTGAACCAACAGGTGCTGACCGACCGGAACGGGAGGCGTGGGATGAAGGTGGCAATCCTCGGAGCAGCGGGCAAGATCGGGGGACTGACGGTCGCGGAGGCCGTCGCCGCCGGTCACACCACGATCGCCCTGGCCCGGAACCCGGCCCGCATCGTCGAGCCCCGGGCGCCGGGGTCCACGTTTCCTGGTCAGATATCCAGGATTACCGGAGACGCGAGGGACCCCGAGGCGGTCGACCGCGCGATCAGCGGCGTCGACGCGGTCATCTGCACGTTCGGCGCACCGCTCAACTGGTCGACCCTGACCCGCCAACCCACGATCTGCCAGCAGGCGACGCGGGTGCTGATCGAGGTCATGAAGAAGCGCTCGATCGACCGCCTCGTCTGCCTCACCGCGATCGGCGTTGGAGACAGCCGCTCGCGGGGTCGGCCGATCTTCCGCTCATTCATCCGCCCGGTCCTGCTGGGACGCATCTTTGCCGACCGCCTCAAGCAGGAGGAACTGATCCGTGCCAGCGATCGTCGCTGGACGATCGTTCGCCCGGCAGAACTCACTGACGGGCCGCCCGGGCCCTGGCGCACTGTGGATGCCTCCGACCGCGCCGGCCCGGAGCCCACTTTTGTTTCTCGTGCTTCGGTCGCAAAGTTCCTCGTCCAGGAAGCCGAGCGGTCGGAGTTCCTCCACCGGTCACCCATCCTTGCGGATGCGTGACCTCCCAAGGCCCCAAACAGCGAGTGTGTCCCATGACACGCCCGCGACCAGGAGACGCGACGATGACCGCCCCTTTCTCGCCCAAAGACACCGCACTGGTCTTGATTGACCACCAGGTCGGGACGATGCAGCTCATCAAGAACCTCCCGCTTGAGGCGGTCGTCCGCAACACGGTCGCCCTGGCCAAGGCGGCCCGTTTCCTGAGCATGCCCGTCGTGCTGACCAGCTCTCAGGAAGACCGCGTGCAAGGTCCCCTGATCGAGCAACTGCGGGAGATTCTCCCGGTCGAGTTCGAGCGTCGCGTAAAGCGGGCCGGGATCGTCAACGCCTGGTCGGACAAGAACTTCCGCAACGCGGTAATGGCGACGGGGCGTCGGAACCTGATCATGGCCGGCGTGACGACGGACGTTTGCCTGGTCTTCCCGACAATCAGCGCCGTGGAAGAGGGTTTCCGCGTCCAGGCGGTCCTCGACGCCTCGGGCTCCCCATTTAATCAGTCAGAAGATTTCTCCCAGCGTCGGATGGAGAACGCCGGTGTCGTTCTTACTGCGACGAACACTGCCATCGCGGAGTTGGCCCAGGACTGGTCCACGCCGCACGGCACGCAGTTGATCCAACTGCTGTTCACGGACGTGCTGCCCAAGATCGGGTAAACCCCGGTTCAGCACCGCCGATCAGCCGCGATGCGATCTCCGATCCCGCCTTTCGACCACGCGCACGCACAACCACCACATGAGCCAGGCGACACCAACACCAACCTCGCGGCCAGTCGCCCTCCCGGGTGCCCGGTTCCTGGCAAGGCACGGGGCCGCGGCAGCCAACCTCACGCTGCGACTCGCCTACGCCGGCATGGTCTTTTTCTTCCACGGATTGCACAAGGCCGAAGAGTTCATCGCGAACCGGCGCACGGGCGCCCCCTGGAAGCTCGTCGACGAGATCCGCGAGATGGACCTCCCCGCACCCTTTGCGACCGCGGTCGCAACTTCGCTCGCGCAGCTCATCGCTCCCATCTTCATCGCGGCGGGCCTCTTCACGCGCCCTGCGGCGCTCGTTCTTGCCGGGGTCCTCGCCGGCGCAATCGCCCAGAACCTTTCCGCAGACCGAGACCCACAGCTCGCGGCACTCTACACCCTCGTCGCGGGGACGCTCGCCCTCTGGGGCGCCCCCGCGTTCTCTCTCGACGCACGACGCCGCGCCCATCGACAAACCGCCTGACGGCCCGCCTCACCAGTCCCGGCCAACAAGACGGAGCATGCTGTCCATGCACTCTCGAACCCGCCACCGACTCGTTCTCTGGTTCGCCCCGTTTCTCTCGGTCGCGTTGACCGGGTGCGCCGCCAACGAGCGCGCAACGGCCGAACCGACCGCCGAACCGAGCAGGGCTTCGTCACCCGCAACGCCTTCCAAGCCCTACACGCTCGTCCATCACGGCCAGCAGCTCTACGAAGTCGGCAACGGCGTGTATAGCGCGATGTTTCTTGTGCACGACCGGGGCGTCATTGCCGTCGATGCGCCGCCAACCATCGGCCCGTCGTACCGCGCCGCGATCGCTGAGGTCACCGATAAGCCCGTGACGCACGTGGTCTACAGCCACTCGCACACCGACCACATCGGCGCCGCCTCGCTCTTCCCCGACGATGCGGTCTACATCGCCCAGCAGGAGACGAGCGACATCCTCCGCAGGCGCAGCGACCCTCGTCGGCCCATGCCCACCGTCACCTTCAAGGACCGGTACACGCTCGACGTCGGCGGGCAGCGCCTCGAGCTTGCGTACTTTGGCGAGAACCACGACGCCGGCAACATCTTCATCTACGCGCCAAAGCAGCGCGTCCTCATGCTCGTCGACGTCATCTACCCCGGCTGGGTTCCCTTCAAGAACCTCGGGGTTGTCGCCGACGTGCAAGGCTACATCGAAGCCCACGACCGCGCGCTGGAGTACGACTTCAACATCTTCATCGGCGGCCACGTCGACCGCGCCGGCTCTCGCGCCGACGTTGTGCTGGCCCGTGATTTCGTTCACGACCTCCGCGAGACCTGCGAGAAGGCGCTGACGCAGGTCGACTTCTACAAGGTCGCCGGCTCCGTCGGGGGCAACGACCCCTGGCGCATCTACAACGCGTATCAGACCCAGGTTGTCGATGTCGCGACCACGTCGATGAAGAGCCGCTGGGCGTCCAGGCTCCGCGGGAGCGACACCTACCTCGCCGACGCGTGCTGGGCCATGGTCGAAGCCATCTCGATCGACCTGGGCACCGCTCCACCCCGCCCGGGCCAAGTCTCCAGTCACGACCACCACCGCCACGACAAGGCCGAGTAGCCGCGCACCAGCGTCGTCGACCCGCGCACGCCGATAGACCTGCCGACCATGAACACGCCATCACCCAACCAACTCCACCGCGTCGGCGTCTTCGCCCTCTCGGCCATTTTGCTGGCGATGACATGGGGATTTGCTGGCGTCGCCAAACTCACCTCCGGCGGCGTTCCATCGTGGTTCTCCGAACAGTTCGGCAAGACGATCTTGGCGTCCTTTCCCGGGCTCACCGCCAGCTATTACTCGATTGCGCTGCTGGAGACGCTCGCGGCTCTCGCCGCCCTTGGTTCGATCCTCCGCGGCGAGTTCGTCCGCAACGTCGCCCCGCTGTTCCTGCACGCCTCCATCCTGCTCAGCCTTGCCTTGTTCGTGCAGCTCAGCTTTGGCAAGCAACTGCTTAGCGACTACGACGGCACGCACGATCTGTACATGTACTTCGCCGGAACTCTCGTCATGTTGATCGTGGTGCGATCACTCGACGCGACACGAGCGCAAACCCGCCCGGAAGCGGCCCGCTGAGTCGTCCGGCCGTCCCCACCGCGCTCTTGCCTGATTCTCCGTGACCTGTTTCCCGTGATCTGGTTCCCCGTCATCCGACGTCCCCCTGGGTTCTTGTCCACTGGGTTTCCTTGTTGGTACCGCGCTCGCTGTCAACCACGCCGCTGTCAACCACGCCAAGGAGTGTCTCGATGAATCTCTCTCGCCGCGAAGTCATCGCACTTGGCCTGAGCGCCGGCGCCGCCGCGCTCTTGCCCGCCTGTGCTGCCGCACGTCGATCCTCGACACCGGGGGCCATCAGCAGCACGCCCGACCTCATCATCCACCAAGCGAAGATCACCACGCTCGACCCCGCGAGGCCCGACGCCTCGGCGCTGGCGATCAAGGGCGGAACGATCCTCGCGGTGGGCAGCAGCGCGGACATCCTGCCGCTGGCCACCCCCGAGACCAAGGTGATCAACGCTCGCGGCCGCCGCTTGATCCCCGGCCTTAACGACACGCACACGCACACCGTGCGGGGCGGGCTCAACTACGCCCTGGAACTCCGCTGGGATGGCGTCACGAGCCTCGCGCAGGGTCTCAACATGCTCCGCGAGCAAGTCCGCAGGACTCCGCCCGGGCAGTGGGTCCGCGTCGTTGGCGGATGGTCTTACGCCCAGTTCGACGAGAAGCGCCTGCCCACGCTCGATGAGCTCAACGCCGTCGCCCCCGACACCCCCGTCTTCGTGCTCTACGTCTACACCTCGGCGCTGCTCAACAAGGCCTGCCTGCGATACCTCGGCATCGACAAGAACTACCCGGGCAACAAGTACCCGGGCGGAACCATCGTGCGCGACGCCTCGGGCGAACCCACCGGCCTGCTGTTGGCCGATCCCTCCGCGCTCATCCTCTACTCCACGCTCCACAACGGCCCAAGGCTCGACATGGAGCAGCAGATGCTCTCCAGCCGCCACTTCATGAAGGAGCTCAACCGCCTGGCCATCACCAGCTCGCTGGACTGCGGCGGTGGCTTCCAGAACTGGCCCGACGACTACGCCGTCATCAAGGAGTTGCACCAGCGCCGCCAGCTCACCATGCGCATCGGTGTCTCGACGTTCATCCAGCGCCCGGGCAAGGAACTCGAAGACTTCCGCGATTGGACTGAGCGCTACACGCCCCGCTTCAACGGCAAGGGCGAGGGCGACGACATGTTCTACCTCATTGGTGGCGGCGAGATGCTCGTCCGCTCCGCGTACGACTTCGAGGTCTTCAACATGCCCCGGGTCGTCCCGCCGCCCAACGCCGAAGCCGACCTCGAGCGCGTCGTTCGCCTCCTCGCGGAGAAGCGCTGGCCGTTCCGGTTCCACGCCACCTACGACGAGACGGTCACCCGACACCTGGACGTGCTCGAGCGGGTGCATCGCGACTTCCCGCTGAACGAGCTGCACTGGATCGTCGACCACGCCGAGAGCCTCAGCGACCGCAACATCGACCGCATCGCCGCGATGAACGGCGGCGTCGCCATCCAGAACCGCATCGCCTTCCAGGAACTCCCCTTCCTGGAGCGCTATGGCCCGCAAGCCGCGGAGGAAGCGCCGCCCATCAAGCGCATCATGAAGGCGGGAATCCCCGTCGGCGCTGGCACCGACATGTCGCGCGTCAGCAGCTATAACCCGTGGGCATGCCTTCGCTGGCTCGTCACGGGCAAGGGTGAGGGCGGCGCGACCCTGCTCTCGCCCCGCACGCGTCTGGACCGCGCAACCGCGCTGAAGATCTGGTGCGACAACGCCTGGTTCAGCCGAGAGCAGAACCGCAAGGGGCGTCTCTCGCCCGGGCTGCTCGCCGATTTCGCTCTTCTCAGCGAGGACTACTTCACCGTCCCGGAAGATCGAATCGGAGACTTGGAAAGCGTGCTGACGGTGGTCGATGGCAAGGTGGTCTATGCCGCGGGCGAGCACGCATCGCTCGATCCCGCACTCCCGCCGCTCGACCCGGTCTGGTCGCCCGTCAACCACTATGCGTCGTGGCGCGGAACGAGGCGCTCGGCATGAACCAGAACCCCACTCAGCCGACGTGCGCCGCCGCCATCACGATGGCCCTGACGCTCGCTGTCGTCAGCGCCAGCCACGCGGCGGACGCCCCCCTGCCGTCCGCGGGCACTTCCGCAGCCTCATCCTCCTCGGACGCGGCCCCCGCCGGCACCCCAGCGCCGGGAACACTGGTCTCGCCCCCCGTGGAAGCCAAAGCCGCGGCGCCAGCCGCCCCGGCCCGCCCGGCGTTCCGGCTGTTTCGCTACGAGGAGGACTACTCGTTCCTTGCCGACCCAGCGAAGCGAACCGAGCCACTGGATGAACTGAAGTACATCAAGCTAGGTGAGAGTGTCACGCTCTCCTTGGGCGGAGAAACCCGAACCCGCTACGAGTACAGCACCCGCCCCGCGTTCGGAGTCCGAGGGCTCGGCCACGACGATTACCTCCTTCAGCGGTTCGTGCTGCATGGTGATCTCCATGTGGGCGATCGTGAATCTCTCCACGCCCGCGCGTTCGTCCAGTTGGTTTCGGGGCTGGTGTGGGGAGAAGAACGCCCCAAAGCCGCCAACCAGGACAACGCCCTCGACGTCCAGCAGGGCTTCATCGACCTGGTCTGGGGCGACTCGCGTGCGCCAGCAGTCAACAAGGGCGGCTCGGCCGTCACGGTGCGAACCGGCCGTCAGGAGATGGGGCTTGGATCGTTTCGCCTCGTCACCAGCCGCGAGCCCACCAACAGTCGCTTGAACTTCGACGGCGTGCGCACCACCATCAATGTTGACCGCATCGCCATCGACGCGTTCCTGCTACGCCCCGTCGAACTCAAGGACGGCGTGTTCAACGATGGACAGGACGACGCCACGACCTTCTGGGGCCTGTACGCCGCCTTCCCTCTCCTCCCTGAGAAGCGCCTGGGCCTGGACGCCTACTACCTCGGGCTCGATCGCGAGCGGACCCGCTTTCAGACCGGCATCGGCGACGAGGAACGCCACTCCCTTGGCTTGAGGCTCCACGGACGATCCGACGGCTGGGATCACGACACCGAGGGCGTCCTCCAACTGGGCTCCTTCGACGCCACCACCGGCCCCGCGGCAGGCCGCGAACAGGACATCCTCGCCTGGACCATCGCGAGCAACACGGGCTACACCTTTGCCAATGCCGCCTGGACCCCTCGCCTCGGCCTCAAGCTCAACTACGCCAGTGGCGACGATGATCCGGGCGACGACCGCCTCGCAACCTTCAACCCCCTCTTCCCGCGCAACAACTACTTCAGCGATGCCAACCTGCTCGCACCTTACAACTTCTTCGACATCCACCCGCACGCGACCTTCAAGCCGGTCGAGCAACTGACGATGGCCGTTGGCTTGGACGCGTTCTTCCGCGCCAACACCAACGACGCCGTCTTCTCGCCCGCCGGCATCACGATCCCAGCCCAGGCCAGCGACGAGTCGTACGTGGGCAGCACGCTCAACGTGACGGGCGACTACGCCTTCTCGCGTTTCGTCACGCTCACCGTCAGCTATGCCCACTTCTTCAGAGGCGATGTCGTCCGCGATGCGGGCGGCAAGGACGTCGACTTCTTGGGCGTGTGGCTGACGGCAAAGTTCTAGCAGCCCGGCACTGCAAGGCCGTTCTGCCCACCACTCGAAGGCCATAGCGACAAGGCCCGGGCAAGCGACCGCTCTCGGACGCACGCCCAGAAGCGAAACTCGAGACGCCTTGGTGCAACATCCAACCCCCGCCGTGAGGCGAACACCGCTCCGTCAAAGGCGCGGCGGTGTCGTTTCCGCGCCATCCCGGTTTATGCGTCCGCCCCGTCTCCGCGGGGTTTGGTTTCTATGATCCGCGCTTCCGAGCACCCCTCCCGCGTGCACCAGCCCAGGCCGTCATGTCCGTCATGACCTCCACCTCGACATCTTCCAACGCGTCCGACGCCGCCCGAGCGTCGAGTCCCCTGCCGGCAGCTCAAGGCCAGGGTGCCTTGCCAACCCCGCAGTTGGTCTACCTCGCGCTCGCCGGCGTCTTCATCACCTGCCTGCTCATGTCCAACGTGCTTGGCGTGAAGCTGTTCAAGATCGAAACCTCGTTTCTGGGCATCACCAAGCTCTTTGGCAGCGAGTCCATCACCATCGTCCACACCGTGGGGATGATCTGTTTCCCAATCACGTTTGTCCTGACCGACCTGCTGAACGAGTACTTCGGCAAACGCGGTGCTCGCCGCGTCATCTACATCGCCTTCGCGATGGGCATGCTCGCCTTCGGGCTCATCAGCTTCGGTCGCGCGCTCCCCACGCTCGAGGGCATCCCCAACACCGCCGACTCAGCGTCGTTCGAGGTCGTCTTTGGCTCGGCAACGCTGATGTATCTCTCGTCCATGCTCGCCTTCCTGCTGGGCTCGCTGCTGGACATCGTCCTCTTCCAGTTCTTCTTCATGCTCACGGGCGGACGCTATGTGTGGATGCGCACGACCGGCAGCACGATCGTCTCCCAACTCTTCGATTCGTTCCTCGTGACCTTCGCATACTTCTACGCCTTCCCCAAGCTGATGGGCCACGACCCGGCCGAACTAGGCTTCGTCGCCTCGACAGCGCTCACCGGCTACGTGCTCAAGTTCGCGTTCGCGGTGCTGCTCACGCCCGTGATCTACGCCGGAAGGGCAATCCTCCGCGACTGGTTCGGGCTCAAGGCGATGACCAAAGAGCAGCGGGCCGCCGGCGGCTGACGCTCAAACCGTCTTCCCGCACCCACCCGAACTCATGAGCTCAAGATCACGTCGAGCAGTTCTGACACGCCCTGCCCGCGAGTCGCCACCGTCTCGATGATCGGGCGCCGCCCGGCCACGTCGCGAAGGTCGCGCACCAGTTCGTTCTCACCAGGGTGGTCGGCCTTGTTGCAAACGAACACGTCCGCGATCTCGAGAATCCCCGCTTTGTCCATCTGCACCGCGTCGCCCATCCCCGGCGTCAGCACCACCACTGTTCGGTCCACATGCTGGCGAATTTTCGTCTCGTTCTGACCGGCGCCAACCGTCTCGACAAACAGCAGATCGAACCGTCGCGACGATTCCTGCTCGCTGCCGCCAATCAGCTGCACGATCTCCGGCAGCGCGTGATAATCCTCGCCACTGATCGCGAGGCTGCGGTAAAAGATCGACTCATCGAGCGCGTTGAAATCGACGCGCAGTCGATCCCCCAGCAGCGCACCGGAGGTGATCGGGCTCATGGGATCAAACGCGACGACCGCCGCGCGCCCGCCGGCCCCAGGGGGCAAACCCTCCCCAGCCTTGGCGCGCCGCGTGAACTCCGCCGCGAGCTGCGCCACCAGCGTGCTCTTGCCGGCGCCGGGCGCTCCCGTGATACCAACCACGCGAGCCGGTCTCCGGCGCGGCACGTCCGCCGGAAGCGCCTTGTTGTCGTGCAGCAGCGAGATGCGCCGAGACAACAGCGCCGTGGGATGCACGGCGTTTTGCTTGGCGGGCGGGGGCGCGGGCGGTGGCGTCGTGGGCCTTGGCTTCGTCGCCTCGCGCACCGCCGTCACGATGTCCAGCAGGCCCGTCCCCGTCGTAAAGCACTTGGCAATCCCGCCCGCCAGCAGCTTGGGAATATCTTCCTGAGGCAGGATCCCGCCCATGTACACAGGTAAGTCCGGGCGACCGAGCGAGGCAAGCTCCGCGACCAGTCGCGGCCCAAGGACCAAGTGCGAGTTGCTCATCATGCTCGCCGCGATCACATCGCAGTCTTCATCGCGAGCTGAGATCGCCAGCGACCGGGGCGTCTGCCACAGCCCCGAGTAGATCACGTGCACGCCCGAATCGCGAAGCGCACGAGCGATGACCTTCACGCCCCGGTCGTGCCCGTCCAATCCCATCTTTCCGAGGAGCACGCGCGGGCGGTGATCCAGGTCCGCGCAGCGATCCTTCTTCTCAAACTCGGTGGTGGCGACATTGAGGGTGGTCATGCCGAGCGATCCGCGGCGCCATCAAGCAAGGAAAGCGGTCGCCCCGGAAAGACAGAAAGTCGCTCGCCCCCGCAGAGCGCGGCGCCAGCGGCCGCGAGGACGGTTCGCTCGTCGCAGGCCTTGACCCGCTCCCAGCGCTCGGCGAGTGTACGCCGCATTCAGCAACCCCACGGTTTGCCCGCCCCCCAAACCCATACCCCAAGCCCGTCCCAGCCCGCCCCAACGCAACTTCGCCAAACTCGCCCGACCCGCCCTCCAAGCAGCGCGGCGGCCCCGACCTCTATCATCTGGCATGACCATCATCCTCAATGGCGAGCGCAAGGAGATCGCCGCCAACCTCACCGTTCGCGAGCTGATCGAATCGCTCGGGCTGGGCAAGGCGGCGTGCGCCGCCGAAGTCAACAAGGAACTCGTGCCCAAGCGCGACCACGCGGAGCGCGTCCTCCGCGAGAACGACCGCGTCGAGCTCGTCACGCTGGTCGGCGGGGGCTAAGGCCGGAGTCGGGGGGGCTGGGGCCCGCGCTATCCTTTTCTCCGTCGCGTGTTTCCTGGCGGGGACACGCCGCAATATGAAGACCACGAACCCCGCGTCAACGACGTCGTCTAACCTCGCTTCGTCCAACCTCGCTTCATTGGCTCGCCCGCTCGGGTCGCCCACGTTCGCCAAGCTCGCCATCGGCCTCGCGGCGTGCGTTGCAGCCAGCCCGCTCGCCCCGGCCCTCGCTTCCCCCGCTGGTTCCGCTCCCGCGGATCAATCGCCCGCTCGCCAAGCCCCGACGCCAACACCCTACATGCTCGACTTCACGATGAAGCAGATCGACGGCAAGGACCTCCAGCTCTCGGCGTTCAAGGGCCGAGTGCTCATGCTCGTTAACGTCGCAAGCGCCTGTGGACTCACGAAGCAGTACGCCGGGCTGCAAAAGCTGTACGCCGACAAGAAGGACGAAGGCTTCGTCATTCTGGGCTTCCCAGCCAACGAGTTTGGCGGGCAAGAGCCCGGCACCAACGCCGAGATCGCGGCGTTCTGCTCATCCAAGTTCAACGTCACGTTCCCGATGTTCGAGAAGATCGTGGTCAAGGGCGACGACGTCCACCCGCTCTACGCCCGCCTGATCCAGCAACCCGCGCCGATTGGGGGCGAGCCCAAATGGAACTTCACCAAGTTCCTCGTCGATCGCTCGGGCAACGTTGTCGCGAGGTTTGAGCCGAGAGTGACGCCCGACGACCCGGCGCTGATCAAGAAGATCGAGGAACTCCTCGCACAGCCCGTCCCGGCAGGTTCGCAGCCCGATTCCAGCAAGCCCGAGTCAGCCAAGCCCGAGCCAGTCAAGCCCGAGCCAGCCAAGCCAGCTTCGGACCAGTCCAAGCCGGTCGCTCCCGAAAAGCCCGTCGCTCCTAAGGGCGGCTGAACTTCCGCCGCGATGGCCCGCCTCCTGATCTTAAACGCAACGCGACCGCCACATGCAAACGTTCCAATACAAGGCACTGAGCGCGGGCGGGCAGCGCGTGCAAGGCGAACTGGCCGCAGCGAACGAACAGGCGGCGCTCGCGGAGCTTGAACAGCGTCGCCTTGTTCCCGTTGCGATGCAAGCTGTCGAGGGGGGCCAGGCAGGTGGCGGCGAGCGACCGCTGCCCGCGCGTGCCCTCGGCGCCAGCTATCGCCAGATCAGCGAGTTGCTCCGCGCCGGCGTCCCGCTCCTGCGTGCCCTTCGCCTGCTCGCGGGGCGAAAGAGCAAGCCTCGTTTGGCCGCCGTCTTCCGCGATCTGGCCGAGGGCGTCGCCGCCGGCGAGGATCTGGCGACCATGATGTCGCGCAAACCCCGCGTCTTCCCGCAGTTCCACGTCGCGATGGTCCGCGCGGGCGAACGAGGCGGCTTCCTCGAAGGCGTCATGCTTCGCCTGGGCCAGGTCGTCACGCGCCAAGCAGAAGTCCGAGCCCAAATCGTCGGCAGCCTCGTCTACCCCATGGTCCTGGTCAGCGTCGGCTCGGTCATGCTCGCGCTCATCTTCACGCTCTTCGTCCCGCGCTTTCGCAAGTCGTTCCAGGGTCAGGAAGAAGGCCTGCCCGCGATCACGCGGTTCGTCCTGGCCATCAGCGACGCGTTGACCTCTCACGGCCTGGTCACGGGCATCGTGCTCGCCATTGTCGCGGCCGGCGTTTGGCGCTTGCTCCGACGCCCCGTCGTCCGACGCAAGATCGAGGAACTCACCACCCGGGCCCCGGTGCTGGGCACGCTCCGTCGAACGATCGCCGCTGCACGCTTCTGCCGCATGCTCGGAACCATGCTGGGCAGCGGCGTCACGATGATCGCGGCGATGCAGGTAGCCAAAGAAGCCTCGGGCAACCTGCTCATGGAGGAAGCGATTGAAGGCGCAACCGAGGCCGTGCGCGCCGGACAGCCTCTCGCGCGACCGCTGGAAGAAAGCCGCCTGTTCGACGACGACGTGGTCGAGATGATCGCCGTCGGCGAAGCCGCGAACAATCTTGACGAAGTGCTGATTTCCGCAGCCGACACCAGCGAAACCCGCGTGGACCGACTGCTGTCGACGTTCGTCAGGCTCATCGAGCCGCTGATGATCCTCAGCATCGCGCTGGTAGTCGCGCTGGTCGCGTTCGCGCTGATCCTGCCGATGACAAAGATGAACGCGTAAGCCGGACGCCGTCGAAGCGCGAGGCGGACGAACGCATCTCGCCCGTCCAAACCCTCGCTTCAAACCTGCCCGGCAAGACCCCGTCCGACAAGACCCCGCCCGGCAAGACGGTTCCGCCGGAACTCCTTCCGCGAGTCGCTCGCCCGCCGAGAGCTACCGCCCCCGCTTCTTCACACGCCCCTGGAGCATCTTGGGCGGGAGCTTCGTTGGGATCATCCCCATCGGGAACTTGGACGGATCGAGGTCATTCGAGCCTGCGGCGGCCTGCGCCGCCGGTTGGCCAACCGCCTGAGTCGGAGAAGCCGACGCCCCAGCGTGCCGCCCCGTCACCGTGCCTTCGGGTGCGTGGCCCGCGTCCGCCGGGTGGTGCGCCGGGCCGCCGACGCCCGCGCTACTGGGAGCCCCGCCGACGGGACCCGCATAGCCCGTAGCCTCGCCGGCTGCGCTCGAGGCTTGAATGTCCTGCACCGCGGGCTCACTCGCCACCGCGCCACGCCCCCCGGCGACGGGAAGCGAAGGCGGCGCGAAGCGGCTCCGATCCGGCCTCGCCTCGGGACGAGCCGCCGGACGGACCGGCTCCGCAAGCATCAACCCGCCCATCGGCCTGTTGTTCGGATCTCGCCAACCCCGCGGCGGCGCATCCGTCGGCTTGAAGTCCGGATAGTCCAGCTTCGGCACTTCGGTGTTGATCAACATCTCGATGTCGGTCAGCAATCCGCCCTGGTCCGGCGCGACAAAGCTCCACGCCACACCCTCGCGACCCGCCCGCGCCGTGCGACCGATCCGGTGCACGTACACCTCCGGGTCCTCCGGCAAATCGAAGTTGATCACGTGCGAGATGTCGTCCACATCCAGCCCGCGACTGGCCAGGTCCGACGCCACCAGCACCGACAACTCGCCTCCGCGAAGCCGCTGCATCGTCCGATTCCGCCTCCCCTGAGGCATGTCGCCATGGATTGCGTGCGCGTCGATCCCGCGCTTCGTCAAGCCGGTCGCGATCTCGTCCACCAGCCTCTTCAGGCGGCAGAACACCACCGTCAGCGCCGGCTCCTCGTGCCGGAGCAGGTGCAGCAGAAGACGCTTCTTGTCCCACGGATTCACCGTCAAGTAATACTGCTTGACGAGGCTGACCGTCAGCGAGCCGGCAGTGGTGACGATCTTCTCCGGATCGCGCATGTACTTGCGCGCCAGCTTCTCGATCTCGTCCGAGAGCGTCGCCGAAACAACGATCGTCTGCCGCTGCTCCTTGGGCGGGCACATCTCCAGGATGCGCCGGATGTCGTCGCGGAACCCGATATCGAGCATGCGATCGACTTCATCAAGAACCACATGCTTGATGTTGCGGAAGTGCAGGTTCCCGCGCTCGACCATGTCCATCACGCGCCCGGGCGTGCCAACGATGATCTGCGATCCCCGCTTGAGCTTTTCCGCCTGGCCGCGGACCGAATCCCCGCCATAGACCGTGGTTGAGCGGATCGGGGTGAACTCCCCCAGCTCTTCGAGTTCCGTCGTGATCTGGATCGCAAGTTCCCGCGTCGGCGCCAACACGAGCGCCTGGAAGGGGATATCCCGCTGGCACTGGTGGAGCAGAGGCAACCCGAACGCCGCGGTCTTGCCCGTACCCGTTCGCGCCTGCCCGAGAACGTCCTTTCCCGTGAGGATGACGGGAATGAGGCGGGCCTGAATTGCCGTGGGCCTTTGGAATCCAGCCGCCGTCACGCCCTTGAGCACGCTGTTGCGCAGCCCAAGGCTCTCGAACGTGACGTCTTCAAAGATCTCGCCAACGGGCTTGGCCCCAGCCGAACCCAGCTCGCCCGAACCCAGCTCGCCCGAACCCAGCTCGCCCGAACCCAGCTCGCCCGAACCCAGCTCGCCAGGCGCCGTCTCGCCCGAAGCCGACGTCAGCAACTGGTCCGCCCCCGCATCGTCCGAGCGGGCGTCGTCCAGACGCGCATCAACCTGCGGATCGTCGCCCGAATCTTGCGGGCGAGCGTCGGCACCCAGCCCGGCGCTCAGCGCGCCAGGATCGTCGTGCGCGGCGTCCGGCGACGGGGCGGGATGATCAAAATGAGAGGTTGAACCGGATTGGGTTGTCGGCGTGTCGGTGTCAGACATATGGAGAAACTGAGCACGTGAAGACGGAGTGATTCTCGGCGTGAGGCCTCGCGCGGGGCCACGACCGAAGACGACGTCGGCGACAGGGCCGACGGGCACATGAACGGGCGGAAACGCATGCCGCGCACGCAACGGACCCCGAAAGGCCGATCACGCGTGCGCCCGGGAGGCTCGCTCCGGAAACGCCAGCCTCACGTCACGTCGCGCCCCAGCTTCGCGCACATACCAGAGAAAGTGTAGACGCCCCGAACGCCCACCAAGAATTCTTGCCGGATTTTCCGGACCCCCTACACGCCTTCCCCGCCCTCGTCGCCAATCCGCTCTCGCCACGCATCAACCAGCCGCTGCCCGATCGGTCCCGGGACGCCGCCCCCGATCTGGTGACGCTCAAGTCGAGTCACGGGCAACACACCCCAGATGCTGTTGGTCAGCACCAGTTCCGACGCGCGCAGCACGTCGTCGATCGTCAGCATCCGCTTCTCAGCGGCAATCCGGGACCTTCGCGCCCATTCAAGAACCCAGGCCCGGGTTACCCCGGGAAGTACTGGGCTGGGCAAGTACAGGCCGCCTGCATCGGACCCCGGCCCACCACCGGGCCCACCTTCAGGCCCACCTTCGGTCGCGTCCAGCCGCTTGCCGTCCAGCCACTCTTCCTTGACGCTGACGTCTCCGTCGGCGTTGCTTCCGCTGTCGCTCCCAGCCCCCACGGAACCACTCGCCCCCGCCCCAACTTCACCCTCTTCACCTCGCGCGATGGGCGTCAGCAGCACGCCATCCACGACCAAGAACGCGTTGCTGACGCACCCGCCCGCCAGGTGGTTGGTCACCTGGAACACCAGTGCTTCCGCCGCTCGCTTTGCCGCCGCCCGTTGAAGCTCCTGCAACCGGGCCCAGTAGTTGAGCGTCTTGTGACCGGCGAAGCGATCCAGCGGATTCGCCTTCCAATCCGCGATAACCGCGAGCGCTCCCGCCCGAAGCATCTCCTCGGGATACGTCGCGGCGGGCTGCGCCATCGCGAGTATCGTCGGCACGTGCTCGGGCGGCGCCGAACCGCGCTGCACCAAGTTCAAATCGCCCCCGGTCACCGTGAGACGGACGCGCACGAATGTCGCGTCGGTGTCCTGCAACTCGCGGAGCGCACATTCCACGATCGCCTGACGGCATTCAGCGCCGCGAAGCGTCGTTGACAGGCCAAGCGCCGCCGCCGAGTTCAGCAAGCGCGCGACGTGAGCGTCCAAGTCAAAGACGACCACGCCCTCGCCCTCATCGCTCCGCGCCAGCAGCGTCTCAAAGAGCCCAACGCCGTGCAACAATCCGGCATCGCTCGCAGAGACACGGGCTTCGTCGCGCGACATAGTTTCGCCTTGGATCCAAACGCTGGGCATGGGGCAGGATAGCGAGCGGATGGGTGGCGGCCGCCAAGCCACGCACCCGTTGCCCGCCGCCCTTGGCCCCGCTATCATCTCGACCCGTCGGCGCGTCCGCTGCTCGTACGGGGTTTGGTAGTATTTCTCGCAGGACCACGCCATGCCCACCTCGCTCGACGCGCTCAAGCCCGGTCAGAAGATCACGTGCACCGTCACCTCGCTGCCCCGCAGCGACGACCACGTGGACACCATCGAGCGACTGATGCGCCGCGACGTGGGCGTGAAGCGGGCCCTCCGCAAGGCCCAGCGCATGCGGGCCCAGCGCATCACCATCTACAACCGCGGCAACCGCGACTGGGTCAGCCGCGAGAAGCCAGCCCGCGTGGTCTATGTCAAGCCCGGCGCGTCCTGGTCCATGGCCTACACGCCCGAGCTCGCCCCGGACTTCCGCAGCGTCGAGAAATTCCTGTCCATCGCCTGAGGCGGAACGACCGTGCTCTTGCCAGTCCGGGACGCCTCGCGCGCTTGTGCGGGACATTCTCGGCAGTCCCGTCGCCATACGCTCCGGATCATGAACCCATCACGCTCCGTGCTGCCCGCCGCGGTTTCCGCCATCGCGCTTGCCGCATTGATGCTCACAACGCAGGCTGGCTGCGCGCGCCGAGAATCTGAGCAACCGGCCGGCTCGCCCGGCACGCCCAGTTCTTCCGCGTCTACCGGGGCCACCGGGGCGACAGGCGCCACCGGGGCCACCACCAGCGCAACGCCCGCCGGCCTTGCCAAGTACACCGTCCGGGGGCGGATCACCGCTCTGCCCGACGCGGCTCGCAAGTCCAATCCATATCTCCAGGCCCATCACGAGGCGATCCCCGACTTCCGCGACAAGACCGGGGAGGTTGTCGGCATGAACGTCATGGTCATGCCTTTCCCACTCGGGCCTGGTATTTCAGCCGACGGTCTGGCGATTGGTGATATAGTCGAGATCGACTTTGAAGTCGACTGGGCCAAAGCGCCCGCACACTACGTGACGCGGATCGCCAAGCTCCCGCCCGAGACCCCGCTGAATCTTGGCGGGCAGTAACGAGACCCGATCGCGTTTGACGCCATCCGTTGCCCCAGCGTGATCCGCGTTGAGGCGCGATACGTTTCCGCGCATGAACACCACTGCGCGCACGAACCATCGCACGACTCCGGTTGGCACCGCCCGCCCCTTGCCCCATTCACACCCTGCCCGACTCGTCGCCGCCGCGGCGCGCTGGATCGCGATCGCCCTCGCGGCGGTCGGCCTCCGCGCGAGCGCTGAGCCGCCTCCCAGTCCGCAGCCAACCCCACGGGCCGACGCCCTCCGCATCGCGATTGCCGGTCTGGTCCATGGTCACGTCGAGGGCCTGCTCTGGCAGGCATCACGACGCGATGACATTGTGCTCGTGGGCGTGTACGAGCCCGACCGCGCGATCTTCGATCGCTTTGCCGCCAAGTACGCCTTGAGCGCCACGCTCTACCACGACTCGCTCGACGCGATGCTCGATGCGTGCAATCCCGAGGCGGTGAGCGTGATGGGCCCGATCAGCGACCACCTTGCCTCGGTCGAAGCGTGCGCTCCGCGGGGCATCCATCTGCTCCTTGAAAAGCCGCTCGCGTTCTCCGCGAGCGAGGCCCACCGCATGGAGGAACTCGCGCGCGAGCACAACGTCCACGTGCTGACCAACTTTGAGACAAGCTGGTACGCCTCGGTCCGCGAAGCCCATCGCCTGGTTTCCTCAGGCGAGCGGGCCCCGCTGCGAAAAATGGTCTTCCGCCACGGGCACAAAGGTCCCAAGGAGATCGGCTGCGCTCCGGAGTTTGTCGGGTGGCTGGCCGACCCCAAGCAGAACGGGGGCGGAGCGATCGTCGACTTTGGCTGCTATGGCGCCGTGCTTGCGACCTGGCTGATGGAAGGCCAGCGCCCGACGAGCGTCGTCGCCAGCCGGAGCACGCTCAAGCCCGACGTGTACCCGCTCGTCGACGACGACGCCACCATCGTCCTCACGTATCCCGGCGCAACCGCGATCATCCAGGCGTCGTGGGCTTGGACGCACGACACCAAGGAGATGGATCTTTTCACCGAGCGGGGCTCGATCCACGCAGGCAAGTGGGACGAACTCCTAACGCGCGACGAGAACGCCCCACCCGTTGCCGCGAAGCCCGCCGCAAAGCCCGCCCACCTTCGCGATGAGTGGACGTACCTTCGCGAAGTCGTGCGAGGGCGTCGCCAGGTCGATCCGCTCTCCAGCCTTGAGTACAACGTCATCGTCGCCGAGATCCTGGACGCCGCCCGGAGCAACTCCGAGAAGCCGATCGCCCCGGCGTCGCGATGAAGCCCGCACCCGAGATCTACTTTCCCGACCGGGCGTCGCTGCGGGCGTGGCTGCGCGAGTTCCATGCTTCCCACGCCCCGATCTGGCTCGTCTACGACAAGAAGCGCCCCGGCCTCCCTCAAGCCCTCTCCTACGACGACATCGTCGAAGAGGCCCTGTGCTTTGGCTGGATCGACAGCCTGCCCGGTCGCGTGGACGAGGCGCGCACCAAGGTGTATCTCTGCCCGCGCAAGGCGCGAAGCGTCTGGTCGGCACTCAACAAACGCCGCATCGCCCGTCTGCTGGAACTGGGCCTGATGACCCCGGCGGGGCAAGCGAAGATCGACGCGGCGAAGGCCGACGGATCGTGGACGGTGCTCGATGCCGCCGAGGCGGGGCTGATTCCCGATGATCTGGCGTCGGCGCTCGCGAGCAACACCAAGGCAAAGGCGAGCTTCGACGCGTTCCCTCCCGGCGCACGCAAGCGCATCGTCATGTGGGTCACCGCCGCCAAGCGAGCGGAGACTCGCGCCAAGCGCGTGCAAACCACCGTTGAACACGCCGCTGAGGGCAAGCGGGTCGTGGGCTAGGACAACAGCGCTGCCCAACAGCGCTGCCCAAGAGCGCCGCCCAAATCAACCGCTGGAGAGCGACCACGCGCCGCTGAGCACCTGCTCGATTGCGTACGCGACGCCGTCTTCGGCGTTCGACCGCGTCTGCCGGCGGGCCGCCTTCTTTACCGACTCTACCGCGTTGCCCATCGCGATGCCAAGCCCCGCGTTGGTGATCAGGTCCAGGTCGTTGATCTCGTCTCCGATTGCGATGATCCGCCCCGGCTCGACGCCCAACTCCCGCGCCAAGACGTTCACCGCCGACCACTTCGTCGCGCGCTTGTCGAACACCTCGAGGACGTGAAACGCCTCTCCCTCGGGGAGCGTGCGGACATGGTGCGGCGCGACAACCGCCGGAAAGTGGTGCACAACGGGGGCAGAAGGATGCTCACCAGGCCAGCGGGCCGAGAGCTTCTGCTTGATCGCGCCGAGCTTGCCCGAGAGTCCGCACGTGCCGAAGCGCACCGTGTGCTCGGGGTGGCTGTCCTCGTGCAGATGCGTCGCAAAGCGGACGCGCACGCGAAGGGCCTCGAACCACCACGAGGTGACGGGGTCGAGTTCGTGCTGATCCTTTCCGCGGACCACCAGATAGTCATACCCGGCCTCGAGCGGATCCTTCAGCACGAGCGCCGGATACCCGTGCTCCAGCAGCACGCCCACCGCGTGCGAGACAAACTCAAGGTCCATCGTGAAACGGTGCACCGTCCGGCTCGACACCGGGTCGGCGATCATCGCGCCGCCCGCAACCACCACCGGCGCCCGCTGCTCGATCGATTCAAGCACCTGCGAACACTCAACCAGCCCGCGGCCCGTGCACACCGTCACCGCGAAGCCCGCTTCGCGTGCGGCCCGAATCGCCCGTCGGTTTGCCTCGCTCACCACTCCAGTCGGACCGAGCGTGGTGCCGTCAAGATCCAGCGCTAGCAGCGCACGCGGCTCGGACAATCGTCCCGCCTCACTCTTGAACAGCGTTGGTAACGGTGACTCTGAACCCACGCCGCTCAGGATAGCGAACCCCGACCGGGCTTGGTTGCGACCGACCACCCCCCTCGGCTACATTCCCCGCGTGAACACCCCACTCCTCGCCATGGCCGTCGTCGTCGGTTCGCTGGCCCTGCTCGCCGCATGCACGGCGCCGGGCGATCGCCCCTCGCCGCCTGCCCCCGCGCCGGTGGCCTCTCAGCCCGCAAGCGACGCCTTCCGTCCGGTCGACGAGCAGTTCCTCAGCCAGTTCGCTGCGACCAACCGCTTCCGCATGGGACGGCCCCAGGCCATTCGACTGACGCCCGACGGAAGCAAAGTCCTCTTCCTTCGTTCCGGGCCCCGAACTTTCGTGCAGGATCTCTACGAGTTCGACGTCGCGACGGGGCGCGAACGGGTACTTCTGACCGCGGAGCAAGTGCTGGGCGGGCAGGAAGAAACGCTCACCGCCGAGGAACTCGCTCGCCGCGAACGCATGCGCATGACCTCTCGCGGCATCGCAAGCTACTCCATGTCCAAGGACGGGTCCACACTCCTCGTCCCGCTCTCGGGCCGCCTCTTCGTCATCGATCGCGCCACAGGCCAGAAGAAGGAACTCCGCTCTGACGCCGGGTTCCCGATCGATCCCAAGCTCAGCCGCGATGGCAAGCTCGTGATCTGCGTCCGCGAGGGCGACGTCTACGCCACCGACGTTGCCACGGGCATCGAGCGCCGCCTCACCACCGGCGCGAACGACACGATCTCGCACGGAACCGCCGAGTTCGTCGCCCAGGAAGAAATGAGCCGGTTCGATGGCTACTGGCTCTCGCCCGATTCAACCCGCCTGCTCTATCAGCGCACCGACACCACGGGGATGCAGACCTTTCACATCGCCGACCCCATTGATCCGACCAAGCCGGGACAGACCTGGCCTTACCCGCGCACCGGGGGCAAGAACGCCGAGGTTTCGCTCGCGATCATCAACCTCGCCGACACGCAAGGCCCCAATGGCACCCCCGTGCCCGTCTGGGTTCAGTGGGACCGCGCCCAGTTCCCTTACCTCACCATCGCCAAGTGGCCCGGCATCAAGTCCTCGCTGTCGCCCGACGCCCCCACCCGAAACGGTCCGCCCACCATCTTCGTCATGAACCGCGAGCAGACCCACGGCAGGCTGCTCAAGGTCGACCCCGACACCGGCGCAACCACAACGCTCCTCGACGAACGCGACGACGCGTGGATCAGCCTTCGACAGTCCTGCCCTGCCTGGCTTAGCGATGGCAGTGGATTCCTGTGGCTTTCCGAAGCCGGCGGCACGTGGCAGCTCGAGCTGCGCGCCCCCGATGGCTCGCTCGTCCGCACCCTAACCAAGGACTTTGACCAGCTGGCGCCCCGCGAGGCCAGCGGCAAGTGGGGACCGGGCTTCGGGCTCGACGATCTGATCCACCTCGATTCTGCCCGCCGCGTTGCATATGTATCCGCCAGCAGCGATCCCACGCAGACGCACGTCTGGCGCGTGCCGCTCGATGGCGCCTCGCCCGCTCGGCTCAGTAACGGCAGGGGCATGTTCGGCGCGACGTTCAGCGACGACTCTCCCGCCTGGGTCGAGAGCCAATCCACGCTGGAGAGCGTGATGCGCTGGGTCGTGCGGCGCGACGCCGCCTCGCCAACACCCGACGCGCCGGGCAACGTCGCCGGCGAGATCACCTCTGTTGCCGAGCGCCCGCGCGTGGCGCCGGCGCCAGAGCTTGTCCGCGTCGGGAGGTTCAACTACGACGTCGCCATCATCCGCCCCGAAGACTTCGAGACCGATCGGATGTACCCCGTCATCGTGTACGTGTATGGCGGGCCGAGCGAAGGGCTCGTGAACACCAGCCGAGAGGGGTACCTGCTCACGCAGTGGATGGCCAACCACGGTTTCATCGTGGTCGCGATCGATGGGCGGGGCATCGAGGGTCGCGGCCGCACGTGGTACCGCAGCATCAAGGGCAACCTCATCGACCTTCCCCTGCAAGATCAGGTCGATGCCCTTCGCGCCCTCAGCGACCGCTATCACGAACTCGACCTCTCGCGCGTCGGAATCTTCGGCTGGTCTTTCGGCGGTTACTTCAGCGCCATGGCCACCATGCGGCGTCCCGACATCTTCCACTGCGGCATCGCCGGTGCCCCCGTCGCCGACTGGATGGACTATGACACCTACTACACCGAGCGCTACATGGGCCTCCCCGAGCAGAACCCCCGGGGATACGAAGCGTCAAACGTGCTCACCTATTGCAAAGACCTTCGCGTCCCCCTGCTCATCATCCACGGCACCGCAGACGACAACGTCTACTTCATGCACAGCCTGAAGATGACGCAGTTCCTCTTCCGCGCGGGGCGCGACTTTGACTTCCTCCCCCTCGCGGGGCTGACGCACATGGTCCCTGAGCCGCTCGTGACCGAGCGGCTCCAGCGCCGCATGCTCGAGTACTTCATGCAACACCTGGCGCCGCGGCATTAGCCCGACCACGACGCTGCTCCAATCAAGCGGTGGGATTGCCTCCGGTCACGCCGTGGATCTCGCCGCTGACGTAGCTGGAGTCGTTGCTCGCCAGCAGGACGTACGTTGCCGCGAGTTCCGCGGGCTGTCCGGGCCGCCCGAGTTTCGCGTCCTGCCCAAAGGTCACGAGCCTGTCCTGCGACATCCCGCCGCTGGGCTGGAGCGGGGTCCAGATCGGCCCGGGCGCGACGCCGTTGATCCGAATCCCCTTCGGCGCCAGTTCCTTCGACAATCCGCGCACGAAGATCGCGTTGCACGCCTTCGTCATCGCGTAATCCAGGATGTGGGGCGATGGGTCATACGCCTGGATCGACGTGGTCACGATGATCGACGCGCCCGGCTTCAGGTGCTTCATCGCGGCCTTGGTGATCCACACCATGGCGTACACGTTCGTGTGGAACGTCGAGTCCATTTGCTCGGTCGAGACCTCCGTGATCGACTCGCGATACACCTGCTGGCCCGCGTTGTTCACCAGGATGTCCAGCCCGCCGAGCCCTTCGACCGCCTGGTCGACGAGTTGCTTGCAGAACTCCTCCCGCCGGATGTCGCCCGGAATCGTGATCGCCCTGCGCCCTTCCGCCTCAATCAGCTGCACCACCTCGCTCGCATCCGATTCCTCGAATGGCAAGTAGTTGATGCACACGTCCGCGCCCTCGCGGGCAAACGCGATCGCCGCCGCACGCCCGATCCCAGAATCGCCCCCCGTGATCAGCGCCTTGCGCCCAATGAGCTTACCCGAGCCCCGGTACGACTGCTCGCCGTGGTCCGGCACCGGCGTCATCCGCGACGCCAAGCCCGGCCATTCCTGGGGCTGCTTGCGGAAGGGCGGCTTTGGGTGCATCTCGGTTGGGTTCTTGAGCTTGGCTGCTTCGTGCGCCTCACTTGAAACCCGGTCGGCATCCAGCTTGCCATCTCGCGCGGGGTCGAGCTGGCTCACATCCCCCTCGCGGGCCCGCTCGGGGCCCATCGCGTCGCGCCCGGGCATGCGCCCGGGCTGACCGAGCACCGTGCCGCGCGCTGGCGCCTGCTGCCCGCGGGCGGACTGCAACCCAAGCACTAAGGGCGCCGCCAGCAGGCCGGTCGCAGCGACCACATCGCGTCGAGAGAGTTGCACGCCGTCAGCCATTGTCGGGTCTCCAGTTCATTGACCGGTCATCAATCACGCTTCAGTGTGTGTTACACGTTCCGATTTTGTCTGTCGTTCTTGGTCTTCCCAGTGCGGTTCAGGCCGCCCTGGCCTTCGTTGGGCAATGTGCCCGTCCGCGCGCTTCGGGGTTCGTCCGTGGGGCTCGGGCCCGCTTTCTTGACGCCCGAATCCGTCGTCCGCATCTGGCCACGGGGCCCGGCGTTGTCAATATCCACGCCCGCCGGATCGCTCCGCGTCACGCCTCCGTGCTGGCTGGGGTGGGCGGTGTCCGCCCTCGCGGAGCCCTCGGGCTTGGCCTGCGCTGCCTTGGCCGTCGTGGTCGCCTTCGTTTGGCCCTGGTCCTTGAGCGGGTTGTCCCCACCCCCGGAATCGCCCGAGCCCGAGTTTTCGTGTGCCGCCGCCATCGTGTTCAACCCCGAGTACCCCCGCCCGAGCGCTTCGCCCCTCGCCTCCCGAGCCGCGTCGCGTCACGTGCGCGCACACAGACCGGGCTGGATGCAATCCGCGCGTGAAGCCTGCCCCGCGCATGGATGAAACCTCGCCACCACCCTCGCTCCGTGCCGGGTGCGGGGCGACATCGGAGCACACGCGTGGGCGCGCCGCCTTCGCTACGTTTCTCGGGTCATGTCCATCGATGGATCCGGCATTCATCCCTTGGCGGGAACCGCGCCCGCCGCTCTCATCGCCTCGGCGTCGGTCGCCGGCGAAACGCTGCCCCGCGTCGCTCAAAAGCTCGCCGAGCTCGAGTCCCAGCATGCCGCGTTGCGCAGCCAACTGGAAGACCCGGCGGTTGCGGGCGATCATCGCAAGGCCCGCGAGATCTCGATCAAGCTCGCAGCACTCGCCCCCGCCGCCGAGGGGTTCGCCCAGTATCGCAAGCTGTGCGCCGAGGTTGTGGAACTGGAAGACGCCCTGAAGCCCGGGGCAGACCCGGAGTTCGTGGCGCTCGCCCGCGAAGAGCTTCCGGGCCTTCGCGCCCGCGCCGGTGCGCTGCTCGACCAGATCACCTCGAGCCTCGTCACCGCCGAGGACAACAAGATCGGCTCCGTGATCGTCGAAGTTCGCGCCGGCACCGGCGGCGACGAAGCCGCGCTCTGGGCCCGCGACCTCATCGAGATGTACCAGAAGTACGCCGACCGCAAGGGTTGGAACGTCGAACTCCTGGACCTCGTCTCCGAGACCGACGCCGGCGGCGTGCGCAGCGCCACGCTGAACATCAAGGGCCAGGGCGTGTGGTCGCAGCTTGCCTTCGAAGCGGGCGTCCACAGCGTCAAGCGTGTACCAGCCACCGAAGCCGCCGGACGAATCCACACGTCAACCGCCACGGTCGCGGTGCTCCCGGAACCCGAAGAAGTCAGCGTGAAGATCGACTGGGCCAACGACGTTGAAGAGTTCGCGACCCGAGCCCAGGGCCCGGGCGGGCAGAACGTCAACAAGGTCGAGACAGCGTGGCAGATCCACCACAAGCCCACCGGCATCATCATCAAGATGATGGAAGCCAAGAGCCAGCAGCAGAACCGCGAGCGCGCCCGTCGCCTCCTCGCCGCACGCCTCCACGAAGCGGAGCGCCAGCGCCAGCACGCCGAACGGTCCGCCGCCCGCAAAGGCCAGATCGGTGGCGGTGATCGCAGCGAGAAGATCCGCACCTACCGCTACAAGGACGGCATCGTTGCCGACGAACGCCTGCCCGGTGAATATCAGGTTCGCGATGTCATCGCGGGCAACCTCGACAGGCTCGTGAGCGATCTGCTCGCGCAGGAAACCGCCCGAAGGTTGCAAGAGCTGTAAGCCGCCCGATCAAGATCCGCGACGCCCCGCCGCCGGCCAGTTGCCCTGGAGCCGCTCACGTCAACGGTCGGTGCACATGCACCTTCTCACCCGGCAGGTGCTGCGCCAGGCCAGGCACCGTCTGCTTGAGCTTCTGCAGCGCGTCGCCCATGGCCTCAACCTCGGCGACATCGATCCCCATCGCTCGTGTTGCGACTCGCGAGGCTTCGTCGTGCCTCGCCGTCGCATCGCGATACGCCGCATGCTCACCGGGCGCGAACGAAACGCTGAGCACGCCGCCATGCGCTCCGAGCGGCCGAACGTTCAGCTCTGCGCGAACGTCCTCCACGGGGCGCTCCCACATCTCCTCCCACTTCATGGCCAGCAGTGGTCGAGCGACCAGGCCGAGGTGATAACCCGCCGCGATCGACTCGATGCACGCCCCGAACTCCTCCGGCTTGTGCAGCATGTAGCGGAAGATCCCGCCCGCGCATATTGCCGCTGCCATGGGCCGGTGTGTCTGCGCCAGCTCGACCGCCTTCACGCAGATCTCGCCAAGCGGATGCGTGTCAAACCCGGTCACGACGTGCCAGACATCGTGCGTCTGGCGGATCCGCATCATCACATAATCCACATCGTCGCGCACGTCGATCTTGCGGTAGTAGTCCGGATCAAACCCCATCGAGTCGAGATGATCCGTGTACCGGCGTCCAAGCGTCCCCAGCGGGAGTTGGCGGAGGCGATCCGTGTCCGGGATCGGCTGCAGGTACCGCTCGCGAATCATCGCCTCGACACCCGGGTCCTTCGCCGAGAACCGCAGCAGCTCCATCGACGACGGACTGTTTCGCAGCCCATCCTCGATATCGAACACGCTCGACGTGTGCTCGGGATCGAGCATCATGCCGACCGCGCCCCGAACGAGAGTCAGATACGACTGGTGCGTGTGGTGCTTGCGATGGTTCCAGAGCAGCTTCTCGAGCACAGCGGGGCTCCACGCCGGGGGCGCGCGGCAGCGCGCCGCGCCCTTTGATGCCCAAAGTTGCAACTCGGTTACGCCCGCCCGTTCCGCGGGCACTTCCCTCAACCCTTCGCGCGGGCCCGACCAAACCCCGCGACACCGGGTCTCTCCGGGTCGCATCCAAGGTGACATGCCCGAACCAACGAGTCGCCAATCCGCCGGCCCGACACCCTCCCAACCTATTCAGTCCTTCCGGGCGTTCTACCCCTATTACATGAGCCAGCACCAGGACGCCACAACAAGGCTGCTGCACGTCGTCGGAACCGTGCTATTTATCGCTCTTGTGGTATTCGCCATCATCACCGCCAGGCCGCTGCTCGTTCTCGCTGGCGTATTCGTTGCCTACTTCTTCGCCTGGATCGGGCACGTCGCCTTCGAACGCAACCGCCCCGCCACGTTTCGCTACCCGCTTTACTCCGTCCTTGCCGACTTTCGCATGAGTGCGGAGATCCTCACCGGCTCACGGCGTTTGCGCGAGCGCATGCCCGCCGGGCCCGATGACAATCGCCCGGCACCAGAATAACGAACGCGCCCGAAAATGGGCGCGGGTCTAGTCGTTCCGGAGCCAAATGACGAACGCTCCCACCGCCAGGAAGGAGCGTTCGCCAGATCCGAGCGATGCTCAATCAAGACATGACGCTCGAATCACCCCTAGGCCTTACGGCTTGCCGAACGACGAACCCGCGAATGTCAGGCCTTCGCGACGGTTCTTGACCCCCACGGGAGGCGTCCCGCCCCGCTCCAGCTTGAAGCCCTGCACGAACGAGTTGAGCTGCTCCGCCCGGCGCGAGAGCTGCGTCGCCGCCGCGGCATTCGATTGCGTCGCCGCACCCAGCTCCGACCCCACCGCGTTGGCTTCCTCCACCGTCCGGCTGATCGACATGATCGCCGACTGTTGCTCGCCAGCCGCCGACGCAATCGACTCCACCCGCTCCGCCACCGAGCCCGCCTCCTCCAGGATCTTGGTCAGGTTCGTCGCAACGGCGCTTGTCTGCTTCACGCCCGCTTCCACCGTCTCCGACCCGCGCCGAACCTGCTGCACCGCGCTCTCGCACTCCGCACGGATCTGCGAGATCGAGTCGGCGATCTCCTTGGTCGCGCTCGTCGTCCGCTCCGACAGTCGGCGAACTTCGTCGGCGACCACCGCGAACCCGCGCCCGTGCTCGCCCGCTCGCGCCGCCTCGATTGCCGCGTTCAGCGCCAGCAAGTTCGTTTGGTCCGCGATGTCGTTGATGATCTCGACAATGCTCCCGATGTTCTCCGAACGCTTGCTCAGCGATGAGATCGCCTCCGCCGTCGCCGTCACCGCGGCCTTGATCTCTCGCATCTGCGCCACCGCGGCGTCGAGGCTGCTCTGGCCCGAGGTCGCGGCGCTCTGCGAGGATCGTGCGGTCTGCGCCGCCGTCTTGGTCTCATCCGACACCTGCGTCGCGGACGCGGAGAGCTCCGTCGCCGCCCCTGCCACCGAGTTCATCTGCGCACTCTGACGCTGGATCCCGCTGGCCATCTGCTCCGCCGCTGCCGCGACCTCCGTTCCTGCCGCAGCAACCTCGTGCGCCGAGTTCAGGATCTCCTTGATCGCCTTGTGCATCGACGCGTTCACCTCGTTGAGCGCCTGCGTCGTGTCGCCCACCTCGTCATGGCTGCGGACGTGCAGCGGCGCGCCCGAGAGGTCGCCCGAGGCGATCATCTTGGCTCGCTCCATCACCGCCTGCAGGGGACCCCGGATGTTCCTGGTCAGCGCGAACGCCACACCCACCGAAATCAGCACCCCCACAATCGTCGCGGTCGCCTGCGTCCACTCGATCCGGTCGCCCTGCTCCAGCAACGCCGCGATGTCCTTGACGACAACGTCCCCCTGCGCGATTGAGATTTCGTCGAGCGCCCCTCGTGCCGCTTCGGTCGAGGCGATGAAACTGTCCCGCAACTTCGCCAGCGACTGGATGTTCTTCTGTTGTTCCGCCTGACCGTCCGCAGTTTGCGTCGCGGCCTGGCTGCGCGTCGCAAGTTCAGCGCCCCGCGCAATCTCCGCCCCCGTTGCAAACGCCTCCCGCAGGTGCGTCGTCGCGACCCGCAACTCCTCCTTCGTCTCTGCCCGGGTCCAGGTCTTCTCGAACGATGCGAGCTTCGTCAGGCCCTCCTCGCACTCCTCCAGCGACTCCCGGAACCGCTCCAGCGCCTTGCCCACATACGTCAGATCGTCGTCCAACGCGTTGACCACCGCACGGGCATCCCCCATGGCGTCAGCGACGGCAACTTCCAGTTCTTCCGAGGCCATCGCTGTCGGGAATCGAACCCCGACGATGCGATCCTGCGTTGTCTTCATCGCCAGAAGTGATGAGTGAACCACCACTGTCGTCGCGATCAAGATAGCGATCACCGTGCCGAACCCAAGGGCGAGCTTGTGAGCGATCTGCAGCCGCATAGCGACCTCCATAATCAAAAGCGGTGTTCGGACGGGGCCATCGAAAAACAGCCCGCATCGCTTGAGGCGAACGCCGGAGGTCACAAGGCCGGGTACTGCAAAAAGAAAATTCCGGAGGTGAATCCACTTCGCAACTGCTTGCCGCTGCTCGAACTGCGCCACTCCTTTGGCGACAAGCGACGAAAAAGGGATTTTTCCGGAGGTCAGCGCAGGCAGGCCCTGCTCCCACCGCGCGAACGGGACTTTGACCCCCAAAAAGGCCGCGAGCCTCCCATTTCAGAGAGGCTCGCGTCGGTCGTGCGGCGAGTAAGCCGAGTTCTGTGCTCCGCGCCGGTTTCCGCTCCGTCGGTTGCTGTGGTCAGCAACCGCTCGAAGCAGACCTCACGCGTGCGGCGACCATTTCTCTAGGCGTCCCGTCGCCGGAACGCTCGAGCAGTCCACCCGCCCCCGCGCCGCCCGAGCCAAGCGTCCGCCAGGCCGACAACACAAGCCAAGCGGGGAGGGCTGCGTGACCTTGCACGCGGTGGGGTTTGCCATGCCTCGCCTGTTACCAAGCGAGCGGTGCGCTCTTACCGCACCTTTTCACCCTTGCCTGTCCCGATTCTCTCGAACCGGCCATCGGCGGTTCATTCTCTGTGGCACTTTCCCTCGGCAGGGACCAACCCGCCGGGCGGGCGTTACCCGCCACCGTGCTCTATCGTGCTCGGACTTTCCTCAAGCGGGGTTGCCGCTCGCGGCCGCCTTGCCGCATCAAGAGAATCGTACCAGCCTTCTCAATGGAAAAAGGGGCGGAGCTACCCCGGAAACGCTCTTCGGCATTGGTCCCCGACGAGCGAGCTCCGCCCCCCAACGGACACCCCCAACCAGCCCAACCGGCTCGGCCAGCCGCCCGGGGTTTTGCGAGCAAGTCCCCCTGGAGGAACGGGGACTCGTCGAGCGGGTCGGTAACCCGCCGCGGGCGTTACTATGGATTGCGTCCGTTGGTTGCACGTCCGCACAAGCGCGTCCAGTTAATTTCTCTTCCGCGCATGATTGTCGCTTCGGTCCGGGTTTTCCCCCGCCCCGGCGTTCGCCCATCCTTCGTCGAGCGATCCCTCGTTCCCCGTCCGTCCTCATCGGAGCACCCATGATCCCTCGCCACGATGCACCGCACGCGTCGCCGCGGCTCTCAGTGGTCGTGGGGTGGGCTGGTATATTTGCATGCATAGCCAGCATCATGATCTTCCAGCAAACGCTGGTCGATCAGCACGGCGCCACGCTCACCAAGCCCCTGCCCGAGCTGGCCCGCAGTGAACTTGTCTACGACCCGGGCGTCGCCGAGCTGACCGTGAGCGCCAAGCTTCTGGTCAAGCTCGTCGCCCAGCAGGAACTCGATGCCGGGAACGAGCGGCTGCGCCATGGGCCGGGCGGGTCGAGTCCCTACGAGCTCTGGGCGCCCGCCCGCGAGGGCGACCCAGCAGCCGACGACGCGGCCAACTCCGACGCTGAAGAGCCCGCGGAAACCAACGACGAGCACGACCCGCACGCCGACTTCAAGGCCCTGGAGGCTTCCGCCGCTTCACGAACCGACCGCCTCCGCGTGGCGCTCGTCGCGGGCGAGTTGCTGGGCGCGCCCGCGGCGGTCGAGCGCCTCGAAACGCTCAAGGCCGAGGCCGAGCCCAATGGCGAGCTCGCCTCCGATATGCACTGGTTCCTCACGCACTACCAGGCACTCCTCAACAACCTGGAATCTCCGGTTCCCGACGACGTGCGAGCGGTGATGATCGCCCGGCACGGCTGGTTCGCCGAGCTTGCCTTCTCCGCCGGCCTTGACGCGTCAGATCCCAAGCGCTGGAAAGTCATCAGCGGCGGGGATCGACTCACCCAGTTCTCGACGCACCTCTTCACCTCCATGCTGCTGGCCGGCGTCGCTGGCATTGTCGCGGTCATCATCGCCTTCCGCAGATACGTCAACGGCAAGCTCGAGTGGCGCCTCGTCCCGCCCAACACCGAGTCGCCCGTCTTCCTTGAGAGCGTCGCGCTCTTCATGGTCGGCTTCACCCTCTTCACGGGCGCCAGCCTGCTCATCCTCGGGCAGACCGATGCCTGGGCCATCGTGCTCTCAGAGTCGCTCCTCTGGTCGCTGGCGATCACCGCCTGTTGGCCGCTGCTTCGCGGCGTCTCGTGGAGCGACTGGGCGACCGACCTTGGCCTCACCTTTGGCGAGGGGCTCGGGAAGGAGATCGGCGCGGGCGTGCTCGGATGGCTCATCAGCCTGCCCCTCTCATTCTTCG
Source organism: Planctomycetota bacterium (assembly GCA_033763815.1). Lineage (GTDB taxonomy): Bacteria > Planctomycetota > Phycisphaerae > Phycisphaerales > UBA1924 > JANRJU01. The sequence continues at coordinate 162,690 of JANRJU010000017.1, forward strand.
TGGGGGTGCTGATCGCCATCGCGCACTGGGTCATCGCCGGCGAGCCCGAAAGCGAGTCGACGGATGGGTTCCCAATGTTCGAGCAGCCGATGGGGCACACCTGGGGCGTCGCCATCCTCTCGATGCTGGGCGCCGTGCTGTGGGCCCCAGTCGTCGAAGAACTGGTCTTCCGCGGGGCCTTCTATCAGCATCTGAGGCCGCGGGTCGGCTGGGGCTGGAGCATCGTGATCACCTCGCTGGCGTTCGGATTGCTGCACCCGTACGAAATCCGGGGCATCCTGCAAGTCGCCTTTGCGGGGGTGATCTTCGCGCTGCTCCGCGAGTGGCGCGGCTCGCTCATCGCTCCGATGGTGGCGCACGCGCTGCACAACCTCTCGATCACCGCGGCAACGCTGGGCGTGCTCACGTTGCTGGAGTAATCGCGCAAGAAGCGAGGCGCCGCCGGAGCAACCGCTATCGATAGAACAAACACTGTCCTGCTCGGGCGGCACGGCGTCGGGCGTGGAGTCGCTGAGCTGTCCGGGCACGGAAACGCGGCCGAGCTGCGTGCTGAAAACGTCGAAGTCGCTGGTGTCGAGCGTGCTTCGGCCCGGGGCAAAGCGGGGTGGCACCGGTGGCACCAGTGGCACGGAGGACGCGGTGCGGTCATTGCCACCCGCCACCCGCCCCGGCGGGTCAATGCCACCCTGCACATTCGGACTGTTCTCAACAACCTGCTACGAGACGGGTTCGTCGGGCAGCGCGGCCCACGACTCTGCAATAATCTCAAAGCAACCGGTACTGTCGAAGTACACTAGGAAATGATGCATGTTCCATGCGTCTCTCCACCGTTCGTGCATGTCAGCCCTCAACTCCGCCACCCAGTCAGAATGCTCCACCTCAACGAGCGTGTCGTACGCACCGTCAATGTGCCACGGCGTACAGCATCGTTCTGCTCTCCTTCGCGTTGCCGTAACACGCGTGAACTTGATTCCACCTTTATACTTCCTTCCTTCCTGCTCATATCCAAACCGGATCGCAGGCGAATCGCCCTGCTCATCAAAATATGCCTCAACAGTGAAGCTCGTTGAAGCAACGGAAACTGTGTAGAGCCGCGTTTTTGAGTTCGTCATTTGGATCTACCAGCAGGCGTGACAGTAGGCACGCCCTGAGTAGTTAGAGCGTTGCGTTGGAGTTGCCCTGTCAGTCGCAACTCGGCGGCCGAGTTACCAGTCATGTTCACAGCGGTCCATTGCGCTCTAGGAACACCGGCGCGTGTAAGTGCTTGTGCGGAGCGCGTGTTCAACATGAGTGTGTTGCCATCCCTAATGATGTACTCGATTGGAACATCCGCTGGTTTCATCGCGCCCGACCGAAGGGCTGCTGCTACGTCGTCAACCGTTCTCCCCGCAAATGCCCCAACCGAACTAAAGGTCTCGCTGAATGTCCGCTGCGCAAATGTAGCGTTATCCAAGACGGAAGTCGCCGCCTTTGCTGCATCGTCAACACCCTTCGCCGCCGCCTTTGCCGCATCATCGACGCCGCCCTTGAAGCACTTCCCTAGGGAGCCAGCCAGCCAGCCCGATGATTTTATCGCGGCGGTACTGCTACCGCCAGTCGCATAATCCAACGCGACTTCGCGTGCTAGATCGGCAATCTCTCCCTGCTTTTCTGCAAACTGGCGCGTGTACTCCGCGTATGCATCCGTAGCTTAACTAATAGATTGTTAGAGTCACAACTCTTATGATTTATACAGGCCATGCTCAACCTTGTCACGGCAAGACGGAGGGAACACTACAACAAGCCGATGCTTATCACTCGATTGCCAACTCCGTATAGACTCGTCAAGAACTTCGAGATAGTTCTTGAGTTCTAGGTTAGCCATCGCTGGTACGTCTTCGTGGACAAGAACAATAACGCGTTGTTGGATCCAGTGAAAATCTCCCAAGCAGTCTAATAGCGCGTTCCAGTTGAAGCCGAAATAGCCGGGAAGATCCAGCCGCTGATACAGCATGTCCAGTAACTGTTTGGGATCCCGTATGCCTGCAGGTAGACGAGCAACCATGCTATTTTCACTCGGAGGCAGCCTATCGGGGTCGATGAATGTAAAGGACATGGACTCATGCATAGAACACGTACCTACTTGGGATTTAGTGGGATGAACGTTCCATAGTGGTCTGGGCTATAGTACATTTCACCTCCTCGTCCAACAACGACTCTTTGCGGATCTGGGCCGTTCACGCCTGGGGTCGGGTGAACGTACTCGGTGTAGTAGCCCGTCGGCCGCGCAGGAAGTTCTGGTGATATCCGTCCCGGTAGAGGCCTGTTTTCGAAATTGGTGCCGTCGCGCTTGTGTGGGTGCGATCCACCAGAACGGATTCGATCAAGGGTCGGCTTCAGATCGACAGTGCCTTGCAGAACCTTCCCTGTTTTCTTGTCGATGACTTTTACGCCATTGATGAAACGAGTTTCGGCAGCTGCGATTTGTGCCGCATCGTCAACCCCCTTCCCCGCCGCCTTTGCCGCATCATCCACGCCGCCCTTGAAACAGTTGCCCAGAATGCCGAATAAACCCGCCGCCTTGATCGCGGGAAGGCTAGCCCCGCCAGTGACAGTGTCCAGAAGGTGGGCTCTCGCTTGCTCGGCAACAGGCCCCATCGCTTGCTGAAGACCATCAACAGAGTTGTAGCCCGCTTGCATCGCCTCAAGCGATGCTTGATTGGTTGACCCGTCTTGGCGGCTGAGTTGCCCCCTCTCAACCCTCGCTGCCCCCAGATTCTTCGCGAGGTTTGCTGGCGGCCGTTCTTCGACCTTCTCACTCGATCCGAAGCCCAAGGCCGTGAGCAGCGATCCCAACAGCCCCTTGCCCTCCAGGCCGTAGGGGTCGACGAAACTCCTTGGGTCGGAGCTCACATACTCGTAGAGGCTGAAGCCGTCCACGTACCCCGCAGGGTCCCGCTCGATCCACCGGCCGTAGGTCGGCTCGTACCAGCGGAAGCGGGCGCAGTACTTCTGGCTTTGCGGCGAGTAGACGTAGCCGCAGTACCCGATCGTGTTGTCCGGCCCGGGCGGCACGGCGTCGGTCACGTCGTGTACGGAGGCACACCGACCGCCAGGGCGCGGTCGGTGGCACGTTGTACGCCGGTTCCATTCAGTTGTCAGTCATGATGATTGAGTCGGTGCCACCCCGCCGGTTCTAGCATTTGGTCAACTGTCGCTCTCAACATGACGCTCATCACACACCTAAAAGATACTCGGTACATGTGACTTTTCCAAAGGCTGACCTCCACACGTACTTTTCGAGATCCACGAGGTGCCTTTGGTTTGTCCCAAGCTTCGTAGCATGTTGAAGTCCGTTGGGGTTAGCCCCGCGCAGGCAGCATTGGTGGATGGGAATGCTAGATCATTCTCAATACTTTAGTGCTCTCAGACGGTGGGGCATTCGAAGATGTTATTGCACTCAAACTCAATGCAACCATCGGGGGCAACGCCGAAACTAAATCGCACCTTCCATCGACCACTGTCGATTGCCTTCGCATGGGCCGAGAAGAGCAGTGGTTGCCCTACGCAGTCGCCATAGTCGAGAACTATTCTCAGATGCGCAATCATCTCGAAACGCAGGCACAGATGTCGCACGGGGAAGCCAGGTAGCACTAGATCCAGAAGCAGATCCTCATCTGTCCAAGACATAGACCGCACCTTTGCGTCTCCGAGTCCTTGCTCGAAAGCTTGTCGAATCGCGGCGTTCATTCATCTCCCTCTTGGCTCGCTTGGTACTGCCGTCCCGTCCATGATGTTTAGGATTTCTTGGGTTGTCACGGGGCGCGGGTCTCCCAGTCGTGTCGAGCCTTGAGCAGGGTTGAGCGGATTTTGATTAACGATAGCTGGATGAGTGTGTGTTCTCGCGGTGAAAGGATCAAGGCCACCATGTGACGCCTGTTGAAGAATGTCCGTCGCCGATCTGTCCGGCTGCATGTATCTGCCCGGCGGCGTAGCAAGCATATCTACGAGGTTTCCGGCATCGTCAGCGATGAACCGCGGATGAGTTGGGCCGGGGAGTCGAGGTGGCGGCGTGGGGGTTCGGGTAAGTGCAGTGCCGGGCCCAACGCCATAGCAAGGGCCTCTTCCCCCTACGAGTGTTATCTCCCCTCCTGCAGCTCCGCCTACTGTCGTCAGCGCTAAACCAAGATAACCGAGTGTAGCGTCGACAGTAAAGTCGGTCCGTTGCCCATTTGATAGCAAGCTGCCGGAATGTGGATCCAGGTCTGTTGCAAGCGCGTAGGTTGCAATCCCGGTTTGGTAGCCCGACACGGCGCTGGCACCTGCAAGCGCCGAAGCCGTGGTTAGGGCTGAGAGTGAACTGACGAACGTGGCCGGAGCACCTACTGCCGCAGCAACCGAGCCGACGAGCGGACCAGACAGTACAGCCGCAGGTGCCGCGAGTACAGATACGGCGATCGACTCCATGACGCGCGTATACGCACGATTGCCCGGAACTTCTGGGTGATCGCGAATCTGGCGCTGGGCGTCGTTGTAGCGATCCCACAAGTGGCTGTCCATCGGATACAGCCCCATGGGGTCCGTTGCCGAGTGTGGCGTGCCATCAACGTACTGATACCAGTTGTTTCCATACCCCGCCGGGTCCCGCTCGATCCACCGGCCGTAGGTGGGCTCGTACCAGCGGAAGCGGACGCAGTACTTCTGGCTTTGCGGCGAGTAGACGTAGCCGCAGAACCCGATCGTGTTGTCCGGCCCGGGCGGCACGGCGTCGGGGGTGGAGTCGCTGAGCTGTCCGGGCACGGAAACGCGGCCGAGCTGCGTGCCGAAGACGTCGAAGTCGCTGGTGTCGATGGCGCCGCTGCGGTCGAGGTCGAAATCCGGGTCGTAGTTGGGGTCGCCGATCTGCTCGCCGATGAGGGTGGAGAGGGCCTCCACGTCGGCGTGCCAGTGGACCTCGCCCGGGAGCGTTGTTCCGCCTAGCCTCCTGTTTCGAGGCTCGCCCCATGGTGGACAACGCTCGGGTCAGGACGGAGTTTCGCGACGGAGTGGTGCTCGCGACCGTGCGCTGCGAGAAGATCACGGACTTTGACACCGCCGCGCTGCAGGGCGACATCGCCGACGCTGCGAAGCTGCATGGGTGGCGGCTCATCATCAACATGTCGGGCGTCGAGCTGATGGGCTCTTCGGGGATCTCGCTGCTGGTCTCGCTCCGAAAGCTCGCCGACGCCGGGGGCGGACGCCTGGTGGTCTGCGGGCTGAACGACAACCTCGTCGGCATGCTCAAGGTCACCAACCTTCTCAAGCTGTTCAAGCTCGCCAAGACGCACGACGACGCCATGGAACTGATGAAGTGAGCGACGCTCCGCCGACAGGCGAAGGCTGGCAACGAGTGCCCCCGATCGCCCGCCGCCCCGCGCGCCTTGGAGTCCTGATTTCTGGGGGCGGGCGGACGATGGTCAACCTGCACCGCGCGTGCGCCGAAGGACGCGTGCCCGCCACCATCGGTGTCGTCGCCGCGTCGCGCGAGTGTCCGGGGTGCGACCGCGCGCGAGAACTCGCCCTGCCCGTCGAAGTGCTCTCCGGCGTGCTCGATGAGGCATCGTTTCTCAGGCTGCTGACGCAGCACGATATCGATCTGGTCGTGCTCGCCGGCTTTTTGAAGCTCGTGCCCGTGCCGCCGGGCTGGGTCGGGCGCGTTCTGAACATCCATCCCGCGCTCCTCCCAGCCTTTGGAGGCAAGGGCCTGTATGGCAAGCGGGTGCACGAAGCGGTGCTGGCCTCGGGGGTTCGCGAGAGCGGGTGCACGGTGCACGTCGCCGACGCGATCTACGACCATGGACCAATCGTGCTGCAGCGGCGCTGCCCGGTCCTGCCGGGCGACACGCCGGAAACGCTGGCGGCCCGCGTCTTTGAGCAGGAGCTCGAGGCCTATCCCGAGGCGGTCCGCCTCGTGATCGAGCGGGGCTTCGCCTGGTCCACCGACCGGGCTTGACTCGTCAACCAGTGTGATTTAGAATGTCTTGTCAACGGTTGCTGTTGACGACTTATGCGCCAACCCGTCTCCATCGTCCGCTCGCCTGCCGACTGGGAACTGCTGGTGTCCCCGGTGCGATCGGAGATCATCGAAGCGCTGCGGATTTTCGGGCCCTGCTCGATTGCCGAGGTTGCCGCCTCGATCGACCGTCCCGCCGACGCGCTTTATCGACACGTCGACCTGCTCATCAAGGGCGGTTTTGTGCGCGAGGCCGGGTTTCGCAAGGGCGAGCGCAACGTCGAGCAGCTCATCGACGTGGTCGCGGAGGACTTCAACGTCGAGTTCTCGGACAACCAGGGCCAGGCGGAGAACCGAGCCATCGTGCGCACGGCGGACTCCTACCTCAAAGCCATGGGGCGCGCGGTGCGGGATTCCGCTCTTTCCAAGCAGCTGGTGTTCACCGAGCGCGGGCGGAACATCTCGATCAACTACGAGTTGAGTTGGCTGAGGCCGGACGACTACGCGGAGGTCCGAGCGCTGATCCGCCGACTGAAGCAGATCATGGATGAAGGGAAGAAGCGGCGCGAGGGGCGGCTGTACATGTCGCTGGCGATCGCGACGCCGGTGACTCGGAAGCGCGGCGCCCGTCCAACCGCCCGTCCAGCCGCCCGCGGGCCCAAAGGCCAGGCCAACCAACAGACTAACCCACAGGCCAATCGACAGACTAGCCGCCAGAACAGCGAGCCGAGCCAGGACGCCAACGTCCGAAGAACGCCGGGGCATAGCGAGGATCGGCCCGCGCGAAAGCGGATTTCGAAGAAACCGAAAACCGTTGACAATCTGGCGGTATCTGACAAGGCTGAACAAACGTCGACGCCTGCGGGCGATTCGAACGGTGGCGGTCGCGCCTCGCGCATCGTTGGCGTCTGACTGGGCTTCTTTCATCGTCGGTGTGGTCGAGCGATGCTGGCGCGAAGGAAAAAGACTCAGCGAGCCGGGTTCCGGCTTGCGCTTTCAGGAGGTCTCTTATGAAGCGGTGGTCATCGGTGATCGGTCTTCTGGTGCTGGCGGGCGGTGTTGGCGGCCTTGGCAGCGCGTACGCCCAAGGCGAGAAGCAGGACGATCGGATCGTCGTCAAGACTGCCGACGATCTGCCTCGCCACACCTACGACGTCTCGGGCAAGGCGATGGACCTGCTGCGCGACGACGCTCGCTTCAACGCGCTGCTCTCCCAGTTCGTGAGCAATCTCACCAGCGATCTGGCGAAGTACCGCATCGAGGATCCGACGACGCTGCGCGGGTACTACGACGTGCTGTCGGCCGCCGCGACCCTCACGGGCGACCTCGAGAAGGCGCTGGATTACACCATGAAGGCACGCGACCTTGAGACCAAGGAGCAGGAGAAGGCGCTGCGGGGCGCGACGCTGCGGGCACGGATTGCGGGCAAGAAAGCCTCGGGCACGCTCGACCCCAAGAACGCCACGTTCGCGAAGGTCTTCAAGGAAGAGCTGCGCAAGGAGATCGACGCGGTTTCGTACGACCTCGTGAAGGATCGCCTGATCCAGTTCCGTGCGCAAGCGTCGATGATCACGCCTCAGGTGATGGAAGCGGGCATCGCGCAGCTCGATCCGTTGATCAAGGCGAACGAGGGCAAGGTTCCGGGCGAAGTGGTGGGCGGGCTGGTGCAGGGCAAGTCCACGCTGTCGACGGGGCTCCCGCTGCTCCCGCTGATCGCTGAGGTGTATGGGCAGGTGATCGACGCCAACGCCGGAGCCGCCAGCGAGGCCGACAAGTGGACGCCGCGCCTGGTTGCGCTCGAGCCGACCGCCAAGGCGACGCCCGTCGCCATCGCCATCTGGGACTCGGGCGTGGACGTGTCGCTCTATCCCAACCAGCTCTGGACCAACCCCAAGGAGAAGGCCAACGGGAAGGACGACGACAACAACGGGTTCGTCGACGACCTGCACGGCATCGCGTTCACCCTCGACCGCGACCCGACGACCGGGCCCCTGGCCTCGCTCGAAGGTCTGGTGGGCGACAAGGCGGAGAGGATGAAGTTCATCGCCGCGGGGCAGGACATGCAGGCGGGCGTGATCACCGAGGACGTCAAGAAGTTCCAGGAGTACTACAAGAGCTTGGACGAAGCGACCCTGAAGACGTTCTCGGAGGACATGGGCCTGCTGGGCAGCTATGTCCACGGGACGCACGTCGCGGGCGTTGCCGTCGCGGGCAACCCCTTCGCTCGAATCGTCCACATCACGGAGAACTGGCCCTACAAGCAGATTCCCGATCGTGCGCCGACCGTTGAGGATGGCAAGGCCTGGGCCCGCGCGTTCCAGCAGTCGGTCGACTATGTCAAGGGCGCCAATGTCCGCGTGGTCAACATGAGCTGGCGCGTCGGTCGCTCCGCGTTCGAAGGCATGCTCGAGGCCAAGGGCGTCGGCGCCACGACGGAAGAGCGGGCCGAACTCTCGCGGCAGATCTTCAAGCATCTGCGCGAAGGGCTCGAGAAGGCCATCGCCAGCGCGCCCGATATCCTCTTCATCGCGGGCTCCGGAAACGAGGACAACGACGTTGACTTTGCCGAATATGTGCCGGCGGGAATCCGCCTCCCCAACCTGATCACCGTCGGCGCGATCGACGCGCAGGACCGCTTTACCGACTTCACCAGCACCGGCAAAAATGTTGAGCTCTACGCCAACGGCTACCGCATCGAGAGCTACGTCCCCGGTGGACAGAAGATCAAGTTCTCCGGCACCTCGATGGCCGCCCCGCAGGTCTCGAACCTCGCGGCCAAGATCCTCGCCCTGAACCCCAACCTCAAGCCCGCGGACGTGATCGCTCTGATCCGCGCGAACACCGACCCCGTCCCCAACGAGCCCGGTCGGTTCATCATCAACCCCAAGAAGACGCTCGACGCGATGAAGAAGTAACGCTCCGGACAAAGGCCGTAGGGCGCGGTCACGATCTGCGAACCGATCGCGCCAGCCGGCCTGACCTGGTTTTCGTACAAGTTTCGAGAGCCAGTTCTGCAGTGCAGTCAGCCTGCTTCGCCAGCCGACTCGCCTGACGGCACAGCAAGTACGAGGGCTCGGGCTTCGCGGCTCGGGTCCTCGTTTTCTGAAGGCGGGGCTTCCAACCCTCGCCAACTCGCCTTCGCCAACGCAAAGAGAAGAAAAGCACCAGATCTCACGAGAGAACCGACCATGATCGACGCACATCGCCGCTTCGTCTCGACCCTGCTGGGCGTCGGCCTGATCTCACTCGGCGCGAGCGGCTCGCTTGGCGCGGGCACGTTCGACGCCGCAATATCGGAGCCCGAAGCCCCCATCGCGAGGCAGGCAGGTGGGCGCGAGGCACCTCAGCCGGTCGCCTCGCCAACGCTGCCAAGCGAATGGCTGGGTGTCTGGAGGGGCGACGTGCGCGTGACGGCCGCGGGGCAACCGCGGGCCCAGAACGTCGACGCGCCTGCCTTCACGATGGAGCTTCGCATCGCGCCGATCGCCTCCGGCTCGGGCTCGGACCGCTTCACGTGGACGATTATCTACGAAGGCTCCGCGGGAAAGCAGGAGCGCCCGTACGAGCTCATTGCCAGCGAGCCCAAGGCCGGGCGGTTCCAGATCGATGAGAAGAACGGCATCGTGCTCGATGCAACGCTCCTGGGTTCATCGATCTACTCGCAGTTCTTGATCATGGGCTCGCGAATCGCCGCGAGCTACAGGCTGGAGGATGCGGGCACCGCCGACGCGAGCGACGACGCGATCGTCTTCGAGCTGATCTCCACCAGCGACGAGGCCGGGCGACCGACGGGGGGCCAGGGACAGACGCCACCGGTCACGACATGGCCCGCCCAATCGCTTCAGCGCGCCACGCTGCGACGTGTGGAGTCAATCCAGGCCGGAAGCTCGCCAGCACGGTCGTCGAACGCGGCCAGCCCGGCCGAGCCGCCTTCCGCACCAACCGCGGATGTGAACGCCCTGCCTGGTTGGACGAAGCTGAACACCGAGGCGTATCGCGGCAAGCAGGACGACGTGTTCTTCGTCACGCCGCGCATCGGGTGGTATGTCAACGGCGCCGGCAAGATCTTCAAGACCACGGACGCGGGCGAGACGTGGACGCTTCAACTGCACAAGCCGGGCACCTACTTCCGCTGCATCGCGTTCCTCGACGAGCAGCGGGGCTTCGCGGGCAACATCGGGCCAGGCTACTTCCCCAACGTCACCGACGACGTACCCCTCTATCAGACGCTCGACGGCGGCGCGACCTGGACGCCCGTGACCACCATCGAAGGTCCCGCGATCGTCGGGCTCTGCGCGATGGAGGTCGTCCGCGAGGAGTTCATTAACGCCGGCAACCTTCAGACCCGCACACGGATCGTGGGCGTTGGGCGCGTGGGCGGGCCCTCCGTGCTGATCTTCTCCGACGATCTCGGCGCGACTTGGAAGCAGATCGATCTTACCCCCCACGGCGCGATGGCCTTCGACGTCCACTTCTTTGACTTCAACCATGGCGTTGTCGCCTCGGCAACAACCACGGATGTCACGCAGTCGCGAGCGCTGATCCTGACCACCAGCGACGCCGGCAAAACGTGGACAAAGGCCTTCGAATCCACCCGGCCCTACGAGCTCACCTGGAAGATCGCATTCCCCACGCGCGATATCGGCTACGTCACCATCCAGTCCTACAACCCCGATCCGGCGGCGAGCCAGCGCTTCGTCGCCAAGACCACCGACGCCGGCAAAACCTGGAGCGAGATCCCGCTCGTCGACGATCACAAAGTCCGCCAGTTCGGCGTCGCCTTCGTCGACGCCCAGCGGGGCTGGATCGGCGCCATGCCGCACGGCTTCCAGACGGTTGATGGCGGCGCAACATGGTCGCGCACGAACTTTGGCAACGCGGTGAACAAGATCCGCGTGCTGCGAGATGGCGACGACGTCCACGCCTTCGCCATCGGAGTCGATGTCTCAAAGACCAAGCTTGAAACGAAGTAGGGCGTGCGTGCGACGGAAGCCACGACTCTCTCGAATCGTGCTGGCTCGGGTCACACGCTCATCGCCGGGTCGACATCAACGCTGGCTGGGTCGGCGGCGCCGATCCGCACCAGGTGTTCGCGCCACGCCCGCTCGTGGATGGACCAGTAGTGGTCGAACGACTTGCGGATGCTGAAGGCCTGCATCTCATCAAAGGCGTTCTGGCCCATCATGCGCCGCTTGGCGCCGTCGCCCACGAGGTTCGCAATCGCGTCGACCCAATCCTGGGGCCGTTCCGCGGGGAGCACGAAGCCCGTCCGACCGTGGCTCACGACTTCCTTCGGTCCACCCTGGTTGCTGACCAGAACCGGCATGCCGGAGGCCTGGGCTTCCATGACGACCTGCCCCAGCGTGTCGGTCAGTGAGGGGAACACGAACACGTCGCCGCTGGCGTAGAGGCGGGCGAGTTCCTGCCCATGCCGGAAACCCAGGAAGTGCGCGCCGTGCTCGGCAAGATCCTTCTGCATGCGCGAGCGATACGGGCCATCGCCGATGATCACAAGCTCCGCTTCCGAGCCTTCGAGCTTGAGCCGCTTCTGCGCCTGCTTCCACAGCGACACCAGCGCCGGCAAGTTCTTCTCGACGCTGACGCGACCGGCATAGAGAACCTTGACGCTCGTGGGCGAAAGCCCGTACGAGGGCCAGATCGAGACATCGCGCTGCGACGCGTGAAACGCCTCGATGTCGATACCCGGCTTCAGGCGGACAAGGCGCCCCGCGTCCAGCCCAAGCTTGGCGAGCGAGTCGGCGTAATCCTGGCTCCGCGTAAAGATGCGCGAGAAGTTCTTGTAGAAGAACTTCATGTACTGCGAGGTCGACCACGTCAGGCCCGTGTCGTCGAACAGGTGGTCGACGTACGCCGGGAAATCGGTGTGATAGACCCCGACGACCGGGCAGCGCAGCATGCGGGCCGCGAGAAGACCCACCAGCCCGACCGAGCCGGGCGTCGAGACGTGGATCACGTCCGGCTGGTAGCGATCGACCCAGCGGAGCATCTGCAGCACGGGCGGGAGCGCGGCTTCCAGATTCTCGTACTTGGGCATCCGCGTCGCCGCGACAGGATCAAAGTTCACGATGTTCTCGTGCACCGGGCAGTTCATCCGCGTGCTGGTGAGCGCCTTGAACTCGCGACCCGTCAGCTTGGCCTGCGTCGCGCAGTTCTGGATGAACCGGCTCACGCCGTTCACATCCGCCAGCGTGTCGGTGAAGAGGGCGACCTTCATCGGCCGGTTCGCGGGAGCATCGATGGTGGCGGAGATGGGCAAGTGCGTGTTTCCAGGCTCGCCGGGTGCGGATCCCGCCGCCGAGCCAAAGGCTTCGTGGGCGAAGCGCTCCAGGAATGGGCGCTCCTTGTTCTGATGGAAGAGGCTGAAAACGTAGGGGATCGACGCCGCCTGGACCGCCAGCAGCGAGACGATGTGCTCGCGAACAAGGTCCTTGTCACGCCGCCGCGCCGCCTTGTGCGCCCCGCTTAGCAGCTTGCCCGACACCGCGCCCTGGAACGCGTCAAAGAACGACGCCATGTCGTCGTGGTCCGCCAGCGCGGAATCCAGCGCCGCACCCCGGAAGCCCGGGCGGCCCAGGCGCGACTTGATATCCGGGAACGCATCGAGCGCCGGAGGCAGACACTCGCGGACAATGTCGAGCAAGGGCGAACCGCTCTTGCGTCCGATCTTCGCGCCAAGCTTCGCCTTGAGCGTGTCCCACGCCAGCGCCGGCAGGCTCGGCAGCTTCATGTCAACGCCCGCGAAGCGCAGGATCTTCGCCGCTGCGTAGCGGGCCCGCGGGCTCGTCTTTGGCGCGACCTTTTCGGCGTAATACTGCGCCCCCACCGTCGTCAACTGATGGGCCAGCAGCGAGGAATGCCCCGCCACGCCTCCGGGCTGGCTCTTGCCTGCCATAACCGCCTTGAAGAACTCACGCGGATCCAGCAGCGCGTTGGGGTCGGTGGCGGCGTCAAACGGGACCGCCGTCCACGTCCGCCCGACGTTGAGCAAGCCATGATCGTCCGAGCCGCCGGTGCGGGCCTTCTCCCAGATTCGCGGCCAGACCGGCTCCAGGTTGTGGTCCTGGATCAATCGATGCACGCTCCCCGGTGAAAGCCGCGCAAGATACTCATCAAGCACGCTGCGGTGCGTGCCAGAGTGCGCTCCGTTGAGCGTCTCAAAGCCCTTGAAGAGCAGCGCACACCGCTCGACGTGCCAGCGGGTGAGCTTGTGGTTCTGGATATACAGCGGATGGGCGAGCGAGTGCGCCAGGTTGCGGTCGCGGAGCCAGTGGGCGAAGAGATAGACATCGCTGCGCAGGCCCTGGTTGTCAATCTCCTCGTGCAGCGCGGGCGTGAGATTCCACACCAGAACGTGCAGCTTGCACCGATCCTCGGGGAAGTACACAGTCACTTCCTCGCCGACGACGACATTGGGAAATCCCCGCTCGACCAGGTGCATGGCCCCGTCGATCGTGTCGTGGTCGGTGAGCGCCACGAGATCCATGCCGCGGGCGATGGCCTGGTCGTAGACCTGCTCGGGCTCGGAGTAGCACTCCGGACAGCCAATCAGCCCCAGCACCGCGGCGGCCGGTCCACTGGACGCGTTGGAATGGCAGTGCGCATCAACGCGGACCGCCTGAAGACGATCGCCGGGCTGCGGGCGTGAGTCGCGCGGCAACGCATCGCCGCGGCGCAGGATTCCCCCCAAGCCCGATCGCCTGGATGATCCACGAGGAACTCGTCGGGCTTGGCGTCGCATGGTGGGCGGAACCGGGAGAGCATGCTGACCGCAGTGAGGCGGAGATGAACCGAGAGTTCCAAGGTCCGGGAAAGCCGGGGGGCCGACTCGCAAGTGCCCCGGGAAACCAACTCTGAAAGCACTCCGGGCAAGCGCACCCGAACAGCACGTCAAGACCGATCGCCTTCGACCCATCGAGATCCGTTGCGAGCCATGTGGTCGGACCGAAGCGCGAGCGTGCCGGAGAGGCGAACCTCGAAACCCGAGCGACGCACGTGGGTCGTCGCCCGGTCAATCTTGGATCGGCCCATCCGCAAGGAATAGTTCACTGCTGCTGGCCCGCACGCATCCCCTGGGATGCGGCTTTAGCGCACACTTTGCAAACCGGGGCCAATATGAACCAAATCTGAACAATTCGTTCGCCCGTGTCGGCAGTTACCGGCATGCGAACGAGACTCCCGCCCGCCCCCTTGCTTGCAAGCACCTTGGGGAAAGTGCCGACCCGCCCGAGCTTCCCAAGCCCCGACCCCCGACCCCCGGCCCCCCCAACCCCCGGACCGCCACCGCCTCCGGCTAAGGCCTGACCGCGAGTTCCGCCCGGCGATCGGCGATCTCTTGGGCCAGGCCCGTTACGAACTTCTCCAGCGGCATTGCCCCCAAGTCCTTCTCAATGCCCCGCACCCGCACGCTGACCGAGTTCGTCTCGGCATCCCTTGGTCCCACGATCAACATGTAAGGCACGCGGTCGTCCGCCGCGACCTTCACCTTCGCCTGCACTCGGTCGTTGCTGTCGTCCACGGCAACGCGTACCCCGCGCTCGCGAAGCGCCTGAGCAACCCGCTGGGCGTAGTCGTTGCTCTTGTCCGAGATCGGCAGAACACGCACCTGCTGCGGACTCAGCCACGCGGGGAAGGCGCCGGCGAAGTGTTCGATGAGCACGCCGCAGAATCGCTCCATCGAACCAAAGGGCGCGCGATGGATGACGACCGGGCGATGCTGCTTGTTGTCCGGCCCGATGTAGCTGAGGTCAAAGCGCAGGGCCATGTTGTAATCCACCTGCACCGTGCCGAGTTGCCACTCCCGCCCGATCACGTCCTTGACCACAAAGTCGATCTTCGGGCCATAGAACGCCGCCTCGCCCGGCTCCTCGCTGAACGACACACCCAGCGACTGCGCCGCCTCGCGGCACGCCTGCTCCGCCTTGTCCCAGTTCTCCTTAGCGCCGGTGTACTTGTTGCTGTCCGGGTCGCGCAGGCCCACCCGCACGCGATAGTCCTTCATGCCAAGCGTCGCGAAGATGATCTTGACAAGGCTGAGGCAACCCTGAATCTCCGCCGGCACCTGGTCTTCCGTGCAGAAGAGGTGCGCATCGTCCTGGGTGAAGCCTCGCACGCGGGTCAGGCCGTTAAGCTCGCCCGACTGCTCCCAGCGATACACCGTGCCAAACTCCGCCAGCCGCACGGGCATGTCGCGATAGCTGTGCGGCGCACTGGCGAAGATCTTGGCGTGGTGCGGGCAGTTCATGGGCTTGAGCATGAACCCCTCCACCAGCTTGTCGTCGTCCATCACCCGGTCCGGCGCGATCGTCTGGCTCTTCGTCCGCTCGTTGATCCCCGCGGCAAGACGCGCCGAGACGCCCTCGACGCGGTGCATCATCTCGGCGCAGGTGCAACCCTGCTTCGAGAGCTCCTCGAGCGCCTGACGCTCCACGATCGGAGCGAACTGCGAGTCCTTGTAATACGGGAAGTGGCCCGAGGTCTTGTACAGCTCCAGCCGCCCGATGTGGGGCGTGAAGACCTCGGTGTATCCCTGCTTACGCAGCTCCGCGGCGATGAAGGTCTGCAGTTCCTTCCGCACGATCGAGCCGTTGGGGGTCCAGAGGATCAGGCCCTGACCCACGTCTTCATCGATGTGGAAGAGGCGGAGGTTCTTGCCGATGACGCGATGGTCGCGCTTCTTGGCCTCTTCGAGCTGGTTCAGATACGCATCGAGCTCCGCTTGCGACGGGAAGGCCGTGCCATAGACGCGGATGAGGCGGTCGGAGTTCTCGTCGCCATGCCAATAGGCGCTCGCGAGCGACATCACGCGGGCGGCGCCGATGCGCCCGGTGCTTGGAACGTGGGGCCCGCGGCAGAGGTCCTCCCAGTTCTTGCCCGGAGTTCCGGTGGCATAGAAGGAAAGTGGTTGAGCGCTTGATGACGCCAACGGGCGAGTCGAAGCTTCGGATTCAAACGCGCTCGCCTTGGGCCCGCGATAGACGCTGCTGGGCACGCCCAGCGCTCGTTCTGCGTTGTCGACCTTGTACTTGTTGCCCTCATTTTTGAGCCGCGCGAGCCCTTCGCTTGCCGATTGCTCGTACCTCGTAAACGCCCGATCTTCCTTGATGATCTCCGCGATCCGCTTGTTGATCGCTTCGAACTGATCGCTGGAGATCTTCTTGCCCTCGGGAACAAACATGTCGTAAAAGAACCCGGTGTCCGTCGGCGGGCCATACGCGAGCTGCACGTCCTTGCCAACCACGTCCTGAACCGCCTCCGCCATCACGTGGGCGGCGGAGTGGCGGATCAGGAACAGCGCGTCCTTGTCCACGTTCTTCTGGCGGTCGCGCTCGGTGACGATCGCGAGCGAGCAGTCGCGATCCAGCACCGTCGAGATGTCGCGAAGCTGCGGCCCCGTGCCGTCGCCAACATCGACCTTGCAGCCAAGCGCCGCCTGCGCCAGGCGGGCGCCGATGGACTGGGCCACGTCCTTGGCGGTGACGGGCTGTTCAAAGACCTTCTTGGAGCCGTCGGGCAGGGTGATGGTCGGCATGGGTCGGATCCAGTGACAGTGGTCGGAACACGGACAAGACGAAACACAGCGAGCGCAGAACAAAGAACCCAGCGTGCGGGGCTGGGTTCCGAGGGGCACAGCATATGCAAACCCGGACCCACCCCTACGCGGTTCGCGTCGTCGTCGTGCTAGCGGTGATGGCGGGCTGGGTGGCCATTTCGAGGCCGATGATAGGCGCGACTCCCGCCTCAACGCTCGTTGCCGCACACCCAACAACGCCTGGCGCGGGCACAAACCACTGAAGCGACCACGATCGGCCACGAAAAACGCCAAGCCCGCGTGCGGAGGAACCAGCTGGCCCAAGCACGCGAACGCGAACATCGCGGGGCTCCGCCGCCAGGCCGAGCCCCTCGCCCTTGAGCACGCTTTCCTTCGCGGTCCAGGCCAACAGATAGACGTGCTCGTGCGTGAGGCCCCCCACCGCGAGGTCGCCAAACCCGGCGCCCGTCGCAAGGAGTTCGCTCCGAAGCTCCGCCCACTCGCGTGCATCGGTCGTGTGCTCAACAAGCGTCTCGTCGATGGCGACGTCGCCCGCGCGCTCGACATCAACGCCCACGCGAGCGCCCTCCGCGAACGCGGCCACCACCAAGCCCGGACACGCCGAGCACGAGACGTCCGCGTTGGCAACAGGCTCGCCGCTCCGAGCGAGCGTCAGCGCGGGCCGACCGCTCGGGCCCCGCACGATTCGCACCGCCTCGGTGCGATGATCGTGGTTGCTCCAGAGCGAGGCCGCTCGGGCTTGCACCGCCCGCCGTGCTGCTGCGTCTGGCCGCAGAGCCCGCCCGCCTTCTCCACGCGTGCTATGCCCGCCGACCACTGCGCCCCCGCCATGCACCCCACCCCCGCGCACGGCACACGCGTAGACCCACACCTTGGCCGACCTCTGACGCGCAAGCACCAAGCCTCGATCCCTGGCAGGCGCCTCGCAAAGCTCGGGCTCCGTTCCAACGCCGTTCACGAACCACCCCGCGCGCCGCCGGGCCCGACGTCGCGGGCCAAAATCTCCGCGACCAGCCCAACGCCCGACCTCAGCAGATCCAGATGCTCGAGCTTCAGCGTGTGCGTCGACAGCGGGCCCGCAATGCTCCGCCCCAGGCCATTGGCCCGCCCGGGGCGTCCCACGCTGACGTAGGGCTCCGCGGTGCGGATCAGCGTCACCGGCCCCGCAAACCGCGGCAACCGAAACGCGCGAAACGCCTGACGCATCGCTACTCGCTTGCTCTCGATCTCGCGCACCAGCTCCGCTCGCTCCTGCATGCCCGCGTCAACCGACAACGCCGAACCAGGAGCATGCTGGGCGATCGTCGTCCCGGCCTGCGTCATCCCGGCCTGTGTCGTGCGCTTTCGCAGCGCCCGCAGCGCGTGCCTCGTCGTCTTGAGCGGGCTGGCGACAAAGCTCTCCGCGATCATTCGCGCGAACATCGGCTTGCTGGGCCAGGTCCGCTCGATCGAGTAGCTGTCGATCAGGAACACGCGGCTCGCCTCCCGCCCCCGCTCCGCCAGCGCCGCGCCCGCCGCCAGGGCCAGCACCCCGCCCAGCGAGTACCCCGCGAGATAGATTGGCCTTCCGTGGGCGTGCTCCTCGATGCTCCTCGCGATGGAATCCACCAGCCCCGTCACTCGCTCGCCCCGATGATCAGCCCGGGCGAGGTCGACCTCATGCTGCGCAAAGTCGACCGTGAGGAACCGCACGGGCCGCGACAGCGCACGCTCCAACGCCTGCCACAGCGAGAAGAACGCGCCGGTCGTGCCCGCAACCCCAGGAATGCCGGCGAAGAACACCTCCGCCTGCGGATCACCGAGAAAGCCCACCCGCTCGCGGTTCTCGCCAGCTTCGAGCAATCGGCAAAGCTCGCCGAACACAGGCCTCTGGAGAAACGCCCCAAGGTCGGGCGATCGTCCAGTTGCGTTCTTCAGTCGGGCGGCAAGCTTGACCAGTTGCAACGAACTCCCCCCAAGCGCGAAGAAATCATCCCGCTCTCCGACGCTCGCGACGTTGAGCGTCTCCCGCCAGAACTGGGCGCACACGACGCCAAACGTCGCCTCAGGATCAAACCCCCGCTCACCGGGCGGCCCGGGCCTGGCGCTCTGGTTCCGGGCTTCGCTGCCCGCGCGAGGCCGCTCGTCCGAGCCGGGCCCCGCCCCCACCGCCCCTGCCAAAACTGGCCCCGCACGCAGCGGCGCGTCGGGCTCGGCGCAGCGCAATTCCAACTCGCGAAGGAACGCGTCCAGCAGCGCACGGGCTGGCTTGGCATCATCGCCCCGCGCCGACCTCGCCTCACAGATCACGTCCCAGCTCGCGCCGCCTTTTGACGCCGGGTTTCGCTCGATCTGCACCAGCCCGGCGAACTTGGGCTGTCGCGCCGGCACCCGGACGGGCGTTGCCATGAGCCCCGCGATCCTCCGCGCCCGCATGGGCTCCATCCGATAGGTCATCGCATTCTGAACCGCAAACGAGGCGTCCTGACCGCCCGCCTCGCGGAACGCCTCGACGATCGACGTGAAGGGCAGCGGGCCGCTGGAATGCTCGCGAAGGATCAACTCGTGCACGCTCCGAACCATCGAAGCGAACGTCGCGTGCCGATCAACCTCGATCCGGATCGGACGAAGGTCGATCATGCAGCCGACCACGTCGAGAAGCCCGGCCTCGCCCCGGTTTGCAAATGGCGTTGCAATCAGCGTGTGGGGCGCCTTCTCTCGACGCGCCAGGGCCAGCCCGTGCGCGGCAAGATAAACAGCAAACGGTGACACACGCTCGCGCGCCGCCAGCGATTCAACTTGGGCCGCCAGTTCCGCGCCGATGGCACCCGTCGCCTCAACCGCGTAAGCACCCGACGCTTCCGGCCCGCCTGCCCGCCCGCCTGCCCGCTCGCCTGCAAGCTGGTCGCGTTCCAGCTCCGCCAGCTCGCGCCCGCGCCGCGCCGCCTCAGCGCGATTCAGCGAGCGCCGCTCCCACTCGACGAACCCGTCGTACGACCCCGAGAGCGGGCCAAGATCGCTCTCTCCCGGGCCGACCATCGCGTCCAGCACGAGATCGAGCGACCACTCGTCGATCACCGCGTGGTGGATCACGAGCACCAGCAGCCGTCGCCCATCGTCAAGATCCCACACGTGCGCCCGCGTCGGCGGGGCGTGCACGAGGTCGAACGGCGCAGCAATCTCCGCCAGCACGCGCGCAGGCAGCGAGCCCGCGCCCGTCCACTCCAGCGATCCAGCCTCGATGACGACGCTGTCAGTCGCCTCCTCAGCCCGCCAGCGAATTTCGCCCTCGTCAACGACCACGCGGCTGCGCAGCAGGTCGGTCGCGTTCAGTGCGCGGGAGACGCACCGCGCGATGGCCTCACGTGACGATCCGCTATCCAGCACAAACGCGGCATAAACGTGGTACGCATTGCTCGATGGATGCAGCGTCCACTCGTAGAGCAGCCCGGCTTGCACCTGGCCGCAGGGCCGCGGGTCGTTGCCCTCCCGACCCGATGCCCGGCCTGCGGGCTCGCTCGCCTCTTTCATCGAGACGGTGTCGCTCGCCAAGCCTCCCCGCTGAGCCACCAGCGACGCGATCGCGCCCAGCGTTCGATGCTGGTACACCTCGCCAACCGTGAGGCGCACGCCAAGCTCGCGCGCAATGCCGGCAACCAAGCGCATCGCCCGGATCGAGTGCCCCCCCTGCTCGAAGAAATCGGCCTCTGGCAAGAGCTGGCTCTGATCGGCTTGCCCGAGCGCGTCGCGCCACATGGAAGCGATCGCCCGCTCCGAGGGCGCCAGCGAGCCGCCGCCCGTGTTGTCCGCGTGCTCGCCTCCACGCTGACCCCCACGCTGGCCCGCGCGCTCAGCGATGCCGACCCCATGACCCGAAGGCCCACGCGACGCGACCTCCGACGCCCCAGGCATCGCGTCGTGCTTCCCGTTCAGCCCGGGCGGTGAAAGAAGCGCCAGCGCCGCACGCCGATCGACCTTGCCCGTCTGCCCGAGCGGAAGCTGGTCCTTCACCACCAGCCGGCTCGGAATCATGTACGCCGGCAAGCGCGAGCGGAGCCAGTCGCGCAGGCTGTCGGCGTCCGACGCGCCCGCGCACACCGCCACCAGCGTGCGGGTCTCCGCGGAGTCCCCCACCGCGTCCACGACGCACGATGCCACCCGCGGATGCGCCAGCAGCGCGCTCTCGATCTCGTCCAGCTCGATGCGAAAGCCCCGCAGCTTGATCTGCCGATCGATGCGACCAAGAAACACATATCTCCCGTCGCCCCGGCGCGTGACCAGGTCTCCGGTGCGATACCAGCGGCCGGTTCCATCCGCAAAGTCGACGAACTTCGCCGCCGACATCGTCGGATTCCCAAGATACCCAAGCGCGACGCCGTCGCCACCCACCAGCAACTCGCCCGTGCTGGGCTCGCCCGCCCGCCCCGGCGTGTCCGGCTCCGCAGCAGACGACCCTTCGGCGCCCGCTCCGGCAACCAAGCGAACCGTCGTCCCGCGGATCGGAGTTCCAATCGGGATGCGACCCTGCTCGTCAATGTCGCTCGCGCCAATCGTGTGGCACAGGCTGAACGTCGTGTTCTCCGTAGGCCCGTAACCATGGATCAGGCGAACGGTCGGACACTCCGCCAAGAACCGACGCACGTGTTTGGGCGACGCGGCCTCGCCCCCGGTCAGCACCTGCCGCAGCCCGCGCAGCATCTCCGGACGCAGGTCGACGATCGTGTTGAACAGGGCCGCGGTCAGCCAGCAATCTGTCACCCCGCGAGACTTGAATACTTCCTCGATGCGCTCCAGCGTCGGCAGATGGTCCTCGACCATCACGCAGCACCCGCCGTTGAGCAGGGCGCCCCAGAGCTCCAGCGTCGAAGCGTCGAACGAGATCGACGACAGGTTGGCCCAGCGCTGCTCGGGCCCAAAATGCGCATAGTCGGTGTTGAGCACCAGGCGCAGCACCCCGCGATGGGGGATGATCGCCCCCTTGGGCGTGCCCGTCGAGCCCGAAGTGAACATCACGTAGAGCGGATCCTCCCGCGTCGTGCCCCCGCCCGGTGCCCGCGGGTCGAGCCGATACGCCGGGTCCAGCCCACCCGCCGGTTCGATCGTCGATCCATCCGCCCCGTTGCTCAGCTCCTCAAACGAAACGACGGGAAGGTCCGCCGCAAGCGGGCTCGCGGGCGGCGCGACGCCGAGGCGCGCGTCGAGCTGCTGCACGATCGAACGCCGGCGCGCGGGCGGGTCCCCCGCGTCAACGGGCACGTAGGCGGCGCCGCACTTGAGGATCGCAAGCACCGTTGCGACATACTCGGGCGAGCGTCCAAGTGCAACGGGAACGAACGCCCCGCGACCGACGCCCCGCCCGCGCAGCGCGTGCGCCACGCGCGTCGAGATGGCGTCAAGCTGGGCGTACGTCCACGCA
The DNA here is from genome assembly GCA_033763815.1 of Planctomycetota bacterium. Lineage (GTDB taxonomy): Bacteria > Planctomycetota > Phycisphaerae > Phycisphaerales > UBA1924 > JANRJU01. Next base: position 184,626 of record JANRJU010000017.1, read on the forward strand.
ACGCGATCACCCGCGACCGCCGGGCGCGCGGCATGCTCCTTCGCCGACCTGGAAAAGGCCGCGATCACCGAGCCCGCGTATTGACTTCCGCCCGTGCTCAAGGCGCATCACCCCGCAAGCAACACGGATCTCCCTGATACTCCGCGGCGTTGCCCGCAGTGTATCGACCGGAGGACCGCTCCTGATGGTACGGTGCGCTGCAATTTCACGCCGAAGATCAGGCAAACTCACGCAGCTTTGCCGTCCACGCTCGGATTCAAGCCCCCGGGTCATCCGGAATCGCCCGATGGCGATGCGACGACCGCGCGCCCTGCGGCATGCGCCAACCACGCTGCCACAAGGCCCGCCGCCCAGCACGCCACCGATCCAGACTGCCACAAGCCATGACCGGGCTCGGCCCCCGACCACCCTTACCGCGATCCGTACTGCTTCGCGTAGTACTCGCGATACGCCCCGCTCTTGACACGCTCCCACCACGAACGGTGGTTGACGTACCAGTCGATCGTCGACTTCAGCGCGCCTGGCCACGCGGAGCGCGACGGCTTCCACCCAAGCTCACGCTCGATCTTGCTTGCATCAATCGCGTAGCGCCGGTCGTGCCCGGGGCGGTCGGCCACGGGCTTGATCATCTCCGCTCCTTTGCCCATCGCGCTCAGGATGCCGTGCGTCAGCTCGAGATTCGAACGCTGGTTGTTGCCCCCGATGTTGTACACCTCGCCCGACGTGCCTCGCTCCAGCACCGCCAAGATGGCCTCGCAATGGTCGTCGACGTGCAGCCAGTCGCGAACGTTTTTGCCGTCCCCATAGAGCGGCACTTGCTTGCCCTCGATCAGGTTGGTGACAAACAGCGGGATGACCTTCTCTGGAAACTGGTAAGGCCCGAAGTTGTTCGAGCAGCGCGTCGTGCACACGTTCATGTGGAACGTGTGGTTGTACGCTCGCGTCAACACATCCGCCGCCGCCTTGCTCGCCGCGTACGGGCTGTTGGGCTGCAGGGGCGTCTCTTCCGTGAACTTCAGTTCCGGTCGCTCCAAAGGCAGCGAGCCGTACACCTCGTCGGTGCTCACCATCACGAACCGGCTTCCCCCGCCCTCGAGGTATCCCTTGCCCCCCTTGGCCCGGCGGGCGGCGTCCAGCAGCGTCTGCGTCCCCAGCACGTTCGAGATGATGAACGGACGCGAATCCAGGATCGACCGATCCACGTGGCTCTCCGCGGCCATGTGCACAATCGCGTCCGCTTCTTCAACCAGCGGCTGCACAACCGCCGCGTCGTTGATGTCGCCCTTGACGAACCGATAGCGAGGATTGCCCTCCAGATCGCTCAGGTTCTCGAGGTTCGCCGAGTAGGAGAGCACGTCGAGATTGATGATGCGGTAGCGGGGTCGCTGCGCGAGAACGAACCGCACGAAGTTGCTGCCGATGAAGCCGCAGCCACCGGTGAGGAGGATCGTCTTCTGGTCGCCGGGCGAAGAGAAAGGCGCTGCGCTCATAGGGGTCGCTCCAATCGGGGCATGACGCTCGCAAGGGTGTCGCGCCAGTGGGTAATGGGGCCGATCAGCCCTTCGGTCTTGGAAAGGTCCAGCACGCTATACGCCGGTCGCTTCGCCGGACGCGGGAACTCGGCGCTCGTGCAAGGCTCAACGCGAGCCCACGCTCGTGCATCGCCCCGGCGCTCCGCGTCCGCCCTCGCTCCGGCAACGATCGCCTCCGCAAACTCAAACCAGGTGCACTCGCCCGCGTCCGTCGCGTGGTGCATGCCCCGCGCCCGCGCGTCGAGCATCCGCAGCGTCAGCTCCGCCAGGTGCTCCGCGCTCGTCGGACGCCCACGCTGGTCGTCCACGACCCGCAGCACCGGCTTTTCGCTGGCGAACTTCGTGATGGTGCGTACGAAGTTCTTCCCCCAAGGGGCATAGAGCCACGACGTGCGAAGGCAAAGATAATCGCAGCCGCTGGCTTCCAGCGCCGCCTCCCCCTCGCCCTTGGAAACCCCATACGCGTTCAGAGGCTCGCGACGCGTGTCGGTGGGGTAAGGCGACGACGCCTCGCCCCGAAACACGTAGTCCGTGCTGTAGTGCACCAGCGTCGCGCCGACCTGCTTGCACCGGGCGGCAAGGTTGGCAACGCCCGCGGCGTTGACGAGTCGCGCCTTCTCGAGTTCCACTTCCGCCTTGTCAACTTCCGTGTACGCGGCACAGTTGATCACCACGCCAACGCCAGGCCCGATGAACGCCTCCACCGAGCGAGCATCGGTAATGTCGCACCGATCCAGGTCCCCCGCGCGGAACGCTGTTTCGCGTCGCGCGAGCGTTTCGCGGATGGCGCGCCCCAGCATGCCGCCAGCGCCGACGACCAGAACGCCCCCTCCGTTCCACGACGCCGCGTCGCTCATCGGTGCTGCACCTGCCACGGAAAGCCCGAGATCGAGTCGTGCGCGCGACGGTCCTCGTCCGGGGCCGCCGGGTCGTACTGGTGCGTCACGTAATAGAACAAGCCCGCCGGCGTGTGCCCCACCGTCGCCGCTCCATGCCACAGCGGCGGCGGGATGATCACCACGCCCGGTTTGTGTTCCCCCGTCACGATCAGCCACGACGCCGCCTCGACTCCGTTCGAAGCCTCGCGATGCACCCCGACCTTGATGTGGCCCATCAGGCACATCCAGAAGTCCGTCTGTTTGTGGTGGCGGTGCCACGCCTTGATCACGCCCGGGTTCTGCACCGAGTAGTTCACCTGGCCCTGCGCCGACATCACGCCCTGCATCTGGTTCATCAGCGACCAACCGCGGTCGTCCACGTGCGCCGCGATCGGCACAAAGACGGGCTCACGATGCTCCTGCGCATGCGCAAACGCCGCGGACAACGGACCGGACATGGACTTTGGTGCGCGTGGATTCATGGTGGTCACAAAACAGTCAAGCCGTCACACAGTCAACATTCGTCCGCAGAGCACTCGCTCGCAGCCCTCTCGCCTCTGGCTCTGGCTCGTGCCTCTCGCCTCGCGCCTCTCGCCTACTTCTTCAATTCCAGGTGGTTAGCACCACCCTTGGCGACAAGGTTCGTCGCGCGATACAAGCTCTCGATCGTGCCAGCGTCGGTCCACCAACCATCGAGGAAGTCGTAGGTCAGATCGCCTCGCTGCAAGTAGTAGTTGTTCACGTCGGTGATCTCGAGCTCACCCCGCGAGCTGGGCTTGAGGCCCTTGCACTTCTCGAACACTTCGGCGTCGTAGAAGTAGATCCCCGTCACCGCGTAGTTGCTGGGCGGGTCCTTGGGCTTCTCGATGATCTCAACGATCTTGCCGCGCCCGGGCTCACCCTCGAACCTCGCCACTCCGAACCGCTGAGGGTCCGGAACTTCCTTGAGCAGCAGCTTCGCCCCGCTGCGCTGCGCAAAGAACTGCCCTGCGGCCTTCTGGATCGATCCCTCGATGATGTTGTCGCCCAGCACCACGCAGATCTTCTCGCCGTCGGCGAAGTCTTCTGCCAGCCGCAGCGCGTCGGCGATCCCCCCCTCACCTTCCTGATACGCAAACTCCAGGTGCTTCAGACCCAGGTGCTTCCCGTTCCGCAGCAGCCTCACGAAGTCGCCCGCGTGGTCCCCGCCCGTCACGATGAGCACCTCGCGGATGCCGGCGTTGACAAGGCACTCGATCGGGTAGTACACCATCGGCCGGTCATAGATCGGCAGCAGGTGCTTATTGGTCACCAAGGTCAGAGGACGCAGGCGAGTCCCCAGACCTCCCGCGAGAATCACACCCTTCATTCGCCAGCCCTCCCAAAGTTCCAGTATAGCCCATATCGAACGGATCTCTGCCGCATTCGATGCGCTCGCGCGTCGTCAACGAAAGGCACGGAGGCGTGGCGCAGGCCAGACCCTGAAGCAGCCTCACCAGAATCAGCGAAACCCGGTTATAAGACGACTCGCCGAATAGCACGTGTGGCAAACGTGGTTATTACTCAAAAGAGGGACGTCCCTGTTCGACTCTGACGCGGTCCGTTGGGATACTTAGTCGAAACTCCCAACGCCAAGACGTTGGTTGCCCGCGCTACGTTCGAGCGGGCAGTGCCTTCCGGGTCCAATAGAACGGGGTCCAGAAATATGAACATGAGAATCGCTGTTTCTATCGCATCGATCGTGGCCTCCGGTTGCGCGTCGCAAGCGCTCGCCGGCCAGGTGTTCATCAACTCGTCCAAGGTCAAGAACTTGCAGGTTGGCGGGGGCGTCGTTCAGGCCAAGTACCGCCTCTCCAACGGCAACTTCGATATGTCGCTGGATCGTGGCCAAGGCACCAATCCCGGACAGTTCATCCAGGCCAACCTGGGCAACAACAACCAGCTCAACAACACGGCGTTCAACTTCGTCGTGCAGCACATCGCCGGTCAGGGCATCCTGTTCCAGATGAACAAGGCCAGCGACCAGAGCAGCAACGCCCTCTCCTGGGGCAACTTCAGCAGCCCGATGTCGGGCCAGAGCGTCTCTCAGCTCGGCGGTCAGTCGTTCTACGGATCGGGCCGGGGCTTCAACACCCTCCTCCTGACCGCTCGCGCCGAGTGGGCGGGCAACGCGGCCAATCCCGGTTCCTCGAGCATGTCCTTCTCCAATCTCAACTTCTCCAGCAGCGAGCTGGCGGTTGCCGATGGAGCGTTCATCAGCGGGGCCGCGAGCACGCCAGGCACCGGAGCCGTCGTTCAGCAGCTCGTCAGCTCCGTCGATCTCAGCCAGTATTCCTGGTCGATCACCGGCACCATCACCGGCCTCCGCCTGCCCGCCAACATCACGGCTGGCGACGAGCTTGTCAGCTTCGTCATCGGTGGCAAGCAGTCCGAGTTCGCGCTCATTCCTCTGCCTTCAACCGCCGCTCTCGCGGGCGTGGGCATGATGGTCATGGGTGGCGCTCGCCGGCGCTCAACCGCCGTCTAATGCGGTTTGCCTTGGTACCCTGAAGCTTGACCCACCACGAATCAAAGCCAGTCCATACAGGTCATGTCTCCAGCAGGGTCGACGATGCTCGACCCTGCTCTGCTGCGCTCGGACCTTTCGCATACGCCGATGGCAAGCTGAGCTTGGTCAGCAACCAGGTTGACGAGAGCGCACCCCAGCCGCGGTTGACTTCGCTCGGACCGCTGGTTGATCGTGTCGGAACGCCAACCTACTTCTATAGCTTGGACGGCATCTCGGCCGCCGTGCGGCGCTTCCAGCAAGCCTTCGAACCCATCAACCCAAAGCTGCTCTTTGCCGTCAAAGCCTGCAGCAACATCCACGTCCTCGCGCAGCTCGCGTCCCTGGGCTGCGGCATGGACGTCGTCTCCGCCGGCGAGCTTGAACGGGCCTGGCTCGCGGGCACGCCCATGGAAAACGTCTCGTTCGCAGGAACGGGCAAAACGGTCGACGACATCGCCGCCGCCCTCGACGGGCGAAACAGCCCGCTCCGAGGTCGCACGATCGATCGCCACGCCAACGCGCCCGACCACCGCGGCGCTGTCGGACTCTTCGTGATCGAGTCGGTCGAGGAAGCAGCAAGGATCGACTCCCTCGCACGGCGCTTCGGGGTCCGGGCCCGCGCTTGCGTGCGTTTGAATCCCGATGTCGATGCCCAAACCCATCACTACATCACTACCGGAAAGACCGAAAACAAGTTTGGCGTCGATCTCGAGGCCGCTCGTCGGCTGTTCACGCAGTACCGCGTGTCCGACTCGCTCAGTCTCTGCGGCTTGCACATGCACCTTGGCTCGCTGATGGCCTCGCCCGAGCCCATTGTCTCGGGCGTCCGCGCTCTGCTCGCCGCCGCCAGCAGCATCGAAGCCGAGACAAAGACACGCCTCGAAGTTCTCAATATCGGCGGAGGACTTGGCGTTGACTACGGCTCGCCCGACTCCGCTCCCGTCGCCCCCGTCGAGGACTTCGCTCGCGCGATCATCCCCGAACTCCGCGCTCGCTCTCAGGCGGGGACCCAGATCTGCCTGGAGCCGGGACGGGCCCTGGTCGCACCCTCCGGCGTGCTGGTCACGACCGTGCAGTACGTCAAGCGGCGAGGCCAGCGCACGTTCATCATCTGCGACGCCGGAATGCAAACGCTGATCCGCCCAGCGCTCTATGGGTCGTATCACTTCGTCTGGCCGCTGAGCGTCAAGCCGGAGCACACACCGCGCGCACTCTCGCCGGACGCGGGGCTTGACTCCGGCGTTCAAGCATCGCTCGAACTCTGCGATGTCGTCGGTCCGGTCTGCGAGAGCTCGGATTTTCTCGCCAAGCGCCGTCCGCTCCCCCGCGTCGTCCCGGGCGACCGGCTCGCCGTCTTCACTGCCGGCGCATACGGCATGTCGATGGCCTCGACCTACAACCAGCACCCGCTCCCCGCGGAAGTGCTCGTGCGGGGAAGCGAAGCGGAACTGATCCGCCCGCGAGGCGACATCTACGACCTGCTCCGCACGGAGCTGGACGACCCGCAGCGCCTGTCCTGAAGGCGTCCGGTGCCGCCAGAGCAGGAACATCGCTCACAGCGCGCCCGCCAGCGTCAACGCCTTGCGGAACGACTGCACCGCGTTCGTGCGGGTTTGCCAGGCCCGCAGGACGTCAATCGACGCACGCTTGTACCGATCGGTGTTCGCCGGATCCGTCGCATCAAGAAGCGCTCGCGCCAGGGCATCGGCATCGCCCGGCGGGAAGACCCGCCCGTTCACGCCGTCCTTCACGAACTCGGGCGCAGCGCCGACGACGCTGGTCACGCAGAGCGCCAGCGCCGCGGCCGCCGCTTCGTTGACGACAACGCCCCAGGGCTCGTAATCGCTCGGAAGCACGAACACGTCCGCCGACTTGTAGAGCGTTGCAACCGTTCGGGCATCGCCCTGGAAACCGGTCCACAGAACTCGGTTCCGGTCACCGATCGTGCTCGCGCGCGCCGTGAGCTCCGAACGCAGGCGACCATCCCCGACCATGAGCAGATCCCACTGGGGTCGCTCCGCCGCAATCCGCTGGAACGCCTCGAGCAGCAGGTCGGGCCGCTTGGCCGGAGACATGCGACCGATGAAGATGATCCGTCGCCGTGCCGGGTCCAGATTGAAGCGAGCCTGAGCGCGGGCAACGTCGCCCGGGCCGACACTCTCGATGATCGAGTAGTCGGGCTCATAGGGAAGCTCGAAGATGCGATCGGGCGAAGCCCCGTACCGGGTGAAGTAGGCCGCCCCGGTCGAGCCGCAGGGCATGAATCCCTGGCAGGCGCGAAGCACAACGGGCACCAGCGCGTTCTTCAGAACGCGCCGCGTCCCCGAGGCTCGATCGCCATGGATGTTGCTGTCCGAGACAAGGAACACCGGAATCCGCTTTCGTCGGCACGCCGCGATGACGCGGAGGCGGCACGGGTCGTTATAGCCACACATAAAGACCGCGCGCAAATCCTGCTCGCGGATCCACCTGATGAGTGCGCCACCCCGCTTCCACTCGCGTCGGGCAAACGCCAGCTTGGGGGCGTCGGCGCAGCTCTCGTCCACGCCGAAGCGAACCGGGTTGATGTCGCTGGCACCCGTCATGTCCCAAGGCTGCTCGCGCTCGGGACGATCGTGGGTAAAGACACTGAAAATCTCGACCTCTGGCACACCCGCGATCAAACGACGGTGGAGTGCAAGGCGATAAGGAGCCGGCGCATTGGCGATGATCGCCACGCGAGCCCGCACCGCCGAAACGGTCGAACTGGACACGGTCGCCCCGGTCACGATCGAGCTGGTCAAGGTCGAACTGGTCACGGGGGTTTCCGCCATCGCGGGGCGAACTGAACTCCCGGCGTCGCCCTCAGCCAGGCTGCCGCGAATGCGATCATGCTGTGCGACCATACCCGCCCACGTTCGCGTCGATTGACGCGCTCCCTGTCACGTCTCCCGCGGGAAGTATAACCGGGCCGAAATGCTCGGGCCTCAACGGTCCGCGGCGTGCGCTCCGCGCTCGACCCATCAATCTCGCTTGAGGCCAGAAAGCTCGGGCCGGCCAGCCGCCGACGGGCTGGGAACGAAGATCGTCTGCCCGCTTTCGGCGTCCCGAGCGCCGCTCACGCACTCGCCGATTAGGTCGGCGATCGCCTCAGGCTGCAAGGTCTGATCGCTGGGAATCGCCGACTCCGGCAGGATCGACCGCAGCATCTCCGTCTCGACCGCCCCGGGCGCGATCGCAAACGCGCGAATCCCCAGCGACCGCCCCTCGTTGTGGCACGCCCTGGCCAGCATGTTCAACGCCGCCTTGCTCGCGGCATAAATAATCAGGCCCGGAAACGGGTCCTTTGTCGCGTACGACGACAAGTTCACGATCGTCGCCCGCCCCGTCGAACACGCCGCCGCCCGGAGCGCCGGCCACGCCCGGGCGATCGCCATCGCCGCCGCGATCGCGTTCACCTCAAAGATCTGCCTTACCATCTCGGGCGTCTTGTTCTCCAGGCTCGCCCACGGCGCATACCCCGCGTTATTGACCAGAGCATCCAGCCTCCCGAACCGCTCCACCGTCGCATCGATCATCCGAGCGGCGTTGTCGCCCGACGCCAGATCCGATGCCAGCACGAGATGCGAGCATGGCGTCGGCAGCTTCGCGAGAGTCGCCTGCAGGCGGTCCGCACGCCGACCGACCAGCACGAGGCGGTAACCCCGGGCGCCAAGCGACACCGCCGTCGCTTGCCCGATCCCAGACCCTGCGCCCGTCACGAGCGCAACGGGCTTTTCGTGTTTCGCCTGGGTGGAAGCCTGGGAGTGCAAAGCCGCAAAGTGTATCGGGTTACCCGCTTTCGAGCCGTCTGCATTCGACACGCCACCTTCCAAGCCGCCCGGCTAGCATCTGGCCACTGTGTTTGCCCGGGATCGCCCGGGGTGGAAGACGCGCCATGCACCCCATCACCGCACAAATCATCGAGATGTTCCGCTCGCGTGGCTCCTCCCAATACGGGCACGAGGCCGTCACCCAGTTGCAGCACGGCCTCCAGGCCGCCTGGCTTGCCGAACAGGCCGGCGCCGACGCCGAGCTGATCGCCGCCGCCCTGCTGCACGACGTCGGCCACCTGCTCCACGACCTGCCCGACGATGCGCCAGACCAGGGCATCGACGACCGGCACGAGGTGCTGGGCCAGCGCTGGCTCGAAAAGCACTTCTCCGACCGCGTCGTCGAGCCCGTCCGCCTGCACGTCGACGCCAAGCGATACCTCTGCGCCGCCGAGCAGGGCTACCTGCAACTGCTGAGCGAGCCCTCCCGCCAGAGCCTCCTGCTCCAAGGCGGCCCGATGCACGGCTCCGAACTCGCCGCGTTCGAGTCGCACCCTCACCGCGAGCGCGCCGTGCGCCTGCGCCGGTGGGACGACCAGGCCAAGGACCCGACACTCACAACGCCCCCGATCGAACACTTCGCGCCCTACTTGGACGAAGCCGCGGGCATGGCCCCCGCCCACGCGCGCTGAACCGCCCCGCATCCCGATCACTCGCCCGCGTCGCTCGCTCAAACTCCTCCCCTGGCGCTACGCTCGACGCATGGGCATCCGCTCCGCGCTCAGCCTCGCGGCGTTCATGCTGGTCGTGATGATCCCCCTGCTCTGGGGTGGAACGCGATCCGACGCGCCGGTGACCGACGCTGCCAGCAAAATCGTCATCGTCACGCCCCACGTCGCCCAGATCCGCTTCGAGTTCGAACGCGGATTTGCTCGCTGGTTGCGAGCCACCGGACGCGATCCCGTCTCCATCGATTGGCGCACGCCCGGCGGAACCTCCGAAATCATCAAGCAGCTCGAAGCCGTCTACTCCGCCGCCATCAAGAGCGGCGCCATCGCCCCCGACGGCTCCTGCCCGCCCGGTACCGTGCCCGTCGACCTCGCCTTCGGAGGCGGTTCCTTCGATCATGGCCGACTCAAGGCCGGCGTCAGCGTCCTCCTGCCCGCCCAAGACGCCAACCCGCGCGACGTCAAGCTCTCCATGTCCGTCCCCGCCGGGTTCTCCCAGCAGCAGCTCGACGAGTGGTTTGGCGAAAACGCCATCGGCGCCCAAGCCGTCTACGACCCCGAGCAACACTGGATCGGCACCGCCCTCTCGTCCTTCGGCATCGTCTACAACCGCGAGCTCTACCGCGACGAGCTGATGATCCCAGAGCCCACGAGCTTCGAAGACCTCGCCCGCCCCGAACTTGCCGGCTGGCTCGCCCTCGCCGACCCGCGCCAGTCCGGCTCACTCACCACCACCCTCGACTCCATCCTCTCTTCGCTGGGCTGGGACGAAGGCTGGAAGCTCCTGCGAGCGATGGGCGCCAACACGAGGTACTTCACCAACGCCAGCATCAAGCCTCCCATCGACGTCAGCCAGGGCGAGGCCGCCGCCGGGCTCGCCATCGATTTTTATGGCCGGGGCCAAGCTCAGGCGATCGCGCTCCCCGGGCAGTCGCCCGCGGAGGTCCGCGTCGCGTACGTCGAACCCGCCGGGCGGGTTTATGTCGACGCCGACCCGATCTCGCTCCTGCGGGGTGGCCCGAGGCCCGAGCTGGCTCGCTTGTTCATCGAGTTCCTCCTCACGCCCGAGGGACAGGCGATCTGGAACTACCGCGCTCGCACCGATCCCGCGCATGCCGCCAATCCCAAGGCCGCGGATGGCATGCCCGCCGGGCCCGAGCGCTACGAGCTGCGCAGGCTCCCCGTCCGCCGCATGATGTACGACCCGAGCGGGCCCTTTTACGCCGCCCTGATCGACCAGATCAACCCCTACACGCTCGCCAGCAATACCAAGACCGCGGGATGGCGCAGCGCCATCGGGCTCATGATGGGCGCCTTCTCCATCGACACCGCCGACGAGCAGCGTGCCGCGTGGCGAGCCCTCATCCGCGCCGAGCGCCAGGCAAACCTTCCCCAAGAGCGCCTCCAGCAGCTCCGCGCCGAGTTCTTCTCGTTCCCGCCCCACACCTTGAGCGATGGCAGCACGCTCGACTTCACGCAAGCCAACTTCAAGGCGATCCGCGACGACTGGCGAAAGCCGGGCGTGCAGGCCCGGGCCCGGGTCGAATACACCGAGTACTTCCGCCAAACCTACGAGCGCATCCGCCGCGAACTCGAGCGCCGGGAACCCGAGCGCGAACTGGCCACCCAACCTCGGAGAGTCACCGCCGGAGGGTCTTGAAAAACGCTCGGAGCAGCGCAGCCGCGTCCTCCGCCATTACGCCCGAGATCACCTGGGCCCGGTGGTTGAGCCGGGCATCGTCGAGCAGGCGGAACAGCGTGTCCACCGCACCCGCCTTCGGGTCCGGTGCTCCATACACAACCCGGGCGACGCGCGCGTTTACCACCAGCCCCGCGCACATCGGGCACGGTTCGAGCGTCACCGCAAGCGAGCAGTCGCTGAGTCGCCAGTCCCCAATCGCCAGCGCCGCCGCACGCATCGCGATGAACTCCGCGTGCGCGGACGGGTCCCCGTCGACCTCCCGCCGGTTGTACGCCTCCGCCAGCACGCTCCCGTCGCTCCGGTACACCACCGCGCCCACCGGAACCTCGCCGATCGAGGCCGCTCGACGCGCTAGTTCGAGCGCTCGCGCCATCATCATCAGGTCCAGAGGCGTCGGCGCAGAGTTGTCGGTCGGACTGAGCACCGCCAGAGCGTACCGCGCCGGGCGCGAAAAAGTCCCCGGCTCCAAAGGAGCCGGGGACCCAAGAGGGAACCGCCGCGGGCGCGGGGGACACCGGGGCCAAAGCCCCAAGAGGTGAGGGAGCCGATGAGGATCGAAAGATCTACAGGCGGCCTTCGCAGTTGCGGATCAGGCCAAACGCGTTGTAGAGATCGAAGCCCTCGCCGCCATCGATCACGTTCTGCACGTCGTTGGGCAGCCCCGTGCCGCGGATGGCGGTGTCGGTGGTCAGGATGAGCAGGTCATCGCCCGGGCCAGCGAGGATGCGGGCGCCAACGGTCTGCGAGAGCTGGAACACACCCTTGGTCTGATTCGAGAGTAAGTCGTTGCCCGCCCCGCCTTCGAGCGACAGCCCGTTGACGACGCTGGCGCCCTCGATCTCGAACAGCGCCAGGTCGTCCCCGTCGCCGCCGCGGGCGGCGCCGACGATGGTTACGCTGCTCCCGGGCGCTGCGACCTTGCTCTCGAGCTTGTCACTGCCGGAGGAGAGCGTCACGTTGTTGCTCACCCGGACCGTCGCGGGGCGAAGCTGACCGATGACGTGCTTGACCTCGCTGCCCGGGGTGGCGTGCGCCCCGCTCAGCGAGACGTCGAGCACCGACGCCGCCGAGGCTAGCTCAACGGTGGTCTTGGCCCCGCGGGCGTTGAACGCGACGTTCAAGCTGTTCGAGGGATCGTCCGAGAGCACCTTGGCGTTGACCTCCGTCGCGTTCCCGGTGTCGATGCTCACGCGGGCGTTGGCCGCTTCGTTGTCAACCTCGACGTTGACGAGCTTCAGCGCGCCGGGAAGCGACGTGTACGCGATGCCCGCGACGACGGGTACAGCAGCAGGAAGCACCTTGACCTGCGTCTTGGATTCCAGCTCGCCCGCGCCGGAGTTGACGCGAAGGTCGACGCTCACGCGCGTCTCGATATCAAACTCGACTCGGTCACGAGCGGCGCCGGTGTTGATGGTCACGCCAGTGACACCCGCGTAGGCGGTGCCGTCGAGGACGCCCTGGAACCCGAAGAGACGGGCGACGCCCGGGGCCTCCTTCATCTCAACCTTCACGTTCTGCTCGGCGTTGTTGGTCGTAATCGTCAGCCGCCCGCCAACCAGCGAGACGCTCGTCTGAGCCGAGGCAACCCCGGCGAACGAGGCGATTCCAGCGAACGAAACAAGAGCAATCGCGGCGTGATGGATGGCGCGGGCGTGAAAGCTCGTGCGGGTGGTCTGCATCATGGCTGTCGCATTCCTGTGTACGTGGTCTCCCGGCGTTCTCGACATGCTGCAATGCATGCCACGCCGACGCCCGCAAAGGGGCAGCGACACCCCGCCCAGATACGCCCCTGCACGCTCCGCCCGAGAAACAACCCGATCCCACCCCGGCTCGCCCCGTCACCCGCCCAGTCACCCGCCCAGTCACCCGTCCCGTCACCCGTCCCGTCACTCATCCTCTCTTGCCCTGTCGCCCACACCTCGCTCGATCCGCCCACAAACCGTCCAGGAACGGCACAACACAGTTCACGATTCCGTGCTCCGCAATCGCCCCAAAGCCCCGCCAACCCTCGTCGGAAAACCGGGTCTCACTGTCCAACGCCTCGAACCGAAACTAGAATGATCCATGCCGCACATCATCGCCGAACCCTGCATCGGAACCAAGGACACGTCGTGCGTTGCCGTCTGTCCGGTGGACTGCATCCACCCGACGAAGAACGAGGCGGACTTCGGCAAGGTCACCCAGCTCTACATCGATCCCGATACCTGCATCGACTGCGGGATGTGCGTCCCCGAATGCCCGGTGAAAGCGATCTTCCCGCAGGAAGACCTCCCAGCCGAGTGGAACAAGTTCGTGCAGGTCAACTTGGACTACTACAAAAACAAGGGCTGAAGACCGAACAAGTCTGAGCCAAAGAGCACCTCCGAACCAAGAGCAAACAACCCCACAAGCCGCCCAACAAGTCACCAACTCGCGTCCATCCGCCGACCCTTTCTACACTGGCCCATGGACGCAGTGCCCCCGCTCCTCCTCAAGCCGATCTTCAAAGAGAAAGTGTGGGGCGGCCGAGCGCTCGAATCGCTCGCCAAGTCGCTGCCCTCTGGGCTCTCGATTGGCGAAAGCTGGGAACTGGCCGATCTTTCCAGCACCGCCGCCTCCGGCGGGGGCGGCGGCTCCGCGGTCAGCATCATCGAGAACGGACCGCTCGCGGGCCTCGACCTCCACGCCGCGATCGCGCACCTCGGGCCAGAGCTCATGGGCAGCGTTCCCCTCACGCCCCAGGGCCGCTTCCCGCTGCTCGTCAAATACCTCGACGCCCGTGAGAATCTCTCGGTGCAGGTTCACCCGAGCCCGGCCTATCTCACCGCCCATCCGCACGCCGGAGCCCACCTCAAAACCGAGTGCTGGTTCGTGGTCGGCGCCCAGCCGGTCAGCGAGCAGGTATCTCAGCAGACCGGCCTTCCCCGCGAACCTCGCATATACAAAGGCTTCAAGCCCGGTGCGTTCCGGGGCACAACTCCGGGCAATCCATCGCCCGAAGACGCCGTCGGCGACGCGATCGCGAGCGGGCGACTCGTCGACATGCTCGACCACGTCCCCGCGATGCCGGGCGAGTGCCACACGCTCCCGAGCGGAACTGTTCACGCCCTCGGCGCCGGCGTCCTCGTGGCCGAGGTCCAGACGCCCAGCGACACGACCTTTCGCATGTACGACTGGACGCGCGAGTACCGACGCCCGGTGCGCGAGATGCACGTCGCCGAGTCGCTCCAGAGCCTCCTCTTCGAGCCGCCCCCGATCGCGACGCGATTCCAACCCGGCGCCCCGGCCACGCGACTCGTCGACACGCCCTTCTTCACCGTCGACGAGGTCCGCCTTGCGGGCGGCCAGCCACTGACCGCCAACGCGATCCGCCCTCGCGCCGCCGCTCCAGAAACTCCCGCCGCGGACGACGCGCCGGTCGTCCTTATGATGCTCTGGGGCAACGCGATCCTCGAGCCCCCGCAAGGCCCGGGCGTCCACCTTCAGCTCGGGCGCACCGCCCTCCTCCCGGCCCAGATCGCTCGCGCAACAACACTCCACCCCGAGAGCGACTGCACCCTCCTCTGGGTCAAGCCGCGCCAACAGCCAAGCTAAAAGCCAAGCCGATTGGATAAGCCAGGACAAGAGCCACGCATTCAGCACGCCACCCGCATCACGGCGCCGGCACACGGAACGGGATCGACCTGCCATCCGGTCCAATCGCGACCATCGTGAGCGTCGCGCTCGTCACCGGCACCACCTGCCCGGTCGTGAATCGCTCCGCCTCGACTTCCACCTCGATCGTCACCGACGTGCGCCCCTCACGGATCGTCCTCGCATACAGGTTGACCGTGTCCCCCACCTGCACCGGCGACTTGAACTCGACTCGGTCCAGCGCCGCCGTCACCCACTTGTGCGCACCGTGCCGCCTCGCCTCAACGAAGCCCGCCTGGTCGATGTAGCTCAGAATCACCCCACCAAAAATCGTGCCATAGTGGTTCGTGTCGCGCGGCATGGTGACCACGCGCAGCGTCAAATGCCGGAGCAACTCACCACCCCCAGAATTGCCTTCCGAACCCGCCACCCCCGAGCCCGGCTGGTGCTCTCGTCCCGTCGCGGCCCGCGCCCCACCCAAATCGCTCTCTGGCTTGTTCACGCGCCAGCATAGGGTCGCGTCACCGCCTCGATGCAGCGGGAATCATCGTGCGCCGGCGCGTTCACCCACGTGCTCACCGGGGTCGCTCGCATCAACGCCGGGTCGCATGGCCCAAGCAGCTTCTGCAACGTCGCCGCATCTTCCAACGCCGAGTCCAGCCACGCGTCCCACGCGCTGGCAGGCAGGATCACCGGCATCCGGTCGTGCAGTGGCATCATCACCGCGTTGGGCGCCGTCGTCAAAACCGTAAACGTCAGGAGCGCTGGTGCCTCACCGTCCTTCGTCCCCCGCCAAAACTCCCACAAGCCCGCCAGCATGAACGGATCTGGCGACGTCGGCGTGATGTACCAAGGCTGCTTGATCGGCCGCGCGGGCTTCTTCCTCGCACCCCCGCTCCGCCCCAGTCCCTCCGCGCGCTCCGCGCCGCCCGCCCCCGTCGGCGGCTCCGGCGCCTCGGCCCCAAACAAGCTCAGCGTCTGATCGCCCCGCGCGCCCCGAGCTCGCCCCCGCGTGATCGCATGCCCCGCGCCATCCGGCCCCCCTTCCGCCGCTCCATCCACGCCTGGCGCTCGCACCGCCTGCCACTCATAAAACCCAGAAACCGGAACCAAACACCGGCGCTTCACAAACGCGCCGCGAAACGCGGGCGACGTCGCCGCGCTCTCGCTCCTGGCATTGATCGCCCGGCCGCCCCCGCTCTCATCCTTCGCCCAGCTCGGCACCAGCCCCCACCGGAAGAACTCCAACACCCGCCCCGCCGGATGCCCTTCCCGTGCCGCACGCTCCCGAACGATCGGCGCCAGTTGCGTCGGCGCAACGTTGAACCGATTCGGAATCACCACGTCCGCACCGCCCAGCAAGTTCAGTAGCCGGTGGATGTCTTTCCAGCGATAAAGATGCGTAAATCGCCCGCACATACGCCTGCGCCCAGCATACGCGACCGCGCTCGCGCTCCCGCGCCCGGCCAGCGAATAATCCCCCGGAAGCCAAGCACCTTTCCCCCAAGCGCCGTTCCCCCAAGCACCGTTCCCCCGAGCAACCCCCGCCGCCCCCGCACTTCGCCAACCCGCGGCACGCGCGCACAAACCCACGAACGACACGGAGCACACCCGTTTGGAGATTTTCAAGGAGTTCCACTTCGAAGCGGCCCACCGCCTCGACCACCTGCCCCCGGAGCATCAGTGCGCCCGCCTGCACGGCCACTCCTACCGCCTCCGAGTCTTCATCCGCGGGCCCATCAATCCCGCCACCGGCTTCATCATGGACTTCGCCGACGTCAAGGCCGCCGCCAAGCCCGTCCTCGACCAGCTCGATCACCACTTCCTCAACGAAGTGCCCGGCATGGGCGTCTCCACGACCGAGAACATCGCTCGCTTCATCTGGAACCGCCTAAAACCCGCCCTGCCATTGCTCAGCGAGATCGAACTCTGGGAGACCGCAACCTGCGGCGTGCGCTACCGCGGCGAGTAGATTCCGCCCCCTTGTTCCTGCCCCGCCCTGCTCCGTCGCTCGTCGCTCGGTTCCCGGTACCTTCCCCTGCTGCTATCCTGATCGCCATCCGGGATCGTCACCGAGAACAACACACCAGCGCGAGGGCGGGACATGGGTGCGGAACAACCAGCGACCGTGAGCAAGCTCTGCACCTCCTGCGGCGTCGACGTCACGCAGGCCCCCCGCGTCAAAGATTCCGAAGGTCGATACTTCTGCAAGGCCTGCGCCGCCAAGGCTCAGGCCGCCGCCGCGCCCGCGCCACAAGTCGCTGATGAAGACGCCGCCATCATGGCCAAGCTCGCCGAGGAAGCCGCCGCGATCACTGCCGAGGCTTGCCCCGAGTGCCACCGCCCGTGGAAAAAAGGCTCAACCCTTTGCGCCTACTGCGGTCACAACACCAAAACCGGAAAGGCCCTCAAAACCCGCGTGCTCACGCCCGAGGTGATCAAGGCCGCCAAAGGCTACGACCGCGGCGGCGCCTCCCGCGGCAGCACCATGGCCGAGTTGCTCGAACAGCCAAAGTTCATCGGGCTCGTCTTTGGTGTGCCCGTCCTGGGCAGCTTCGCCCTCGCCATGATCGTCCCCGAAGCGCTCATCGCCTACTCCATCGCCCACCTCATCCTCAGCGTCGCAATCATCATTTGGACGCTCATCGATGGCTTTCGAACCTCCCTCCCACGCGGGCTCCTGCTCCTCCTCCTCCCTCTGACCGGCATCGGCATCTTCTTCTGGCCCGTCCACGGCTTGTTCCTCACCGAAAGCCCGCGCCTGCGAGCAATCTGGATCGTCTACGCCATCTCGATCGCGTGCTCGCTCGTCCTCCTGCCAGAGATTCTCGCCCAGCTCACCCCTCCAGATGATGGAAGCGGCGCGTCGGCCTTTGGCCAAGGCGAATAACGCCCATCCCCTTCTTCTCGGCGCTCGGGCATCCCCGATCTCACGTTGACGGACCGCGCGTTTCCTTCTCCCTCCGCGTTCCATGCTCCGCGCTCGCGCGCACATCGATCGCTGTGCGCACACGTACCGCGCGACACATCACCGAATCGCGCCATCTCGCCACCCCCATCCAACACGTTCCTGCCCGCACAGTCCGCTGGCTCTGGGCCGCAGCCAACTCGCTCCGTGCGCACAAGCGAGGGCGCGTCCCGTCATCGGGAGCCATCACGAAACAGTCATGCCCGAGCGCCCGCCGCAGGAACCTCACCGCGTGCCCATTTCAAATCCATCCGCGCTCGTGAGCGACTACGCCCGGGGCGAGCACACGCTGGACGCGCTCTGCGCCATGCACAACATCACGTTCGGCGAGCTCCGCGACTTCATCACCAACCCGCAGACGCAAGCGCTCGTCGAGGTGTATCAGGAACTCGCCCGTGATCACGCGAGAACCGTGGCAAGGCAGAAGCTCTCCACCGCCGTCCGCGCGTTCGCCGAAGTGTTGCAAACGCGTCCAGATCCAGAAACCACGCGCCGCGCCGCCGTGGCGATTGTGAACATCGCGCTGGGGCGGAGCCGCGCTGGACCCAAAGCCCGCACCGTACAGCCCGCCGCCGATTCCCCTCTTCCCACCCATTGCCCTCTTCCCACCCATTGCCCGCCGCCCATTGCCCATCGCCCTCTTCCCCAATCCCACGCGTCGGGGCTAGCATCGACCGATGCCCGGACCCGACCTCGCGCAAGCCAGCCGCACCGCCTCATCCTCCGCCCACGTCCCGCCCGACCGTGTAAACGTCCTGCTCGTGGGCGGCGGAGGCCGCGAACACGCCCTCGCCATGAAGCTGGCCGCGTCGCCCCGGCTCGGAACGCTGTGGACGACCCACCCCGAAAACCCCGGCATCGCGGCGGTCGCCCAGCCCGTCGACGTGCCCGTCCACATCCGCGAGATCTATCGCCTCCAGCAGTTCTGCGACCGCAACCGCGTGGGCCTCGTCGTGATCGGGCCGGAAGAACCTCTGGCCGAGGGCTTCGCCGACAAGCTTGCCCTCGATGGCGTACTCCCCTCGGGCGAGCCCGCGCCGCTGGGCCAGGGACGCCGCCTTGTCTTTGGCCCGACTGCCGAGGCTGCCCGCCTGGAGAGCGACAAGGCCTGGGCCAAGCAGCTCATGCGTTCCGCGTCGATCCCAACCGCCGAGGCGCGGACGTTCACCGACCCCGAGAACGCCAAGAACTTCCTCCGCACCCGCGACACACCGCATGTCATCAAGGCCTCCGGCCTGGCCAAGGGCAAGGGCGTGGTCGTCCCCGACACCGTCGCGCAGGCCCTGGCCGCCATCGACGAGATCATGATCAAACGCGTCTTTGGCGAGGCCGGACGCACCGTCGTCATCGAGGAACGCCTCAGCGGGCCCGAGCTCTCCGTCCTGGCCATCACCGATGGGCAATCCCTGCTCGTCCTCCCCCCCTGCCAGGATCACAAGCGCCTCCTCGACAACGACGAGGGGCCCAACACGGGCGGCATGGGCGCGTTCTGCCCCTCGCCCCTGGCAACGCCCGCCCTCATGGAGCAGGTCGAGCGCGAGATCCTCGTCCCCACCATCGACGCCCTCAAGCGCGAAGAAATCGACTTTGTCGGCGTGCTCTACGCCGGGCTCATGCTCACCCCGGGCGGACCCAAAGTGCTGGAGTTCAACACCCGCTTTGGCGACCCGGAGTGCCAGCCCATCACCCAGATGCTCAAGACCGACCTGCTTGAGATCCTCCTCGCCGCGTGCGAAAGACGCTTAGGCGACCTCGACGTTGAACTCCAGTCCGGCGCCGCGTGCTGCGTCGTCCTCGCCAGCGGCGGATACCCCGAAAAACCCCGCACCGGCAACGTCATCCGCGGCCTGCCCGAAGCCAACGCCGTCTCCGGCGTAACCGTCTTCCACGCCGGCACCGCCGCCCAGGGACGCGATGTCGTCAACACCGGAGGACGCGTGCTGGGCGTCACCGCGATCGGCGCCGACCTCCTCGAAGCACGCGCCCGCGCCTACGAAGCCGCCGGCAAAATCTCCTTCGATGGCATGCAGCTCCGGCGCGACATCGGCGCCGACCTTGCCGACCACTCCGATCCCGCAAAGGCCAAACGCCCGAAGAAGCTCCGCGGGCCGCGCGCCGTCGTCTGGAACCCGGAACTGGAAGACGACGCGGGCCATCGAGGCGGACGGGGCTACTCCACCCGTCGCTGATCCAATGACCCTCAAGACCCTCAAGACCCTCAAGATCCGCAAGACCCGCAACACCACCCCGGCAAGCGCGCATGACCACGACGCTCGTCTCGAACCTCGGCCCCGAGACACGCCTCTTCCTCTCCGTCGCTCGCAAGCCGGGCCGCTTTGGTGCCATGGTCTACGCCGAGCTCTTCCGAAGGCGGAACGTCGACGCCGTCTACATTCCCCGGGTCGCGCCGAGCACCGCGCCGGAGCTGGTCCAGGCCCTGCGAGCCCTCAGCGTCAGCGGGTGCAGCGTCTCGTCGCCCCATAAGGGCGGCGTCATCGACCTGCTCGATGAGGTCGATCCGCTGGCCCGTCGCGCCGGCGCCGTCAACACGATCGTCCGCCGAGGATCGCGCCTCATCGGCGCATGCACCGACGTCGCGGGCGTCATCGAGTGTCTTGCGGCAAGGTCCGTGCAGTCGGCGCTCATCTTCGGCGCGGGGGGCGTCGTCGGGCCCGCCATCATCGCCCTGCGCGAGCTTGGGTGCCGGCGGGTGGCGCTCACAGGCAGACGCCCCGACGCCGTCGCCGAGAAAGCCCGGGCCTTCGGCGTTGAAGCGGTGGATGCCGTACCCGCGGGCCAGTTCGACGTGCTCATCAACGCCACGCCCGTCGGCGAAACACGCGAGGGCGCCGACGATCTCTTCCGCTGCCTCCAAGGCCTCTCGTCCCGGGGCGGCGTGCTCGACATGCCCGTCACCCGCGAACCCACCGCCTTCGTTCGCGAAGCCCAGGCCCGGGGCTCCTGGGCCGCCACCGGCGTCGACATGTGCGCCGCCCAGCTCGCGCCCCAAGCGTCGCTCTACCTCGATGCGCCCGTGACCAGCGCCGAAGTTCGTGATGTCGTCGAACGCACGTTCTTGGCCTGAGCAAATCCGAAGCGCCGACCTGGCCTAGCCCTGGATGACCGCCTCGCCATCGCAACCGGCTTGGAGGCCCGCGTGGAACGCAGCATTGGAGTCGGCGCAAGGCCCGCCGCGACCCGTCGGGCGCGGTCTGGAACGTGCGGCGTGCTCGACGATGTGCACCCGATCTCCAACCCGAACCAGCCCGACATGGTGGTCAAGCTCGCGCAGCTGGCGGAGCAACCCGTCGTCGGTGAGCTTCGCGACGGTGCTCTCGCCGGCATCCACCGAAAGGCGACGGACAATGCCCGGATCGTCGCGCACGATCTGGACGCGGACAAGGGTTGCGGGCTCAACAACACCGGGCCGCGTTTCGGGCGGGCGATCGGACGCGGGACCCTCGACACCATGATGGTTCCTCGCGTGCGGCGGATTCGCGGTCGGCAGGTTCGGTTGCGGGTTGGTGACGTGAACGAGGCGATCGGGCTGGATTGCCGGCGGTTCGCTGCGTCCCGGGTCGCGTGCGACGATCGCGGCGAGCCCGAGCGAGGCAAGCGCGACGAGCGCGCCCCCGCCACGGGCGACCCGGCGAGCGGTCCGGCGGCGCGACATGGCTCGAAGCGCGCCGCGGCGGATCTGCGTCCGGCGCTCAATCAGCGCCGGGCTGGGCGTGGTGCTGATCACCACTTGGGCCCCGCGGCGCGGGAGGCTCGCTGAGATGTCATCGGCGCCGCGCCGGTGGCTGGTGTCGGGAATCATGTCGGGGTTCATGCTTGACCTCGTGGGTCGCGTGGGTGGTTGGTTGCTGGAGCAAGGAGCGTGCGGAGCCTTTGGAGCCCGCGGCGGACACGCCCGTGCGCCGCATCGCGCGGGATGTCTGTCGACGTTGCCATCTGCTCGAGCGTCAAGCGGCCCTGGAATCGAAGGACGAGCAGTTCGACCTCGCTTGGCGGGAGCGCCGCAAGCGCCCGCCTGAGCAGCGCCAACTCGCTGGAGTCGATCGGAGTGTCCTCGACGGACGCGCGGGCGCCCGACTGGAAGACTCGCTCCCGGTTCGCTCGTCGAGCGTCGCTTCGCGCGCGATCCAAGGCGCAGGAGCGGACGACCCGGACGAGCCAAGCGGCGAGTTGACGTTCTTCGTCGAGCACGGGCGCTCGGCGGACGACGCGGAGCATCGTTTCCTGCACGAGATCGAGGCACGTGGCCTCATCGCTCCGGGAGATGGCCCGGGCGCAGGCGAGGCAGTGGGTGAACCAGCGGGCGTAGAAGGCGTTGAAGGCGGCGTGATCGCCCCGGCGGATGCCTCTGGTCAAGTCCGGCACGCTCCAGCGATTGGTGGCGACGGGGTCGCACGCCGGAGCGCCGGCCTCGTCCGCCCAAGCGTGATCGCGCGCGTCGCTCATGAGCGGGTGCACCGGGGTGAGTGCGGAGAAGTTGGGAAGCACGAGCGCGGGCATGAACCAGATCATTTGCCAGCGGGAACCGGCGCGGGAGTGCTTGGCGCGATCGTCGGAGCCAGCGGCGACAGTGCCCTCCGGAGGTTGGCATTGCTCGACGCTTCGTTGAGCAGGGCCATTTCGGCCTGAAGGCGGCTCTGCGCGAGCACGAGCGCCTCGCGGCGCTCGGTGAGCGCTGCGTCGCGGGCTTCGAGGCCCCGGAGCACGTCGTCGTTGATGCCTTGGCCCGAGTCGCGCACGGACCGGAGGTTGTGCGCGTTGCCCCGAACCATGTTGAGTTCCGAGGAAATCTCTTGGAGGCGGAGTTGGACGCCGTCGAGCGCGACCTCGAGGTGCTGCTGGCGGATGAGTGCGGCGCGCTCGCGGACCCGCTGGGCGTCGCGCTCTAGGGCTGCCAGCACCGAGCGAACCACATCGACGTCTTCGCGCGAGCCTCGCACGATCAGCAGGCGGCTTTCCGCGTGGAACTTCAGTTGCGAGGGGTCATTCGAAAGCGAGAGGGCTGCTTCAATCGCCGAGAGGATGGTGTTGTCGTCGAGCGGGGCGGCTTGGGCAACATCCTCCGGGAACGACGGAAGTCCGCCGAGCTCGCTGGCTGGAGCGCTGCGGTCGTCGCGTGCCCGGTCGCCTTCTTGTCGCCCGCTCGTTTGGGCGGGGGCTGGCTGGCCGGGGGCGAGCTGGCCGGGGACGGGGTTGGACAGTCGGAGCGGCGGTTCGCTCAACAAGCTCGCAAGCGAGAAGATGCTGGTTGTCAAGGCGAAGCCGTCGTTTGGGACTCGGACCGCCAGCACGTAGACCGCGCGGCCGGCGTTGCTCTCCCCGACCACGCTGAGGCTGAGGGGCCCGGCGGGATGGACCGCCATTTCCGCCGCCGATTCGATGGCGGTGGAGATCGCGACTTCGCGAAGCTCGAGCGGCGGGATCGTCGCCCGCTCCGCCGAGCCCTTGAGCACGATATTGAGAGGAGTGTTCTTCGCGGCTTCGTGGATCGCACGCACGTATTCGCTCAGCAGCCCACCCCGAAACTTCAGGCTGACGAACACCTCGTCGCCTTCCAGGAGTTGATCCCCCTCGGCTGGTTGAGCGGCCCACGCGGTACCCGCGCTGGCGAGGCCAAGACCCCGGCCAGGGTTGTCCGGGAAGGGGCTACCGGCGAAGCTCGCGAGCAGGGCGGCGGCGATGGCGCCGCGGTTGATGGTGCGTCGATTGGATTCCACGCGTGGGCTGGGCATGGCGAGGCTCCTTGGAGCGGGTGGCTGGAAGGGCGATAAGGTTGACAAAGAAAAGAACGCCGCGGAGAGGGGCGCGCGGCGCGAGGAGGCGGCGGTTCAGGAGAGAAAGGCGAAATGCGGGCATTTCCGTTTCGGCCGCTCGGGGGCTATTGTGCCTCGCGCGGGGCGAAATGTCCCGATCGCTTTGGAGCGTTCGCATGCACTTTGACGCACACCAGCCGGTCATCGACGACCTTGAGGCGCGGATCACAACCATCCGCGACTCTCTTTAACTACGAAGCCAAGATCGAGAAGCTGAAGGAACTCGAGGCGCGGATGGCCTCCGAAGGCTTCTGGGATAACCAATCCCGCGCCAAGCAGGTTGTGAGCGAGAACAAGACGCTCAAGGCGCAGGTCGAGCCCTTGCGGGCGGTGATGACCGAGTTCGAAGACGCCCGGGTGGCGTATGAGATGTCGCGCGAAGCGGGCGACAAGGACCTTTTGGCGGAGGCGGACGCCAAGCTCTTCTCGCTGCAGTCGCGCATGGCGAAGGTGGAGCTGCAGTCGCTGCTCTCGGGCAAGCACGACCACCGGAACTGCTTCCTGACGATCTCTGCGGGTGCCGGCGGCACCGAGGCCAACGATTGGGCGGACATGCTGCTGCGCATGTACATCTTCTACTGCGAGAAGATGTCGTTTGCGATGGAGGAAGTCGACAAGGGTTTCGGCGCTGAGGTTGGCATCGACAGCGTGACGATCCACGTGAAGGGGCCTTACGCCTTTGGCTACCTCGCGTGCGAGCGGGGAACCCACCGCCTGGCGCGCGTCTCGCCCTTCAACGCGCAGGGCAAGCGCCAGACGAGCTTTGCGACGGTCGACGTCACCCCCGAGTTCGAGGAAACCGACCTTGAGATTCCTGAGAAGGACATCAAGGTCGAGCCATTTGTCCGGGCGAGCGGGCCGGGCGGCCAGAACGTCAACAAGGTTGCCTCGGCAATCCGGCTGACGCACTTGCCAACCGGGATCCAGGTCGTGGCCAGCACGTATCGCGACCAGCCCCAGAACAAGAAGCAGGCAATGTCGGTGCTCATGGCCAAGCTGGAGCAGATGGAAGAAGAGCGGCGGGCAAAGGAGATTGCCTCCGCGCAAGGCGGCGCGCTGGAGCAAGGCTGGGGTACCCAGATCCGCTCGTACGTGTTCTACGACAACCGCGTGAAGGACCACCGCACGAACCATGAGAGCCGCGACTATGAGGCGGTGCTGCGGGGCGAGATCATGGACTTCATCGACGCGGAACTGAAGCGCCGTCGATCGGAAAAAGAACGAGGGGGCTAAGGCGCCTCGCTGCGGCGAGGGTCTCGCAACAGCTCGAGTCGGGCCGAGCAACTCTGGCTATGCACGTCGCGCGCGTCAACTCATGCCGCTTTCGAGCGCCTGGGTTTGGTTGGCGAAGTCGCGTTCGACTGAAGCCTGCTTGAGTAGGGCTTGCTTGGGTGGAGTTTGCTTGGGTGGGGTTTGGAACCCTGCTTGCTCGTGGTGGGCGTGGACTTGGGGGCGGCGCGGCGGGTGGAGCTCGATCCGCGTTCGCCCGAGCTCCTCTTCTTGGCATGCTTCGCGTTTGCGCCGGCGTCGCTGGCGCCGGTCTTTTTCGCCCGCTTTGGTCGAGTGGACGAGAGTCCACGGGTGTCGAGCCGAATCGGGATCGGCGTCAGGCGCGTTGTGGAAGGCGCGGCCGTGACCGGCGAGGCGATCACGCTGCTCGCGGGGGACACGGGAGGTGTGGTGAGCGAGAACTCGACCGCTTCGGGCGCCAGATGCCAAGCCCCGCTGACGCCGCTTTCTGCGCGCAGCGACTGAGGTGCGGAAGACTGCTCGCCGGACTCGCGCGAGGGTTGGGTGAGCTTGAGCGGAGCGCCGGTTGTGAAGGGCGCGACGCTGCGATACGAGGATTGGAGGGAGGGCAGCGCGCGGCACTCCGCCCGGCGCGCGGCCTCGAGGGCCGCGAAGACCCGGTGCAGCATGGCGCGATCGGGATCACGCCCGACGAGCAGCCCGCTGAAGCGCATGTCGTCCAGCAGGTCTTCCCGCAAGAACGGAATCTTCTCGACGCCGAGCGGGGCGCACAGGAGGACGATGCCCGCGGCGACGCGCCCGATGGCGACGGCGTCGCTCTCGACCTCCATCTCGGCATGCACGAAGGGGAGGTTGTTGGTCTCCGGGAGGCTGAGCCCGGGCGAGCGCAAGAGGCGATCGGCGCGGAGCAGCGCGTCGATTCCGCCTTCGTCGTCGCCCGCGGCGACGCGCACGGCGGCGAGACGGAGGGCGACCGCGGGTTCATCGCCTGCGATGGCGGCGGCGGCCTCGCACGCTCCGCGGCGCAGGGATTCATCGAAGCGGTTGCCCGCGGTCGCGACCATCGCGCTGACAACTCGGGCGGCCAGACGATCGAGCGCGAACGCGGAGCCGACGCTCGGCGCGTGCTCGATGAGGGCCGAGGCCGCGTTCTCAGCGACACGCCTGAGGCGATCGCGCGGGGCGGCGACCTCGGAGAAGCGATCGCCCCGCGGCGCGTCGAGCAGGATCGGCACGCGGCCCTTGGCCCGGTCGAGCTTCGAGAGGCGCGCCGGCAGACGCGAATGGGCGGCGGCGAGCTCAACGAGCGCTCGGATCAATCGGGGCGAAGGTGGGCGTTCGCCAAAGGCCGCCGTCGCGCCCTGGCAATCCAATCGGGCGGGGAAAACGTTTGGATACGTGATCGGACGCTCGATGCCCCAGTCGTGCCAGGCGGCGCGGCGGTCGTCGCTCGTGCGGGTGGTAATGCGCAGCGCGTCCTTGGCGTGGCTCACGACGGCGTCGAGCGCGAAGCGCTGGCAGGCTTCGGCATCGACGGCGTCGCCCGGGACCATGAACCAGCGGACGTCTTCAGCGCCCGGGGCTTCGGCGATCGCTTCGACCTGTGCCGCCGGAAGGCGGAGCCCGACCCGGAGACGCTCGCTAAAGCGATGGGGTGAAAGCCAAGGGGTGAGCTGATCGACCGCGGCACGCGCAGCGGACGCTAACCCCCCGATCGCCTCCAAGACCGATTCGCTGGGGATCGTGGTATCGGACGGAAACGCTCTCGGACGCTCAATTCTCGCTCTCTGGTTGGTCGCCATGCCCCATTAGCATCGGCGCGATTGTCCGCAGCCCTCAGTCGCGGCGCGAGCAGTTGTGAAGCAGATGTGCCGAGCGTCGGGTCCGCGCGGGTGAGCGAGGCCCGGAGCGAGCCCGGGGGACGGCCCAACGTCTGAGAAGCTTGGCCGGGCGGGACGGGTCGAGCTGGGCGGGGCAAAGCGGGCCGATCAGGACTTGCCCGAGAACCAGCGGGCGATGGCGTGGATCGTCGTCTGCCGCCCGATGTCGCCGATCGACTCGGTCAAGGGGATGTGCTTGGGGCAAACCTTGGTGCAGTTCTGGGCGTTGCCGCAGTCGTTGATCCCGCCCGGGCCCATCATGGCGGCGAGGCGTTCGCCCTTGAGCTGCTTTCCGGTCTCATGGGCGTTGAAGAGGCGAACCTGGCTGATGACCTGCGCGCCGACGAAGGCGGAATCCCACTCCTTGGGATCTTCTTCGAGGTTGTACTGGGGACAGGCTTCGAGGCAGCAGCCACAGGTCATACAGGTTGAGAGGACGTACCTGGTTTCCTGCTTCTCGGGCGATTCCTTGGGGCCGCCACCCATGGAGTAGGTTCCGTCGATGGGAACCCATGCCTGGACGCGCTTGAGGTTGTGGAACATGCGCTGGCGGTCGACCCAGAGATCGCGGACGACGGGGAACTTGGTCATGGGTTCGAGGGTGACGACATCACCCTCGTTGGGCGCGTAGACGTCGATGAGCGCGGAGCAGGCCTGACGGACGGTGCCGTTGACGATCATGGTGCACGAGCCGCAGACTTCTTCGAGGCAGCCGGAATCCCACACCGGAGCGGCGACCTGCTTGCCGTCGGCGGTCACCGGGTTTGCGGCGATCTGCTGGAGCGACGAGATGACGTTGGCGTTGCGTTGCACGGGGACTTTGAAGTCCTGCCAGTAGGAGGGCTTGCCGGGCCCGTCGCAGCGCTTGATGCGGAAGATCACGCTGCGCCCTTCCTTGGCGGCGGGACGCAGAACGTGGCCGGCGGAAACGTCGCTTGGAGCAATGGTGCTGATCATGACGCGTACTTCTCGTAAAAACTGAGCGTGTGCGTGCGACGCGGCCCGTGGACCTCGTCGGAAAGCGTGTTGAATGGCCGACGGAGCTTGGTTGGCAGCTTCGCGGTGAAGTCCTTCTTCAGGGGAACGGCTTTGACCAAATCCAGAACGTGGCCGAGGCGCTTGACCCCTCGAAACTCGCTGGACCCGACCGTGAGCTTGCCCCGGATGAGATCCGCAAACCCGATGACCTTCACGCCTTGGATCGTGCTGATGCGTTTGGGCTCGATGTCGCTGATGTTCCGTCCGCTCCCGCGCAGCATCACCGGCACTCCATCCACGACCGGAGAGCCGGTCGCGTCGGTCGCGCGCTTGGCACGCGGACGCAACTGGTCCGCGCCAAGGGCCTTGCCCCGGCTACGAGGATGCTCCCGGTTGGGCTGTGCGTCGGTCACCGTTCGCGACTCCCATCTCCCGGGCGGCGAGCGCCCGAGACTTGAAACTCAGCTCACCCCCGCCATGGCCGGCTGGGGCTTTGGAGCCTCCTTCTTGGCGTCGTCCTTCTTGCCATACGTGCGGGCGGTCGGTGCGATGAGCGTCGCGTCGATCGCCTGGAACTCGATGCTCGTCGAGCGATCGCGCCGGTCGAACCTTGCGACAGTGCTCTTCATGAACTCCGCGTCGTTGCGGGTCGGATAATCCGGGCGGTAATGCGCCCCGCGGCTCTCGCGGCGTTCGAGCGACCCCTTGGCGACCGCTTCCGCGAGGACGAGCATGTCGCCCAGCGAGCGCGCGTAGGCGAGGGACTGATTGGTCCAAGCCGCGGCGTCGCCCAAGCGGACTCGGGAGAATCGCTCGGAGAGCGAGCGGAGCTTTTCGAGGCACTGCGTGAGGCGGGCCTCGGTGCGGACGACGGTGCACGCGGCGGTCATCTCTTCACCAAGCTCACGCCCGATGACGTACGGGTTGGTCTCGGGGCCAGCGTCGGGGCGCGAGGACGTTGCAAGGAGGGCGTCGGCCTTGGCCTTCTCAGCCGACGCGGCGCCGTCGAACACGGCGGGATTGAGCTTCTCCGCGGGCGCCTTGCTCGGTGCTTCGTTGCGGATGTAGTTGACCACCGACACGCCACAGAAGAGCCCGTCGAAGAGGCAGGAGAGGAGCGCGTTGGCCCCGAGGCGGTTGGCGCCGTGGTAGGCGAAGTTGACTTCTCCGAAGGCGTAGAGCCCGGGCAGATTCGTCATCATGTTGTTGGGAGCGCCGGGTTGCATTCCCTGGCCCGGTTCAGCGCCCAGCGGCGCGGGCGAACCACTCTTGTGCTTGGTTCGCGGCTGCGCAGGGGCGTAGCTGCCCGGCGTGAACTGCGTCCAGAGCCCACCCATTGAGTAGTGGACGCCCGGGAAGATGCGCATCGGCACGCGGCGTGGATCATCGCCCACGAACTTCTCGTAGATCTCGAGAATCCCGCCCAGCTTGCGAGTGAGGTACTCGGGATCTTTGTGCGTCAGGTCGAGATAGACCTGGTTCTGCCCCAGGACGCCCATGCCCTGGTTGACGCAGATGTCGAAGATCTCTCGGGTTGCGATGTCGCGCGGCACGATGTTGCCGTAGGCCGGGTACTTCTCTTCGAGGAAGTAGTACCGCTCGCCTTCGGGGATGTCCTGGGGCTTGCGGGTGTCGCCCTTCTGACGGGGGACCCAGACGCGACCGCCCTCGCCGCGCGCCGATTCGCTCATCAGGCGGAGCTTGTCGGCGCCTGGGATCGCGGTCGGGTGGACTTGGATCATCTCGGGGTTGCCATACCAGACGCCAGCCTGATAGCAGCGAGCGGCGGCGGCACCGGTGCACATCACTGAGTTTGTGCTCTTCCCGAAGACGAGGCCGCAGCCACCGGTGGCCATCACGACCGCATCGGCCCGGAAGCTGCGGATCTGCATGGTTCGCAGGTCCTGCGCCACGATGCCGACGCAGCGGCCATCATCGGCGATCACTGGCCCCAGGAACTCCCAGAACTCGTACTTGCTCACGAGCCCATCGGCTTCGTAGCGCCTCGTCTGCTCGTCCAGGGCGTAGAGCAACTGCTGTCCGGTGGTTGCTCCGGCGAAGTGGGTTCGCTTGAACAGCGAGCCGCCAAAGAGGCGGAGATCGCGGTTTCCTTCGCTCGTCCGGTTGAAAGGCACGCCCATGCGATCGAGGAGATCGATGATCCGGGGGGCCATGTTGGCCATCTCCAGGACGGGGTGCTGGTCGGCGAGGAAGTCGCCGCCGTAGATGGTTTCGTCAAAGTGCTCGTACTCGGAATAACCCTGTTGACGAGAGACTTCGTTGCAGGCGTTGATCCCGCCCTGCGCGCACACGCTGTGCGATCGTTTGACGGGAACCAGCGAGAAGAGGTCGACGGGCAACCCGGCCTCGGCAATGCGAACGCTCGCGGCAAGGCCCGCCAGGCCTCCACCCACCACGATGACTCGATGCTGGCTCATCCTGGAACTCCCTCCCGGGTGCTTTGCTCACGCCGGGATCACGCTGCCCACCAAAAGCTCTCTTCTCTGTTCGCCCGTGCGGTGCGGCTGGATCTTGTTTCCGGGCGGCGCCCGCCGTTTCTGGGCCTGCTTATCGGGGCCCAACGTCTGCGGGCCCACTTCTGGGTATCGCCCGCGGGGCTACGACCCCAACCCGGGCTGGCTCACTGGCTCGTCGCCCAGGAGAGCGCTCGGCGTCGGCGCGTCGCCTCCGGTGACGGGGTCGATCTTGGGCGGCTTGTCGCCGTGCAGTCGCAGCAGTTCTTCCGCCTGGCGAGCCTTGTCCTGATCGAGGGTCGCGGCGGCGATCGTGGCCGACCAGCCCATGACCATCAACCCGGTGCCGAGCGCCGCGCAGACGTAGCCCCATCGCTGCTGGGCCTTATCGGAGATCGTGACGCCCCAGGTGATCGCGGCGGTCCACAGGCCGTTGGCAAAGTGGAAGACCAGGAGCGAGACGCCCAGCATGTAGAACGCGGAGACGAGCAGGCCCGCGGGCGTCATGCCGTCGGTCGAGCCTTGGAGGGCGGCTCCGAGCGTAGAAGCGGCGTACTCGGCGGACCACTTTGTGCCGCCCGGGATGAGGAAGGTCCAGCCCCAGCGGAGTGTTGCGACGTGGTAAAGGATGAAGAAGAAGCCGACGTAGCCGCTGATGCGCTGAAGGGTGTATCGCCAGTTGGCCTGGTAGTTGTAGTGGCGGGCGTTGCCCTTGCCCGTGAAGGCGTAGTAGAACCCGAGGACGGAGTGGAAGGCGATCGGAAGCCAGAGCCCGAAGATCTCGATGAGCAGGAGGAAGGGGATGGAGTGGATGAAGTTGACTTCGTGCTGGAAGGCGTAGGCACCGGCGTGCCCGCCCTCGCCGACGGCTGTGCG
The DNA here is from genome assembly GCA_033763815.1 of Planctomycetota bacterium. Classification (GTDB taxonomy): domain Bacteria; phylum Planctomycetota; class Phycisphaerae; order Phycisphaerales; family UBA1924; genus JANRJU01. The sequence goes on from JANRJU010000017.1 coordinate 215,654, forward strand.
GTGGCGGGCGTCCAGCGCGCCCCAGACGAGGGAGGAGTTGGTCGTCAGGTGCGATATCAGAAAGACGCCGATGGGCGCAATGCCCGTGAGCGAGTGCAGCCGACGGAACAGGTGGTAATGGCGATCGTGGAACGAAAGCTGTGCGGCGTTGCTCATGGAAGCCCCAACGACGTGCGATGCGTCTGACGTGCGATCCGATTCGGATAGGCTCACCCGCTGGCGAGCGAAGATTTACGTGGACCCTGGGAACTTGAGATTCGCCGCGTCGGGCCCGGGGGATGCCAAACCTCCCAAGCCGCCGGCCTGACCGGCCAACCCGGCGCCGCCCAACCCGCCACCTCCCAACCCAGCTCCAGGACCCCGACCCATGCCGCCAGCGGGCACCTGGCGGATGCGACCCTCTTCGTACGCCTTGGCAACGACCTTGGCGACTTCGGCGGCTTCCATCCGGAGTTCGGTGAGGATCCGCGTGAGCATGGTGGTTTCCTGCTCCGACAGGTTGCCTTTGGTCTTGGCCTCGACGACGCCCAGAAGATCGATGTAGAGGCGGGCAGCCTCGATCGAAACCATCGCCTGGCCGGTGCGGGGATCGGGGAACGCACCGAGGTAGGTCAGTGCCTGGGTGGCGAGGAGGCTGATCAGATCCTCAAACCCCGGTTCTTCAGGCATGCCCCGCTTGGCGCGCTCACCCTTGGGAGCGGCGGCTTGGGAGAGGCGCTCTTTTTCTGCCTGGGCCTGGGCTTTCCAGTCCGAATCAACCTCGAGCCCGGTCGCGGCGGCCGGTGCGCTTGGGGGCGTCGGCTTGGCGACTTGCGCCTTTTGGGCCTGGGCCTGCGCCTTCCAGTCGGTATCGACGATAATCTTGGGCGAGTTCCCGCCCGTGGGAGGGCCGCCGAGGTTGCCTGGTTGAGTCATGATGAAGTCCTTGTTCGAGAGTTCGGGCGATTCTAGACGGCGGGGTCGGGCTCCACGCCCAATCTCGCGACCAACATCGTGCCGCTCCCGGTCGGTGCCCCGATTCATCGCGCTTCTTCCCCTGATTGCCGCGGCGTGCTGGTCGTGTTCCTCCGGTAGCCCGCCCTCCGGGCAATCGCTGCGGGCGCTGGACTTTGCTGCCGACGAGTCCCGCGCTGCGGATGCTTCCCAGAAACCTGTTCGCCCGGTCGTTCCGGCACCGCGGGCAACCCTGCTGCCTCGAAACGTCATCTCGCCCTCCAGCCCCAGCGAGCTTCCGCGCGAGGTTCCGTATGACGTCACGGGGCCGCTCGCGGCATCCGACGGCATGTTTGATGTCACGATCGCCCCGGGCGAACCGGTGATCTCGGAAATCGAGCCGACGCCGGTCGAGGCGGCCCAGGTGATGGACGCCAAGGTTGGCGACATCGACGGACGGGCGATCTACGCGTCGAGCTTCTTTCGCGAGATGGAAGCACGCCTGACGGCGCTGGCGGAGACCGAGCTTCGCAAGGCGCAGCGCGAATCGCCCCGGCGCGCGTACGCGGAGGCGCTGGACGTCTGGGAAGTGGAAGCACAGAAGGAAATCGACCGGTCGCTTCGCACGCTGCTGGAGGACGAGTTGCTTCGCCGGGAGGCGCTTGCGAGCCTGACGCCCGAGCAACGGGTGGGTTTCCGAGCGTTCGTGCAGCGGCTGCAGCGCGACCTTTATAGCGAAGCGGGCGGCAGCCGAGCGGAGGCGGATCGACGCGCCCGGCTGGAAGAAGGCAAGTCCATCGATGAGCTGGTGCGGACCAAGGAGCAGCGGGAGCTGATTCGCTATCAGCTTGGGGAGCGGATCTATAGCCGCATCCAGGTGAGCTTTGCCGACATCCGCAACGAGTATGAGAAGCGGTTTGACACGTTCAACCGCGACCCCGTGGCGCACTTCCGGCTGCTCTCGATCTCGAAGCGGAATGCAGAGGCGCTGGAGCGGGCGAGGCGGGAACTGACGAGCGCGGAGAGCTTTGTCAAGCTGGCGGAAGACCGGGTGAACCTGCTGGCCCCCGGCGTCCAGGCGCGACCGTTTGAAGGCGAGTTCTCGGCGGGCTCGTTCTTTGCGATCGACGAGCTGAACGCGGCGGCGCGGACGCTCTCGCCCGGCACGTGGGCCGGGCCGATCGAGGCGGAGACGGACGTGACGTGGATCCTGCTGGAGCGGATCGAGCGGCGCGAGATCTCGCTGTACGAAGCGCAGCTCTCGATTGAATCGGGCCTGCGGGACTTTCGGGGCGAACTGGAGCGCAAGGCGTATGTGGATCGCCTGACGCGACAGGCGAGCTTCGACGACCTAGACGTGATGGGCCGCTGGCTGCGGGAGTTCTCGCGGGAGCGGTTCTTTGATTCGGTCGCTGAATCTCTGGGTGTTGCGATCCCCACCGCCACGCCCGCTGCCACACCCGCGGGGAGCGGCAGTTGAGCGGCGCGAACGCGATCATCCCGCGGCGCCCGAGCACCCGGGCCAGCGATCTGGTTCAGAACATGCTTCGAAACATGGTGCACCGGGCCTCGCGGTGGCTCGGCGCTCGCGATCGGCGCGACAACCGCCCAGCGACCAAGCGACTTGGAGACGCGGGCGAACGCCTCGCGGCTCGGTTCCTCGAACAGCAGGGCTACAGGGTGCTCGGACGGAACGTCCGCACCCGCTCGGGCGAGGCCGATGTGGTTTGTCTGGCCCCCGATGGCGGCACGATTGTCGTCGTTGAAGTCAAGACGCGTCTTGCGTTGCGCGGCGATTCACAGGGAGCCTCGGGGCGTTTAGTGGCGCCCGAGCAGAACGTCACGCCCGACAAGCAGCGCACGCTGGCACGGATCGTTCGAACACTTCGGCGTGCGAACCGCTGGAGCGGGCGAGCGATGCGCATCGACATCGTTGCGGTCGAGTGGCCCGGATCGGCAAGTGAAACGGAGACGGGGGAACCCGGCGGCACGCCGACCATCCGCCACTGGCCCGGGGCCGTGCCGCTGCGCGAGCGGCGCTGAACGCTCAGGAGAGTTGAGATGTCGAACGGCGCCGGCCCAAACACCGGACCTCAGGGTGGTGCGAGTGTGTCAAGCAGTCGAGCGGCGGAGCCGATCGGGGCGTACGTCCACGCGCGGCGCGCGGGGGGCCTTCTTTTCTTGGCGGGTCTTGGCCCGCGTGAGCGAGGGTCGACGTCGATCCCCGGGGTGACGCTCGATGCATCGGGCAAGGTCGCGAGCTACGACATCGAGACGCAGACGCGGGCGGTGTTCAAGAACGTGCGCCTGGTGCTTGAAGACGCGGGCTCGTCGTGGGACAAGATCGTGGACGTCACGGTGTTCTTGACCAACATGCAGCGTGATTTTCAGGCGTTCAATCGCTTGTTCGCCGAGGCTTTCGCGGGGTTGCAGGTGACACGGACGACGGTGGAAGTTGGCTCGCTGCCGACGCCGATCGCGGTGGAGCTCAAAGTGGTTGCAGAGGGGTGAGGCGGAGCGTCGACGCGGGAGCGCGGCGGCGGGGAGTTCCGGAAGACTGCACCAGTTTCGAATCGGTTGACTCACCCCGTGCGATCTCTACACTTCTCTTCTCTTGAGGAGCCGAGTTCGACGGAGGCTCGTCTGGTGTCTGTGAGGATGATTGCCGTGCTTCGGCGGTTGTTTTCCCGGACATTGACGGGCTGAGGCGGATTCAGGGGCCCGTGCCCATCGCGGCGATGGCGGGTCCAGCTCCGGCGATTGGCTTGTGCCGGTCGCCTTGCCGCGGTTGTCGGCGACCCCTTCGGGTGCCGTGCCGCGACAGTGTTCGTGGCATGGGCTTGCTCCGGCAAGACCCCGTACAACCGCGATTCGCCCATCTGGGCGAGCGGCAAGGAGACCAGATCGCCGGCAACCCAGCCGGCGTGCCCCCGAGGTTTGGGTCCATCGACTGGTCGATGGTGTAATTGGCAGCACAGCAGATTTTGGTTCTGTTAGTCCTGGTTCGAGTCCAGGTCGACCAGCTTCGTGTTGCCCATCCCGATCGAGCCCCCCCGCTGTGCGGGCGTTATCGCCCCTTTCGCGGGATCGGCACCGCAGTCCGCTTCGCGGCTGCCCTGTGTGGGTTCGGTTCACCTCGCGGCATTCCACTCACTGAGTCACTGGTGATCGAGCGGCAAACCCGCGGGCAGCCCGGATGTGGGAGCCGCCCGGCGGAGCCAGCCTGACTGTCGGGCTCATTGGTGTTTTCTGGCGTGCGTTCGGATTCTCGCAGCTTTCACTCGGAGCTCTCGTGCCTCAATCCACGAACACCAATCAAGCGTCGGCCCCTGCTGCGATCGTGCTTGCCGCCGGCAAGGGAACGCGCATGAAGAGCGACCTGCCCAAGGTGATCCACGAGGTGGGCGGACGCCCGATGGTGTGCGCCGTGGTTGACGCGTGCCTCGCGGCCGGCTGCCAGCGCATCGTCGCGGTGGTCGGCTTCAAGCAAGAGCTCGTTCGCCAGGCGCTGGCTGGGTATGGCGACAAGGTCGAGTTCGCGGTGCAGCAGGAGCAACTGGGCACGGGGCACGCGGTGATGAGCGCCTCGGGCTTGTTCGGGTCGCCCGTGGCGGGCAGCGTTTGCTTTGTCCTGGCGGGCGATGGGCCGCTGATCCGCAAGCAGACGTTGCTGGCCATGCTCGAAGCGCACCGGCGGACCAACGCCGCGGCGACGATGGCGACCAGCATCCTGGACGATCCGACGGGCTACGGGCGGATCTACCGCGACGCCAAGACCAACCGGTTCATCGCGATTGTCGAGCAGAAGAACGCGACGCCCGAGCAACTGAAGATCCGCGAGGTGTACCCGAGCTATGCGTGCGCCGACGTCGGGCTGATGTTCCAGACGCTCCGCCAGACGCCCCGGAACGAAGTCACGGGCGAGTACTACTTCACGGACCTGTTTGGCTCGCTCGCGCAGCAGGGCAAGCACGTGGAGGTTGTGCCCGCAGTGCCGCCCGAGGACGTGCTGTCGATCAACACGCTGGAAGAACTGGCGAAGGTGGACGCCATCTATCGAAGCCGAACGGGCATGCCACACGCGTGAGCAGCCAGGTGGGGGTCCAGAAGTCAGACAGGCCAAGAGTCAGGCGGTTCAGGAAACAGGCAGTTCGGGAGTGAGGCAGTCCAGGAGTTAGGGAGTCCAGGAGCACACCAACGTGGACACCGAGCAGTCGGGCGAGGGTCGGGCGGGCGAGGGTCGGGCGGGCGGGTTTCCGCCGAGCCAGGGTCGGGCAGCGATCACGGACGCGGGTGCGTCGGGCTCGCAGATCGAGGGCAAGCCGAGCGGGGTCGCGAGCACCTGGAACGAGCGGACGGGTTCGAACCCGCCCGACGAGTTGCGGGGCACGCGGAACACGTGGGGGCTTGAGCCGGGGATGGGCGCATCGTCGAGGTTCTGGAAGCGAGCGCCCGAGCGGGACGTTCAGCGGCAGGCGGACACAGCAATGGGCAGCGAACGAAACAACTACACGCTCAAGGTTTTCGCGGGACGGAGCTCTCGCGAGCTTGCCCTGCGCGTCATGGACTACATCGGGCAGCCCCTGGGGCAGGCCCGAACGACGGTCTTCCCGGACGGCGAGATCCTCGTCAAGCTCGAGGACGACGTGCGCGGACGCGACTGCTTCGTGATCCTGTCCACGTGCGAGCCGGTGAACGAGAACCTGTTCGAGCTGCTGGTGTTCATTGACTGCCTCCGTCGGGCCTCGGCGGCCCGGGTGACGGTGGTTCTGCCCTACTTCGGCTACGCGCGCCAGGATCGCAAGGACGAGGGGCGCGTGCCGATCACCGCGAAGCTGGTCGCGAACCTGATCACGGCGGCGGGGGCGGACCGAGTGCTCGCCGTCGACCTCCATGCCGCGCAGATCCAGGGGTTCTTCGATCTTCCGGTCGACCACCTCTCGGCGACTCCGGTGTTTGTGAAGTACTTCAACTCGATCCGCAACGAGCTTGGCGAGCTCTGCCTGGTGAGCCCGGACGTGGGCAATCTCAAGGTGGCGGAGGGCATGCAGGAACTGCTCGGCGCCGAGCACCTGGCCTTCATCAACAAGAAGCGGCTGTCGGGCTCGCTGGTCAAGACCGGGCTGATCGTGGGCGAAGTGCGCGACAAGACCGTGTTGATGTTCGACGACATGATCTCGACGGCGGGCACGGTGTACGAGGCGGCGAAGGTCGTGATGGACCACGGAGCCAAGCGTGTGATCGCCGCGGCAACGCACGGGGTGCTGGTGGGCCCGGCGATCGAGCGACTCTCCAGCGAGGTGTTCTCGCAGGTGGTACTGACGAACACCGTCGCGATCGGCCCCCGCATCAAGCCCATCGAGCACAAGCTGAAGATGCTGTGCGTGGGCGAGTTGCTCGGCGAGGCGATCACCCGCATCCACACGAACGAATCGCTCAGCAAGTTGTTTGAGGACACCGCCGGAACGAAGCGGTAAGCGTTTGGCACGATCACGAACACACGAACCAACGAACACACGAACCAACGAACACACAGATCGAGGAGCAGCCATGCACGAGAAAGCCCCCATGCTGACCGCCAAGGAGCGGTCGAAGATCGGAACCCGCTACAACAACCGCCTCCGGGCCAAGGGCGAGCTGCCGGCGGTGGTGTACGGACGCGGGCGTGATCCGCTTTCGATCACGCTGGACATGCGTCAGGCGTCGGGCTTCATCATTAAGGGCGAGAAGGTCTTCCGGCTGGACTTCCCGGGGAGCAGCCACGCGGACGAGGCGCAGTTCGTGCTGCTCAAGGACCTGCAGTTTGACTATCTGGGCTCGAACATCGTGCACGCGGACTTCGCCCGCGTGAGCCTGACGGACCGGATCAAGGCGAAGGTGGCGATCCACCTGATCGGCGAGGCCAAGGGCCTGAAGCAGGCCGGCGCGATCCTGATGCACCCGAACAACGAGATCGAGATCGAGTGCGTTCTGACGGAACTGCCGGACTCGATCGAAGTGCGGATCGACGACCTGGACGTGGACCACGCGATCACGGCGGCGGACGTGAAGCTGCCGGTCGCCAACATGAAGCTGGTGACGGATCCGCACGCGATCATCGCGCAGATCATCGTCCAGCAGGAGATCGTGGTTGCCGAGGCGACGGCGGCGACGGCGGAAGGCGCCCAGCCGGAAGTCATCACGGCGAAGAAGCCTGAGGAAGGCGCCGCAGCGGGCGCAGCCGCGGGTGGCGACAAGAAGGCAGCCCCCGCCGCCGGCGGCGACAAGGGAGCCGCGAAGAAGTGAGTTCCGACGCGGGAACCAAGCGGCACGGCATGGCATCCGCCCGGGCGAACATGCTCCAGTCCGGGCGGCGTCGCAGGATCGCGCGGCGCCCCCCGGTGGCGCTCCCGGTCGCCCCGTTGGCTCCGGCTCAGGCCAGCGGGGTTCAGGCGGTTGTTTCACTCCGTTGTGCTGGTGCAGTTCGCTCGGATCGTTCAGCCATGAAGCTCATTGCGGGCCTCGGCAATCCCGGTCTCCAATACGCCAAGACCCGGCACAACGCCGGGTTCATGGTGGTCGACCGTCTGGCGGCCAAGCACGCGCCCGGGGCTATCGCCAAGGGGCGTGCGAACGCCGCGACGCTGGAAGCGAGCATCGGGGGCGAGCGCATCCTGCTCTTGAAGCCCACGACGTTCATGAACCTGAGCGGGCAACCGATCGTGGACGCGGTGCGGTTCTACAAGCTCGACGCGTCGGCGGAGCTGCTCGTCGTCGTGGATGAGCTTTACCTGCCGACGGGCGCGGTGCGTCTGAAGCCCGCGGGCGGGGCGGGCGGGCACAACGGGCTGTCCGACATCCAGCGTTGCCTGGGCACCGACGCCTATCCGCGCCTGCGGGTGGGGGTGGGGATCCAGCCCGCGGGCGGCAAGCCGCCGGTCATGGATCAGGCCGATTTCGTGCTTTCCCGCTTCAGTGACGAGGAACAGTCTCTGCTGGATCAGGGCCTGTCCGACGCGGTTCGCGCCGCCGAGTTGTTTGCCGAGAAGGGTCTCGCGGCGGCGATGAACGCCGTCAACACCAAGAACAAGTAACCAGATCAACCTCAAGAGAACAAACGCAAAGGAAGTTCACCATGCCAGGCAAGCGAGTGTACACGTACGAAGCCATGTTCCTCCTCAGCCAAGCCGTCGCGGCGGACCTTGGCGGGGCCATCGATCACATCAAGGAGATCATGGCCCGCGGGCACGCGGAGATCATCGCCATGCGCAAGTGGGATGAACGCCGCCTCGCGTACGAGATCCGCGGCCAGAAGCGCGGGACGTACATCCTCGTCTACTTCAAGTCGCCCAACGACATGCTGTCGCACATCGAGCGCGACTGCAACCTCTCGGAGAAGATCATGCGGTTCCTGATCCTCCGGGCCGAGAACATCACGGCGGAGGAAATCCAGAGCCAGGACGGGCGCAAGGAACTGGAAGTCGAGATTCGCATGCGCGGCGCGGCCCCCGCCCCGAGCCAGCCCGCCCCGGCGAGCCCGCAGCCCGTCGCCGCAGGAGAGGAAGCCTAAGAAGTCGGTGCCGGTCGAAGATCGAGCGGGCAGCCAGCACGCAGCCAGGCGGATGGGTCGCTTGGGGCCCCCCCGGGTTGTCTGATCTGGCCCGCGCGAACGAGGCCGGCCCTTGCCAACGAGCCTGACGCGTGTCGTCGTCCCAGTTTGGTGAAGTCCTCTTCCAGGGAGCTTGAACATGCCCAATCTCAATAAAGTCATGCTGATGGGCAACCTCACCCGCGACGTCGAGCTCCGCTCGGTGGGCAGCGGCCAGCAGGTCGCCAAGATCGGCCTCGCGGTCAATCGTCGCTGGCGCACGCCCGAGGGCGAGGACCGGGAAGAGGTGACGTTCGTCGACTGCGAGGCGTGGGGTCGCTCCGCTGAGACGATGGCCAAGTATCTCTCGAAGGGCCGCCCCGTCTTCATCGAAGGCCGCCTCAAGCTCGATCAGTGGGACGACAAGGAAGGCAAGAAGCAGTCCAAGCTCAAGGTCGTCATCGAGAACTTCCAGTTCATCGACTCCAAGCCCGGTGCGGGCGGAGGCGGAGGTGGTGGCGACGGCGGAGATGGTGGCGGGTATGGAGGCGGCGGTGGTGGTGGTGGCGGCAGAAGCCAGTATCGCAGCGCCGGCTCCGGCTCGCGCCCCGCACAACCCCCGCCCGATGACGCCGGCGACGATATCGTCGTCCCCTTCTAAGTTGCTCGGGAAGTCCTCGGTCGGTCCGACTTTATCAGTCCGCGTGTGCCAGTGAACGCGTATGAGTGATTGGTTGAGTGCCAGTGTCGGGAGTCAGAATCACGGTCCGTGCGTCACGGGTCGTTCAGCTTGTTTCACCGCTGCGGCGTCGCGTTGACGCTGCTAACTTCAGCCCCCGCTCTTGACGGGGTTCGAAAGGACAGCCATGCCAAAGTCTCAAAAGCTCCTTCTCACCGAGAACGTTGAACACCTCGGAATCGTCGGCGACGTCGTCAACGTCCGCAACGGCTACGCCCGCAACTTTCTGATGCCCCGCAACCTCGCGACCGCCCCCAGCGAGGCCAAGATCAAGGAACTGGCCGCAAAGCGTGAGGATGCACAGCGCCAGCTCGCCATCCAGCGCAAGGAGCGCGAGGAACTTAGCGCCCGCCTCAAGGGTGTCGAGCTCACGCTCACCCGGTCGTGCAACGATCAGGGCATCCTGTATGCCTCGATCACCCAGCAGGACATCGCCGCGGCTCTGGTCGAGAAGGGCCACGCGGTCAAGCCCCGCGATATCCGCATCGCGCAGACGATGAAGCGGATCGACACGTACGACGTGCACGTCAAGCTCGACTCGGACCTGGACTCGGTCATTAAGGTCTGGGTGGTTGCCGACCGCAAGCTGGACCTTGATCGCGCCGGTGAGCCTGCGGCTCCCGCCGAGGCGGCCCAACCCGGTGACGCCGCGGGCGACGCCGGGACCACCACCACCGAGGCCAAGCCCGAGGGTCAACGCTCCGACAAGCCCCGCAAGGGCAAGGGAGACGAAGGCGAGAAGCCCGCGAAGAAGGACGACAAGCCGGACGCGGACGCCTCGCAGGCCAAGCCCGAGAAGAAGGCCGAGAAGAAGAGCGAGAAGAAGCCCAAGGCCGAGAAGGGCGACGACAAGAGCGGCGGCGACGCGCCCAAGTCCGTCTGGTCCGCCAAGCCCCAGACCAACCCCTTCGAGGACATGAAGCTCGGTCGCTCGGGCGGTCGCAAGAAGTAATCCCAGCGACTTGCCAACTTGTTTGCTTTCGCACCACCGACCGTGATCTCACGGTCGGTTTTTTTTCACGCCAATGCTGGGGCTGTTGACGGTCGGTGGAGATCGCACCAAGACGCCACGAGGCAGCGCCGACCCCCACGACCAATGGGAACGCCGACGCCCACAAGGTGGCGTAGGCGTGGGCAGGTGCGGGCTCCGCACGCGATGTCCGCAAGGCGGCGTTAGGCGCCGCGCCAGGGTCCTTGGATTGCGAGGGTCATCCCCGCCGTCTGGAGGTTCACAAACAGCGTGCTCCCGTCCGGCGAGAACGTTGCGCCCGCGAGTTCCGAGTCGCTGCCGACGTTGTGGCCCAGCGGATAGATCTGCCCGGTCGGCGTGATCCCGTGCAGATAGTCGTCGTCGTTCCCGTCCTCGCAGACGACCAGATCGCCCCAGGGGGCGACGGTGATGTTGTCGGCGTTCTCGATGGGTCCGGCCTTGGCGGCCTCAACGAAGAGCTCCAGCACGCCGGGCGTTTCCTTCTCGCCCGATGTCCCCTCAAACTCCGAGGGCGTGTACCGCCAGATCTGGCCGACCTGGCCCGCCCCGCCGTTGGTGCAAGCGAAGTAGACGCTTTCGCGTCCGTACCACATGCCCTCGCCTCGGGCGAAGACCGCCGCCCCGCCGGCGGAGCCCCGCTGGCGCAGGTCGTCCTTGGGGGCCTCGACATCGTCGATGTCCATCCACTCCACGGCGAGCTTCTCACCGATCTTGACCGTGGGGGACTGCCAGTTGCGCGTGTCGAGGGATGGGCGTCCCTTGACGACGAGAACCTGCAGCTTGCCGCCCGCGAGCAGGTTCTGGCGATCGGCGGGGATGTAGCGGTAGATCAGCCCATCGCCCCGATCCTCGGTCTGGTAGACGATTCCCGACTTGGGGTCGACGGCGACCGCCTCGTGGTTGAAACGCCCCATGGCGATGATCGGCTTGGGGTCGACAAGCCCCTCGCTGGAGGCGGGGACCTCGAAGACGTAGCCGTGGTCGCGTTCGAGCGTGGCGTCGTTGTCGCGGCTCACGCGCTCGCCGGCCCGGGTCACATCCTCTTCGCAGGAGAGCCAGGAGCCCCAGGGCGTGGGCCCGCCCGCGCAGTTGCGAACCGTTCCGCCCAGGCTGAGGAAGTGCTTCTTGACCTTGCGTTCGCGGGTGTTGAAGACGATCGTGGTGGTGCCGCCGAGCGCGGGGGCAACGCCCCCACCAGCGTCGTAGAGCTTGACGCGATCGACGCGTGAGAGCAGTTCGCCCGCCCGCCCGAACGGGCTGTGATTGAACCCATCAGGGCTGACTTCATGATTGCGGATGAGGATGGTCTCCTCGGCGCTGGCGCCGGGGAAGGCGGCCATCCCGTCGTGCAGCCCGGGGACGAGCAAGCCATCGTCCATGCGTTCGCCTGCGCGGGAGATGATCGTATAGGAGAAACCGGCGGGGAGGTCAAAGATGCGACGAGGATCGCGCACAAGCGGCCCGTAGCCAACGCCCGCGGCCGGGCTCGAGCCCGGGCCAACGCCGCGACCCGCGAACCCCGCCAACGCCCGCGGCCCCATGCCCATGAGGGCGTGCAGGCCACCAAACCCCAGCGCGAAGGCCGCGCCCCGGTGTAAAAAATGTCGGCGACTCAAGCTCATCGTCAGATCCTTCCGCCGTCCGATCGACGCGCACGCGAAGCCGGACTGGCACACGGATTCTTGGCCCCATGCGGCCCAAGCCGCGTCGAGGCGAGCGCTAAGAACGCGCAAAGATCGCGGGCGTTCAACACTGCGGAAGCGAGCTGGCGACTCGGGACCGGGACATCAGCGTGCGTGGTTTGCCTGAAGGCACGAATGCCCTGCACGACGAAAGGGGGAGCGCCGTGTCCTGTTACCGGTATACTGAGCGTTCCCCAATCAGGAGCACGCAATGGGAATTCTCAAGGAGTTTCGTGACTTTGCCGTCAAGGGCAACGTGATCGACATGGCGGTCGGCATCATCATCGGCGGCGCATTCGGGACGATTGTGTCGTCGCTGGTGAGCGACGTCATGATGCCGCCCCTGGGCTACATCATGGGCCAGGTCGACTTCTCCGACCTCGCCCTGCGTCTCAAGGACGCAACTCCCGTCATGGCCAACGGCGTGCCCGTCGTCGGTGCCGACGGCAAGCCCAAGGTCGATCCCGAAGTGGTGATCAAGTATGGCGTGTTCATCAACGCCGTCATCAAGTTCATCATCGTGGCCTTTGCGGTGTTCATCCTGGTGAAGGCGATCAACACCGCCCGCAAGAAGCTCGAGAAGGAAGCCGCGGCCGCCGCCCCCGCGCCGCCCCCCGGGCCGACCCCCACCGAACTGCTCTTGGCCGAGATCCGCGACGAGCTCAAGGCCCAGCGCTGAGTGTGCCGGGCCCGTGTCGCTGGGCAAGCCGGTGCGTCGCTCGCCGGGCGAACGGCCGCTTGCCCGACCTTGAGTTCGCCAGTTCAGTCCGTGACGCGAGTTCTTGCACGGGAGGTACGAGTGCTTCATGCTCCGGGTCGGGCGGACGGTTGGACTGTGGGTTGGACGAACGGGCAGGGCGGGCGAGCGCCGTCGATTGGGCGCCGCGGCCTGGCGCGACGGGGCGGCGTGCTCGCCCTGGTCTGTGTCGTCGTCGGCGCCCTCGTGCCCGCGTGGGCGCCATCGGGGGCAGGCGGGGTCGCCACTGCTGCCCCGCCCCCGGCGGAGTCTGTCGAAGGCGCCAGCGACACCGGGCCCCGCCTGGTTCTGCGCGGACATTCGCACAACGACTATTGGCAAACCCGCCCGCTGCTCGACGCGCTCGACCTTGGCTTCTGCTCCGTCGAAGCAGACGTGTTTCTGATCGAGGGTGAGCTTCGCGTCGGACACGACGTGAGCGAGTGTCGCCCCGGACGCACGCTTGAATCGCTGTACCTCGAGCCCCTGCTCGAACGCGTGCTTACCTCGGTGGCGCGGGGCCACGGGCCACGGGTTTATGTGAACATGCCCGAGGGTGGGTTTTTCACGCTGTTCATCGACGTCAAGCGTGATGGCGTCGCGGCATATCAGCACATCGAACGCACGCTGCGCGCCTTTGACGCGCGCTGCCCCGGCCTCTTCACACGATTCGTCCGCGAGGGAAGCAGGGTCATCCCCGGCGCGATCTGGGTCGTCATCTCAGGCGATCGCGCGTGCCAGGCGATGGCGGAACAGAACGACCGCCTGGCGTTTTTCGATGGCCGCCTGAGCGACCTGGCACCGGTTGCCTTGACCGACGCGGCACAACCGGACGCACCGCCGGGGCAGTGGTGCGCAGGCACGCCCAACACCAAGCCCGTGCCGACATTTATGCCCGTGATCAGCGATGCCTGGCGTTCGCACTTTTCATGGCCCGGCGTGGGCCCCATGCCCGAGCGCGAGCGTCGCGTGCTGCACGAGTTCGTGCGTGAGGTGCATGCCCGAGGCGGGCGCATCCGCTTCTGGGGCACGCCCAACTTGCCGGAGATGTGGCGGACGCTCTACGACGCAGGCGTCGACCTGATCAACTGCGACGAGCTTGCCCATGCCGCGGACGAACTGGGGAGGCTGGCTGAGGCGGGTTCCCCGCCCGCTGCAAGGGAGTCCGGCCGGTGAGCGCGGCTGAGCGGTTCACCTGGCCCCCGGGGCGCGTCGCCCGGCGTTCGCCTGCGACTGAACCCCCGGCGACTGAACCCCCGGCGGCTGGACGCTCGGCGACTCGACCCCGGGCAACTGGACTTTCGGGAGCGGAGCGTTCTCAGGCGGCACTCGCGGAGCGGTGGCGGCAAGTCTTTGCACTGGTGTGGCAAAGCGTGGAGCGCGAGCTTCTGGGCGTGAGCCTTGAGCCGCTGGCACGTCAGGCCCGGGACGAGAACTGGGTTCCCGACCCGCCAGAAGCATATTGCCGTCGCTGCGGCTCGTCGGTGAACCTCGACGATCCCCAGCTCGCGTGCGCGGCGTGCGAAGCGTGGGCGAGGCCTTGGTCGAGAGCGGTTCGGCTAGGAAGCTATCCCGGACTCCTTCGCCGAGCCATTCTCGAAACCAAGTACCGGCACATGCGGTCGCTTGGACTTGAACTGGGGGAAATGCTTGGCCATCAGATTGGGGTTGAACTGACCCGCGAAGGGCGTGACCCGCACTTGGCGGTGGTTGTCCCGATTCCGACAAGTTGGCGGCATCAGGTCGTGCGCGGCATCGACCACACCCGCTGGCTCGCGCGCGGCGTTGCACGACACCTTGATGTCCCGGTATGTCAACTGCTTCGCCGAAGCCATCGACCGGCCCAGGCGGGCCTACCTGCGGGCGCACGGAAGAGGAATGTTCGTGGGGCGTTCTCTTGCCGAGCGGCGGGCCGGTGGCCTCGCTTGGGTTCCCCGCACACCATCGTCCTCGTCGACGACGTGATGACCACCGGGGCGACGATGCGCGAGGCGGCTCGGACGCTGGCCAAGGGGCTTCGTGGCCCGGATGACCCACGGACCCACTGGGACTTTCCGGCGATCTGGGTAAGCGTGGCGGCGGTCGCCAGCATTGACACCAACGCGGGAGCTGAGGTGAGTGAGCGGGCGAGCGCGAAGCCGGCTGAGGCGATCCGGACATGAGTTCATCACATCTTGTGTTGGGGAGGAAGCCGGACTCTACATATAGGACGAGGCGCATTGGAGCGCTGGCGGGATGGAGGAAGGGTGGCGGTGAAAGTGGCTGGAGGGAAGATGAGAAGCGCTCCGGGAAAGGGCTAGAAAACAGGGGAGAGTTGAACTCGAGCACAAATTCCTTCGTCCAACGGATTGACTCAGGCGGGCAAGCGGTTAAGCTTCCCCCTGCCACCAGAGTTGATTGCGGACGGGTTGACAGCCCATCCCACACGGGCCAAAGCCGTGTCGTCTCTGGAGGCCGTTCGGTGCATCGAAGGCCGAATGGGTCCCTTTCTTTGAAAAGTGAACAGTTGGAGACCGCGCGAGAGTGTGCGGCATCAGCGGCGGTTCACGCCGAGCCCCTGGCCAGGGGTCGCTGGTGCCGATCCAAGAACAACGTTGGCGTAAGCCGATTGTTGTGGCCCGTCGGGGTTCACAGCCCGACGATTGACATTCTCGTGAGCGCAAGCTTCTGGAGCATCGCCCCCGATGTTTCAGGAGCGCGAAGAATGCCAGAAAACTCGCGGGGTGGAGTACCCCGCGACCGACCGGCCTTCGGAGCTGGCGACGTTGGACAGACATGCGAAAGTATGTGTGTTTGGCGGAGCTGGTGAGGAAGGTTGTATTCATGGTCAACTTCTCTGAAGTCAACCGTTCGACGCGAAAGCGTCGAACGGACACCAGAATTCAAGTGAAGAGTTTGATCATGGCTCAGATTGAACGCTGGCGGCATGGCTAAAACATGCAAGTCGAACGTGCCCGCAAGGGCAAGTGGCGAAAGGGTCAGTAACGCGATCGAACGTGCCCCGAGGTGGGGAATAGGGCGGGGAAACCCTCCATAATGCCTCATGATCTCTCCGGAGCAAAGCTTTAGCGCCTTGGGATCGGCGATCGTCCTATCAGGTAGTTGGCGGGGTAATGGCCCACCAAGCCGAAGACGGGTAGCGGGTGTGAGAGCACGGCCCGCGACATCGGGACTGAGACACTGCCCGGACTCCTACGGGAGGCTGCAGTAACGAATCTTCCGCAATGGGCGAAAGCCTGACGGAGCAATGCCGCGTGTGGGATGAAGTACCTTCGGTATGTAAACCACTGTCAGGGGACGGAACCAATGATTGTCCCCAGAGGAAGTGGCGACTAACTCTGTGCCAGCAGTCGCGGTAATACAGAGGCCACGAGCGTTAGTCGGAATCACTGGGCTTAAAGGGTGCGTAGGCGGGTCGCCAAGCGTCTTGTGAAAGCCCTCGGCTCAACCGAGGAACTGCAGGGCGAACTGGCGGTCTTGAGGAAGGTAGGGGCGGACAGAACAGTAGGTGGAGCGGTGAAATGCGTAGAGATCTACTGGAATGCCGATGGGGAAGCCGGTCCGCTGGGCCTTTCCTGACGCTGAGGCACGAAAGCGTGGGGAGCAAACAGGATTAGATACCCTGGTAGTCCACGCCGTAAACGATGCGCACTAGATCGGTGCCGATCTGACTCGGTATCGGTCGACGTGAAAACGATAAGTGCGCCGCCTGGGGAGTACGGTCGCAAGGCTAAAACTCAAATGAATTGACGGGGGCTCACACAAGCGGTGGAGCATGTTGCTTAATTCGAGGCAACGCGAAGAACCTTACCTGGGTTTGACATGCATGGATTAGCCGGATGAAAGTTCGGGTACGCCCGCAAGGGTGGAACATGCACAGGTGCTGCATGGCTGTCGTCAGCTCGTGCTGTGAAGTGTCGGGTTAAGTCCCTTAACGAGCGCAACCCCTGTCGTTAGTTGCTAACGGGTAATGCTGAGCACTCTAGCGAGACTGCCGGTGTCAAACCGGAGGAAGGTGGGGATGACGTCAAGTCCTCATGGCCCTTACATCCAGGGTTGCAAACGTGCTACAATGGCGTATACAAAGCGACGCGAGGCCGCGAGGCGGAGCAAATCGCAAAAAGTACGCCCCAGTTCGGATTGCAGGCTGCAACTCGCCTGCATGAAGTTGGAATCGCTAGTAATCGGAGATCAGCTACGCTCCGGTGAATGTGTTCCTGAGCCTTGTACACACCGCCCGTCACGTCATGGGAGCCGGGAGTGCCCGAAGCCGCCATAGTTCAGTGGTGTCTACGGCAAGATCGGTGACTGGGACGAAGTCGTAACAAGGTAGCCGTAGGAGAACCTGCGGCTGGATCACCTCCTTTCTAAGGGATTTCCTTAGACTCGTGTCTGCGGAGCAATCCGCGGCGAGTTCGTCAGCACTCTCTCGTTCGGTCTCCCTGATCAGGATGTTTCTTGCTCAGGGTGGTCGAATAGCCGACTCGGTAACGAGCGGTCAAGCGGTATCAACTCCAACTGTCACGATATACTGGTTCGCCAGCGATACGCCTCATCGAAAGATGGGGCGTGTTCGTTTTTGCCGCTCTCTTCCGGATGGCTGGGCGACGTCCGACGCGCGAGCACATCACCAACGCATCAGTGGCTAGACCAGTTGAGCTGGACCAATCGAGTGGGACCAATCGAGCCCGCGATCACCTGGCGACAACGGCGTTCACGGGTGTCTGAGTACAAGCGCGGCGGGCTGTGTGCGAGTCCGCAGCGGCTTTGGGTGAGCCCTCCCTGACAGCGGGCTGAGCGTACTGGGGACTGCACACGCATTGGGGCTGCATGACGGCTGCACGAAATCCGTGCCTCCTTCACAGTTTGGGGGGGAGCCCTTCGAGACGGTCGGGCTGCATGCACGGCCGGGTTGTGCAGGGCCAGGCTGTGCACGGTCAGGCTGCGTTCGTGGTCAGGCTGCGTGCGGCACTGGCCCGATCCGCGTCTGCAGCCTAAACTCCTCTCCCCTTGGAGGCCGCGCGATGAAGAAGGACATCCATCCCCGCTACTACCAGAACTGCAAGATCTACCACAACGGTCAGGTGGTGATGGAGACCGGCGCGACTGTGCCGGAGATGCACGTTGAAGTGTGGTCGGGCTCGCACCCGTTCTTCACGGGCAAGCAGACGTTCGTCGACTCGGCGGGCCGCGTTGAGAAGTTCCAGCGCAAGTTCCAGGGCAACTACTTCGCGAAGGACGCGAAGAAGAAGTGACCGCTCGGGCGACGCGAGCGTCGTCGCACCCTGCTGCCACGTCAGAACCTGTATTCCTTCAGATCGAGCTGCCCAATCGCTTCGTGTCGGTCGCCCCGAACCGCGACCAGCGCGAGCGTTGTGACTATGGCTCCGCCGTCGGGCGGGGCGAGTCTGCACAGCTCTTCGATGATCTGTCGAGCACGCGAGGCCGGTTGTGCGGGGAGGGACGCGATGGTCGCGTGGGGCAGCCAGTGTGCGCCCACGAACGGCCAGCCATACCGCTCCCAGCTCTCGCGCAGCGGACCACCTGAAAACGGCGCCGGCGCTGTTGTGAGGCCGATTCGAGCGCGACGGAATGTCTCCGCGATGCGGAGTTGCCACGCCCACCATGCCGGGTCGGGAGTTAGCTTGATCACCAGGGTGTCGCCGTCGGCGGCGAGGGTGTCGCGGGCGAAGACATGCCAGCGATGGGCCGCCATCACCGGGCGGGGAATGGCGGGAAAGTCCTCGGCGCGACTGCCATCGCTCGGTCTTGGGCTTCTCGAGGCCCAGGATTGGGTGATCTTTGCCGCGGCGGTCGCGGGGTTGTCGACGTCGGCGACGAAGAGGGTCGTGTGGGGCGGATGATTGAGATAGACGGCGTCGGGAAAATCACGGCGCACGCGGGCCTTGCACGCCTCGATGAACGCGGCCAGCTCGCCCACGGGCTCCGCAAAGACAGCCAGTCGCAGTCGCTCGGACGGCACGGAGCGGTTCCTTCGGGACGCTGCTCAGGACACGATCGAGCCGGGCGCGATATCGCTCTTGGGGCCCAGCACGACGACGCGGCGGGCCGCGGCGGGGTTGGACGGGTCCTTGGGAGCGTCGCTGGCGGCCAGGAGCATGCCGCGGGACTCTTCGCCTCGGATGATGCGGGGGGCGAGGTTGGCGACGATGACGATGAGCTGCCCGACGAGGTCCTCGGGCTTGTACTGCTCGCGGATGCCGGCGCAGATCTGGCGGGGCGTGCCCGAGCCGTCGTCCAACTGGAGCTTGAGCAGTCGATCGGCGGAAGGATGGGGCTCGGCCTTCACCACGCGGGCGACGCGCAGGTCGACCCGCGCGAAGTCGTCGAATGTGATCTGTGCCTTGGGCTCGGGGCCCGCGGCGGGGCCGGCGGGAGCGGGAGTCGGAGCGGGCGGCGGCGTTGGGTTTGCGTCGGGCATGGTCCGAGGGTAGTCGGGTTTGGCGAGGGCGAGCCGAATCGCTGGCGCGGGCCAACGCTCCTGGAATCGGGCGACTAGGACTCGGGGGATGTCGCATCCGGCGCTTTCGAACCGGGTGTTTCTGGGTTGGGCGTATCTGGGTTGGGCGTTTGTGGGTTGGCCGCTTCAGGGCCCGGCGCTGGGGGGTCGGTCGTCTGCGAGTCCGGCGTTTGGGGCCTGGTCCAGCGACCACCCCGCCAGAGTGTTGCGCGAGCATCGATGCCAAGCGTCGGCGCCAGCTCGTTGAGGTCGGCCTCACGGAGGGGGGCCTCGGCGTCGGCGACGAGTTGCCCAGCCCAAGATTCATGCACGCCTTGGAGCAGGTGGGACTCAAAGCGAAGGTGGGCGACGAGTTGCTGGGTGGAAAGGCGTGGGCCGCCCCGACCACGGCACTCGGGGCAGAGGCGCAGCGAGGCTGGCGCCCGCCCGACGACACGCGCACCGCGACACGTCTTGCAGGGCCAGTCGCGAACGAGCTCTTCGAGGACTTCGATGCCTCCCCGGCGGCCAAAGGGCCGGAGCAGCCGCTCATAGCGCTCGAGCACCTCGCGAACGTCCATCCGCGCCAGAAGCTTGCGAGCCGGGATCGCATCGCCGGAGCGGGCGAGGCCGAGCAGTGTTGCCGTTTCGAGGGCGAGGGCGTCGGGCACGTCGGCGTCGGGCAAGCCACCCGGGGAATCGGGGGCGGCGGAACGAGCATCGCTTTCCGCCAGTGCCAGCAGCCACCCTCGCTCGCGCGCGAGCGTCGGGATCTCGGCGAGAGCAAGGCAGCAGCTCCGCGTCAGGGTCGGGTCGAAGCCGGGCGAGCCTTGGAGGCGGCGATTGAGCTCCAGCGCGAGGACGAACAGGTGGGCGGCGAGATCGGCGTCGCCCACGGTCGCCGCGGCGTCGGCGACTTCTTCGCCGAGCTCGAAGTATGCGACGGGTTGATCGGGCGAGAGCGCGGCCAAGCGCGTGTTCCATCGCTCGCTCGGCGCGAGGGTCGACAGCGGAGCCAGCGGCGAGCTCGCTTGAGCCGGGATCGCTTCACTGGTCGAAGTCGAGCCCGCCTTCGATTGAGGGGTGGTCGGCGGCGAGGGTGACGAAGGCGCTGGCTGCGCCTGGGAAGCGGCTGCGATCAGCCAGACCGGACTCGAAGCCAGAAAGCCAGAAGCCAGACAACCAGAAGCCAGACAACCAGAAGCGAGACAGCCAGAAGCGAGACAGCCCCGCGAGAGCCGCCCGGAAAGGGCCCGAGCGAGTTCCCGGAGACGCATGGCACGCGGACGATGTTTCACGCCTGGCCTCCTTGGAGGCGGAGGATCCAGAGTCGCACCATGCCGCGCTCGGCGCTCTCGATCTGCTCCAGCACGCTTGCCGCTCGGCGTCGCTCTCGCGTGACATCATCGAGGGTTTCTCGCACGGCGGCAGCCCGCGACGGGTCTTCGGCGATCAGCACGCCGCCCATCAGTTCGAGCACGGCGAGTTGATCAACCAGGAAGGCCTGGACGGAGTTACGCGCGAGCTGGGCGCGAGCGACGGCGCGTCGCTGGACCTGCGCGGGCGAGAGCGATTCGGCGCTGGTCAGGACGACGTTGCGGGCTGCGCGCGCCCACCAGGCGCGGACCTGACCTGACGCCGCGAGGGCCTGCTTGGAGAGCGAATCGCTCTCGAGCGCTGCGCCGGAGAGAATGCCGGCGGGCGGCTGCTCGTCTGGCGCGCCGGACGGAGGATCCGCGTCCGAAGTTTCGGCGTCGGACGGAGCGGGCGACGGGACCGTGGATGTTGGGGACGTGGTTGGCGCCGGGGTGGTTGGCGCTGGTGTGGTTGACGATGCTGGGACCACCGCGGGGCTTGGAGCCGAAAGCGCACTGGTCGCGAACCCCGCGCTTGCTCTCCCTTCGTAGGAGATGACCAGCTCGCGGGTCAGCTCATCGACGCGCGCCAGGGGGCCGGTGGTCGCCAGCGAGGCCAACAGCCGTTCAACCAGCGCGCGGCGGGCCTGGTGGCGAAACTCCGGATCGCTGGGTGGAGGCAGGCGCGAGATGGTGACTGTCTCGACCAGGTCGCGGGCCCGCGCAGACCGGGGAAGGGTCGGCGCGAGCTCGAGCACGGCGTTCACGATCGCCGGCTGACCGGCCAGCCTGCGGATGGCGTCCATCGCGTGGCGCCCGACCTGCGGCTGGGAAGCGCGGAGGGCCTCGCTCACGAGCGTTCTGGCATCGACAGGGCCCAGGCTGGATCGCAGCGTGAGCTCGTCGATCAGGCGGAGGCGCTCCCCCACTGCGACGACACGGAAGTAGGCCAGCGTGAACTCGCCATCGCCAGCCTCGACGCTGGCAAAGGCCTCGGCGTCGGCGGGCGGGGGGTCGGCGTCCTCGGGAACGTCGAGGCCCATGCCGCGAGAGGCGAGGGCGGACGCGGCGGCGTTGGGATCGCCTATCCACAGGAGCGTGGCGGCGTGGCTCAGCCTCGAGAATCGCACCACGCGCGCCAAGCGCGCTCCGCCCGAGATCGGAGTTGAAGACGGGCTGGCTTGCTGGAGATCCTGCGCGGCCTTTTCCAGCCAGTCCTTGAAGCCCGCGTCGATCGACGCCACGTCGACCATGTTCCACACGCGGGCGTACCGCTGGCGGAGCTGCTTGCGCTGGACGTCCGACGCGGTCGCGGAAGCGACCATGCTCGTGTCGATGAGGCCGGTGGTGTCGTGGTCGGCGATGGCCTTGGTCACGGCGAAGAGATCGGCGGGCGCGATCGCGGGGGCGTCGAACCATCGCAGGACTCTGGTTCTGGCAAGGTTCGCGCTACCGCTGGCGCTGTCGTGAAGCCCGCAGGCCTGGACGAGCAGACGAACGACCTCGAACGTGGCGCGGCTTTGGGCCGGGTCGGGCCCGCTCTGCAGGATCAGTTCCAGCGTGCCCAGCACGAGGCGGTGCCGCTCGAGGGAGTCGGCGCCGTGCACGGCGTCGGCCAGCGCGACCCAGCGTCTCCAGGTGTCGGCGACGCGGGGCGCTTCGTCGGGCCCGGCGCGTTCCAGCAGGAGCGCCAGGCGCTCGGTGCCCCGGTGTGCCGCGGCGCTGGCGCCGAGCGCAAAGCTGCCCCCGCCGCGACGACCGAGCGCGGGGAGGCGGTCCATCTCGCGGGCGATCAGGCTCGTGACGCCCAGCGGGAGATCGGGCTCGCGGGTGAGGCGCGTGAGCACGCCAAGGGAGAACGCGCTTGGCCAGAGGGCTTCGAGCGCTTCGGCGGCTTGGGGCGTCTCGTTCTCGTGCAACCAGGCGGAGGGTGCGGCGAGCGTGTCAACGGCCTGGCGCGCGACCTCGGGCAGCGGCGCCGCTCGATGGACGAACTCGATGATGGCGTCGAGCGTCGCCTGGCGCTCGCCCGCCTCGACCTGACACCATCGGGAGGCGAAGTCTTGGACGGTGCGCGTGAAGATCGAAACACCAAGGGCCGGATCGTCCTCCAGGGCCGCGACAGCGCTTCGGATCTCCTCCGCAGCGCCGCGCTCCGGAAGCGGCGCCGCTGGGGGGGTTGAGGCCTTCGGCAACGGCTGGAAGATGGGCTTGGGCGGCTCGGGCAGGGTTGTCAGGGGCGAGGTTGTGTCGGGCGGGGTGGAAGCAAGTCGATTGCGCGAGCTTGTCCACTGCGCGACGAGGAGCAACCCCGCGCCGAGAACCGCGATGCAGCCACCCCCGATGAGCAATGCGAGCTTCAAGCGGCGCGGTCCGGGGTCGATCTGTTCCTGGAAGACCGCGCGGCTGCGATCGAGCACCTGGGTGGGCGTCTGAGCGGGCGTTTGGCCCGCGCTTGGAGAGACGGGAGTTGGGCGAGGGCTCGGGCTCTGGTTGGCCAGCGCGGGCACCCCCGGGACGCTCGACGCCTGGACCGCGGAGGCCGACGCGGACGTGACGTTGGACGCGGGAGTGGCGGCCCGAGTGGGTGCTGGTGTGGGTGGTGGCGTAGTCGTGGGTGTTGGGTTCAGCGAGACGCGGCCCCGACGGACGAGGCGGGCCAGCGCGACGCCAAGCTCGCGCGAGCCGGCGCCGCGGGTGTGGGCGATCATCGTCGCGCGCCGGAGGGCGGACGCGTTCCACCCGCCCGACATGGAAACGGTCATCAGGATGTCGCGCTCCAGCTCGGTCACGAGCTGGCTGGAGACGGGGTCGATCTTGAGGTCGCCCCCGGCGGGAGCACCCCTGGCGGGAGCGCTCGCGTTTGGGATGGCCTCGTTTGGAATTGCCGCGTGAGGGTTACCGACTCGCGGGCTGGCAACGCCGGGGCTGGGCGGCGCGGCGCGGACGATCTGTGGGGGCGTTTGGTTATCTTGTTCGGGGGTTCGCGCCGGCGGGTGACTGCCGGAGGCGATCGGAGCTGCGGTTGGGCTCGCGGGAGCGGGGCGGGCTGGGGATGGGGCGGGGGCTGGGGCGCAGCGCGTTTCGGGGGTCGAGTCCTGGGCGAGCAAGCGGGCGACGAGTCGCTCGCGCACGCCCCGATTGAGGAGTTGCGCCGCCGCGGCGTGCAGCGCGAGTCGAACCTCGTCGGCTTCCGGTGTCTGGCTGAGCGGATGGGCGCTGACAACCCCGAGCCTGGCTTGGAGCGCGGAGAGAACGTCCGCATCCTGCGTCATCAGCGGATCGAGCCCGAGGACGGAGAACGGGCCGGCCTCAAGCGTCCGGACGCCGAGGAACTTCTGGAGCGGGAGGGGCACGGCGGGAACGCTCATCCGCCACCATCCTTTGTCGGCGCGGGGACTGCGGGAGTGGGCAGGGCGGGAGTGGGCGTGGCGGGCTTTGGCGTGGCGGCGAGCCTGAGTTCGAGCGCGCGGAACCGATCTTCCCAGGCGGCGTTTGGCATCTTGGGGAAGAGCGCTCGTACCTGGGCGAGCAGCGTTCGCGCACGCTCAACATCGATGTCACTGAGCAGGCGGGCCTGCTCCGCGATCGCTTCCAGCCAAGGCTCGGTCCCCTGCTCGAGCCGGGCGGCAACCGCCTGCCAGGCCCGCAGAGCGGTGTCGCGATCCTGCGTCTGCTCGGAGAGTCGCGCCAGCCTGGTGAGAGACGTCTGCGTGGGCCGCCCGATCGTCCAGAGCTTGCGGTCGATGGCCATCGCTCGGCGAAGGGCTTCGCGGCTCTGTTCCTGGATCCACAGGAGTTCCGACGCCTGGGCGAGCGCGTCGATGGCATCGAGGGGAAGCTGCGCGGCTTCCTCATCGCTGGCAAGCTCGAACTCACGAGCGGCGGCGGAAGCCTGCACCACGAGCTCGCGCGCCCGCTCGACGTTCTCGGGCTGGGCGCGGAATCGCTCGACGCTCCATTCCAGCACGCGGCGAGCGCCGGCTCGGGCGTAGGCCTGTTCTTCGCGTCCGCCCTTGGCGGTTGCCAGGGCAGAGCGAAGCTCATCGCCTTGGACTCGGACGGAGTCGAGGTCGGCCAGCGCGATGGCGATCTGCAGCCGGCGGTAGGCGAGCTCGCTGCGGATGCCGCTGACATCGGCGCCGGTGCGCGCGACGAGTTCTTCCAATGCTTGGAGGGCGGACTGGGCCCGCGCGGGGTCGGGCGTTGATGACTCGAGCAGCGCGTGAGCGAGGCGGCGGATAGTGTCGATCATCCGCTGCGCGGCGGCCTGTGCCGCGAGCTTGGCGGCTTCCTGCTCCGACCTGGCTCGATCGGTCTCGCTCGAGAAGCCCGGCGATGCACCGCCCGGCGCCGGGGGCCCGCCCGGGGCTCGCGTGCCGGGGGGCGACGTCGAATCGCCATGTCCGGGGCCACTCGGTGCATCCTCTCCGCTCACCACCGAGCTGAACGCGATGGATCGATCGAGAGAGAGGACTTCCTCGGCGATCGCAGCAAAGCGGACGGCGGCCTGATCGCGATCTGCGCTTCGGGCGGCGCGCAGGCGGTTGAACCTGGCATAGAGCAGCAGCGAGGCTTCGCGGCGCGCCGAGGCGTACACGGGAGATTCGGGCTCCACGTCGAGCAGGATCTCGATCGCCTGCTCCTCGGAGATGCCCTGGCTGGCGCGAAGACGGATGAGCAGCTTGGCGGCCTCGTCGCTCGTCGGGTGCTGCTTGATGAACAAGAGCGCCAGGCGATCTCGCTCTTCGATGCGGGAGCGCGCCCCGCGCTCGACCGCCTGATCGAGCGCGACCACGGCATACCACAACGCTTCGCGGCGCTGCTCCGGGTCGGCGGATTCTTCGGAAACCCGCTGGAATCGAACCACCGCGTCGTCGAGCACGCCCGCGCGAAAGCTCGCGATCGCCGAACGCATGATCGCGCTCACGCGATGCGTGGGGAACTTCTCCGCGTCGGCGCTGGCGGCGGCGCTCCAGAGCAGGTCGGCCGCCTCGCGGTAGCGATTGATCACGCCCGGATCGGTCGAACGACCGGCGGACTGCGAATCGGCCTGGGAATCGAGGGTCCCGCTGCCCTGGGCGGCGCCCGTCGCCTGTTCCTGGGCACGGGCACGCTCGTAGGCCTGGAGGCCCCGCACGTAAGTGACGACGAAACCCTCGGCGACCAGCGGCATGGTGCCAAAGGTGTTGACCAAGTCGAGCACGTGCCCGGCCTCACCCAGCTGGACAAGATCACCGAGCGCCGTTTGCGCCAGCGCTTGCGCGAGTTCCGCGGCGCGAGACTGCGCTGGCGTCTGTTGGGCGGGTGATGGAGATTCTCGGCGCTCGTTGGCGCTCGGCTGGGCGAGCGCTTCGAGCGACACGACCGCGAGCAGCCGCGCGAGGCGCGCGGGCAGCGGCTTGGCGGGCTGCGTTGTCGCGGGCTGGCGGGCCTCGCGGACGGCGGTGGTCAGATCCGCCCAGCGCTTGGCGCGAGCGAGCACCCGGATCCGCGGCTCGACGATCTGATCCTTGATCTCGCGCGGGGTGTGCTCGGAATCCTCAACGGCGTCGAGCCAGCGCGTCGCGCCCACGTCGTCGCCCCGCAGCGACTGGGCGAGTGCGCAGCCGATCGCAGCCCGCGCCACGTGCGGGAACTTGAAGTTGGCGGCGCTGGCCCGCTCCAGCAGCGGGACCTTTCCCGGAGAGCCGAGGTTCCAGCCGAACTCTTCCATCGCTTCGAGGGCGAGCTGCGGATCGCGGGTGGCCTGGGCGAGGTGGAGCGCCGACCAGCCCGAGTGGTACTTCGCGGCCGATCGCAGGCGCTCGGCCTCACGCTTGCGGCGCTCGAACTCCGGCGTGCGCGAGTCGGGCGTGTCGCGCTCTTCTTTGGATTCCAGCTCCGACGCTCGCTTGTGCGCGTCGCGGCCAACATCCTGGAACACGGCGCGGACGGCGCGGAGGATCCGCACCGCTTCTTCTCGATCCTCGCTGGTGGCCAGGCGGACCTGATCCTGGTGCATGATCGCCTCGGCCTTGAGGTAGTTGGCGCTGGCGAGCTCGAGCTTCAGTTCCGAAAGGTCGGACTCGGGCAAGCGATCGAGCAGCTCGCGGGCGCGCGACTCGATCTCCTGGCGCTGCTTGGAATCGCTGGCTTGCGCAAGCATCCGCACGTAGAGGCGGCCCAGACGCTCGCCCAGCTCCCGCTGCTCGGCTCGCTCGGCGCGGTTGAAACGGTCGCGGAGGTGTGCCGCAAGGACCGGGAAGAGGCGACGCCGCTCGAGGTAGCGCTCGAAGGGGGTGATCTCGCCTGGCGCCGTCTCGGAGGCGGCGGTGTCGGGGCTCGTCGCGGGGGCTCGGGGCGCCTGAACCGAAGTTTGGCTTTGGGCGCTGGCCAAGTGTTGGGCGGGCGGGGCGACGAGCGTGCTGAGGAGCGCAACGCCCGCCACGACTCTTCCGGTGAACGCGCGTGCCATGGATGCCGGCGCAGACTGGTGACAGGGTTCCGGGAACTTCAAGAGTTGCGGGAGTTGGAGGCGCTGCGAGCGCTGTGGAGGCTGGGCCCGCCCGACGCGACTGAGGAAGTTGGGTGCTGTGGCCGACACTTGAGAACGGCGCTCCGCTCGAACAACCGAACACGCACTGCACTACGCCCGATTCCGGACGCTCTCAATCACGCTTTGCCCGGGACGTAACTGACGCGCACGAAGCCGGCGTCGGTCGCCGCCTGGAGCGCCGCCGCGGCGGCCTCGACCGGCACGTCGCCCCGGACGCGGATGACGATGCCCGGGGGCTTGGGCAGCTTTTCGAGCACGCGGGTGAGATCACCCTTGCTCTCCAGCCTCCACGAACCGACGCGGAACTGGACGCGGCCCAGTGGGCTTCGCTCGACATGGACAAGCTGGGTTTGCAGGTCCTGCCCCTGCCCGGCGGGTGACGCCTCGCCCGCAAGGGTCGAGCGCAGCTCGGACTCGGCAGGGTTGAGGCTCCCGGCGGCGACGAAGAAGAACAGGCAGCACATCATGACGTCGATCATCGAGAGGAGGGGCAAAGGCCGGATGGTCGCGGCTCGCCTCTTGCTTCGCGTGACGTTGCCGGGGCGCGGCGAGCCCCCAAATGCTCGCGCTCCGCTCGAGCCCGCGGCGATGCTCATGACGCACCCCCCGCGGTCGCGAGTCGCCAGCGCCTGAGCCCGGATTCCGCGAGCTTGATCGCGAGGCGGTTGAGATATCCGGCGTTGCAGTTGCGATGGGCCCGCACGAGCAGCGAGAGGCGCTCGGGCTCGACACCCCGTTCGCGGGCGATCGCCGACAGTCGCTGAACGAGCGCCTCGGGCGAGAGGTGGGCGGTGTCGCTGGCGAGGCTGAGGCGTCCGCTCTCGTCGAGGTTGATGGCGATCTCGTCGGGCTCGCTGGTGGATCCGGCGCCGGGCTCCTTTGGAAGATCCATGGCGCTACGACCGGCCTGAACGAACTGCGTCGAGACGATGAAGAACAGGAACACGAACAGCATGACGTCGATCATCGGGGTGAGATCGAAGCCAAGGTCCATATCGCGGGCGCCATGGAAGGTTCGGGCTCTCACGATGCGCGTGCTCCAAGCGGACGGGCGTTTGTGAGCGAACCGGGGCCTGCTGCGGCTGGTGATGGTGAAGACGCGGGACCGGGCCCGGCAACGGAGTATGCCACTGGATTGCCCGAAGGCGCAACGGGCGCGCGAGCGGGCGCGGGGCGAGCGGAGGCCACGGCACCGCTGGCCAGTTGCACCGCCGCCAGGACGCTTTCCAGCGTGTCGCCAGCCTCAGAGGCGAAGCGGTCGATTCGACGGCGGAAAAGGGCGTGGGCCGCGGTGCAGGGAATGGCGACGATGAGGCCCTGGGCGGTCGTGACGAGCGCCAAGGACATGAACGAGGCGAGCTCCTGCGAGCGGGCGGTGGTCTCGCTGACTCCCACAACGTGGAACGCGCCGATGAGGCCGATCACGGTGCCCAGCAGGCCCAACATGGGCGCGACGGCGGCGATGACCCCGATGCCGTCGGTTGTGCGATGGAGGCGATCGACCTCGATCGCGGCGGTCTCCTCCATGGCGGATCGGAGTTCGAGCAAGCCAAAGGGAGAACGCGAGCAGCGGCGCAGCGCGGGTCCGACCACGCGGGCCAGATACGAATCGGCCTCGGGTGCATCGCAGTACGCGACCATGCCATCGATGTTGTTGTCCGAGGCGAGGGCGTGGAGATTGGTCGAGACCTCGGGCGGGACGAACCGCTCGCGGCGGATGCGGATGAAGGAGGCGATCACGAGGGCGAGCCCGACGAGCGAGAGCAGGATGATGACGTACCCGATCAGGCCGGCGTCGTTGATGTAATCCAGGAGGGACTTCGCGTTAGCATCCGACGCGGCGGTCGCACCGGATGCGGGCGTTCCCGGAAGCGCGCTCGCGGCGCCCGATGGAAGCTGGCCGGCGGCGGGCTGGCCTGAAGCTGGCTGGCCTGATGTCGCCTGGGATGCGCGGGCTAGCGGCGCGCCGAAGAAGCCCGCCACCGCGAGCATGAGGACGCAGACATGGCACCGGGCAAGCTGCCACAGGGCCATGCCGGGTCGGCCCAAGCGAGTTCGCCCAGGCGTTGAGATTCCAGATCGCATCGTCATGCACCGTTCCTCGTGTTCGCCCGCAATCTACACCAAGTCACCCTCACCGAGACATCCTTGCACGCGGCGTGACAACGTCCGCCCGGGGTTCTTTCTAATCTTTCGATCCGCCAAGCCGCTTGAGCGGTTCCCAATCCAGCGGCGCGGCGTCGGCCCATCGGTCGACCAGCTCGCGCTTCAGCGCCACCGCCAGGCCATCGTGGCCAAGCTCGCGGAGCGCCACGCTCGCCTCCGCCAGAGCAAGACCCGGCAGATAGTCTCCGCCCCACTCATCCTGCGAAGCGACGCGGAGCAGCGCGACCACGCCCGCCATGCGCAGCTCGGGGTCGGATTCCCGGAGCATGGAGCGACCCACGCCGACCCAGGCCCACGAGCGCTGCCACGCGGGAGACTCCTCATCGCGGGCGAGGCTCTCGAGCGCTTGCCTGGAGTCTCGACGCTGGTTCTCATCGCCAGCGCGGGCGAGCACGATGCGAGCGACGAGCTTTACACCTGCGTCGTGGTCACCCGCGCTGCCAACGCCGCGCCCGGCGACGCCGGTCCCGCCGAACGAGTCGCTGCTGGAGGGCGAGCGGCTTCGAAGCGAGTTGCCCGAGCCGAAGGCGCTCGTCGTCAACGGCGCGATCCACACGGCCTCTTCGGGCGTGAGTGTCCCAACTTCGCCTCGTGCCGCGAGCACGTAGAGCGCGCGCAGGCGAGCCGCCCGGGGCGAAGCCTCCTGCTGCTCACGAGGGGATGGCCCGCCCCCGGACGCGAGCGCGCGGACCGATGGCGTCGCCAGCCAGATCGGGGGAAGGCTTGGAGACAAACCGGTCGCGGCGTCGCTGGACCACTCGGGATCGGAGACCATCGAGCCCGCTTCCGCCTGATCGACGCGAGAGAGCCACCCGAGCCACGCCGCCAGTGCGCCCGTGCGGGCGTTGCGGTGCAGGCGGCATCGGAGCAAGGCGTCCGCGACCGCGACGGCCAGCGGGCCGTCGTCCGGATCCGCGGTCGTGAAGAGGGATTCCAAGTCCGCCTCGGCGCGGGCGTAGTCGCCCCGGCGGACACGCTGGATCGCGCGCCACGCGGCCTCTCCCCGCTCCAGTTTCTCACGCCAGGGCGATGCCACCATCGCCGCTTCGACAAGGGCGCTCGACACTGAGCTGCGGAAGCCAAGGACCTGGTGCCAGCCAACGACCTGGGAAGTCGGATTCTGATCTTGTGCGGACGCGCCCCCGGACTCACCCCCGGACTCACCCCCGGACTGATCCCCGGACTCACCCCCGGCGGGTTCCGTGGGCTCGGGTTCGAGCGTGCGAACGACGACGCCCCGAGGCGCGAACTCGACGATCCGCAGCTCGGGAGATCCGGAGCCACGCAGCACGACATGCGTGAGGCTTGCGACCGATTGGCTGGAAGTCGTGGGTATTGCGCCAAGTTGGCCGGTCGCGGCCTCGAGCTCCGCGGCGAGGCCGACCACCGGAAACAGGCCAAGCCCCGCGAGGCAGACGATGGACGTCAGGCGAGCACGGGCACGGAAGCCCGCACCAGCGAGGCGGCGGCGCACGTTCACTCGCGGGTTGGCGTCGATCATCGGATCGTCTCGCTGGCGCCGATGAAGGTGTACGACCCGCCGGTGCGCTCGGCGATCCGCTTCATCATTTCTTCGGAGCCCCGCGTTTCGAGGCAGATGCAGTGCACCGGGATGCGAAGCTGGGCCCCGCGGAGGGCGATCATTTCGCCGGCGGGCGCTTCAAACTCGCCGTCGGTCATGAAGTAGATCGCGTGGGGCTTTGGGCGCATGGCGAAGAGGAGGTCGAACGCTCCCTCGGGCTTGGTGCCGCCCTCGGCGCGGAGGCGGGCGATGTTCTCGCGTGCCCATCGTTTCTCGCGGTCGCCGGCCTTGAGCCACTCGCGGCGCGTCGAGAGGGGCTGGGCATCGTCGGCATAGCCAACGAGGAAGAACTCGGCGGCCGGGTCGAGCGCCAGGACGGAGGTCATCAGTTCTTCGCGGAGTCGGTCGATCTTGTTTCCCACGCCCATGGAGCCGGAGAGGTCGAAGACATAGCCAAAGCGGTTTCCTTGGGCTTCGACGCCAAAGAAGCTGGCGCCCGCGCCCCCCGCTCCGCTACCCCCGACGCCGACGCCGATGGCGCCGAGGATCTCGCCTCCACCCACGCCGGTGCCGATCTCGCCGAGCTCGCTCAGGGGCCTGGCGCCGTCTTCACCGGGAGGGCCTTCCATAAGGGCGGAAGCGTCGAGCTCGCTGGCGGACTCCGGCACCGATGGCGTTTCGCTGAAGCTGTTCTGGGCCTGCATAGCCGCGAACTCGGCCTCGGTGAGGACGGCGACATCGACAGCCGAAGGGCCGCCAGCCCGCGCGCCCGAGCCCCCAACTCGCCAGATGCCGGCGATCAGGCCGCCGCTGAAATGGACCAGCAGCGAGAGGACGAGCCCCACCGCGGTCGCGCTCAACGCCACCCTCTTGAGCACCCTGGTCAGGGGTGGCGGCGCGTCCGGATCCGGTGCTTCGTCGTAAGCGCCGTTGGGCGCGTCGAATCGGGCCGACATCTCGGAGCGATCGTCGCGCGTCAGTTCCGAGCGCTCTCGCGTGTGCGGCATGGCTGGCACCACCAAACTCCTTTCCACTCCAACGCTTTGCCATCCACCGATTTCCGGTCTGGTCGTTCGCACGATCAAGGGATCATCGTGACCGTCAGCAAAGTCTTCTCGCACGTTGAGACACGGAGCCGGGTTCGTTCGGTGCCGAGTTGCATTTTCGCTCGGCCCAGCCCTTCATCTTCGGTCGAATGGTCCGTTTGGCCCGCCCCGACCGCCCCCAGCACAAACCTCGGGATGTTTCTTTGATGCCAAGCTGGGCTTCCAAGGCGGGAACTGGGGATGCCGAGCGGTTCCGGCGGGATCTGGGGGCATCCCAGGCGTCCGGGGGGGGTTTCCGGGGGGATCCTGGGGGACCAGACAGTGCTGGCCGCCGCGGCTTTTCGCCCGGATGTTGGGCCCGTGGGGCGTCCCTTCGGTGGCTGTCCCCGGGGCGCTGGCTCTTTCGAGCGGGGGGCCCCTGTGTCGGCCCCCGAGTCGGCCCCCGAGTCGGCCCACTGTCGGGGGAGACGGGGGCACGCCCAGATGCACTCTACTCACCGGCATTGGTCCAGGTTGCAGGATCCGCCGCATCCGCTCATGTTTGGCCTTAGACTCCCCAGCGTCGCCCACGTTCGCGACCATCCGCCGCCACTTGTCCGATCGGAAACCTCACCATGCCCAACTCGAACTCTCGCCACCCTCACAAAGAGCGAATCCTCCTGAAGCTCAGCGGGGAGTCCTTCTGCAAGCCGGGCGGATTTGGCATCGACACTGCCGAACTGGACTCCATCGCGGAGGAGATCCGCGGGGCGGTCGAGGCCCGGGCCCAGTTGGCGATCGTGGTGGGCGGCGGGAACCTGATCCGCGGCGCGGAACTGGCGGCCAAGGGGCATGTGCCCCAATCGACCGCGGACCACATGGGCATGCTGGGGACGGTGATCAACGCACTGGCGCTCAAGGAGACGCTGACCAGTCTTGGGATCGAGTGCCGCGTGCAATCCGCCATTGAGATTCGCGCCGTGGCGGAACCCTTCATCCGGGGACGGGCGATTCGCCATCTGGAGAAGCGGCGGGTGCTGATCCTCGCCGCGGGCACGGGCAACCCGTTCTTCACCACCGACACGTGCGCCGCGCTTCGGGCGATCGAGTTGGATTGCCATGTGCTGCTGAAGGCGACCAAGGTCGACGGGGTCTACAGCGCCGACCCGAAGAAGGACCCGACGGCGACGCGGTACGAATCGTTGACCTTCAGCGAGGCGATCTCAAAGAACCTGCGGGTGATGGACATGACGGCCCTGGCGATGTGCCAAGAGCACAAGCTGCCCGTCGTGGTGTTCGATTTCAAGAAGCCGGGCAATATTGCTCGCGTCGCCCGGGGCGAGAACATCGGCACAAAGCTGCGCGCCTAAGCGCACCGAGACGACCAGGCCGAACTCATGGTCCGGCGTCGGCGTCACTCGCCGGCCGGCGCCGTGATCACCATCGTCTGGTCGTCCATTCCGATGACGATCATTCCATGGAGCACGCGTAGCGAGGTTGGATCGGACCGAGCCAGCACCGGCGTCTTGGCAAGCAACCTGCCACCCGGAGTTTCGAACGCCAGCAGGTGCGCGACGGGCACGCTCGAGGCGCTGTCGGCCAAGGCCTGGCTGATCGCCCGTTCCTGTCGCTCCCGCTCGATCGCGATGAACTGCCCCGCGCCAGCCTCGGGCGTGGTCATGACAAGCTCGGCGGCGAAGGGATCGGAGCCGATCAGGCCTCCCTGCTCGTCAAAAACCCGGACTCCGCCTTCGGAGACCACGGCATAGCCCTGCCTTTGATCGCCCAGCGCGACCGGACGCACGTCGAGGGGCGCTCCGGGCTGGAAGTTGGCGTCCATGCGCTCTTCACCCCGGACACCGGTCGCCGCGTCGAGCGCGGAGAGTTTCCCGTCGCGATCGAGCACGAGCAACTTGCCCAGGATGGGCCAGGCGTCGGTGGAGGAGGGCAGGTCGGTCGCGAGCCAGCACCACTGCCCGGTGGCGGGGTCGAGGCATCCGACGGCGTTGTCACCCCCGGCCGCGAAGCGATCACCCATCGGGCGAACCCAGCGAACGGGCCCGACGAGCGCGCCCGCTTCGCCACGAGCGGCGGAGAGGCGAGCCTCGTGGCGAACCTCGCCCGTGCGCGCGTCGAGCACGAGGAGCCCGGAGTTCTCCTCGTCGGCAGGGGTGTCGGTAAGCGTTCCGATCGCGACCACGCTTGACCGGTGGGCCGCGATGTCGAAGATGCGCGCCAGCACGGTGCTCCGAGTCCAGGCTGTGGCTCCCGTGGCGAGGTCGATGGCACCCACCCACTGCCCGCGCCGGGCGATGATGAGGTGGTCTTCCGTCGCGGCGACGACCAGATCCGAGCGCTGGACAAGACCATCCAGGGGCGAAAGGAACCGTTCGTTCTCGCGCCGGCGCGCGGGGTCTTCGTCGCCCAGCCATTCGTGCAGGAACTGGGACTGCCACGCGACGGACCCATCGGCGGGGCTGAGGCGCTGGACGAGCGTCCCCTGGGGCGAACGAACGAGGATCAACACCGCGTCAAGATCATGACGGAGCAGCACCGGGCTCCCGCCCGCAAATGCGCGGCTCCAAGCCAGGGTCAGGCGGTCACCTCGGGGTGAGACCCTGAGGCCCGCCAGACGGCGCGTGCTTGGGTTCCAGAGCAGCACGTCTTCCTGGCGGGGCGGGCCCGGGAGGGCGGGCTCGATGAGTTCCCACCCCTCGAGGCTGGTGACGGCTTGCGCGCCGCGCACGTCGGTTTGGGCGGAGCGCGCGGGGTCGAGCGCCGCGGCTCGAGCTTGGGCCAACAGGCTCCGCCCGCGGGCGAACTGCTCGGGCGAAACGCCCAGCGCGGTCAACGAGCCCTCAGGGCTGGCGTGCTGCGTCAGCACGCGGAGAGCGGCCTCCGGACGGCGCGAGCGCTGGAGCGCTTCGGCGTAGCGGATGGCGGCGTCGTATCGGGCGGGCAGAAGATCGGAGCGTCCTCCGTCAACGAGGGCGGCGCGGATGTCCAGCGCGTGGGCCAGCGCGCTGGCCTGGGCGAGGGCGTCGCGCGGACCAAAGCTCTCAGCGGCCTGGAGCAGAGCGTCAGCGGCAGAGGCCGCGGCGGGATAGGCCCGCGCCACGCGAGCCCGCTCTTCGGGCGTTGCGGTTTGCGGGAGTTCGGCCAGCCTGCGCCGGACTTCGGCTTCGAACGGGGCGTATGCCGCGACCCCGGCGACGCGGAGAACCTCGCGCACCGCCCGGGTTGCCAGCTCGTCGCCGGTCTGGAAGCGGACAGCACCGGGAACGCGGGTGGAGGGGTAAGCCTGGGCAACCTCCGGCGCGATGAGCACCTGTTGGAACGACTCGAGAGCCGCGTTCCAGTCGGCGCGGGCGGCATAGACCCGCCCCGCCAGCAGCAGCTGCGCCGCCCGCTGCTCGGGCGACTCCACGCAGCGACCGAGGCGAGCCACCAGTTCGACGAGCGGTGCCTCGATCGATGGTCCCGGTTCCGATGGCGACCCGGAGGCGCCGGCCGCAACGCCCGCCTCAACGGAAGGCAGTGATCGCTCGCACCAGTCGAGCAACAGGCTGAACATGCGCGAGCGCACGTGGGCGGCGAGCGTGGGCTTGGCCCGGTCGGCGATCGCCAGCGCGCGGTCGGTCGCGGTGATCAGGCGTTCGCTGCGACCCGTCCTGGCGGCAAACTCCACGAGGGCGATGGCGGCCCCTGCGTCCTCGGGATTGCGCGCCAGACGCTCGCCCAGCACCCGCTCGACCGTTTCGAAGGACTGGTAGGCATAGAGGCGGCGATGGTCGGCAACCAGGACCTGATCGCCTGTCGCCACCGCAGCGCCGGCGTGCGCCAGGCGGAACGTCTGCGGATCCTTCCGCGGGTCGCTGGCCAGGAGCGAGACCAGCCCGGTCGCGACCGGAACGATGATGCGATCTCCCGCGAGGAAGGCCCGCCCACCCTGATTGCGCACCTCCGACGAGCGGATGAATGTGCCGTCGGGCGCGATCGAGACAACCCCGCTTTCGGTCACACCGATCAGTCGGTCGGCAGCCTTGAGGAGATACCTTGGCGAGCCAATGTCGTCGCCGCTGCGCTGCGAGATGATTGCGGCGTCTGGCGCGTTCAGCTTGAGGATGCGATCGCCCAGGGCGTCGAGGATGGTCAGCACGCCCGCGTCGTCGATGAGCGGGGTGTTTGAGCCATCAATCCCGCGGGCGAGGTTGCTGTTGCGGATCGCTGAGAGCTGGGGCTGGAAGCGGCGCATCCAGACCGTGCGCCCTGAAGCGACCTGGATCGCGGCGCAGACGCCCAGATCGTCGAACCAGTAGACGACGCCCTGGTGGGCGACCATGCTGCCGGCCGGGCGGTCGTTCCCGCCGGAAGGAAGCGAGCCCGCGGTCGCGACGAGGCGGAGCCAGCGCAGGTTGCCCGAGAACAGGTCGAGCCCGGCGAGATATGCGGTGTTGGTGCGTCGAGCGGCGGCCCGCTTGCGGAAGGCGACGACCACCGTGCCCTCGTGGATGACGGGAGATCCGCGGACCGCCGACTCATCGAGCTGCGGGTCGAGCGAGGTGGGCTCGACGGACCAGAGCGTTCGCCCGGAGGAGATGAGCACGCCGTGCACACGGGTGCTCTCACGGTTGAAGGGGTGCGTGGTGACGCCGACCGCAACGCCATCGCCCGCGGCGACGGTGTTGACCTCCACGATTCCCGGCGGGCGACGCCTCTCGAACGAACTCAGGCGGGGCTGCCCGTCGCGGGCAAGGTTGTCATGACGCAAGCGCCAGAGCAGTTCGAAGGTGTAGCGGTCGCGTGCGGTGAGTTCGGTCCCGCTGTTGATGAGCACCAGGTCGCCCGCCACGGTGGGGTAGATTTCCGGGGGCGAGCGATGCTCGTCGGGATCGGAGGCGTCTGGATCCAGAAGCCAGACGCCCTTGAGAGGATCGATGGCGGGCTCGCCAGGCGGCTCGGGGACGCCGCTCGGAGTGGGCGGCTCCGGCTGATCTGGTTCGAGATCGAGAAGGTCCGGCGCGAGTGCGGGCCCGGGGCTTGACGCCGCGGCGATGGGAGAGAGGGCGGGCTTGGAGACGCTGGCGGGGACCTGGAACGTGGCGGGACCACTTGCGGGCGCTTGGATGTCGGCGTCGCGTTCCCATCGTGCGGCAAGCTGGGCGAGCGGGGCGCGGGCGACGTACTTAGACAGGGTCCGCGCCATGGTCGCGGCCTGCACGGCGAGGTCTTTGCGCGCGTGCTTGCCAACCCGCGCGGGATGGGCGTCGAGCTGCGCCAGCACGAGTCGAGCCGCCTCGAACCGCGCCGCGACGAGATGCTCCTGGGCGACGCGGAGCGCAGCCTCGAACCCCGAAGGCGTCAGCAAGCGCGAGCGTTCGACCTCCGAGTGCCGCCCGCCCCGAAGCATGACGTTTGCCTCGGGCTCCTGGTCGGCGATGTAGCGATCGAGCAGGGCCGGCCGCTCGATGATGGCGGCGTGGACGCGTGTGCGCACATCCTGGAACACGTCTGGAGAACCAAGGGTTTCCAGGAGGCGATCGGCCTCTGCGTCGAGCACGGCCTGGAGGGCGCGCACCGCCTCCCCCAGGTTGTTGGTCGCGATCAGGTCGTCCAGACGCAGGAGCGTCTCGCGAGCGACGATCGAATCGTCAACATAGACCGGGACAGCCTGCTGCGCGGGCGCAAGAGCAACGGCAAACTGGTGGAGCGCCAGCGCGAGCACGAGGGCCGAACGGGAGCAACGACGGAGCGAAACACGGATCACGTCTGGACCCTCCGTGCGTGACGGTACGAGGGCGTCGGGCGCGACGCGGCCAGCGGAAAGAACTGGACGCCGCGCTGGGGGCCTTGGCTCGGGCGCCTCGCCGGTGAAGCAGCCTTAAGGAGGCATCGGCGACTTGTTCTTGGAACCCGGACGCTCAAGGCGCGAACGTCGCGAGATTCCGGGACCTTTGCTCGCGCATTCTTCATGTTCGGTGCGCACGTTGGACCCGGCCCCACCGGAAGAGGTGGTGCAGACGGCACCAAAGGTGCGAGCGCTCGCACCGGCGCGTCAGCACCCCCGGCTTGCTCAGGTTGAGGTGATCGCCGGTCGATCTCCTCAGGCTTCGTTATGTCCGCTTCCATGTCGACCTTTGGCGTTCCAACACCGTTCGGCCTGCTCGCGACCGTTCCGTCGCCCGCGTGCCGATCCTTCCTCGACGTGCGCCGTGCGGCGAGCCTCCCGGCTCGGAGCGAGCGGGTGGTGATCCTGCTGATTGCGATGGCGGTGTTCAACCTCGCCGATCTGTACATGACGCTGCTGTTCTCGACGAGCGTCGGGATGATCGAGAGCAACCCGCTGGCACGGCTGGTGATGGAATACAACTGCCCCAACCTGCTCACGGCGTGGAAGCTCGGGAGCCTCACGCTCACGCTGGTGATTCTGTACTGGGCACGCAAGACGCGGGTCGCCGAGTTTGCCGCGTGGCTGGCGTTGGTGGTGCTGGTGTGGCTGACGATCCAGTGGGATCTGTACAGCGCCGAGATGCACACGCTGACGCCCGGCCTGGTGACGATGGCGGAGCTGCACGCGGACAAGTGGGTCGCGTTGACGCCGCGGTAAGTTGCGATCGAGCCGAGTTGAGTCGGGCAAGACGACCAAGCGAGGAACCGTGCGCGGGGCGATCGCATGCGTGTATTCTGCGCCCGAGTACCCCGTCGGGTTCTGAAACTCATTCCCTATTCACGCGGGATTCATGAGCGGTGTGTTTGCTTCATGCTCGACGCCGGCACGGACCTCGAACCGCTCCAGTTCCGGCGAGCGAGCCGGCGTGTGGGTTGTCGAGGGTGGGGCGCGCGTTGGAGACTTCGCCTGACGACCCGGGCGGCCGCTGTGGTTGTGCCGGGAGATGTCGCGGAGAAGTGATCGTTAAGATTTCGACCAGAACCAGCGGAATCGCTTGCGAGGCGCAAAAGACGTGGTATGTTGGAGACAGATGCGTTGATTCCGGGGGCCGGGGAACCGAGGTTCCGGGAAGGGACGGATTTCGGTGGAGAGATGTTGCGAGCATGGGTAACGTCGATCATCCAGTCGATCCAGCCTTGGATCGACGCGGGGTTCTCCGGGTTCTGGATGGACGCCGCGAGCTCCAACGGCAGCTATCCCCCCAACGATCTGAAGGTCTACGGCCGCCGCTTGGCGCAGCTAGAGCTTTCCTTCCAGCCCTACTTCCGCAGCCAGAACGTGCGCTTCGGCGGCGAGAACATTCCGATCAGCCTGGTGAACAACGTGGAGGCAGTCGACGACTGCTCTGTGGCGCTCTGCTCGTGGTTGGCGATCTCTACCCAGCCGACTCGATACTTTGAGCGTCAGGGGCAGCCGGTGCGAGAGTTCAAGAGCGAGAGTCCGGAGGGTTGGTTCTTCGATCGGGCTCGGTCGGAAGTTTTCTTCGTACCGGATACGTCGCGCAGCCTCACCATCAACTCGACAAAGTATGATGAGCCGCCCATTACATTCGCGGAGTTTGGCGAGGCCCGTCGTCGAGGCTTCGTGCTCGCGCTCTACAACCTTGACGGCGCTCAGCAATCGGAATATGTCAAACGTTGGTACAGCATGGGTGACATCTTCGTCGCCGACTTCAACGCGGACGGGTCGGTCGATCTCAGCGATGTGGCCGACATGAACGAAGCGGTGGACCGGAGCCTGCTGCGTCAGCAGCAGGGCTTGCCCGTGCTGAAGGTCTTTGCCAACGGCGAGTTCAACCAAGATCCCGGTCATGTGATCGACGAGAACGATCGGGCGTATTGGATGCAGCAGTGGCTGTTGTGCATGCAAAACCCCAATGGGGCGTGCGCCATCATCAACTACGGAGGCCCCGATGATTTGTAAACATCAACTTTCAACGTGTGCATTCGTGCTCGTGCTTCTCAGCAACGCGGCGTATGCACAGGTCGACACCGGCAGGCTCGTGCGCGAGGGCGACCAGTGGATTGTGCGCATGGACCACCAGTCATCGCCCACTGCCGGGCCTAGCACGGTCATGATGTACGATAACTACACATCACCATCATTCGGCGGCGGTACTCGGCTGACCAACATCATATCTGTTGGCGGCGACGAGTATGGCGATGCCGTGCACTTGGCTAACTTCCAAACCGGTATCATCGATTCGGCCGGGTTCTCTTTGGTAAACAATTCTTCGACAAGCACTATCACCGCCATCCGGGTCGAGTTCAAGTGGTATAACGCTGACAATAACGCGTTTCTCGGAGGGTTCATTCTAAACACCGGCTTCTCGGAACCAAGACTGCCAGGCAGTCGAGCTCTGATCGAAGGCGACATTGGCACGCTCCGCTTCCTCAACATCCCGCTCGCGCCGCGGATGATCTACGCCACCAAGTACCTCGAAGTCTTTGGCGGCGCGAGCGTTGCCGATGTTGGTATGGGTTACGGGGGTCCGACGACCGTGGGCTCCTCCGACCGCTTCATCGTCAACCGGACCACCGGCCAGCAGATCGACCTTGGCTCGGCCGACCAGAACCTGGGCTACTTCATCCGCGGCTTCGTGATCCCCGCCCCCGGAACCGCTCTTGTTCTTGCCCCGCTTGGCGTTTTCGCCTCGTGCCGGCGTCGGCGGTAGCTGTCTCGATGCCCCACTCTTCTGAGTGGGGCCTTCGTCTTTGATGGCACCGGTCTCGCGACCGGTGTCGCCCTTTGACCAGTGCCACCAGTGCCAGTCGTTGCCCGACGCTCACACGGTTGGCTCCGCCTGCCGAACCCCCGCCATGAGCAGGCCGGTCAGGTTCATCAATCCCAAGGGTTCTTGGGCAAAGAACGGTTCCGCCGCGGCGGCACCGATCCGCGAGCCAAAGAACGCATCTTGCGCGCCGACGCGTTCGACCAGCCCGTGGTTGTTCGGATTGAGCTCAAACTGCGACCGGTAGGCTCGCAAGGCCTGCAGCTTGCGTGCGGCGAAGTCGCTCACGTCAAGGAGGAAGCTCGGATCTGGCACGCGGCGCAGGTGCGAGCAGTAGTAAAAGAACAGCCAGAACGGATAGATCGGCTTCTGCGCGGAGCCTGCCAGATCCGGATGATCCGGGAACGTGGTCTTGGTGAGCTTGGCGTCGAACCGGGCGTCGATGGCGATGCGGGTCGTCGCAAGATGGTCGGGGTGGGCGTCGAGCGGGTGTGGGACGAAAAGAACGTGGCTCTGGTGGGCACGGATGACGCCCGCGAGGCGATGGCGCGCGTCGAGCGTGTGCTCGACCTTGCGATTGGGCAGATCGAGCAGCACACGTCGCACGCCCAGGACTCGTGCGGCTTCTGCTGCTTCCTGCAAACGAGTGGGGCGATCGCCGACCGGGGTCGGGCAGCCATCGGTCATATCGACGAGGAGGACGTTGTGTCCTTGAGAGGCGAGGAGGGCGATGCTCCCGCCCATGCCGATTTCCTGATCGTCCGGGTGCGGGCCGATGACGAGGATGTTCATGTTCAGCGTTTCTCCCCGGTGAGCGGGTCTCGCTCTTGCCGGCTGGCGGTTGTTTCGGAGGGGTCGATGGCGGTGTCGGCCGGGAGGAGGATGCGGAAGGTGGCGCCACGGTCTGATGCGGGATCGAGCACGAGCGCGCCGTGGTGGTCTTCGACGATTCGCCGGGCAACGGCGAGCCCGAGCCCGGTGCCGCGCGAGCCCTTGGTGGTGTTGAATGGCTCGAAGATCCATGCGCGGTTCTCGCTTGCGACGCCCGCGCCGTTGTCGATGACCTGGAGCTCGAGCACCGCGCCGCTTTTGAGAGGATCTGGGCGCGCGGGTGCGGCGGAGGCGAGCTGGGGCGGGGCACTTGGGGCGGTGCGCGCGCTGGGGACCAGACGGAGCACTGATGCGGGGACGCCCCGCTGGTGGTAGAACGCCCGGATCGTCACAGCGCCCTTGCGGGCCTCCACCGCTTCGACGGCGTTTCCGATCAGGTTCATGAGTGCCTGGTGCATCAGGTTGGGATCCAGCGCCACGGGCGGAATCTCCGGATCCACATCGACCAGGACCGCGACGCCCTTGGCCTCCAGTTGGCCCTCGAGCAACTGCACGCAATCGTCGATCAGCGGCTGGAGCTTCACGAGTTCAAGCTCGACGCGGCGCTGGCGCGAGTAGGTCAGCATGTTCATCGTCAGCCCGACGATGCGGTCGAGGTTGCGTTTGAGGATGGGCCAGCCGCCCTTGGCGATCTTGAGGTCGTCCTTCTTGAGGCCCATCTCGACGACATCGGCCCCGCCCCGCAGGCCCTGGAGGATGTTCTTGATCGAGTGCGACAGGCTGGCGACGGCCTCTCCCATGGCCGCGAGGCGCTCGCCATGCAGTTTCTGGGCGTAGAGGTCGGCGTTGGCGAGGGTGAGCCCGGTGTGCTGGGCGATGGCGTTGAGCAGCGCGAGCTGGTCGCTGGTGAACGTGTAGTTCGCGATCGAGCTGTCGATGTAGACGACGCCGTACGTCCGCTCGCGGAACTTGATGGGCGAGCAAATGGCGGAACGGATGCGCAGGCGTTGCACGCTGTCGCCGGCGGCGAACCGCGGATCGTGCATCGCGTTGCTTGAGAGCACGCCCTCGGCCTGGGTCAGCACGTGCTCGATGATCGTCCTGCTGACGTTGATCTTGGCGTCGTCGGCGTCGCGCGGGGGCGTCTGGTATTTCACCGCGGCGGGCCTGAGAGACTTATCCGCGCCCTCGCCCGCCATCAGGATGAACCCGCGCTCGGGCTTGAACTCGTTGAAGACCAGCTCCAGCACGCGGGTGAGCAACTCGACCCGATCGACTGCGGCGGTCGAAAAGAGCTGGGTGAGCTGGTAGATGACGCGGAGGTGCTCCGCCGCCGCCGCCCGGGGCTCGGGCTCCGCGAGGATCATCGAATCCTCGTTGCTGGGGATCGCACGCTCGACGTTGGCGTCGATCTGGTCTGGCTGGAGGAAACGAACCAGGTCCGGATCGCGGCTATCGGTCGCGCCAAAGACGAACAGTGACGAGCCGACGCGGATCTGGTCTCCCGCGCGCAGGCGCGTGCGCTCGGCGATCCGCTGCCCGTTGACGTAAGTCCCGTTCTGAGAGTTGAGGTCGCGGATGAACCAGAGGCCGTCGTCGGGCGTCAGCTCGGCATGCCTGCGCGAAACCGCGGTATCGCTGATGGGCAGCGCCTCGCTGGAGCGGCCGATGAGCTGGGGCTCGTGATCCGGGAGCTGGAACGTCCGCCCCTTGTCCGGACCCTGGATGACCGTGAGCACGAGCATCGGTGGATGGTAACGGGTCGCCTATTGTCGATCCGTGTGCCGCGACGAATCGCCGCCGCCAGGTGGCACGAGCACAGGGCTGA
The DNA here is from genome assembly GCA_033763815.1 of Planctomycetota bacterium. Classification (GTDB taxonomy): domain Bacteria; phylum Planctomycetota; class Phycisphaerae; order Phycisphaerales; family UBA1924; genus JANRJU01. The sequence goes on from JANRJU010000017.1 coordinate 258,708, forward strand.
TCAGGGCGTCGCGGAACGTCGCGCGCGAGAGAGGGTCGACCTGCCATGGATCGCAAGCTGATTGACTGGTTCGAGGCTGGAGGGCCCACACTCCGCCGCTCGGTTCATGGACTTTCTTCGGCGGATCTGGACGCGCTCCCGGTGCCCGGGACGTGGAGCATCCGCCAGATCGTCGTCCACCTCTTTGATAGCGACCTTATCGCGGTGCACCGCTTCCGCAGGGTTGTCGCGGAGAACAAGCCGCTGCTGATCGCCTACGACGAGACGGCGGCCTCGCAGAAGCTCGGATACGAGCACGACGACATCGAGCTGGTTCTGACGCTGTTCGAGAGGCTGCGGTCGTTCACTGCGGCTTGGCTGCGGCGCCTGCCCGACGACGCGTTCCTCCGCGAGGGTGTGCACAACCATCGCGGGCTGGTGACGCTCGGCGCCTTCGTCAAGATCTATGCCGAGCACGTGGACCACCACCTTGCGTTCGTGCGTCAGAAGCGCGAACTGCTGGGCAACCCGCTGAAGGCGTGAAGCCGGCGCGGCGCGCGAGTCGCTTGAACGCACGAGTCACTTGAACGCACGAGTCGAGTGAAGACAGAGCGCGTGAACCCGCCGCGCGGCCGGGGTCAGCGGTCGCCATTTTCCGCCAACGCGAGCGCTTCCACCCGCGTCGGAGCCGCGGAGAGAGACAGCATCCGATCGAGCGCTCGCAGCGCCAGTTCCCGAACCTGCGGGTGGACCTTGATTGCGTTGACGACTCGAGCCTTCCCGCGGGCGGCGCCTTCTCCCGCGGGGTGCACGGGGTTCTTCATGTCCATGCCGGCGAGGTTGTCCAGCACCCAGAGCAAGTGAGGCTCGTCGATGCGAAACATCGTCGTGCACAGGCACTGGCAGTCGCTGAGGATGCGAACGTGGACGCCGCGAGCCTTCGCCTCCTGCGCCAGGCGATTCACGAGATGGACTTCGGTGCCCACGGCCCAGCGCGAACCGGGCGGCGCGCTGCGGATCGTCTTGATGATGAACTCCGTGGAACCGTTCAGGTCCGCCAGATCGACAACCTCCTTGGCACACTCCGGGTGAACGAGGATCGTCGTCGATTCTGAACCGTTGGCGGCATTCTCGGCGCGAATCTGCCTGCAATGCTCGGGGCGGAAGAGCTTGTGCACCGAGCAGTGCCCCGCCCAGAGGATCGCGACGCTGCGCTCCAGTTGCTCGGGGGTTGCGCCGCCCAAATCCTGCCCCTTGCGGACGAGCTTGGGATCGTACACGCACGTGCGCTCGGCAACGTCAAAGCCCAGCTTCGCGACGGTGTTCCGCCCCAAGTGCTGGTCGGGAAGGAACAGGATCTTGATATCTTCCGGCTCGGCGCCGTCGGTTGCGCGGGGCGATTGGCCCCCGGCCAGCGCCCAGCGAACGACCTGCTCGGCATTGCTGCTGGTGCAGCACGCCCCACCATGCTCGCCAACGAATGCCTTGATCGCCGCGGTCGAGTTGACGTAGGTAATGGGGACGATGCGGCCCTTCCAACCTCGGGCGGCGAGGGCCTCGTGGATCGTCTCCCACGCGTGGACGGTGTCGTCGTACGCCGCCATGTCCGCCATCGAGCATCCCGCGGAGAGATCGGGGAGGATGACGTCGACGTGGTCGGGCGTGAGCATGTCGGCCGTCTCGGCCATGAAGTGCACGCCGCAGAACACGACCCACTTGACTTGCTTTTCGTGCGACGCTCGCTCGGTGACCAGCTTCGCGGCAATCTGGGAGAGCTTGAGCGAGTCGCCCGTGTAATCCACGTGGCGGATGATCTCATCGGTCTGGTAGTGGTGCCCGAGGATGACCAGCTCGGGGCCGAGTTCGCTGCGGCGACGACTGATCGCCGCGGCGAGTTCATCGGACTTCATCGCCAGGTATCGCTCGGGAAGCGAGGGCTGCCACAACATTGATGAAGGGTAGCGGCAAAGGGCGTGGCACGATTTGAAGAGAAAGTAGCGGCAGCGACCAGGAGCCGACCGCGTGAGCGGTCGGGCAACGTTGACGCAATCCAAGGCAAACCAGCCTGCAACCAGCGAACTGGGAAGACGCCCGCCATGGTGCCAGCGTGCCCGCCGTTTCCACCATGCCCGCCATTCCGCCGGCTCCGCCACGAATGGTGAAGCGGCCCGAGATGGTGCCGACGCCTTGCGCGTCGATGAGAACGTTGCCTCCATCGCCTCCCGCGGCAGCGAACCCGCCCTGTCCACCCGCTCCCCCGGCGACCACATCCACTGCGCGAAAGATCACGCGCGGAGCTCGGACCTCGATGCTTCCGCCTTGGGCGCCAGCTACACCCTCTCGGGCGCTGGACTGCCCCGCGGGTGGATCGAACGAGCCAAGGATCAGCACTCGCTTGTTTGACTTGATTTTGTTGTTTGCGCCCGGGAGGGGATTGTCGCACCGTGTACTTTCGCCCGCCTTGAAGTTGCACATCACGACAAGCTCGTGAGGTGATTCGATCACAAAATCGCTGGTCGCGTAACGTCCCCGCCCATGATGATCACCCGGTTGGCCTCTGTTACAATGGTCTGTGCGTAGGCCAGCCGTTTTAGAGCGAGCCCGGCGCACATCCCCACAGCTCGTTGGGTTGCTCGTTCCAGTCGTGCGAGCACACAAGTTTGCACAAGTGGTCCCCTAGAATAAGTTCTTTCGCGTCGAGCTCGAGTAAGCTACCTAGGCCCGCGGGACTTGTCAAACGCCATGCGACCGGGGGTTGCACGCAGCCGTCCGATGGCGAGCACGAGGCAATCGGTTGCCCCAGGTCGCACGAACTCCTTTTGTCTGGTCCGCGTTCGCGTGGCGGTCGATATATCTCACGTTCCACGACCCGCGAGCAACTCTGCCAGGATTGGCAACCCCTCGTCGAGGTCGCGCTTCGTTGTCGCGTAGCTCAACCTGAAGTGGGTGTCGCGTTCGGAGAAAGCGTGCCCCGGAACGATGAAGACGTTGCGTTCGCGGGCTCGCTTGTAGAAGCCCTCGCCACCGATGCCAAGCCGATCCGGAACGCGCACGAATGCGTAGAACGCGCCCCCTGGTGTTGCGACTTCGGTGTGGGGCGTAAGCATGCGGAGCACGAGGTCGCGTCGCGCCTGATAGGCGCCGATGTGTGCGTTCATGTCAACATCGAAGGCGGCGACAACGCCCAACTGCAGGGGCGTGGGCGGGCAGACATACGTATATTGCTGGAGTTTGCGAATCTCGGAGACGAGCCTCGTGGGACCGGCGATGTAGCCGAGGCGCCAGCCGGTGACTCCATATGTCTTGCCAAAGCCCCGAACCAGGAGCGTGCACTCGCTGGCGCCGGGAAGGCGGGCCGCGGAAGGGCAACGCATGACCTTCGAGTCGCCGGCCGCGGGGTCGGTGCGAAACTCAGGGAAGGTGAACTCGTCGTAGATCTCGTCGGAAATCAGGACAATGTTGCGCGAGCGGCAGAGGTCGACCAGATCGGCCAGTTCCTGGCGCGACGACACGACGCCGGACGGATTGCCCGGCGAGCAGACCAGCACCGCCTTGGTGCGCGGGGTGAGCAAGGGCTCGACGCGCGCGGCGGTCAAGCGGAAATCGGGGTAGGTGTCGCAGAGGACGGGCTTGCCGCCGCACAGCTCGACCATGTGCGGGTACGCGACAAAGTAAGGATCGGGCAGGATCAGCTCGTCGTCGGGGTTGAGCAGCGCCATGCAGGCCAGGAAGAGCGCGGCGGACGTTCCGCTGACGACCGCGAGGTCGGTCGCAAGCCCGGGGCCGCACGACCAGCCAAGATCCCAGCGCAGGTGCGACTGCACGCGATCGAGCAAAGGCTTGACGCCCTGGGTCGGCGAGTAGCCATTGATGTCGTCGCGAATCGCCTCACACGCCGCCCTTTTAATGCGATCGTCGACCGGAAAGTCGGGCTGACCGATGTACAGGCGAACGGGGTTGGTCGCCCGGGCTGCTTCGTCGAAGACGCGCCGGATTCCCGAGCCGTTGATCGCGGCGGATCTGGCGCTGATCAGGCGATCAAGCTGGAACGAAACTTGGTTCATCGCCCAACCATACGAGTCGTCAAGGGCTCGGGTGACCTCCTGCGAGCCTGCCCGAGCGTGGAGGGGCGAGCACCCGATCACCCGGCGACGGGGCTTGACGCACCAGGCCCCTGAGCGATCACCCGCTCAACGAACGCCTTGTGCGACGCAACGCTCAGGTCGGCGACCGCCCGATCTCGCACGACGCCCGATCGGTCGATGAAGAAGGTTGCTCGGCGCGGGATGAGCCCAAAGAGAGCGGTACACCCGAACGCCCGCGCCACATCGCCTTTCTCATCCGCAAGCAGGCGGAAGGGCAAGGCGTGCTTGGCCTTGAACTTGGCGTGGCTTGCGGCGCCCTGCCCGCTGATGCCAAGCACGTTGACCCCCGCGCCGGCAAGCCTCGCGTGTTCGTCGCGGAACATGCACGCCTGGGCCGTGCAGACGGGCGTGAAGTCGCGCGGGTAGAAGTACACCACCACCGGGCCCCGGGCCAGCTCGCTCCGCAGCGTGACGGCGTTTCCGAGTTCGTCGGGCAGCGTGAAATCCGGCGCGGGTTGACCAACCTGGATCATGCAGGATCGTTGCAGCGCCAAGCTCACTCGGCGGGGACGCACCGCGCCGCGAGGCCGAGCGACTCATCCCCGAGCGCCCACTGACGAAGCGCGGCGATCTTCTCGCGCGCCGTCCGCGAGAGCGGCGGGGATGCCGCGAACGCGTCGACGAGCATCTGCGTGCTGAGGTCGGCGGAAGCGCCGCCACCCCCCGCGGGCCCGGTGGCGCCGCCCCCACCGCTGCCAGCCTGGCTTGCCGCGAAGGCGTGCATCAGCGCGGAGATGACGCCCTGCTCGATCTCCGCGCCGCTATAGCCCTCCGTCGCGGCAACAAGCACGTCGAGGTTGAACCGCTCGGGATCGCGCCCCCGCTTGCGCAGGTGAATCTGAAGGATCTGGCGGCGCGCGACCGGCCCTGGAAGATCGACGAAGAAGATCTCGTCGAACCGGCCCTTGCGGAGCAGCTCTGGCGGCAGGGCCTCGATGTCGTTGGCCGTCGCGACCAGGAACACCGGCGCCGCATGCTCCTGCATCCACGTCAGCAGCGTTCCGAACATGCGCTTGGAAAGCCCGCCATCGGTGCTCTGCGCCGCGGCCGAGGCGAAAGCCTTTTCGATCTCGTCGATCCACAGCACGATCGGCGCCATCGTCTCGGCCTGCCTCAGGCAGTCGCGCAGGCGCTTCTCCGTCTCGCCGACATACCGGTCGTAGAGCACGCCGGGATCGAGCCGATACAAAGGCCTCTTCCATGCGGCGGCGATCGCCTTGGCGCTCAAGCTCTTGCCGGCGCCCTGCACGCCCAGCAGCAGCAGGCCCCGGGGCGGCGTAAGCCCAAAGGCCGCGGCTTCCGGGCGGAACGCGCCCTCTCGCTTGGAAAGCCACGCCTTGAGTTTGTCCAGCCCCCCGACGCCCGAAAGGTCGGCCGGCGTCTGGACGAACTCCAGCAGGCCGCCCCTTCCCATCAGCATCCGTTTGCCCGCGATCACGTCGTGGACGTCGCTCGCGTCGAGCTTGCGATCGTGCGCGATTGACTCGGCGATCAGCAGGCGGGCCTGGCGTCGGGAAAGCCCGCGCAGGTTCTTGATGATCAGTTCGCCGGCGCTCTTGGAGAGCGCGACCTCCACCGCCTTCTCGCGATGGAAGCCCGAGACGGTGCGCCTCAGCATCTCCCGAAGCTCGTCTTCGTCGGGGGGCGCGATCTCGAACAGCGTGGCCTTGGTCTCGACGATCGGGGGCACGCTGGAACGGTGGTCGATCATGACCAGTGTCCCGCGCGAGCCTTCGCGCATTTCCTGCCCGGGCACGGCGCGCTCGAAATAGGCATTAAGGCGGGTGAAGTGCTGGGCCAGTTCGCGCAGGGCGCGGACGACCAGGGGATCGTGGAGGTGGTCCGCCAGGTCGAGCATGACGCACACCGTCGGATTGCCGGAGGCAATCTGGCGACGCCAGTAGACGAGGGCGGCGCCGGCGTTGTTGGTCTCAGCAATCGCGGACTCGTTCGCCAGATCGGTCGCCGTTACACCGTTCACCGCCGACCAGATATGGACACCAAGCCCGAACTCCGCCGCGGCGGAACGCACGACCTCGACCGCCTCCATTTCCTCGTCGGTGACAATGCGCACGAACGGGTGGCGGGCGCGAAGGAGTTTGACCATCCCGGAGACGTTTGACATGACGTCAGTCTCCCCCAGGAACAAAGGTTTGGCAAGTTCTGGCCCGCGAATGCGGCGCGACGACTGGGCGGCGGCGGTCCCAGTGGTTTCCATTGTGGGGCCGAAAGCTAGGGTGCAATTTTTCTGGTGTTGTAAACAAGATTTGTGTATGCTCACGCCAATCGCATGCACACGACTGGGAGGTCGCCGAGGGCGGGCGTCATGCCCTGTTCGCCCTTGGTGGAGTTCGACGTTTGTCTGGTGTCGACAGAGCCGGCCCTTGTGCGGGTCAGGCCGGACTCTGTTGGAAACCGCACGCTCGAATGCGAAAGGGCCGGAGTGTCGCCGCTTGCAGGGTCGCAGCGGCAACCCCGGTGCCGGGAGGGTCCGACGTCGGCGGTTTGGGCGATCACGTGATTCGTCCACCGAGCGGACCGATTGAAGAGGGCCAGCTTGGAAACAGGAGTTTGCATGTCACGAGTTTCCCCGATGTCGAAGGTGTGCCTGATCATCGCGCTCGCCGGCGCGGTCTGCGTCTCGGCTCGTGCTGATGATGTCACACCACCCGCCCAGATCATCCAATCGTCGATCCGCCTGCAGGCGGGCGACGCGGCGATGCTGGCCCTGGCCAACAACGCGCCAGCGACGTATGTCGCGATCCCCGGGACGCAGGAGTTTTCGGGCGAGATGATCGTTCGTCCGCTCCAGCCCGACGCCCTCGCCGCCCGCGGCGTGGACGCCCTGACCGCCTCCGCTCGCGTTGCACGCGCCCTGGATCGACTCGCGCCCATCACCATTCAACCCGAGAACATCCACAAGTACGTGGTGATCCGCCTCCCCGCGGGCGTGACTGAGAACCAGATGCACGCGTTCCTGATGGGCACGGGCGACTATGAGTACGCCGAGCCCAACTACATCGTCTACCCGGTGCTGGTCCCCAACGACGCGTCGTACTCGACGCAGCAGTACGCCCACCAGCGCGTCAACAGCGAGCCGGCGTGGGACATCACCACCGGCAGCAGCTCGGTCATCATCGCGATTACGGACACGGGCATCCAGCTCGATCACCAGGACCTCGCGGCCCGCCTGGTTCCGGGAGCGAACAGCGCCGGCACATCCGTGATCCCCCAAACCTCCGGCGGTCAGGTGAACGACATCAACAGCCACGGCACGCACTGCGCCGGGATCGCCGCGGGCATCGGTAACAACTCTGTGGGCATCGCGGGCATGGGCTGGAACAACCGCATCATGCCGATCCGCGTCTCCAACTCCACCGGCGGCGGCTCGAGCTTCACCGCCCTCCAGAGCGGGGCCACCTGGGCCGCGCAGAACGGCGCCCGGATCGTCAGCACGTCGTACTCGGGCGTGAACAGCGCCTCGAACCAGACGGTCGGCGCCACGCTCCGCTCGACGTACAACACGCTCTGGTTCTGGGCGGCGGGCAACGCCAACAGCGATCTGGGCGCGGACAACTACCCGGACGTCATGATCGTCATGTCGACCGATTCGGCGGACGCGAAGAGCAGCTTTTCCAACTTCGGCGCCGCTGTCGACCTGGGCGCGCCCGGAAGCAGCATCTTCAGCACCGTGAACGGCAGCTCCACCGCATACGGAACCAAGTCGGGCACGTCCATGGCTTGCCCGGCGGCAGCCGGAGTCGCGGCGCTCATCCTCTCGGTCAACACCAACCTGAGCGCGGTCCAGGTTCGCGACATCCTGCTCAACAACGTGGACGATCTGGGCACCGCGGGCGAAGACAACACCTTCGGTCGCGGACGCGTGAACTCGGGCCGCGCGATCGCCGACGCGTACCGCATCTCGTTCCCCTCGGATCTTCCCTTCAGCGATGACTTCGAAACCGGGAACTTCCAGAACGCCAAGTGGGTCTACCGCGACACTGGCGCGAACGTCAGCGTCGCGGCGTTCGCCGAGCCCAGCGGAACGCGCTCCGCGAACGTGAACGTCGCCCGCCGGATCGAGACCAACGCGATCCGTCTGGCGGGCAACTCGCAGGACTTGCGCCTGCGCTTTGCAACGCAGCACCGGGGCCCTGCGTCGGGCGAGTCGCTCGCCGTCGAGTATCTCAACACCTCCAATGCATGGGTGAACCTGGCGACGATCACCAGCAACGGAACCCTGCAGACCACGTTCGTCCAGCACAACCTCGCGGTGCCCAACATCGCTTCCGCCCGGCACAACAAGTTCGCGGTTCGGTTCCGCAGCGTCGGGAACTCGATCGGCGACAACTGGTACATCGACGACGTGTCCATCCGGGCCAACGTCGCGTGCGCGGCTGACTTCAACAGCGACAACCAGGTCGACTTCTTCGACTACCTCGACTTCAGCTCCGCCTTCGCCGATGAACTGACCAGCGCCGACTTCAACCGTGACGGCATCGTCGACTTCTTCGACTACCTCGACTTTGCCGACGCCTTCGCACGCGGCTGCTGAGCCAGCGGCCTCGCGAGGTCAATCCAACCGAAGCAGACGAAAGGCGGACCCAAGGGTCCGCCTTTTTCGTTCCTCACCGTTCAAGAGCGTGCAAGACCCGGCGCACGCGGACCGCTGTTTCGCATCGCGGGCGCGTGCCACTTGAGCGGGCGTTCATTACCACACTTCGGGCTTGTCCAAGACCCGGGCCCGAGACAGCTCGTATCGGCCGCCCTCCAGCCCCAGTGCCTCGAAACCCGCCGCCCAGATGTACGTCGGGCCTCGCAGAGTCTCCCCCGCGCTCGGCGCGGAACCCGCTGCCGCCGCCGGAGCACAAGGAGATTGATCGCGCTCACCCTGCGCCCGGGTGTCCACAGGCACGGAGGCGATGATCAGGCCCGGGCAATCGACATGGACGTACGTCGTCGTGCCGGCCCGACTGATCTCAACGCTCGCGGGTGTCTCAACCTCGGTCCACGAACCACCCCCAACTCGGAAGGCGACCGCTCCGCGCTGACTCCGCCCATCGGCGCTCGTGGCTGGATATGCCGAGGGGGACGAGGACGGCGCGACGAAGCGGAGGTCCTTGATCCGAACATCCAGCGTGATCTCGACCTCGCCCGCATTGGCGGATCCGGGCTTTGCCGCGGCCATTTGCGAGCCAATCGAGTCGTCGGCCCGTGCGGGGCCAGGCGATTGGGTGGCGGCGGCGGGCCGCATTGCGTTGGCGGCCTGGGACAACGCTGATCGATCGACCAGCCAGGCGACGCGCAGCACCAGATGGCCCGAGTCGGCGCCGCTAGCCTGACTTGCGGCGGCCTGACCGGTCGGCACATGACCGGCCGGGGCATTGCTTGCCGGGGCATTGCTTGCCGGGGCATGGCTTGCCGGGGCATGGCTTCCGGAGGGCGAGGTGGACACGCCCGCGGGCCTCGGCTGGGGGTTGGATTGGAACGTCGTCACGCCGCGGGTTCCTTCGAAGCGGTGTCGTCGAGATCTGTCTCCGCCGCCGGATCGACGTCGCCCGCGTCTGGGCTCTGACGTCCGCGCCGCGCGGCGTTCTTGCCCAGATCGGCCCGCCCGGGTTCCCCCGCTTTGCCCGCGGAAGTCACCGTTCGCAGCAGCGACGCGGCGAGCTTGAGGCCCGGTCCCGGCGGGCTGATGAACCGCTGGCTCAGGCCCTCGACGGTCTTGAAGAACGACAGCATGTCGTCGATGCGGCGGTTGTGGGCGTCGAGCGCCTTGCGTTCCGCCGGGGCGAGTTTGCCGCCGCTGGGAGTCATGTCGCGAATCTCGTAGAGCGAGGCGAGCAACGGATCGATCTCGCGCTTCATCCGCTCCCGCACGATGGCGCGGAACAACGCCCAGACATCCTGCTCGGAGACGAAGTACTCCTTGCGGTCGCCCCGCTTGTGCGTCCGGGCGACGATGCCCCAGTCCATCAGTGCCCGCAGTGACATCGAGGCGTTGCCGCGGCTGATCTGCAGGCGTTCCATGATGTCGTCTGTGCACAGGGGCTCTTCCGCGAGGAAGAGCAGGGCGTGGATCTCAGCCATCGTTCGGCTGATCCCCCAGGCGTTGGCCATCTGCCCCCAGACAGCGACAAAACGAGCCTGCGCCTGCTTGACGCGCTCATCAACCCGCTCGGCCCCTGGCTCACCACCCGCCATGCTTTCAGTATCGCATGAACGGGGTGCTAAGTCCACTGTCTTTTCAGAAATCACTGAAAGTTGTGGAAGCCGGTCCGCGTCGGCCGCCTGATCGGTCGAGGTCCCGAAAGTCGTCTCTCAAGTCCGATTTGGCTTAGCCCGCGGCGTCGATCCCGACGGTCCGTTCCGCGGCTTCGACCACGTTGCGAAGCAGCATCGCGACCGTCATGGGCCCGACACCCCCCGGAACTGGGCTGATCCACGACGTGACCTGAGACACGCCCGCGAAGTCGGTGTCGCCAACGGTGCGGAGCTTGCCATCCGGCCCGGGAACGCGGTTGACGCCCACGTCAATCACGATCGCTCCGGGCTTGACCATGTCGCGCGTGATGAGCCCGGGAACGCCCGCCGCGGCAACGAGTAGATCCGCGGATCGGGTCACCCCAGCGAGCCCGCCCTCCTCCTGGTTGGTCCAAATGTTGCAGGAGACCACCGTCGCGTCGAGCCTCATGAGCAGCACCGCGATCGGCTTGCCCACCACGTCGCCCGCGCCAACGACCACCGCCCGTCGCGAGCGGAGGTTTTCGGCATTCCACGCCCGGCGCGCGACCCATTGGGCCATCGTCGCGACCGCCAGAGCCGTGCACGGGGCCAGCGACGATCTGCCATACACGATATTGCCGATGTTCGCGGGGTTGACGCCTTCGACATCCTTTTCCGGGGCGATGAGCCGCTGCACGCCATACGCGTCGACGCCCTCCGGCAGGGGCAGGTGCACCATGATCGCGGAGACTTCGTCCTTGGTGTTCAGCAGCAGCACACGCCCGGCAATATCGTCGAAGGTCGAACTGGGCGAGAGCTTGTGCAGGCGGTAGTCGATGCCCAGCTCCGCGCACGTCTTGCCCTGGTTCTCCGCGTACTGGAGCGCGGCATTGTCGCCCGAGTCGATGAGCAGCGCATCGAGGCGGACAGCCCCGCCCCGGGCCTGAACAGCCTTGGCTCGGGCGGCGATCCGCGACCGGTACTCCGCCGCCAACGCCTTTCCATCGATCAGCATCGCACTCATGTGCCCAGCGTACGTCGTCCCCCGTGTTCAAGGAGGTGCGCGACCAACTCGGCTGGCCTTGAGACCCTTCCCGACCTCCTGAGGAGAAACACCGTGCCCATTTCAGATGCGGTCCACTGATTTCATGTTGCGAGTACGCCGATCGCGTTCATTAGGTCATCTATCCCAGAGAGGTCGCCATGACTGACACGCGAGAAGGTGGACGGAAGCTCGGGTTGACGGGGAAGATCACCCTCCTGGTGGTCGGGGCTCTTGGGCTGGCGTCGGCAACGCTGGCATGGACATTCATCTCGCACTATCAGACAGATGCGCAGAACACACTGGTGCAGCGTGCTGCGGCGTTCACCGCCGTCGCCGACGAGGCGAAGAACCACGCGTCGCTGCTGCAACGCCAGCAGGCTGTCGACGTCACGACCCTCGTCGCGGAGGCCGTGCGTCAGATGGGCGAGGGCAAGAGCTACGAGCAAACTCGGTTCTACAACACCATTCCGGTGGTGGTGGGCTGGACCGCGGCCAAGAACGCTGCGAAGCGGGAGCAGATCGACTTCCGCGTCACGGCGTTCAACGCTCGCAATCCGAAGAACATCCCCGAGTCGGGCTCGTTCCGCGAGCAGTTGCTGCGCGACCTGACCAATCAGATCAAGTCCGGCGGGAACGAGACGCTCGCCCGCGTCGATGCGGACACCAACGCGCTGCACTACGTCCGAGCGATCCGTCTGGACGAGACGTGCATGAGCTGCCACGGGGAGCCAAGCCGCTACGACACGCGCGATGCCTCCGGTGCCTTTGACGGGAAGGATGCGCTGGGCTTTGCCATGGAGGGCTGGAAGCCGGGCGACATGCACGGCGCGTACGAAGTGGTATTGCCCTTGAGCGAGGTGGATCAGAAGGTCGCTGGCTTCATGGGGGCCGCGGGCATGGTCGGCATTCCGGTCGTCGGTGTGCTGATGGGCGTTTCGTTCTTCCTGCTCCGCAGTCTGTTGACGACACCGCTGCGCACGCTGACCGGAAGGTTGAGCGACATCGTCAACGGCGAGGGCGACCTGACCAAGCGGGTGGGCATTCGCCGCTCGGACGAGATCGGCACGCTGAGTGGGTTGTTCGACACCTTCATGGAGCGGCTGCAAACGCTGATCACGCAGATCCGGTCGAATACGGAGTCGGTCTCGGCGGCAGCGGTGGAGATCACCGCGTCGTCGGAGAACACCGCCAACGCGCTGCGCCGCCAGGAAGCCGAATCCGCGCAGGCCTCGGCTGCAGTCGAGGAACTCTCGTCATCCGCAACGGAAGTGGCCGATCGCAGCGCACGCACGGCGCAGTCCGCGGCCAAGTCGCGAGAGCAGGCGACGTCGGGCGGGGACGTGGTCGCCAAGACGGTGCGCGAGATGGAAGCAATCTCGGGCGAAGTCCGCTCGTCGGCGCAGGCGGTCGCCGAGCTTGGGCGCAAGGGCGAGCAGATCGGACGGATCATCGGCGTCATCAACGACGTGGCGGACCAGACGAACTTGCTGGCGCTCAACGCCGCGATCGAAGCGGCCCGGGCCGGCGAACACGGGCGGGGGTTTGCGGTGGTCGCCGACGAGGTGCGCAAGCTCGCGGAGCGCACGACCAAGGCAACGGAAGAAGTCACGGTCTCGATCCGCGAGATCCAGGCAGTGACCGGCGAAGCGGTGGAGAAGATCCAGGCAAGCTCGACGCGAGCGCAGAACGGAACCGCCCTCGCGACGAGCGCTGGCACGGCGCTTGGGGGCATCGTGAGCGCTTCGGATACGGTGGTGGAGATGGTGGATGCGATCGCAGCCGCCGCCAGCCAGCAGTCTGCCGCGAGCCAGGATATTGCCCGCGCGATCCAGCAGATCTCGGCGTGCTCACGCGACAGTGCCAGCGGGGCGACGCAATCCGCGCAGGCCGCGGCGTCGCTCTCGAGCTGCGCCGAGCAGCTCAAGGACCTCGTGTCACGATTCAAGGTTTCCTGATCCTCCGCCACGCTCGGAACCTGCAAGGCTCGGAACACGTGTGGGCGGAGTCAATAGTCCCGCCCACGCACCCCGCCAAGAGTCGAGATCACCTCGAAGGGTGCGGCGCCGAGCCCGCGATTTACGACCCGTGGCGAGTTCTCCTCAAAGGCCAGCGAACGCACCGAACCATCCACCGCCGCGGCGTTGAGCGCCAGTTCCCGCTGGGGCGCGACGGGATCGAACAAGGCGGAGCGGAAATCCGCCACCAGGCCCTTGCTCGACGGAAACGTCACTTCATACGCGTGGACGCCCCGAAACAGGGGCCAATCCGATCGCTCGACCTGACCGCTGCGCGTCCACAGCGCGGGATCGGCGAACACCGTGGCGCTCAGGCCAACGCGAGAGCAGTGGACGTCTTGCGGGATGGCATAGGTATCCGCAAACGGGTTAGAGGTTGGATCCAGCCTGAGCTGCTGCAAGAAGCCCGGATCGACATACGAAGGAATGGCATTGGGCCACCAGAATATGCCACACCGAAAATAACCAAGGTTGGATGCCGGGAGCTCACACGTGGGGAGCACGACGGGCCCGTAGGGATCCGCCTCGGTGTGGAAGTATGGAAACGCATCGCGCGAGTCGCTGGCGTACTGATCCAAAACGACGACGCTCTGGCGGAGCAGGGCGTTGGCATCGGTCGTGCGCACATGACCCCGCAGGGGCCCGAGCGACGAGGCGAGCAGCGCCGCAAGCACCGTCGCGATGCTGATGCAGACGAGAACTTCAAGGAGCGTAAACCCGCGTCGCGCGACGAGGTTACTCAGACGCGGGCCCGCACCGGGCAAGGGGACGCGAGGCCTTGACGCCAGAAGCCACACGCAGGCGGCGCCGAGCCCGGCATTTCGAAGCAAGCCAAAGACGGCCCCCTGCGGGGCATTGGCGTCGCGAAGAAAGCCGGCAAAGCAGCCGCAGGCGGGAGCACGCTCATCGAGCGCCACGATGATGAGTGCCCCGGAAAAGACGCTCAGCATCGCCAGCACGGCGACGACGATCGCCCCGCCCGCGCGGGTGGAAAGCAAGCACAAGCCAACGAAGGCCTCAAATGCAACCACGAGGAACAACAGCACCAACGGGCTCGCGAACGCCAGCGACCTGGCCACCGACGAGAAGTACGTCATGGCGGGCATCGCCTCGTGAGGCCAGACGGCCTTAGCCACCGCCGCAAGGAACAGGAACGCCCCGACCACCATCATCACGGCAGATCGAACGATCCGCTCGTGGCGCACGCGCTCCCGGGGGATCCGATCGATGTTTGCCAGAGAACTCATGCCTGCCCTCTGCCGCGTGAAGTGCTCGTGAGATGTTGACTACGACCGCATCGTGTGGCTTGCGTCGCCTTGCGCTGACTCACTGGATCTCACTGTGTATCAGACCCCTTTCGGACTTGACATCAATAGGCAAGCGCAGTCACAAACTCGCTCCTCGACCAGAGCATGGCGTGGAACTGCTCAAAGCGCCAAGACTCAGTGCCTGGATCATAGAACCCGCCGAGGAGCATTGGCCTGCGCGAGCCGTCGTCGTATCGAAGCAGGAAGCCAAAGTCCATCCACCAAAGCTCCCCATCGCGCGCGAGGACGACGTCGCTGGAGGCCGGAGCCGTCCAGAACCGCCTCATCGCGGCGGAGACGGATGTGTTCCAGAACCGTGGCGTGCCGGGCGCATCGAGGCGGGCGCGCACGCGATGGTCCGGCGTCCATCGCGTAATCGCGATCGCAAAGCCGCGGGGATCACCCGCGATATCAGTCGCTCGGTTCACGCCGCTCGCGTAGTCGTCGCCTGCTTTCCGCAGGGCCGTGAAGAGCTGATCGAACGTCATCGTCGGTGGGAGCGCTTCCCCAAAGAAAAACTGGTAATCCTCACCAACATCGCCAAACCGATTGATCTCCACCAGCGGGCGCGGCGTGTCGCCTCGCTGCGAGCGCCACTTCGCGTATGCGTCGGGCTCCGCCGACCCAAAGCGGAGATAGAGAAACTGGCCCAAGTCGCGAAACAGCGCGTCCCGCGCCCCGCGCGGGAGCGCGTCGAGATTCGGACCCGAGAGTGTGGGCGGCACGACGCTCTCAGGCGAGATGTCGCTGACGGGCCGCAAGGGCACGGCGTCGTACAGACGCTTCGCCTGCGAGCTGGATTCCGCCTGCGCACGAGTGCTGGAGTTCTGGCGGCCAACGATCTGCAGCACGGCAGCGCCGCCCAGCACGATCGCGGTCGCGATGGCCATGGCGTAGATCGCCTTGGGCCTCAGGGTTCGGAAGGAAGATAACGTCGCGTCCATCGGTTGCATCCACCGACAACGAGCGTTGTTGAGCTGACTCAAGAATGGAAGACGTGCGAGAGGACAATCGGGCCGGGCTACCGAACGATGCCGCTGGGGATGGGCAGCGCCCCGCGGACCGCCCAAACCGGCCACCCGAATCGGGCCATTCAAATGTGGCCAATCAAGTCGGGCAGCAGGGCGAGGCGTCGTTAGATATTGGCGCCCTCGTGGCAGTTTCCACCAGCCGGAGGCGTGCACGCCGCATCTCCGCGCGAGCAGCTATATGCACCAGCACTGACGCGGCAGCAGCACGCTGCCTGACCCGCGTTGCAGTCGATACTCGTCAATCCACAGGCGGTGTTGGCGTTGCATTGCTGCGTTCGTCCGGAGACGCCACCGACACCGCCCGCCAGCGTCGCCGACGCCGCAAAGAACAAGGCAAAGACACCGCCATAGGCCCGGAACACACGCGTTGCACGCTCGCTCGTGCTCATGGGTAACCCCTTGAGAGTCGGAACCTCTTTGATTTGAACGCAACGGATGGAAGCCAAGAACGCCGGGTGGCCCAGCTCCCGATGCGCGACTGTGGGGAGTGTGCCTCAAGGCAACGTTAAGTGTATCAAAGGCGCCGCCGCCATGGCGTCGATGCAACTTGCAAGCATCGAGCGTCCACAAGCAATCATCGAACATCCGTGGATGTACCGCCCCCAGTCGCGGCACCAGCAGCGCGGATGGAGGACGAGATCCAGGCCAGCGCGTTCGCCCCATTCAAAGCGCTCGGTCGCGGCAACAACGCGTCGACAACCGGCGAATCTGCCACCTTGCCTGCTTCGCCGGCGAGTCGCTACGCTCTGCTCGCCGCGACAACTGACCACAGGAATGGCCCAGCGCGGCTCGCGGACCCGGAACACGGACCCGGAACACATAGACATGGCGAAGAAGACGACCACCAAAGCCACGACTTCAAAGGCAGCCAGCGCGAGCGCGGGCACTCAACGCGCGGGCAGCGCCGCAAGCTCCGCCGCGACCACCGGGTCCGCGGCTTCGAAGAAGCCCAAGGAGCGCGACGTGCGCACGCTGGGCAAGCTGCGGGGCCTGGCCGACGACGTTGTGACCCGAACGCTCAAGGGGCGCGAGCCCAGCATCGACATTCCCGCGCGGACGAAGGGCAACACGATCTGGAACAAGAAGCGCGGCATCCTGGAGATGGGCGACAACACCGCCGAGCGCCCCTTGTTCGACCTCAAGACCGCCAAGCAGTTCATGCAGACAATGCTGCACGCCAGCACCATCAAGGACCTCATCGACCGCGACAAGACCAGCAGCCTCCGCGGTGTGTTCTACAAGGCCAAGCACACCATCGCCGGGACCCGCGAGAACACCTTCGACGCGCAGGACGAGAGCGACCCCATCCTTGAAGATCTCGAGGTGACGCTCGGCGCGCTGCGCGAGGAGCTCCACGTCTTTGCCGAGAACCGCGGCGCGATGGTCGGCAACATCACCCTCACCGACAAGGGCGACGACATCGATTGCCGCCGTATGGGCAGCGGCGGCTACGCCCTGCCCAGCATCGTCGAGCCGGACGTGATCCAGTTCAAGAAGTGCGAGGCCAAGTTCGTCCTGCACGTGGAGAAGGGTACCGTCTGGAACCGCTTCAACGAAGACCGCTTCTGGGAGAAGCACAACTGCATCCTGACGCACGGCGCTGGACAGCCCCCGCGCGGCTGCCGCCGATTGCTCCAACGCTTGAACCAGGAACTCAAGCTCCCGGTGATCTGCCTGCTCGACAACGACCCGTGGGGACATTACATCTACAGCGTCATCAAGCAGGGCTCGATCTCACTCGCCTTCGAGAGCTCGAGATTAGCAATCCCCGACGCCAAGTTCCTGGGCATCCGTGCCAAGGACTACGAAGCGTGCGAGCTCGATGAAGCCGTAAAGATTGACCTCACAGAGAACGACATCAAGCGCGCGAAGGAGATCGCGGCGTATCCGTGGTTCGAGGACCACAAGGGCTGGCAGAAGGAGATCGAGCTGATGCTCCGCAACGGCTTCAAGATGGAAGTCGAAGCCATGATCACCAAGGACATCAGCTACGTCACCGAGACCTACGTCCCCGAACGCCTCGCGGCCCGCGACTGGCTGAGCTAATCGTTCGGGCGGCACACGAACCCAGGCGCTCCCTTGAGGGCAGAACACCGCGACTCAACATCGTGGGGGGCGATGGCAGGGTCGGCGCACGTGCTTTCTCGCGGCCGCGAGCGAACCGCGATCGGGTCGTATCCGTCTGTCCGGCATACAAACAACAGCGTCTTGCAAGCTGGGCGGGCGGGCGAAGAAGCACATGCGTATTCCGGTGTCCAAGGTCTGGCGGGCATTCGCTGAGCTGGACGATTTCAGCGACGAGGAATGCCGTACCTTCGTGCTTCGCGTGCAGATGCAGCGGCGAGTGTCGCTCGTCGGGCCGGTTCTGGTGGGTGCGGGCGTTCTGGTTGCCGCTCTTGCCGGCGCAGTCTTCGCCATCAAGCCCATGAACGATTGGCTCTTGTCCGCGCTCGGCTACCGGTTTCCCGCCGAACCGGATTGGATCCTGTTCGGCGTTCCCGCGCTCACATTCGTCGCCTTCCCCGTCATGCTCGCGTTTCTGGCGGGCGCCTTCGTCCGCGATCGCCAGCTCATCCGGGCGATCCGCGAGCGGCTGCTGCATTGCAACTGCCCGCAATGTCGCCAGAGCCTGCTGGGGTTGCCGGTCGTCCACGGGGCCACCGAGCCGGCGGTGCGATGCCCGGAGTGCGGCAACCTGCTCGTGTTGGCGCAGCTTGGCCTCTCGAGGGAAGACATCATCCAGCGATCGCTCCGGCCCGACGGCCAAGAAGAGCCGAGCCCGGACGCCCAACCGCCAGAGACGCAGGAAAATCCATCGAAAAAGCCAGCATGAAAACGCTCCCAAAGAAAAAAGGCGGCGAGGCACCGAAGCGCGCTCGCCGCCCTTCCGGGGGCAGTTCAAGTGAGAACAGATTAGCACCTTTTGCTGTTCACTGCAAGCCCGTTCAGAGAACCAGGTGTTTTCCTTTGCATTATGGGGCTCTGGCTGTGGATAAACTGTGAGTTATGTGTATAGAAGATACGCGGATCCCCCATTGTCTTGCTCAGCAGATGCTTGGCGTCCGGGCGACCATAACGTCCCGGAACAAAATCGCAGAAATAGCGTGGTCCGAAGAACAGAATAGGGCTAAAGTCTGATGTCCTAGGCCGCGTCAGCTCCGATGGTGGGGCAGCATCCCGGGTCAGCCACCGCTTTCCTTTCGCCCGAAGATAGCTTTGGTTTTCTTGAAGGTTCAGTCGGGCGGATAGTGAAAAGCGGTATGAAGCTGTACGTCGGCAATCTTCCTTTCAGCACGTCCGAGACCGAGCTTCGCGAGATCTTCTCGCAGTTCGGCGAGGTCGTCTCCGCGTCGCTGGTCACCGATCGCGAGACCGGTCGCCCGCGCGGGTTCGGGTTCGTTGAGTTCCGCGATGCCGAGCACGCCAAGGCGGCGATCGCTGGCATGCATGGCAAGAACATCGGTGGCCGCGACCTGACCGTCAACGAGGCTCGTCCTCGTGAAGGCGGCGGCGGCGGTGGCGGTGGTCGTGGTGGCTTCGGTGGCGGCGGCGGCGGTCGCGGCGGATTCGGTGGCGGTGGCGGCAGCCGCGGCGGATTCGGTGGCGGCGGCGGCGGCGGTGGTCGTGGCGGTCGCGATGGCGGCAGCCGCGGCGGCGGCTGGTAAGCCAGTCGCACAACGTCGGGCTCCAGCCCCTCGAAGACTTCTGTTAGCTCCAAACCGCGGGCGCCCTCAGGGGCGCCCGTTTTCTTTTCACTCCGCGGCGGCGCAGTTTGGCCTCCATCGCCCCCCCTGGAAACCGTCTCGACCCCGGGGGTGGTCTTGTACTCACCGGTCGCTTTGCGCTTCCGGGCTGATTTTTCCGGCGCCCGGCTCGAACTCGGCGAGTTCGCGATTCGTCGCTTCGCTCTACCCTCATAAGAGCCGTGCGCCGGGCGAGTCAGTTCGCGGCCCGGTCGTTGGTCGGGATGGCGCGCGGGGCAGTTCGCCGGGGCGGCTCTTTGGGGGGCGACTCGTTGGGGCTTTGGACTCCACAGCGGGGTCAGGGAGGAACGCATGTCGATCCGTGTTCGTTCGAGCGTCGTTGCGTCGGCTTCGTGCGTGCTACTGTCGGGCGCGGTGCCCGCCTTGGCGGTGCCCACGGTCGTCTATTCCACCATCGCCTCGAGCCCAACATCCGACGTTCCTGGCGGCGGCGGACTCAAGTTCATCTCGTTCGATCGCCCCAATCCAAGCCAGGATGGCACACGCTGGATTGGTGTCGCCTCCGTCGACTCGGGGAGCACCACCACCGACACCGTTCTGCTGGTCGGCGCCAGCTCCACGGCGGTCGTCGCCATTCGCGAGGGCGTCACTCCGATTGAAGGAACCCGTGTCGCGGGCAGCTTGACGGCGGATCGACGCGCGAGCATCACCAACGCTGGCACGTGGGCCTACAGCGTCGATCTCGATGGGGCAACCACCGACGATCGCGCGATCCTGACCGGCTCCGGCGCCAGCTTCAGCATCGCGTTCCGCGAGGGAAACTTGATCGACGCGATTGCGGGCACCTCGTTCGGTTCGACGATCGCCGAGGCCCATATCGAAGACGACGGACAGGTGAGCGTTCGTGCCGGGAGCATCGCGGGCGCTGCCTCGACCAACAACGCCGCGCTGCTGGGCGACAATGGGCAAACGCTGCTGGCTCGCAGCGGCACCACCACGCCCGCGGGCCAGCTCGTTCTGCCCGAGCAGACGTACTCCTCATTCGATTTCAACACGTTCTCCGCGAGCGCGGATGAATCGGCGTGGGCCGTGCGGGCTTCGCTCACCGGTCCGGGTGCTTCCAACTCGGTCGTCGTGCGGAACAACACGGTCGTGGCACAGGAAGGCGCTTCGCTCGCGGGGCTCTCGAACCCCATCCAGCAGTTCTATGGGAGGCCGATCCTGGGCGGCGACAACAACGCCTATTACGCCGGATGGACGACGCAGGTCGCCAGCGAGTTCTTTGCCGCTCGCAACTCGACGGTCCTGGCCAAGGCCGGGCAGCCCATCGTCACCGGCTCGACCGAAGTCTGGGACACCACGAGTTGGAACGTGACCAACGGACGCGGGTTCTTTGTGTATCACGGCGACGCCTCGGGCAACTACGTGCTGGGCGGGTTCACCAGCAGCACCGCCGACCGCAACGTCGTCTACGTGCTCAATGGCCAGACTGTGCTGCTCCGCGCGGGCGACGGCGTCGACCTCAATGGCGATGGCCTGCTCAACGACGACGCGTTCTTCTACATGCCCGCGACCGCCACCACCGGCGCCAGCCTTGGCAACAAGGTCGAAGACGGTTGGCTCTCCAGCGACGGGTTCTTCTACGAGGTCGTCGACCTTCGCGATGGCGTGGGCAACGACCTGGGCGATGCGCTCATCCGCGTCCCGCTCCCCGGCGTCAACTGTGCGGCTGATTTCAACAGCGACGGGCAAGCCGACTTCTTCGACTACCTCGACTTCGTCAGCGCCTTCAGCAACGAAGACCCCGCCGCGGACATCAACGAGGATGGTCAGGTCGATTTCTTCGATTATCTGGACTTCGCCACGGCGTTCGACGCGGGCTGTCCGTGATGCGAGTGGCTTGGCGATGCGGGGCGACGTTCCCGGCTGGGTAAGGTGACTGCCAGCAGAAACAAGGCGACACGCCCCAAGCGCTGTGCCACCCAGGGCCCGACATAAGGTGTTTGCTTGGATCTTGCGGGTGTTCTTCGCGAAAGCGAGGAACACCGATTTCCGAAGAATCTTGGAGCATCGCATCCCCGCGGAACATCCAACGGGCGCGGGCCACCAAGCAGGCGGATTGCCAGCGAACCACGGCCACACGCGACGAGTAGGACACACGACACGCACGACGAGCAGAGCATGAACAAGTCCACCACGACACATTCCGCAGGCACAACACGCCGACGGCGGTTCCCGCTCAAGAAGTTGGGGATCCTCGCGGGGTGCTTGCTGTACCTCGTGAGTCCCGTGGACCTGGTGCCCGAGGCGTTGCTGCCGATCGCGGGTTATGTTGACGACGTGGCGCTGCTGGTCTTCGCGGTGCAGCAACTGCGCGGGCGTCGACGGGGCGAAGTCGATTCCGCTCGCGGCACGGCACCAGGGCCGGCACCAGACCCGAGGCGACGGGTCGTCAAGAACACCGCGGCATAGGTCGCCTGATCTCGAGTCAGATTTGATGCCGGGCGCTCGGGCGAGTGCTCGAACGGCCAATTCGACACAGACTGGTGTTTACGCACGCCACCATCTCGCGGCACGACACCATCGTTCGTTCAGTTCTCAATAGTCCGGGTAGTACGGCTCTTCGTGGTCGTAGAACGGCCACGTCGCGCGGTCCATGAACCGGCGCAGCAGTTCCGACTTCACCACGCGCTCGGAAAGGTCCGCTTGTCCGTAGCCTTCCTTGTCGGGGAACTGAACCCGCACGAGCTTCTGGAAGGCGAACTCATCGGGGAGCGGCCCATCCGCCTCGAGCACGGACACCGTCCCCGCCGCGATGCCGCTCCAGAGATACTGGTTGCCCGGGTCGTGCAGCCGGAACTCGGTGATCTCGACATAGATCAGCCGCTCGACGCCCAGCTCCGTCGCGAGCTTGCCCGGGGGCCAGGCAACCCACTGCGGATGGTTGGCCAAGTAGACGAGCATCTGATCGGTGCGGGCGAAGCCACCGGCGATCGCGTTCTCGGCGATCCGCTGGTTGAACCGACCGAGGATCTCCTCGACCATGCCCGGATGATCCGCCTGGATCATCCGATCCGCCGTGACGACCACCGCGACATTCTTGCCCTTGAGCTCGGTGTACTCGGCCTTGACCTCGCGCGTGCTGCTCTCGCGATAGCTCTCGGCCATGCCTCCGACGAGGGCCCCAATAGCGCAGCCTCCCAGGTGGGCCAGCATCACACCAAGGCCAGCCAGCACGCCCGCCCGCGCGAGCCAACGCCGAGCGGGCGCCGTCCGGCCCCGCGACGCGACCCGATGGGGACGTTGGTTCATGATCCGCATGAGCGCATTGTTGCACTCATCGCCTGACGCTGCCCGCGAGAACCGGCTGAGACCCGCCCGCCGGCGTACCGGCGATCGCCTTCGCCAACCCGTCCGTCGCCCGGGGCGGTTCGGCCAGCACGACCCGATCGAGGCGGATGAGCTCTCCGAGCGACCAGGCCTGGAAGGGCGCGCCCCGCGGGGTATACGGCGCCTCGGCGTCGAAGATCTCCGACACGTGCCCGAGCCCCGCTTCCTGCATGTGGGCGATCAAAGGGGAGAGGAACCGCTCACGGGCCTGACGCTTGGCCTCCGTCGTTCCGCCGCGCACGCGAACCCATGCCTCGACGAACGGCCCCATGAGCCAGCCCCACACCGTGCCCTGGTGGTACGCAAAGTCGCGCTCGAGGGGCCCGCCCTCGTACCGAAGGCGATAGCCCTGCGACCCCGGCGCCAGCGAGCGGAGCCCCACCGGCGTGAGCAACTTGCTCTCGACCAGATCGACGACGGCGCGGGCCCGCATCGGATCCAGCACGCACAGCGGCAGCCCTCCCACCGCCAGGATCTGGTTGGGGCGGATCTGCGCGTCGGTCAAGCCTGGGCGGAAGTTCTCGTCCACGACGTCGTAGAGGCATTGGGCGTCGGGGTTCCAGAATCGCTGCGCGAAGGACTCGATGCCGCGCTGCAGGACCTTTTCCCACGAGAGATCAAAGCGCCGGGCAACGGCGAGTGCGTTGAGCCAGAGCGCCTGGATCTCGACGGGCTTGCCGACGCGCGGCGTCACCACCCAGCCATTGACCTTGGCGTCCATCCACGTCAGTTGCCAGCCCGAGGCCCCGCCGGAGATCAGGCCATCATCCTCGAGGCGGATGTTGTAGTGGGTGCCCCTCGCGTACCCGGCGATGATGGAGATAATCGCGCGCTTGAGGGCCGTCGCATCGTCGGGCGAGAGGGCCTGCTGGGCCGCGGCGGCCCGCATGTATTCGTCCGCAGCGATGACATACCACAAGGCCGCGTCGATCGTGTTGTATTCCGGTTCTTCGCCCTGATCGGGAAAGCGATTGGGAAGCAGGCCCTGCGAGACGTTTCCAGCCCAGCGCATCACGATGTCGCGGGCGACGTCGATCCGTCCGAGCGCCAGGCACAGCCCCCGAAGCGCGATAAAGGTGTCGCGGCCCCAATCCGTGAACCAGGGATATCCCGCGATGATGGACTTGCCCCCGCCATGGCTCTCCGGGCGGCGGACGATGTACGCCTCCGCGGCCCGCTCGAACCGATCAGACGCCATCCGGAGCTGATTCGTCTGCGCATCGCGCAGGCGATCATGCAGTTCCGACACGTTCCGGCATCCGAGCGGCATCGGCTGGCCCGTCGGCACACCCTCGGCGGCGAGGATCAGCAGCGCATCGCCCGAACTCAGATCGAACGTGTACACGCCGGGCGAGGCCAGATCTTCCAGATGGTCGTGCCCGCGGGCTCGCTCCTCCGCGTAGGAAAACTGGCGATACCACGCCGGCTCGTGGCGATACGTCCCGTTGCTCGCAACACGGATCTTGGGCACACCGGGGTACGGCTCGAACCTCTGCCCGTCGGGAACCAGCGTCGAGTCGCCCCGGGGCTCAAAGGAAAAGGAACCGTTCTCGTGGTGCAGCGCGTGATAATCCCGTCCGGACATCAGCAGGCGAACGTGGAGCTTGCAGCCGGCGCCGAGCGCGGCCGATGGGCCGCCCCCCCGCAGTCGCCAACGCAGGACGGTGCACGGGCGATCGCGAGGCACGAACAACTCGTGCTCCACGCGGAACGCGCACGCCTTGCCCTCCATGGGCACGCGATAGCTCCACATGGGCCACGGGTCGAACTCGAAGGAATCGATCCGGCGGGCCGGATCTTCGGGCGCGAGAACATCGGGCGCATAGCGCTGCGCGCTCAGCGGAACGATGCCCTCGGGCGTCGAGAGCCAGGCTTCAACGCCATTGACCAGCATGAACCGCCCCGCGGGCGGCGCCGCCTGAACGAGCAGCAGGCCGTGGTATCGGCGTGTGCGCACGCCCGTAGCGGTCCCCGTCGCGAAGCCTCCCAGCCCGTCGGCCTGGAGCCACTCGTCCCGCTCGGTGCATCGCAGTGACATCTTCCGCTCCTTCCTCAGTCCGCCTTGCAACGCGAGAGGCCCGGCGCTATCGACGACCGGTTCATCAACGACCCGGACCTCGCGTCGCCGAGCGATTCTCCTGCCCACGAAGATGGGTCAGGAGATCATCGGCCCTCGGCTCGTCCCCGCACCGGTTCGCGCCCGGACGCGCTCAAGGCGTCGCGCCCCCCGCCCGGTTTCGGAGTCGACTCTTCGATGTCTTCAACGCTCTCGGCGGTTCACCTGTTCGGGGAACCGAGTATGCAGCACGGCACCCCGTCAATTTTATCCGACGTTGGGGGAGGCACGACGGGGTTTTGGCTCATTCGTCGGCGCCGCCCGACCGACCAGCAGCCGCGTGACGACCTCGCGGACGTTCTGCCCGCTGACATCCAGGCCATGCCTTGGCACGTCGTACGCCGAGAGGACGCCAAACCCCAGGCCCACGTCGATCAGGAGCCAGGCGAGGATCTCCGGGGAAAATCGCCGCGCGACCTTGCGGGCCTGCTGGGCCCGTTCCAGCTCTGCCGCCATGAAGGCATGGAGCTTGCGGATGTGCTCGTGGATCGCCGCCCGGATCTCGGGATCGTCGGTTTCGGTGATGGCCTGCAGCATGACGCGGTAGGCGTCCTTGCCATGCTCCGAGGAAACCATGGGATTGTCGCCCATGAGGCGTCGGAGGCGCTCGGCTGGATCGGTGTATCGGGCCAAGTGCTCCTCCCACAGGCGGATGGTCTGTTGGCCCGTGCGCTTGATGAGCGCGATAAACAGCTCGCGCTTGGACTGAAAGTGCCGGTAGATGATGGGCTCGGTCACGCCGGCCGCCTTGGCAAGCTCAGCGGTGGTTGCGCGGGCGTAGCCGTGCCGCGCGAATAGCTCGGTCGCGCGATCTAGAAGTTGCTCTCGGCGCTGTGCAGCGGGCAGTCGGGTCATTCGGGCGTGGCTCTTTCGTCGACGATGGCACGCCGACGATTTGACGAGCGCTGTCCCGGGGCTTTGCGGGGCCAGGGTCGATCGAATGTCGCCAGCGTCCGTCCCGAGCATATTCGCCCGAGCCTCTCCGCGCATCAACCTTCTTGTCGGTTCCGCGCATCAGTTTTTCTCGCGCGGCAGCGGCACCGGGTCGTATCCACCCCGGTGGAAGGGATGGCAACGCAGCAACCGACGCAGCGTCAAGCCCGTGCCGCGGATCGGCCCGTGCACGCGATACGCGTCCAGCGCGTAGTCGCTGCACGACGGGTGGAATCGGCATTGTCCACCAAGAAACGGCGCCAGCGTCGCCTTGTAGACCCAGATGGCTCCCGTGAACGGAGAGGTCAGCAGTCGCCTGAGCCATGGCGTGCCGGCGCGGCGTACCTCTGCTTTGGTCCCAGGTGCCGGCGTGGCTGATGGTTCCGGTGATGGTGATGGCTCGCTCGCGTCGGGCATCTGGCTGGTCGGGTATCGTGCGTGCTGGGGCAAAAGAATCACGGGCCTGATGGCGGAGGGTTCACGGGAGCGGCCTTGCGCCGACGCCGCTCCCATTCCCGGTGCGCGTCCCACGCCAACTCGCGGAACAGCCGCGGCATCTCCAGTTCCGTCAGTCGGTTGATCTCGCGGAGGCTGACGACAAAGTCGTAGCAGCCAGCACCGGAGACATCATTCCATCGTGGGAGCTCGTGCTGCAGAATGCGAAATGCCTCGCGGATCACTCGCTTGGCCCGCGTGCGGCGTGTCGCCAGCCCGACGCGCCTTGAGATCGAAAGCCCGAGCCTCGGCGCGTCCAGCGTGTTGGGAAGCGCGCTCACCGCCACGGGCCCGCGCACCTTGCGAACCTTGGCGGCGTACACCGCCTCGTACTCGCGATCGAGGGTCAGGCGATGACGCTGACGAAAGGTGAGGCGAGGTGGCTCGGAACCGGGCACGGAACGATTGTTGGAGGCCGCCAAGGCCCCAGTCGCCTCGGGATTCGTCACCTCTGAGAAAGCAAACCTCACGAACGCAGCAGGCTTCACGCACCGCCCGCGGCACCAGCGCCAACCGCGATCCCTGCGCCGGGCCCGCGCCCGGCCGACTCGGGTTGCCCTTCGCAGAGCAGGCGGCTGGTGATCTGGGCGCTCAAGAAGATGGTGGGCAACCCCGAGCCCGGGTGGGTTCCGCCGCCCACAAGGTACAGGTTGTCGGCGTAGGGCAGCTTGTTCTGCGGGCGCTTGTGAAGCATCTGACCAAGGTTGTGCGCCAGGTTGAATGTCGCGCCGAAGTTGATGTTCATGCCCCGCCAGTCGGGCGGCGTGAGCATCTCTTCGACAACAATGCGCGACGAGAGCTCGCGCAGCCCCGCGTCCTGCTCGCCAAGCACGCGCGAGATCTGGGAGAGCATGGCCTCGCGGACTTGGGATCGCCGCCCCTGCCAATCAACCTTGCTTCCGGGGCCCGAGCCCGAAACCCGCTCGCTGGGCGTCGGCATCAGCACATAAAGAGCGCTATCGCCATCGGGCGCCATGCCGGGATCGGTCGTGCACGGATTGCAGACATAGATCGACGGATCTTCCGACAGCGTGCCCAGCGAACTTATCTCGCTCAGGTTGTCGCGATATCGCGAGGAAACATAGATCGTGTGGTGCGGCAGATTGACCTTGCCCCGCACGCCCAGGTACAGCATCGCGGTGCTGCAAGAATACTTCCGCGCATCGATCGAGGCGTCCGTGTCCTTGCCCCGGATCGACTCGGGAATGAGCTTCTTGATGGCCCAGGTCGCGTCGGCGTTCATCACGACGTGCTCGCAGGCGATCCGCACGCGATCGCCCTCCTGCTGGCCTCCCGCGCCGTCGGTCCGCCGGCAGACAACCGCCCGCGCCCGCTTGCCCTGGAACTCCAGGCTCTCGACGGGGCTGGAAAGATGGATGCGAACGCCCATCTGCACCGCAACGCGGGCCAGCGCCTCCATGAGCGCGTTGCATCCGCCGACGGGGTGCCACACGCCATACTCATATTCGATGAACGGAAGGATCGTGAACAGGCTCGGGCAGTCGTAGGGCGACATGCCGAGGTACTTGCTCTGGAAGCTCACGGCGAGCTTCACGCGATCGTCCTTGAAGTACTTCGCCAGCAGGTCGTGCACGCTCATGTGCGGGCGAAGCACGGGCCCGACCTTCAGCGTGTCGAGCCAGGTTTCCCGTGAGAACAAGTCCAGAGGCGACCTCATCGGGTTGCGCAGGATGCTCTCGGAATGGCGGAGCTTGTAGCGGTTGTCCGCGATGAACGACGCAAACCGGGCCCCATCGCGCGGGCTGATCGCGCCCAGGCGGCGAGACATCTCCTCAATATCCTGCGTCGCATCAACAATCACCGGCTTCGAGCCGCCTCCACCGCTCGCCGAGCCCTGACCGATCACCAGGCGATACATCGGGTCCAGACGGCGCAGCTCGACCTCGTCCGCGAGCCTTCGCCCAGCGGCCGCAAAGACCTCGTCGAGCACATAGGGCATCAGAAAAAACGTCGGCCCGCGATCGAACGCGTACTGGCGTGACGTGTCCGCGGCGTCGCCAAGCCAGACGCGCGAGCACCGCCCACCAATCCGGTCCTGCGATTCAAAGACGCGAACCTTGAGCCCCCGCGCCGCCAGCAGCACCGCCGCCGCGAGCCCGCCCGGTCCCGCGCCGACGATCGCAACCTCGCACGTGGCATCACGCTCCAGGGGCGTTGAAAACGACTCGCGCGACGGCTCCCCCGGCCCGGCTCGCCCAACGCGCGCCGCGTCGAGCACGGCGCCTGATCGAGCCATCTCGGAAACGTTTGGAACGGGCAGGCGTTGGGTGGTCATGGTGACGTCGTGGTGAAACGGGGAGCACGCCGAACCCGAGCGTATGGCATGAGGCAGGCCAGAGGCTGGCCTCAGGCTCACGCGCCGCCCGGGCGGAAGGGGATTGGCCTGCGTCGGTTCGCCTCCGAACCGCCCGTTGGATGCTGGGCAATCGCCTGAAAGGGCTTCACCGACACGAAGAGGGTGCGACTGCCAATAATGCCCCCCACAGCGGAGCGATCATGCCCGATGCCATCTCCATTCGCGGCGTCACCAAGACCTTCGGCAATAAGTACGCCGTCCGAGACCTTGACCTGGTTATTCCCGAGCGCTCCCTCTGCGGGCTGATCGGCCCCAACGGCGCCGGCAAGACCACCACCATCCGCATGGTCATGTCGATCATCTTCCCCGACAAGGGCGAGATCGCCGTCCTGGGCAAGAAATCCGCCGTCGAGAGCAAGGACCGCATCGGCTACCTCCCCGAAGAGCGCGGGCTGTATCGGAAGATGAAGGTCGGCGCCTTCCTTCATTACGTGGGCCGATTGAAGGGCGTCGACGACGCCGGGCTGCAGGTTCGCGTCAAGGAATGGCTCGACCGCGTCGGGCTTGGCGACACCATCAAGAAAAAGTGCGAGGAACTCTCCAAGGGCATGCAGCAGAAAGTGCAAGTCCTTGCGTCGATCATCCATCAGCCCGATCTCATCATCCTCGACGAGCCCTTCAGCGGCCTCGACCCTGTCAATGCCAAGATGCTCCGCGAACTGATCGACGAGCAACACCAGCGCGGCGCCACAATTATATTTTCCACTCATCAGATGTATCAGGCCGAGACGCTCTGCGATCGCGTTGTCATGATCCATCAGGGCAAGAAAGTGATCGACAACACGCCGCAGGAGATCCGCGAGCGGCACGACCCGCGAACCGTGCTGGTGACGCCGGCGCTGGGCCCGCACGCGGATGTCGAACGCGCGATCCGCGGCGTCGAGGGCGTCGACTCGCTGGAATCGATCAACGGCAGCTATCTCGCCCGCGCGGGCGAGGGCGACTCTCCCGCGGCGGTGCTCGCGCGAATTGCCGCCCGCGTGCCGGTGACGCGCATCGAACTGGTGAGGCCGACGCTGGAAGACGTCTTTATCGACATCGTGGAGGGCGACGCGCCGCAGGAAGAGCGCGAGCAGCTTCGTGCCGCGCTCGCGGCCGACAAGGCCCGGGGCGACCGCGGGGGAGATTGAGGCGGGGAGGCGGCAGATGCGCGAGGTACGCGGGGCTTGACACGCAAGCTCGCTTGATTTAGTTTGGATGCGGGTGGAGAGCGCTCGTTTTGAGCGACGGTTGAGGTTGTGGTTCGCAAAACTCGTTTCCGGAGGTGGTTCATGCCGCGTTGCACGCAAGCTGTAGTGTGTCGGAGTTGGTGCGTACTCGTGGTGGCGGTTGCCGCTTGCGGTCTGTGTTGCCTTTCAAGAGCCACGGATCCGCCGCCGCCACCAGACGAGGTTTTCAATCCGCACTCGATGATGGTCAAGACCCGGTTTGGGATCGACGCGGACCACCCCGATCGGGCTTGATGGCAATCTTCCAAGCTTTGCAAGCTTCGGAGCGGCCACAGTTGATATTGCCGCTCCGTCACCGTGCGTAAGAGTCATACCCCAAGATGGCAGCGACCCGACATACTGCCCATTCTGCCCAAATCTCGAGACATTTGGTGGCACCTCGGCTGCCGCACCGCAAGTCGCTGCCGCAGCGGCGCTCGTGTGGTCAAAGCACCCGCAACTCAGCTATGACGAAGTTATCAAGCGCATCTTGCTCAATGCAAAGTTAATGCCTTCGCTTGTCGGCAAGTGCAACACCCAAGGTATGTTGGATGTACACAAGGCCCTTCAATGAGGAGCTCTCCGTGCAATCAGCTACTCGCACTCTGACCAAGTCATTTCTTGTCTGCGGCGTTCTGGGGGCTGCGTGTCAAGCCCAGGTGTTTACCCGCATCACCTGGCAGGCGTCGCTCGACGACGGGGCATCGTGGACGTCGGATCAAGCTCAGATCGACAACCCCGACACCCACGTGCGTGTCCGCGCAATCTTGGATTGGCAGCATCCCGATGCCTACGCGTTCGCGTTTGCGAGCTTCGATGGAGTCGTCACCAGTGCCGGGCCCAGCGACTCCATCGTCAACATTCGCAGACTCGACCCTTTCGCGACAAGTATGCAGACTCTTCAAACCTTTCGCTTCGGCACGACCCTCAAGATCGATGATGCTCGCGATCCATCGCCACCCGCGCTTGGCGGACGGCAAATTCTCATCGGGCAAGCGCCCGAGGTTGTCGGACAACCTTTCTCCCGCGATAACCCCGCCCCGATCTTTGAGTACATGCTCCAGCTTGACGGCACGCCGGGTGCCCGCCGCGTGAGCCACGTGTTTACAACCACTCCCACCGAAGGGCCGGGAACTCCGGTGTTGTTTCGCAACCGCCAGGGCACGGGTGGGTTGCTGCAACCTCCGTCGATCATCCGACCACTCGACCTTATTGTCGTTCCCGCGCCGCCCGCCGCCATCGCGTTTCTTGTTCTCCTCCCGCTCGCCCATAGTCGGCGTCGAGTCACGCGGTAATACACGAGACCTTTCATGAGAAGCTCGCCGCTCAACTTCGGGATCGCCAGCCTGATCTTGGTCAGCACCACCGACCTCGCGTCAGCACAAGTCTTCACCCGCATCACCTGGCAGGCGTCGCTCGACGACGGCGCGTCGTGGACGTCAGATCAGCTTTCGATCGGCGATGCCCGATCGAACGTTCGCATCCGAGCGCTCTTTGATTGGCAGCATCCAGACGGTTACGCGCTCGCCGGGGCGTCGTTCGACGCAACCGTGACGAGCGTCGATGGTGGCGCCCTTGGCGACACCGTGTCCGCGATCCGCCGACTCGAACCCCTCGTGATCACGCCCCAGACGCTCACGACATTTCGTTTCGGTTCAGTACTCAAGATCGATGATGAGCGCGACACTCGACCGCCGGCGCAAGGCGACAGGGGCGTTCGAGTCGGTCAAGCGGCGGAGTACCTTGGGTTGCCATTCACGCGAGAGAATCCGGTCGCCGTCTTCGACTTCGTCCTTCACTTTGACGCCACGCCGGGAACACGTCGAGTTGCCCACGTGTTTACAATGAACTCCGGTGGTTTTCTCAACGTGCCCTTTCTCTGGCGAGACCGCGAAGGGACCGGCGTTTTGTCGATCCCCAACTCCATCGTCCGCCCCCTCGACCTCGTCGTAGTGCCCGCACCGCCAGCCGCTAGTGCGCTGCTCGCCGTGCTGCCGCTCGCCCATCGTCGTCGTGGAACTGCACGGTAGCGCATCGCGGATACATGCAAAGAGGAACGACACGAGCGCACAGCGTGCCGAGCGTGCGAGAGGAGCTCCGAGCGATCATCGCCGGGCGCCGCTTCCAAGCCGCCCCTTGGCCTGATCCAGCAGCACGGCCGCGACGATCGCCGCTCCCATCACGATGCGGTTGTACGTCGTATCGATGTCGAGGATAATCATGCCGTTGTCGATGAGTTGGATGATGATGGCGCCGAGGAGGGCTCCGAATGCTGAGCCGCGTCCGCCCGAGAGCGACGCGCCGCCGATGACCGTTGCCGCAATAACCTGAAGCTCATATCCCTCGCCCGCGTTGCTGGCAAAGCCGCCGAGGTATCCAAGATAGACCGACGCGCTGAGCCCCGCAAGCAACCCAACGATGGTGAAGAACGCAATCTTGACCAGGCCGACCGGAACTCCGGCGTACTTGGCCGCGGTCTCATTCCCGCCGATGGCATACGCCCTGCGACCGATGACCGTCTGCGTCAGCACGAACATGCCCGCCAGCGTGACCAGCAGCATGATGAACACCGGCACGGGATAGACCCCGCCGAACATCTCGAGCTTCATGAATCCGGAGGTGAACGAGGCGGGGAAGGGTCCGATCGAGACGCCCCCGTTGTAGGAGTTGTTGATGACGAGGGTGAGCCCGCGGTATGCCGCCATGGTTCCGAGGGTGATGATGAATGGGTGCACGCGGAGGCCGACGATCATGATCCCGTTGAACGCGCCACATAGCGCCCCGACGAGACAGGCGACGCCAACCCCGGCGGGGATCGCGATGAACGCCGAAGCTTCTTTGCCGACCTGGTGCTCGAGCACCATGGCAGTGACAACGCCGGAGAGCGCATAGATCGAGCCGACGGAGAGATCGATCCCGCCCATGACGATGATCGCCGTCATGCCGATCGCCATGATCGCCACGTAACTGGCGCTCTGCAGGAGCAGCACGATATTGTCAAACTCAAGAAACTTATTGACCTGCTTTCGCACGAAGAGCGTCGACCCAGCCTGGTCCCCCTCGCCCGACGCGACGACGCGTGGCGTTGCCACACTGGCGAAGCGCCGCTCGCCCCCGCCCGGGGCCGCGACGACCACATTCCCCTCGCTCGACTCGGGCAGCGTGTCCGCAACCAGATCCAGAACCCGCTCCGCGGCCTCGGGCGACGCGGGTGTCACCCGCACCACCTCGCCGTCGGATAGTTCCTCGATGCTCGCGAGCGTGGAAGGCAGCTCGATGCGCAGCGGCTTTTCTTTCGTGCCCCCGCCCAAGGTCAGCACCGCGACCATCAGCGCGATCACGAAGATCAGCCCCGTCTCCTGGGCGCGGATCAGGCGACCAAGCCACGAGCGTCGCGCACTCTCGGACCGGCTTTGAGTGGTTGACCCAGGCGATGCACCCACGATGGAAACTCCGCGGCGGGCGATCGCTCAACAACACCAAGGCGGCAAGCCGAACGCCGACCTCAGCCGACGCCCGCCCACCACCAGCCCCGACACCCCGGCCGATCGCTGCCGAGAAGGGGCTGGAGTGTACACGTTCTCCACGGATTCGTCGGATGCCACACGCCCGGTGTGCGCCTCAGTCGATCGTCCGCACCTTTCGGCTGCGGTTGCGGTCGATCACATTCACGCTCTGGGGGTTGTCCGGCTCGGTCGCCGAACGTGCCTTGAAGAACGTGTCGTGGATATTGCCCTTCAAGAAGCTCGCGTGCCCGTCCGTAAACACGAAGTTCGCCCCGTCGTCCCCGTGATTGTCCTCGGGGCCGTAGAACCCGCGATTGCGACCCGAGCCCGGCGGCGCGTTATTCGCCCCGCCACCCGCGCCGTACCACGCGTCAGTCGCCACGTCCTGGCAGATCGTCTCATCGCCCCAGATTGGCGCCGGGTTCAGGATCACCGGCTCGTCCGTCTTCATTCCCGCAACGTACAAATAACTGATGTTGTAGCTGACGACGTCCTCGGGCTTGCCCGGAACCTGCGGCACAAGCCGCCTCGTCAACGCCCCGTCGATCTGGCGACCCGTCTGCGGAATCGGGCTCCACCAGGTGTCGAGCTTGTCCGAAGGACACACCAACGTCCCGAATCCTTCAAAGTAGGGCGAAAGCAGCGGCGTGCGATTGCCGTCGATGTACGCCGCTTCCTCGGGGTTGGCCGTCAGCCCGCGAAAGCCCATCTGCACCCCATTGCCGACCTGATTGAGGCTGAAGAACGCCGCAACACCGCCCCGGCCTTCCTGGCTTGAACCCAGCGATCCGCCCTGGCGTCCGAACTCGGCCTTGTCCGCAGGCGTCATGGGCGTCAGCGGATACCACGACTTCCACTCGTTGGCATACTGCGTCATCGACAAGCCCATCTGACGCGTGTTCGAGAGGCACTTGGCGACACGGGCGGCTTCGCGAGCCTGACCCAGCGCCGGCAGCAGGATCCCGATCAGAAGCGCGATGATCGCGATGACCACGAGGAGCTCGATGAGCGTGAAGCCCACACGCGGGCCCGCTGCAAGCTGCCCACGGGTGCCACGTTGTCGAGCAAGGAAAGGACTGGTGTGGAGACGGTTCATAGACACAATCCCCTTTCTGGCCGCAATCTATTGTTGCGGGGCCCGAAGGTCAAGCCGCAGTCAATCCGTAGAGCCAGGCACAACAGTTCCGGACCTTGCCCCCGGTTGTCCAGGGGATTCAGGAAGGCGGTGCGGGCTGAAACAGTTGCTCAACTGTTGAGTTTCAAAGATATCGCCGGGATGAGGTGTGTTCCCGGTTCCAAATCGAACTGCATTGGTAGAATGACGGTACTCACCTGATCGAGTGCCCTTTGGTTGGGGTTCCTTGTGCGGGTTTGCGAGCTTTGGTCCCAGCGGTGTGTTGCCGCGGCGGCTGTCGGGCTCGCTGTCGTCCTTGAGGGAGATTTTATGAAGAAGTACGTTCTTGGCGTCGCCGGCGTCCTCGCCGTCGCCGGGTCTGTCGCCTCCGCCCAAACCGTCACCGTCGATGGAACGCGCGATGGCGCTTACGGCCCGGCCCAGTGGGTCAACCCGAACCCCACGCAGTTCGGCGACAACCGCCAGGACAACGTTCCGCCCCCCGGTAACCCCGCGGATGTCGATCGCGGCATCGAGTTGGTCATTCCCCTCTCCGCGATTGGCGGCGGCACCAACATCCGGCTCGCCGGCTTCGTCACCAGCGGCGATCACGGCTTTGCCTCCAACCAGACCATCGGCGGCCTGCCCAGCAACCGCGGCAACCTCGGCGAAGTTCGCAACCTGAACTTCAACACCTTCGCCAACAACCAGTTCATCAATCTCGCCCCCGCCGCCGCCGCCACCGCGCCCGCGGTTGACGGCGTCCTCGAGCGCTCCATCTACGGCAGCGCCAAGTTCGTCCAGACCACCTTCACCCAATTCGGCAACGCCACCCACGGCACCCGCTTCCTCGGCAGCGGGTCCGAGATCGACGGCATTTACGCCGTCACCAACGGCGGCAACCTCTACCTCTTCGTCGCCGGTAACCTCGAGGCCAACTTCAACAAGCTCCAGCTCTTCTTCGACACCATCGCCGGCGGGCAGAACCGCCTCGTCCTTGGCAACAACGCCATCGACAATGCCCTTCCCCGCCTCAGCGACGACGGCTCGGGCAACGGCCTGACCTTTGACACCGGCTTCGAGGCCGACTTCTACCTCAACGTCGCCGGCGGTGACGTCGGTGGCGGCGCCTACGGCTCGTTCCTCCACTTCGCCGAACTCCCCACCGGCGGCGCTGGCAACGGCTTCTTCCTCGGTTCCAACGACGGCGTTGGCCCCGCCCTCTCCGGCGGCGACGTCGGCGCGCCCGCCGTCCAGTTCTCCATCGACAACTCCAACATCCAGGGCGTCAACGGCACCCCGCCCGTCAGCCTCCCCAGCGCCGATGACTCCGTCGGCTCTGAGATCAGCAACTTCGCCGCTCGCGTCGCCGACGACACCCTCTACCTCTTCTTCGGTGGCAACCTCCAGACCAACTACAACAAGCTCGTCATCTTTGTCGACGTTGGCAACACCGCTGGCCCCAACGGCGCCGACCCCGGACAGAACATCCTCCGCGGCGACAACGTTGACATCGACTTCAACGGGCTCAACCGCCTCGGGACCGATCTCAACGATCCCACCAACCTCCCCGGCCTCACCTTCGATTCCGACTTCTCCGCCGACCAGTACATCGCGATGGCCAACGGGAACTCCAACCCCGTTTCGGTCTTCATGAACGCCGCGACGCTCCGCGCCGACGGCCCCATCAAGCTCGGCGGCACCTTCAACGCCGACTACGGCTCCTACGACGGCGGCGAGAAGCCCGCCACCCCGCCCCACGTCCTCTTCGACGGGCCCCAGTTCGACACCCCGGGCGGCAACGTCAACATCTACTCGCAGTACGCCCCCCGCTCGTCCTACCTCGCCTTCCCCAACACCCCCGCCGCCCAGCAGATCGTCGGAGCGGTCAACAACAGCAACGTCGATGGCGTGACCGACACCGCCGCTGACCCCATCGCCGCCCGCATCGTCTCGACCGGCATGGAGTTCGGCATCGCCCTCAGCGAGCTTGGCTACCAGAGCGGCCCCATCAAGGTCGCCGCCTTCATCGCCAGCGACAACTACGGCTTCCTCTCCAACCAGATCCTCGGCGCTCCCGCCGGCCTCAACAACCTCGGCGAGCCCCGCACCCTCAACTTCAACAACGTCGAGGGCCTGCAGTACATCCTCGTCCGCAACTGCCCCGGTGACTTCAACAACGATGGTCAGGTCGACTTCTTCGACTACCTCGACTTCAGCAACGCCTTCTCCGTGGAAGACCCCTCGGCTGACTTCAACAACGACGGCCAGGTCGACTTCTTCGACTTCCTCGACTACGCCGCCGCCTTCAGCGACGAGTCCTGCCAGTAATCTCTCCCTTGCCCGGTTCAGCCGGGCGCCCCAGCGGGACGTGGCGGCCTGAAACCGCCACAGCCCGCTCTGCGACGATACCGAACGCCCCCGGTTCTCAAGCCGGGGGCGATTTTCTTGCGCTCGCCTTTGTCACCAAGCGCCCGATCATCCCGCCTGAGTCCCTACGACGGGACTGAGTCTCTGAGACCCGAGTGTTTGACCTCAACGCTCCTGGGCCACCCGGCTCCTGACCCTCGGAGGGCCGCTTGGCCGGCGGTCCGTCGGACCAACGGCCCTTGGCTTTCAGCGCAGAAAAAGAACCCGGCCCCCGCGCGAACACCTTGCGCGTGGACCGGGTCGTGGGATGAAATCGGTAATGGGTTCTTGCGAGTTACGCTGCGCCGATCAAGCGTCGCGCCTGCCAGAGGTAGCCGCGAACTTGCTCGCGACGGATCGCCAGCACACCGAGACTTGCGATCAGCACGACGACGCCCATGCCAAAGAGCAGTCCGCCGTCGTCCTTGACCGAGATCCCGAGCGGACCAAGGTGGGACGCGATGGCGCCGAGCATGATCCCGACGCTCATGGCGGCGCCCAGCACCGCGGTTCGAGGCGTCAGCAGGAGCAGGACCGCGACCAACTCGGAGACCGCGGCAAAGTACCGCCCCCACGGCTCAACGCCCAGCGTCGTGAAGATGTACACCGCTTCATCCGCACCGCTGAACTTGAAGAAGAGCGTTTGGCCGAGGATCGCCGCCGCGAGGCCTTGGAGCACCCACGCGAGCGAGGCCTTGCCGCCCCGCAGCTTGCAGGCGCACGACGGCCGGCTCGCGGAGGTATCGAGGCTCGCCGGCATTGGATCCTTCACGCTCGTCAACGCGTTCATGTCGTCCACTCCATTCCGCCGCGCCAAGCTCATCGCCCGGCGCGGCTCGCTCTTTGGATGCAGGCCGACGCTCCGCGTTACTTGCTCTTGGGCTGGGTTTCGTTGGGCTTGGTTTCGGTGGGCTTGGTTCCGCTGGGTTGAGCTGCCTGGTTCCGCAGCGCCTTGACGGCCTCGAGGACCTCCGCGGGCTCGGCGCGCCGGCGGTAGTTCGACTCGACGAAGGCGTACGCGATCGTGCCGTCCTGTCCGACGACATACGTCGCGGCAAGAGGGAGTTCGCCCGAGTCATCGCCGTTGAACGGGGCAAGGTTCATCCGTGCGCCGGTGGGCTGCTTGAACACGATGCCAAACTGGCGTGCGACGCCGTTGCCCGCGTCGGAGAGCACCGGAAAATCCAGCGTGTTCTTCTCAAACGTCGTGAGCGAGTTGTCCGGAGTCTGGGGCGAGATTGCAACGAGCGAGGCTCCTGCGTCGCGGAAGTCCGCCATCGCGTCGCGATAGGCCGCGAGCTGGATGTTGCAGAAGGGGCACCACCGCCCGCGGTAGAACGTCACGACGACGGGCCCTTGGTTCAACATCGACGCGAGCGATTGCTTCTCGCCCGTGTGGTCGGGCAGCTCGAACATCGGAGCTCGCGATCCAACGCGCAGCGCCGACTCCAGCACACCGCTGGCGCCGATCGCCTTGATTCCTTCTTCATACCGAGCGACGGCAGTGGCGGGCTGGTCCTTCGTCGCGTTGGCCCAGAACTCATCGAGCTTTGGTTGCAGCGTCGCGGCCTTATCGCTCGTCTCTGGCTTGGCCATCGCCGGCTTCGCGCCGTCCGGCGTTGGGCGGCCCACCATGCGGGGCGACTCACCACTCAGCTTCTTCCACGCCGCATCGGCCTTGGTGGTTTGGGCGGCGTGATCCGCCTTGAGCCACTTGTTCCGCGTGTTGCCGAGCAGCCCGTTGTAGAACAAGAACAGACGATCATCCTTCACAATGAAGGCTTCCGGATCGATCGAGACTTTCTCGCTATCGAGCATGGCGTAAGAGCACCAGCCGCCGTGGGCGGGCTCGTATCGGGATGGATTGGCGAGGAATGCCTCGCGGTTGGCCTTGGAAGCAAAGCGGTAGGTCACGCCCCCGTGCTCGACGGCAAACTCCTTCGAGCCCTTGGCTGGCTTGCCGCCGCCCTCGGGGAAGTACGCGACGGGGTCATAGCCCTGGATGGCCAACTGCGACTTGAGATTCCAGTCGCGGGTGCTTCGAACCGCGGCGTCGGCGGCTTGTCCGGCCGCCTGGCCGCTCTTGGAGTTCGTGGTGGACGCCGTTGTCGCCGACTGGGCGAAGGCCGAAGCCGTGAGCCCGAGGGCGATCGGAAGCGCCGCGGCAAGGGCGATCCGCGCCGCACGACTCGGGGTCGCGGAGGATCGAGCGGAGCCGGTGAGCGCAAATGAACGATCGAAGGACTGTGATGCGAGAGACTTGAGCATGAACGGAGCTCCAGGGCCGGAATGGCCGCCCCTTTGGATGCTCGGCAGTTTGCGCAGTTACCGACATCGGGCCTGCGTCGCGAGAGGGGCCTGCATCACCCGTGGGCCCAAGGCTCGCGACTCAGACCTAGCGGAGCTTTCGGATCGCTCGGCGGGAACACCAGAATGGGGGTACGGGAGTTCGGGGGCGTGCGAGGAGGCACCCGCAGGCGTGTCGATCGCTGACGAAAAAACAATCGCTCCCTTTGGGGGGGAGCGATTGCGAGAGTCAACCAAGATGTGGACTCAAGCCGGAGCTTGAGAGCAAGGCTTAGCCACGACGGCGGCGAGCCGCGACGAGGCCAGCGAGCCCGAGCAGGCCAGCCGCGCCGGGAGCCGGGACGATGGTGGTCGTCGCGGAGGCGGAGGCAGCGCCGCGGGGGTTGAGGGTGAAGGACCACTGGTAGGCGCCGGTCCAGTCGCCAGGCCCGAAGGGCAGGCCGGTGCCGTTGAGGTTGTCGAGGTTGCCGTCGGAGAGGAACTCGCGGATGTTGTCGAACGAGGCGACCTGGAAGGCGTTGGTGCCTTCGTACTCGGCGCGCCAGTCGGAGGCGGTGTCGTTGACGCTGATGATGTTGACGCCGCTCTGGTCGGCCGCGTCGTTGCTCGACGTTTCGGCCATGTCCAGATCTTGGTAGTTGAACAGGTTGATCATGAGCGGGGCGTTGGTCGTGTTAACCAGCGTGACGGTCTGGGTCAGGAAGCCGAGGCCCGACTCAACACCGGTGACGACGAACTGGATCGTCGCACGGAACTGGGGGTAGGTGTAGGTCAGACGTGCGATGTTGCCCGAGTAAGACCAGCTGGTCGCGCCCGAGAAGGCGGTTTCGCGAGCATCGCCCGCGAGGCGGAACCACCACCACGTCTGGAAGAGGTGGTCGGTGTTCGAGGCGCCCGCATCGACCGAGAAATCGGACAGGGGGCCCGTGCCGGAACCGTCACCGGTGTACTCGCCGAGCGAGAAGCTTGAATCGCCGTCCGTGATCGTGCCGCCAGAGCCAACTTGGCCCAGAGCAGCCGTCGCCAGACCGGTAACAGCCAAAGCCGCAATGAAATTCTTCATGACTCTCTCCTCCTAGAACTCGCACAGGCGGCGGAAACCACCTCTGCTCTCTCTCCCAAAACCGTCCCGGCGCTTTCGCCACTCCTGGACAGAAACACACTCCCGGAGATCATCAGAGAATAGTGGACGACTCCGAACGACGCAAGCGCAAACAACAGAAATTCTGGCTCAGTCGCTTGCTTTTGTCATGAGTTAGGCTGGGCAATATACGGTCAAGTTACCCACCCTTCCAGATCCATCCGAACGGACCGAACACCCACCTGCGGAAGCCCTCAACCGATGCACTGCGGGCTGGTACCATCCTCCGTATGCCGATTTTTCTCCGATGGCTGCTGCGTCTGGGCCCGACGAACCCGATTGCTGTTCGACTTATCCACAATGGATCCAGAAGAACCAAGCACCTCTACATCCGGGCGGTGTATCTCGGCTTGCTGATCTTGGTGCTGTTATGGGCCCTTCTCTTCTTGGGATCGACCGGGACACAGCTTTCATACCGGGACTTGGCATCCAAGGGCGCTGAGAGCTTTACCTGGATTGCCTATTTGCAAATTCTGCTCATCTGTGTCCTGTCTCCGGTGTTCATGGCGGGAGCCATCGCCCAGGAAGCGAGCCCGCGAACCTGGGACATTCTGTTGACCACGCCGCTCAGCGCGCCCCAGATCGTGCTCGGAAACCTGATTGGCAGGCTGTTCTTCATCCTCGCCCTGCTCCTGGCCAGCCTGCCTCTGTTCGCCATCACCCAGTTCTTTGGCGGCGTTCCGGGCGTCGCGATCTTCGCCAGCTACGCGATCGCGGCGTGCGCAGCCCTGCTCGTCGGCGCGATCGCCATCGCGCTCGCGGTCTCCCGCCTGGCTGGGCGAAGGGCGGTCTTTGCGTTCTATGTCGCGGTGGTGTCGTACCTCGCGGTCACCTGGGCGTTTGATGTCGTGCAGGGGGGCGGGGCCCGCGTGACCCACTTCACGGCGCTCAACCCATTCCTGACGCTCAAGGCGCTGCTCAACCCGACGTCGTACCCCCGCGCGGTCGCCGGCTCGCACACTGGTTTCTCGGCGTGGTTCCTGGAGCACCCGGTGACGACGTGGTGCCTCGGGAGCATGGCCCTTTCGGGCATGTTGATGATCGCCTCAACGTTCACGGTGCGCTCGGGCGGGCTCGGGGGTCTGGGCGGGGGGAGTTCCGGCGTGCCCTGGTATCGCAGGGTGCTGGGCCTCGCAGCGGCGGGGGCTGAGCATCGCGCTCCACGCGCGGTGTGGACCAACCCCATCGCGTGGCGCGAGGCGGCGGCTCGAAACGCCACGCTCGGGCGGATGCTGCTCCGCTGGATGTTCATCCTGGCGGGCGGGCTCTGGTCGGTGCTGCTGGTCTATCTGTTCCACGCCGGCACGTTCTCGCCCAACACGTTCCGAGTGGCGGTTCAGGCGACGGTGTGGGGCGAGGCGGCGGTGATCGCACTGATCGCGATCAATATGGCGGCGACCGCGGTCAGCCGCGAGCGTGAAGATGGCACGCTCGACTTGCTGCTCACCACGCCCATTACGCCAAGCCAGTATCTCAAGGGGAAGCTGCGCGGGCTGATTGCCTACCTGCTTCCCATGATCGCGGTCCCGCTCAGCACGCTGTTTGTCGCGGGCGGTTATGTGCTGGTGGGCGGCTTTGGAAATGCGGCGGTCACGCAGACGGTGGCGACGGTGGGAGCGACGCCGTCGGTCGAGTCGCCCATCCTGCTGCCCGAGGGCGGTGTGCTCGCGGCGCTCGTCCTCATCCCGTTCATCGCGGTGGCGGTGATGATCGGCCTGCAGTGGTCACTGAAGAGCAAGGGCACGCTTGGGGCCGTTGTCGCGACGGTCGGGGTTGTTGGCGTCCTCGCGGGGATCGTGGGGCTCTGCGCGTGGCAAGCCTCACCCGATCTGCAACTGGTCGGCCCGTTCCTTGCCGCGTTCAGTCCGAGTTCGCTGATCTACGCGATTGTGGACCCGGTCAACGCCATGATCGCAACCGCGGCGGCCAGGGGTGAGCTCATCACGGCAAGGGTGGCACTTTTCGCCGGATGCGTTGTCGCGGGCGGGCTGCACCTCGTCGTGGTGTATGGCGTCCATTCGCACATGGTGCGGACGTTCGACATGACGGTGCGGCGGTTGGCAGGGATGAAATAGAGGGCAATGGCCGGTGGGCAATGGGCGATGGAAAAGGGCAATGGCCGGTGGCCGTCGGGCAAAGGACAACGGGATAAAAGAGGGAGTTGAGCAGTCGCTGGGCGGCGGTGAAGTTACGCACCTTCGCCAAAGAACGTGCCCACGGTTCGAGCCGCGGCGATGAGCGGATCGTCGATCGTCACGAGGCGCTGCTTCCCGGCGGGCTCGGTGATCGGGACATCGGTCAGTTTGCCGCCCTGCAGGGCCACCATGCGGTTCCATCGCCCTTGCGCCAGGAGGCACATGGCATGGTGCCCGAACTGGGTCGAGAGGACGCGATCGGCGGGCAGGGGCGTCCCACCTCGCTGAACGTGCCCGAGCACGACGTAGCGCGACTCGAGTTCGGTGTACT
Organism: Planctomycetota bacterium; assembly: GCA_033763815.1. GTDB lineage: Bacteria > Planctomycetota > Phycisphaerae > Phycisphaerales > UBA1924 > JANRJU01. Next base: position 301,621 of record JANRJU010000017.1, read on the forward strand.
TCTCGATCGCGTCGGCGACGAACTTGCCGATCCCGCCAAGGCGGATCGGGTCGGGCGACGTGGGATCGACGCGAGCGATGATCTTTTCCCCTCCGATGGGCTTGGCGCCTTCGGCGACGCAGATGATCGAGTGGCGGCGCCCGCGGCGGCGACGGGCGGCAACGTGCCGAGCGACCGCATCCGTGTCGAACGGAATCTCGGGGAGCAGGATAACGTGCGCGGCGCCGGCGACGCCCGCGTGCAGCGCGATCCACCCCGCGTTGCGACCCATGACTTCGACAACCATGACGCGATGGTGGCTGGCGGCGGTGGTGCGGACGCGGTCGATGGCGTCGGTCGCGGTCGCGACCGCGGTCATGAATCCGAAGGTGATGTCGGTGCCCACCAGGTCGTTGTCGATGGTCTTGGGAATGCCGATGCAGGGGATGCCGGCGCTGGAGAAGTCGTTGGCGATGGTGAGGGTGCCGTCGCCCCCGATGACGAAGACGGCTTCGATGCCATGCACCTTCAGGGTGTTGGTGCACAGCTCCATCATGTCGCGATGCTCGAGGGTGCCATCGGGCTTCTTGCCGACGACGGCGCGGCGCGGGTTGAACTTGTTGTTGGAACCGAGGATGGTCCCGCCAACGTTGAGGATGCTGCCGACGTCGCCCACGGTGAGCGGACGAACGCGATTCTCGGCAAGGCCCAGGAAGCCATCCTCGATGCCCATCACCTCCAGGTCGGCATTGAGACAGCCCATGGTGACCGCTCGGATAACGGCGTTCAGGCCCGGGCAATCACCCCCGCCCGTCAAGACGCCAACGCGTCGAAAGATTGGGCACGTCTCGGCGTCGTTGCTCATGGCGGGGAGGGTAGACAAGCGACCGTGGCTGGAGAAGGGTCGCGGGAGCGCCCGCGTTCAAAGCGCGAGCGTGCGGGGAGATCTCGCGCGCACGAACTGCTGCGCGATCGGGGATGCGCTGAAACTGGCCCCGAAGGTCGGCGCGGCGGAGCATCACGGCCGCCGAGAGGAGCCACCGCGAGACGGGGGCTTGGGCGGGGGACTCGAGGGACGGCTGGGGGGGCGGTTTGGCGGGCGACCTTGGTCCTCGTCGGCTGAAGCTTCGAAATCGCCTTCGTCGGAACCATCGTCCTCGTCGTCTGAATCGTCTTCCTCGGTGTCGTCTTCGTCCGTGTGGTCCGGGTCGTCAAACTCATCTTGTTCGTCGGCGTCCTCGTACTCCGCTTCGGAATCTCCATCCGCGGCGTCGTCCGACTCGTCGGCAACCTCGTCGGCGGGTTCTTCGTCTTCCCACGGCGCTCGGTGGTCGAGATCGAGCGGCGCCGACTCGTCGTCGTCGAAGGCCGACTCTTCGGCGGTGTCTTGATCCCGCGGGTTGTCGCGCGAGCCACCCTTGCTCGGAGCGGGGGCGGTCTTCGAGGGCGTGGAGGATGCCGCGGCGCCTGCTGCGCCACCGATTGCGGCACCGGCTGCGCCACGTGCTGCAATGGCGCTGGCCGCGACGCCGGGCTTGGCCAAGGGCAGGGCTTTGGTCGACGCCGGGGCAGCCGGCTTGGTGGGCGGCACGGGCCGTTCGCTCACGCTGATCGCGGCTGGCGTTGAAGGGGACGGCTTCGACGCGGACAGCTTGGACTCGGGCGGCTTGGTCTCGGGGTTGGAGGCCTCGGGAGCGGAGGCCGGACCATCCTGTGCGTCGGCGAGGGCCTCACCGGGCCCGGTGCCCTTGGGGAAGAGTTCGCCCTGATTGGGCGGCGGGGGCCATTCAAGGCCTTGTGCCGCGGCTTCCTCTGCAGCGAGCTGCTTCATGGCGGCCCACTCTTCGGGGGTGATGAGGACGTCGCGCGCGACCGAGCCCTTGTGGTCGCTGATGATGCCCGCGATGCCCATGAGGTCGACGAGGCGGCTGGCGCGGGTGTAGCCAATCGCGAGGCGTCGCTGGAGCAGCGAGACGGAGCCGCGCCGGGTTTCGAGGACGATCTCGACGGCGCGCTCGAACATCGGGTCTTCCTGCGCAGCCGCGAGCGACGCGGAGGAGTTGTTCTTGCTCTCGAGGATCTTCTCGTCGTCGCCATCGCTCTTGCGGAGCGAGAGGAGCTGGCGTTCGAAGCTTGGCGAGGCGACTTCGCGCATGAAGCGGACGACCTTGCGGATCTCAAGGTCGTCGACGAGCGTGCCCTGGGCGCGGAGGAGCTTGCTGGTGCGGGGCGAGAGGTAGAGCATGTCGCCATAGCCAAGGAGGAGCTCGCCGCCCTTCTGGTCGAGGACGATGCGGGAATCCATGCCGGAAGCGACCTTGAAGGCAACGCGAGCGGGCATGTTGCTCTTGATGAGGCCGGTGACGACGTTGGCCTGCGGGCGCTGGGTGGCGAGGATGAGATGGATGCCCACGGCGCGGGCCTTCTGGGCGATGCGAATGATCGAGCCTTCGACTTCTTTGTTGGTCATCATCAGGTCGGCCAGCTCGTCGATGATGAAGACCATGTAGGGCAGCTTGCGCGGGATGCGGGCCTCTTCCTCGGGCGTGAGGACCTTGCCGGGAGGTGTCAGTCGCTCGCGCAGTTCTTCCCAGGCGAGGTCGTTGTAGGTCGCAATGTCGCGGCAGCCAGCCTCGGCGAGCAGCTCGTAGCGCTCGTCCATCTTGCCGCAGGCCCAGTCGAGGATGGCGGCGGCCTTGGACATCTCGGTGACCACGGGGCACATGAGGTGCGGGATGTCCTTGAACTGGCTCATCTCGACCATCTTGGGATCGACGAGCACGAGCTTGAGCTCGCTGGGCTTTTTCGTGTACAGGAAGCCCATGATGATGGTGTTCATGCACACGCTCTTTCCGCTGCCGGTGGTGCCGGCGATGAGCATGTGGGGCATCTGCGTGAGGTCAGCAATCAGCGCCTCGCCGCTGGCGTCCTTGCCCAGGAACATCGGGAGCTTCATCTTGGCGTAGCGCTCGGGCCGCGACATGAGCTCCTTGAGGCGGACTTTCTCCTTCTGGGCGTTGGGGACTTCGATGCCGATGGTGTCGCGTCCGACCATGTTGGAGACGATGCGGATGTTGACGGCTTTGAGAGCGCGAGCAACGTCCTTATCCAGCGCAGTGATCTGGGCAACTTTTGTACCCGCGGCGAGCTTGACGTGGTACAGCGTGATCACGGGGCCCGATTCGATCCCCACAACCTCGCCGTCGATCTTGTACTGGCGCAGTGCGGATTCAAGAGCGGCGCCCTGGTCGCGCACGTGCTCCTCGAGCTTGAGCGAGAAGTTCTCCTCCGGGTTCTCCAGAAGATCCAGCCCGGGAAAGCGGTACCCCTCCAACTCCGCGACGTTCTGGAGGCCTTCCAGATCGGCGTCGCTGGCAACCTGAACATCGCGCTGCCCGAAGACGACGGGCAGGCGGGCCATCTTCGCGCGGAGCGCGTCCTTGTCGAAAACCTGGGGCGCGCCGGGCAGTTCGTCATCGAGCGCGGGGTCCGCGTCAGCTTCGTCCGTCACCGAAGCGTCGTCGCCCGCTCGATTCTGATCGGCGATGGCATCCTCGACACTGCCGCTGTCGTCGTCGGCGTTTTGCGACGCGTCGTCCGAAACGCCAGCGGGCTCCGGGGGCTGCGCAGCTCGGCGGCGACCACGTGCCCGCGGCTTGGCCTCGACCTGCGAGGCGGGCTCACCCGCGCTGCTGGAGTCGCTGGCATCTTCTGCATTGGCGTCGGCGTTGGCGCCGGCCTCGGTGGTGGCCTCGGCCTGAGCGGCTTCGTCGGCGGAGCCGCGCCTGCCGCGCCGGGGCTTGGCTCCAGGCGATTGCTCGCCCGTTGCTTCGTCGGCCCGGGGCTTGGAACGTACGCGCCGGCCCGAATCGGGATCGACCAGGCCATCACGATCTTCGATTGCGTTCGAGCCGCGGCCTTTGCTGCGCGCGCGGTCGGCGTCGCGCGGCGCGTCGTCAAGATCGTGCTGGCGCGGCGCGCCGGCACCGCGACGGAAGACTCTGGTCATCGCCCCGAAGAAACCACCGCCCGCGCGAGCCGCGGCACGCCCGGTAGCGACGCTCACCTTCGCGACGACCGGGGCGGCGGCGGCGCCGGCGGTCACGGCAGCGGGGACCGCGCGATCCCGCATCCACCCAAAGAGAAAGCCGATCCAGTCGTCGGCGGCAACGACCAGCCCGAGCAGCAACCCCGCGCCAATCCACAGCCCGGCGCCGACCACGCCAAAGTGTTGCACGAGCAACTCGCCCCCCGCGACACCCAGGACGCCCCCGGGAACGTCCGGGAACCAGCCCCGGCTTGGGAACAGCAAGTTGTGCATCGTGCTCCCGCCCGCGACGATGAGCGCCAGCCCCAGCACGCGGACGGCAAGGTCGCGCCAGGCGATCCCGGTGATGAGCGAGATGAGCACGAGGCCCGCGGCGGCGGCGCCCAACCAAGCGCCCCAGCCCAGGAAGCGGAAGGCGTAGTAGGACAGGTGCGCACCCACCGGGCCGCACCAGTTGGTGGGCGACGGGTTGGCGGGCCAGACCAGGTGCGTGGGCGGGTCGGCGGGGTTGAAGCCGATCAGGCTCGCGACGAAGAACAGCCAGACGAGGGCGAGGAAACCCACGAACCCCCGGCGGAACAGGAGCCCCGGCGAGGCGCCCCGAGATGAAGAACTGGAGCGCGACGTGCGCGCGCGATCACTCTGTGCCATGGCTCGAAAAGTATCGGCGTTTGCCGGGGTCTCCGCCCAGAATCGGGGGCGTTTGACACCCCCGCAGGGTTCCGCGGCGCTCCGGCGCCGCAGCGCCGACAGCGGGCGGGCCGGGGGACTAGCGCGGGCCCGGGTCGGTCGCCGATGGTGCCTGCGACGGAGACGGCACGACCGCTTGCGGCGTCACGATCTCGATGTACGTGGCCTTGAGCGGGGGTTCGAGCGGGTCCTTCATTCCCGACGCCGCGAACGGGCCACGCGTGTTGAGCTTGCTGTCGCGGAAGTACTGATCGCGCATGATCCGAGGCTTCAGGAAGACGTAGAGCGTGGTGTTGTTCTTCCCGATGTTGCGATCCTGGAACAGCAGCCCGATGAGCGGGATATCGCCCAGCAACGGCACCTTGGCAATCGAGCGGGTGTTGGAATCCAGCACCAGGCCCCCCACCACGATCGTTGAATCGCTGGGCACCGTGACCGAATCGGCCTTGATGTTGTTCCGCTGGGCGGGGGGGGGAAGGTTGTTCTGAGATTCGCCCGTGAAGCTGGAGAGCTCGATCTCGTACTTCAGGCGGAGGTAGCCGCCTTCGGAGATCTGAGGCGTGACGCGGAGCGTCGTGCCCGCTTCGGCCTCGCCGCCGCTGGTGATGATGTCGCCCTGGCCCGAAGTGCCCCGGTTGACCTGGGGGATCGGCTCGGTGTTGACGCTCACGACTTCGGCTTCTTCGTTGTCGTCGACGAGCAACTGGGGCGTCGAGATGATGCGGCTGTCGGTCTCTCGCTTGATGGCGTTGATGATGATGGGGACCTGGTCGGACTTGATCACAGCGCCGGTGAAGCCGGCCAGGCCGGTCGAGGGGACCTTGCGGGTGGTGAGCGAGCCGGGCGTTGGGAAGGACGAGAGCCCGAAGTTGGTGTTGATGACGCCGCCCGTGCCGTTGGCGTTGATGAGCTGGGTCTCGAACGCCAGGCGCGTGGTGTCGTCGGCGGTGAGAGCGACGATCATCGCCTCGATATACACCTGCGGGCGACGCAGGTCGAGCGAGGTGATCAGCTTCTCGAAGTCCTTCTGGTTCTTGGCGGGCGCCTTGACGAGCACCTGGTTGTTGGCCTTGTCGGCGACCACGAAGACGTCGTCGCTGGCCTCCAGCACCAGGCCTCCATCGCCCGTGTCGCCCGCCTGGGCGTCCTGCGCCTGGCGCTCATCGGCGGGCTGGCGGAAGCTGGATCGGTTGCGCTGCTGCGAGCCCGTTCCGCCCGGGAGCAGAGGCGAGGCGTCGTCCGCGAGCGTTCGGTTCTGCAGCAAACTCAGCACGAGATTAGCGACCTCTTCTGCGTCGCTGTGCTTCAGCTTGTAGTTGCGGACCACGATGCTCTCGGACGTGATGTCCAGCGTCTTGATGAGCGTGGCGAGCTGTCGCTGCTGCTCTGCGGTTCCGTAATAGATGATCGTGCCGCGGCTCTCGTCGACGACCATGACCGGCCCGCCCGAAAGGTTGTTGCCCGAGCCGCCCCGGAGCTGACGCATCGTCTGCTCGTCGAACCCGAAGTTGAAGTTCTGGTTGCCCGAGTTCTGGAGCGTGGAGATGGTCACGACCTCGCCAAAGCCCTGGACGCGGGCGAGATCGGCAACCTGCTTGGCGGCAGAGCCCGCGAAATACTGCGTGGGCACGAGGTTGTTGGGGACGTCGATGACCTCGACGATGCGCTGCACCTGCTCGATCTCTTCGGGGAGGCCTCGGAAGATGAGCGCGTTGCCCTGCGGGTCGATCGTCAGACGATCGCCCAGGTTGTCCAGGCGTCCCTGGGAGCCCCCAATACCCGGAACCTGCTGGGGCACCTCGCCAATATTGCCAAAGGGCGAGCGCGACTGGCTCGTGACGCCCACGAGTTGCAGGGCGCGCTCACGGGCCGTCGGCGCCGCAACATGGCGCAGATCGATGCGGAGGAACTGGGCCTTGGCGTAGGCCTCGAGCATCAACCCGATCAGCGATTCGATCTGGGCCAGCCGGCGAGGCGTGTCGGTCGCGACGATCACGCCCAGGTCGTCGATCGCGGAGATTTTGTTGCCAGCCACCCCCCCGCCCTGGATGCCAACGGCGCCGGTGAGCTGCTGATCGATCGCGGCCTTGAGGGCGCTCGGACGCACGTTTGGCGTTGCGAAGACCCGCGTGGAAGGCATGTCGCCCTTGAGGTTCAGCCCGACCTCGTTGATGGCGACGACGGAATAGAACGTGCTGACGGGGTCGTGCAAGAGCGTGAAGTTCTGCTGCTCGAGCAAGGCCGCGAGCAGGGCGAGGAGCTGGCTGGGCTCGACCGCGACCGGGGCGTTGAACGCGACCTGACCGGTGAGTTGGCCCTTGATCGTGATGTTGATCGCAAGGCTGCGGGCGACATACTCGACGAGCGCCGAGAGCTCGACCGGCTCGGAGAAGGCGTCGAAGCGGATCTTGCCGTCGTCGGTGGTCGCCAGCGGGGAGGCAGGATCTCCCGCCCCCGGAACGCCTGCACCGGGAGCGGCGGGCGCGCCGTTGGGCTGGCCGGGTTGCTGGCCCGGTTGCTGGCCCGTTCGAACGACGCGTCCGGGCAATGTGGTTGGGCGTCCGGTCGTCGAAGGCGGCTGGCCTGGAGCCGGGGCAACACCGGGCGGCGAGAAGACCGAGCCGGCGGCCTCGGCCTCGGCCTGAGCCTCGGGATCGGGAGCCGGCTGCAGCAGCGCTCGATCTTCCGGCGGAGTGTCGGTCTGCTGGGCCATCGCGCTCATGGGGAGGCCTGCCAGCAGGAGAAGGCCCAAAGCCCACGAGCCGCGAAGGGTTGAAGCACGCTCGGGCGAGCGGAGCGGCGCTTGGGCGGACATGAGCGACATGCGACGGTCTCCGAGGCGGCGTGGTCTTCGTCTCCGGCGTCGGGATGCCACGAGCACGGACCGACCGCCAGGCCCAAGTTTACTCGCGCGGGCGGGGCTTACGAGTGCCGATTGTGGGGCAAGCGATACATCCCCGATACAGGTCAAACGCCCAGCAACGCCCGTTCCGGGTGGACCGAGGCCTCGACCGATCACGGGTCGTTGGTGACCAGCTCCCGCAGGCGGCGCAGCATGTCGAAGGCCTGCATGGGCGAGAGCGCCTCCAGCTTCACGTCACGGAGTTGATCCACTGCGGGGTGCGCGACATACTCGGTGAAGAGCGCGAGCTGCGCGCCCGCCTGCGGGATGTTGGCTGTGTTCAGCTTTCGGCTTGCCCGGGCCCTCCCGCCCGCGGGCGGGCCCGGAACGTGTCCGTCCGCTTGGCCTGGATCGGGCTGGTGCGCGTCCTGTTGGTGCGGGTTGTCGGGCTGGGTGCCGCGAGCGGTGGGCCCGGAGGCTTCGTGCTCGACGCTGAGCGAGCGCAGCACCGCATCCGCCCGCTCGACGACCTCTCGCGGCACGCCGGCCAGCCTCGCGACGTGGAGCCCGTACGAACGATCCGAGCGGCCTGGCTTGATGCGGTGCATGAAGACGAGCTCGGCGCCGGGGTCCCCCGGGGGCCACTCGCGAACCTCAACGTGCAGGTTGGCGACCTGGTCGGGGTGGCGGTCCTGGAGCTGCGTGAGCTCGTGGTAATGGGTTGCAAAGAGCGTGCGGGGCGCGGCGGGCCTCGCGCTCGAGGCACTGAGGCCCGCGAGCTTCTCGACGATGGCCCAGGCGAGGCTGAGGCCATCGAGCGTGCTTGTGCCGCGACCGACTTCGTCGAGCACGACCAGCGAGCGGGGCGTTGCGTTGTTGAGGATGTTCGCGGTCTCGGTCATCTCGACCATGAACGTGCTCTGCCCGGCGTGCAGCGCGTCGTCGGCGCCAACACGGGTGAAGATCCGATCGCAAAGCCCGACGATGGCGCGCTCTGCGGGCACGAACGACCCCGCGTGCGCGAGCAGAACGATCAGGGCGATCTGGCGGATGAACGTGCTCTTGCCCGCCATGTTGGGGCCGGTGATGAGCGCCAGCGGCGGGGCGGGTTCCAGCTCAACGCCGGGTTCGCCGATGGGTGGCTCGCCTTCCGACTGGATGGCGGCGGGGCCCGCCAGGGGGCGGCTGCCAAGCGAGAGGTCATTTGGAACAAAGTCGCTCCCCAGCGACTGTTCCAGCACGGGGTGCCGCCCACCCTGGATGGACAGGACGGGGTCCGCGACGATTTCGGGACGGATCCACCGCCAGCGCACCGCGTGGAGCGCGAAGCCGACCAGCACATCGAGTTCGGCGATTGCATCGCCCAGGCTCGAGATCGCGGGCGCCAGATCGATGATCTCCTGGCAGAGCGTCCTGAAGAGCGCTTGCTCGCGCTCAACGCCCCGGGCCTCGGCGGTCGTCACCTTCTGCTCGAACTCCTGCAGCTCAGGCGTGGTGTAGCGCTCCGCGTTCTTGAGCGTCTGCTTGCGGCGCAGCAGCGCGCCGACCTCGGCCCCCTTCGCCTGCGCGGCGCTCAGCTCGATGTAATACCCAAAGACCCGGTTGAACCCGACCTTGATTCCGGGCAGACGGAGCTGCTCGGCAATCCGGGATTGATACTCCGCCAGCCAGGCGCCGGCATCGCGCTGCAGCAGGCGGCACTCGTCGAGCTCCGCGTCTATCCCGTCACGGAAGAGCCCGCCTTCGCGCAGGTGCAGGGGCGGCGTCTCCACGCAGCGCGAGGCGATCGAGACGCCCAGAGGCTCGCACGCGCGAGCGGAGGGAGAAAGAAGGGCGTGGAGCCGCGCCAGCGCGGGCGAGCCTGCGACGCATTCGCTCAGCTTGGGAGCCTGCGCGAGCGCCCGCCCAAGGGCGACCACATCGCGGGGCGTGGCCCGGCCCAGGGTCGTGCGAGCCAGGATGCGGGTGACATCCTGCACGGGCTCCAGCAGCGCGACAAGGCCATCGCGCCAGCGCTCGTCGCTCGCGAGAATGGCGACCGCGTTGTGACGGGCGTGGATCTCCGCCTGATTACAAGATGGAGCCACGAGCCACTCGCGGAGCAGCCGCCTGCCCATGGGGGTGCGGCAGGTCTTTCCGAGCGGGCGAGAAGCGCCGGACCGCGAGACCGCCCCCGCCTGCATCGAGTTGCCCAGCATGACGCCCAGGAGGGAGGCGTCGCCCGTGGCATCTGCGGGGCCACGGATCGTCCGCTCGACTTCGAGAGAGCGGAGCGTGACCGCGTCGAGCACGAGTCGAGCGTCGGCCTCGCGGCGCCGCGGGGGACGAAGATGGGCGAGGGAGGCGCGCGGTTGGCCCGAGCCGCCCGGCTTGGCTCGGGATTCGGGCTTGGCGCTGGCGGATTCGGGGTCGCTCCCCGACTGGGTCTGCACGACATACGCGAGCACCGCTCCCGCGGCGGGGATGGCCGGGTCATCGTCGCGAAGCCCGAACCCTTCGAGCGTTGCAACTCGGTAATGCCCGAGCAGCGTCCGACGCGCCTCGTCCACGCGGAAGTGCCATGCCGGGCGGGGCGTGAGCGAGAGGCCCAGGCCCTGGGCAAGCCGCCGGACGCGAGGCGGCGCGGCGCCGTCGGCGGTCTCGGCGAAGATCAACTCTCGCACCGCGGAGCGTGCGAGCTCATCGCGCGCCGCGTCGATGGGCCCATCCGCGAGGAGGAAAGCGCCGGTGGACGCTTCGACGATCGCCAGGGCCGCCGGGGCGTCGTCGCCAGGGGCGAGGAAGCAGATGGCCCCCACCGCCGCAGGCGCGTCGTCTTCCAGGAGTGATTCGTCGACAAGCGTGCCGGGCGTGATGACGCGGGTGACGTCCCGAGCGATGATGCCCCTCGCTTTGGCGGCGGGGCTCGAGGCGTCTTCGATCTGATCGGCGACCGCGATGCGAAAACCCGCGGCGAGCATCTTGCGAAGGTAGTTTTCGAGCTGATGGAAGGGCACGCCCGCCATGGGCACGCCCTCCGTTCGCTGCGTCAGCGTGAGCCCGATGGCGCGGCTGACCCGCACCGCGTCGTCGTCGAACATCTCGTAGAAGTCACCGATCCGAAAGAGCAGCACGCACCCGGGGTGCCTCGCCTTGAAGGCGGCGTACTGCTGCATCGCCGGGGTTTCGCGCGGATCGGGCATGGACTCAACTCAGGCATGCAGACGACTCAGGCATGCACAGGGCTCGGGCGAGGCAGCAACTCTGGCACCAGCGTCACCTTTGCTCGGGAACTGGCCTTCGAGCTTGCCCGCGGCCCGAGCCGGTTCAGGCCTTGCCCGCCTTGTAGAACGGGAGCGGGACAACCTTCGCGGAAAGCACGTCGCCGCGCCCAGTGTCGACGTCGATGCTGGTTCCGGGTTCGGCCTTCTCGCGATCGATGAAGCCCATGGCGATGCACGTTCCGAGCGTGGGGCTCGGGCAGCCGCTGGTGACGATGCCCAGCTCCTTGCCCGATGGGCCCTTCCCGCCCTCGCGCATCAGCATGCCCTGTCGCGCCGAGCGCTTGCCCTCGATCGTCAGCCCGACGAGCTTGCGCGGCGGCCCGCCAGCGGCTGCGGTCTTCTCGAGCGCATCCTGACCGATGAACCGCAGCCCGCGCTCGTGCTCGTGCTTATCCAGGCTGATGGCAAAGTCGACGCCCGAACTGAAGGCATTGATCTCTTCGCCCAGCTCGTGCCCGTAGAGCGGCATGCCCGCCTCGGTGCGGAGCGTGTCGCGAGCGCCGAGGCCCGCCGGCTTGATGAGCGCGTCGGGCGCTTTCATGTCGATCCCGCGGAGCATCAGGCCCATGGCAATGGAGACGGCGCTGGCGGGGAGGATTGCCTCGACGCCGTCCTCGCCCGTGTAGCCCGTCCGGCTGACGATGAGCTTGACGACGAGATAGCTCTTGACCGCGAAGCGGTAACGCTTGAGGGCCCGGACTTCGGTGCTGAGCGGGCCAATGAAGTCCATGACCTTGGGGCCCTGGAGCGCGACCATCGCGGTGTTCTCGGTCTGGTCGTCGATCTTGACGACGAACTCCTCGGCCTGCGAGACCTTGGCAAAGTGCTGGAGTAGCTTGGCCCGGTTCGAAGCGTTGACGACGATGAGAAACTCGTCGTCGTCGAGGCGGTAGACGATCACGTCGTCCATCACGCCGCCCCGCTCGTTGCACACCAGCGAGTATCGGCATTGCCCGTTCTGCATGTCGGTGATGCGTCGGGAGCAGATACGCTCGACGAACTTGCGCGAGTGGCGCCCGGTGACCTTGACCCGGCCCATGTGCGAAACATCAAAGAGCCCGCCGGAGCTTCGCACCTGGTGGTGCTCCTGCGTGATCGAGTTGTAGTACAGGGGCATGTCCCAACCGACGAAGTCGGTCATCTTGGCGCCATAGTCAAGATGGAACGAGTGAAGCGGAGTCTTGAGCAGCACGGCACGGCCCTCTTGGTTCGATGCCGACTCTAGGCATTACGAGCTGGGCAATGGACAATGGGCAAGGGCGACGGATTGGGCCTACTCGGCCTTGCGCGGCGTCTGGTCGACCGGCACGATCTCAGGTCGGGTGCTCGGTTGCGCCGCGGCGGTCGCTGTCGGCTTCTCGTCGGGCTTGGCAAAGACGACGATTTCTTCGCGGTCCTGGGTGGTCTCGGGGCGAATCTTGCGTTGCCCCGACGAGCCCGCGTCGAGCAGTTCTGCGACGAGGCGGTCGCGCTCGGTCGCGAACGCCGCCGGGGTAGCGCCTTGCTGCTGGAGCGCGTAGAGCGTTCCGACCACCTGGGAGTAAGACATACCGAGCCCGCCTGTCGGATCGTCGGGCTCGATGTTTCGCGCGAGAGTGGCGACGAGGTCGCCAATGCGGGCAGGCACGACCTGCGCTGCGGTCGCCCGGGTCAGCGGGTTGTGGAAGCGAGCGCGAATCGGGGAGCGTTCGTCGTCGCTGGCAAAGAGGAGTTGCTGCGACCACGCGGAGACGACCAGAGGCCGCTCGAGCTCGGGCTGCTTGCCGAAGATCACAACGCGGGGCTGGCCTTGCTGGGTGATGTAGATCAGGGGATCGCCGACGGGGACCAGGTCGAGCAGGAACTTCCCGCCGATCGGGCGTCGTTCGATGCCCTGGAGGTTGCCGGCGGGAATGTTGATGCGTGAGAGGGCTTCGAGGGCGAAGTACGAAGCTTGCCCGCCGCCGAGGGCCCGGTCTTCCGCGAGGAGGCGGTTGAACTCCGAGCGCTGGGCGCGGTCGAGGAGGGCCTCGTAGGCGGCGACGCGGACGACCAACTCGCCCTCGGCCAGGAGCTTTCGCAGCGATTCATCGACGAGCGGCCCGGCGTCGATGAGCGAGAGCAGGCCGATCGCCTGGATGCGCTCGCCGCCCGAGCTCTGCGCCGCCATTTCCATCAGCATGGGCGCGGCCTGCGGGTCGTTCAGGCGGGCGCCCGCCTTGAGCGCCGCGAGTCGGGGCACCAGCTCGGGGTGGTCGTAGAGCGACCGGGCAAAGCGCAGCGCCGGGTTTCCGCCGATGGCTTCCAGGGCCCACGACAACTCGTCGGCATACTGCGGATCGGAGAGCAGCGCCTGCGAGTACATCTGCGCGTAGACCTCGGGGTAGCTCTGATCGACCTGGAGGTGCTTGACGAGCTGGATGAACGCCGCGGGCTCGTGCATGAAGCGGCGTGGGACTCGCAGGGCGATGCTGGAGTCGTTGCGACCCCGGGCGGTGTCGTCATCGTCGCCGGGCCCGGCGGGGAACCGGCTGTTGATCGCGGACACCATCAGGCGGGCCCGCTGCATGCTGGCGTTGTCGAGCAGGATCTCGATCTTGAGGGGGCTGGAGACAACGCCCCCGCTGAGCACGCGCCCGACGGTGCGGGTCACGCCGTCCTCGCTCTCACCCGGCGTGGCGAAGGGGTTGATGAACACGGCGCCGCGCGCCTTGGCCAGCGTGATCGTCTTGCGACCGGGCGAGATGGGAGAGCCAAAGGGCGAGGCGTCGCCAACCTGGAGTGTCGTCGTCCACAGCGTGCCGCCCTCGATGCTGGTGGCGTTGAGCGCCTGCACGTAGACGTCGAACTGCGTGCCCTCCGGTGCGCCCGGAGGGATGGCCGCGATGACACGAACGACGGCGGTGCTTGGGTCGCGCAGCAACTGGCGAGGCGAGCGGCCCGCGATATTCGGGTTGACCGAATCGTTCGCGCGGGCGATGCCCATCAGCCCCATCTCGCGTTCCATGTGCGCCGCGACGCGATCATTGAGCGGCCCGCCCCCAGTGCCATTGAGGCCGACCACCAACCCGTACCCCGAGACGAGCACAGGATCGATGCCATTGAAGTTGGCCTCGGTGCCGATGAGCCCTCGCATGATCGCGGGGACATCTCGCGGCGGAACCGCAGCACGTTCCGGCCGCTTGGGCGTGCTCGAGCAGCCCGCCATTCCACCGGCCATTCCGCCAACCAGCGCGACGCCCAGCCATGCGGCGACAAACCCGGGCCAACGCAAGGGCCGGCGTGAACGAGCGCTCAAACGCTGCGCGGCGTCGCGGAAAAATCGCTCCATCATCTTCCCTTTGGCTTTCGCCCTCACCGCCCACCGAGGGTTCTTCCCAGGCAGCCGCCAGCCCAGCGTCGCGGCCAACACCTGTAAGAGGGTATTCACGCCCCGGGACAACCGTCGCCGGGAATCGAAAGCACCGACCACCCTGAGGAAACCGCACGAAAAGCGGCGACAGCGACGCGGGGCCAGCGAAGCACGCGACGGTACCCACAACCCCTTGGGGTTATTAACCCGGAATAGGCAGGTTATCCACCATATCCAGCTCATGGAGAGCCAGCGGCCGAGGCGCAAGTGCTTGTCAAACAAGGACTTGCGACTTTTGAACGAAAACTACCAAACTTTGCGTCCGCGCGGCTTGCACCCACGATGGATAGTGGTATCCTGTTGTTGTCGAAGGGTGTGTGGTTTCGGTGGGAGTAACCCGTCGGGAGCCTGTGAACTCCCGACCGAGGAACGGTCAGGCAGGGTGTACTGAACAACCTGAAACCGGGTCGAACCGGAATCGAGCGTCGGTGTCGCGCCGTGTGGGCGACTGCCGAGTCGGGATACGCACGGCTAGTATTTGGAGAATGTTCGTGTCCGTCTTGTCTGATCGACAGATCCGCGAGCTCGTGAAGATCGAGCCGTTCGAGCGCGCGGTGAAGCGCCCCGGACGGATCTCGTTCGGGGTGTCGAGCTACGGCTACGACGTTCGCGTGGGCTCGCACTTCAAGATCTTCACCCCGACGCCACGGACGGGTGGGATTTCGGTGGTCGATCCCAAGTCGTTCACCGACGACCTGATGGTCGAGGTGGATTGTGCAACGCTCGGGGTCGACCACGTGGTGATTCCGCCCAACTCGTTCGCGCTGTGCGAAACGGTGGAGTATCTGGAGATTCCGCGGAATGTGCTGGCGATCTGCGTGGGCAAAAGCACGTATGCGCGTTGCGGCCTGATCGTGAACGTCACGCCGCTGGAGCCCGAATGGCGCGGCAAGGTGACGCTGGAGATCTCGAACACGACGCCGCTGCCCGCGCGGGTGTACGCGAACGAGGGAATCGCGCAGTTGATCTTCTTGAAGGCCGACCAGGTGTGCGAGCAGAGCTACGCGGATAAAGGCGGGAAGTACCAGGACCAGACCGGGCTGACGATGCCGAAGGTGGATTGAAGGCAACAGAGACGGAGGACCTATGATTAACATTCTGGCGAAGATCACTGAGTACTTTGTCGACGGCATCTTGCTGAATGTTGGTTTTCAGAGTGTATCCAAGAAGCCGGACGGGAGCGTTTGCGGGTTCGTTGAAGCTGTTGATAATGTCGATTCCACCAACAGGAAAAGGTTCTGGTTTGACTTAGATCTGGGTAACAACATTCGGGAATTTAAGCTCTTGTAGTCAAGAAGGCACCAAGGCACGCGGCATCGAGGCAGGTCGCATCGAGAGTCGCACCGGTAGAGAACTCGGTTGATGCAGAGAGGAACCGGGGATCCTCGTGAACCAGAAGATCAACACGCACAGAGACCTCATCGCATGGCAGAAGGCATTCGAGTTCGGGAAGCTGGTGTACGGGCTTGCGGGCAAGCTGCCGGACTCGGAGCGCTTCGGGCTGGTTTCGGCTCTCCGTCGCACGGCGATCGCGGTGGCAAGCCAGATCGCCCAGGGGTATGGCCGGGGGAGCACGTCGGAGTACATCTGGCACTTGAAGCACGCCAGAGCCGAGTTGTACCAGCTCGACACGCAGCTCCAGTTTGCCGCGGATTTCGGGTACATCACGCAGGAAATGCAGGAATCGAGCAAGCGGAGTTGGGAAGAAGTGGAACGAGTACTTGGCGGGCTGATTCGGAGCGTGGAGAGATCGGGCCATTCGATGTCTTGATGCCCTGATGCCGTCTGCCTGGATGCCTTCTTGAAGTCGATCAGAACGACAGAAACTGACACATCGAGTTCGTTTCGATAGATCAAGGCGAAGCGTTATGAAAATTGTGCGGAAGTTTACTGTTGCCGGCCAGAACCCCTTCGACTCCGTCACCTGGGTGAAGCGGTCGTCGAAGATTTCCAATCCCGATGGCTCGGTTGTCTTTGAGATGAAGGACGCCGAGGTGCCGGAGCGTTGGAGCCAGCTTGCCACGGACATCATGGTGAGCAAGTACTTCCGCAAGGCGGGTGTGCCGCAGGACGGCGGGCCGAACGGCCTGCCCAGCCCGGGCGTGGAGAAGAAGGCGAAGGCAACGGGCGCCGATGGTCGCGCCACCTTTGGCCCGGAGAAGTCGGCAAAGCAGGTCATCCACCGTCTCGCCGGCTGCTGGCGGCACTGGGGCGAGACGCACAACTACTTCGACACGAAGGAAGATGCCCAGGCCTTCTACGACGAACTCGTCTACATGATGGTGCACCAGATGTGCGCCCCCAACTCTCCCCAGTGGTTCAACACGGGGTTGAACTGGGCGTATGGCATCAGCGGGCCGGCGCAGGGTCACTGGATTGTCGATCCGAAGACCGGCGAGGTGAAGCTGGCGGACGATGCCTATTCGCATCCGCAGCCGCACGCGTGCTTCATCCAGAGCGTCAGCGACGACCTGGTGAACGACGGCGGGATCATGGATCTCTGGGTGCGCGAGGCGCGACTGTTCAAGTATGGCAGCGGCACGGGCACCAACTTCAGCCGCCTGCGGGGCGATGGCGAATCGCTCTCGGGCGGGGGCAAGTCGAGCGGGCTCATGAGCTGGCTCAAGATCGGGGATCGGGCGGCCAGCGCGATCAAATCCGGCGGCACCACACGGCGCGCAGCGAAGATGGTCTGCCTCGACATGGACCATCCCGACATCCTCGAGTTCATCAACTGGAAGGTCCGCGAGGAGATCAAGGTCCAGGCGATGGTCGAAGGTCTGCGGTATGTCAAGAAGCACGACGCGTCGACGCGCGAGCTCTGCGACAAGATGAAGCTCAACCTCGACTTTGACTTCAACGGCGAGTCGTACCTCACCGTCAGCGGGCAGAACTCCAACAACTCGGTTCGCATCCCCGATTCGTTCTTTGACGCGGTGGACGCGGGCGGCGAGTGGAAGACCTTCTGGCGGACCAACGCCAAGGTCGCCAAGACCTACAAGGCGACGGACGTGTGGGACGCGATCGCCTACGCCGCGTGGCGCTGCGCCGACCCGGGCGTGCAGTACGACACGACGATCAACGCGTGGCACACGTGCCCGAGCGCGGGGCGGATCAACGCGAGCAACCCGTGCAGCGAGTACATGTTCCTCGACAACACCGCCTGCAACCTGGCGTCGCTGAACGTTCTGAAGTTCTTCAGCCCGGCGACGCTCGCCTTCGATGTCGATCGCTTCGAGCACGGGGTCGATCTGTGGACCACGGTGCTGGAGATCAGCGTCCTGATGGCGTCGTTCCCCAGCAAGCCCATCGCGGAGCTCAGCTACCGCTATCGCACCCTGGGCCTTGGCTATGCCAACCTCGGCGCGATGCTGATGCAGGCGGGCATCCCCTACGACAGCGACGAGGGACGCTCGATCTGCGCGATGCTCACGTCCATCCTGTGCGGGCGGAGCTACCGCATGTCGGCGGTCATGGCCAAGCAGCTCGGCGCCTTCGCGGGCTACGAGGCGGACAAGGCCAACATGCTCCGAGTGATGCGCAACCACCAGCGAGCCGCCCACGGCATCGCCCGCGACAGCGGCGCCTATGAAGGCCTGCGCATCCCGCCCGTGCCGATCGATCACGCCTTTATCGATCGTGCGATCGCCCGCGGCACAATCTCTCTCACCAACGCCAAGCGCCTCCTTGAGCACGCGGTCAAGGCTTGGGACGAGGCTGTGGCGCTGGGTGAGAAGCATGGCTACCGCAACGCACAGGTCACGGTGATCGCGCCCACGGGCACCATCGGGCTGCTCATGGACTGCGACACCACCGGCGTCGAGCCCGACTTCGCCCTCGTGAAGTTCAAGAAGCTTGCCGGCGGCGGATACTTCAAGATCGCCAACGAGAGCGTCGCTCCGGCGCTCCGCACGCTGGGCTACAGCGAGACGCAGGTTCGCGACATCATGCGATACGTGCTGGGATCGCTGGACCTGGACGTCCCGATGCCTGCCGGCAGCGCTGCCGGTGACGCGGGCGAGAAGGTCACGTTCGCGCAGTGGCTCCGTTCCAAGGGTTTCCGCGACGCCGATCTCAAGCTTGTCAGCGACGGTCTGCCCGGCGTCTTCGAGCTCTCGTTCGCCTTTAGCGCCTGGTCGCTGTCGGATGAACTCCTCACCCGCATGGGCTTCGAGCCCGCGAAGGTGCGCGGCGATGTCACATTTGATCTGCTCCGTGCCCTTGGGCTTGACTCCGCCCAGGCCAAGAAGCTGAACGAGGTCGTCTGCGGCACGAGCACCATCGAGGGCGCCCCGCACCTCAAGCCCGAGCACCTGCCCGTCTTCGACTGCGCGAACAAGTGCGGCCGCCTGGGGACCCGCTTCATTGCGCCCGATGGCCACACCCGGATGATGGCCGCGGCTCAGCCTTTCATCTCCGGCGCGATCAGCAAGACCATCAACCTGCCCAACGAGGCGACGGTGGAGGACGTCAAGGCGAGCTACCGGCTGTCGTGGGAGCTTGGGCTCAAGGCGAACGCGCTCTATCGCGATGGTTGCAAGCTGAGCCAGCCTCTGTCGTCCACCTCCGACCAAGCGAAGGAAGAGGTAGCTCGCGAGGCGACGCAGACGCAGGACGCCCAAGTCGAGGACGAGGCTCGCAAGGAGGTCGTCGAGTCGGTGGTCGCCCTGGCCAGCGCGGCGACCCGTGGCGACGCCGCCCAGGCCGTCGAGCGAATTGTCGAGATCGTCCATCGCCCGATGCGTCGGCGACTGCCGGACACGCGGTCGAGCCTGACCCACAAGTTCAACGTGGCGGGGCACGAGGGCTACCTGACCGTCGGCCTGTACGAGGACGGAAAGCCCGGCGAGTTGTTCATCACGATGAGCAAGGAAGGCTCGACGATCGGCGGGCTGATGGATTCGCTGGGCACGGCGACGAGCGTGGCGCTGCAATATGGCGTGCCGGTCGAGAGCCTCGTGAGCAAGTTCAGCTTCCAGCGTTTCGAGCCGGCGGGAATGACGGAGAACCCCGAGATCCCGTTCGCCAAGAGTCTGGTCGACTACATCTTCCGCTGGATGGGCATGCAGTTCATCCCGGGGTATCGCGAGTCGCACGCGCCGGACCGCGGGAGCGCCGCGGAGCGAGCGACGGGGAACATGAGCACCTTGGAGCCGACGCGGGAGGGCGGATTCTCGATGGCGTCCGTCGACCCGGATCAATCGGATTCTTCGAACGGGCTGGAGAGCAAGGAACGCCAGTCAGACACGGAGGTCACTCGATGGAGCAAGGAACCGTTCAGCGGGTCTCGCGCGGCGGCTCGCGACGTGGGCGCTCGGGCTGCTCGCCATCTCGACGAGCATCCGCACGGCCAGCGCTCTCAAGCCCCGGACGCGACGCACGCCCCAGGCGGCGCACGCGACAGTGCCCGGCCCGTGTCGGATCGCAAGCCCCAGGCCGCGACGCTGTCTGTGGCGCTGGAGAGCGTCGGGGACGCGCCAGCCTGCGACGTCTGCGGGACGATCACGGTCCGCAGCGGCGTGTGTTACAAGTGTCTCAACTGTGGGAACAGCATGGGATGCAGCTAACTCGTTCATGAGAAGGCCGCGGCGCTGGAATTGTCGCCGGGTTTCTCATGAAAGAAATCAAGTGGGAATTGAATCGCTGACGATATGAAAAGGCGTTGCCAGAACGCTGGCCGAGCACCCGGGGCGCGCGACGGAACGGCGCCCAGTTCCCAGGATTTGACGCGGCGGTCGTCGGGCAGGACGCCCGCTTCCGCCCGCGTCGGACCGCTGGCTGCAGAAGGGTGCTGGTGAGCATCACGCGGCGGGAATCGACACGGGGCAAGATAACGCAGGAGTCGCGTGCCTCGATCACAAAGCCTCGCGCTGGCGGGGCCGGTTGATCAAGGACCCAAAGGAAGATCGTCGCCTCCCGACGCAGCAAGGTCTTTTCAGTCATATCCAGCGCGGCTCGCCCACAGCGGGTCGCGCTCTTCAAGCGAGGGAGTTCAGCCCTCGAACAACCCGAGCCACCCGAGCGGGGCCTCACGACGGCCACCCACCCACCCATTGCTGCGCTCTGCAGCCCGTCGCGGCCCCGCACCTCCGTCCCTGGGCGACCACCACCGCCCAGGGACTTTTTTTCTCGCTCTATCGCGCGCCACCTGTGGCACACGCCGCCCGTGGGAAAGTGCCGTTCCGCGGCCGGCTCCGGATCGTCCGGCCCAAGTTTTCGTGATGTCCGGCGCGACGAACCCCGCACCGCCGTGTGGTGGATCAGCCAGATGGATCCGCCGGGTTGGCTCCGCCGGGTCGTCGGAGCGCGAACGCCCCGCGCTCGATCCGGCGTGTCGCTCGCACGCGGAAGCACCTCGACTGCTCGTGCCAAACGACAACTCCTCCACATTCATCGGTGCGCCGCTGCCGCGGCACATCACCGGAGCCCGGTTTCGGGGCATCGTTTCACGAACGGGTCTATGATGTTGTCCGGAGGCTTACCCCCACCACATGCAGTGTGGGTGGCAAAGGCCAGAGCAGAAATCCGGACTTGATCACAACCGCTTGATCACGCCAGACTGATCACAACAGCCCTCGCGGCCCACGGATGGGCCCGGCTCCACGATGAGCCGGCGACCGCGCGCCGATCGGCGAAAGGACTCGCCCTTGCGTCTTGCCAAACTCACCGTCCGTGGCTTCAAGTCCTTCGCCGACGAAGTTGATTTCACGTTCGACGATCCCATCACCGGCATCGTCGGACCGAACGGCTGCGGCAAGAGCAACGTCGTCGACGCCATCAAGTGGGTTCTTGGTGAACGCTCGAGCAAGAGCCTGCGCGGCACCGAGATGCTCGACGTCATCTTCGCGGGCTCGACAGCGCGCAAGCCCGAGGGCCTCGCCTCCGTCCGCCTCACCTTCGACAACCCCGTGATGACCGGCGGAATCGTCGGAGAAGATGTCGCAGCGCAAGCACCCGAAGGCGACGCCGCCTCGGCCGACGAACGCGGGGCAACCGCCGAGCGAGCCAGCACCGACGAGGTTCGGGCGGGCTCCGCCCCGGAACCGGACGACGAGGCGCCCGCAGCGACGGAGGGTCATGGCGAATCAGAGGACGACGCGCCATCGCTTGTTCAGGCCGGGCTGCGCGGGCGGCGCGGGTTGCCGATCGACGCGGAAGTCGTCGAGATCGAGCGGCAGCTCTATCGCGATGGAACGAGCAAGTATCTGATCAACGGTCGTGTGGCACGCCTGCGCGACATCCGCGAGCTCTTCCTGGACACCGGCATCGGCGCCGACGCCTACTCGATCATCGAGCAGGGCAAGGTCGATGCGATGCTGCTGGCCAGCCCGCAGGAACGCCGAACGATCTTCGAGGAAGCGGCGGGGATTGCCAAGTACAAGCAGCGGCGGATCGAGGCGCAGCGCAAGCTCGAGCGAGCGGAGCAGTCGCTGACGCTGACGCGGGAACAGTTGGAATCAACGGAGCGGCGATTGCGGATCGTGCGCGGACAGGCGGTCAAGGCACGCAAGTTCAAGGAGCTTGACGAGCACCTTGCCGCGTGGCGTCTGGCGCTGGCGCTGGAGAACTACGACGAGCTCACCGGGCATGTTCGCGTGCTGACGCAGCGCCGGGGCGAGCTGGGCGAGGCCAGCGCCCGGGCCCACGCGGAGCTGGAACAGGCGGAGGGGGCGAAGCTCGAGGGTGAAACTCTGCGCCAGCGCGTGTTCCAGGAGCAGCGCTCGCTGGAGAAGTCGCTGGGCGACGCCGAGCTGGAGCGCAAGCAAGCCGAGCATCGGGGCGACATGGCTCGGCGGACGCTGGACGACCTTCGCCAGCAGCTCGCCAGCGAGCGTGAGCGACTGACGCGCCTGGAAGCCCAGGGTGTTGATGTCGATCAATCGATCGAGTCGCACCGCGTGCTGGCGGGGCAGCTCAGCGAGCAGCTCGCCGCGGGCGAGCGGGCCCTGCGCGAGCTCGCGGAGGCCAAGGCCGAGGCAGCGGCGGCGGTCGGCCAGGCGCGAGCCAAGCTGGGCGAAGAGCGGGCGGCTGCGGCGCGCTTCGACCGCGAGCGGGCGCAGTTGGGAGCTGCTGCGGCGGCGGACGCCAAGCGCGCCGAAGCCACCACCGAGCAGATTGATCGCCTCCGCGCCCGCTCGGGCGAGCTGGACAAGGAACGCCTGGGACAGCTTGATGCGCTGGCCAAGTGCCGCGATCAGCTCGGCGCGATGAGGGTTCGAGGCGAGGTCGCGGCCAACGAGCTGCGCCAGGTGACGGAGCTGCTGTCGCGTCTCGGGGCCGATCGTCAGTCGCGCGCCGAGCGGACTCGGGCGGCAGAAGAAGAGTTTGTTCGAACCCAGACGCGCTGGGCGACGCTCAGCGAGCTGGAGGCCAGCCGCGCTGGCTTCTCCGACGCGGTCCGCCGGGTTCTGGAAGCCAAGGCGGCGGGCGAGGGCTTTCAGAGCGTCGTCGGCGCGCTGGTCGATCTCATCGATGTCGATCCCGCGCTGGTGGCGCCGGTTGAGCTCGCCCTGGGCGCCAACCTTCAGGGCCTCGTTGTGCCCGGCCTGGCGAGCGTGCCCGACGCGGGATCGCTCGCTTCGCTCGGCGGACGCGTGGTGTTCTTGTGCGGGCGCGACGCCGCCGAGAGCCAGTCGTCCGCGGGCTCGCCCGCTCCCGAGCAAGCCCTGCCCGATGGCCCGGAGTGGTCGCTCGTGGCCGACCGCATCGTGCCGATCCGTGGCGGCGTGCGCCCGCGGCTTCGTCTGAGCGCCACCGCAACGCACGATGAATCGCTGACGAGCGCCATCCTCGACCGCCTGCTGTCGCGGGCGTTCCTCGTCGAATCGCTGGATAGCGCGATGATGCTGCGGGCGCTGCGCCCTGATTGGTGGTTCGTCACCCGCCGGGGAGAGGTGCTGACCGAGGACGGACGCGTGATCGCGGGCCCGGCATCGGCAGCATCGGCGGGCGAGATGGAAGGCCCGCGGGGTGTGCTCGAGCGTCGCGCCGAACTCGAACGACTGGCGTTTCGGATGGCCGAGACGTCGCAGGCCCTGGAATCGGCGCGCCGGGAACTCCAGGCGGCGGACGCCGAGGCGGCGGAACTCGAAACCCGCGCCGGCGCGCTTCGGGCGGCGGTCGCTCACGAGCAGCGACTGGCGGTGGGCGAGCAGGCGAAAATCGAGCGGCACACGGCGGACGCGGAGCGGGCCGCACGCCAGAAGGCCGGCGCGGAGCAGGAACTCGCCCAGCTCGTGCAGCGCCTGGATCGGATTGAGCAAGATCGCGCGGCGCAGCTCGCCAAGGCCGAGCAGCTTTCGGTGCTGCACGAGCAGCGGGTGAAGGCGGCGGAGTCGCTCGAAGGCACGATCGTCGAGGCGCAGGCGAAGGCCGATGCCTCGGGCGAGCAGCTCACGAGCGCCAAGGTTCAAGTGGGGCGTGTCGCGGAGCAGGCCTCCAGCGCCAAGCGCGATCTGGTGCGGGCGGAGAGCGCTCGCGAGGAGATCAGGCGGGGCATTCGCGACGCGGGGACGAAGATCCAGTCGTTCGAGTCACGCATGGGTGATCAGGCCCGCGTGCTGGAAGAGAGTTTGGAGCAGGGCGAGGACGCCCGCGAACGCGCCGCTCAGTTGAAGGAGGCGCTGGCTGCCGCCGCCGCGCAGGTTCGCGATGCCGACGCCCGCCTGCAGGCGCTGGCGAGCGAGGTCGTGCAGATCCGGCAGCGCTCGAACATGATGGACCGCGAGCTGAATGGCGTGGAACTGTCGCTGCGCGAGTTGACCGTCCGGCGTGAGACGCTCGAGGAGCGGGCCCGCGAGGACCTGCGCCTGGAGCTGGCGCTGGAGCACGTGGAGTATCGCGCGATGATGGACTCGGGCGGCGTGGCGCGGATCGACGTGCCGGCCGCTGCGGCGGAGATCGAGACGCTTCGCGAGCAGGTGCGCAAGCTCGGCAACGTGAACCTCGACGCCATCACGGAGGAGACGCAGCTTGCGGTGCGCAACGACGACCTGATCAAGCAGGTTGCGGACATCGACGAGGCGGTGCGCAAGCTTCGCACGCTGATCACGGAACTCAACGATGCGAGCCGAACCCGCTTCGGGGACGTCTTCGAGCGGATCCGGGGCCACTTCGGGGGCGACTCGGGCATGTTCCGCAAGCTCTTCGGAGGTGGGAAGGCGGAAGTTCGCCTGATGCCGCTCATCAAAGAGGTGGACGGGCAGAAGGTCGAGACCGACGAGACCGACCTGCTCGAGAGCGGCATCGAGGTGATCGCCCGCCCGCCCGGGAAGGAGCCTCGCTCGATCAGCCAGCTCTCGGGTGGTGAAAAGACGCTCACGGCGGTCGCGCTGCTCATGGCGATCTTCCGCAGCAAGCCCAGTTGCTTCTGCATCCTGGACGAAGTTGATGCGGCGCTCGACGAGCAGAACGTCGAACGCTTCACGCGTGCGGTGCGTCAGTTCACCGATCGCTCGCGATTCATCGTCATCACGCACAACAAGCGGACGATGCAGGCCGCCGATCGGCTCTACGGCATCACGATGCAGGAGCGCGGCGTGAGCAAGCGCGTCAGCGTGCGCTTCGATCAGGTTGGCAAGGATGGCAGCATCACCGAGGTCAAGGAGCCCAGGCCTTCGACTGCTCAGCTTGGGACCTTCGAGGCGGCAACCCGCGGCGTGCTCGGCGGTCCCGCGGCCCCCAAAGAACGAGAACTCGTGGGCTGACGCGCGGAACTCGCGCAACCGACACTGCGAGCGATCGGACACCCGCGGCGCGACTCATGGGGCCGGAGCTTGGTCGCCACGCGAATACGGAAGTAATCTCGCTATTTCTCGCTGGAACTGGGGTCGCCTGCCTGGCCATCGCCCAGTTGAATGTTCCGACAATCGAGCATGGCGAACTCGCCCTCGTCGGTCGCGAAGAGGCGTTGACCGACGACACGTTCGGTGCCGCCCGGGCCTGGAACCCACTCGGTCTTTCGCCCGAGGCGGATCAAGCCGTCGGGGCTGGATTCTGACCCCGGGTAGCGGGCGGGCATGAGGCCGACGGAGCTGGCGCCGGTGGTCCAGATGAAGGTCGCGGGGAGCCAGACCGCGTCGCGCAGGTCGGCGGGCGCTTCGAGCACCAGGGCCTTGATCCGCTGCCAGGGAATCCAGTAGTACTTGCCCTCGATGATGCCCTCGGCGATCGGGCCCATGCGCTCGTCGGCGTCGGCAATCCACCCAAACGCGACCTGCTTGCCCTGGCCCTTGGCGTCGCCACCCTGCCCGGTCTCGTTGGTCCCGAGCGTGATGGTGCCGGGCACGGCGGGGGCCAGCTCGAGCGCTTGGTCGCGCAGGGGCCTGGCTTCCGAGGCCTTGCCCTGCGCTTCGAGCATGTTGGCCTGGATCATCAGCGCCACCCACTGCTCGGGCTCGCCAAAGACCAGCGGGGCTCGCTGCCCGGCAAAGACCTCCGCCCGGAACATTTCGCACATGATCGCCTGGCGACACACCTGGGCCATCAGAAGATTGACGGGATCCATCTGAGCCGAGACGTCGAGCTGCGTCAGTGCCCGTTCCCACTGTCCCATGACGCTCAGGAGCTGGAAGAGGAAGACGCGAAGCTTGGCGTCCGCCGGGTTGGCGCGAACCTCGTCCTGGAGCTTGAGGAGGCCCTCGTCGACTTTGCCGGCCTTGATGAGATCTGCCGCCTTCATGGGCTGACTCCTTCGTGCGATCCAAGATACTGGAGATCCAAGACGCTGGAAGTTCCCGGCGAGATCGCATCCCGCCGGACCAGGCGAATGTGGAACCACAGGTGGTCCCGCGGCCCGGGACGCCCGATGATACCATCGGACCGTATCCCGCCCGAGCAGGAGCGATCGATGGCAGAACTGACGACCACGGAGCGATTGCAGCCGGCACTGCTGGACCGCCTGATCGACGACGAGCCGGACAAGAAGACCGAGTCGAGGGATCGTCGCGTGCTCTCGATGCGTCAACTGCGGGGCGCGGTGCTGCGCGACCTGGAATGGCTGCTGAACTCCAACGCTCGGCCCATGGCCGACGAGATCTATCAGTTCCCCCTCGCGGCCAAGAGCGTGCTGAACTTCGGGCTGCCCGATCTGACGGGTCTGACGGTTTCGGGCGTGCGCGTCGGCAGCCTCGAAAAGATGGTGTTCGACGCCATCACCGTCTTTGAGCCTCGCATCATGCGCCGTGGCCTTTCGATCCGGGCGCTGGGCGAGCAAGACCAGGGCAAGCATCACAACGTCATCGGATTCGAGATCCAAGGCGAGCTCTGCCCGCTTCCCATGCCCGAGGCGCTGTTCCTCAAGACCGAGGTCGACCTGGAAACCGGGCGCTGCGAGATCACCGATCGCGTTCGTGGGTCGTGACAGATTCGACCAGCCAGCGAAGCAACCCCCGACCGCTTCTTGGGGTTGCTGCCGTTCGATCTTGGATCGCACATTGCAGCCACCAGATGGCAGATGGCGAGCGGCGCTGGCTCACGCTCATCCCTCACCCAGCTCCACCCCCAGCGTCACGATCTCAAATGGCTTGATGTCCAAACTCGTGATCGGCGCGGGCTGCGCTGCGTGGACGCACGAAACACCGGACATCGGGCACTCGAGAAGATCGAGCCGCGTCACGTGGGCGGCGGGAACGCCCCATCGCAACGTCACGCTCCCGGCGATTCCCCGCCGCTCGTGGAGTCGCAGGATCAAGGTCTCACGCCGGGCCTCGGGCGTGCTGGATGGCGGTGGCAGATGCCCGTGGACGTCCATCCAGGCTGGGCGTCGCGCGGGCGGGCCCTCAGCTCGCTTGGCGGCGATGACGCGCACATCGCACCCCCCCGCGCACTCGATGGCGAATGGCGACCACGCTCGCTCGCCAGGGACATTGCTCGTCGGCGCGGGCCCGATCCGTCCCAGGGCGTTCGACGCCGCGGGTTTATGCGCGATCAATCGCTCGTTAAGCGCATCGGCATGATGGTCCACGTTCGCCGATCGCCAGTCGCCCGCGTGGGGCAGGATCGAGTAGGTGAACTCGTGCTCACCCCGGTCTGCTCCAGGATCGGGGTGCGTCGGCGAGCGGAGCAGCGTGATGCCCAGCACGCCATCGTGGCACGAGTGCCCGTACTTGGCGTCGTTGAGGATTGCGACGCCTCTGCCGAGCGTCGGCGTTCCCGGGCCGCCCGCGGAACCGGCATGCCCGGTCGCGTGGGTGTCGCTGAGATCGAGCCAGCGATGCGCGCAGTTCTCGAAGCGGGCTTGCTCGTGCGAGTTGTTGCGCGTGGTCGCCCGCTGCACGACTCCAAACTGGATGTCGTACGTCGCGAGCGGCGCGCGAATGTCGGTCGGGAAGAGCGCCCGCAGAAGCAGATGGTCTTCCTGCCACTTGACCCGCGTGATGATGTCCAACCTCGGGCTTCCGGCGTCGAGGCGATAGACCTGGACGATGGAACTCGCCGCGCCGAGCGGACGCTCCACTCGAATCTCGCCCCGCATCGCATCACGCGTCTGGATGGTGATCGTCGCGGGCGTCACCACATCCGCGGCACAATCCTCGTAGCCGGGATCAATATCCCACGCGTCCCACATGTGCGGACGATCGTGGTAGAGCACGAGCTGGTTGAGAGGCCGCGGGGCGAACTCCGCCGAGACGCCCCGAACACGCAAGCTCGCGACACGACCAAGCTCGTCGATTTCCGCGCGGATGGTCCCATTATCGAGTGTGTGGGTCGGTCGCTCTTCACTCGAACCCCGACCTGGTTGAGGGCTTCCACTTGGCCCGCCCACCGTGACTCCTTGAACGCTTGACGGGAGCGTTCGCGAGCTCGCGGCATCAACCAGTGCCACGCCGTGGGCGGCGATCGCGTGCTCGCCCGGCACAAAGAGCAGCTCGGTCGCGTGTGCGTTGTCAATCTCCACCACACCCGACCGGGCGTGCGAACACGAATTGAACACCACGATCGGCTCGCCCAGCCCGGGCCCTTGGTGGTGCGACGAGGGGTCGAGCCTCGACGCCCAAGCCCCAAGCCCGCCGGCGGCGATCGGTTCAACGTGGCGAGCGATCGAATCCAGATCCGCTCGCGCGTCGTTATAGACCTCGCCGATCGAGGATCCTGGAAGGATGTCGTGGAACTGATTCAGCAGAAGCTTCTTCCAGGCGATGTCGAAAGTGGACCGGTGGGCGTCTGGATCTCGACCGGGAAGCGCGTGGGGCTGCGCAAACGCCTCGAGCAGCTCCGCGCGGAAGAGCAGTTCTTCCATGCGCCGGTTGGCCTTCTTCAACCAGGACTGTGTCGTCAGCGTGCCACGATGGATCTCGAGATAGAGCTCGCCATCCACGACAGGGGGCGGCTGCCCTTCGGCGACAAGTCCATCGTGCCAGCGGTGCAGATGGGTGAGGAAGCCCGCCAGCGGCATCGCGCGCACGTCCGGCAAACCATCGTGGGCGCTCGAACGCCAGGCAAACTTGATGTTCGATTCGGTCGGTCCTCCGCCGCCATCGCCAAAGCCAAAGGGCTGAAGCCAGGGAGCGAGCAAGATCCCGCTCGTTTCTTCTGAGTCGTGTTGCTCCGCGCTCTGATCGGACGCGGAGCGAGCGCTTCGGGGCTCACCCCGCCACGCCACGACGCGAGGCCCCGTGAGCTTGTTCTCGCCTCGGAGCAGTTCCTTGGGCGTGTTGAGCGCGTTGTAGTCGCCTCCCGGTGTGTTGTGCGAGAGAACCTCGCTGCCATCGATCCCGCGCCACACGAAGGTGGTGTGCGGGAACGTGTTGGTCATGTTCCAGTGCAGCTTGTTGGTGATGAAAGTACCGAGCCCGCCCAGCTTCATGAGCTGGGGAATGCTCGCGGGAAAGCCGAAGGTGTCGGGAAGGTACAGCACGCGCTGGCGACCGAGCTCACCGAAGCGCGACCGCCAGTATCGATCCGCGTGGAGGATCTGCCGCACGAGCGATTCGCCCGATGGACAGTTGAGGTCGGGCTCGATCCACATCCCGCCGATGGTTTCCCACTTCGCGAGCTCGTCGCGCACGAAGCGGGCAACGTCGGTGAACACGCTGGGCGCGAGTTCCTCAACCCAGGCGTAGTGCTGCGCTTGGCTCGCCATGAAGTGGAATGCGTGCGATTCGAGCAGACGGACCTGGTTCACAAACGTGCGCACGCACTTGCGCTTCGTCTCGCGCAAGGGCCACAGCCACGCGGTGTCCAGGTGTGCGTGTCCCACGGCGTAACACACGCTCGATGAACGCTTCGAGAACGTCGCGTTCACACGCCGCAGAATGGCCGACGCTGCTTGCACCCAGGTTCCCCGATCGGGCGAGCCGTAGGCCGGGCTCGGGATCGGCTCCGATCGGCGAACCTCGCTCAGGACGTGCAAGAGTTCGGAGAACCGTGCGGAGCCCGGTTCCAGCTCTTTCAGCAGCAACAACGCGAACTCGAACTCGTGCTTGAGATTCCACGCCGCGTCGTCGCGGATCGCCAGCTCGCAGCGCTCGAGGCGTCCCGGCGTTTCCGACGCCCACCGTGCGGCGGTGTCCGCGGTGTCCCACTCAAAGGCGAGCACGCCGAAGGGATGGTTGCACGCGGCCTCGATCAGGATGTCGATCGCTTCGTCGCTCTCAACTGGCCCGCGAGTTGAACCACGCGTCGATGCTCCGTTCTGCTCAGCGGCCGGCCCGCCAAACAGCGGCACCTCATCGCGATTCACATCCAGCCCCTGGAACGCCACCCACTCGCCCGTCGGCGAATGAGCCGGGGGCGCCGGCATGCCCACGTCTCTATGCCGCACCCACGCCAGGCCCTCCGTCCCGCTGCTGAACCGCACGACACAGCGATGCCCAGCAAACTCGGGCGGCACCGTGCCCGTCACATG
Organism: Planctomycetota bacterium; assembly: GCA_033763815.1. Lineage (GTDB taxonomy): Bacteria > Planctomycetota > Phycisphaerae > Phycisphaerales > UBA1924 > JANRJU01. The sequence continues at coordinate 331,681 of JANRJU010000017.1, forward strand.
AAACCACGCGGTCGCCCACTTCGGGCCCCATTGCCAACCCTGCCACACCTTGCGGAAGTTCCGGTGCAAGGCCTGCTTGGGCGTCAGAAGCCCCTCCCGCGGATCGGGCAGCACGCACGCCATGCACGAGAGCGGCGCCGCCTTCGGATACACCATCGGCGTCAGCACGTCGCGCAGAAACACCGACAGCTTCTTGATCTCCAGTTCCGTCCGCCGGTCGAGAATGGGGGCCATGACGCCGAGGATAGCTGACCGGATGGTGTCGCCGCCGGTTGCCGGGCTGCCCGATCAGGCCAGGGCTTGGCCGGTCCATCCGGGCCGAAACGCGCCGGGTCTTAAAGGCCCCCGCGATCGCTCCCACCGCATGGTGGTTCACTCACAGCCGGAGGCGAAATCCGCCGCGAACCCGAGATAGTCGAACAAGTCGATCTGATTGTTGCAATCGAAGTCGGCGCGAATGGACTCTTCCGCGAACGCCGCGACAAACTCAAGATAATCGAAGAAGTCGATCTGGTTGTTCCCATCCAGGTCCGCCGGGCAACCCGCGGCATAGTTAAGCGCGTTGGCCATCAGCCTTGCCACGTCGCTCGAAGGCGACCAATAGCCCGGAACAACCACGTTCGAAGGGGGATAGAGCCCGAGATCAACCCGCGACCGAAAGCGGCTGCTGATCGCGACCAACGTGGACCCATCGTCCCAAAGCGCGACCTTGACGCCGTGCGCCGTGACTTCGCGCGTCGTCGGACGCAGCATCTGCGTGCCGCCGGTCACGCTCTGCACGCCGCTCATGATCGGATGATTCGGGATGAGCACATTCCCAAGGCTTGCATTGCCCGACGCGTTGCCGAACGCGGGCGGCACGATGTGATAGTTCTCGCTCTCCCACCGCCCCTTGATCGAACGATCGGGATCCGTCGACGTGTTGGCGAAGAGCGCCACCACAACGCCCCCGCCACGATCCACATAATCAGCCAGCGCGTTGCCCAGCGAGAGCTCGTCGAGGAAGTCGACGTTGCTCCACACCAGCACCGCTCCATACTGGCTCAACTCGGCCAGCGTCGGCGTCCCCTGCGACGCGTTGAAGACGCCCACACCGCCGCAGAGGAGGCCCGTCGCTTCCAGCTTCTGACGCACATCGGTGAAGCGGACATCCGTGGTCGACGCATTGGCCGCGGCGACGATGGCAACGGAACGCTGCGCCACACCGACCTCGGTGGCGCTGACGATCACGACAAGCCCCGCGACCAACCCGGCGGCCGGACTCAGTCGCCCCATGTCCGTCGCGCGCGATCGCCTCACATCATCGTTGACCTTCCGTCGCATGCCCAACCTCCATTCCCCAGCGCGAAAGCCCTCTCAGTCAAGGACTCGCCCGCTCGGCCCACAACTGACTTTACGCCGAAGGGGGGCGGGGGACGGGGCCGCGGGCGACGGTCGCCGGCAGACTTAGCGTCCAGCGTCGGTTACTCACCTGCGCACACGTTCGTTGCAAGCATGAGCAAGGAACTGGCGCAGCCGCACAACATCAATATGCGGCTTCCCGACGCCCTGTCATCAAGATCCCTTGCCGTCATCTTCGCGTTGCTGGTCCGGTGTGGAGTCGATGTCTCCCCGGTCTCCCGTGCTGCGATACGCCGCGCGTCCCTTCACGTACGCCTCTGGCGACATGGCCAGGTCGGGCAGTCGCCCAGCCTGGTGTTCGCGGTGCAGGTGCTTCAGGAACGGCACGCACCACTGGCATCCCGTGCCCGCCGACAGGCATTCGGAGATGAGCGAAGCCACGGGCGGATCTTCGCGCGCGAGAAAGCTGCGGATTTTCCGCAACGTGACGTGGAAGCACAGGCAGACTTCGTCGTCGGGGTTCACACGAGCAGCTTAGTTCCCAGGCCGTTCGATCTCTCCAAGATCGATCACCACGTCGCCCGCCTGGTAGTAGTCCACGCCCAGCGTTTCATCATTCAGGCTGGTGAAGACGAGGCAGGCTCGCCGGGAGCGTTGAGCGTAATCCAGGTCGCCATCGCTCGGGCCGGCATACGCGTTGTTCCGAGGCTTCTGAACGTGCAGGTGATAATGGGCAATCGCCCAGTCGCTCGCGGCGAGCATGTCGTCCGACGCGACAAACTGGCGGTCCCCAAGCCGCTGGCCCGGTCGCGGCGGGTAGAGCGTGATCCGAAACACGCCGGGGCCTTGCACCGGCCCGCCGCTTCCCGATTCGCGCGGCGGGTCCGACGCCGCGAGCACTCCGCCGTACTCCGTCGTCGTGTCCTTGCGGTCCAGTTCCGCATGGCGGAAGACCGCGGCCTGAACGTCGGGATCCTCCATCGCGTCCAGCACGCAAAGCAATGTCAACAGGTCGCCCCAGCGCAGCGAGGCCTCCCAATCTCGAAGGGTTTCCTCGGCGCGGCCGCTGAAGGTGCCCTGCCCCGCCGACCGCGGGTTCACCGGTCGATCCTCCAGCCTTTCGCGCACCTTCGCGAGCAGCTCGTCGCGGGTCGCGCCGGTCCACTCCGGTCGGGCCCGCGACGCCCAGCGCACGACTTCGACATGGCGCAGCGACAGCGGCCCAGTCCGGTCTCGGGGGAGCGCCGCGATCGCGTCCCGAGCCTCGCGCCAGCGCTGGCGGTCCGCCGCGGCGCGAGCATCCAGCGTTGATTCGTCCGCCAGCGTGCCGCCTTGGGCCAGGTCGCCCCGCTTACTCCGCAGCCAGCGGATCTCCTCGCCTGTCAGGGGGATGGCCCGCAGGTCGCGGGCGGATGCCTGGATGTCCGCCAGCAGCGGGTCGTTGGCAGGCACGGAACTCGGATTGGTGAGCGCGTCGAGCAGCGCCAGGCGGCGATCTCCGCTGGAATCGAGTCGAGCAAGCAGATCCCACGCACTCAGGCGCAGGCGCTCGGTGAGATCGACGTTCTGGAGCTTCTCCTGCTCGGGCGGGTTCAAGAACATCTCGAAGGCGATCTCTTCAACCGGCTTGCCCCGCGCGAGCTTTTCCAGCGCCCGCCGCTCGGCCCGCTGCGCATCGGGAATGCTCTCAACCACGCGTGCGTAGCTTCGCACGAGCGCGGGGATGCACTCTTCCCATCCCCGCTCGCCGGCGGCATCCGCCAAGAGCGCCACCACCGCCGCGGAACGCACGGAGGGGATCATCAGGCGGGCCATCTCGCGCGTGTCGCGCCGGCCTTCTTCGCTCTCATCTTCCAAGAGTTTCTGCACGATCTTGAGCCGCAGCGGCGCCGGGGTCTGCTCCGACCAGGCGAGCGACTTCATGGCCTCGCGCGTCCCGCCGTGCCCCGGTGCTCCGGGTGGGGCCGCGGCCCAGGCCGAGTCCACCGCCGCCACGCGCCGGTTCACGCCCGCATTCGGATTGCGCATCTCGGTCAGTGGCGTGGCGGCTCGCGTCGGACCCGACGAGCACCCGCTGGCGAACACGAGCGCTCCAGCGAGCAATGAAACAGCGACAAGGTTTAAACACGTGTTGCGTTTGTGCATGAAACAGTCCGTCATTGCCCCGAGTGTAGCGGAAGGACCTCTCCAGTTTTTATGCGTCTTCCGCCGCGTCGGTCGGTGACTTCCCGCCGCTTTGCGGTACGCTGAACGCATGAACAAAGGCCGTGATCCGTTCTCTCGTCGCGACGCTCTCCGCCTCGGGCTGGCCAGCACGCTGGCCGGCGCACTCGCGGGCGCATTTGGTGCTGTGGCGCACGCCAAGCCCAAGCAGGCCGCAGAGACGGCCTCACCCGCCAAGCCTGAAGCATCCGGCGCCAAGCAGCCGCTGTATTCGATTTCCCTGGCGCAGTGGTCGCTGCACAAGGCGCACTTCGGGGGCGAGATGACGGCGCTGGATTTTCCCGGTCGGGCTCGCAACGAGTTCGGCATCGACGCCGTGGAGTACGTCAACGCGTTCTTCAAGGATCACGCCCGCGACGAGAAGTACTTGGGCCAGCTCAGTGCCCGATGCAAGGATCACGGCGTCAAAAGCCTGCTGATCATGTGCGATGGCGAAGGGGCGCTGGGCGACCCCGACGGGCAGAAGCGTGCGCAGTCCGTCGAGAATCACCGCAAGTGGCTCGAGGCCGCGAAGTTCCTGGGCTGCCACTCGATCCGGGTCAATGCCCAGAGCGCTGGCAGCTTCGACGAGCAGCAGAAGCTCGCCGCCGACGGGCTGCGCAAGCTCACCGAGCTGGGCGCGGCGCTCGACCTCAACGTCATCGTCGAGAACCACGGCGGGCTGTCCTCCAACGCCGCATGGCTTGCCGGCGTCATGAGGATTGTCGACCATCCCCACTGCGGCACGCTTCCGGACTTTGGCAACTTCTCGATCTCCGCCTCCGAGCGATACGACGCATACCTGGGCGTTGAAGAGATGATGCCCTTCGCCAAGGCCGTCAGCGCCAAGTCGTACGACTTTGACGACAAGGGCGAGTGCATCGGGATCGACTTCGAGCGGATGATGCGCATCGTCCTCAAAGCCGGCTATCACGGTTACGTCGGCATCGAGTACGAGGGCAAGAAGGCCCCCGAGCCCGAGGGCGTGAAGCTCACCAAGGCGCTCTTGGAACGCGTCCACGCCAAGCTCGTTGGCGAGGGCATGACGCGCACCACACGCTCCTCCTGATCGCCAAGCGCTATCTCGCGTTGCGAGCCCGGGCTACCCAAGCCCGGGCCCACGCCGCGCCCCGGGCTGTGCGCCACCCGAAGAGCGTCCCAAGTGGCGTACCAAGTAACCTCCCCTATTTGCGGCGGGCGGGGCGCAGGGTCCACTCAGAATCCGCCAATCCCACCGCGCAAGCGGCCGCTTCGCCCAGCGTGCTGAATCCGCACCACGCGACGCCAACGAAGGTTGGTAAGTCGATGGCGACGGTTCGGGCGGGACACGGTTCGAGCATCATGCTCGCGCGGTAAGCCCGGACGAGCGTCGCACGATATTTGCATTCTTCCGGATGCACTTCTTGTTCAAGTCCGTCTCGCGGGCGACGGCGTGTGTGCGCACGTCAGCCGCGCTGTGATTGCATCCGTTCACCGCAAACCTGAAGGAGTCATGATGAAGCTGTATGAACCAGTGATCGCCCTTGTCGCGCTTGTTGGCAGCGTTGCAGCCTGCCCCCAAGCCAAGTCGAGCGTCTGCAAGCTCGCGGCCCAACTCACGTCCGAAACACGCACGATGGCGGATGGCCAGGTTCCCGATGCCGCTGCCGCGGATCGCGCCTCGGTCATCACCGTCTCGATGAAGGACGGGCGCGCCACCGCCGCAACCGGCGATGTCATCGACGTCGCAAAGTCCGCGGGCTCGTTCTCGACCCTGCTCGCCGCGCTCGAAGCCTCGGACCTGCTCCAGAGCCTTCGAGCGCAGGGCCCGTTCACGGTCTTCGCGCCCACCGACGAGGCCTTCGCCAAGCTGGGCAAGCACAGGATCGAGGAACTGCTCAAGCCTGAGAACAAGGAAGCCCTGCGGACGATCCTGCTCTATCACGTTGTGCCCGGCTCGGTCGCTTCCAGCACGATTGTGTCCTCCCCACAGAACGTCGCAACCGCCAACGGCCAGCGCCTGAAGACCTCGTTCTCCGCGGGGACCCTCATCGTTGGTAGCGCCAGCGTTCTCCAGACCGATATCCGCGCCTCCAACGGCATCATCCACGTCATTGACACCGTGCTGATGCCAAGCACGCGGAACATCGTGCAGTCCGCCAGTCGCATCGGGAAGTTCAAGACGCTCCTCAAGGCGGTGCAGGCCGCCGGACTCGGTGAGGCCCTCAACGGCACGGGCCCGCTGACGGTGCTTGCCCCGAGCGATGAGGCGTTCGCCAAGCTGCCGGAAGGCGTTCTCTCGGCCCTGCTCCGCCCGGAGAATCGCGAGCAGCTCGTCTCGGTGCTGACCTACCACGTCATTCCCGGTCGCGTGTACGCCAGCGACGCCATTGCCGCTCGCTCGGCCAAGACCGTGCAGAATGGCACCGTCTCCTTCGCGTTCAAGGATGGCGCGGTGCGCATCACCGACGCGGCGAACAACCAGGTTCGTGTTGGCTCCGCAGATATCGACGTGACCAACGGCGTGTTGCATGTCATCGACGCCGTGCTCCTGCCTCCCGACTTCAAGCTCGCTTCCCCATCGGAAGGCGACGCAATGATCTCGTCTTCCCCGATCGCCGCGATCCGCCGCGTGATCGAGCTGGCCATCGACCGCGGCGTGCCGCTGTTCAACCAGGGCCAGCCCGAGGCGTGCGCCGCCATCTACGAGGTCGCCATCAACGGCGTGCTCATGCTCCGCGGCGATGCAGTACCGGAACAAACCCGTGCCGCGCTTGCCCAGGGAGTCGTGGAAGGCAAGAGCGTTCCCAGTGCCACCGATCGCGCCTGGGCCTACCGCCGAGCCCTCGACAAAGCCCTGGAAACGCTCGATGGTCACTAATGCGAGATCGAGAATCTGTATCTGCCAACCGCTCCACGCACTCGTGTGGAGCGGTGTTGCATGATTACGCAACACTCCGAGTACCGCTCGGAAGAACCCCTGCGTTCTTGACGAAGAAATTGGATAAGCTTATCTGGTAAGCGGTTTTCAGTTTTCTTTCGCTGGCGAGCAATACAACCTTTGGACTAGAGTTCACCATGCAGACCGAACTCGGGGCCGTGCGTGCGGCGGTCGGGGTCGCTTCCGACCCCGATACTGCCATCGCGACAGCCACCGCCTGCCAAGTGTGCGAGCAACGCTTCCGCGACGCGGGCGCGTCCCGCTGCGACCTCGCGCTCGTGTTTGCGTCTGCCATCCACGCACCGCTGGCGCCGGAGATCGCGGCGACAGTTCGGGCTTCCCTTTCACCCCGGTGTCTTCTTGGGTGTAGCAGCGAGGCCATCATTGCCGGTCGCACCGAGCTGGAAAGTTCCCCGGGCGTCGTCGTCATGGCATTGTCTATTCCGGGCGCGCAGCTGACGCCCTTTACCGGCCCGCAAGTTGCCATTGCAGAGGACGACGACACAACCGCGTCCAGGATCGAAGCCGCCTTCAACGCGTCCGCTCAGCTCCGCGGCGTCATCATGCTCGCCGACCCCTTCAGCATGCCAGTCTCGCGGGTTCTCCCCGCTATCAACCGCGTGCTCGGGCCGCTGCACGCCCCGTTGATTGGTGGCTTCGCCTCGGGCGCAAACCAACCCGGCCAAGCGGCGTTGATGCTCGATCAACGCATCGAGCGGGCGGGCGCTGTCGGGGTCGCGATCGCGAGCCCCCGACTGGAAATCGATGTTGTCGTGTCGCAAGGGTGCCGACCCATTGGACCCAACTTCGTCATTACGCGGGCACGCCAGAACGCGATCTTTGAGCTGGGCGGCAGGCCCGCCGGAGAGGTGATCCGCGACGTCATCGCCTCGTTGCCTCCCGACGAGCGCGCGACGCTCAAACAGCGCGGCATTATGCTCGGGCGAGTCATCAACGAATATAAGGATCGCTTCGGACGCTCCGATTATCTCATTCGCGGCATCCACGCATTTGAACACACGTCCGGCGCCCTGCTCGTCGGAGACATGGTCCGCGTCGGTCAGACCGTGCGCTTCCACATGCAAGATGCCGCGACGGCGCGCCAGGACCTGGACATGCTGCTGGACGCCCAGAAGCTGCGCGAGCGCCCCGCCGCGGGGTTGCTCGTCACGTGCAACGGACGCGGACGCCGCATGTTCGGACGCCCCCATGCGGACGCCGACGCCGTGGCCCGGGCGTTCCAGCCGCCCGAAGCGGGCGAGTCGCTCGCCCGAGGCGGTGAAGAGATCGGTCCCGAGGACGGCGCGGGCCCGCTGCCCGTCGCGGGCTTCTTCGCCGCGGGCGAGATCGCGCCCGTCGGCGGCGAGTGCTTCCTGCATGGTCAGACCGCGTGCGTCGCGTTCTTCCGAGATCGAACGGAGGCAGCCCGCCAAACAGACGCTCGCTGAGTGCGAACGCGACCGAAGTCACACGCAACTTCGGAGGCGGAGGCGGTGGCGGCGGTGGCAGTAGCTCGCCGATGAGCCAGGCGCGTGTGATGCCGTCCTATGTGAAGATTGCGTCAAATCGCGTCGCGAGCCCTTGCATCGGACTTAGCGATCGTGTTTACTTCGGCTGGTCGCGTCCACGTCGCCGCCGGGGGATGAGCGTGAGCGCGGCCGAAAAGCACGTTTCGGAGCGTCGAATGGGCCATGGCAGTGATGGCGACTCACCGGGAGTCGCCGCAGCCGGAAGCCCGGACGTACACGCCGCAACTCACACCTCTGGCCACCACGCACGGAGGGTTTCATGAAGTCCGGAAGGAACGCGTTTCGTGCCTCAGCATTGGCCTCAACGTCGGCCTCAACACTGGCCAAGCTTGCATCCGCGGCGCTCAGCCTCGCGGCTGGAGTTAACATTTCGTTCGGGCAAGGGGGGGGGGGGCTGTTAACCCACCGCCATGCTTCGCCACCGGGGTTCCTCAGTTTGCATCATGCCAGGACTTGCTACGTCCAACCTCTACGCCGTGGATCCCGCCCGGGTGCTACCAGCCGATTGTGCCCGAGAACCCGTTGTACGTGCTGCCCGAGGGCTCCACGTGGGTGAACTGCAGTCTGGACGAGAACGGGCGTCCATCGTGGGGCCCGGACCGGCGTCCAGTCGCGTGGAACTGACCCAGAACGGCGTCACCTGCTCGCAGGGCACCAAGAAAGCCTCGCCGACGCTGGTTCTGGACTTTGGCGGACCGAACGATCTCTAATCAGAATAAAGGAGACATATAATGAGCAAGATTCTCATGTTGTTCATCTTGATCTTCCTCGGTCTCACCACTCAAGCGCAAGCGCAGCTCGAATATTACGAACGCCGCAGCGACGGCAACTGCTATCTCGTCTCGGAGCCTGCTGCCAACTCCGCCTTCATCTTCGAGGCGTACGACAACGCGCGTGGCGGCTTCGCTGGTGGCAACACTGTTCTCAATCAGACGATTGTCACGGGAGGACGCCAAGTCGGGGATGACCTCAACCTCGTTGGCTTCCAGAATCAGACGCTCGACAGCACCATCTTCACGATTGCAAACACCTCGACGACTCAAGCGCTGCGTGTCGTCACGGTTTCTCAACGCTGGCACGACGAGCAAGGACGCCAGGTCGGGCGCGTGGAAACTCGCGGGGCATTCTTCCCTCCACTGCCCCCCGGTCAATCCCGCATCGTTTTCGACGCCCAGGACTTCCTCGACTCCTTCAACATCACGCTCCGAGATCGCGTCTTTATGAGCACGCAGTTCTCCGACCCCATCGGCCCCGACGTCTCAGAACTTGGCCAGCTCGCGGGCGGGCCGATCAACACCGGCTCCAGCTCGCGCTTCATTCGCGACTTCACCCGCGGCGTCGACATCGACCTCGGCAGCAACCAAATCAATCTCGGCTACGCCATCCGCCTCAACGCCGTCCCCTCCCCGGGCGTCGCCTCCCTCGGCGTGCTCGGGCTGGTCGCCATGAGCAACCGCCGACGGAAGTGAGCACGGCGAGATCGCTCGCGGCCAGAGTCCTGTGCTGTCAATGCACCGTCGATCGACGATGCACGAACCGCCCCCGGCCTTGGCGCCGGGGGTTTTTCACGCGCATGCAGGTTTCGACGAGAAGCCGACGACCTGCCCGGTCCGTCTCAATCCCCACTTCACTCCATCCGGCTGCTGCGCGGCGCGGGTTTTGGGCGCAGCTCGGCCGCGTCGAGGTCGGTCGCGACCGCGAGGTTGGCGCCGAACCACTCCGACAAGCCACCCTCGTACATGCGAACGTTGTCGTAGCCGACGCGCATGAGGCGCTTGGTCATGCCCTTGGCGGGCCCACTCTGGGGCTGCTCGCCATAGACGATGATCTCGCGGTACGCCTCCCAATCCTCGCGGATGGAGGCGTCGGCGGGCACCGCGCTCTGCTGGATGTTCTGCGCGCCCGGGATGTGCCCGCGTGCATACTCGCCGGGCGATCGGGGGTCGATCAGCAGCACCGCGCGGTCGTCCACGCTGGCTCGCTCGACGAGCGCTCGAACGTCTTCCATCGACGCGAAGACGATGTCCGCATCGGTCGGGTCGTTGCACGCCGTCAGGCTCGCCATCGCGGCCGCAGCGAGCGCACCCGTGGCGATCGGCGTGCGGACCCAATCCCGCCAGCTTCCTCGACTCGCTCGAACCACGGTCTTCAGCATTGCCAGCATTATGCACCTTAGCCCCGGCGTTCAGTGGGGCGACGAACCCGACTTTCGCCGGTGAAAGTCCCCGTTGAACCCCGGGGTGTTTTCCGCATTCTGGTAGATCTACGAATCAACCTGGCACAGAACAGTCCTGATCGGCATCTCGTACGAAGGAAGGGTTCTTCACCGGAACGTTGGTCCGCCACAACTTGGATCCCCGAGAGTTTGGCCCGCGAAGACCGGAAGACGATGGAACAGACGTTCTGGAGCTTCTTGGGTTCGCTGGCCGTCGCGCTCGAGGCGACGCTTCTGGAGACACTCGCTCTATGAAACCTTGGCCGTCGTCCCGTTTTCGGACGGGGATTTTCGCTTCCGTGTGTGCGCTCACGGGGCTCGTCGGCGTGTTTCAGCCGCCCGGTGCATCCGCGATAACAGGGAACCAACCCCAGACACCCGAGCCCGTCGGTGAACGGCGCTCCTCCGGCTCTCCATCAGCTGGCGAGACATCCGCCGGCGCGATATCAGGCAGTTCGCAGTCTGGCAAGCAGGCGACCAAAGCGGCGCTGCGGGCCCGCCCGACATTGTTCGCCGAGCACCAGTCGCTTATCCCGGGAGAAGTAAACTGGCTGGCCATCGAGTTTGAGATCGATGCTGGCTGGCACACGTACTGGCTCGGGCAGAACGACACGGGCGAGGCCCCATCGTTCGTCTTCCGTCTGCCCCCGGGCTTTGAGGTGGGCGAGGCAGTTTGGCCAGCGCCCACGCGGTACGAAGCCGAGGGGGATTTCCTGGATCACACCTACGAGGGTCGCGTCGCGGCCCTCTTTCCGCTCAAGGTGCCGAGCGACGCACCCACGAGCGTGACCATCGAGGTCGACGCGGATTGGCTCGTGTGCGACAAGATCTGCCTTCCCGAGAACACCACGCTGTCGACAACGCTCGGCGTCGCGACAACTGGTGAACGCCCGCAGAAAGCCTCGACCGCGGCCCGCCCCTTTGCGGAAACCCGCAGTCGGCGGCCGACGGGCCCGACGCTTGGGCCTGGTTTGACCAAGATCGAGCCAGGCGGGAAGACGATCGTCGCTGAGGTCGCGCTCGCTGGAGACGAGTTCACGCTCCGCCTGTCCGGGGCGCGGGAGGTCATCCTCTACCCGGACCAGCATTCGACGCCGCTGATCGACCTCCTCGCGCATGGCGTTGCCAAGGGCGAGATGCTCAAGCTCGAACTGGATCGTCGCCCCGGCGCGGGACCCAAGGACGGCCAGCCGCGAGTCAGCGGCATCGTCGAGGCCCTCTTTGAGGGGACCAACGAACCCGTGTTCTACCATGTTGATACCGCGGCGAAGACGGACCACGCGTCGCGAAAGGTTCCATCGCCATAATGGCTTAGTCAGTGTTGGGCATTCGGAAAGTTGATCACGTCAGGCAGTTCGACCGGCACGAGAGTCGGACAACCATTCACAACGGAAGGAGCATCGGAATGAGCAATGCGAAACGTCTTCTGAACCTGGTCGCCGCGAGCTCGATCGCCTTGGCCCTGGTCTCCGCCAGCGCCATCGCGGAGCCCCCGCAGCACGCGAAGGACGGGGCGAAGCAGGCTGAGGGCAAGAAGGAGAAGAAGGAAAAGAAGGACAAGGACGCGAAGATCTATCCCGGCGCTACGGCTCCGGAGTTCGCGATCAAGGACACCGAGGGCAACGAACACAAGCTCGCGGACCTGACCAAGGACGGCAAGGTCGTCGTCCTGCAGTGGTTCAACGCCGACTGCCCCTACGTCGTCAAGCACTACAAGACGACCAAGACGTTCAACGACCTGTACGCCAACTACAAGGACAAGGGCGTGGTGTTCTTTGGCATCAACTCGAGCAAGCCCGGCGCGGGCGGCCAGGGCCAGGAGCGCAACGCCAAGGCCAAGACCGACTGGACGATTCCCTACCCCATCCTGCTCGATGAGTCGGGCACGACGGGGAAGGCCTACGGCGCGCAGAACACGCCCTTCATGGTCGTTATCGACAAGGATGGCAAGGTCGCGTACATGGGCGCCATCGACGACGACAACGACCGCAACAACCTCGGCAAGACCAACTACGTTGCCAAGGCTCTCGATGAAGTCCTCGCGGGCAAGCCCGTGACGACCGCCGAGACCAAGCCCTACGGCTGCGGCATCCGCTATTGAGCTTTCCGCGTCCGGCGACCAGCCGGAGGCGACACGCTGCTTCAACCGCTCTCCGCACCCGCTCACCCCGAGCGGGTGTTTTCATTCCAGCGAGGAAAGATCAGCGTGGAGCGTTCGCGGGGAACAATCCCCAGCGGAGTTTGTCCAGCAGCTCTCGACCCGCGGGCCTCTCCGGAGCGGCCTTCCCGGCACGTTTCCTTCGGCACCGTTTCGCGGCATGGCAGGTCAGGCAACCCCATTTCGTCGAGCAGGAGCAGGACACTGAGTCAGTCCGATTCGAGTGCCGCGGGCGCTATCATCCGCAAGCGGTGTCGAACGCCGACCTTCATGGAGATCAACACGATGGCACGTTCAGGGATGATTCGGTGGCGCATGGGTTTGAGGGGCCTGGCGCTCTCGTCGCTTGTGCTCGCGCTTGGCCTCAGCGCGTGCAACAACAACAAGAGCAACGCTGCGGCCCTCGCCGGCGGCTCGGGGCATGGTTCGGCGTCGTCGGCGGTGCTCACCCGCGCGCCGGAAGGTACTCAGCCCGTCAACGCCTTCTGCGTCATTATGCCCGACCACCCGTCGAGCGCGAGCGAGACGTTCATGTACCAGGGTCAGGCGATCGGCTTCTGCTGCGCCGACTGCATCAGCTCGTTTGAGGAAGCCGACGAGGCGACCCGCGCGAAGATGATCGCTGACGCCAAGGCCAAGAAGGCTTCGGCGGGCGGGGCGAGCGTGATCCCGGCCGGGCAGCCCATCAACAGCGTCTGCCCGTTCAGCGGCAAACCCGCCAAGGCAGACGTGGTCGCGATGCACGAAGGGTCGACGATCGCGTTCTGCTGCCCGGGCTGCCAGGGCTCGTTCGCGAAGAAGTCTGAGGCGGAGAAGGACGCCATCCTCGCCAAGGCCGCCAGCGCTCGCTGAGTCCGCCAAGGGCGACGCTCCCGAAGTCTGCCAACCCACACTCTTTCTTGTGCCCCAAAGCCTGACCGAGATTCGCGAGTTGCTGCAATCCCGCGGCCTCGCCCCGCGCAAGGCCCTGGGGCAGAACTTTCTCATCGACCACAACCTGGTCCGCAAGCTTGTCGACGCCTCGGGCATCCAAGCCGGCGACGTGGTTCTGGAGGTCGGCCCCGGAACCGGCACGCTCAGCCTCGAACTGCTGCACCGCGGCGCGAGGCTGACTGCGTGCGAGCTCGACCGCGGTCTTGCAGAGCTCCTGCGCGAGACGATCGCTCCGCAGTTCCCGGAGACTTTCACGCTCATCGAGGGTGATTGCCTCGCTTCGCCCCGCGAGCTGGCGCCGGAGCTGGCCAGCGCGCTTGGCGGAGCGAGCGGCGTGACGGGTGAGACCAGCACGCCCCCATTCACGCTGGTCGCGAACTTGCCCTATGGCGCGGCGACGCCACTGATGTTAATATTGCTCACGCGATATCCGGCGTGTCGCGGAATGTACGTGACAATCCAGCGCGAGGTGGGCGATCGCCTGCTGGGGGAACCGGGAAACAAGGACTATGGGCCGCTGGGGGTGATCGTTCAGGCGATGGCCCGCGTCCGCAAGGTTGCGACGCTGCCGCCCGAGTGCTTCTGGCCCCGTCCGGACGTCACGAGCGTGATGATCGGGGTGGAGCGGCTGGAATCGCCGCTGGTTGAACAAGCGCGCGCCGCGGCGTTTCTGGATTTTTGCCAGCTCGCATTCTCGCAGCGTCGCAAGCAGCTTGGTTCGGTGCTGGGCCGAAGCCGCGCGTGGCCAGCGGGGATCGAGCCCACGATGCGGGCGGAGCAGCTCACCGCGGCGGAGCTGCTGGCGTTGTGGAATGCGGGCACCTGACCAGGAGCCAGCGCGGGTCGCTATCGCTCGACGCGGACGCGGTTGCGGATCACGCCGATCTTCTCCAGTTCGATCTCGACGACGTCGCCTTCGTTGAGGAAGACCTGGGGCGTGCGGGCCATGCCGACGCCGCTGGGCGTGCCGGTCAGGATGACCGTACCCGGAGGGAGGGTGGTGCCCCGCGTGGCCTCGGCGATCAACGTGGGTATGTCAAAGATCATGTCGCCCGTGGAAGCATCCTGCATCGTCTGACCATTGACGCGGCAGCGCACGCGCAGGGCGTGCGGGTCGCCCACGGCTTGCGGCGGGGCCAACCTGGGCCCAAGCGGGCAGAAGGTGTCGAAGCTCTTGCCTCGATAGAACTGCCCGCCCGAGCCTTCCTTCTGCCACCAACGGGCCGAGACGTCGTTCGCCGCGGCAAACCCGAGCACGTGCTCGTACGCCCGCTCACGGGGCACGTCCTTTGCAGCGCCGCGGGCACCAAGGACAACCGCGAGCTCGGCTTCGAAGTCGACCTGCGGACGGTCCTGGCAGACGCGGGGGATGACGATGTCCTCGCCGTCGAGCGCGGCGCTGTACGCGTTCTTCGTGAAGAAGACCGGGCGCTCGGGTGGCGCCTTGCCCTGCTCCTTGGCGTGGAGCGCGTAGTTCATGCCCACACCGATGACGTGCCGGATCAGCACGTCGCCGCTTGGACTCTCCAGAACGACCCCTTCGCCCGTGCGCCGCAAGTTCATGCTCCCAGCATAGCGGGAGCGACCGGCGTTTGAGATCCGCGGACCAGCGTGCAGCCCCGCCCGTCACTTGACGCCCGTGAGCTCCGCGACCAGGCTGTCGGCCTTGTAGACCACGCGCAGCGCTTCGACGATCGCCCGTGTGTCGACCGCGATCGCGCGGGCCTTCTCGTCGCTGTAGCGATGGGCCCACGAGAGCGAGTGGATATTGCCATCGAAGATCAGACCGATCACCTCACCCTTGGTGTTCACCACGGGCGACCCGCTGTTGCCGCCGATGATGTCGGCCGTGCAGACGAAGTTCAGAGGCGTGTCCAGGTTCAGCTTCGACTTCGCGTCGTTCCACGGCTTGGGCAGCGTGAAGCCCTCGTCGTCGCGGGCGGCGTCGCGCTCAAAGAGCCCGCGATACGTTGTGAACGCCGGGATTTGCTGGTCGTCCTGCTGATACGCCTTGATCGTGCCATAGGACAAGCGGAGCGTGCCCGTTGCATCGGGGTATTGCGTCGTGCCGAAGGCGGCGAACCGCGCGTCGGCAAGGCGGGCGTACACGTCCCGCTTCACGGCGTCGATGCCGCCCTCGGTCCGGGCGCGGATCTCGCGCAGCTTCGGATCGAGCGACCGCACCAGACTAAGCAGAGGCTCGTCGGCGCTGCTCTCCAGCAACTCGCGGAGCCCCTCAGGGCCCGCCGCCAGGAGCTTTTTGCGATACGCGGCATCCGCGAGAGTGCTCGCGTCGACGAGCTCTCTCGCCCGCTCGACGGGGGACTTGCCACCCAGCAGTTCGAGCACTTCCGGGCGCCCGCCCCCGAAATGCTCCGCCAGGTGCGAAAGTCCCTGCGCCAGGATCATCTTCTCAAACTCCGGATACACCGGCGCATGGGCTTCCAAGATCGCGATGACCTCCGGCAGGGCGCTCTCGCGATACTCGCTCAGACGCTCGGCGCTTGGCTTGGGCCACTCGGCGCCGAGCTGCACCAGCGTGCGCGCGGCCTGGAACAAGCGGCTGCCTCGGAACGCTCGCTGGATGATCGCGTCGTCCTCGAACGTCGCGGCCTCTTCCTGGAGCGCCGCGGCGAGCCTTTCGAACGAATCGCCCACGTGGGATGCCAGCGCCGGGTCGCGCTCGATCGCCTGGCGCAGCTTTGCCTCGTCATCCCACTTGGCGCGCATCAGTTCCGGATCGTGCAGCCCGCCCAGCTCGCCCGTGAAGGCCTTACGCCCATTGGCGACGCCGTGGAGAAGGTCGCCCGCGACGCGGGCATTCTCGGCGGTGCGGGACGAGAAGGCCTCGAGCTTCTCTTCAAGCCTCCAGAGCGAGCGCAGGCGGGCCGGCAGGCGCACATCGCGCTCGCTCGCCAGGTCGTCCATGGTCAGCAGGCGCTCCGTTGAACCCGGGTGCCCGAAAACGAAGATCAGTTCGTTCTCCTGCGCGCCGGTGGCGCTCCACGGAAGAAAATGCTCGACCTGAACCGGTGCGCCGTTCTCGTACACGCGGATGAACGCACAGTCGAGGCTGAACCGCGGGAACTCGAAGTTGTCGACATCGCCTCCGAACGACGCGGCGGCAAGCTCCGGCGCAAAGACCAGACGCACGTCGGTATAGCGGCGGAACCGGTACAGCTCGTACTTGCCTCCGCCATACAAGGTCGTGACGCGGCACTGCATGCCCGTGCGGGCCTGCTCGGACTTCTCCAGTTCGGAGATTGCGGCGCGGATTGCCGCAGCGGCGTCGGGACCGGACTTGCCCGCCGTCGCCTTCTTCATCGCGTCGGTGACGTCCTGGGTTTCCCACAAGACGCTGACTTCGGCGCCGGGAATGGGGAGCTCGTCCGCCAGGGTCCGCGCGAGGAAGCCATCGCGGGTGAGGTCACGCTCCGCCGTAGAGAGCTGGTGGATCCACGAGCTCGCAACGTGGTGGTTGGTCATGACCAGCCCGCGGGGCGACACGAACGAGCCCGAAGCGCCGGTGTCGACCGACGCCCGCTGCATGCGCAGAAGCCAGTCGCTCGACGGCGCAAACCCGTGATCCCGCTTCAGTCGCTCCAGAGGCGGGTTGGAGAGAAGCCACATGCCCTCGTCGGCATGGCTCGCCGGGACGACTCCCGCGAAAACGCCCATCAAGACGCCCATCATCACCCTGCGGACGGTGTTGCTCGCGATTCCCAAGACGGTGCTCCTCTCAAGATCAACCAGAATCCCCGGAACGTTCGCCCGACCCACCCGAAACCACCCCCGAGCCAACCTCAGGACTGGCACGCGGACTGGCACGAGCTTCGCCTGCCGTGCTTCAGCCGGCGGGTTCTCGCCCAAAGTAACCCCAGAAATCGGGGATCAACTCTCACCGCGCCCGGATATACTCCTCCCGACCCGAATGAGACGCCTTTCTACGTCAGCGTTCACCCTGATCGAGCTGCTCATCAGCCTCGCGATCATTGGCATCCTCGTGGGGCTGCTGCTGCCCATGTTGCTCCATGCCAAGACCGCCAGCAGCGCGGCGGTGTGCGCCAGCAACCTCCGCCAGCTCGGCGTCGCCTGGCTCTCGTACGCCCAGGATTTTGAGCAGTTTCCGCGCCACGCCACCAAGCCAGCGTGGGCCTACGGCGGGGTTGTCTTTTCCGGCGTTCATCGCGTCGCGACGCTCGACCTCGACCGCCCGCTGAACCGCTACCTCAAGGAAGATCTGGAAGAAGGCGACCGGGAGCTGGCCAAGCTCTTCCAGTGCCCGGGCGACCGGGGGGTCTTCGTCCGCGATGGGATGCGGTCCAACCGCGTCAACCAGCTTCCCGAACCGTCGTGCTATCAGACCTTCGGGACGAGTTATCGTGCCAACGACGCGCTGCTCGACAGCACCACCGCGGGGATTGATTCGCTGGGCCGGCCTCTGCGGCTGAGCGAGATCCACGTCTCCCTCAGCCGCCTGCTGCTGACGGGCGATACCGCGTGGTTCTATGCGACGCGGATTCATCCCGACCCCGAGGCCAACTTCGAAGCCACGTGGCATGCCAAGTTCGACGCGGGCAACTTCCTCGCGGTGGACGGTTCGGTGCGATTTGTGGCCTTCGCCGCCGGCTCGACGGATATCACGCTGTTCCCGCGTCCGGAGAGCGTCAAGGCGCCTCGCCCGCAGCGCGATTAGGCCATTCCTCACGCCGGACCGGAAGACGCCGGCCCAGCTTGCCCGGTGCCAGCCGCGGCTTCGGGCCTCGTCCACGCCACATCGGGGTCCCGTTCCAACATCTCCGCCGACTTGGTCAGGCACCACCGGCACGCCCATGCTTCGGTCGAGGGGCTTTGCCAAGCTGGCTCGCGCTTGTGCATCAGGCAGAGCGCGCAGCTAGCCTCGTCGCTCATGGGTCCGGCGTTCGCCGCTCCGTTGGGCCCCGTCGCGTGAAGCCCCGTGACATGAAGCCAAGCCACGCGAAGGCAGGAGCCGCAGATGAGGCTCCCCCGGTGGCCTTCGACCATCGGACGATCCTCGCTCCAGGGCTGCGCGCAGAAGTCGCATTTGAAGAACTCATTGCCCGAAGCGGCGGAGTCGTGCATGCACGATTGAAGAGGGCAACTCCGCGCCGGGCAAGCAAGGGCTCGGAATGCCCCATGCCCGGCGCCTGCCTGCAACTCGCCGGCCTGCCAACTCGCCGACCTTCCGACTCGCCAGCTTGCCAAGTCGGGTGGCCGCCAACTTGGGTGGGCTGCCTCCTCGCATCGGAGCCGCTCGTCCCGGTCGGCGGCCGCTGACCGACCCCTGTTGATTACTTCTTCTCGCTGTAGAGCTTGATGAGCCTGGCTTCTTCCGCCGGGTCGACCATGGGCGGCAGCATGCGCTCCTGCAACTGGGGCGGAAGCGTCTTGTAGAACGCGAGCGTCACCTTCGCGGTGTCTTCCGGCGAGCGGAACTTGAGCCCAGCCGCGACCGCCTTCGCCGAGCTTCGCTGATGGAACCCCGCGGCTTCACCTTCGGGCGGAATCCAAAGCGGAAACCGCTCCGTGCCCATGGCGTTGGCCTGCAGGAAGTCCGCCGGCAGCCACGTCGGGGTCGCGGGCGTGTCGCCCAGCGACTTCGCGGCGGCGGTGCATCCAAGCACCATGTTCTCCATCGTCAGCGAACGGGCGGGCGTGACGGTGTTGAACGCGCCCACGGTCCCGTTCTCGAGGCAGTGAACGATGAACTCCGCCAGGTCGCGGACATCGATGAACTGGAAGGGGTCGCCGGGCTTGCCGGGAACGATCATGTCGCCCCCGCGCGAGGCACGCACGGGCCAGTACATGTACCGGCGGGACGGATCGCGCGGGCCGACGATAAACCCGGGGCGGACGTTGGTCACGCGGCCCGGCATGGCCTCCTCTGCCGCCTTCTCGCAAGCCGCCTTGCCCGCGCCGTAGTTCTCGAACTGCGCGCCGAAGTCCTCCGTCTCGGGGTTGGTGAGCGTCGCCAGTTCAGCGTCCTCGGCCTTGTCCGGAGTGTCGTTCTTGGCGTAGACCGAGAGCGTGGAGATGAAGACGTATTGCTTGACGTTCGGCGCCAGCAGGCTGGCGCTGGCGCGGACCATGCGGGGCCAGTAGCCCGAAGTGTCGATCACGCCATCCCAGGTCTTGCCTTCCAGCGCCGACAGACCCTTGGGGCTCGCCGGGTCGGGCTCGGCGGTCGCGGGCTGCCCGTTCTCGTCGCCCGCGGTCTTATTCGGGTCGCGGTTGCCATACAGCACCTCGACACCATCGGGAACGACCGAGTCGCGGCCGGCCTGTTTGCGACGCTCCTCGGTCTTGCCCCGGTTGAAGAGCGTGAGCGTGTGCCCGCGGGCGAGCGCGGCATCGATGCACGCCGGCCCGAGGAAGCCGGTTCCGCCCAGGATCAAGATCTTGAGCTTGCGCTCCGCGGGCTCTGCCAAGGCCCGCACGCTTTTGGCCTGCGCCCTGGAGAACACGCCAGCCCCGGCGGCCAAAAGGGCGGCGGAGGCGACGCTGGACCCGAGGAAGGAACGCCGAGAAAAGCCGGACGGAGGCATGCCAAGCTCCTGTGCGCAGACGCTGCGGGCGTACTGCAATTCAAGCCATGACGCGGGGAAGAGCGCTGTGACGTGCACAAGATGCGCCGCGGGCGGCACTCCGTCACGCAAGCCCCCACCATGAGGGCACCGGGCATGAGGGCACCGGCGCACGGGCAGACTTCCCTCACAATATCGCGATCGCCCCTCGCGGCGCACCGGGCAACGATGCACCCCGATGGAACTGACGCCCTTGCGCTACTTGTGCGCCATCGCCGAGACGCGGCACATGACCCGGGCCGCGCGAGCTCTGGGCGTGACGCAGCCGGCCTTGTCCGCCGCGATCAAGAAGCTGGAGCTTGAGCTTGGCTCTCCTCTGATCGACCGGGCGGGACGAGGGAGCGAGCTGACGGACGCGGGGCGGGTTTTCCTTCGATATGCCGAGCAGGCCGTGCGGGCGGCGCGGGACGGAGCCGCGGCGCTCCGGGAGATGCAGGGGCTGGAGCGCGGGACGATCCGCGTCGGGGGCGGGGCAACCGCAACGGCGTACCTCCTTCCCGCTGCCATCTCGGCCATGCGGCAGAGCCACCCGGGCCTGACCTATTTCATCCGCGAGGCCGGCTCGGCGTCGGTGACGTCGGCACTGCTCTCGGGCGAGCTTGACCTTGGCATCGTGACGATGCCAATCACCGTGCCGGGGGGCGACACGCTCGTCAAGCTGGTGAGCATCCGCGATGAACTGCGACTGATCGCACCGCCCGAGGCTCCGGACGCGGGGCATGCCATCCGCCTTGGAGGCGGGGCTGCCTCGGCGCGGGTCGGGCGGGCTCCGCCCGAGAAGCGGGCGGGAGAGCGAGTGGGCGAGCGGGCGAGCTTGCGCTGGCGAGATCTGGCGGGCGTGCCGGTGGTGGGCTTTGAGGCAGGTAGCGCCGTGCGAGACGTGATCGATTCCGCGGCCGCCGCCGCGGGTGTGACGCTGACCTATGTGATGGAGCTCCGGTCGATCGAGTCGATCAAGCAGATGGTGGCGGCGGGGATCGGCGTGGGCTTCGTGAGCCGGTTCGCGATCGCCGACGGGGAAGGCATCCCGATCGCGGGGAGCTCGCTCACGCGGCAGCTCGCCTTGGTCCGTCGGGGCGATCGCTCGCCAAGCGACGCCACGCGCCGGTTCGCGGACGTGATGGTCCGCCAGCTCCGGGCGTTGCGTGAGCCCCGATGATGGCCAGCTCCGGCTGGGGTCGATTTCCCTCAAGCCGCCCCGCATGGCGGCGGGCGGACCGGAAAAGCCAACCACGCCATCGCCCCCAACCTCGACTACATTCCCCGCATGTCGCAGGATGCGAGCGAAACCCCGGGTGACAACGTCATCTCCTGCCAGGGCGTCGTCAAGCGCTTCGGGAGCAAGACCACGCTCGCCGGGATCAACCTCGATGTCCGGCGTGGCGAGACCATGGTCGTCATGGGCGCTTCGGGCTGCGGCAAGAGCACCCTCCTCAAGCACATGATCGGGTCCATGAAGCCCGATGAGGGACGCGTCCTGCTCTTTGGCAGCGACCTTTGCCGCATGAGCGAGGACGGCCTGGACGATGTCCGCAAGCGGTTTGGCATCCTCTTCCAGTCCGGCGCTCTGTTCAACTCGATGACCATCGCGGAGAACGTCGCTCTGCCGCTGCGCGAGCACTCGGACATTGCCGAGAGCCAGATCCGCACCGTCGTCACGATCAAGCTCGAGATGGTCGGGCTCCGCGAGCATGCCCAGAAGTATCCGAGCGAGATCTCGGGCGGCATGAAGAAGCGCGCCGGACTTGCACGCGCCCTGGCTCTCGACCCCGAGATCCTCTTTTATGACGAGCCCTCGGCGGGGCTGGATCCGGTCACGAGCGCCGAGATCGACCAGCTCATCGTGTCGCTCAGCCGCGACCTGGGCGTCACCTCCGTCGTCGTCACCCATGAGATGGACTCGGCGTTCACGATCGCCCACCGCATGTGCATGCTCGATCGCGGACGCGTGCTCCGCGTCGCCGAGCGCGAGTGGTTCGACCGCCTGCGGCGCGTGCCGGGCGAGCAGATCAGCGGACTGACCAAGGACGAGCAGCTCATCCGTCAGTTCCTGCGGGGCGAGGCCCACGGCCCGCTCAGCGAGCGCCGGTCGAGCAGCTCGTACGAAGAAGAAATCCTCGGGCTCGGACGCGTGCCGGATGAAACAATCCCCAGCGTGGAATCGACCAGGCGGTAGTGAGCGGAGACCTGACCAGTGGCGATGTCAACAACGCGAAGCAACGTTCTGGCGGGGCTCTTCCTGCTGGTGAGCGTCGGGCTCGCCGTGTGGGGCGCGTTCATCCTCTCCAGCTCCGGTCCGGGCGGGGCGTCGACCACCTACGTCGTCCGCTTCGGCGTCGATGTCGGCGCCCCCGGCATCAAGAGCGGCTCCCCCATCATGCTCGGGGGTCAGGAGATCGGCACCGTTCTGGAAGTGGGCTTTGGGGGCCTGGATATCAACAGTGACGGGCAGGCCGACTTCTTTGATTATCTGGAGGCCGCCCGCAGCGTTCCGCCATCGGACCCGCCCGAGCCCGACATCGTGGACGTGCTCGTCAGGGTTCGCAAGGACATCCCGCTCCACGCGGACGCGGCGGTGTACCTCGACCGCCCGCTGATCGGCTCGCTGAGCGCGATCAACATCGTCTCCGTCGGCACGCCCGGCGCGCCCAACATCAAGCCAGCCGACGCGCTCAAGGCGTCGATTCCTTCCCCCCTGGCGCCGGAAGCGCCGGTGCTGATCGGTCGCCTCGCCCCGCCCGCGGCACTGCAGCAACTGGGGCTTGGTCCGGAAAAGATCGAGAAGATCAGCGAGGCGATCGACGACGTTGCCGACGCCGCCGACCGCGTCGCGACGATCATCGAGCGGAACGAGCGCGTGATCAACGCGACCTTCGACGACGTGAACGCGGTGGTCGCCGACGCCCGCTCCCGGTGGGAGCGCCCGCAATCGGGCTGGGGGGCACGGACGGACGACGTGTTCGAGCGGGCCAGCCGGATGGCCGCGAACGTGGAGACCGAGTCCGACGGGTTGTTCTCCGACGCTCGGGGCGTCGTGGGGCGGGTGGATGAGATCGTCGCGCGCAACGAGCAGGGCGTGGACAACACCATCGCGAGCATCGAGAGCGCCAGCGCCGCCCTAGAGCGGAGCTTGGGGACGCGCGCGGAAGAGATTGTGGCCCGCGCCGACGCGGTGCTGCAGCGGTTGGACTCGTTCAGCCGCCAGCTCAACGCCTTCATCGTGGAGGAGTCGCCCTCGGTCCGTCGATCTCTGGCCAACTTCCGCCTGATGAGCGACCAGCTCAAGCTCGCGGCGCTGGAAGTTCGCGCCCAGCCCTGGCGCGTGCTCTATCAGCCCACGAACAAGGAAATCCAGACGCAGATCCTCTACGACTCGGCGCGGGCGTACGCCGAATCGGTGGGTGATCTCCGCGCGGCGTCGGAAGCGTTGGAAGCATCGCTCGCCTCGATGCGGACGGGCGGCGGCTCGACTCCCGCCAGCGCCGCAGCGAACGCCTCCGTAACTTCGGCCATGCCCGAGGGAGCAGCGTCCGGGGGCGCTGAGTCAAGCCAGGCCGAGCTTTCCCGAATGGTCGCCGAGATGCGCGAGGCCTTTGAACGCTACAGGAAGGCAGAAATCGAACTGCTCAAGCGCATGGCCTCGCCAAGCCCCTGACCCCAAGGGCCAAGTTGGGGACGAATGCGGACCTTCAAGAATGCCCTTGAAGTCCGCCGGGCCGGAATCAACAGTTGCACCGAAACCGCTTCGCGCCCACGAGCGAAGCACGCGCACCGCGGCGTCCGCGGCAGGAGCCTCCATGAACGTCAAGTTGACCACTTCCCTGGGCGAGATCCACCTGGAGCTCGACGAGAAGAACGCGCCGCTCTCGACCGCCAACTTTGCCGATTACGTCAAGTCCGGGCACTACGACGGCACGATCTTCCATCGCGTCATCTCCAACTTCATGATCCAGGGCGGGGGCTTCACGCCCGACATGAAGCAGAAGAAGACCAACCCCGCCATCAAGAACGAGTGGAAGAACGGGCTCAAGAACGTCCGCGGCGCCGTTGCGATGGCCCGCCTGGGCGGCAACCCGGATTCCGCCACCGCCCAGTTCTTTATCAACGTCGTCGACAATTCCTTCCTCGATCGCCCGCAGTCCGACGGTGCGGCGTACGCCGTCTTTGGTCGCGTGACCCAGGGGCTCGACATCGTGGACAAGATCAAAGCCGTGAAGACCGGATCCAAGTCCATGCACGACGATGTGCCTCTGACGCCGATCGTCATCCAGAAAGCCGAACTGGTCTCGTAAGTTCCACGGCACGCACGACAACTCGGACGCCGGCACGCGATTCCTGTGGTTCCGAGCAATGCGTTGGTCGCGTGCCGCTGAGGTCGATCAAGCCGCCCGCCCAGCCCGTTTTGTTCGCGGTTCTTCCGCTCGCGCACTCCGAAGGACACCAATGACAGCCCCATCATCCAAGCGTGTCGTGGTTGTGGGCGCCGGTCCCGGCGGGCTCGCCGCCGCCGCCGAACTCGCGGCCCTCGGGTTCCAGGTCGATCTCGTCGAGAAGAACGCCCACCTGGGCGGCAAGCTCAATGTGTGCTCCGAGGGTGGTTTCACCTTCGACATGGGCCCGACGATCATCACGCTGCCCCAGGTCCTCACCGGGATTTTCGAGCGCGCCGGACGCCGACCCAGCGACTACGTCGAGCTTGTCAATCTCGACCCACAGTGGCGCTGCTTTTATGAAGATGGTGTTGTGCTCGACCTCGTGCGCGACGTCGACCGCATGGCCGCGCGTCTTGATCAACAGTTCCCCCTGGAACGTCCGGGCGAAGGCTATCGGGCGATCGTCGAGTTCTCGCGCCGGATGATGCGCCTCTCGGGCAAGGTCTTCTTCTTCCGCGATCTTGGAGGCGTCGCCGACCTCATCTTCCGCGAGCGTCCCAAGGACCCCGACGTCGCCCGCGACGCGCTGGCAATGCGGATGCACTCCACCGTCGCCGGCACGATCCATGCGAAGGTCTCCGAGCCGCACGTTCGCCAGATGTGCGAGCACTTCCTGCAGTACGTGGGCTCGTCGCCTTTCCTGGCCCCGGCAATCCTCACGCTCATTGCCTCCGCCCAGGTCGATCATGGCTGCTGGTATCCCATGGGCGGGACGCGGATGGTCGCCCGTTCGCTGGAGCGCCTCTGCGGCGAGCTGGGCGTGCGATTCCACCTCGGCACGGGCGTGAAGCAGATCCACGTCGGGCCCGCGGGGGCCGGTCGCTCGCGCGGGGGCAAGCAACTCCAAGTGCTGGGCGTTGAACTGAACGACGGGACCCAACTCCCCGCCGACGCCGTGGTTTCCAACTGCGACGTGCAGCGCACGTACCGGGACCTCATCGCCCGCCCCGAGGCGATCGACGCCCAGCGCAAGATCGGCGCTCGCTACAAGCCGGCGTGCAGCGGGGTCGTGCTCTACCTTGGGCTCGACCGTCGTTACGAGCACCTGGCGCACCACAACTTCCTCTTCAGCCGCGACTCGCACAGCGAGTTCGACGACATCTATCACAAGAACATCCCCGCACGCGATCCAACGTTGTACATCGCGGCGCCGAGCCGCACGGACCCCGACCAGGCGCCCTCGGGAGGCGAAGCTCTCTATATCCTCGTCCACACCGCCGCCATCCAGCAGAACACCCCGAGCTGGACGGCGCCCGGCGGCCTCATGGACCAGTACACCCCGGTCATCATGGACAAGCTCCGGCGCTTCGGCATGAAGGATGTCGACGAGCGCATCGTCGTCAAGCGCACCCTCTCGCCCGCCGGAATCCGCGAGCTCTACAACGCCGAGGGCGGCGCGATCTATGGCTTGGCCTCCCACGGGCGCCTGCACGGCGGGTTCAAGCCCAGGAACCGCAGCGACGTCTACGGGGGCTTGTACCTGTGCGGCGGAAGCGTGAACCCGGGCCCCGGCGTTCCCATGGCCCTGATGAGCGGCGTCACCGCCGCCCGGGCCCTCGCCGAGGACGCCGGCGTTGATGTCAAGCCCGTCGCGCTTGGGTCCCCCTTGGCTTTCCAACCTTCCCAGTCTGCCGCTTCTTCTTCTCTCGCCCCGGATCAGTTGGCCGCCGCCCCGAGTTGATCTGACGCGGCGAGAATCCGCCGGGACCGACATCGTCGAACTCCCGGCGTCAAGCCGCGGCAACTCCAACCCGCGGAGAATCCCGCGTGCCCGATTCACCAGCTATCCCAAACGACTTCCTTCCGGGCAGTTACACACCCCGCTTCACCCGTGTGTTCTCCTGGTGGGTCGAGAAGATGTTCCGCAAGGCGTTCTGCGCCGTGCGCATCGCCCAGGCAACAGACTCGACCCTGGCCCAGGCCCACGAAGTCTCCGGGCCGGTTATCGTCGTCCTGAACCACATCGGCTGGTGGGACCCGTTGTTGAGCGTGCTCTTGGCACGCCGTTATGTTCCGACGCGCTCCGTTGCCGCTCCCATGGATATCGCCCAGCTTCGCAAGTTTGCGTTTATGCGCAAACTCGGGATCTTTGGCGTTAATCCCGAGAACCCGGGCAGCCTCCAGGCCATGAGCGACTACGTCCTCAACGACTTCCGGACCGCGACCAAGCCCACGCTGTGGATCACGCCCCAAGGCACCTTTGCCGACCCGCGCGCTTCCATCCGCCTGCGCCCGGGGGTCGCCGCGATCGCGGCCCGGGCTTCCAGCGAGCGCCTGCCGGTACGGATCATCAGCATTGCCTTCGAGTACGCCTTCTGGATCGACAAGCGTCCCGAAGTGCTCTGCCGGATCGAGCCCTGCGACCCGGCTCAGGACTCGACGCCAGCAACCAGCCAGCCCTCGGACGGCTCGGCGCCCGCGCCGCTCTCCACCGCAGACTGGCATCGGGCCATCACACGCACGATGGAGCACAACGCGGCGGAACTGGCTTCGCTCGTCATCGCGCGCGACCCGAGCGCATTCGACGCGATCCTGGGGGGCGGGGCCTCCGGCGCCAACGCGCTCCACAATCTCTGGCTGCGTCTGCGGGGAGTTGAGAACCGGGGCCTGGACGTTCGCCAGGGCGCTCGAGACATCGCCCGAGGGTCGTCTGGTTCTCGCGTTTCGGGGGTTCGCTCATGATCGCGCTTTTCTTCACGCTCGCCCTGGGCGCGCTGGTCGCCTGCATCCACGCGCTCATGACGGCGGTCAACCTTGCCCGGTACGCGACGATCGAGCCCGACGCTCGGTCCCAGGACGCCCCGCGCGACGAGCAGGTCGCCCTGCCTCTGGTCAGCGTCTGCATCCCCGCGCGGAACGAAGCAGCCAATATCGAGGCGTGCGTCCGATCCATCTTTTCCAGCGCCTCGCTTGTGGACCGCTCGGGCAAGCCGCTGCCGCCGGAGGCGCTGGAAGTCGTGGTGTACGACGACCAGAGCAGCGACGCGACGCCCCGCATCCTGGCTGACCTGGCCGCCAGCGAGCCTCGCCTGGTCCGTGCACCGACTGTGCCACTACCGAGCGGGTGGAATGGCAAGCAGCACGCCTGCTGGCGGATGAGCTCGTTCGCCCGGGGCGCGTGGCTGCTTTTCACGGATGCCGACGTGCGCTTTGCGCCCGGGTGCATCCCGCTGGCCCTGCGCCTGGCTCAGCAGCGCGGCGTCGGGCTGCTCTCGACCTTCCCTCGCCAGATCACCGGGACCTTTGGCGAGACCCTCCTGGTCCCCATGATCTTCTTCCTGCTCTTTGCCTATCTCCCGATGGGGCGGATGCGCCGCACACTCGACCCGGCGGCCTCCGCGGCGTGCGGGCAGTTCCTCTTTGTCCGCCGCGACGCCTACGACGCCATCGGCGGCCACTCGGCGTTCAAGGACTCCATGCACGACGGGGTCAAGATGCCCCGCCTGATCCGCCGGGCCGGGTTTAAGACCGATCTCTTTGACGCGACTACTCACCTCTCGTGCCGCATGTACCAAGGCTTTGCCCAAACCTGGCGGGGCTTTGCCAAGAACGCGTACGAGGGGCTCGGCTCCGTCGCCCTGCTCGTCTTCCTGACCATCGTCAACGCGCTCGGACACTGGCTGCCCTGGGTCGTGCTCCCCGGGCTGGCGCTGGCGACGATCGCCGCACCACCGGAAGGCCAAGCCCTCGCCTCCGCCGGCACATGGTGGCGCGAGCTGGCCATGCGGCCAGAATCAAGCCTGATCGCGGCGCTCGTCGCGGTCGTCGCGGGGTTGAGCCTCCGCGTGCTGATCGCCCGGCGTCTGCGCGTGCCGCTGATCACTGCGATCGTCCATCCGCTCGGAGTGCTGGCGATGACGCTGGTGCAGTGGCACAGCCTGTACCTGCACCTGACAGGTCGGAGGACGTGGCGCGGGCGCGTCGCCGGGGCGCCCTCTGCCGCGTAGGGCTCCCTGGGCTCGAACCGCGCTGGCCTAAAAATCAGCGCCTTGAGCATCAGCGTTTAGCTTGGAACTGCCGCGCCGGGGAGCCGCCCGTGAAGCCGCTCACGATCGAGAGTATTCTGCATCGGCTTCGCGCCGAGCCGGGGCCAGCCGGGGCGCGGGCCGCTCGCGTTCTGGCGGAGCCCGAAACATACCGATTCCAGGCGATGCTGGACGTCCGAACGCCTTGCTTGCGCGAGACGTCGGGCTTTCGTGTCGGCGCTGAGTATTTCTACCCCGCCAGCACCGTCAAGGTGCTCATCGCCGCGGCAGCGCTGGCGATGCTGGACCGGCTTGAGCCGCCTTCCGCCCCAGTAGGGGACGCACCCGCCACGACGGCCCGGTTTGCATTCCGCGACGACTCGGGCTCTTTCGCCCCCGAACGCAGCTTCAACGAAGAGCTCGCCCTCTGCCTCATCGTTTCGGACAACGAAGCGTCGAACCGCCTACTGGAGCTCGTCGGGCTCGACGGCATGCGCACCTACCTCGACCAGATCGGGCTTTATCAGGCCCGCGTTGTCCACCACCTCAGCAGCACGCGCACGCCGGACGAGCAGCGACGTTCTCGCGCCGTGCGCCTGACGATCGGCAGCCGCACGCACGAACTACCGGGGAGGGTTGCAGCCCCCGTTTCGCCGCCGCTCGAGTCCGACACTCCGCCCCGCATCGACGTGGGGATCGCGCACAGTCGCGAGGGAGAGACGATCCCGGGCCCGATGTCGTTTCGTGCCAAGAACCTCGTCCCACTCGACAGCCTGCACGCGTTTTTACGTGCTTTGGGCTCGCCCGACTCGGGCGACGCGAAGCCGAGGGTCCTTCCCCCAACTCGAGATTCGGTCGCGAGTTCTGGCTCCAATCTGAGCCTCGGTTCGGGCTGCGGTCCGCGTTTGGACTTGAGCGCGCCGCATCGTGCGCTGCTGGTTGAACTTCTCTCCAGCACACCCGAAGCCTGGTCGCGCAGCCGGGGCTTTCGGCCCGAAGTCGCCGACGGCGAGCAATACTCCGACCATCGGTTCCGCCCGATCGCGACCGGCCTTGCCCGCGCGACCTTCTCGCACGGGCCTGACGATCCGTGGATCGTCGCCAGCAAGATCGGCACGGCCTACGGCTTTGTAACCGATGTCGCGTACGCCATCCATCGCCCGAGTGGAACAACGCTCACGCTGAGCATGACGATGGAGTCCAACCCTTCGGGCATGGTGGGCGCGGGTGGCTACGACGAGGCGTTCGCGCTCGCGTTCTTCAGCGATGTTGCCCAAGCAGTCGCTCGGGATGTGCTGAAGGAAGCAGAGGCTCGCTTGCGGGCTGCTGCCGTGGGGCTGCGAAGCTCGCCCGACCCGCGCTGACGCTTCGTGCTCGGCGTCCGCTTAGCCCCTGAGCTCGCTTAGCCCGGGAGCTCGCTTAGCCCCGGCGCCCAAGAACGAATCCAACCAGCGCGGCAACCACGGTGATGGCGGCGCCAACGCCGACGAACATCCACAGGTTGTCGCCGATCGAGGCGAGCTGGCTGGAGGCGCCGGCAAGGGCCAGGAGGACCGCGACGAGCCCGATCGCCAGAGCCGCGATCGTGCCGAAGGCCAGACCGCCCACGAGCCCGGAGCCCGGGCCGTCGTAGGGCTCGGCAAAGGCGGCCATCATGGGCACGGCGGCGACGGGCTCGGAACTGCCGCTCCCGGAGGTTTCGAACAACCCAGCGTTCTCAGCGCCCAAGGCGGTGCCACCCGGAGCCGACCCACCAGGAGCCGAGCCGCCCGGGGAGTACGCGTCCTGGAGGAGTTCGGCGCCAAGGCCGGTGTCGGCGCTGTCGCCTCGGGTGAGATCCATCATCGCCGACCCGCCGGGCGAGGTGATGCCCGCAACGGAAGGCGTCACGCGAGTGACGGCGGAGGGGTCGGAGTCTTCGGTCGCATCGACATCGAAGATGCTGATGCCAGTTTGCTCTTTCGGGTTCGCCGCGGGAGGATCGACCGCCAGGGACGGGGCAGAGCCGGAGCTCGCCAGCGTGAGCGATTCCAGTTCGCCCGATTCTGCGAGCGGGATGTCGTCGTCGCCACCCTTGGCAGCTCCGCCGGACTTGAGATCCACCTGCTCGACCTTGAACATCAGGCGATCGCGATCGCGGAACTCCTGAAGCTCACCCCGCGCCACCATGTCCTTCACACGGTCTTCGCTGACGCCGAGCTTGGCGGCGGTCTCTTCCAGGGTGTAGAACATCTTGGCCATCGCACCAGACTCCTTGCCTACCGGGTGAGGACTTCCTGGGTGCCGGGCCCAACACGGGGTTAGGACAGCAAGTTCGGCTGATCCGGGGATCGAGCCCGCGTTGCCTTG
The DNA here is from genome assembly GCA_033763815.1 of Planctomycetota bacterium. Classification (GTDB taxonomy): domain Bacteria; phylum Planctomycetota; class Phycisphaerae; order Phycisphaerales; family UBA1924; genus JANRJU01. The sequence goes on from JANRJU010000017.1 coordinate 362,331, forward strand.
GCCTCAGGCGTCCAGAGACGATAGTCTATCACGCGGGCGAGCGGTGCTCACGCGGCTCCTTGCAGCACATGAATCACGACGCCCAACCCCCAGCCCCCCCAACCCCCGGCGAGACCGACCGAACAAGTCCCTCCTCTGGTTCGGTTCGGGACCGTTCGGTCTCGCCTGAACCGGTCGGGGCCGGGTCGGCTCCGGCTGCGTCGGTGCAGGTTGCGTCGGTGCGGGGCTCGCCCGTGCGGGCGGGGGACCTGATGCCCGAGGTCGAGCGTGCATTCAGGCGAGAGGCCCTGCCACAGCCCTTGGAACTTCACGAGCTGCGCCATCCCCAGGTGCCCCCGGAGCTCGACGGGCTGACGGTCCTCCACCTCACCGACCTCCACGTCACGCGGGCCCGCCCGCATCCGGACTTTGTCAGCCAGCTCGTCGACGCGGTGTCGGCGATTGAGGTTGACCTGGTCTGCCTCACGGGCGATTACATGACCCACAAGGGCGACGAAGAGGCCGCCCTCGCCGCGCTGCGACGCATCAGCGCTGCCTGGCGCACCCGCTTCGGCGCGTTCGGGGTCTTCGGCAATCACGACTCCGCGGAACTCGAAACGATGTGCCAAGGCCCGCGGGGCATCGCCAACGTCACCTGGCTGCGGAATCAGGTTGCGCGGGTGCGAGCGTTCGCCGCGGCGCCGGATGGGGCTTCAGCTTCAGCTCCGGGTCCGGGTTCGAGTACGGCATTGGGTGCAGGCGTTGAGTTCGACCTGATCGGGTGCTCGTACCCGGAGGACATTCTGGCGGCCCTGTTGGACATGAACTCGGATCAGCCGCAGCGCTCACCAGCGAGCTGGGGTGGCGTCCGATTGCCATCGCCCCCCCGGCGTTTTGCGCTGACGCTCGTACACTATCCGAGCGAGGCCTGGCCCCTGGGTGAGTGCGGCCTGCCCCTGGCCCTGTGCGGGCACACCCACGGGGGTCAAATCCGCCTTTCCCGCCATCGAGCTCCGCACACCTCGACGGATCTTCCGGGAAGCGTCGCGAGCGGGCTCTTCCGCGTTCGAGATTCACTGGTGGCGTGCAGCCGGGGGGTGGGCGACACCCTGCTCAACCTCCGCATCAACTGCCCGCCGCAGGCCCCGGTGTACGTGCTGAGGCGGGGAGAGCTCCCGCCCCTACGGGGCGAAAACTACCTCAAGCTCTCGGTCGTGGAGGCCTGGTGAAGTGGGCGTCTGCCGCGTCGCGCTGCCCCGAGAACAAAAGCCAAAAGGTTGCTGCGACGTAACCCCGGGCTCCCGAAAACTCGTATGATGGGCCAATTCGGCGAGGCTCAGCCGCTGGGCCACCGATGGCACGGATCGACCCTGAGTCGATCGGGCGGCACGCGACTCGAGCGACGGCGCAACGACTGGACACAAGGACACGAACTTGGCGATTTTCGGATCGAAGAAAGCAGCGGAAGGCCCCGCGGAGGAACCGGCGGGACGTGACCCCACGAAGGCGGCGCGATTCTTCGCCCACGCCAAGACGGTCCAGGAGACCGGCAACGCCGAGTACGCCATCAGCCTTTGGCTGAGCGGGCTGCGCTTCGACCCGGAGAACGCCGAAGCGATGTCCGGGCTCTTCACCTGCGTCAAGGCGTTCCGCGCGGAGCATGGCGAGAAGAAGTCGCTCGCCCGCGAGACGCTCGCGGGACTCTCGGGCAAGGGCGATGTCGATCGAGCCCTGACGGCGCTGATCGAGTGGGCGATGCGCCAGACCGACCTTTCGCTGGCGATCCGGGCGGTGGAACTGACGTCCAAGGCCAAGCTGACCCTGGCAACGACGTACATCGCCGAGCGCGGGTTTGCCCAGATGGCCGCGGAGAAGCGTCCTCGCAAGGACTATTACCTGAAGCTGAGCGAGGCGTTCAGCAGCGTGGGGAAGTTCGAGAAGGCGATCCAGGCCGCCGAGTCGGCGTACAAGCTCGACCCCACCGACGCCCAGCTTTCGACCAGCATCCGGAACCTCTCCGCGCAGGCGGCGATGAACCGTGGCGGGTTTGACCAGGTTGGTCAGGCGGGCGGATTCCGCCAGAACATCCGCGACGCCGACAAGCAGCGTCGCCTGGAAGAAGAAGACCGCCTCGGGCGAACGGACGAAGCGACCGATCGCCTGATCACGGCGGCCGAGATCGACTACAAGAGCCGCCCGAGCGACGTCGCCGCCCTGGAGAAATACGTCCGCCTGCTGCTCCAGCGTGGTCACTCGGCGGACGAAGACCGGGCGCAGGCCCTGCTGCTGCGGGGATATGAGGAGACGCAGCAGTTCCGCCTGCGTCAGACCGCGGGCGAGATCAAGATCCGCCAGCTCCGCCGGAAGAGCCAGGAAGCGCAGAAGGCCGCCACGGAGGCCCCGGGCGACAAGGAGGCCGCCGCCGCGGCCCAGTTGCTGAGCGACGAGCTGGTCAAGCTCGAGATCGATGAGCTGCGACTGCAAGAGAAGGCGTATCCGACAAACCTGCAGATCAAGTACGAGCTGGGCAAGCGGTTCGTGCTGGCGGGGCAATATGGCGATGCGATCCCGTTCCTGCAGGATGCGCAGAACGACCCGAAGAATCGCGCCGCGGTCATGAACATGCTCGGGCTGGCGTTCCTCAAAATCGACTACTTGGGCGAGTCGATCGAGATGTTCCGCCAGGGTCTTGAGGTCCGCGACACGGGCGAAGAACTGCAGATGGAGCTGCGCTACCACCTGATGGCTGCGCTGGCTGCCAAGGCCGAGGCGGATCGCGACCTGAGCGTTGCGGAAGAAGCGGACAAGATCGCCTCGATGATCACGATCAAGCAGTTCAACTACCGCGACGTGCGTCAACGCCGCGAAGCGATCAAGAAGCTCATCACGAGCATCAAGAACCCGGCCCCCCTGGGCTGATTCCAACTCCAGCGACCCACCACCAATCATGACCCACGCCGTCGGCGTCATCCCCGCTCGCCTTGGCTCGACGCGACTGCCCGAGAAGGTGCTTCTCGACCGGACGGGCAAGCCTCTGGTGCAGCACGTCTACGAAGCCGCGCGGCAGGCCAAGCTGCTCTCACGCGTCGTCGTCGCGACCGACAGCGAGCGCGTCGTCCGCGCCGTCGAGGCCTTTGGGGGCGAAGCGCTGATGACTTCTCCCGACCATCTCAACGGCACCAGCCGCGTGGGCGAAGTCGCCTCGCTGCTCCGCCTGCACGACACGGCGATGGTCGTGAACATCCAAGGCGACGAGCCCGAGATGGACGCGGGTGCGATCGACGCGGTCGTCCGCTGCCTGAGCGACGCAGAGGCTCCGATGGCCACGATTGCGTCGCCATTCTTCCCCGGGGAAGACTCATCGAGTCCGGCAATGGTGAAGGTGGTTATGCGCCGCGATGGTCGGGCGCTCTACTTCTCGCGCTCGTTCATCCCGCATCCGCGGACGCCCATCACACCCCACGCGCACGGCCATCGCGCAGGCACGCCGCCTTGCAAGCACGTGGGGCTCTACGCCTATCGAAAGTGGTTCCTGGATCGGTACAAGTCGCTCGCACCGGGCGAACTTGAAGCCATCGAAGTCCTTGAGCAACTCCGCGTGCTCGAGCACGGCTTTGACATCCAGGTTGCCATGTTCCCCACCAAGAGCCAGGGGATCGACCTGCCCGACCAGTACGAAGCGTTCGTCCGGCGATACCTCGGCTGAATCTTGACTTGATCACGAGGCGGATTCCGGCCGACCGCTCCCAATGCCCGCCGACCGAGAGGGGCGCCCTTACCCGCTGTGTCCGTGCTGCGTGCCGCGGCCTGCTCCAGGAGCATCCCACCTCGGCCCGGGGGCATCCAAAGATCCGGCTCGCGCCAGTGTGCCCATCGTTTTCGTTCCAGCAGCTTGCCGAACCGTTATGCCCGCCCGCGCTCTTCCAAAACCCGCCAAGGCCGCCAAGGTCCAGCCGTCGGGCGACCAGGCTCGTCGCGTCGCGCTGGTTGTTGGCGGTGCTCGGCGTGTCGGCGCAGCGATCGCGCTTGAACTCGCCCGCGCCGGGCTCGACATCATCGTGACATATCGCTCCAGCGCCGACGAGGCTCGCGACGTGGTGGAGCGCTGCCGCGAGCTGGGCGTTAACGCCGAGGCCCGCAAGCTCGAGCTTTCCAAGCCAGCGCTCGTCGAGTCCTTCGCGCGACGTTTGGGGGCGACCTCGCCCCGCCTCGATGTTCTGGTGCTGAGCGCCAGCGTGTACCGCCCTTCGCCCCTGGCGGAAACCACCGCCGCTTGGGCGAGCGAGTGCTATGCCGTCAACGCGCTGGCCCCACTGCTCCTCTGCAAGCACCTGGGCCCATTGCTCGCAAGCTCATCACGGGGGGGCCAGACCAGCGCCGTCGTTGCCATGGGCGACATCCATGCGATGGGGCGCCCGCGGAAGGACTTTGCGGCGTACTCGATGTCCAAGGCCGCGCTGCTCGAGATGGTGCAGTGCCTGGCTCGAGACTTGGCGCCGAAAGTCCGCGTCAACGCGGTGGCTCCCGGCGTGGTTGCCTGGCCTGAGTCTGGATACGAGAGCACGCCAGAGATGCAGCGGGCGTACGTGAGCCGCGTTCCGCTGGCCCGCGCGGGAACGCCCGAGGATGCAGCGGAGATCGTCGCTTGGCTCGCCCTCGGCGCACGCTATGTCACCGGACAGATCGTCCGCGCCGATGGAGGACGCTGGTTGGCCTGATGCAGCCGGGCTAATCGACGCACGAGATCCGGCGCGTGAGATCCGGCGCGTGAGGTACAAAGTGCGAGGTCCGGCGCACGAGGTACGGGGGCGTGTGCGTTTAGCTCGCTTGGCGTCTAGCGCAAGTCACGAGTGAGCTGTGCATACGCGTTGTGGTTGTGGATCGATTCGAAGTTCTCGCTATCGATCGAGAACCAGACGATCCGCTTCTCGCGCTGCAGCGTCACCGCAAGGTCGCGAACGATGTCTTCCACGAACTTGGGGTTCTCGTACGCCTTCTCGGTGACATACTTCTCGTCGGGTCGCTTGAGGACCGCGTACACCGGGTGGCTGGCCGCCGACTCGAGGATCGAGACCAGTTCTTCAATCCAAAGCAAGCCCTTGACGCGGACGCTCGCGCTGACCTGGCAGCGCTGGTTGTGTGCGCCGTAAATGCTGATCTCCTTCGAGCACGGGCAGAGGCTTGTCGCCGGGGCCGCAACCGTGATGATGAAATCATCGATGTGGTTGGCGGTGCACTCGAACGTGACCTTGTAATCCATCAGGCCAGCCTGGCGGGTCACCGGCGCCTCTTTGCGGATGAAGTAGGTAAAGCTCGCCTTGAAGTGTGCCGTTTCCGCGTTCAGGCGCTGGCAGATCGCCCGCGTCAACTGCGGGATGCGATCGGGGGTGATCGGCTCGCACGTGTGCTCGTTGAGCACCTCGAGGAACCGACTCATGTGCGTGCCCTTCTGATAGTGAGGGAGGGAAACATACATGTCGATCGTTGCAACGGTCGTCTGCTCGCTTCCATCGGGCGTGCGGAGGCGGAGCGGATACGTCACGTTCTTCACGCCGACGCGATCGATCGCTACGTTGCGCTGATCACCGAGCGCCTGCACGTCCGGCATCACGCGTGCGGGCGGGGCGGGCGCCGGCGACGGCGCGAGAACCTTGGACTGGCCAGATTGACGGGAGGTGCGCGACGAACTGCGGGGCTTGGCACGCCCGTTCGAGCGAGACGCCGCTTCCTGCCTGCCTTGCAACCGTGTTCGCTTCTTCGAGGGCAATGGGGCCACCTGTTCCGGCGTCGGGGAGTGAGACAATGCACCAACTCGATCAACCATAGGTGCCTCCAGCCCAAGCACGATTCGCACGCCGGGCAAACGCGTTTCGATGGCGGAGGAGCGGATGGATTCGTCCTGATGCCTTCGCACGTTGCCCCGGGGCTTGGATGCGAAGGAGCGACCAAGTGTCACGCCTCGGGCGCAAGAAAAACCCCACGCCTCGGAGCACGTGGGGTCGCGAAAAGGTCTCTGTTGCGTCAGGGGCGACCGAGTCTACTTCGGCGCGCCCGGGACGAGCCCGCGATTACGAGCACTGGCCGAAGTCGGCGGCGAAGTCGAGGTAGTCGAAGAAGTCGACCTGGGTGTCGCCGTTGTAATCCGCGGCAGGCTCTTCCGCCGCGAAGGCGTTCGCGAAGTCGAGGTAGTCGAAGAAGTCGACCTGGCCATCGTCGTTGAAGTCCGGGCGCTCGCAGGGGTTCCCGCCGCCGATGCCGAAGCCCTCGTAGGGGATGTACACGAACTGGAAGGCGACCTGCCCGGGAACGCCGGTCAGCAGGTTGAGACCAGCGACCTCGAACTCGCCGGCAGCGCCGGCCTCAAAGGCCATGGCGCTCGGGTTGCTCGCGTCGGTGCCGACGAGCAGGAGGATGCCGTCGGTCGCGGCGTTGACGCCGGGGATCGCGATCGTCGTCACCGGGAAGCCGAGCGTGTCGGTCCCCGCGCCGATCGTGAAGGTGCCGGCGCTGCTGAGCACGGTGCCGTCGGCGGCGATGTGGCCCGCGATGATGCCGGGGGTGGTGTAGGGCAGGTAGATGTAGCCATACTCCGCGGCGGCGCCGTCGGGCAGGCCCGTCGCGCCGCTGAAGATCGCCAGGTCGAACCCGGTGGAGTTGGGCGTGCTGGTGTAGATGCGGTTGTCGTTGTTCCAGTTGGTCGGGATGAGGACGCCGCTGTCCAGGGCCGGAACGCCGACATCAACGGTGGCCAGGCCATTGTCCGCGACCTGCTCCGCGGCCTGGTTGAACCCGCGGACCGCCGGGAAGAAGGCGACGCCGAAGTTGGAGTTGATCTCGCCGCCGGCGGGGCTGGCGTTGTGCGAGCGGACCTCGCCGTTGTCGAAGCTGACGGTCGACCAGCCGCTGATGCCGCCGGTCGCGGAGTTGTCGCGGATGAACTCGGTCGCGACGGGGATGAACACGCCTTCAAGGCTGTCAAGCCCGTTGTTGGTGCGAGCGGCGGGGCGGGCGTTGAGCCAGGCCAGCCCGTTGTCGCCGCGATTGTCGCCCACGGCGGCCAGCGCGTCGGAGCCCGCGGCCCGCTCGGTGCGCATGTCACCGTTGCCGTTGTCGGGGGTGAACTCGGTAACCGCGAAACGAGCCGCGACGACGTCGTCGAGGCGATCCGCGTAGGCACGGGTCGGGGTGCCCGGCTGGATGTTCACGCCGTTCTTGAAGAAGGCCACGTGGGCGATGATGTCGTACGCCGCGAGATCCTGGAGGACCAGGCCCGTGCCAGTGGGCGGATAGGGCTCGGTGTCGCGGGTGGTGAGGATCCAGCCATCACCGTCGGCCTGGATGAAGACCGGGTTGTCGACGGTGGTGCCGTCGGGCTCGGTGTGGGGAACCGCGATCAGCGTGCCGGTGCTCGCCGACTCGCCGGCGATGGTGATGCGGAACGTGCCGTTCGTCGTGGGCTGCCCGACCATCTCGACACTGATGTTGCCCTGCTTGTTCACGATCTTCCCGCTGCCGGTGAAGTTCGCGTAGGTCACGCCAGGCGTGTTCTCGGGGATGAAGACAAAGCCGACGTCGTCGTTCTCGCCCGAGTTCAGCCCGCCCTCACCGCCGTTGTCAACGCTCGAGAGGACCGCACGCCCATCGAAGTTGACGAACACGCGGCCGCGGTTGTCCTCGTTGCGAGCGCCGGAGACGAGCACGATGCCGTCGCGGCGGAAGTCGATACCCTGAGCGCTGAGCACATACGCGCCGGCGGTCGCGGGATCGTCAAAGAACTCGTTGCCGACGCCCGTGATTGAGGTGACGATCTGGAGCGACGCGGGAGCAGCAACCAGGCTGGTGATGGGACCGTTGTTGACGGAGTTGTACGCGACGCCGCCGAGCCAGCCGTTGGCCGCGGGGAAGTACGCAAAGTTGGGGTTGTAGTTGACTTCCGAGCCACCCGGCGCGTCGTGGATAGCGATGAAGTACTTGTTCAGGAAGGTCCCGGTCGTCTGGCGAGCGCTCGACGAGGTCGCGTAGTACTCGGGCACCGCGAACGAGGGCTCGGTGCGGCCAAGCTGCGCCACGCCCGTGATCAGGATGCCGTTGGCCTGGTCGTTGCCCGTGAAGAAGTCCAGCCCGTAGTCGCCGCGGCTGTTGGCCGCCGCCTCGACCGCCCACACCCCGTCGCCGCCAGCCCGGGTCACGGTCACCGACGCGGCGGTGTTCCCGCCGTCGTTCTCAACCACGTTCAACGTCCCGTGCTGGACTTGCCCGAACGCCGAACCCGCCAGGGCAGCCAGAGCCGCCGCGCCGATCATCGCAACCTTCATGATCCTTCTCCTAAAAAAAACGACCCTCTCGAGCGAGCCACACGTGCGTAGCGACATCCCCCGAGCCGCACGCCGGTGCCGCACGTATTCACAAACTTCCCTTCCGCGGCCCCGACCACCGCGAACAACCCGTCAACTCCGCGGCGTCACGCCGCCTCCCTCAACCAACCTGCTCATTTCTCCCGGCCTTGCCACGCGCCCTGCCACCCACGCCCCATACCCGACGCCCGCTAGTACAGCCCGGGCGTGGAGTACCAAGGCAGCGGGACGCCACGCGTCGTGCCATACTTCGTTCGAAGCGCCGCCTGCTGGGCACGCGCATCGCCTTCGCTGATGATCGATCCGTGCCCATCCGTCCACGTCACGTTGCACGACTTGTTGTGACGGAAATACTCACGGATCCACTGCTGGTTGTCCGGCGGCGGCTCGTCGTTCCACTGATCGAGCTGGATCAGCGTGTCCCCGTTCCCGTCCATCACCACCTCCGAACCGTCCTGGAAGTGGATGATCTTCGACGGAAACTCGATCGCATAGAGCGGCCTGGGCTCGCGACGCCCGTTCCGGCGCTCAAAGAACGTCTTGGTCACCGTCAGCGGAACATTGTCAAAGCCCGGCGTGACCCCGTTGAGGCAATAGCTGCTGTACAACGTGTAGGGGTTGTGAGCCAGCGCCCCGTTGTTGCGAAACGCGCGGAGCGTGAACTGCGCTTCCGGGCATCGCGTTGTCTGCCAGCCGGGCAGGAACGTCCGATCGCCGATGCCGCCGGTCGGCACAAACATGTCGTCGGTCGTCTCCACGTTGAGATACGGATCAAAGAGCTGGGCCCAGTACGCCTGCGTCTCCTGGAGCGTGCCGCTCGCGTCAACCGTGAAGGGCCTGAGCAGGTAGTTGCGTCCCTGGAACAACGGGCGGAAACGAAGCGCGTCGTTATCCCACACCGCGTGCCAGCTTTCCTTGTTGTCGGACGCGTAGCCCAGGATCGCGATGCTCAACTGCCTCTGGTTGTTGGCACAGACCACTTGCTTGCCCGCGCGCCGGGCGCTCCCGAGCGAGGGCAAGAGGATGCTGATGAGCAGGGCGATAATCGCGATGACGACAAGCAGCTCAATGAGCGAGAAGGCCCGACCAGTGGTTCCACCAGTGATTCCGCGCTTCGGGATATCGTGATAATCCCAACCGCGTCCCGCGGCCAACTTCCTGTGAATGGCAACGCACGCCATGTCGTGTGCCTCACTCTCGCGCTCTCGTCCCCCTCTTTGGTGCATGGTCAGAGTCAAGGCGTTGAACTTGCCAAACTCCATCAAGGATGTTCTAAGATCGCGCTAAATCCGACGCGCACGGCTGATGTTCCGGGACTAAATAGGGACGAACCATCAAGTCCCGGCGAGGCAGGCGGGCACGCAGGCGGGCAGGCAGGCTCCTCCCCTGTCCGGGTGCCGGGGCGCGGACCTGGCGCGACGGGCGTTTGTTCGCCGGCAAAGGCGGCAGGCTCTTCCGGCCGATCCGACGACCCGGGGTCGAACCCGCGCCGACGCCTCAACGTCTGTGCCCCATCGATCCCGCCTGCCACCCGCCGCGAGTGATTCGCACGCGGTATGCTCCTGCTTCGGGCGGCTGGCCGACATAGGAAGCGGCGCGTCGGGGTCGACCGGTTTCCAACCGGAATGTCTGGCGGGCAATCGCGCCGGCTGATACACAGCGGCTTGAGAACGGATCCACCCATGTTCGAGCGACTCTCCTCACCGGCCTTTGCTTCCACTCTCCCCCGTCGCGGCTCGCGCGCCAGCACCCTGCTGGCGCTCTGCGGCGGTGCGGTCCTTGCCACCCTCTCCGGGTGCGAGGTCGACTCCTTCATGGATCCAAGCAAGATCGGACGTTGGGAGCACACCCCCGTCCGCGTGCCCATCCTCCCGCGCCTGGCCAGCATCGAGGACGCCGAGGGCGAGTTCACGGAAGTCACCGATGTCACCCGCGAGGATCTGCTCCCGGCGCCGCAGGCCTATCGCGTTGGCCCCGGCGATGCGCTGGAAGTCGCCGTCTTCGAGCTGATCGAACGCAACCAGTGGGCGGCCTACCCCAAGCAGGTGGACAGCCGGGGCATGATTGACATTCCCCAGCTTGGTGAGATCTACGTCTCGGGCAAGACGGTCGAGCAGGTGCGTCTGACGATCAGCGACGCGGCCCGTCGCTTCATCCAGGATCCGATCGTCGACATCTCCGTCACGACGCAGCGCTCGCAACTGTTCAACATCATCGGGGCGGTGGAGCGTCCGGGGCCCTACTTCGTCCCCGGTCCTGAGTATCGCTTGCTGGAGGCCATCACCGCGGGCGGGCGGTTCTCCGACACGCTCAAAGAGATCTTCGTGATCCGCCAGGTGCCGCTGAGCGAGGCGGTGGGCGGCCCGGGGACGCAGTCGGTCGCGCCGCGGGGCAACCAGACGGGGCAGCAGACGCCAGGCGAAGCGCCGCGAGCGCCCATCGACGTAATCGACGAACTGATGAGGCCACCCGAGAGTGAGCCTTCCCAGCCCGGCCAGTCTCAGCCCGGCCAGCCCCAGCCCGCGGCGATCCAGCCCAGCGTGTTCGCTCGCGCCGCATCGCAGCCGGAATCGACCCCCGGCGGGTCCGCGGAAGCGCCTCCGATCGAGCTGGTGGATGAGCCCGCCCGCCCGAACAACCAGTCGAACCAGACGAACCAGAGCACCACGGTCAATCAGCCCGGGTCGAGCGCGCCTCGGAGCCCTGGCGCTGGAACCTGGGTTTTCTTGAACGGGCGCTGGGTGCAGGTGATGCCGACGTCTCCGCAGCCGCAGACGTTGCAGCCAGCGCCGAACGCGGGCTCGCCCGCGACGCCCGCGCCCGCGCCGAGCAACCCCGCCGCGGATTTGCTGACGCAGCGGATCATCCGGGTTCCTCTTCAGGAACTGGTCCGAGGCGACCTGCGGTACAACATCGTGGTGCGCCCGGGAGACACCATCCGATTCCCGGCGACGCCCGAGGGCTTGGTGTACATGGAGGGTGAGGTTGCCCGTCCCGGGCCCTACGCCCTGCCCACCTCGGGCGAACTGACGCTGATGCGAGCGATCGTCGCGGCGGGCGGGCTTGGCAGCCTTGCTATTCCGGAGCGCGTGGACCTGACGCGTCGGGTTGGCAAGGACATGCAGGCAACGATCCGACTTGATCTGCGAGCGATCAAGGAACAGACCCAGCCCGATATCTACATGAAGCCCGACGACATCGTCAACGTGGGCACGAACTTCTGGGCGACGCCGCTGGCGGTGCTTCGCAGCGGGCTGCGCGTGAGCTACGGGTTTGGGTTCCTTGTTGACCGCAACTTCGGTAATGATCTCTTCGGTGCGCCGCCCACCAACCGCAACGGCGAGTAACGGGCGGACGCTCTTATTTGGACGTAACGCAAGGCTCGGATAAACTCTGGATCGAACCCCTCTCCAAGCGCGACGTACAGACGTTTCGGGAAAGGCGTCGGCGAAGGGAAGGCCGACCGATCTTGAGTTTGATCGGGTTTCGGTTGCGCTGGTCGGCTGTGAGACTGGCAGGGTGACTGTGGGTTGAGGGATGCACGCGAGTGACGACGCTGTCTGCCAACCCGGGCGATGCCACCAGCGGCCAAGCACGCTCGATCAACCCCGCGCCCGCCCGCGATGAGCGGGGTGTGGGCAAGGCGCTCTGGATTGTCATAGCCATCTTCTGTGCAGGCGGCTTTCTTTCGCTCTTCTTCCGCTGGTTCCTTGTCCAGCATGAGCATTCTCGGAGCAGCCCGGAAGATTGGGGACACGCCTATGCCGTGCCCTTGATCTCGGCGTTCCTTGCGTGGCGTCAGCGGGCCAAGCTGGCGAGTATCCCGACAGAGGTCTTCTGGCCCGCGCTGGCCCCGTTCCTGCTGGGCATCGGGGCCTACTTCGTGTGCGTCGTCGGCATCAAGAACCACATGCTCCAAGGGTTCTCGATGATCCTGACGCTGTACGCGCTGCTCCTGCTGATGCTGGGGCCACGGATGATGCGGTGGCTTTTCATCCCCATTGCTTACCTTGGCTTTGGGGTGACGATTGCCGAGATCATCATGATCAAGATCACATTCCCGCTGCAGCTTATTGCGTCGCAGGGGGCGTGGATCATGCTGAAGATCGTGGCGTTGTTCGCGGGGTTCGAGGTGGACGTCGCGGGCACGACGCTCACGGTGATCACGAGCAACGGAACGGTGCATCCGCTCAATGTGGCGGAGCAGTGCTCGGGGATGCGGATGGTGATCGCGTTCTTCGCGCTCGCCGCCGCGGTGGCGTTCATTTCCTGCCGTCAGTGGTGGCAGCGAGTGGCACTGCTTCTTCTGGCGGCTCCCGTCGCGGTGTTCATGAACGTCATCCGTGTCGCGGTGCTCGGGCTTGCGACGCTGGTCGACCCGGGCTTCAGCCAGGGCGACGCCCACATGCTCATCGGGACGCTGCTGCTGGTCCCGGGCCTGGGCCTGTTCATGCTCTGCGTGTGGGCGCTCAATAAGTCGGTCAACGAGGACGAGGCCTCGCTCGCGGCGGCGGGCGCTTCCAACCTCGGGGGCTCCAAGGGAGCGTGATCTCATGACCACCAAGCGAAAGGCATGGCGGGATCGGTTCATTGCGGGCGGGGTGGCGCTCACGATCATGGTCGGTGCCGCCGCGGGCTTTGCGATCGCAAAGGACTTCTACGGCATCTATCTGCGCAAGAAGCCCATCTACCCCGCCGACGGACGCCCGCTCACCAAGCTGCCAAGCGAGACCGAGAGCTGGATCCAGGTTGGCGCCGATCGGCGAGAGAGTGCCGAGGTTGAGAAGACGCTGGGCACGACGAACTACGTCTCGCGCCGCTACAAGGAAAAGAACCCCGCGGACCCCGCGAACCCGGCCTTTATTGACTTGCACTGCGCGTACTACACCGGGCAGATTGACACGGTGCCCCACGTGCCAGACCGCTGCTTCATCGGCGGGGGCATGGCAATCGGTTCGGCGGCCCAGGTCCTGCCCCTCGATCTCCGCCGCGATGATTGGGTGATCCAAACCGACGTGCCGGAGCATCTCAAGGGCAAGATCTACCGGGCGCGGCTGAGCAACACCTACTCCGACCGACCCGGGCGGCACGTGAACCTGCCCAAGGGTGCCGAGCGCATTGACATGCGGATCCTCGAGTTCCTCGGGCCGTCGGACGGGCGCAACCCGCCCGCACGCCTCTACTCGGGTTATTTCTTCATCGCCAATGGCGCGACGGTCGCGACCGCGGAGGGCGTCCGCCTGCTCAGCTTCGACCTGACGTCGGACTACGCGTTCTACTTGAAGGTTCAGACGACGAGCTACCAGGCGACATCGCACGAGGACCTGGCGAAGAAGTCATCGGCGTTGCTGCGCGAGCTGCTTCCCGAGATCGTCCGCTGCGCCCCCGACTGGGTCGAGGTCGAGCTTGGGAACGAGCCTCCCGACAACCCGCGACGGGTTCGTGCCGCGGGCACGGAGGGATCGGGGGACGGAAAGTCGGAAGGCGATGCGAAGGCGACGCAGACAACACCGGCGCGAACGGGCTGAGCGTTGCGGGAAAACAGGGCCGACCTTGCCGAGGAATCGGAGACACCGGAGCGGCGAGAAATGGACGTCACGGGCCGTTGCCCCCGCTTTCCGCGAACCCAGAACGAGCAACGCCAGTAGTGCGGTTGCGGGAGGACACTTCGGGACAGGACGGGACGCCAAGTCGGACAACGCGAGCGCACCTTGAAGAGGGCGGTCGACGGGCGGTGGGTACGGAGTTTGCTTGAAAGGCCGAACGGCGGGCGGGACAGTGGTGGCTGGGGCAGATGCGGCACGGTGCGCGGCGTCCAATCGTGCGCGACCCCTCTACTCTTGGGCCCGCTCGGGGTTCGGCACCCTTTCGTGATCGCCCGATCGCCGGCACTCGGCTGGCATCGGATGGAACAGGCTCTCGACGCTCTCCCGCACCGAGCACGCTTTGAACGGCAGATGGACGCGGGACGTCGTCGGCGAACCGATGGTGCTGAGGTCGGCGGTCTTCGGGTCGGCGGTCTTCGGGTTGGTGGGATTCGGGTTGGTGGTCATCAGGTGGGTGGACGAATCAGTCGCGAGCGGGCAGGTTGGATGCGAGCCGGGGGCGACCACGTTCGGCAATGACAGGCAGGAGGCGGCGGATGGCAGGCAAGTCGAAGGTGAACACGAAGTTCGTCATCGCGCTCGTGGGCGTGCTGGTGCTTGCCGCGGTCGGCGTCGGGGGGGTCGTGCTCTACGTGACCGGGCGCAGCGCCGAGTCGCTGATGACCAAGGGCGAGGGGCTCGTCAAGCAGAACGACTGGGAAGGCGCCGAGCGGCTGTTCGCGATGGCGGTCAACAAGGAGCAGACCAATCTGGACTACCTTCGCCGGTGGGGCGACGCGTTGCGCCAGATCACGCCGGCAGCGCAGGTCGAGTACGAGCAGAAGTACTTTCTTGAGTATCGCAGCGGCATGCTCCGCCAGGTCGCTCTGCTGGAGGACCTGAACCCCGAGGCGTACCACGCGTTCCTCGGCCAGGTGTATGCCGACTTGCAAGTGGCGGGCGCGACGCGCACGGACATTCAGAACTTCATCGCCTCGGAGTTGGACGGGGCGATCAAGCGGTTTACGGATGCCGCGGACCAGGGCCGCGAGCTGCCCAAGAACTGGGAGACTCTTCGTCGATACCGGGGCATTCTGCGTGCGCGGCTGCTCGTTGAGCCGGAGGACGCGCAAACCCCGGCGGAGCTGGCGCAGGCGAAGGAAGACCTGCAGGCCGCGCTGCGGGCCAACCCCGCGGACGACGAGGCGGTGTCGGCTTTGCAGGAGTACTACGCGGTCCTGACGGAGCGTCGGCGTCGCGACAACTTGCTCGACGAGGCGAACGCGATGCGCGCCGAGTCTCGGGCGATGCTGGAGCAGTTCGTCGCGGCCAACCCGACGAGCCCGGGCGGGATGATGGCCAAGCTCTCGTTCGACCTCACGGAGCGCCGCCAGGAAGAACTCGTCCGCACCGGTGGCGAGGCGATCGCAAACTGGTCGGATCTGGCGCGGGACTTCAAGCCTCGCGTGGATGAGATCGCGCTGCTGATCGAGCGGGCTGGGGCGGCCAAGGTGCCGCAGACGATCCTGACGCGGATGCAGAACATCGAGGCGTTGCTGGACCCGGACGCGAAGTTTGCGCGGACGAAGAAGCTTCTGGAGGCGCGACTGGCGGCCGACCCGGGCGACCACCTTTCGCTCGTGCAGCTTGGGACGATGCTCGGCGACGCAGGTGATCGTCAGGCGGCGATCGAGACGCTCGACAAGGTCGTCGCGATGCCGGTCCCGCCCCTGAGCTTCCGGGGTTGCCTCCTTTATGTTCGCAAGCCGGCTGCGGCAGCGATGCAGGCCCGCTACGCGCTGCAGTCGTGGGACTTGACCAAGGACGCCAACGAGAAGACGGCGCTGCTGACCAAGGCCAAGGCGTTCCGCGCGAAGGCGGGCGAACTCTCGACGGGCGAATCGCCCGTGCTGAAGTTCCTCGATGCGCAGCTGGCCTTCGCGGACGAAGATCGCAAGACCGCGAAGCGATTGCTCGGGGAGTATCTCCGCGAGGTGAACGACGGCGACCCCGAGGCGCTGCTGATCCTGGCCAGGCTCAACATGGCCGACAACGAGACGGGCGAAGCGGAGCGGCGACTTGAGCAACTGGCGCAGCGCGGGCGGCTGAGCCCCCCGCTGGGCGGGCTGCTGATCCAGGTCAAGATGATGCTGCGCAAGACCGACGAGGCCAAGGCGATCGCCGACGATCTGGCGCGGCGGTTCCCGGGCGATCCTGAAGTTCAGCGGATCGTGGGGCTGGTCGCGGGGCAGTCCGACGACCCGTTGGTCAAGGGCCTGCTCGAGGCTCAGAAGCTGGTGGAAGAAGGGAAGGATGCGGAGGCGACAGACCTGCTGGTCAAGCTCTCGCGCGACTCGCAGTACAACCTGCAGGCGCTGCAGTTTGCAGTGATGCGCCTTGCCAACGCGGGCAAGAACGCCGAGGCACTGGCGCTGCTGAAGGAAGCGCGGACAGTCCACACGGACAACAAGGGGGTGGAAGCGATGATCGTCTCGCTGGAGACGACCGACCCCTATGCGGCGCGCATGGCGGTGATTCCGCTGCTGGATGTTCCGGAAGTTGAGAAGATCATCGCCCGCTACAACGCGGCGAAGGAGTTCAACAAGCCGGAGGAGGCCACCAAGCATCTGAAGGAGCTTGAGGCGCTGAACACGGAGGAGGTCCGGGCGCTGGAGATCATGTTCGTCGACGCGGTGGACCGCAAGGACCTGGCGCGGGCGACGCAGATCACGGAACTGGTGACGCGAAAGAACTTGGACAAGCTCCAGGGACGTTCGTACCGAGCCCGCCTGCTGTTTGCGGAAGGAAAGACCAACGAGGCGGTGCTCATGCTCGAGCAGGCGACCTCGGAAGAGGCGACGCCGCTGGAGATGCACCGACTGCTGGCGCGCTTGCAGGAGCGAGCGGGCCGCGCTGGCGAGGCGGCGGCGGCGTATCGCAGGGCGCTTGCGATCCGCCCGACGGACGCCGGCACCACGGTCGAGTTCCTCAGCCTGCTGGTTCGCGAGAACCGGGCGCAGGAAGCACTGGACGAGGGGCGGGCGCGCGAAAAGTTCGTGCGAGGCGACACGCGGTTTGCGGAGCTCATGCTCCAGCTCGAGGCGCAGCTTGGCGATAAGGAGCGGGCGCTGGTGGCGGCGGAGCGGAAGCTCGCTTCGACGCCGGGCGACCTTCGCAACAAGCTGATGGTGGCATCGCTGCGGACCGAGACGCGGCGCTTCTCCGAGGCGAGGCAGCTTATCGACGAGCTCAAGGCCTTGCAGCCCGGTGTCGAGACGATGCTGCTCGAGGCTCGCTGGCACGCCGACCAGGGCGAGCTCGAGGCGGCCCGCCAGGTGTTCGTGTCGACGATTCTGGAGATGCCCCGCGACAAGATGACCAGCGCGCCGTATCTGGCGTTCGGCGAGTTCATGCTTGGTCGCGGGATCGACGCGATCGGATTGACGGCGCTGAATCAGGCGAGGCGATATCAGAACCCGCAGGAGATGGAAGCGGACAAGGTCCTGGGAGATCGCCTGACGTCGATGGGCCGCCTGAGCGACGCGGAGCAGCCCTATCGGCGAGTGATCGAGGGAGGGGCGGACACGCCCGAGTTGATCTTCCGGAAGCGGCTGATCGAGGTTCTCGTGAGGCAGCGCAAGTACGACGAGGCAGACGCGCTGCTCAAGGCGGTCGCGGACAAGAAGGACTCGGATGTTGTGCTGCTGCTGCTCTCGGCGGACATCGCCAAGGGCAAGAACGATGAGCGAGCGATGCGCCTGGCGATCGATCGGGCCAAGACCGACTATGGACGCCAGGCCATGGTGTGGCTCAAATCGGCGCAGCTCCAGGTTGATCGCCCGGAGCTTCGGACCGACGTTCTGGCGGATCTGGAGCGGGCGATCCAGCTCGAGCCCACGCTGTGGCAGGCGTTCCGCATGCGGGCACTGATGCACGCCGAGGTTGGACGCATCGACGAAGCGATCGAGGACCTGCGTTCGTGCCTGCGCCTGAACCCCAATCAGACGGAGCTTGGGCGCTCGCTGATGGACGAGCTGGCGCGGCGGCAGCGCGAGGCGGAGGCTGTCAGCCTGGGCGAAGAAGTCGCGCGCGCTCGCCCCGGCGACGTGCAACTCCTCGTGGACCTGGGCGAGGTGTTCGTTCTTCGCAAGCAGTGGACGCAGGCTGGCGTCTTTTACAAGAAGGCGTACGAGCAGAGCAAGGTTCCGGTGGTGGTGCAGCGGTACCTGGACTGCCTGCTGAACTCGACTCCTCCGAGCCTCAACGAGGCGGAGCAGGTGCTTCGCGGGGCGTCCGACAAGATTGAGAGCGACCTTGGGCTGCTGATGTGCCGGGCGCAGTTGCTGGTCCGCCGCGGGCGCGACGCTGACGGCATGCGTGACATTCGCTCGGCGCTCAAGCTCGCCAGCGCCCAAACACTGGCGGAGTGGAGCGGGCGGCTGGACGTGATCTTCCCGGAGCGGAGCGAGCAGATCAAGCGGCTGGAACTGCTGGAGCGCGACGGTGTCCAGCGCGACTGGCTCGCGTATTTCCGCGCCGTGCGGCTCCTGATGGATTCTGGTCGCGCGGACGAGGGCATCAAGGTTCTTGAACGCCTGCAGGCCTCAGGCGAGAGCGGGCCCCGTCTCTCCGCGTTCCGCGAGCACGGAGGCTATCTCTACAACAAGCAGGATTTTCAGGGCGCTGTGAAGGTGTTCCAGCGCGGGGCCGAGGCATTCCCCGATGATTGGAGCCAGCACAACAACCTCGCGGCGATCCTGTCCGAATCCCTGAACCGGGCGGCGGAAGCGGTGGCTCCGGCGAGGCGCGCGTTTGAGATCGTTGACGGCGAGCTCAATCGCACGGGCGGGCTTGCCGAGCCCAACGCCATCCAGGTATACGAGACGCTTGGCACGGCGTTGCTGGGCACGGGTCAGGGTGCGGAAGCGGTCGAGTTCCTTAGGCGGGCGAGCACGCTGCCGGGTCCATCGTCGACGCGGCTGTCGGTGCTGATCGCGCTTGGGCGGTGCCAGTCTCAGGCTGGCGACTCTGAGGGGGCGGGCAAGACGCTCCGCCAGATCCAGGCAGTCGTGCAACTGACGCCGACGCTTGCCACGGAGAGGCAGAAGGAACTCATCGAGGAGCTGCGGAAGAAGCACGGTTCATCCTGAGCTGGTTTTCGGCCGAAGGTTGTCTCCGGCGCACCGGCGCGTGGAGCCCCTCCCCGTTCATGGGCTCGGAGTGAATAAGCAAGTCGCCTCAAGCGGGCGGATGGCAAGTGGTCGTTTCGTGGGGCTGTTGGAAGGTCTTGAGTTGGGGGAAGTTGGACGTCGGGATTGGCGGGTACACCTATGACGAATGCAAACTCCACAGCGGGCGCGCCTGCGATCGGCGTCCCCCCACGTTCGGGCCAAGCGGCTCCACCCGCCTTCGGGCCCGGCTTTGCGCCACACGGGGGCGGCGGCGGCGCTGCCGCGACGCCCACTGCGGCGATTGACCCCTTCAAGCTTGCCAACAAGTACAAGTGGATCCTCGCCGCGGCGCTCATCGTCGGAGGATTGCTCGGCGCGGGAGCTCACTTCCTGCTGATGCGGTTCTCCCCCAGCTACCGCCCCTTTGCCCTGTTTGAGTGCTTCCTGACGCAGGAAGACATCGGGCAGCCGGTGAGCAACTACATCGTGCCTAAGGACGACATGGAGCGGTTCATGCAGACCCAGGTTCGCATCATGACCAGCTCGGTCGTGCTGCGGTCTGTGGCGGAGGACAGCCGCTTGCCCCGCGAGGCCCCGCGGTGGGTCTCTCGGTTCGTCGACAATGGTCGCGTGCGGACGCGAGACGTGGTGCTTCGCCTGCAGAAGGACGTTGGCGCCCGCGCGGTTCCCGAGACGCGCCTGATCGAGCTTTCGATCAGCTACAAGAACCCGACGGAGGCGACGGCTCTGGTCAAGATGATGCGGGAGGCGTACCAGACGTTCGTGACTCGCCTCGGTCGCGAGCAGTTTGCGGCGCAGAAGGAAGCTCTGGCGGGCGAGATCGCGGACATCGATCGCACGCTGGCGAACCTGCAAGGCCAGAAGCTGCGCATGATCACGGATCAGAAGCTGGACTCGCTCGACGACCGAGCGATCTCGGCGCGCACGACGGCGCTGGACATCGACCGCAACCTGACCGAGATCCGCCTCAAGCGTCAGGAGGCCGAGGAGCAGCTTCGCACATACAACGAGCTTCGCACGAGCCCCACGGGTTCGATCGCGTACCCGGACTCGATGGTCTCGGAGGTCGACAAGGACCCGGAGATCATGGAGCAGAATCAGTACATCAACAACCTGATCGCGCAGCGCATGTCGATGAGCGAAACGCTGGGCAAGGAGCACCGCTCGATCCGCCAACTGGAAGCGGACCTCAACGCCTATCGAACGCGAGTGCAGACGATGCGTGAGGAGAAGCTCCGCAAGATGTTCTTCGGCGCGATCAACATCTACGAGTCCGCGGTGCGCAACCTCGCGGCGCAGGAGGCAGACCTGATCAAGCGCTCGGAGGACCTGCGCAACCAGCTCGTGCAGCTCACCGGATTCCAGGCGCAGATCGACGACATGGAGCGGCAGGTCGTTTCGCTGACGCTGACGCGCCAGGAATACGACAAGAAGCGCAACAACATCGAGGCGCTCGAGAGCCTAGAAGACAAGCAGCGCATCCGCGTTCTGGCTGCGGAGCAGATCCCCGACGAAGTCTCATTCCCGAAGATCACGGTGCTGGTGCCGCTGGGCGTGATTCTGACGTTTGGTCTGACGCTGGGCGTCGTGGTTCTGCGCGAGGTTCTCGACCAGCGGGTCAAGAGCGCGGGTGACGTTGCTCTGATCCCCCGCACGCGGGTTCTTGGACTCGTTCCCGAGGCTTCGGAAGACCACGCGGGCGGGGGCACGCCCGAGACGGCATTCCGCGACCGGAGCAAGGGCGTCGTCGCGGAGGGCTTCCGTCAGGTTCGCGGCGCTGTCTGGAAGCGCATGCAGCAGGCGGGCCACCGCAGCGTGGTGATCATGGCCGGCATGCCCGGCTCGGGCGCGACCACGGTCACGTCGAACCTGGCGATGGCTTCGGTCAGCGCGGGGCTGCGGGTGCTGGTGATCGACGCAAACCTCCGCCGCCCGGCGATCCATCGCGTCTTTGGGGTTCAGGAAGGCCCGGGCCTGGTTGATGTCCTGACCGGTGCTTCGCTGGAATCGACGATCCAGCGCACCAGCGACGGCAAGATCGCGGTGCTCTCGGCGGGCAGCCGGGACAAGCGCATGGTAGAGCTGCTCACCACCGACGCGATGAGCTCGCTGCTCGCGGAGGCCAAGGGCTCGTTCGACATCGTGCTGGTGGATGTTTCCCCGGCGCTGGTCTCAGGCGACGGCTTCGTGCTCGCGAACAAGTGCGACGCTTCGGTGCTGGTGGTGCGGGCCCTGAGCGAGAAGCGGGGCATGGTTGCCCGCATCCGCAACGAGCTGGTCGAGACGCGTGGGGAGTTCTTGGGCGTGGTCGTCAACGCTGTGCGCTCGGCGGCGGGCGGTTATCTCAAGCGGAACATCAAGGCTTCCGCGGATTACCACCAGGCGGCGTGATCGAAGCAGGCATCGGGCACTTGGCATCGGAAACCATCGGGCAAATCGGTCATCAGCAACCGGCGGGCATGAGGCATCAGGGGAGTCGGGCGATGTCCAAAGGCGAACCGGGGAACGACGCAAACCCCGGAGCTCCCTCCCCGGAAGCGCGCGGGCCGCGGCGCGTGCTGCTCAGCGGCGGCTCGGGCTTCATCGGATCGCACCTGGCGGAGCACTTGCTGGCGCGGGGCGACTTCGTCACGGTGGTTGACAACCTCGCGACCGGGCGGCGATCCAACTTGCCGCAGGCCCATGAACGCCTGCGATTCCTTGAGGCCGACCTTGCCGATGCGCTCCACGCCTTTGGCAAGGGCGAGACGTTCGACGAGATCTACCACCTTGCGGCCGCCGTGGGCGTTCGTCTGGTGGTCGAGAAGCCCATCGAAGCGATCGAAACCAACGTGGGGCTGACCTCGGCGCTGCTGCGATTTGCCGTGCGTGCGGCGCCAGGTGGCTTGCCCGCGCCAACGCTGATCGCCTCGAGTTCGGAGGTTTACGGCAAGCCATCGCGCGCGGTCTTCTCCGAAGAGGACGATGTGGTCTATGGCCCGACATCGGTGACGCGCTGGTCATACGCGTGCAGCAAGGCGATCGACGAATATCTGGCGTTGGCGCATGCTCGCCACTCGGCGCTGCCGGTCGTCGTGGTGCGCTTCTTCAACACGGTCGGGCCCCGCCAGGTTGGCGACTATGGCATGGTGCTGCCGAGGTTCGTCCGCGCTGCCCTGCTGGGCGAGGACTTGCTCGTGCATGGCGATGGCGAGCAGACGCGCTGCTTCTGCGACGTGCGCGACGTGGCGCCGGCGCTCCCGAGGTTTCTGAGCCAGACACGCTGCCACGGGCGGGTCTTCAATCTGGGGTCCGACGAGATCATCTCGATCGCGAGCCTTGCCGCGTTCGTCGTGCGGACGCTCGATTCTCGGTCCAAGGTTCGCACCATCCCCTACAGTGCCGCGTTCGCCGGCGCGGCGGGAGATCGCGCCGCCTCACACGAGGCGACAGACGGGCAGGCGGGAGAGCGTGCCGTGGGATTCGAGGATCTGCGACATCGCAAGCCGGACCTGCGCCGGGTGCGCGAGGCTATCGGCTTTCAGCCCATCATCGGGCTTGAGCAGACCATCCGTGATCTGGCGGCGGAGATCGCGTGCGAGCTTGGGTTCTCCGGCGGAAGCCCGACACCCCCGGCGACGCCGAACGTTCCCGCCACGCTCGGGAGCTCTCGCGGATGATCGCCCGAGCGTTCCAGAAGTTCGTTTGCTCACGCGTGCCACTGGCCTGGCTGCCCGGGCTGCTGCTTGGCTTCGTTCTCAGTTTCCCCGGCGTCGCACTCGCTCAGTCGGTGGGCCACTCGCGCGACATCCCGGCCGCGGTCGTCGACGAGGTGCAGGTGCTGGGCGAGCGGATTACTCAACTGAGCCAGGAGCAGCAGCGGCTGCTCTCGATGGTTGATCCCGAAGCCAGCACGACCGCTTCGCGACTGGACATCTTTCACGGCTACATCTGGGTTCTCTTGATCAGCTTCATGATCACGCTCCTCTCGACGCCCATCATGCGTTTGCTCGCGGTGAAGTATGGCGTCGTCGATCGCCCGAGCGACCCGCGGAAAGTCCACAAGATGCCCGTCGCCTACTTGGGCGGTGCCGCGGTGTTCCTTGGGCTCATCGCAGGAATTCTGTACAGCTACCTGGCGATTCCGTTCCCGTTCCTGCTCGATTTCCACCCGGTGAGCGACGAGCACCTGCAGGACGGCCTCCATCACTTTCCCGTGCCGCCCTCGATCTTGCTTGGCATCACGGTGATCACCGTTGTCGGACTGGTTGACGACGTCGTTGGCGTGATCCCTCGCGTCAAGGTCGGGGGGCAGCTCCTCGCGGCAGCGGCGCTGGCGATCGACGACGTCGGCGTCCGCCTCGCGGGCAATGTTCTGGGGCCCATCGGGCACCTCTTTGGAAACGACAAGCTGCTGTTTTCCATTCCGCTCCCGGCGCCGGTCCTGGGCGTGAGCGAGATCCCCATCGACGTCATCTACTGGACGGGCACCGCGCTGATTGCCATCTTCGTCCTGGGGGCCTGCAACGCGTCCAACCTGATCGACGGCCTCGACGGGCTGCTCTCGGGCGTGACGGCGATCGCCGGCATCGGGCTGCTTGTCGTGGCCCTGACGCTCGCTGCGACCGACGACGGTCCTCGCGACGCGCAGCGGATCATCCTCTGCATGGCTCTCGTCGGGGCGTGCCTTGGCTTCCTGCCCCACAACTTCAACCCGGCCACGATCTTTTTGGGCGACTGCGGCTCGCTCATGCTGGGGTTCACGACGGTGGTCATCATCCTGACGCTGGGCAACGAGGGACAGACGCAGCTCGTGCTGGCGGGGCTGATCATCTACGCGGTGCCGATCATCGACACGACGCTGGCGATCGTTCGACGGAAGCTGGCGCGAAAGAAGATGAGCGACGCGGACTCGGACCATCTGCACCACATGCTCAAGCGGGCTCTTGGCGTGAAGGGCGCGGTGCTGTCGCTGTACGCAATCGCCGGGGCGTTTGCGACGCTGGGCGTGCTGCTCAGCGAGGGACGCGCGCGGGTGATCTATCTGCTCGCGCTGGTCTTTGCGTCGTACATCGGCGTGGTCGCGATCAAGACGGCCCGGCGGAAGGCGATCGAGGAACAGACGGCGCGTTACGAGGCGGCGCGGGCGGGCCTGGAAGCAACGCCCTATGGCGGCGGCGTGATTTCAACGCCGGGCGTCGAGAGTTCGCCACCCGCATCGATCATCGCGACGCCGCAGGTGCAAGCTCCGCAGGTGGATACGCCGCAGCCAGCGACCTCCGCCCGAGCGGCGAGCCCCGAGCCGAGCAGCGTGACGGTGTGAGCCCATGGGTCGAAGCAGGGCGTGCCACGGATCAGTCGTGAGGGCCAGGAAAGCGCTCACTCCACCTTTTCCAGATCGTCCTGGCTCAGAACATCCGGAAGGCGGTCCAGGCGGGTTGCACGATCGACGGTAAAGCGCCCAACGGCGGTCCTTCGCAGTGTCCAGAGCATGCCACCGACGCCCGCTTGCGGGCCGCCTAGGGCCAATCCGACATCGCGGGCGAGGCTGCGGACATACGTCCCCTTGCCGCAGGCGAGGTCGATCGTGAGCCGGGGCCAGGCGTATGCAACGAGCGTCAGCTCGCGGACGAAGACGTCACGCGGCTTGACGGGCGTTTCGTGCCCCTGTCGGGCGAGCGCATAGGCACGAACGCCGCCCACGTTGAGCGCGGAATGAACCGGCGGCATCTGGCTGAACGTGCCGACGAACGACTGCAGCACGGCCCGAACCCGTTCTTCGCCCGGGTCGCGTGCGTCCGGCACCGGCTCGGGCGCGCGCTCGCGATCCTGGGTGGGCGAGGTGTGGGCAAGGTCAATCTCGGCGATGTATCGCTTCTCGCCCGCCATGATGGCGTCGCAGAGCTTGGTCGCCTTGCCAACGAGCACTACGACAACGCCGGTTGCGAGCGGGTCGAGCGTGCCCCCGTGCCCGACCCGGAGGCTCTTGGGATAACCAGCGCGGCGGAAGCGAGATCGCACGCGGGCGACCACGTCCATCGACGTCGGCCCTTCGGGCTTGTCGATCACCATGATCCCCATCGGGTTCGGACGCTCGGGCGCGCGGGCCTGGTTTGGTTCGGCCTCATCGACCTGGTCGGGCTGATCGGCCTGGTCGCTTTGGTCGGCTTGGTCGTTCTCGTGGGTCAAGGCGTCCCCCGCTCGATCAGCACGAGTTCAACCCGCTTGCCATTGGAGTAGTTGAAGCCACCCAGAGCGCCGAGCAGGCGCGGCACGCTCGGTGAAGCGGTTTCGCTTTGTTCGCCCGGCGCCTCACCGCGACGTTCGATTCGCGCGCGGAAGGCTTGGAGTTCAGCCTCCCATTGCTCCCGCGGCAGGACGACGATGCCGACGGGGTTGTCGTTGAGCCACTGCCGCCACTGGTCGTGGTTGAGGCGCACGACCTTGCCGCTCGTCTCGAAGATGAGGCTGTCTTCGTGATAGCCGACGCTGGCGAGCGGGCGGCTTCGGGACGCGTCGATCGAGCCCACCAGCTTGATGATGGCGCGTGAGTTCCACAGCGGCGCGAGCGAGGGCAGCACGAGGCCGATGATCGCGACGCCGACGGACGCGGAGGCGACGCAGGCCAGAATCTGGGCGCGGACAAAGGCGGGAATTTCTCCGCGGCGGAGTGGTCGAACGAGCACGGCCCTGGCTCGGAGCACGCACCCGGCGGCGAGCAATCCAGCAGCAAGGGCGGCCAGGGGCGCCAGCAGCGTCGTTGTTTGGCTCACGAGATCCACCGAGCCGAGATTGGCGGTCGCCCACCAAACCGTGAGCGGCCCCGCGGCGATGACGAGCCCGACGAGAGTCCAAATTTCAACGCCCAGGCGCATGCCGCGCTGGCGCGCCGCGGCGAGCGAACCGGTGGCTGCGGCGAGAAGAGCGCGAGCGCTCAAGAGGGCGACCGCGGGATACAAGGGCAGCGTGTAGTGTGGAAGCTTGGTGCTGACCAGCTCGAAGATGAGCCACGCGGGCGCCACCCACGCGAAGCAGAGCAGTTCGCCCGATCGCTTGAAGCGCACGCCCTTGCGCCACGCGCGGACGAATGCCGCGGCGGTCAGCAGCGACCCGGGCCAGAAGAGCGCGGTGAGCAGCACCAGGTGATAGCCCGGCGGTCCCCAATGCCCTTCCTTGCTCTGCACGCTCCGCCCGATCGTTTCATCCCACACGATGTCGCGATAGCGATCCCACCCGATCTCGCTCGAAACGCCAAAGACCCAGGCGCCAATGAGCCCCAGCGTGACCACGAGGCCAAGAGGGATGTGCAAACGCCAGAGCCATCCCGCGCGGCGGACAACGATCGCGACCATCGCCAGCGCCGTCAGCACGATCATGGGCGTGATCGGCCCCTTGGCGAGGACACCAAGGGCGACGCCCGCCCAGAGAAGCACGACACCGGGCCAATCGGTGCGTGCGCGCAGGGCCGCCGGGGCGGCGCGGGCCAAGCCCCAGAGCGCCAGCGAGGTGCAGGCGAGGAGGAGCATGTCGGCCCGCGCCTGCTTGCTCTCCCAGATGACGAGGGGACAGAGTGCGAGCAGGAGCGCACCAAGCCAGGCGGCGCTCGGGTCGAATAGACGCAGGCCGGCACGCCACGTGAATAGCACCGCCAGTAGGGCGGCGGCGATCGAGGGCAGACGGTACATCCAGATCGCGTCCGCGGCCCTGAGGTTCCAAGCGTCAGGCACGTCGGTTGGTGGAGAGTCGCCAAGCGGCATGTCAGCGAGCTTTTGCAGTTTCAGGGCGGCGTGGGCCGAACCCGCCTGGAGCCAGTAGATCAGGGGCGGTTTGTTAAGGCGAGGCCGATCTTGCACGCGCGGCACAAGCCAGCCTTCGATCGTCCCGGACTCGCGCATCTGCCGGCTGGCCTGCGCGAAGCGCGACTCGTCGCGATCCACCGCCGGAAGGGACCAAAGTCCGGGAACATGGGCCAGCACGCAGACGACCACAAGCAGCACGCCAGCCCACAGCCCGCGAGCCCTTCGGCTCGACGCGTGCACTCCGACCATTGATGTCTCAGCTCCCGTCGCCATCCAGCCCGACTATAAAGCCCTGATGAGCGAGCAGCCGGGTTCCCCCCTGACGACTCCGCCCGAGGCGGAGGAGCGCGCCGCCACCGCCGCGAGGAAGCGGGCGGTGCTGGTGGTTATTGCAGGCGTGGCGCTCGGGACGGTGCTGTTGCCTCTGGATGGCCCGGTCTCCGCGTTCCTTCGCGCCAACCCGCCGGGGGGCGACCTGCGGCGAGAACTCAACGCGCTCCAGCAATACGGGGCGATCAGTTCGATCATCATCGCGCTGGTGATCATCGGGCTGCTGCAGCCGGAGCGCCTCCGAGCGGTGGTGCGCGTTTGGGCGGCTGCCATGGTTGTGGGCGCCGTCGTCATTAACGCCCTCAAGCTGCTTATCGGTCGCCCGCGCCCCAAGTTCGACGACCCGCTGCACTTTCCGGGCCCGTTCGGCGCGTACCCGATCGACCCGGAGGTTGGGGTCCGCCACGCGTGGGAACTCGGCAGCGGGATCTCATCCGACCTGCACTCGATGCCGTCAAGCCACACCGCCTATGCGGTCATCATGAGCGTTGTCCTCACCCACTTTTATCCAAAGCTGCGCCCGCTGCTCGTCGTCTGGGCGTGTGTTGTGGGCGTCGCCCGCGTTGTCCTCGGGGCACACTTCATGAGCGATGTGGTGGTTGGAGCGGCGCTTGGCTACGCCATCGCAAGCCTGTGCGTGCGCCGCGAATGAACAAATGAGAATGAATGAACTGGGGTAATGAACGGCGGAGATGGACAGACCGATGGTCGATCCGCCCCGAGTCGGGCGATTCCACCGGGCGCCGGGCCCGCCCCGTGTGGAGGCGTGGGCCCGAGCTTTGGGATGGCTGCCCGCGGGCTGCGCGCTCAGCATCCGCTGGCGAACTCGGAGGCAAAGTCGAGGTAGTCGAAGAAATCGATCTGCCCGTCGCGGTTGATGTCGGCATCGGGCTGCTGAACCGAGAACGCGGCGGCAAAGTCGAGATAGTCGAAGAAGTCCGACTGGCCATCGCTGTTGAAGTCGGCAAAGCAGATCGACACGCGAACGACGGTCGGGAGATACTCAACCCGCACCAGCCCGCCTGGAACGGGCGGCGTGATGCTCACGGCGTCGAACACGCCGCTCACGTTCGGGCCCGCGATGACATCGAACGCGACGCCGAGCTCCGGCACGAAGCTACCGACGAGCCTGAGCTGGAGCTCGCCGGCGAGGGTGATCGCACCGCCGCCATTGACGCGGTCGAACGATGATGCCGACGCGAGATCGATGACGGTCGAAGACGAGGGCGCCAGGGAGAGGGCTGCGCCCGAGCTCAACTCGAAGCGCCCGACGGGGCCAAATGGCGAGAAGGTCTGATCCGGGGAGACCACGCCGGCGAGCTCAAGTCTGCCTTGGAGCTCGCCCGTGCCGGTGAGGGCTTGGCTGCTCGCGAGTCGGAGCGGATTGGTGGGCCCGCCATCGCCGATGAGTCGAACTGCGGTGCTGGTTTGACGGGCTGCCAGGCGAACTTCGCCCGTCCCGGAGAGGGTGGCGCCGAGCTGGGCGCGGATCTCGGCGAAGCTGGAGCCGCAGCCGTTGTTGTCCACGGTGAATCGACCGTTGTTGACGATCGAGCCTTCGAGGCGGAGCCTTCTGGAGCACGAGACGAGAACCTGGGCGCCGGGCGCGATCGTGAGGTCGGCGATCTGCACGGGATCGCCATCGACCGAGAACACGCCCGAGCCGGCCGTCTCGAGGCGGCCTCCGACCAGTCTCGTCGAACTGCCCGAAAGCGTGATCGCAGAACCATCCTCGGCGCGGAGCGTGCCGGCACCGGTCTGGGTCATGGTGACGTCGGTGATGATCGCATTTCCGGCGTTCGAGGCAACGATGAGGCCCTCGTTGATTTTGTTCGTCTGCGTGAAGCGCAGGTCGGTGGGGCCGGAGGTCTGGCTGTTGCGGTCGGCGCGGACGGTCCCGCGGTTGGTGAGAGCGAGAGCGATGGTGCCGGTGCCCCCAAAGGTGTGCCCGGGTGCGTTGACGAGGGCGTACCCGCCGCCGGAACCGAAGTTGGCCAGCGAGCCTTCGAGCAGGGAGACGCGTCCGGTACCGGAGACGGTGGCGGACTGCGCGAAGACGGATCGCAAGTAGGCGCGGTCGAGGGAGATCGCACCGTTGTTGGTGAGGCCAGCGGGCCGGATCTCAATGCCGCTGTTGGGGACTGCGTTGATCCTCGAGCCCGAGGTGAGCGTCACGCCATCGAGCGGGTAACCCTGGGCAAAGACGGTGGCGAGGCCGGTGCCAGCGGTCGCGATGCGTCCGCCGGTGATGATGCCGCCTAGGAGAAGGAGCGAAGAGTCGCTCTCGGCGCGGAGTTCGCCCGAAGGACCCTGGGCGATGATGGCGCCGCTGAGCGAAAGGCGGACGGAGCCGCCACTCGAGGCCCGGATGAGGTTGTTGTTGGTGATGCTGGCGCTGTTGGGAAAGCTCGGGATGACGAACTCGATGTCCCGTCCGGCGACGTTGGCATCGATCGTGCCGTCGTTGAGCAGAGGGCTGGAGATCTGGCCCGCACCTTCGATGGTGTGCCCCGCGCCATGGACGATGCCGTAGGGGATGCCGTTGAGCCCGTTGATGGTGGCAGCGCCGGCTTGACGATCGAGGACGATGCGACCAGAGCCGATGATCGCGATGTTGTTTCCGACTTGGAACGCCGCGGCGCCCGTGTTTCCCGCCCCACCGACGCGGATCGTGCCGGCGTTGTCGAGCTGCGTGCCGTGGATCGTGAACCTGGAATTGCCGCCCGCGGCCCCGATGCGAATCGTGGCCCCGGGGTTGCCGATGGTGAGGTTCCGGCAATCGGCGAAGTTGTTGAGAACTGTGACCTCGTAGGGCGTGGTCCACCCGAGCTGAGCGTTGATCGCGGAGTCGGGCGGCCCGGGTTGATTCCACTTGGTGAAGTCGAACCACGAGCCATCGATCGGGTTGGCCCAGAAAAGCTGGGCTCGAGCGAGGCTCGAAGTGCCCGCCAGGGCGATCACAGATATCACGGACGGACGAACCACACCCTTCAAGCTCATGTTTCCAGCTCCCTTCGTCTGGTGCGCGTGGGCAACCACAAGGAGCTAGCGAGCCAACTCTGTAGCTCTGACAAGAAACGGACGCAGGTCGACTGATTGGCAGGTCCGGAAAGCTTGGACTGATGCAGGAAACTCGTCGCCGTCACGCCGCACGCCGCCAGCAGGCACAGAGGCTTGGCAACTGGTCATCATGGTCGGGCGCGCGACGGCGGTGTATCGTTGCCAGCGCGGACCTCGACGCGAGGCTCGCCCAAGCCACCCACGCTGGCCCATCCCATGCTCGCTCTTATCAAGCACCACGCCGGTCCGGAACTCAAGCTCGTCGAAGATCGCCCCGTGCCGACCCCAGGCCCGCGAGACGTGTTGATCCGCGTCAAAAAGGTCGGGATCTGCGGCACCGACCGGCACATCTGGGAGTGGGACCCCTGGGCGGCGGGGCGAATCCCCGTCGGCATTACCACCGGGCACGAGTTCGTCGGGGTCATCGAGCGAGTCGGTTCGGCGGTGACAAAGTACCAGCCCGGGCTGCGGGTGTCCGCCGAGGGACATGTCACGGCGTGGAAGGACTACAACAGCCGAACGGGCAACGCCCATATTGCCAGCGATACCAAGATCATCGGGATCGACCGCGACGGGTGCTTTGCCGAGTTTGTGAGCGTGCCGGAGGACAACGTGTGGCCCGTGCACGAGTCGATCCCGGACAAGGTGGCGGCGGTGCTCGACCCGCTGGGCAACGCGGTGCACACGGTGATGGCGGCGGGCGTGAGCGCCAAGAGCGTGCTGATCACGGGAGTGGGCATCATCGGCCTGATGGCGGTGACGGTGGCCAAGGCCGCGGGCGCGGGGCGGATCTTCTGCACCGATGTCGACCCGCGCCGCCTGGCGATCGCCAAGAAGCTCGGCGCCACCGAGGCCTTCAACCCGAAGGAAGGTGAGCATTGGATTGGCGAAGTTCGCCGAGCATGCAAGGGAGAGGGGGCCGACGTCCTGCTTGAGATGTCAGGCAACGCCCTGGCGCTGGATCAGGGTTTCAGTGCGCTGCGCAACGGCGGCGTCGCGGCGCTGCTCGGGCTCTTTGGCAAGCCGATCACCCTCGACTTCAACAAGCAGATCATCTTCAAGGGGTGCACGGTGCTCGGGATCAACGGGCGGAAGATGTTCGAGACGTGGTACCAGATGGAAGAGCTGCTCCTGGCGAAGAAACTGGAGCTCGACGACATCATCACGCACGAATACCCGATCCGGGAGTTCAAACGGGCCCACGACGAGATGATCTCTGGAAGCGGGATCAAGGTCGTGATGAACGTGGGTTGAACGCCTCTCGGGGCGCTGGGCGTGTTCCTGTCGGCGCTACTCGGCCGCCAAACCCGGGCCCGAACGAGGCCCGTCTTTTTTTTCCGAGTAGCTTGGGCGCTGCTGCCCCGCTGGCTTCGCCTTGTTCCTTGAGCGTGTGGCCGGCCTTCGGCTGGACAAGCTCGTGTTGACCAAGCGACTGCTTGGCGCGTTCATCCCTCGTCAACCCCCAACTCGCTGGAGAGTTTCCCATGGATGCCCCGCATTCCCGTCTGTTTCTGCGCTCGTCTCGTCCGGCCGTCGCCGCTGCGCTGGCGCTGGCCTCCCTCGCTGGAGTCGCGAACGCCGACCCCAGCTGCGGGGGCGAAAGCCAGGACCCCTGCGTGTGCTTCAGCCCGATCGGAGTTCCGTTCCCGTGCTGCGACAACGGGTTTGGTCAAGATCCGCTGGTGGTCGGGGCGTGCAGCCGGTGCTGGGTGGGCAGCCCGCCCTTCTGGTGCAACGGCGATGGCATGGGACAGCTTGGTGAGCAGGATTGGGACGTCGGCGGGATCGAGAATCTTCGTACCGGGCGGACGTGCGACCGCGGGTTGAGCTCGCGGAATGGGACGTGTGAAAACTCCGACCGCTTCAGCAGCGCCGTCTCGAACTTCGTGAATACCTGGCGTTGGCGGGCGCTGAACCACCAAAGGGCGTTGAACAATCAGTTGCCGCTGACGCAGGGACTGTTCATCGGAACGCACAACTCTTTCAACAACTCAGCAGACGGGTACGCGCTGTTCCAGCAAACGTACTCGATGAGCGACCAGCTCCGCGCGGGGGTGCGGTTCCTGAACCTGGATTGCCACCGCTCGGAAGTGTTCGACCCGATCTACGCCCTGGCGCGCATGAGCCACGCGGGCAGCGATCACCTGGGCATGAGCCCGTACGACCGACCCTTCCGGCACGGAATCGAAGAGATCCGAGTGTGGCTGGACAACAACCCGGGCGAGATCCTTCTCCTGCATCTCCAGAACGAGATGGACAACCGGGGCGACATCATGACCACCGAGGTGCACAGCCTCCTGGGGTCACGGATGCTGACCAGGGGCCAACTCGTCGCCGAGGGCGGTCTTGAGCGGCTGACGCCGGCCCGGATGGTGCAACTTGGCAAGCGGGTGATCGCGTTCTACGAGAAGGACGGCATCCCGCCCGACGCGGTGGACTTCTTCCACCGGTACGAAGACATCCTGTATCCGGGCTGGCCCGACAACGGCGTGCTCGACTTCCTGGATGGCAAGCAGTACGACCCGGCTCGCGGCACCTCGAACGCCTGGAACATCCGCAAGTTTACCGAGTACGAGGGCAACTCGCAGGACAGCGTGGATGATCCACTGCCAGCTGCGGTCGCCCGGCAGATGGTCGAGGCGGGCGTCAACGCGGTGGTGCTCGATCCGCTCGGGTACTCGATCGCGGGCACCATCATCGGCGAGCCCCCCGTGAGCGTCCCGCTTCAGGACGCGATGGACTCGGTGATCTGGAGCTGGGCGGCAAACGAACCGCCGCTCAACATTGGCGCCCGCGCCGCGAAGGTGCGCTTGATCCGCCCCGGTATGGCTCGATTCGTCTCGGCGTTGCCCAATGAGAATCTCCGCTTCATCGCGCAGAGCAACCGCGGGCGGTGCTGGCAAGTCACGAACACCAGCGGGCAGTTCTCGCAAGGTGTGACCGCGGTGAACAACGAGATCGGCAGCACGTACACCTTTGGCGTCCCGGGCAACGGGTTCCAGATGAAGCGCCTCGCCGACGCCATGCAGCGGGCTGGCGTGACGGAAGCGTGGGTCAACTACCACGACCTGGACGGGAACAACTCCTACACAGGGACCGTTATCCCCGAGGATCTCAACTTCGGCGGATGCACCAACGACTACTACGTCGATCCGATCAACGGAACCGACCTCGCGACGGCTGGAACCAGCCCCGACAACGCTTGGCGGACGATCCAGTATGCCGTCGATCGGGCTCCGAACAACGCGATCATCAACCTGGCTCCGGGGACCTACACGCTGACGCAGACCATCGTCATCGACGATTTCATCGGGCAGATCCGGGGGTCGGCGCTGACGCCCACGATCATCGATGGCAATCTGCAGCACCAACTGATCCGCACGAGCGGTACGACCGATGTCGAGTTCCACAGCATCACGTTCCAGCGGAGCCGCAACGGCTTCGCGGCGGTCGAGGTCGCTGGCAGCGGCGGTTCGCCCTACGCGGGCTTCTTCCGCTGCTCGTTCTTGGATAATCAAGGAAGCCAGGCCGGCGCGATCTACGGCAAGATCGGCTTCGCCGCAACGCAGTGCACGTTTGCCGGCAACGTCTCGACCGGCCAGGGTGGAGCGATCTTGCTGGTCGGCGGCAGCGCCGGATTGTCGGGATGCACGATCACGGGCAACTCGGCCGCACTACGCGGCGGGGGCGTGACCGTCAACGGGTCCGGCAGCAGCCTTGCGATCTCCGACTCGATCATCTGGGGCAACACCGCTCCGAGCGATCCGGATGTCTCGCGAGTCACCGGTAGCATCTTCAGCCAGCGATACACCTTCTACGGCGCCGGCGCACAGACCGACGTCACCCCCGCAGCGACCGACCGCGTGGGCGTCAATCCGCAGCTTGGGGCGCTCGATTACCACGGTGGGTCAACGAAGGCGTTCCTCCTCCTCCCCGGAAGCCCCGCCATCGACGTGTCGCCCTTCACCGGCAGCTTCCAGGATC
Organism: Planctomycetota bacterium; assembly: GCA_033763815.1. Classification (GTDB taxonomy): domain Bacteria; phylum Planctomycetota; class Phycisphaerae; order Phycisphaerales; family UBA1924; genus JANRJU01. The sequence goes on from JANRJU010000017.1 coordinate 396,593, forward strand.
AGCATTACAACACCCGAGACGTCGACTACAACCGTGACGGGCAAGTCCTCGCTGATTCGGGCTCACTTGAAATGCCCGCGCCCCCCTTCCTTGTCGCGTATGTCTCGCCCACCGGCAGCGACAGCAACACCGGCGCCTCGCCCGACCAGGCCTACCGCACCGTGAACAAGGCGCTCCAGACCATCGACAGCGGCGGCATCATCTATCTCGCGCCTGGAACCTACTCCGAGCCCATCTCGAACCTGCGCCCCAACTGGGGCGCGACGATTCAAGGGTCTCTGCTCGCGCCCAGCGAGATCCGTGTTGGAAGCTCGCAACCAATCTTCGACGTGCGCGAGGACAGCAACCTCACGATCTCGGATGTCACCCTCTCGGGCACCCGCAACGCGGGCGGCGTCGGCGGTGCGGCGCATGTCCGGCGTGATGGTTCGCTCGTGCTCCAGCGCGTGACGGTGACCGACTGCCATGCCGGACGCGGCGCCGGAGTCTATAACGAGGGATCGTTGACGATCCTCTCCTCGACGATCAGCGGTAACTCGGCCCAGAACGGCCCCGCGGCAATCGAGAACAAGCTTGGCACGACGACCATTCGCAACAGCACCATCGCGTACAACGCGACCGAGTCCACCAGCGACGGGGCTGTGACCGCGACCAACGGCAGCGTGTCGCTCGCCAGCACGATCGTCGCCCAAAACACCGGTCGAAACGGGAATGAACTCAACTTCTCGTACCTGAACGGAGCGGCGGTGGTCTCCGAGGGCTTCAACGTGCTGGGCGTCGCGCCGGCATCCGAGATCGAACTGGTCCCGAGCGACCGCACCGATCTTGACCCGCTGCTCAAGCCCCTGGCGTTCAATGGCGGGCCCACCAAGACGCACGACCTGAAGCCCAACAGCCCGGCGATCGACGCGGGCGACCCCAACTCGGTCACCCCCTTCGATCAGCGCGGCGTCATCTCCCCGCTCGATGGTAACTGCGACGGCACTCGCGTCCCCGACGTCGGCGCCGTCGAGAAAGGCGAGTACTACCCGCCCCTCCTGACCGGGAACGCACTCCGGTTCGACGGGACCAACTCGGGCGTCGGCGTCGGCTTCGCCAACGCGTTCAACTTCGCCAACAACTTCACGATCGAAGCGTGGATCAAGCCCGCGTTCCTCAACCAGAGCAACTGGGCGGGGCGCATCTTCTCCTCGCGTAACCACAACGGGGTCGGGGGCTTTGGCTTCGGCGAGTCCGCAGGACGCTTGATCTTCACGACTTTCGGCCGCCAGGACTACATCACCGCCCGGTCGTACCTCACCGTCGGGCAGTGGACGCACGTCGCCGTTGTCTTCGATGCCTCCAACGACGCCCACTTCTACGTCAACGGCACGCTGGTTGAGTCGATCCCCGGGTCGCTGCCGCCAACTCCCACCTCCGCGTTGCCCATGATCGGTCGCAACCCCGGTCCCCACGGCCAGGTCGTGAACGGCATCCTCGATGAGGTCCGCTTCTGGTCCGTCCCGCGCACGAGCGCCGAGATCGCGGACAACATGGATGTTCCGGTCACCAGCGGCGTCGGCCTCGCCGGTTCCTGGCGATTCGAAGAGGGAACGGGCAACGTCACTCAGAACTTCGGCAGCGAAGGGTTTGCCCAGCCGCAGCACTTCCTGACGACGTGGGTCCGTGTTCCGGAGTGCACGCCCCCCTGCCCCGTCGACCTCAACAACGACGAACAGGTCGACTTCTTCGATTACCTGGACTTCGTCGAGGCGTACGACGTGCAGGGCCCCGCGGCTGACTTCAACAACGATGACCAGGTCGACTTCTTCGACTACCTCGACTTTGCCGCCGCGTTCGATCAGGGCTGCTAAACGCGGCACGAACCCGATCAACTTCAACTGATCACCTTCACCACCGGGATCGCCCAACACGGGCGGTCCCGGTTTTTCATTGGTTATGCAGCGCAAGCATGCACCCCGAGCGTACATGCAGCTCGAGCGTGAGCGAAGGCTCCACTTCCCGGCGCTCATGGGCTCTGCCTTCGCGAGCCCTCTCCGACGGCCCGGCTGCATGCGTTCCCCCGTCTGCCACCTACGATCCGTCCGTGATCGTCAACGGGTCCTCCCATTCCAGCGTTGCCCATTCCAGCGTCGCCCGCCCTGAGCGCTTGTATCTCGACAACGCTGCAACCAGTTCTCCCAAGCCGGAGGCGGTCTTCCGCGCGATGATGGCCTACGCGAGCGGCCTCGGCGCGACCACCGGCCGAGGGGCGTACGCGGAAGCTCGGGAGGGCGGGCGGCTCGTCCGCCAATGCCGCCAGCGGCTCGCACGCCTGCTCGGCGGGCGGAGCGTCATCGACTCGCCCGACAACGTCGTCTTCACGCTCAACACCTCCGACGCGCTGAACCTGGCGATCCACGGCGTCGTGCTCGCGGCGCGCCGGCGCCTGCCGGGGCGGTCGATCCATCTCATCGCGACCGAGATGGACCACAACTCCGTCCTTCGCCCATGTGCCGCCCTTGCGCGTCAGGGTGTGGAGTGGACGTGCGTACCCGTCAACCCGCGAACCCAGACGCCCGACGCGGACGCGATTGTCGCCGCCATCCGCCCGGACACAGTGATGGTCTGCGTGAACCACGCCAGCAACGTCACCGGTGCGATTTTGCCCGTTGAACCCATCGCCCGGGTTTGCCGCGAGCGGGGCGTCCTGCTGCTGGTGGACGCGGCCCAGTCCGCTGGGCATGTGCCCATCGATGTGGACTCGATGGGGATCGACCTCCTGGCGTTTCCCGGGCACAAGGGACTGCTCGGGCCCCAAGGAACTGGTGGGCTGATTATCCGCCCGGGCGTGGAGGATCGCGTCGACGCCGTGCGCCAGGGCGGGACGGGAAACCGCTCGGAACTGGACGAGCAACCAACGTTCCTTCCGGACAAGTACGAACCGGGCTCACAGAACACGCCCGGCATCATCGGGCTCTCCGAGGGTGTCGCGTGGATCCTCGATCGGGGCGTTTCATCGCTTCGCGCGCACGAGATGGAACTCTGCGGCGCGATGCTCGGGCAGCGCGAACGGCTGGCATCGGCTGGCTTCGAGTTGCTGGGCGACTCGTCACCGCCCGAATCACGCATCGCGGTGTTCTCGTTCGTGCATCCGCTTCTGGACGCTCACACGCTAGCGACGCTGCTGGAGCTTCAGAGCGGAGTCTTGTGCCGCGCCGGCCTCCACTGCGCGCCGCGGATTCACCGGGCGATGGGCTCGCAAAGCGGGGCGCTGCGCCTCAGCTTCGGCGCGTTCAACTCTCCCGAGCACGTGGAGCGAGCGTGCGACGCGATGATGCTCGCCGCGGAGCAGGCCTCGGGCCTTGAAATGGCGGGCCTTGAAATGGCGCAAGAACAACCAAACTCGGGTGTGGCGGATTCCGCCGCCGCGGCGCAGTAACTGGCAGCTATCCACCGTGATTCGCAAGTATCACGCCGCGATCCTGCTTTGCACAAAAGTACCCAGCGGACACTCACATCGACGCGGCTCGACAGACTGACGCTGCGTTCTTTGGCCCAGTCGAAGCCGTCGGAACCAAACAACTTGGGCTACGACCGACTTTCGCTACTTGGGCGGGCCGCCCGAACCCGAGTTCCCGTCTGTGGGTGGGTTCGCCGGCGATTCGGGCGTCGGCGTTGATGGCTGCTCGCCCGCTGGCTGCCCAGCACCTTCCGGCGCTGGAGCTTCGGGCGTCGCCCCTCCCGGTGCCGCGGGTGCTTCGGGGCCGGGGGGCCCGGGGGAACCGGGGGCGGGGAGCGGGCCTTGGCTCGCTGCCGCGGCTTCGGCAGCCGCTGCTTCCGCCGCGGCTCGGGCCTCTTGCTCGATCTGCGAGGGAAGCTTCGGGAGCTGCGCGCTCGAGATCAGCGTCACCTCGCCGCGAATTGCGTCGAGCTCCGCGATCCGCTGGCGCGCAACCTCGGCCTGGGCTGCGAACGTCGTCTGGTCAGTCGTCGCGATCACGTCCTCGTAGAACGCCTTGGCCCCATCGAACTCGCCCATGGTCTCCGCGACCGCCGCGAGGCCAAAGAGCGCCCGGATGCGATGGAGCACCATCTCGCTCTTGCCGTAGGTGTCATCCGCGACTCGCTTGAAGAGCCCCTGCGCCTGCTCGGTGTACCACGTCCGGTCCTCGGCGGTTAGCAGTTCTTCCGGAGACTCGGGCGTTCCGTCGGGCTTGAGCACGGCGCCGGGCTTCAGGCCGGTGCGCAGCGCCCGAAGATACACCTCCGCGGCGCGAAGTCGGGCCTGCGTCCCCACGCCCGGCACGCTCTTGTAATCCTCGGCAACGCGAAGCAGGGCCTCGGCGTTGGCGCTCGCCGACGCGGCCCCCGCGGCCTCGAGCTCGCGGAACGCCGCGTTCACTTCCGCGACGCGTGACGCGTTGTACCGCTGGTACAGCACGTAACCACCAGAGGCCAGCACGACGACCAGGAGCAACGGCGTGCTCCACCGGCGGAGGAAGTCGATAAAGTCCTGATTGAGCCGCGACTCTTCGAGCCCGGCGCCTTCACGAATCTGAGTCTGGCGTTGATCGAGTGTCATCGGAAGTCCACGTCTGCTTGGAACACCACCAACATCGGCGAATCAAGAGGATAGGCCCCCGGCGTTCGCAAGCACCTTCCCCGAATGCGCGCGGTCGGAGGCCAATACAGTCCGCCATGCCGGCTCGGTTGATCATCGTGGGCGGGGGTGGCCATGCTCTTGTGGTGCTGGGCATCGCCCGCGAGCGGGGCCTCGCCGTCGTCGGCGTGATCGACGACAATCCCGAATGCGTCTGCGTTGCCAAGGGGCAGGTGGCCCACCTTGGTCCGCTCGCCGGGGTCGAGGCGGTGCTTGCTCCGCGACCCGACGCGGCGGTGATTGTCGGGCTTGGCGATTGCCAACTCCGCCGCCGAGCGATCGCCGCATGCCCACCCGAACGCATCTGCGCTCCCGTCGTTGCCTTGGGCTCGTTCGTCGCGGAGCGTGAGGGAGCGACCATCGGGGCCGGAGCGCTCGTCGCGCGCGGGGCGATCGTGCAGCCACACGCGTTCATCGACGATCATGCGATCATCAACACCGGGGCGATCGTCGAGCACGAGTGCCGGGTGGGTCGGAACACGCACATCGCGCCAGGAGCGATCCTTGCCGGGAACGTGCGCGTCGGCGACCACACGCTGATCGGCGTCGGCGCTCGCGTGCTTCCCGGTGTTTCCATTGGCTCACACTGCGTGGTGGGTGCCGGCGCTGTGGTGACGCGCGACGTGCCGGACGCCGCCCGGGTTGTGGGCGTGCCAGCGCGGTCGATGGCCTAGGACTCACAGCGTCACTCGCCGCGTTTTCAACCCATCGCGATCCGCCCGCCGCGAGACCGGGACTGGGCAACATACCGCTGGAGGTTGCGGCCCGGGCAGGCGGTGGGCTTGATCTCCTGATGCGTGAACACCCGGGCCAGGGGGACGCGATACGAGCGCATCTGGCTCACGACGAAGGCGTCGAGCGACGCCAGCTGCGCTGCGGTGGGCGCGTGCCGATCGAAGTTGCCCATCAGCATGATGCCCAGGTTGTGTTCGTTGTTATCGCTGACGTGGGCCCCCTGGAGCGAAAGCGGGCGACCCTCCCACACGCGACCGGTGGGGTCGATGACGAAGTGGTAGCCGATATCTGCCCAGCCTCGCTGGAGATGGGAGCTCCGCACGGAGTTGAGCCGCGACACGGAGTCAGTGGAAGTGCGCAGGCCCGTCGACGGGATGGCGTCGTGGTGGATTGTGATGCGGGACACGCCGTTGAGCGGATTGGCCCGAGACATGATGACCGGGCTCCGCGTCCAGGACGAGCGCGGCATCACGCCCATCGCGGCATAGTTTGGGGCAGGCTGCGCCGGGCGGGAGGCGGGCGGACGAGGAGGGTTGGTCGTTCTGGGCGGCAAGGGTGTGCCACCCCGAGGCGTCCGGGTGCGCGGATCATCGGGCCAGACTGGCCCGGGCATGGTCGAGCCGCGGACGCCGGCCTGGCAACCGGCAAGCAAGAGCCCGCCAACGCCAAGGCCCGCCCGAAGCCCAAGGCCGATCAGTGACCGGCGGTCGAGGAGGCGACGCAGCTCGTGCAGCGGCGCGGCATCGCCCTGAGCCGCCACTTGGCTGGCCGTGTCGCTGGGCATGTCGCTTGGGATGTCGATGGACCCGCCATTCGCCAAGTGAGTCGAGTTGTCTGTGCTTCCGTGCATGTTCTGGTTCACATCCCACCACCCCGTCGTGCAACGGCCCGGATCGCCGCAAGCCGCGCCCACTCGCCAGCACGCGACGACGAGGCGTCTGGACTCATGTGCCCCGCTGGCGAAATCAGCGTCTGCTGATTCCGCGCCGGCGTGCGTCTCTTTCGCCTGCGCCATCCATAGCGCGGGCTCACCCGCCATGATGATATCGACCAGAACCGGTGGTGGGCTCAAGCGTTCGCGTTCTGGACGGGAAACCGGGATTGCTGGACGAGAAAAGCCGCGCCGTGCAATCCTTCCCTCAGCTTTCGGAGCGGCGAAGTCGGCCGGCAAGGATGAACGCCAGTTCCAGCGACTGCTGGTAGTTGAGGCGAGGGTCGCACCCGGTGGCGTAGTTGCTTCCCAGCTCGGCCTCCGTGACGCCGCTGGCTCCGCCGACGCACTCGGTGACATCCTCGCCGGTGAGCTCGAAGTGGACCCCACCCAAGTGGGATCCGCTGGCGTTGAGGGTGTCGAAGGTCTCTTCGAGCTCTGCGCGAATGGCATCGAAGGACCGGGTCTTGATGCCCGTGGAGGTGACCATGCCGTTGCCGTGCATGGGGTCGCAGACCCAGAGCACTGGCGCCGCCGCGTTCCGGAGCGCTTCGACCATCGCCGGGAGGACCCGCGAGGCATTTCCGGCCCCGAGCCTGGTGATGATCAGCAGTTTGCCGGGCTCATCTCGCGGATTGAGTCGGTCTACGAGGGAGACGAGCTCCGTCGGGGTGCAGCGGGGCCCGATCTTGATGCCGACCGGGTTCTCGAGCCCGCGGAAGAACTCGACGTGGGCGCCGTCGAGCTGCCTGGTGCGTTCCCCGATCCAGGGCAGATGCGTGGTGAGGTTGTACCACCCGGTTCGCCGGGGAACCTGGCGCGTCTGTGCGCTCTCGTGCAGCAGATGCAACCCCTCGTGGCTGGTGAAGAACTCGACGCGGTTGAGTTCACCCACGGACCGCTCGCCCAGCGCTTCCATGAACCTCAGCCCGTCGGCGAGGTTTCGCGTCATGCGCTCGTACTCGGCGCGACGCTCGGCGGAGAGGCTGGCGTGCTTGAAGAACTTCAGATCCCAGTACTCGGGATGGTGGAGGTCGGCAAACCCGCCTTCGACGAGCGAACGAACGAAGTTCAGCGTCAGCGCTGAGCGTTCGTACGCGCGGACCAGGGCGAAAGGGTCGGGACGCCGGGCGACGACCTCGAACTCGGCGCGGTTGATCAGGTCGCCAAAGTAGCTGGGCAGAGTCAGCGGCGCGCCGTTCACCGTCCGCGTTTCGGTCGGGCTCGACCGGGGCTTGGCGTATTGACCCGCGAAACGCCCGACGCGCGTCACGGGCTTCTTTGCCGCGTGGACCAGCACCAGCGACATCTGCAGCAGGATCTTGAGCTTGTTGGCGATGTTCGGCGCCGTGCAGTCGCTCAGCAGTTCGGCGCAGTCGCCGCCTTGCAGGATGAACCGCTTGCCCTGCTGAGCCTCAGCGATCTGCGACTTGAGCCGCTCGATCTCCCAGCTCGTCACCAGGGGCGGGAGCGAACGCAGCTCACGCAGCGCGGCATCCAGACGGGCAGGGTCCTCGTAGGCCACCTGCTGCGCCGCGGGCTTGCTGCGCCAGGAATCGGGCGACCAGGGCTCGTGCTCCCACCCGGGTGCATCGCCCACGCGGACACGCGGGTTGCCCGGGGCTGCGGGGTTGACGCCAGTTGTTCCGCCAGTTGGCGAGGATCGCGATGGATCGGTCAAGGTCAAGTTCCTCTGCGCCTCGTTCGTGGACGTCGGCATCGACGCCGCTCACCCGCTCAGGGCTCCCGGGGCGATTGTTGGGGGCAAACTCATGTTCGGCTGAAGGAACGACGATCACCACCCCCGAACAACGGTTCTGGGCCTTTGCCCATCGGCCTTGGGCGGCGTCGCTCCGGGCAAGAACCCACGCGGCTAAGCACGCACCCCGCTTCCAGGGCTCGGCTTCCCGCTCCAGCGAAAGGATTCGCATGCCTCAGAATCGCACCCGCCGCTCGGCCCGCACCTCAACCCGCCGGACCGCTTCGGGCACCCGCACGACTCGTCGGACCGGAGCCCGGGCAACCGGCGTCCGCGGCAGCCGCCGGGCGACCCCGCGCCGTCGCACGACTTCGACCACCAACCGAACCACCTCGACCCGGACCAACACGACCCGGACCAGTACCAGCCGGGCCAACACCCGCCGTTCTACCACGGCTCGCACCAAGGGCACGAAGGCGACTACCGGGCGAACGGCGACTCGGAGCGCCAACCGGAACAAGACCACCCGCTCGGCGACTAAGCCCGGGCGCACCGCCACGCCCAAGCGCAACACCACGGCCCGGACCACCACCAAGCGCGCCACTACCAAGCGCGCCACTACCAAGCGCAACACCACAACGCCCAATGCGACCACCAAGCGCGCGACCACCAAGCGCGTGACCAGCAAGCGAGTCGCGGGCGCGACGCGGCACTACTTCATCAACTTCTTCCGCGACGCGGCCTAACCCCGCCTAGCGGGGCGCGGCGCACCACGCACGCCAAGCTCCACGCAGCGCCGCGGCGAATCGAGCGGCGAACCCCGGACCATCGCAGAGCGCGGACGCAAGCATGCGTTCGCGCAGCGATGCTCGCAGCGACGCCAGCCGGGCCCGATCCATCGCGAGCGATGTCGCCGCTCGTACGAATCCGTCGTCGTCGGTCGCCGCCAGCTCACCAAGGCCCACCGCGTTCAGCAGGGTCACGCCGACGCGAGAGGCGTGGCGATCGCCCGCGCGCGAGACCACCGGCACGCCCATGAAGAGCGCGTCGCAGGTGGTCGTTGTACCGTGGTACGGGAATGGGTCGAGCCCGATATCGACGCGTCCGTACTCGCGAAGATGCTCCACCTGCGACTTGGACGGGGGCAGCAGCGTGATGCGTTCCCGCACCACGCCCCGCGATTGGAAGCGGGTCAGGAGAGATTCGCCCAGATCCGCATCGCCCAGCGCCAGCGCCTTGAGCACAAGCGTCGAGCCCGGGACGCTGGTCAGCACGCGCGACCAGAGCTGGATCGTTGCGTCGTTGATCTTTGTGGTCGCGTTGAAGGATCCAAACGCCAGCGGTTCGCTCGCAGCACGGGCGTCAACGCCGACACCCCGCATCTCGCTGCTTGGCGAGAAGCACAGGAAGCACGGGTCGAGGCGGACGAGCCGCTCGGTGTGGAACTCATCCGCCGCGGACGAGCCCGTGCCAGCGATCGGGTCGGTGTGTGAGTCGACGAAGCGCAGGTCGATTGCGGGGACACCTGTCGTGTTAGGGTAACCGCAGTACGACGCCTGAACGGGCGCGGCCCGCAGGTGCATCACGCCCATCGAATGCCCCATCGTGTGCCCGCTCGTCTCGATGAGTACATCGACACGGTCATCGATGATCCGCTGGGCGATCTCGCCCTCGGCTTGGCCCGCGACAACCCGCCACAGGGCGCTTCGACGCTTGAACGCTGCAGTGACGCCATCCTGAACCGGAGCCGTGCAATACGACGCAATCTCAATCCCGCCCGAGCTTGCCGCGACACTGGGCAGGTGTTCGTACAACGCATCAAGGAAGAATGCGACGGAGTGGGTGCGAAAATCCGCGGAGATCACGCCGACACGAAGTCGACGATCGGGGTTTCGATCGTTCTCAAAGACTCGTTCCGGCGATGGCGCCGAGGCTTGCAATGCGTGGCCATAGGCCCGGTGCGCCGCGAAGGTCTCTTCTCGCGACAACCCGGGCACGAAGTTCGAGGCGTAGGCCCGGGCGGTCTGCACGGGAACAAAGTTCGGCTGCTCGCGGGCGGCGCTTTCCAGCCACGACCAGCCTTCTTCCGGCCGCCCGAGCAACTGCAGTGTCGCGCCGAGCGTGAGCTTCAGCGGCATCCAGTTCGGGTGCGCCCCAAGCGAGGAGCGCAGCAGGCGCTCGGCCCGCGAGCTCCGGTGCAGCGCGTTGAGTGCGTTGGCCAGACCCACCGCCGCGTGCGGGTTGTCGGGGGCCAGCGCCAGCGACTTCTCAAAGAACGCCATCGACTCAGCGTTCTTCCCAAGCTGCGCCAGCACACTCCCGCAGGTGCTCTGCGATGAGGCATCGCGCGGCGCAAGCTGTGCGGCCTTGCGCGCGAAGAACTCCGCGCGGGCCATCTCGCCCGTTGACGCCAGGCAGATCGCCATCGCGTGCTGTGCGTTCGCGTCGTCCGGATGCCGCTGCACGAGCTTCTGAAGAACGTCGATCGCCCGCGCGTGCAGGCCCGCCTGGATCAGATCTCGCACTTCGATGAGCTTGGCGGGAGGGGCTGGCATTTCGGCAAGGTTACCGCGCCGGCGCCTTGTGCATCAACTCGGCCTGGACCCACTCGGCCAGCCAGAGCTGGCTGGAGGCGCGTTCCTCTCCCGGCGCCTTTCCGTGCCGCTGGCTCGTCCACATCATCCAGCGTCCATCGGTGCTGAACACGGGGAGGACGTCGGCGCCCGGAGCATGAGTGACACGCCACCGCCGCGCCTCGTGACGAGCGCCCTGAGCTTGCTTCTCCATCGCAGCCCGATCGACGTCGATTGCGAACACCTCGTAGTTCCGGTGCCCGACCTCGCTCGTCGCGTAGACCAGAAATCGCCCCGATGGATGCCAGAACGGTCCCCAGTTCACGTGGTCGTTGGAGGTGAGCTGATACTCGCGCTCGATGCCCGCCGGCACGCCCGCGGCATCGCGCTTGAGCGTCGCAACAAACAACTGCAGCTTGTCGTCGCCGGCGCGGTCCGAGCGATAGCAGATCATCCCGGCACTCGGGGAGCTCTCTGGTGCAAAGAACGGCCCGCCGTCATAACCCGGCGCGACCACCAGCGCGTGCTGCGCGCCGGTCTTCGCGTCGAAGATGTAAAGGTTCGCGTCCTGATCGAACGCCTGCTCGCCCGGCGCGGGCCTGGCTTCCTCAATGTGCGCATACAGCACGTACCTGCCGTCGCTCGACCACGACCCCTCGGCGTCGTATCGCGGACGCTCAAACAGCGCAGTCGGAGGCGAGGCAATCTCAAGCGAGCCATCCGGACTCACTCGAAACCGCTGCTCGACGATCTCCATCTCCTGGGGGAACTGCCACACATAGCGGTTGCTCCCGACCTGGAAACCCGGGCGATCCTCGGCGGCGGGAGGAACCAACGTCGAGGCGTAGAGCACGCGGCCTGGCTCTGTTGGATGGAACCAGCCACAGGTGTTGGCGCTGCCGGGCGGGCTGAGGCGCAGCGCCGGCCCAAGGCCAACGACGCGACCAGAACCGTCGAGCGTCAGCGAAGCGACAAACATCGCATAGTGCGCCTCGGGCTCGCCACCGGCCGGCGGCGTCTGGATCGCCTGGAAGATGACGTGCCGCGCGTCGGGTGAGAAGTACGCCTCACCCGCCTTGACAAACTGCTCGCGGAAGGTCAGTTGAACATGATGGCGAAGGTGCGACTCCGACTCGCGCCAGTCTACCGGAGAGACCTCGGCGGGCCCAGCATTCGTCGGCCCACCGCTCGTCGTGGCGGGCGCAGCGCTGGAACGCTCCGCGGCGGGTTCAGGATCGTGCGCTTGAACGTGCGATTGAAGCAGGACGCTCCACGCCAGAACGTAGATCGCGGGATTGCGGACCGCGAGCACCCGCGTCGCCCGCTGGAAATGAGATTGCACATTCATGCAGGAGCGTACGCGGGGTGGAAAGTGGCTTGTCGACGTTTGGGACACAAGCGCCCGCGAGGACGGATCTAAGCTCGACGTCGCCGCGGGCCGCTCGCCGCAATGAAGAGAGCCCAACCGCACGAGCCGTGTCGCCTACTCTCCTGCCCGAGCGGCGTCGCACGTCGCGGTCGCCGGGTTGGTGGTTTGTTAGACGCTTGGACGAGGAGAGAGAGTGCATGCGTTACGCTGTGTTTATCGGTGCGCTGGTCGCCAGCGCGGGTGTGGCTGTCGCCGGACCGCTGAGCTTGTCGTTCCTGAGCCGCGGGAGCAGTGGCTTGTACAACGGCTCCGCGGCTGAAGTGCCCGCCTTTGATCCCGTGACGAAGCGAGTCTTCGTTGTCAACGGTGCCATCGGACAGGTTGATGTGTTCCAGATGAGCGGCTCCGGAGCGCTCACCCCCGCTGGGTCCATCCCCGTGCCCGGCGTCACCGGCGCGGGCAAGCTCAACTCCGTCGCGATCCGCAATGGCGTGCTTGCCGTCGCGGCCAACAACAACGCCTCCAATCAGGGCAACGGCTCGGTCCACTTCTTCAACACCGCCAGCACCGCGCACCTGGGTTCCACGAGCGTCGGCGCGCTGCCCGACATGCTGACCTTCACGCCCGACGGCAGCAAGCTGCTCGTCGCCAACGAGGCCGAGCCCAACTCCTACGGGCAAGCGGACTCCGTAGACCCCGAGGGCTCGGTGAGCATCGTCGACGTCTCGTTCCCCTCGACGGGCAACGTCACCATCGGGTCGACCTCGACCGCGGGATTCGGCGGCTTCAACGGACAAGCCGCGGCGCTGCGTGCCGCGGGCGTGCGCATCTTCGGCACCAACGCGACCGTCGCGCAGGACCTTGAGCCCGAGTACATCACCGTCAGCGCCGATTCGACCAAGGCGTACGTCACCCTGCAAGAGGCCAACGCCATGGCGACCATCGACATCGCCACGGGCACCGTCACCGACATCCGGTCGTTCGGACTCAAGGATCACAGCACGCCGGGCAACGGGATGGATCCTTCCGACCGCGACGGACCCGGCGGGACCGCCGCGGTGAACATCCGCGAGGTCCCCGTCCACGGGATCTACCAGCCCGATGCGATCGCGTCGTTCGTCAAGGACGGCCAGACGTATCTCATCACTGCCAACGAGGGCGACGCCCGCGACTATGTCGGCCTCTCGGAAGAGGTTCGCGTCGGTTCGTCGAGCTACGTGCTCGATCCCACCGCCTTCCCCAATGCCTCGGTGCTCAAGAACAACGCCAACCTCGGGCGCCTCACGGTCTCCAACCAGACCGGCGATACCGACAACGACGGAGACTTCGATCGCATCGAGGTCTTTGGCTCGCGCTCGTTCTCGATCTGGACGCCCACGCTCACGCAGGTCTTCGACTCGGGCGACGACATCGAGCAGCTCACGGCGTCGCTCTACCCCAACAACTTCAACTCCAACAGCACGAGCAACTCGCTCGACGATCGCTCGGACAACAAGGGACCCGAGCCCGAGGGCGTGACGATTGGTGAGGTCAACGGCCGCACGCTCGCGTTCATCTGCCTCGAGCGCGTCGGCGGCATCATGATGTACGACGTCTCCAACCCGGCGATGCCCGTGTTCCTGGACTACATCAACACCCGCAACTTCAGCGTGTCACCATCGCAGGCAAACCTCCCGCTCGTCGGCGACCTCGGACCCGAGGCGCTCGTCTTCGTCTCGGCAGCCGATAGCCCGACGGGCCTGCCACTGCTCATCGTCGGCAACGAGATCAGCGGCACCACCAGCGTCTACACCATCGTTCCGGCGCCCGGAGCCGCGGCCCTCCTTGGGCTCGCCGGCGTCTTCGCCTCGCGTCGCCGTCGCTAACTCGGGAAGCATGAGCCAAACGTGAACCAAAGGGGGCCAGCGCTGGCAACGCTGGCCCCAGTTCGTTTTGGGACAGGGCAAGAATCGCCCCAGAACTGGCATTCATCTTTCCGCGTTCGTCGCGGGCTCTGCCTTGCTCTGGTGTACCTGTTTCAGCGGATCTTCAACGTCGGGCGGACGGCGCCGGTCTTCATCAGGCTCAGCGCGACCTGCGCTTCGAGATTGTCCACGAGCTGGTTGAGCGCGCGAGTCAGCGGCGCGTTGGCCGAGGCGTAGTTGTCGCCCGGACGGCCGGCATCGGAGTTCGCCCGCAGGGCGATCGTCAGCGGGATGCTGCCGAGGAACGGCAGGTTGAGGCGCTGGGCCATAAGCTCCGCCCCGCCCCGCCCGAAGATGTCGTACTCGCGCGGGCCGCCTTGCGACTCGGGGATGTCGTCGGCAACGAAATAGCTCATGTTCTCCACCACACCCAGCACCGGGATCTGCAGTTGCTGGAACATGCGCGCCGCCCGCACCGCATCGTCCTGCGCAACCTTCTGCGGCGTGCAGACCACCACCGCACCCGTGAGCTTCAGCACCTGCGCCATGGTGAGCGAGACGTCGCCCGTCCCCGGCGGAAGGTCGATCACGAGGTAGTCCAGCTCGCCCCAGTTTGTTTGCTCCGTGAGCTGCTTGAACGCGCCGTGCGCCATTGGCCCGCGCCAGATCAGAGGCTTCTCAGGGTCGACAAGCTTGCCGATGGTGATCGACTTAATGCCGTGCAGGTAGAACGGTTGAAGCTGGCCCCCGATGACGGATTGATCGAGCCCCGCCAAGCCCAGCAGCGTCGGGAGCGACGGACCATAAATATCACCATCCAGCAAGCCCACGGCGTGCCCGCGCCGCGCCAGCCCCACCGCCAGGTTCACCGCGACGGTGGACTTGCCCACGCCTCCCTTGCCCGCGCCAACCGCGATGATGTGCCTGACGCCGGGCAGGATTCCCGCTTGCGCCTGGGGGGAGGGAGGTGGTGAGGGCGGCGACGAAGGCGGAGGCGACGAGGTCGGCGAAGCCACGGGCTGGCTCGACGGAGCCTGATGCACGCCGCTCGCCCCAGCCGAGGGACCAAGCCCCCTCATCGGTTCGTGCCCGCGGCTGGCGGCGCCCTGCGTGGAAGCCTCGGCCGGAGCAGGTGCTTGCGTCATGGCGCCAAATCGCTTGGTGTGCACGACTTTGCCCTGGCTATCCACATACTCGACGATGAAGGAATCGACGCGCGTCGCCGCGGCGGTCGCGGCCTGGTCGACAAACTCGCGCGCGTTCGTCGCCAGGCGATCCATCTCGGCGATCGCACCGGGCGTCAGCGTCATGCCGGGCTTGTGCCCGATGTCCACGCGAATCGACGCGTAGGTGTCGCAGATGCTCGCCCATTCGACAGCACGGGGCGGGAACGCGCGCCCCGCGGCTTGCGCGACGATCTGCTTCGTCAAGCCTTCGGGTGCGGACGAAACGGGCGTGTTCGCTGTGTTCATGAACGATTGTTGCGGGGCTGCGAGGGCCAGAGTGGCAACGTGCCAAGTGCCAATGCACCAAAGTGGCGAAGCAGCGGAGTTGGAAAGCACGCGTCACCGCCATGCCGATGGCGTCACGACCGATGTTCGACCGGGCTTATCATGACCGATGCGTCCGGTGCTCGGGCCATTTTCTCTTGAGCGGGCGGTGCGAGCGGTGGAACGCGTGCGCGAGCGACTTCAGCGGGCGGTTCGGACGCTGGAAGGCGCGGGGGTGCCTTACGCGGTCGCGGGCGGAAACGCCGTGGCGCTGTGGGTGTCGCGCGTGGACGAGGCGGCCGTGCGCAACACCCAGGACGTGGACATCTTGCTGCGTCGCGAGGACTTCGATCGGGCGCGGGAAGCGATGGCCGCCGCCGGGTTCACGCATCGGCACGTTTCGGGGATCGACATGTTCTTGGATGGTCCGAATGCCAAGCCCCGCGACGCGGTCCACGTGGTCTTCGCGAACGAAAAGGTCCGTCCGCACGAGGCCGAGCCGGCGCCCGACGTGATGGAGTCGGAGCGGGCTCCGGGCTACGCGGTGCTCTCGCTGGATGCCCTGCTTCGAGTCAAGCTCACGGCATTCCGCGATAAAGATCGCACGCACGTTCGCGACCTCATCGGCGTCGGGCTCGTCGATGCGAGCTTTGTCGCCAAGCTGCCCTCGGTGTTGGCGGAACGGTTGCAGCAGATCCTCGACACGCCCGAGGGTTGAGGCTCAGCGTCCCGCAACCGCCCGTGCCGCGGCGACGGCAAGCTGATCGCAGCGCTCGTTCTCCGGATGCTCGTTGTGCCCGCGGATCCAATGAAAGCTGATCTGGTGCTTGGCGTGAAGGGCGTCGAGCTCTTCCCAGAGATCCTGGTTCTTCACCGCCTTCTTGCCCGCGGTGCGCCACCCACGCGCCTTCCACTGGGGAAGCCACTCGTTGAGGCCCTTGAGCACATACTGCGAATCGGAATAGAGCTCGACCCGGGTTGGCACCTTGAGGAGGTTCAACCCCTCGATGACCGCCTGGAGTTCCATGCGATTGTTGGTGGTTGCGGGATCGCCACCAGAGTTCTCGATCTCTTTGCCGCTGGCCGGGTGGCGGATGATGTACGCCCACCCGCCCGGCCCCGGGTTCCCCGAGCAGGCGCCATCGGTGTACATCTGGACGTGAGGCGGGGGCATGAGAGAAACAAGGCAATGCGCGGCGGCGGAGCGGTCAACCTAAGTCCGGTCGGCGGGTCTCTTCTGACGCTCCCGCTCCTTCAGGGCCAGTCAGTCCGATGTGTCGGGCTCAAACGTCAGAAGCTCTAGCCAAGTCAGGACAGCAAATCAGGCTTGTTCGCGTCGAGCGCTGGCCTAGCCCCCCATGCCCATCGTCACGAGGAACTCCGCGTTGGTCTTGACCTTCTTCAAGCGGCTCTTGAGCAGGTCCATCGCCTCGACGACGTTCATGTCGCTAAGAACCTTGCGAAGCCGGTGGACGAGTTCCAGTTCCTTGGGGTCCAGGAGCAGTTCCTCGCGCCGCGTGCCGCTGGCGGCGACATCGATGCACGGATAGATGCGCTTATCCATCAGCTTGCGATCAAGGTGCAACTCGGAGTTGCCCGTGCCCTTGAACTCTTCGAAGATGACCTCGTCCATCTTGGAGCCGGTGTCGACCAGAGCCGTACCGATGATGGTGAGGCTCCCGCCCTTCTCGATCGCGCGGGCAGCGCCGAAGAACTTCTTGGGTCGTTGGAGCGCGTTGGAATCCAGACCGCCCGACATGATCTTGCCGGAGTGGGGCTGCTCGGCGTTATAGGCACGGGCCAACCTCGTGATCGAGTCGAGCAGGATGACGACGTCGTCCCCGAACTCCACCATCCGCCGGGCTTTCTCGATCACCATGTCCGCGACCTGCACGTGCCGCGCCGTGCTCTCGTCGAACGTGCTCGCCACCACCTCGACGCCCTGGGCCACGTTCCGGCGGAAGTCCGTCACTTCTTCCGGACGCTCGTCCACCAGCAGAACGATGATCCGAGTCTCGGGATGCTTGCGGCTGATCGCCTTGGTGATCTTCTGCAACAGCACCGTCTTGCCCGTCCGGGGCGGCGCGACAATCAGCATGCGCTGCCCCTTGCCGATCGGCGTCACCAAGTCGATGATGCGGCACTCGATCTCGCTCGGATCCGTCTCAAGCACGAACCGATCTTCCGGGTGCAGTGGCGTCAGGTCCTCGAAGTTGATCACGTCGTGGACCTTCTGAGGCTCGCGCCCGTTCACGCTATCCACCCGCAGCAATGCGAAGTACTTCTCGCTCTCCTTGGGCGGGCGAACAATGCCCTTGACGACCATCCCACGGCGCAGCCCATGGCGACGCACGAGCGAGGGCGAGCAATAGATATCGTCAGGCCCCGGAAGGTAGCTCTGCTCCGCGGAACGGAGGAACCCAAAGCCGTCGGGCATGAGTTCGAGCGTGCCCTCGCCGAACATCAGGCCCTGCTTCATCGCCCGGGCCTTGAGAATGCGGAAGATCAGATCCTGCTTGGGGATCTGGTGGAAGTCGGTCAGACCCTCCTTCTCAGCGACCTTGAAGACGCCTTCCAGCGGCATGCGCTGCAGCTCGCCGATCGAGATGGCGCCCTTCGTCGCGTCGGGGCCCGCGGCCTTGAGGGCCTTCTCCAGCTCCGCGGCTTCGCGTTCCAGCTCATCGTCGCTGGGGAGAACGGAATCGCCCATCGAGCGGAACCCGCCGCCCCCACCGCCCTGACCGGCCATCCCACCGCCCGGGCCCCCCCAGCCCTTGCGCTTCTTGCGCTTGCGGCGGAAGCCGCCCCGCATGTCGTTCATCATGGAGGAGTTCATGCCCGAGTTGCCGGACATGCCGCCCGAACCAGACATGCCCGAACCGGACATGCCTGAGTTTGACGAACCGGAGCCGGACATGCCCGAGTTCGACATCCCACCACCGCCCGAGCCCGACCCGCCCGACCCGCCCGACCCGCCCGACCCGGAAGAGCTGGCCGCGGCGCCGCTGGCGCCGTACGAGCCGCCATTGCCGGAGCCGGATGCCGGCGCGCTAGAACCACCGCCCGAGCTGCTGCCCGCGCCCGGCGATGAAGAGCCCTCGGAATCCCTTGCGGCGTCACGGTCGCGCTCTCGACCGGAATCACGATCACGGCTGAACTCGCGCTCACGCGCCGGCTCACGGTCACGCCCGGAGTCGCGATCACGCACCGTGTCCCGATCACGGGTGCCGGAGGTGGATCCACCCCGGCTGGAGCTCGACCCGCCGCTGCTGCCCGACGCCGCCGGCAAGCCCAGGCTCGCGGCGCTCTGCAGCGCGCTGCCGCCGACCGGGGCCCGATCGCCCCCTCGTGGATTGCTCTCGCGACCCTCGCCACGTGGTTCACGCTCCGCCCGTGGCTCGCGTTCGGCCCGTGGCTCGCGCTCGGCCCGCGGCTCACGCTCGGCCCGCGGCTCGCGCTCGGCCCGCGGCTCGCGCTCGGCGCGTGGCTCACGCTCGGGGCGTGGCTCGCTCCGCTCGGACCGTTCCCGACGCGGCGCGGCGGGTTCCCGCGCTGGCGTTTCGCGAACCTCTTCGCCCTCGGTCCGTGCGGTTTCGCGTCGTGCCGGCCGCCTGCCCATGCCGCGTGTGCTGCCTTCCATGCTCGTGTCGCCTCGCAATTGCTGAATGAACGTGTCGTGTGATTCGTTGGTCGGACGGTGGACCCCGATGCCCGTCCCACCCGGCCGGTTTCGGCCTGCCAGTAGCCCGGCCCCTCTCAAGAAGAGCCCGCCCGGCCCAAAGAGCGCGGCCCGCGGGGTTGCCAATCGACGTCCGCGCCCGTCGGCTGGTTGCCTCGGGAACAGGACGAGCGCCGCCACGGAGACCCGAGACGAGGAACGCCGCGGGGCGCGGTCGAGCGCCGCAAGCCGCCCACCATGCAAGCTGCAAGGCCGGGCAGGAGCCCATGCGATCACCGGGGGAGGACCCCGGAACAAATCACCGGGCGGGTGAGATCATGGCTTGGTCATTTCGAAGGGTCGCATGCAGCCGCGAGCCGGGACCGGGAGAACCAGAACCCGTAGCTGGCGACACGTGATTTGCTCAAGCACGAGGCGGGGCAGGCCCGCTCGCCAGACCAGTATAGCCCCGCACCGCTCCGGTCAACACGCCACGTTGCACCCGGCCAGAATCGACTTATTCAGGGGAGGCAAACCTCCCAGCCCGCGAGTTCCCGCCGTCTCCCGCGCCGACTGGCGCCACCTCTGTTCTCGCTATTCGCTCGCCCGACTGTGCCCGTCGAGACACTCCATGAGCCGCCGAAACAGCGCGGCTTCATCTTCTATCGCGATCTCAAGGCGCGGACGCGCCACCGGGCAGGGCCACACTTCAGGACGGACCTTGACCAGCTTGGACCAATCCTTCTCCGTCGTCACAATCACCTCGGCCCGGCGCTCCCGCGCCTGCGACAGCACCCGAGCCACGGTCGCCGGCTCGTACGGATCGTGATCGCCAAGCAAAATCGCGCCGGCACTCGGCGCGTTGGGGCCACAGGCTTCGCGCACCTGGCGCTCGAACGCACCGGGATTGCCGATGGCGCACAAGGCCATCACACGCTTGCCCCGGAGCCACTCGACCGTCTCGGGCCGCTCATCGCCCGCCGGATTCAGAACCGTCAGCGAACTCCACCGGTGGCGGGCAACGCCGACCAGCAAACACCCATGATCTCGCGTCACGAGCTCGCGCAGGCGATTCACCTCCGCCTCCGGCGCGGCCTCCGCATGCGTAATCACGACCACGTCCGCGCGGGCCAGCGCGCCGGGCAACTCACGCAAGAACCCCGCCGGCACGAGCGCGTCCGCATAGGGGTTCCGCGTCGCATCGAGCAGGACGATGTCCAACTGCCGCGCGATCTGGCGGTGCTGGAACCCGTCGTCCAGCACTATGGAATCGACCTTCTCACCAACCTCGGTCCCGAAGAGTTCGATCAGGCCTTCGGCGCGGTTGGGCTGGGCGACGATGGGCGGCTGCCACTCGCGCTGCGCGAATCGCCGACGATACTCCTCGGCTTCGTCGCTCAGGCCCCCGGTCGCCCGCGACGACTTGTACCCCCGCATCGCGATGCACGGGTGTCGCCCCGATTCCAGCAGCAGCTCGATGATGCGAGCGACCATCGGCGTCTTGCCTGTTCCGCCGACGGAAAGGTTGCCAACGCTGACGACGGGGCGATCAAACTCAACGGTGCCACGTCCGGCGTCAAAGCGAGCGGAGCGCCGATCGAGCCCGAACTTGTAGAGACGAGCCAGGCCGCGGGCCAGCATTGCGGGCAGTGCCGGAACCGGCGAAGCGGGCCCGTCAAGCCCAGGCTGCTTCCGCGATATGTGGTCGTCGGGCGACATCGCGGATTCTTGCGTCTCGGTGCTGCGCCGGGAGTGTTTCGCTGCCCAAACTCGTCACGCGTCGCCAGTTGAGCCGGCGCGCTGATCGCGTCGGAGCGCACGCTCCCGAGCCATCGCCAATGCCATCTCCCGCCCGGTCTGACGACGCTGCACGCGGTACAGGCGCACGTTGTTGAACCCGTCGAGCACCGCAAGGATGACCACCAGCCCGAGGCCCCCGATCACCACGGCGAACGCCGAGACGAACTGTCGGGGCTCACCGGGAGAAGCGACGCTGAACGCGTACGCGATGACGGGCGTCAAGAACATCATCAGCAACCCGTTCGCGGTGCGGATGCGCTTTCGACTGGGTGGCATGTCGGCCCGGGCCATCGCCGTCAGATGGGCAGCGAGCACCAGGAGCGTCACGCCGCCCAGAACGATCATGATCCACACCGGAAGCAGGGGGCCACTGGCGGCGATGGAAGAGGGAAAACTCACAACGAAGTCTATCGGACAAGACAAGAGGCGACTGACGCCGACGATCTGCTGGCCAACCTCCCACCCGTCTCCGGCCCGCCGCTCAGGTCGCGGCCGTCGGCTGGGCCTTCACCGTCAAACCAACCTTGGGCTGCTTCGGGGCCTGCTGGTGCATGCGTCGGGCCCGGTGCTGGCTCCAATCCTCGACGCGCAGGTCTGGCGCGTCCGCGCCGGCGTGGATCCGCAAAATGTCGTACACGTTGTCACGCTGCGCGGGGATGAACCCAGCGCCGCGGATCAGGCGGCAGAGCACAGGCTCGTCCAGGCAGTAGGTCGTTCCCGCCGACGAGACGACGTTCTCCTCCATCATTACGCTGCCCATGTCGCTCGCGCCGTAGGCGAGCGCCACCTGGCCGATGTGAGGGCCCATGGTCACCCACGATGCGCCAATGGAATAGATGTTGTCCAGGAAGAGTCGCGACAGCGCCTGCGTGCGGAGATAATCGCTGGCCCCGCTCATGCGCACGCGCCGCCCGAACTCCGCCGCCGCCTGGCCAAGCGTCTTGAAGTCCAGTTCTTCCGCCCGCGGGTCGGAGCGCCCATCGATCCGTCCAAAGTCGTACGCGTCCGCGACCACATCGCCTGGGAAGCGAGCGTCATCCGACCACTCCGTTGGGTCGCGTCCCCAATCCTTGACGCGTCCCAGGGGGGTGTTCTCGCGCTGAAAGGGCCAGGAAATGAAGGCCTTGTAGTGGCCTACGCCGGAAAATCGCCGCCGCCGCGCCTGGTCGGGCCGAGCCACGTGCTCAGTGGTTCGGTTGGCGGAGACGCCATCAGCCTGCGCACCCAGTGCCTGCGCGGGTTGGCGTTGGGCCTGAGCCGGGGCGGGGCCGCCGCCCGGAGTCTCAGCCCGGTTGTTCGACCACTCGAGGGCCTGACCACCCTCCCGCAGCGCCCGATCCTGCCACTGACGCACCAGCATCATGTGGTGAACCCGGTCGGCATATCCCTCAATGTGCCCGAACATCATCGTCGCGCTGGTGAACATCCCCAGCGTGTGCGCGACGTACATCGTCGTGAGCCAGGCCTCGGCGTCGCACTTGCCAAGGCCGATCTTGCGCCGCACCGGGCCAGAGAAGATCTCCCCCCCTCCCCCGGGCACGCTATCGAGCCCAGCGTCCCGGAGCTGGACCATCACAAAGCGGATCTTGGCTTCCAGCGAGTCGCCCGGCGGGTTGAAAAAGTGCACGAACTCGATGAACTCGGGCGGGCTGAAGGCGTGGACATGGACATGCGGAAAGCGCGACTTGATGCCGCTGAGCAGGTCGAGATACCACGACAGCGGGAGCGCCGGATTCATCCCCCCCTGCATGAGGATCTGGGTGCCCCCGATGGCGGAGAGCTCCGCGATCTTGTCGTAGATCTGCTGTGGTTCGAGGGTGTACGCATCGGCCTCGTGCCCGTCGCGCCGGAACGCGCAGAACGTGCAGCGGGCATTGCAGACATTGGTGTAGTTGATGTTGCGGTCGATGACGTACGTCCGATAGACGTCGCCGTGGATCGCCCGTGCCCGCCCGTCGGCCCAGCGCCCAAGTTCGGGCAACCCCATGCCCCGGAATAGCTCCATCCCCTGCTCGACCGTCAGGCGTGCCTGTCCATGAACAACCGCCTGCAGTAGTCCAGCATCGAGCCCAGAAAAACTCGGGTGCTCGGCGGGCGGTCGGTACGAACTTGGCATCGAAGAACCCTTTCGCCGGCTCGGCAACGATGATTCGACAGCGATCCAGTTTTCAGTATATTCTGAAACCTGGAGAAAAGCCATAGGCCCGCCCACCTCGCATTGGCCTTCTCGTCTGACCCTGGTCGGCAACCCGACGCCGGTTCACGACCCCCGGAGGCTTGCGCATGCCGCACGTCCGGAATAACCCGCGAGGGCACCAGGGGAACCACGGCATTTCGACTTGGGGGACGCCCGGTTTTGGTCGATCCGATCTGCGTGGAGCGGGTCAACACCAACCCAAGCGCTCAGTTCGCGGAGCTCATGCGAGTGATCCGCAAGAACGTTGCCGCACGCCAAGGAATCACCACCTCGTCGGGGCTGGTTGAGAACTCCAAGCGTGTGTGGGAGCTGGCGGAACAGGCTGCCAGGCAAGCAGCGCGGACCCGAGCGAACCAGCGGGGCGGCACCGATGTTGTCGCCTGAGCCCCCGGCCGCGAACCCGCGCCCGTGCCAAAGCCCGTACCATCCCCGCGATGACTCCGGCTCCGACACCCGCGCCGCACACCTCAGACCTATCAGATCGCCGGGAACCACGCCTGAGCGGCGCCGCCCATGAGCCGGGCTTCTCGTCCGTGCCCGACGTGCTGGACGATCTCCGCGCCGGCAAGATGGTGGTTCTGACCGACGACGAAAGCCGCGAGAACGAGGGGGATCTTGTCCTGCCCGCACAGTTCGTCACGCCCGAGAGCGTGACGTTCATGCTCCGCGAGGCCAAGGGATACATGTGCCTGTCGCTGACCGAGGCCGACTGCGACCGCCTCGAGCTTGGCCCACAGGCGTTGAGCAACACCTCGGCTCGCGGCACGGCATTCACCGTCTCGATCGACGGACACCCGCGGCACGGGTTCACCACGGGCGTCTCCGCGAAGGAACGCGCTCGCTGCATCCAGATGGCTATTGACCCGCGCTTCGCCAGCGATGACTTCGTCCGCCCGGGGCACATCAATCCGCTCCGCTCTCGCGATGGCGGCGTGCTCGTCCGCACCGGGCAGACCGAGGGCTCGATCGACCTCTGCCGCCTCGCCGGGCTCTATCCCGCCGCAATCATCATCGAGATCATGCGCGACGATGGCGAGATGGCGCGCGTGCCCGACCTGATCCCCTTCTGCAAGCGTCATGGGATGAAGATGTGCTCTGTGGCACAGATCATCGAGCATCGCCTGGCGCGCGAGAGCCTCGTCAAGCGCCTGCCGCCGCACGAGGGCCGCCCGATGCGCACGCCCCTAGGCGAGTTCCGCGTCTTTGCGTATGAGAGCGCCGTCGATCCGCTGCCCCACCTGGTGCTGACCACGGGCAACGTCGGGGTCGGCGAACCCTCCGACACCCCCACGCTCGTCCGCATGCACCGCCGGCACCTGCTTGGCGATGTCTTTGGCGAGCTAGGCAGCGCCGAGCGCGTCGGGAGCGGGCCGCCCGGCGCAGCGACCGGAGACCTCCTTCGTGCCTCGCTCCGCGCGATCCACGACGCCGGACGCGGCGCGGTCGTCTACCTTCGCACGCAGAGCGGCCCCGGCCCGCACGCCGATCTTGAAGACCTCCTTCAGCAGCCCCGTCGCCCAGGTGGGCAGGCGATCGACACCTCCGACGTGGACGACGCGGCGCCGGCCCATGGTGGCGCCAAGGCGCTCCCGAGCTCGATGCGTCAGATCGGCGTGGGCGGGCAGATCCTGCGAGATCTGGGCCTGACGCGCCTGAAGCTGCTGACCAACTCAAGCAAGTCGATTCTGGGGCTGGAAGCCTTCGGGCTGAGCGTGGTGGAGCACGTCCCGATCTCGCCCACGGGGGCCCAGCCTTGAGCATCGACCTCCGCGGGCGCGTCATCGCGATCTCTGGCGCGGGCACCGGCATCGGGCGCGCCGCTGCCATCGCAGTAGCGCAGCGCGGGATGCATGTCGCCCTCGCCGGTCGACGGGCGGACAAGGTGGCGGAAGTCGCGCAGCAGGTACGCGGCGTCGGCGTCAAGGCCCTCGCCATGGCGTGCGACGTGGCGCAGCCCGCCCAGTGCGAGGCATTCATCGACGCCGCGGAGCGGGAGCTGGGCCCGGTGTATGCGGTGTTCGCCAACGCGGGCTATGGCGTCGAGAAGCCGACGTACGCCATGAGCGATGGCGACATCCGGGAGATGTTCGAGACAAACTTCTTTGGCAGCCTTAACTTCATCCGCCCCGCCCTGGATCGCATGCTCGCGCGCGACCAGGCCCAATCACCGCCCCGCGGGCACGTGCTCTGGTGCTCCAGTTGCCTCTCCAAGCTCGGCATGCCGTTTTACGCGTGCTACAGCGCGACGAAGGCTTGCCAGGACCATTTCGCCCGCGGCATGAGGCTCGAGCTCGCCTCCCGGGGCGTGTTTGTGTCCAGCGTGCATCCCGTCGGAACGCGGACGGACTTCTTCGACACCGCCGCATCGCTCAGCGGAGGCCGCCTGCGGGCGATGGGCAACGAATCTCCCCGCTCAGCACGCTTCACCCAGCCACCCGAGACCGTCGCCCGCGCGATCGTGCGCTGCCTCGAGCGACCCCGGGGGGAAGTCTGGACGTCGGTCAGCGCTCGCCTTGGGTTCGCGCTCGCCGATCTCTGGCCCGAGCTGACGGACCGCGCCCTGGCAATCGCACTCCGCAAGCGCTTCCAGGCAGCAGAGTCGCAAGCCAAGTAACGTGTGGGGCGCACGCCGGCTCCCGACCCGGTCCCTCCGACCTGTCCGCCCAGAACCGTTTCCCCCAGGCACTCCTCACCACCCACCATGACCAAGCACATCGCTCTCATCACGACCGGCGGCACGATCGAGAAGACCTACGACGAAGCCTCGGGACGGCTTGAAAACCGCCGCTCGATCGTCCATCGCATGCTCCGGCGCCTGCGCCTGGTCGACGCCAACGTCGCGGTGATCGAACTGATGAGCAAGGACTCGCTGGACATGACCGAGGACGACCGCCGGCGGATCGTCGAGCAAGTGCGCATCGCCGGGGGCGACAGCGCCCAGCCGACGCACACGACCGGCATCATTGTGCTCCACGGCACCGACACGCTCACGCAAACGGGTGAACGCATCTTCGCGGATCTTCCCCGCCCTCGCGTTCCCATCGTGCTGACCGGCGCCATGCGCCCGTTCGAGATGTCCCGCTCCGACGCGCTGCAGAACCTCACCGAAGCCATGTTCGCGGTCGGCTCGCTCTCACCCGGCGTCTACTGCGTCGCCCACGGGCGAGCGCTGACCTTCCCCGGCGTCTTCAAGGATCGGACGAACGGGACGTTCATGAAGGCGCCGCAGTAGCGAAATCCAGCGTGCACGTGTCACGCGACGCCTTGCTTGATGGCCGCGGTGACCCCGGCGCAGGTTCACCAATCCAGGGTTGCAAGCCACGCCCGGCGGAGGTCGCGAACGCTCGCGTCGACATCGGCCCAGGGCCAGTTCAAGCGACCGGTGGTGTTCAGCGTGCCCAGCGTGGCCCATGGCAGCCCGCCATGATCGCGGAGCACACCCTTCAGCCGCTCCAGGTCGGTCGGCGCGATCTCCACGATGTATCGACTCGGGCTTTCAGCAAAGGCCAGCTCCAGAGGCTCCAACAGATCGTGGGTGAGCGTCATCGAGAGCCCCAGCTCACGGCCCGAGGCATGATTGCTCGCGCCGCCGCGAGCGTCGCTGGCGACGGAACCGCTCGCGGTCGCGGGCTTCCCGCCCCGAGCAATGCTGGCGACCAGGTCCGCGATCGGATTCGCCCCGGTGGACCCGCTCCCGACGCTGCTCGAAGCGCCACTGCTCGCGGGCTTGCCAAGCAAGGAGGCGAGGTCTTGGCCGGCTTCTTGGCCCGAAACGCTGCCCAGGCCCCGGCTCGAGCTTCCATCGGCCTGTTTGCTCGCGGATGACTGAACTTGGGAGGGGTCATCGTCGGGCAGTGCCGCGATGAGCATCTCCGCCGCCGCGACGAGCAGGCCACCCTCCGAACAATCGTGCACGCTGCGCGCGAGTCCTTGGCGGATGAGCTCGTGGATCGCCTGGGCGGTTCGGGGCCCGGTGCTCAAGTCGACGCGCGGGATCGAGAAATCACGGTCACTCAAGCGGGCCATGGTCTCGCTCGCGGTGGCCCTGCCCGCGTTGCCCGTGCCCGTGAACTCGCGCGACATCATCTGCTGCATCAGCGACGCGCCGAGCTTGCCTTCCGTCGCGCCCACGATTACCAGCAGGTTCCCGGCGCGCTTGGCGTCCATCGTGATGGCGCGCTGCACGTTCTGAACGATCCCCAGCCCG
This sequence comes from Planctomycetota bacterium, assembly GCA_033763815.1. Taxonomy (GTDB): domain Bacteria; phylum Planctomycetota; class Phycisphaerae; order Phycisphaerales; family UBA1924; genus JANRJU01. The sequence continues at coordinate 423,798 of JANRJU010000017.1, forward strand.
GTGATGAGCAACGTCGGCGGGATCTCGATCGTCCGCGTCTGCCCCGTTGCCGGGTCCTTCATCGTGAACTGGTTGTTGAGCGAATCCTTCCCGCTCACGAAGGGCGTGCGATACGCCTTGGCGCCGTCGTAGCACCCTTCCGCGGCGCGCACCAGCCCCGCGAGGTTCTCGCTCTTCTTGCAGCTCGCCCAACTGAAGTTGTCGAGGATGGCGATCCGCCGCGGATCAGCTCCAACGCACACGAGGTTGCGGACGCACTCATCGATCGCGGCGAGCGCCATCAGATATGGATCGCCCGATTCGACCTCCAGCCCCGCTCGGGCCCGCGCCGCCGAATCACCAAAGAGGCTTGGCAGATGCACATCCCCGACGGGGGTCTGCATCCCGCAGCCGATGGCAATACCGCGCCCGGTTCCGGGCACAGGCTCCAGCACCGCGGCGTCTCCCGGGCCATCGCCCCCGGGGCCCACGAGCGGCTTGACCACCACGTTCCCCTGCACCTCGTGGTCATATTGCCGGATGATCCATCGCTTGCTGGCAATCGTCGGGTGCGATAGCAAAGCCGGCAGCATGGCGCTCACGGAGAGAGGCGTGCTGGCGCCGGCCGAGCTGGCACTGCTTCGGTTGGAGTCAACAGTGCTGGCTACGAGCGATGACGCAAACGTAACGCCGCTCATTTCGCCCGCTTCCAGGATGTCACCGGGATCCCACGAGGCCTCCCGGGTCGGCATGGGAATTCCCTCGTGCAGGAAGTCCATGGGCATGCGCGCGACCTCGGTGCCCCGATAGCGAAGCACGAGCTCCTTGTTGGGCGTGCCGAACGTTCCCAGCACAGCGAGTTCGACCCGTTCTTCATCGCAGATGCGCTGGAGCGCTGCGAGATTCGCGGGCGGCACCGAGAGAACCATCCGCTCCTGCGCTTCGCTGATCCAGATCTCGGCGTACGTCAGCCCGGCGTACTTCAGCGGCGCGCGATCCAGGTCGACCTCCGCGCCGAGGTCCTTGCCCATCTCTCCGACCGCGGATGAAAAGCCCCCGGCGCCGCAGTCCGTCATCGCGGTGTAGAGCGACCCGGCGTGGCCGCCCGTGGGCGTGCCCGTCAGGCTTGAGGCATCGCGCGCCCGGAGGATCGCGTCCAGCACGCGTTTCTCTTCGATCGCGTTCCCGATCTGCACGGCGTGAGCGAACTCATCGGCGTGAGTGTCCGTGAGCTCGGCGCTGGAAAAGGTTGCGCCGTGGATGCCATCGCGTCCGGTGCGCCCGCCCAGGGCGACGATCAGGTCGCCCGCGCCGGGCTTGCCGTGGATCTTGTCTCGGGGAATAAGCCCGACGCAGCCACAGAACACCAGCGGGTTGCCGACGTAGCGGTTGTCGAAGAAGACCCCGCCATTGACGGTGGGGATGCCCATCCGGTTGCCATAATCGCGAACACCAGCGACGACGTCGGTGAGGACGCGTCGTGGCGGGATGACGCCAGCGGGAACGCCCGTGAGCGCGGGCGAGGCGACGCAGAACACGTCGGTGCTGGCGATGGGCTTGGCGCCAAGGCCGGTTCCAATGACATCGCGGATGCACCCGCCGATGCCGGTCGCCGATCCGCCGTAAGGCTCGATGGCGGAAGGGTGGTTGTGGGTCTCGACCTTGATGCAGACGCCCCAGTTGTCATCGAGCGCGACGACGCCGGAGTTGTCCTTGAAGACCGAGAGGGCCCAGTCAACACCCTCGTCGATGAGTTCGAAGGTCGCCGCGGCGACCGTCGACTTCAACAGATTGTCGATCACGACCGTCCCGTCGGACAGAATCTGATGCCCGGGCCGGCCGGCAAAGTCGAGCGGGTCGGCGTGCGGACGCGCACCGACATGAGCGCCCTGGGGCGAGCCCCCAGCCTTGCCGCTCGATGAGCCGGATGATGAGCCAGTAGATGAGCCAGTTGATGAGAACGTGAAACCGACTCGGTCGGTCGGACGCTCTCGCGAGTCGGGGCGCGGTGCGCCCGGGCCTTGCTGGGGTCCGTTCCGGTCGCCGGCGCCGCGATAGACCACCCGCGACTTGAGCGTCTTGTGGACGCAATGCTCGGACCACGTCTGCGCGATCGTCTCGACCTCGATATCCGTCGGCTCACGCCCGAGCTTCTCAAACTCATCGCGGATCGCCCGCATCTCATCGAGACTGAGGAAGAGATGGGCGCTGCGCGACAAGGACTCGAGTTCGGCGTCGCTCAGCCCGCAGATCTTGACGTGCCGAACGCGCATCGGCGCCTCATGCCCGACCGGGAGGCTCTCCGGCGTCCAGGGCTTGTCGTGCACCGCGTGAACCACGGGGTTGGCAACGACCTTGGAGATCAGCTCTCGGGCGCGGGCCTGGTCCAGCCCGTGGACATCGAAGCGCACGCCGGTCGAGACCATCAACCCCGAGTCCGAAGCGTCGCGCAGACCGAGGAGTTCGACGACCGCCTCCCGCACCGACTGCGCCGCCGGATCCATCACCCCCGGCAGCGGGTGCACCTCCACCACCGACTCGCCCGCGGGCGCCGAAGCGCCGAGCACAAACCCCTCGACGACAGGATCCGCCAGCAGCCCGCGCCCGACGCGTTGGAGCTGGTCTGGCGAGAGGGCTGCCTGGATGAAGTAGACGCGAGCGGCGCGGATCTCGCGGGGGTGCATGCCAAGCGCCCGCGCCTCGCGGAGCAGCCGCTCGGCTCGGGCATCCAGGCGCCCGGGACGGAGCGCGATCTCGAAGCGATGGACGGGGGCATGGTGGTTCACCCCGGATGATACAGTGCATTCCCGCGGCCCGTTCCTCAGGAACGCGGTCTTGCGCAGAACAGCCCCCGTGCGGCAGGAGCCATCCCCGCGGCAGGAGCCATCGCCGGTGAACGCTTCGAACGGAACAGATCTCAACGCTGCTGGCCAGAACGCCGGAGCGGGCGGGCCCAACACGACCCCAAGCTCGCTGGGAAGCTGGCTTTTGCAGAGCGCGGCCGGGGACGGGGCCTTCGCCCAAAGCCCATCGCTCGCACCGGAAGCCGTCGACCGTGCTCCGGGCTCCGCGCTCCTCCTTGAGATCGCCTGGGAAGTCTGCAACCAGGTTGGAGGCATCTACCAGGTCATCCGGAGCAAGGCCCCGCTGATGACCCAGCGCTGGGCCGACCGCTACTTTGGCGTCGGGCCCTATGTCAAGTCCAAGGCGAGCGTTGAGTTTGAAGAATCCAAGCCAACCGGCTGGCTCGGGCGCGCCCTGTCGCTCCTGGCCGATCAGGGGCTCATCGTCCATCATGGGCGCTGGCTCGTTTCGGGCCGACCCCGCGTCCTGCTCATTGAGATCGAGTCGGGTTGGCCCTCGATCGACGCGATCAAGTATCGTCTCTACAGCGATCACGGCATCTCCTTCCCGGGTGGTGACCGACTCATCGACGAGGTTGTCCTGTTCGCCGACGCCGTCCGTCGCCTGATCGAAGCCTTGTGCGTCGAGCGCGCGATGACCCCCGGCCGCAGCGGCTCGGTCCGCCCGATCGTCGCCCACTTCCACGAGTGGATGGGCGGGCTGGCGATCCCCACCGTGCGCAAGCAGGGCCTGCCCGTCGCCTGCATCTTCACCACCCACGCCACGCTGCTGGGCCGCTACATCGCGATGTCCGACGACCGGTTCTATGACAACCTGCCCTTCATTGATGCCGGCTCGCAAGCGGTCAAGTACAACATCGTGTGCCAGCATGGGATCGAGCGTGCCTGCGCCCACGGCTCGCACGTGTTCACGACGGTGTCCAACATCACCGCGGAGGAATGCCAGCACCTGCTGGGTCGATCGGTCGATCTTGTCACGCCCAACGGTCTGAACATCGAGCGCTACAACCGCGGGCACGACCAGCAGCGTCTGCACGCGGACTGCAAAGAGGCGATCGAGAAGTTCGTCCTCGGATACTTCTTCCCAAGCTACTCCTTCGACCTGGACAAGACGCTGTACTTCTTCACCAGCGGGCGCTTCGAGCCCAAGAACAAGGGCTTCGACCTCTGCCTGGAAGCGATGGCCCGCCTGAATGCTGAGCTCAAAGCCCATCGCCTGGGCAAAACGGTCATCTTCTTCGTCGTCTCGCGGGTCGCGACCAAGAGCATCAATCCGCTGGCGATGGAAAAACGGGGCGTGCTCAATGAGCTCAACGACGTGTGCGAGCAGGTGACCGCGGGCGTGCGCGAGAAGCTCTTCCGCCGCGCCGCCGCGGGCGGCAAGCTCACCATGGACGACCTGGTGGATGAATACTGGACGCTCCGCTATCGCCGGGCCCAGCAGGCGCTCCAGCAAAAGTGCCTGCCGATGGTGGTCACGCACTTCCTCGAGAACGACCAGGACGACCCGGTGCTGAACCACATCCGCCAGCTCGGGCTGTACAACCGCGAAGAAGATCCGGTGAAGATCGTCTATCACCCCGACTTCATCAACCCCACCAACCGCCTCTGGGGCATCGAATACGACCAGTTCGTGCGCGGGTGCCACGTTGGGCTCTTCCCAAGCGCCTACGAGCCCTGGGGCTACACGCCGCTGGAATGCATGGCGCTCGGCAACCCCGCCGTGACGAGCGACACGTCGGGCTTCGGGCGCTATGTGCAGGAGAACTTCCCCGACCACGATCGATGGGGCCTGACGGTTCTGCGTCGTCGCGGGCGGGCGTTCCACGAAGCTGCGGCCGACCTCTCTCGCACGCTGCTGGATTACTGCCGCCTCGACCGGCGAGGGCGAATCGCGATCCGCAACGAGGTCGACAAGCGCTCGTGGGACTTTGACTGGAACAAGCTGGGGCGGGCATACCACCGCGCGCACGACCTGGCCCTGCAGCGCCTGAGCGCGCAGCTCGGCGTTTCGCTCACCGACCCCGAGCCCGCGACGTCGCGCGACGACGTCGACGCCGTGACCGAGCCCTGAGTCTGCTCCGAGCTCCCGTGCTCCCGGGGCTCGCCAGCGGACGGCGCACACTCAGAACCAGTCGTCAACCACGATCGGCCGGCGCCGTTTGCCCGAGGGCGGTGGCTCGCGCATCGCCCGTCGGCACTCGTCAGCGAGGCGCTGGTGCAACTTCTCGTGCTCGGGCACCGCGTCCAAGAACTCGACAAGGTCCGCGACCTTCCACGCCGCGGGGTCGTCGGGCTTGAGGCGACGGATCGCCTCATCTCCGAGGGCTTCTCCCGCCGCGAGCATCCACGCCGCGTCCGGGGCTGCGTCGCCACTCTCGCCTCCCATCGAGCTTGCTGGTGGTTTCAGTCGCACGCGCACGCTCACCTGCGTCGTGGCGCCGACGATCGGCCAGAGCCCGTCTTTGGTCGTCGGCTCGCGCACCAGCACGAACACCGGAACGCCCTTGCGATCCGCCGCTTGACGCAGAGCCGCCGCCTGCACCCCGATCAATGGCGGACGAAGCAAGTACATCCCAGCAACCAGGCTCGCTGGCTTTGGCAGTTCACCCAGCAGAAACACCTGGCCGGCATCGGTCGCTTCATGACGCCGCTGGCGTCGAGCCTCTTGCAGCGGGAGCGTGATTCGAGCCGCCCGCTCGAAGTCGCGGACGCCCAGGGCCTTGCTCAGGCCGCGGAGAGCCAGTGCCTCGGCGCGGACGTAATCCGTAGCGACCAAGGCGGCGCTCGCCTGTTCGAGGATCTGATCAATCGTCTCCGCCGCCGTCAGCGACATGCACGTCACCCATGAACCCCGTCGAGAGTTTACGTGGGCGTTCTCTCGGGCGACGGAATACCGGCGAGTTCGTGAACCCCACTTTTTGCTCGGCTGAATATCCCCTTCAGGCTTAGCCCGTCACCCGCAGGGTCGCGAGCGTGCCGGGAGATGCCTGGGACTGCAGGAGCCTTGACCAAGTCTGTGCCTGATCGCTCAGGTCAAACTGGAGCAGGTCGGCGACCGCGGCCAAGTCGCCTCGCCCGAAGGCGTCCTTCAACTCGCCCAGCACGCGCGAGAGTGATTGGACGCCCGCCGACTCCCATCCTTCGGTCGCTTGTTCCGCCGGGCGCGCCCGCAGGGCCACGACTTCGCCAGCGACCTGACGCACCAGCGTCCACGTCTCGAGCACGCTCGTCAGCTCGCTGGTCGCTTTCGCCAAATCGCCGACCTGGAGGGCTTCCGCCGCGACTTGCTGCTTCTCGCGGCATGCCTCCAGCGCGTCACGGGTTTCCAGCAGCATCAGGCGCACCATCTCTCGAAGATCCGTCGAACGAAGGTGCAACGAGCCGGCCCCTTCGTCGCCCGCGACGCTCCCCCACGCTCCAGAAGCCATTCGCTCGAGATCGGCGCTGGAAAGCTCGCGATCCCCAAGCTGGGCGGCGACGATGATCCGCCCTCGGGCCTTCGCCTGGGCGCTCGCCTCGCTCAGCGCCCGGCTCAGTCGGGCCGCGGTCCACGGCGCGCCTCCGCTGCCCGCCCGTTCCGGCGCTTCTACGCCCGCCCCGGAGTTGGGGCTGCCGCCCGAGGTGGCATCGCCGTTTCGGGTCGATCCGCCGTTGTGCTGGGCTTCGAGACGATCGTCATCGAGGTACACGTGCATCGCTCGTCCTCTTCGGACGTTGCGCGACCTTGACCTTACAACATGGGTGCCTCGTGGAACGCGGGTCAGCCCGTCGCGGCGGGTGTCTGCCCGACCGCCTGCCGGGCGTCGCGCCGACGCTTCTTGTAGATGAGCTTGAGGTTTCGTGCGTAAATCACGACGCCGCTGGATTGCCCGAGCACGCCGACGAGGTCCTGACGCCACGCGAAATAGGCGAACAGCGCGACGCCACCCCCCAGCGAGAGCCACCAGAACAGGGTGGGCACAACACTTTGCTTCTGCTTTTCGCTGACGACCCACTGGATGAGCGTCCGCCCGCTGAAGGCCAGTTGCCCGCCGAAGCCGATCGCAACCCAAAGCAGGCTCGCCCAACTGGTAATGTTGAGCGCTCGAAAGACGACGTTGTCGCCCTTGCCCGCGGCCCGCTCGGCAATCGCCGGCCCGAACCGCTCCAAGAGCTGTGCGTCGGTCATGTCGGGCGAGGCCCACCCATCGCGGAGCAGGATCCGGTGCACGTGCCCGGTGGTATTGCCCGCGTCCACGTTCAAGGCAGTTCCCCCGCTCGGCGTCGATTCCAGCACACCCCGCTGCTGCCCGATCAGGACGCGCTGCGTCGTCGCTCCCTCGCGGGTTCGGATGCCGTGAATGGACTCAACTGGTCCGAGAACGACCCAGAGCCCAAGCACCAGGAGCGCGACCATCGCCAGCGCCGGCTCCCACTTCATGAATTCACCCCCGCGGGGTTCAGCGACTCGTTCGTGGCGGGGTGCACTCCCTCGACGGGAGAGGATTGACCGGGGACCCTCGACTCCTCGGCGTGAACCTCAACGCTGGCAGTCGGACGGCGGCGATCTCGCATGTATCGCACCGCGAAGCAATCAACCAGCCCGGGGAGTGCGCGCCGAAGGCCGCTGCCATACTTCGTCTCGCCCGCCGCACGCGGGCGGTGTCGCACGGGCATCTCAACGACCTTGGCGCCCATGTGCCGGGCCATGACCGGAATGAACCGGTGCATGCCGCGAAACTCGAGCGGGAGCTGAACCGCGATCTCACGCCGCATGAGGCGGAGCGAGCAGCCCGTGTCGCGGATTGTGTCGCCCAGGAGCGCACGGCGGAACACCCGCCCGACGATCGATCCATAACGCCGGACGAGCGTGTCGCGCCGGTTGTGCGACCGATCTCCCTGCACGAAGTCGGCGTGGTCGCGCGCGAGCAGGTCGAGCATCGCCGGAAGATCCGCCGGGTCGTTCTGCAAATCAGCGTCCAGCACCGCGACAAGCTTCCCGCGCGTTGCGGCGAACCCGGCCTTGAACGCCGCCGACTGGCCGTTGCCCCGACCGGGAGGCGTCCGCGTCATGGCGACGCAGCGGAGCCACGGGCGCGTCGCCGCCAGCTCGAGCACCCGGCCCCGTGTCGAATCCGTCGAGCCATCGTCAACGACAATGAACTCGCACACGAGCCCCCGGGACTCGCGGAGCAGGGTGAAGACGCGCTCGACCTCGCTCACCAGAGCGTGGATGTTGTCCTGCTCGTTGTGGGCGGGGGCGACAAGGGACAGATCGAGCGGAAACCGCCCCATCTCGTCCGAGTTCAGCGGCCGCTCGCCCGCGGCCTGGTTTTCGATCGTTCCGGTCGTGCCGGTCTTTCCCGCCATGGGCAACCATAGCCGAGAACGCGCGGCGTTCGTCTTCCCGCGGCATCAGGACTTGATATCGTTTGCTCAGGAGAACTTTCGCATGCACATCCGTCCGGCGTCCGAGCGCGGCGCACTCACCATCCCCGTTCGCTACGTCCTGGAAGATCCAGTCGGGCTCACCGGGAACGAGCAGCGCGAGATCACGCTCCTTGCCGCCAAGGGCGACAACCTCTTGGAGGTCGCCCTCGACAAGGGCGTCAACATCGAGCACGCCTGTGGGGGCGTCTGCGCCTGCTCGACGTGCCACGTCTATGTCGAAAGCGGGAGCGAGCACCTCAGCGAGTCGACCGAAGCGGAAGAGGACCGCGTGGAAGAAGCGCCCGGGCTCCAGCGCAACAGCCGACTGAGCTGCCAGTGCGTCGTCAAGGGCGAAGGCCCCATCACGGTGCGTGTCCCGGCGTGGAACCGCAACGCGATCAAGGAAGACCCGCACTGATATCAAGGTCCCACACCACATGCCGAGCGACACGACCGACGAACAACTCTCCCTCGTTGCATCGCGCTTGCGCAGTGCGGCGAGCGTGGTCGTTCTGACGGGGGCTGGCGTGTCGGCAGAGTCGGGCCTGCGCACCTTCCGCGGTGCAACCAGCGCCGACCTTCCCCCCGACATGCGAACGCTCTGGGCCGAGTTCGATCCCGCGAAGCTCGCCACACCCGAGGCGTTCCAAGCAGACCCGGCGATGGTGACCAAGTGGTACGACTGGCGGCGTCTTGGATGCCTGGCTGCGGAGCCGAACCCCGGACACCTTGCCCTGGCGGCAATGGAGCACGCTCTCCGCCGGCGCGGCGTTGACTTCACGCTCCTGACGCAGAACGTCGACCGCCTGCACCAGCGTGCCGGCTCGTCGAACGTTGTCGAGCTCCACGGGTCGATCATCCAGTGGCGGTGCACCGAGACCGGCACAACGCTCACCCCGCCGCCCGAGCCCATGCAGCGTTTCCCCCCGCCCTCGCCATTCGCCCCGGGGGCGCTGCTCCGCCCGGACGTGGTGTGGTTCGGCGAGACGCTCCCCGAGCTGGCCATCGCCACGGCTGTCGACGCGCTGCAACGCTGCGATCTGTTCATGTCGATCGGCACCAGCGCGGTCGTCCACCCCGCGGCGGGCTTCATCGAGATCGCCGCCGCCGTGGGCGCGTTCTTGGCGGAGATCAACGCTGAGGCAACGCCAGTTTCGCGGCGTGTCGACGTGTCGGTGCGAGGCTCTTCGGCGAACATCCTGCCGAAAATCGTCCAAGCGTCTCAACCCTGACCCGGGGACTACGGACCGGGCCCCAAGAACCGGGCCCGCCAGAGCCGGACCAAGCGCCGGACCAAGCGCCGGACCAGGCGCCGGACCAAGCGCCGGACCAGGCGCCGGCCCAAGCGCCGGACCACGGGCCGGGCTGCGGAGCGAGCCGCCCTCGGGGGTGCCAGCATGACCGGATGGCGCCTTCCTACCGTCCCCTCCCTATGCCCGACGCCCTCGGCACCGCGGCCTTGCCCTACCGCCTCGCATGCCTTTGCGACCTGCGCGATGAGCACGGGCGCGTCCTGCTGCTCAAACGCGTTCGCCCGCCAAACTTTGGCCTCTGCTCGCCCATCGGCGGCAAGCTCGACGTCGCGACCGGCGAGTCTCCAGCCCAGTGCGCCCGGCGCGAGATCATGGAAGAAGCCGGGATCGATGTGCCGATCGAACGCCTGCACCTGGTGGGGCTGATCAGCGAGATGGCGTTCGAAGGCCGCGGACATTGGTTGCTGTTTTACTATCGCGTCCTTGGCCCGGTCAGCCTGGAGGCTCGCGAGATCTCGGAAGGTCGCCTTGATTGGCACACCCTCGCGGAGATCGAGGCCCTGCCCTTGCCCGAGACCGATCGCCAGATCATCTGGCCCCTGGTGCGCCAAGCCGAGCCCACGCGTCCTGGCGGGAAGCCGGGCTTCTTTGCCGCCCACATCGACTGCCGGGGCGGGAAGATGAGTTGGTCGCTCGAACAGTGCTCGCCCCCGAGTTGACTCAAGCCGAGCTCGCGATCGCGCAGGACTCTCGCGGGCGGCGCTCCAGCCCCCGCTTCGGGCGAGTTCCTCGCTGGCGCGAAAAGAGCGAGTCGGGCACGCTCGCCCCGTTGAGCGTGCAAAGATCATCGCATGACCGGCACGCCCCCACCGACCAACCCGTCCTCCCCAGCGCCGACCGCCGCATCTTCAGCCGCGGGCGGGCCGATGGGGCTGGATCCTCTGATGCTCGTGCGCGGGGCGTACGAAAAACTGCGGACCGAGATCCACAAGGTGATAGTGGGCCAGGATGAGATTCTGGAGCAGGTGCTGTTGGCGATTTTTTGCCGCGGGCACGCGGTGGTCGTGGGTGTGCCGGGCCTGGCCAAGACGCTGCTGATCTCGACGATCGCCAAGAGCCTCAGCCTTCAGTTCAACCGCATCCAGTTCACGCCCGACCTCATGCCCTCGGACATCACGGGGACGGAGGTGATCCAGGAAGACAAGGCGACGGGCGAGCGGAAGCTCCGGTTCGTTCCAGGGCCGATCTTCGCGAACATGATCCTGGCGGACGAGATCAACCGCACGCCTCCGAAGACACAGGCGGCGCTGCTGGAGTCGATGCAGGAACACCAGGTGACGGTGGGCGGGATGCGTCACGCCTTGCCGCAGCCGTTCTTCGTGTTGGCGACGCAGAACCCGATCGAGCAGGAGGGCACGTATCCGCTGCCCGAGGCGCAGCTCGACCGCTTCATGTTCCAGATCCAGATCGGCTATCCAACCGAAGTCGAGGAGCTGGAGATCGTCAAGCGCAGCGCGACCAAGGGCGAGTTCCGCGTGAACCCCGTGCTGGGCCCTGAAGAGATCTCGACGCTCCAGGCGATGGTGCGGCAGACCCCGGTCGCGGATCATGTCATTCGCTATGCGCTCCGCCTCGTTCGCGCCACCCGCGTCAACCAGCCCTTGGAGCCCGACGCCAAGCGGCCCAAGCTGGTGCAGAGCTATCTCTCCTGGGGCGCGGGACCGCGCGCCAGTGAGTACCTCGTCCTGGCCGCCAAGGGAAAGGCGATCCTGCAGGGCAGCACGCACGTGACGCCCGAGCACATCAAGGCGGTCGCGAAGCCCGTGCTCCGCCACCGCTTGATGCTCAACTACAACGCCGAAGCCGACGGCGTGACGCCCGATGCGATCATCGACAACCTGTTGTCGGAGACCCCGATCGAGGCGACCGGCGCCGCGACGAAGAAGCAGATGGACGCTGTGATGCGGTAATCAAACGGGCTAAAACGAGGCCTCACTGGCGCGACACTGCGGGATTGTAAACACTCGGGCAAAGTTCGAGTGAACCCACCGGGCGACCGGCCCTGCCTCGACGCGGGAGGATCGCTTCGGATTCGCAAGGCGTTGTCATCGCTGGACTTCCACTCTTCCAGGGCAGCGTTGACCCGCTGCGACGCGATGGCCGGATGGTCGGCGAGCATCACGCAGCGCGACGAGCGCTGGCGAAAATCGCGTCAATGTGAGTGAGTTCACCACGCCGCTTCCGTTCGCTGGATGGAGCCTTCGCCCGGCGTTTGATTGTGCCGGAGTTTCCCCGGCCAATACCGTGCGAAAGCGACCGTTTGCCACGGCTCGCGATGCCAGGGGCGTTGAAGCGCGCAAGCTGAACGCAAGAGAACGCCGAGAACAAGGAGATGACACGTGAGAAACCACATCATGGCCTGCGCGATCGTTGCGCTCGGGTCGAGCGCCGAGTTCGGGCTGGCGCGGGAGTTCCCGGAGTATCAGAGCCAAGACTCAGCTGGGACGCGCCTGCGCTCGGCGCTCGTGACCAGCGACAACCGCACGATCACCGATCGCACCTTCGCGCGAATGATTGGCAACAACGTCAACTTCCGCGAGGCGGTCTTCGCCTTCAACCAGTGCTATGGCGGCGGCTTCATCGACGACCTGGTGGCCCGTGGCCTCGCGGGGAACGTGTCGTACACCTCAGCAGCACGGCACAACCAGCGGTCCTACGCGCGCTCGGAAGACCGTGCTTCCGGGGTTGATCCAAACTTCCCGCTGGTCAGGCGCTTAGAGAGCACGTACAGCCTGCACTGGGCGACCGCCGCGGGAGGGGCCACGCCGGCGACCGTTCGCAGCGCCGCGAACACCGCCCGGAACAACGACACTGTCGGCCCGGTGCTGAACCCGACGCCGGTCGCTCCCGTGGTGCGCCGCAAGACCAACCCGCAGTACACATCCTCCGGTGCCGCGGCTGACGCCATCAAGCTCCACCAGGGCGAGGCCACCCGCTTCCGCGCCGTGCTTTGGGGCGGGAGCACGCAACTCGATTTCGGACCCGCGCTGCTGAACAATCCGCCCCCCCGCGGGAATCAGTACGTCAACGGCAACATCCCCGCGAACTGGAACACGCTCGAGCGGATGTACAACTCGCTGATCGCCGCGGGCTACCGAGACAACGAGATCTACGTGATGTATCCGGGAGGCGAGCGGCGAAACCAGCAAGGGAACCCGACCGGCACCATATTCGAGGGTGGACCCCGCCTGCCCAACTGGGTAGACGACGGCACGCGGTACCAGGACATGCGCGACGCAATCGAGACCTGGGCCGGCTCGGAGACCAACGCCGACACGCAGTTCCTCTTCTGGTCTAGCTTCGGGCACGGCTCCAATAGCATCAACTTCCGTAATCGCCAGATCCCCAAGGCGCTGGCGTACGAGACGCTGATGGACGCGACGCTCGCGCAGAACATGCTCGCGATCCACGATTACTACGCCGACCCCGCGTTCGTCCCGTCCGGGCAGAACCCAAATCCATACTTCCAGGTTGTAACATCGGTGCTCGCGCCGGAGCTTTCGATCACGCTCAATGGCGTGTCGCTCCCGCTGCTGGATGTCAGCTCCGACCTTGACCCATTCAACACCGGCGGATTTGTCTACAAGTTCGCCCTGTCGCGCGACGATCTTCTATCGCTGCAGAATCCGCTCGCCAGCGTCGCGGTCAACTACGACTTTGCCGGTTCCGACGGCGGAATCTTCGACCAGTTCGCCGACTTCATCCAGGAGTTGGGCCCGAGCACGGGCAACTTCGCCAACGGGATTGGCGTGCCCGCGCCCGGCGCCGCAGCACTCTTGGCCGTGGTTGGCCTTGGCTTAGCCCGTCGGCGTCGCCACTAAATCGCCCGACGGCCACACAGGCATGACCGATTCGGGCCCCGGCACGCGCGGGGCCCGTTTTCTTCTCATCCGGGCTCCGGGCGTAGCGTTTGCGATGGTCATCCGCCTCGTGAAACACAGCGACTTTGACGCAATCGCGGCCCTCACCAACGTCTTCATCCGCGAGACGCCCATCCACTTTGGGTACGCCCAGGTGACCAGCGATGAGCTCTTCCAAGCGTGGCATCAGACCCGGGAGCGGTACCCATTCCTTGTTGTCGAGCATGATGGCCGCTTTGCCGGCTTCGCCAAGGCTGGTGTCTGGCGCAGCCGAGAGGCATATGCCTGGACGACCGAGACGGGAATCTATCTTGAGTCTTGGGCGCGAGGGCGAGGGATCGGCAAGGCGCTGTACGCCGCCCTGCTCGGCATTCTGCGAACGCAAGGGTTTCACAGCGTGGTCACGGGAATCACCATGCCCAATGCCGCGTCCGAGCAGCTCCACCGCAGCGTCGGCTTCCAGTGCTATGGCGTTGTCAAGCACGCGGGATTCAAGTTCGGACGCTGGCACGACGTCTCGTTCTGGCAAGTCATGCTGACCAATGGCGAGGCCCCCGCGGCAAGCCTCAAGTCACCGGACGAGGCTTGGGCCGCCCACACGCCAACCCCCGCGCCCAACCACTCGCCTTCCTAAGCCTCGGGCTGGCGAGCGAGACGGAGTCGTGAAGCCCAGGCACCCGGCAGAAGTTCTCAGGCCCGTGCGCACGCGCTCTACGCTCTTGGCGTGACACAGGCTTCGTCATCTTCCGCGCGCGACGTCTGGACAACCCGTCGCCTGCTGCACTGGATGGGCGAAGCCTTCACAAAGGCGAACCTGGACAGCCCGCGGCTGTCGGCCGAGATTCTGCTCGCCCACGTCTTGGACTGCGACCGCCTGAAGCTGTACGTCGAGGCCGACCGTCCCGCCTCCCCGCTGGAACGTGAAGCACTTCGCGAGCTTGTGAAGCGGGCCCTCACGCACGAGCCCGTGCAATACCTCGTCAGCGAGGCCTGGTTCTTTGGGCTGCGCTTCCATGTCGATCGGCGGGTGCTGATCCCCCGCCCCGCGACGGAAACGATCGTCGAGCACGTGCTCCAGCACGCCCGCAGCGTCGCCGGCGGGGCCACCAGCGGCGCGGGGCTGCTCATCGCGGATATCTGCACCGGTTCCGGATGCATCGCGATCGCGCTGCTCAAGAACCTCAAAGAAGCTCGGGGCGTTGCCACCGACATCTCTCGCGACGCCCTCGAAGTCGCCCGCTCGAACGCCGAGCGTCACGGCGTGCTCGACCGTCTCGACCTGCTGCAGGGAGATCTGCTGCAACCACTCCACGACCACCCGGCGTATCGCGGCCCGGGCACGTGTGCCTACGTCGTGAGCAACCCGCCCTACATCCCCGACGATGAATGGGACGCGGTGCTGCCCAACGTGAAGGACCACGAACCGCACCTGGCCCTCCGCGGCGGCGTTGACGGGCTCGATCTCGTCAAGCGGGTGATCGCGGAATCGCCCCACTTCCTTCGCCCTGGCGGCGAACTGCTCGTGGAAGTCGCCGATTCGCGGGCGAAGATCGCCGCCGAGCTTGCCGGGTCAACTCGGGACGAGTCAGCACCGATGTTGTCCAACGTGCGCGTTCTGGCGGATTGGGAAGCTCTGCCGCGGGTTGTGGTCGCGGCCCGACCACCAACCGGTTGATGCGTGGCGCCACTCGCTCGGCGTTCCGCGGTCACCGTGCCAGTTCTTCCGCGCTGGGCTGCGCCGCGGCGTACGCCGCGTGAACGCTCGCGAAGTGCTTGCGGTAGATCGCGTCCGCGGTCGCCAGCGTCGGAAACTGCCTTGAAAAGCCGGGCAACTCGTGGTCGATCGTCGCCTCCGCAGCCTTCATCAGGTGCACGATCAGCGTTCGTGGATCCTCAAGCCCCACGGCGACACGAATCGTTGTCGGTGCGATATCCGCTGCACGCAGCGCCTCGGGCGACATCTCGCTGTGGCTCGTGAGCGCCGGGCAAAGCACCACCGTGTTGGGTTGACCCAGCGAGACCTGGTGCCCAAACGCCGGCTCGAGCGAATCGAAGAAGCGCTGGAACATGCCGCGCGAGATCGTGCTCGCGGAAGGCGGTGCGGAGTTCGAACCCTTGCCCTCAAAGTCGAGCGTGAAGAGCGGCGCCGGCAACCCCAGGAACAGACATCGCTCGCGCAGCATCGAGTTCTCGTTGCCCGGCGCGGCGTTGCACTTGACGTTGATCAGCGGGTGAGCCGCCAGGAACTCCGCCAGCGTCAGCGTGTTGATCGCCTTGCGGAGCATGCGAAGCTCCAGCGT
Organism: Planctomycetota bacterium; assembly: GCA_033763815.1. GTDB lineage: Bacteria > Planctomycetota > Phycisphaerae > Phycisphaerales > UBA1924 > JANRJU01. The sequence continues at coordinate 439,526 of JANRJU010000017.1, forward strand.
GTGGATGCCAGTGAGCACCTCAAACGCCTTCTCGGCGTCGAGGAACGCGCCCTTGACGTAGAACACGTTCCAGAACATCGATTCGTCCCACGCGTGCTCGCGGGGCTTGCCGTCGGGCCCGGGGGCGGTCACACGTGCCCCCTTGGGAACGAACATGCGCTCGTTGCGACCGATGACCACGCCGGCGGTCGTGCCGCCGTGACCGGCCAGGTCCTTCGTGTACGAGTGGATGACAAAGTCGGGACGTTCCATCGGATCCGACCTTTGCAGCGGCCGATGGAGAAAGGGCGTGCCGACGGTGGAATCGCAGATGACGTCGAGCCCGCGCTCGTGAGCCACGCGGCAGATCGCCGGCACGTCCAGCACGTATCCATGCGGGTTGCAGGGCGACTCCAAGTAAACATAGATCCGCCGCCCATCGCGCAGGCGCTCCGCCTCGGCCCGCGTCACCTTGTCCAGCGATCGCTGGAACTCCTCACCCGTGTAAAACGTCTCGAAGTGCACTGCGACATCGAGGTTCGAGCGCTTGCCGAACCAGTCGTGCATCAACTGATACACCCCGCCATAGACGTTGCGGCTGGAGAGGATCACGTCGCGGTGTCCCACCAGGTGGCTGAGCACTCCATCGACCGCCGCCATCCCGCTGTTGAAGTTCCACGCGAAGTACTCGCGATTCAGCGGGCCGGCCTCGATGTCCACGATGTGGTTGGCCAGCGCCACGCTTGTCGGGTTGAGCAGGCGCGAGTAGATGCTGTGCAGCATCTCGCGGCCCTGGAACGCCTCGTCCACCCACTCGGCGCACGCGTAGATGTACGTTGCGGTCCGCACGATCGCCGGTCGAGAGGCGAAGATCGCCGCGATGTTGTCAAAGACCGGATAGGTTCCCTTGATGGCTCGCTGCGTCGACGTGTTGATCAGGCTCTGATACGTCGCCCGCTGCGGGTTCTGCAGCGTGTCCAGCATCTTGGCAAGCTGAAAGCTCAGGAACTTCTGCGCGTTGAACCGCTCCAGCCGCTCGCGCCGAGGAAGCGATGCAAGCTCCTGCACGCCCAGATTCCAAAGCGCGTGCAGATCCGCGTTCGCGGCATACAAGTGCTGCGTCAACGCCGCCAGGCGCGACCCATACTCGCTGGCGGGATCAATCCCAAAGTGCGTGAGTTGCTCGTGCGCCATCTCCGAAGCCGAGCGGCCCTGCGTCGTCTTCCGGCGCGGGCTGATCTCCGCCAGCTCTCGCGGCGCCCCCGCGTCGTCGGGAGGCGAGGCCTTGAGCGAAGAGTTCGTTGGCGTCTGCGAAGCAGCCGGCGGCTTGGATTGAGAGCTCATGCGCTGAACGTAGGACTCGCCTCGCTCACTCGCCCCGAGACGCACCCCGGAACTCGGCCAACACCTGTCCCCCAGATCCGCCCCGGACCCGGCCCCGGACCCGGCCCGTCACTCTCGTTCCGATGGCGTCGGGGCGTGACTGGGTCGAACGACCGGGCTCAGCACGTCTGGCCCATCGAGCGCGGGAGCGTTCGCCTGAGAGCCATCGACAAGCCGCGCATCGTTCGGGCGGCTGTCCACCGGCGGCCCGTCCAACTGACCTTGGTCCGCTTGGCGTCCATCCAGCTCGCGCGGATCCAGGTGGCGCTCATTCGAAGCTCCGCGTGCGGGGACACGACGCGATCGCCCGCCACCCGCCCGGCCGCCTCGGCTCGGGCGTCGCGTGCTCGGCGGGATCTCCACACGAGGCAGCTCCCTGCTCATCATCGTGAACTCATCAGCCGTTAACTCGCCAACCTCGGCGTCGCTCTCCGCCGCCCGGGATGCGCCCGCGCCGGAAACCCCAAGCTCTGTTGCCCGGTCGATGCGGTCGCGCAACGAGCGTCCCGCCTTGAACTTGACGTTGCGCCGCGCCGGGACTTCGACGGGCGTGAGCGTCTTTGGGTTTTGTGCCGCACGACGGGAGCGAGTCCGAACCTCGAAGACGCCAAAGTCGCGAAACTCGATGCGCCGTCCGGCTTCGAGTTCGCGCGCGAGCTGCTCGAGGAACTCATGGACGATCGAGCGCACGTCGTTGCGCTTGAACTTGGTCGCGTCAGCGACTCGCTCGATCAGATCCCGCTTGGTGGTCGTGCCCATGTCCCCCGTCCTTTCGGAGCCACACGCAGGAAACGACGACGCTTGTCGACGCGAACTCGACTCAACCGCCCGACCGCCCGACAAAGCTCACGAACCCGACCTGGCCTCAACGCCCACCAGAGCCCCCGTGGCCAACTCCCCACCCGCCAGATTCTCCACCCGCCAGATCCCCCACCCGCCAAATCCCGTCCACCGAATCCCCGGCGGTTCGCGCTCAAACACCGCGCGGGAACGAAGGCCGCGAGCCCGAACAAAGGCCCTCGGAACCGTCGAATGCCGTGCATGCATCGACAGGTTGATACACGTGAGTATGGCTTGCACCCTCCGAAAGGTCAACGTAGATTGACCTTTGGCGGCCCACTCTGACCCACCTTGCGCAATCCTTAACAATTGGACCACTTGTGCGAGCGTCATCGAGCCCGAAAACACCCACTTCTGCGTCCGCTGATCGCCCGTGAAAACGAACAGAGATCAGAATCTCAGAAACAGCCCGAAGTAGAGCCCCGCGAGAGATCCTCGGTAGTTGAACCGCTCGGCGCCCTCGCCACTCTCCAGGCGAAACGCCAACTGGCGATACCCGATCTGCACTCCGAGATTGGGAACCGGGCGATACGCGAAACCCGCGCTCACATCCCAGCTCAGCACTTCCTGCTCGGTGGGCCAGTAGCCCGCGCTCAACTGGACATGGACGTTGAACGTCTCATCGAACTCCAGTTCCCCACGAACGCCCACGATCGGCTCGACGAAAATCTCGTCCGCGCTCGCCGAACTCGGGCCAGTCGCGGTTCCGCGCACGCGGTCAACCTCGAACGCCACGTCGTGCACGCGGATGCCCGCCAGCAGGTCGACGCTCGACATCAGCGTCCGCCGACCGTCAGAGAGAAACCCGATCGGCCGATCGATGATCCGATACAGACCCTCGGCCTCGAATGACGCGTAATCCAGCCCCGTCCGCAGCACGTCCCCAGCGTTCGCCCGAACATCGCCCAGCACCACGTCCCGCGGCATCGTCGCATCGCGGTCGATCGAGTACGAGAAACCCATCAGCCCGAGCTGGAAGTTCCCCGTGCGAAGGTGCAGCTTGCCGTACGGGCTCAGCCGCGGCGTGTCGATGTTCAGATCGGAGATCTCCACGCGATCGATCTGCGTCGGCCCGCCCCCGCTCCCGCCGGGAAGGATCAGATCGCCCCCGGGTGAAACGAACCACACCGAGGGCTCCACGCGGAGCGTCCACTGCTCATCGGGCGTGAAGTTGAGCCTGGGATCGTCGCTGGCATCCGGGCCGCTCGCAGGCGCTGGCGAAACGGACGCTGGCGAAACGGGCGCCGGTACGTCCGTCGTCACCCCGGCTGATGAGTTGGCTCGCACATTGGTGGGCCACTCGGGCTGAACCCGAGCGGCTGCCAACGTTGACGTTGCGGCGACGAACACCAACGCGAACACTGGCGCAGCACGACATTCCATCGTCATCCGGCCCTTTCATCCCTTCGCGCCACGGCGCCACCCGAGCCGACCACCGCGTTCACGCGAGAGAGCACAGTATCACGCCAATCCGACGGCCTCATTTGAGAAAGCCGCCCGACGCGTTCACGCGGACGCAAGACTGATCGCAGTCCGGTGTTGCCCGTGTTCCCCGAGTACCCAATCCCGCCCGAGTCCGTGCCCGGCGCGCTTCAGTGCCCGAAGAGGTTCCGCTCGCCGAAGTATCCATTCTCGTCGAAGTAGCTCAGGGCTTCCTCCGTCGACTTGAACACGCGGGTGGCGGTCTCCGTGATGAACGGCGAGGGACTCTTCTTGGGCTTCCACACGACGTAGACCTCCTTCGTGTGCTCGAACGCGTGCTGCAGCTCACGCTCGACGCCGCTGGAAAGTCCGGGCATCCCGGCGCCGGACGCCGACGGAATCTCCGGGATGTAGCTGACGATCATGTCGGCCTGGTCGATCAGCTTGAAGTCGCGCATGTAGATCTGGCCGTCGATATCGCCCGCGATGTCCAGCACCTCGCGGACGCGCACGCGGATCGGCTCGGAAGAACCCTTCGAGCCCCCGAAGCTGTGCGGCGCCACATCCAGGAACTCCTTGCCTTCGCGTGCGGCGGCGATCGCTCGTTCCAGCAGCAGCTTCTCGTCGACGTCGCCCGGATCGAACGTGATGAAGTGCTCGGATAGGGCGGCACGAAAGGCGTCGATCTCCGCGAGGATCTCGGGCATGTCGACGACGTGGCTCATCGGAAAGCTCGGATACACGCGGCGCAAGCCGGGCCGACACACGAGGCGGAAGAGCTGCCGGACGGTGGGCACGTGCCTTCCGCGGCTGATGATGAAGAACTTGCTTTCCGGGATCGCCTTGGAGAGCAGTTCGGTCGCCAGGATTTCCTCCTCGCGCCAGACCATGCAGTCCTTCAGCGTCGCGTCGATCTCATGCTCGGCGTGCAGGCGATGGTGGACGACCTCGATGTTGTCAACAAGGCAGATGAGCAGGTCGGGCCTCAGCTTCTGAACCTGGTCGAAGTCGAACGCGCTGAACAAGCCATGACGCCAGCGAAAGGTGGCGTGGGTGTTAACGATCATGTTGACGTCGTCGCGGCTGTCGGCGATCACGTCCTTGAAGGCGGCCCGCCGCAGCGAGTCGAGTCGGGAGATGGGCAGGTCGAGAATCTTGCCCGGCTTCACGTCGGGCGCCTCGCGGTACATGATGTCGCCCACGTGGTACACGCTCAGCTTCTCGCCCTGCTCGCCCGCGAAGCGCGCCGTGGCGTCGAGATACTGCTTCTTGTCCATTCCGACCTGACCGGTGACGATCGCGCGCATGGTGGAGCCTCGGGCAAGGTGTGATGCCAAGAGAAAAGCCCGCGAACTCTGGGCAAGCCCGCGAGTTGAGTCAACACGCACGCGCACGCGATTGCAGTTGGATTCTGTTCGGAAGGCGACGCGTTATCGACCTCACTCCATCGTGCTCGTCCATCTCTTTGCCATCCTTTGCGCGACTTCCGCGTGAATCTTCGCGCCGTTTTCGCTTCTCCTGTCGTAGTTGGCATGATCTTGGCGACCGGCTGGCCAACCGGGGCGCGCCTTCCGCGCTCGCCCGAGGTTGCCCGTTGGCGTCCCGAGTGGGATTGTCGAGAGAGGGAGACACGCAATGCCGCACAGCCTTCGCGCGTCGATGACGCGCGGTTCGTTTCTGTTGGTGGTAGCAAGCCTGACGCTCGCGACGGGGAGCCGCAACGCTCGCGCGGACGTCATCGCCGACTGGAACCGCATCGCGCTGGACGCGATCCGTGCCGAGCGCACGCCTCCGCCCCGGGCCTCGCGGGCGCTGGCGATGGTGCACGCAGCGATGTACGACGCCGTGAACGCCACGAACCAAACCCACGCGATGTACAGCTACCGGGGCTCGGGCGACTCGCTCGCCGACGCCCGTGCCGCCGCGGCGTGCGCCGCCGAACGCGTCCTCCGCGATCTCTTCCCCGCTCAAGCTGGTACGTTCTCTGCGGCGTTCGCCACCAGCATGAACGCCATCCCAGATGGTCTTGCCAAGACGCGCGGCGTGACGCTCGGCGATCGCGTCGGCGCCAGCATGCTCGCCTCTCGCGCCAACGACAACTCGAACGCCACCGTTCCCTACACGCCCGGCTCCGCTCCGGGTCAGTGGCGTCCGACGCCAGGCGCGTTCGCCCCCGCCTTGCTCCCCAACTGGCCCCTCGTCACTCCATTCGCCATGACCTCGGGCTCGCAGTTCCGCCAGGGCCCGCCCCCCGCGCTCACGAGCGCCGAGTACGCCGCCGCCCTCAACCAGGTCAAAGAGCTCGGGTCGGCGTCCAGCACGCTCCGCACTGCGGAGCAAACGCAGATCGCCCACTTCTGGGCCGACGGCCCGGGCACCGAGACCCCGCCCGGACACTGGAACTCGATCGCCCGAGACGTGGGTGCCCAGCGTGGCAACACGCTGCACGAGAACGCGCGGATGCTCGCGCTGCTCAACATCGCGCTGGCCGACGCCGCCATCGTCTCGTGGGACATGAAGTACGAGTACAACCTCTGGCGACCGGTGACCGCGATCCGCGAGGCCGACACCGACGCGAACGATCTGACGCTGGCGGACCCGACGTGGACGCCCCTGATCTCGACGCCCCCGTTCCCGGAGTACACCTCCGGACACAGCACGTTTAGCGCCACCGCCGCAACCGTCCTGGCCGGGTTCTTCGGCACGAACGATGTCGCGTTCACGACCGACAGCGACGGTCTCGCGGGCGTGACGCGTTCATTCAATGGCTTCTGGCAAGCCGCGGAAGAGGCCGGCATGAGCCGGATCTATGGCGGCATCCACTTCATGTTTGGCAACAACGTCGGGCTGCACAGTGGCCGGCTGCTGGGACAGCACGTGACCTCGAACTTCCTCACCGTTCCGACGCCGGCTGTCGGGGCGGCCCTGGCCGCGGGCGTGCTGGCGCTCGCGCGGCGTCGCCGGTGACTGCCCGTGAGTCCCGACCCCGTGGGAGCACCGCCCGACGCGAGATGGAAGCGGAAGACTCCACTTTTCCACAAGTCTCGGGATATACAAAAAACAGATCTTGACCTCGACTTGCACGTTCGGGTTCAGTGTGGTATTCTGTGCTTGGATTGTGTTTGGTGCCTGAGTCGGCGGACGACTCTTTCGGGGTGGGATGAGCAATGTCTCGCCCGGCTTGGCGCAACACGCAACAACACAGGAGTCTCACAATGAAGTCGCGCATGAGGTCGCTTGTCGGCAAGGCCGGGTTGGTGGTGGTCGGGTTCGCTGGTGCGGTTCTCGCGGGCGCCGCCCTCGCCCAGCCCGGAGATGCGAAGGACGCCCTGCCCAAGCAGGATCAGCAGGCGATGATGGAAGCCTGGGTGAAGGCCATGACCCCGGGCGCTCAGCACGAGAAGTTCAAGGAGATGGAAGGCGACTGGGAATGTACCATGCGCGTCTGGATGGAAGGGCCCCAAGGAAAGCCCACCGAGGAGAAGGGCAGCGCCAACTACAAGGTCATCCTCGGCGGACGCTACCTCCAGCAGACCTTCTCGGGCAGCATGATGGGCATGCCCTTCGAGGGCGTCGGGCTCACCGGCTTTGACAACATCCGCAAGCAGTTCGTTGGAACCTGGGCCGACTCCATGTCGACGACCATCATGCGCACCGTTGGCGGCATCAGCCCCGACGGCAAGACCATGACCATGTTCGGTGAGATGGATGAGCCCATGACCGGCGAGATGGGCAAGGTCGTCAAGTACGTCAGCCGCGAAATCAGCAAGGACAAACACGTCTTCGAGGCTCACGAAGTCATGTACGGCGAGCCCTTCAAGGTCTTCGAGATCGAGTACACCCGCATCAAGAAGTAATCGCCCCGGACTGCGGCAGCCTGATTCACACCGGCACTGCACGCCGTGTCGCTGTTTCTTTGTCTCTCACTCCGTGTGGCAGGTGTCGGGCAACCGCGTTGCTCATCGTTGGGCGCGGCGCAGCGAACACAGCACGCTGCGCCGTGCCACGCTTCGTTCCGCGGAACGAAACCATGCCCGAACGCTTTCGGGGGCGGCGGTCGGTTGCGGGAAGTGGGCGTTCGGATCTGCGATCAAGCTTGCGCGAGTCGACGTCGAAATCGCGGCAAAGTCGGGCCTGCCGACAAGTATCGCTCGCGGCACAGTCTGAAGCTCTATCCGGGTCTGGAACCCCACCAACTACACCCCGCGCGGGTGACAGCCACAGCCCGAGCCGCAACCTCCGGCGTCGTCTTCGCTCGGGCTCGAGGTCGCCCCGACCGGCACGGGCGCGAGCTTTTCGAGCTTTGCATGCAAGAAGCGGGCGTGGTGTTCCACGTGCCAAGTCGTCGACGCGACGATGCGGCGAACGCTGATCGGGCCCCGCTCGGGGTGCATTCCGAGACGATCCCAAGCCTCGGGGCTCAGTCCACGGAGGAAGTCGCCCATCCAGACGCGGAGCGTGTGGACCATTGCGACAAAGCCAGCGACGTTGCCGCCGGGTGTCGGGGCCCTGCCGGGCGCCGCCATGCCGTAGATGTTCGCGTCGATAAAACTGTTTTCGTCCCAGAGTGCAAACACTGGGCGATCCTCGCCGATCGCTCGGCGGATGCGATGGGTGTTGACCAGTTCCGCGTCGGCCAGGTGTCCCAGCAGCACGCGAATGGGCCATTGCCCAACCCCGGCGTCCGGCAGGAATGCGGTGTCGAGTTCGGCGTCGGAGAGGTCGAAGACCCGCGGGTCGAAGTTCTCAACGGCGGAGCGGTACCGTGCGATGAGATCGGGCAGGGGGAGGGCTTCGATCTGTTCGCGGGTGAGGTTCTGGGCGAAGGCCGGGATGCGTTCCTTGCAGCAAGCGCCCGAGGCGTTGTCGCCCTTGCAGCACCCACCCCCACCGCCACTCCCGTTTCCGCCGCAACACCCGCCGGTCTGATCGTGGGACACGTGGAAAGCTCCTCTGCTTCGAGCCAGCCCGGGTTGGAACGGGTCGGAAGCTTGGAAGTCTAGAGCCTTCTGAACGGGGAGGCTCGCCTCGAGGGTGGCGATCCTGGTTTGCGTCGGTTTGCGCCGGTCGATGGCGGCACCGGCGGGCAGTAGGTCGTACCCGGGAAAAGGCGTTCAACGCTTGAGGTAGGCGGAGGGAACCAGGAACTGCCAATCTGGGTGGGAGTGGTCGCGCATTTCTTCGGGCGGCTGGGGGTTTACCGGGTCGATGGTGAGGTCCTTCCCGTTGTGCCAGCGGCAATCTGGGTTGCCGGTGTCGAGCAAGCTGATGTGCTCGGCGTGCCCATCGAGGAAGGCGTAGGTGCCCTTGCCCTGGTGCCAGTAGCCGAAGACCCCGGTGCCATCGCCGTTGTCGGTCGCGACAATCTGGTTGGTCACGCGGATATCGGGGAACCAACCCCGCGACTCGGCGATGAGCAGCGTGTGGCTGGGCCTTTGCACGGCGCCGTCGGAGCGATCGGCCTCGGCGGCTCGCTTATCCTCGCGCCAGAGCAGGTGCCCGTTGATCGCGAAACTCGAGGGTGTGTCGCCCACGCAGGTCGTCCCGTTATCTTCAAGTCCTTCCTCGCTCGGGATGACCCTGTCGGGATGATCTGGGCAAGCCCAGACTTGCCCCGCGGGCAGGAGTCCGTCACGCACGAAGACGTAGCGCCAGGTGACGTGCTCGCCCGGTCCTCGGAGCGGGCGGTTCTCGGGCAAGCGTCCCTTGTTCTCGCCCGAGAATGCTGCGAGGGCAATGACGATCTGGCGAGCGCGAGAAAGGCACTCGATGCCGCGGGCTTTCTTTCGCGCGCCGGCGAGGGCCGGCAGGGTGAGGCCGACGAGCACCGCGACCACCGCGATGACGACCAGGAGTTCAACGATGGTGAAGGCGCGACGGGACATCACTTAGTCTCCTTTCGCGCCGTGATGATGGTGACGCCCGAGCCGGGCTTGAGCTCAAAGCCCTTGGGCGTGGTCGCGAACCTTGCCCGGTCCTGCTCGTGCAGCGCCAGGGCGTAGGCGTTGGGTTCGTTGTCGCCCTTGTCGGGCCCGGTACGCTCGGCGCGGACGAGCAGCGAGAGCCGCTCTCCGATGAGCATCGCCTTGTGGTTCCGCGTGCAGAGGACTTGAACCCGGGCGATGTCGCCCGTGGTGACCCACTCGAGGATTTTGTACCTTGCGGCCTCCCACTGCCCGGACGAAACGCGGATCTCATCGGGGGTCAGCGACAGTTCCCAGGGCGGGGTCGCAAACCACGTCCCGTCGATCCCCGGGATGAGCGCTTCGCCAACCGACTTCATCGAGGCGTGGACGGGAGACGCCTTGCGGAGCGCATCCAACTGCTCGGGCGTCGGACGCGCGCCCCGCCAGGAGTTGGTGGTTGCCTCCCCGTCGGGTCCTGGAGCTTGAAGGCTCATCGTCAGGCGGTCGTCCACGATCTCGCACTTGGCCGGAACGGTCTGCCCGACGAGTCTGGCGATGTCGCTATCCGGCTGATTGCAGGATTCAAACGTGATCGAGACGGGAGCGCGGAAGTCGGGCGCTTTGGCGTCCGAGACACCGATGTCTCCGAGGCGTGCGATGATCTCGGCGGTGACGGGCTTCCCGTCGCGCACGCCAAAGTCCACGACGTGGATCTTCGACCCGAGGATGGTCATGGTCGAGACGGGCTTGGCGTCGGTGCTGATGTCGGTGATGGGGAATGGCCCGATGGCCTTGGTGGGTCGATCGGCTCGTACGACGCGAACTTCGGGAGTGGCCAGGGTGCCAGCGCTTGCAGTGCCGGAGCCGCGGGAGCCGCCGCCCAAGCCGCCAGTGGCGACGAGCAGGGTGGCTGCGCTCAGCACACCGATGCCGGCGAGCATGGCGGCGCCCTTGAAGCTGGTGAGGAGGGCGAGGGTGCCGCTCGTGGCGGCGGCGGCGCCCTGGGAGGCCATGCCAGCGAGCCCGATTTCCATGAGCGATGAGCCGAGCGCCGCGCCGCCGGGAGGCTGGGCGGCAAGCTGGAGAGCAGCGGCGACGGCGCCCGCGCCAGCGGTGACGCCCGCGGCGCCGAGGTTCTCTCGCAGCCGCGTCAGAGCGCGGTCGATCCTGCGATTCATCGTGCCCGGCACCACGCGGGCTTCGCGAGCCATGTCGGCCTCGGTGCGCCCGACGAGGAATCGCTGGACGATCAACTCGCGATCCTCGTCGCTCAGAGCAGCCAGGGCGCGGTCGAGTTCCGGCTTGATCTCCTGCCAGGTGCGCTGCTGCTCATCGACTTCGCCGGCCTGGGCGGGCGTCCCGGTCTGCTCGGCCCGCGCCATCGACCCCTTGCGTCTGATCAGGTCGATCGAGGTGCGCAGGGCGCACGCGTGGATCCAGGCGCCGGCGTTGGAGCGGATCTGCCTCGCGGCGCGAGCGAGCTTGAGGAACGTCTCCTGAGCGGCGTCCTCGGCGTCCGCGACATTTCGCGTCGCCCGGAAGCACGTTGCCAGGACCATCGCCTGATAACGCTCGACGAGAACCTCGAAGGCCCGTGGGTCGCCCACGGTGGCATAACGCCGGAGGGCCGCAAGGTCGTCCATCATGATCGCGCCACCCGAGATTGGTTGTTCGTTACTGGCGTTGCTGGTCATGGCAAGGCTCCTTGCCCATGAGTCGTACGCCGACGGGCGATGTTGCGCGCGCCGGGAAACCAAGTGTCTCGGGCCCGCTCCAGTTGGGGCTTACTCGGGGGATCGGGTCCGGGGATCGGGTCCGGGGCTTTCCGGGGGCTCGTTTCGGGGCTGGGTCGCGGAGCGTTCTGCGCCGTGGGCGCGGATTCAGGCGGGCGCGGCACACGCGCGCCGCGCGACAAGATGGAACACGTGCCAGTGCTTCCAGCGGGTGTGGGCGTCGACTCCGTCGCGATCGTGCTCGACCACGTGCTCGGGCGCGAGGCTCGCGCGGCGCAGCAACGCGGCGACCTCGTGGCGCGTGTGGAAGGTGCGCGGGATGAGATCGGTCGCGCGGGTCCAACTGTCGTTGATGCCAAACACCTGTCCGGCGAAGCGCCCGCCCGGCACGAGCGTTCCGGCGATCGTGCCCCACACCCGGCGGAACTGCGTGGGCGTGCAGTGCGGGATCGAGAAGCTCGCGTTGACGAGGTGGACCGCCGGCCAGAGCGCTTCGTGGAACTCCGCGCACACGACCCGGAGCCTCTCCCGCCACGGGGGCGGCACCCGCTGCTCGAGCCGCTGGAGCCCGACGCGCGAGGCATCGATCGCGATCACGCGCCAGCCCCGGCGAAGCAGCTCGAACGTGTCGCGGCCCGAACCACAGCCAAGATCGACGGCGAGCGGGGCCTGGGCGAGATCCACCGGCTCGCTGGAGGCGCTCATCGACGCTCGCTCGCGCTCGAACGCATCGAGGGCGAAGGTGAGCGTCTCGCGCGGGCCCTTGCCCTCGACTGCGTCAAAGTACCGGGTCCAGAACGTCTCGTGCGGAGGCATCGGGAGGATTGTTGCCGCCCGCAGCGGGGGCATGCGGCCCGCTGGCATCAAGGCCGCACGGGTCTTGGGGTGCGCTGGGTTTGCATGTGCTGGGTTGGCATGGGCTGGGTTGGCATGGGCCGGGTTTGCATGGGCCGGATTCTGATATGCTGGCCAAGGGCCAACGATCACGCGCCGCCCGCGGGAGGATCCCGATGTCATGTACCATGTTCGAGACCGTTTCGTACGCGCTTGCGACAGCGGTTCCGCCCTTGGCCGATGCCGCGCAGCTCGCCCGCGAGAACATCAACGCGGGCGGAGGCGATGCGATCACGCTCGGGTCGCTCTGGCTCTCGATCCTGCTCAGCGGCGTCGTGGTGTTCGTCGCCAGTTCCATCATCTGGATGGCGACGCCCCTCCACAAGCACGATTACAAGAACCCTGGAGAGGGGTCGGGCCCGATTCTCGAGGGCATGCGCCGCGGCAACCTGCCCGTTGGTGTCTACTTCCTGCCTTGGGTTGATCACAAGAAGGAACCCGCGGCGATGGAGGCCTTTCACCAAGGGCCTTGGGCGCTGCTGTACGTCACGGGCAAGCCCAACATCGGCAAGAACCTCGGCGCCTGGTTCGTGCACCTGCTCATCGTGGGCGTCGTCGTTGCCTTTGTCATGGCGCACGCGAACATCGGGCCGGGAGCTGGGTACTTCGATGTGTTCCGAGTCGCGGGCAGCGCGGGGCTGCTGGCCCATGGCGGGTACGCGCTGCCGATGGCGATCTGGCATGGGTTGCCTTGGAAGCAGGTGCCGGCGCGGCTGGTGGACGCGGTGGTTTACGCGCTGCTGACCGCGGGGTGCTTTGCCGGGTTCTGGCCCGAGGCAACCGGATGAAGCTACCGGATGGGCAAGCGAGCAACGAGGCCCGCGAGCAGCAAACTCGCGGCAGGCAAAGTGAGTGCTAGCCGGGCTAGCGAAGCTTCAGGCTTGCCAGGGCCATGAGCATCAGGAGCACGCTGACAATCCAGGCACGCGTCACGACCTGCTGCTCCGTCCAGCCTCCGAGGTGGAAGTGGTGATGGAGCGGGGCGACGCGGAAGATGCGTTTGCCCCCGGTGAGCTTGAAGCAGCCTACTTGGAGAATGACGCTGGCGATCTCGAGCAGGAAGACGCCACAGAGCAGGAGGACGACGACTTCCTGTCGGACGACGACTGAGACGTAACCGATCAAGCCGCCCAGCGAGAGCGCGCCGGTATCGCCCATGAAAACCTGGGCGGGGGAGGCATTCCACCACAGAAAGCCCAGGCAGGCGCCGACCATGGCGCCGACCATCACGGAAAGTTCCTCCGCCCCCGGCACAAACGGCACCAGCAGGAAGCCGGCGCTGTCGATATCGCCGGCGACGAGGGCGAGCACGACCAAGCCGGTCGCGACGATGCCCGAGATACCGCCGGCGAGCCCGTCCATGCCGTCGGTGATGTTGCAGGCATTGGAAAGCCCGGTGATGACGAGCATCGCCAGCAGCACGAAAGCTCCGCGGCTGAGGATCCAGACCGCCGGGTTCTCGTCGAGCACGCGCCCGGAGATGAGCGCCTGGGCGGTTTGCGCTGGCGACGGATCTGCCGACGGCGAGGCGGAAGGTTGGGCCTGCGAATCTGCGGCAGCCGGGGCGGATGGGGCTGGCGAAGCCGAGGCGGTCTGTGGGGTCGCGGGGGGAGTGGTCGCGAGCGCGCCAGGCTGCGCAGGAAAGGCCGCGGAAGGGCCCAGCGCCGCCTGCTCGGGCGGAACCAGGACGTACGTCTTCTGGAAGGGGAGATTGAGGGCGTGGGGCATGGCGGGCGACGCGGCCGCGCTGCCATAGTTGAATGCGAACCAGCCGGCCAGCAGCCCGATGCCAAGCTGAAAGACTAGCTTCTCCCAGGCATAGAGCCCTTGGCGACTGCGCGAGCCCCGGCGGGCGGACGTGAGCTTAAGCCAGTCATCGGCGGCCCCGACGGCCGCGAGCCAGAGCATGACCACCAACCCGAGGTGCACGTAGGAACTGGCCAGGTCGCCCAGCACCAGAACGCTCAGGGCGATGGCGCCGACGATCAGCACGCCGCCCATCGTCGGCGTGTTGGCCTTTGAAGCGGTGACCCGTCGGAGTGCCTCGGCATCGCTCAGCCCGGCGTCGCCGATCTTCATCCTCGCCAGGAATGCGATGGTTCGCCGGCCCAGCGCGATGACGACGGCGAAGGCCAGCCCGGCGGCCCCCAGGGCGCGGAACTGGATCTGGTCCAGCACGCCGAAGTATCGATACAACCCGTGGTCGGCGAGCCAGGGCCCGAGCGTGTGCAACAACCAGAGCAACATGAGATTCGTCCGTGAATCAAGGCGCGTCCAGAGCGTCTTCGGACGCGTCCAATCGCGTCCGACCCTCGCGGAAAACAAGCGGGCGTCGCCCAAGTCCTTGGCGACGGGAAACTATCGGCGCGCGCCGGGCAAAAACCACAACCCCCGCGCGGCGGGCTAGATCAGCCCCGCGGCACGCTTCCACGGCATGAGCTGCCCGAGGTGGTAGGGCTCGTGAGCCGCGAGCAGGTAGATCGAGATTCTGCCGACGGTCGGGGCGAACGCTCGCAGGAACTCGGGCGGCGGCTTGGGAAAGTGCGACCGGTGGTTGGCGCGAACCGCCGCCTCCACCTGGACGTGCCGTTCCATGAGGCTGGCGAGCAGGGACTCCTTCGAGGCATACGCCGATCGATCCGCGACCGGTTTGCTCCCAGGCCCGAACTTGCGGGATTCCTCGGCTGGGGCGGGCGGCGCGGCATCCAGCAGAGTCAGGAGCAGCCCCGACGCCGAGTGAAGATGCCCGAGCGTCCAGGCCGGGTGGTTGATCACGCCCCCGGGCTGCTCGGCCATGCGCTCGTCGGGGATGGACTCCATGAACTCGCGGATGTGCTTGAGCGTGTCCGCGTAGACCCCAAGAACATCTTCCAGAAGCGGGTTGTGACCATTCATCCGTGCTTCCTCTCATCCGCGAACTCGCAGGCCGACTCCGAGCCACGCTCGGTGTGGTTCCGCGCGACGCCCTGTACGTCGGTGGGCGCTCAGCGGGCGACAAGCTCCAGCTGAGCGGTCTGTTCCGCGTTGCCGCGACGGTAGTCGACAACCACCATGGTGCCGACTTCATAATCGCCAAGGACGCGGACGAGCTCGGCGATGTCGCGGGTCGGCTTCCCGTCGATTGCGGTGATGACGTCGCCCCGGCGGAGCCCGGCCCGCGCCGGCGGCCCCAGCACGATCTGCGCGATCACCGGACCTTCGCCATCGCCGTTATCAACGTCCAGGCCGAGGCTCGCACGCCCCGAGCGGATCTCCTCGGGAACCTCCGCAAGTTCCCGCCCCCAGAGTCGAAGCTCGTTGTCCAGCTCCTTCAGCGCTTTGCCCGAGACACGCTCGAGCGCGAGCACCCCGGTCGGGTCCTGCCCGAACGTTTCGTTGAACGTGCGATACCAGGGCGTCAGCCAACCTCGCTCGTGGAGGAACAGGAACACCGCCCGCGCCTGACCATAGTTGGCCAGCGGCCTGGAAACCGTGAACGCGCCGCGATCCATCGAGGTCAGCCTGGCAAGCGGAATCAGACGGTTGCTCCTCGCCGCCCGCCGGACCGCGTTCGTCCGCCATGACACGACGGGCCTGAGCTCGGCGTTGGGGTCGTTGGCGATGTCGAGCTCGTAATCCTCAACAAGGCTGCACAACCCCTCTTGAACCCAGGTGGGGTGAACGATTCCCAGGCGGTTGTTGTCGCGCCAGTGCAGCACGTGGAAGAACTCGTGCCGGAGCGTGCCACCCAGGTCGCGAGCGACAAGCCGTTTCTCGGCATCGTCGTAAGCCCCGCCCACAGCGGCGAACCCGCCCCCGAGATTGCCGTACTTCTCCCGAACCCAGCGATTGAACCCAGCGCGATCGGGAAGGACCACCACCACCCAAGGCGTCTGCTCGGCGGACTGGTTCGGAAGCTCGGTAAAGACGTGGCGGAACCCCCACTCCGCGATCAGAGACAGCTCTTGGCGCGCTCTGGCCGACGACGTCGCGTGGAACGACGACAAATAGGCCAGGCGGAGCTTGTCATCCAGCACCAACTCCGCGTTCTCGCCGGCGATTTCGCGGCTGCGCTCGACGTTCCAATCCCGGTGCCGCTCCAGCACCCGCTCCCAGTTGCCCATGAGCGCCTTGAACTCGGGCAGTTCACGCAGCAGGTCGATGGCCGGGTCTCGCTCAAACCGCCGCCGATCGATGAAGCCTCGCTCGACCGCCTGCAAGAAGCGCTCCATCCCCCCGGCGGCGTCGCCCTGTGCCGCCCGGCAGCAGGCCAGGTTGTACCGGATAAACCCGCTCGTCGGGTCGAGCTCGACCAAGCGAAGGAGAGTCTGCTCGGCGCCGGCGTAGTCCTTGGCGGCAAACTGCTCGATCGCCCGCTTGAGCAGGGCCGGCCCCTCGCGCTGACGGCGATCTCGTTGACGCCGATTGTCGCTGTCTTGCTTGGCTTCCTGAGACCCTTCGCGCTGCCATGCGATCTCAAACGCCGATGCCCCGGGCGTGGCCCCGGATTCGCCTTGGGCAGGAGCGGCATACGAACAACCGCCGCGGGACGGAACACCACCGGCTGATCCATGAAGGTCCGGGGGTCCGCCCGCCGCAACCGACGCGACCACCAGCAGCGTCCACATGCACCATCGGAACAGCGGGGGCGAGTCGCTCCAGACCATGCACGATCGTTCGCGTTGTGGCTCGCCCAGGACAGCGAAAATCGCATGAGCCGGGCCCGGGGTCAAGACGGATGGCGGGCGGCAAGAGCGCCGGTTCGACCGGAATTAGACGACGCGGAGCGCGATCGCCGACGCGACCGCGAGCCCTTCGGCGTGGGTGAGCGACAGGCTCCACTCGTGGATGCCTCGCTCGGACGCGATCTGCGCCGCGACGCCCCGCAGCACAACCCCCGGGCGCCCCATCGCGTCGGCGACGACCTCCACGTCGGTCCAAGCGATTCCGAGGCGCCATCCGGTTCCAAGCGCCTTGAGCACCGCCTCTTTGGCGGCAAAGCGGGCGGCGAGGTGCTCGTGCTCGCGCTTCCGCCCGGCGGAATAGGCCCGCTCGCCCGCGGTGAAGACCCGCGACAAGAACCGCTCGTCGTGCCGCTGCACAAGATCCGCGATCCGCGCGACCGCGGCGATGTCGATCCCGTGCCCGACCAGTTGATGGCAAGTCGGGCGGGGCTTCAGGCCGCTCACATCGTGCTCATCGGGCGACGCTCCCATGCTGCAACATAGGTCGGAGTTGCAACAACGGTTGGAGTAGGTCGGGCCCAAGCAACGAGAATCCTGTACACTGCCCTTGGCACTCCGATGACCCTCACTTTCATCGCCCTTGGCTTCCTCGTGTTCATCGCCCTGGGCTACCGCCTCTACGGCGGGTTCATCGCGCGGCAGTATCGCCTTGATCCCACGCGGAAGACGCCCGCCGTCGAGAAGGACGATGGGGTGGACTTCGTCCCCACGCGGCCTTTTTACCTTCTTTCGCAGCACTTTTCCGCCATCGCCGCCGCCGGACCGATCGCCGGGCCGATCCTCGCCTGCCAGGCGTATGGCTGGCTTCCCTGCCTTCTCTGGATCGCGCTGGGCGTGGTCTTTATCGGCGCGGTGCACGACTTCTCGGCGCTGGTCGCGTCGGTCCGGCACGGGGCGGATTCGATCGCCGAGATCGCTCGGGACGCCCTGGGCCGCCGAGCGTATTTGGCGCTCTGCGCGTTCATCTGGCTGGCGCTGCTTTACGTCATCATCGCGTTCACGCAGATCACCGCTGAGACGTTCCTTGGGAAGGCCGAGGAACTCGAAGGGTTGAACACGACATTCAATAAAGGCGGCGCCGTCGCGGCGTCGAGTGTGCTGTATCTCACGCTGGCGCTCGCGCTGGGCGTGGTGCAACGCATCTTCAAGCCCCCGCTCTGGCTGGTCACGGTCACCTTCGTCCCGGCGACCTTCGCCTGCGTCTATCTGGGCACGCTCATCGACGATGTGCTCGTCCTCCCGGCGCGGGCGTGGTTCGCCATCATCCTCGTCTACTGCTTCGTTGCCTCGCTGCTGCCCATGTGGCTGCTGCAACAGCCCCGCGGCTATCTTGGCGGGTTCGTGCTTTACGCCGCCATCGGCGTCGGGGTCTTCGGCGTGCTCTCGGGCAACTACACGATCGAGCAGCCGATGCTCACCGAGAACGCCCGGGCCATCCTTGATCCATTTGCCGCGCTCTCGAAGGCGACCGCCTCGAACGCGATTGCCGGGCTCATGTTCCCGTTTCTCTTCGTCACGATCGCCTGCGGGGCGTGCTCCGGCTTCCACGGGCTGATCTGCGGCGGCACCACGAGCAAGCAGGTTGCCAGCGAGCCTCACTGCAAGCCCATCGCCTTTGGCGCGATGCTGCTGGAGGGGTTCGTCGCCGTGATCGCGCTGGCGACCATCATGATCGTGGTCCCTGGCGACGCGAAGAACCAGTCCGCTGCTCGAATCTATGGCGACGGCCTCGCCACCTTCCTCACCCAGATCCTCGGCAAGGATGCCTTTCTCTTCTGTGCCACCTTCGGGGCGATGGCGTTCTCAACGTTCGTCTTTGACACCCTCGACATCTCCACTCGCCTGGGGCGATACCTCCTGCAAGAGCTCTTTGGGCCGCACGCGCCGGTGGGCGGCACCAGCCTTCAGGGCGGCGCGCCCGCCTCGGCTGGCAGGTTCGGCTTCGCCTGGGCCCGGTCTCGGACCGCCGGCGTGGTTGCCGCGGCGCTCACCGCTGGCGTGCCGCTCGTGGTTCTACTCACCGCCGACCCGACGTCGTACCGCTTGTTTTGGACTTTGTTTGGAACATCCAACCAGCTTCTCGCTTCGCTGACGCTGCTGGCGATCACGCTCTGGCTCAGGCGGATGGGCAAGCGAACGTGGTACGTGTTCATCCCCATGCTGCTGGTGATGGGTGTCACGCTGTGCGCGATCGGGATTCAAGCGTGGCTGGGCGTTCGCGACGCCTTGCGAGGCACGTGGCGAACGTCATCGGGGGGATACAACCCGACCATCGTGAACGCCGGTGTCGCGCTCGCGTTGCTCGCGCTGGCGGGGATCTTCATCGCGGAGGCGCTCCGCGCGGCGCGCCGCACCGGGCAAGAGGCAGTTGGGGAAAGACCCGCCCATCGGCACAACCCGTGAATCCACTGTCGGTTGCGTGAAGAAGCTGTCTGCTTTGCGACAATGTTTAGTGAAGACACTCTGTTTTCTGTGATCTAGGTTCAGCTTCACGAACACGACGGCAAGATGGGCAGCAGTTCGTTCAAGAGGCGGAGACTGACGCCGCCGATAGTGGGGAGGCCGATACTGGGGAGTGGTTGGCTTTGTCCCGGTTCGCGGGCTACGCTTTCCGCCCTTCAGACGGCGGTTTTCGGTCTTCGTGGTGTGGATTCAGGCAGTGGTCGTCGTGGTTGAAGGATTTTCGGGGGGACTGGGTTCCCGGCAGGGCCGCTCGTGCGTGGCTCGCTGCCGGTGGCTCATTGGCTTCGTGGCGCGTCGTGGTCGAGTGGGCATATCCAGCGATTGAGCGTTCGGGCCACGTGGCCGGGCTCGCGGTACGCGAGTGCAATCCACCAGCTTTCGGACGCTCAAGGGCCGTTCCGGTTCCCGGCACGGGAGCCAATCGGCGGTCCTTCTCGGCTTAGGGCCGGGTGCCGGCCAGCCCAGGCCCACGGGTGATCGGTCCCTCGGGTGATCGGCCATGGCCGACGCCCTCGACGCGCGGTCCATCGGTCGGTCGCGGCATGCCGCGACGTGTCGGGAGTCAGGCGTCATGCGCGAGCAGCTCAAGCCTTGGCAGATCGTCCTCTTCGTCGTCGCCGTGCTGGCGTGCGTCGCATCGGTGGCGTGGTCGGTGATGGGGGGCGACCAGCCGAAGATGGCGAGGAGTGTTCTACTTGTTGACGTGACGACTGGAGAGCTCTTCAGGGCTTCCACAAAGCAAACACTGGTGTTGCCGGAGCGGAATCCCGACTCTGGCAAGTCGACCTTGCTCCCGGTCTCGAAGAACCCGGAGGGCAAACACGTGATCGATCGTCGCTACATCGACTCATTAGACCCGGACGTGAAGCCCATCATTCTCAAGGACGGTGTGGCGAACGTGAAAGCCGGTGAGCCCCGGACTCTCGATCGGAAGTAAGTTGACAGGGAAAGGGCCCGAAATGAATCGTTTCAAACTCCGATCGTTCCGCTCAGCCGCAGCCTTCACGCTGATCGAGCTCTTGGTGGTCATCGCCATCATCGCCCTCTTGATCAGCATTCTTCTGCCCGCGCTCGGACAGGCCCGGGCCGTGGCCCAACAAATCGTCTGCTCCGCCATGCTCAAGAGCTTGTCGGACGCGCAGCATGTCTACATGGGCTCGTTTCGAGAGCACTACGCTGGTCCGAACACCAGCGGCGCCTTTTATCAAGGCGTATTCTTCAATAATGGCGTGGGCGATGCTTCAGCCCAACTGCTCAACGACACATCCAGCACGACTCCGACGAGCACGCATGACTGGATCAGCCCCATTCTTGGAGACAGCGTAAACCTGCCGCAGAATCGGGCTCGCCGCACTCAGGAGATCTTCAACCGATGGAAGTGCGCAAGCGCGAAGACCCAGAATACGCTTCTGTTCGGACGCGCATCCGACAGACCCGACTTTGAGAATGCGCTCGGCGATGGCGGCTTCTTGCAAATCAGTTATCTCTCGCCGTCTCCGTTTCACTACTTCTCGAACTCGTTGCTTCAGGCCGGAAGGGTTCCTCGCTCCGGTGCATTTCCGCTTATTTCGGACCGATTTGGATCTCCTGTCTTGACTCCAGAGCAGTTCGCTCCTCGATTGGATCGCGTCGGCACGCAGCTCTCTTCCAAGATTATCATCGCAGACGGAACCCGTTACCTCGCGCCCGCACCCGGCGGTGAGGGGCTCGTGCTCGACTTCGACATTGCGGTCAAGCCCTCTATCTTCGGTTCGTTCACTGAATCGACCCCCATCTTCAATGACTCAACCGCGTATGGACGCTTCTCCGGCAGCCCGAGCGGCGGTGAGGGGTCGAAGCTCTCCATGCGTCACCCGAACAAGAGCATCAACGCGGCCTTCTTTGACGGCCACGTCGCGAACGTTTCGAATCGAGACGCCTATACCAAGGTTGAACTCTGGTTCCCGTCGGGAAGCGTGTTCACCGGCGGCAACGCAACCCCTGAGGCCACCGAGGCATACCGAGTCGGTCAGATTATCGACTGACGCGTCTGGCGGCACCGCATTTGCCCGGACCCTTCTTCCAGCCCTCTCCGCGGGGGCTGGTTTGCTTTTTGCCGCGAGCGGCCAATGCTCTCGCCATGAACGAGTCGGCCCAGCATGCCGGGGTTCAGCCCGCGGAGATCGAGGGCCCCACGCTCTTCCGGCCGGGCATCGCCCGCCTTCGCATCCGCCCCGAGCCAATCGGCGGTATCCGCTTCGTCCGTTCGGATCAGCGCGTGCAGCAGAGCCACAATTCGGGTTCTGGAAGCATCGCAGCGCGGGCTCCGATCGAGCTGGTGCCGCCACCCGCGCTGCTCGCCCGCCTCCGCCTTCCGGCGAACCGCAACACGATCCTGCTCGCGCCCGAGCCACTTGCAGCGATTAACAACCCGGTGACCAATCCCGAACGGTCGAGCGGAGCGCCGGGCAGTTCCGTGGCGCAGACGGAAGGCTCACCAGCACGAGATCACGCCTCCGCGATGATCCTGGCGGCCACCGTTGAGCACGTGCTCTCGGCCTTGGCGGGCCTTGGGCTCTGGCACGCGACCATCGAACTCGACGGGCCCGAAGTTCCGATCATGGATGGATCGGCCTCGGCGTTTGTTTCCGTGCTGGCGCCGGTTGCGACAACGTCCATTCCGAGGGCGGTCTCGGGGGCTGCAGGGCGTGGCCCGACCGCGAAGGCGGTGGTTCTTGATCGCCAGGTCGTCGTCCGCGACGAGCGCGATCCATCGGTCTCGATTATGGCTACGCCGCGGGAGGCCCCCGGCTTCAGCGCGACGTATCACTTTGAGTATCCAAAGCTCGCCGGCGGCGTGCCCCGTCGCGGCGCCCTGGCGAGCTCCAGTGTCTCGTGGCACGGCGATGCGGCCGACTACGCCGCCCGCGTCGCGCCCGCCCGGACGTATTGCCTCCGATCGGAGGCCGAGCAGTTCCGGGCGATGGGTTTGTTTACGCACCTCTCGGCGCGTGACATGCTGGTGATCGACGATGCGACCGGCGAGGCGATCGAGAACGAACTCCGCTTCCCGGACGAGCCCGCGCGGCACAAGCTGCTCGACCTCATCGGCGACCTGGCGTTGCTGGGCGGGCCGCTCCAGGCCGACGTGGTGGCGACGCGTTCTGGCCATTCACTCACGCACGAGCTTGTCCGGCAAGTTTATGCGCTCAGGCCAGCGGCGAACGCGTGACTGGTGAGTGGGAGTGGTGAGTCGCGTGAGAAGTCGAACGGGAGCGCACGCGTGCCCGAGCACCGGGCAACGTGACGCCCAACCCGAGGCTTTGCGAAAGTCTGGGGCAATACGCCGCGATCTCAGCACGCGCGAGCGGTCAACCGCTCAACACTCACGCCGCCCCAGGGCCGAGCTGCGGCGTAGGGGTGACTAATCCGGGGATCGACAGGGTGCCCTCGGCGTATCGGTGCATCTTCTCTTTGTAGAGCAGCCCGATCATGTACTCGTAGCTTGCCATGAGCATCGCCAGGTGCCACCCGGCGCGGCCATCGAGCACGCCGAAGCGGACGAAATACATGTACGCGAATCGCAGGAGCGGCCTCATGGGCATGCGCGGCCAGACATCCCGGCGAAGGTAGAGGCGATACTTGAGGATGTTCTTGAAAAGGTTCCCCGCCTGGGCCTCGCTCGCCTGGCCGAGGCGCTGCTTGATCCACTCGTCGCTCTCAAGGTCGGCGTACTTGATGTGCTTGGTGAGGTACTCAGAAATCGACTCGCGCCGGATGTGCAGCATCAGGTGCTCGAGATAGTCGGTCCGCCCGTCGGCCAGCATGTGCTCATGGACGCTGCGATCTTCATATCTGCACTTGCCGCGCTTGAAGAAGCGGAGGTTCCAGGAGGGGAAGAGCCCGCCATGGCGGATCTGGCGCCCCATCATGACCACCACGCGGTTGACGAAGAACCCAACCGCGTCGGTGTCGCTGGTCGCGACCGCCTTGAGCTCGCGTGAGAGGGCGGGCGTGATGCGCTCGTCGGCGTCGAGGATGAACACCCACTTGCCGCCCAGGGGCAGATTTTCCAAGCCCCAGTTCTTCTGACGCGAGTAGTTTTCGAACTTGTGCTCGACGACGTTGGCCCCGTGCTTGCGGGCGATGTCCTGCGTGCCGTCGGTGCTGAAGGAGTCCAGAACGTGGACGGCCCCGACCTTCTTGGCGTTCTCAACGGTCTCGGCGATGTGCATCGCCTCGTTGAACGTGGGAATCATCACGTCGATCAGCGGCCGTGGCATCGCTCACGCCCCCTTCCCGCTCGGGATCGCCCCCGGCACTTCCGCATCGCTCTTGCTGTCGGCGTCGATCATCGGGGGCGGCTCGCCCGGCCCCTCACCAAGCGCCCGCGCTACTGCGCCGTCGGTCTCCTGACGCCACGCCCGCTGACGCTCGCGGATCTTGATCTCGATCCAATACTCGTACATCGAGATCATGGCGGCGTAGTGCAGTCCGGCGCGCCCGTCGCGAAAGCCGCCCCGGAAAAAGTACATGTAGAGGAATCGCACGAACGCGCGGAAGGGGACGAAGAAGCTCAGGTCCTTCACGGCGCGACGCTTGACGCCGGGCGAGGCGGAAGGATCCCGCATCTGGCGGAACTTCTCCAGGGGTGAACCCTTGAGCACGCGCACCGCCTCGTTGGCCTCCATCGTCGAGTAGCTGTTGTGCTTTGTGAACCAGGGCGTCAGGCCCTTGTTGAAGCTGTAGTGGATGAAGTGCTCGAGAAGGTCGCCAAGCTGGCCCTGGACGACCGGATGCGCGTTGACCTCGCGATCCTCGTAGCGGATCCTGTCCGGGCGGAAGAGGCGGATGATCCAGACGGGGTAGAGCCCGCCGTGCTTGATCCAGGTCCCCATGAACATGTTCTTGTAGCGGACGCGGTACGCGGCATAAGGCAACGAGACGTCGTTGGTCTTGGCGATGATCTCATCGCGCAGCTCGGGGGTAACGCGCTCGTCGGCGTCGGAGTAGTAGACCCACGGGTGCTTGAAGGTGATGTTCTCCAGCGCCCAGTTGCTGTGCTTGCTCCAGGTGTCGAACTTTCGCTGGATGATGCGGACGTTGGGGTAGCGGGCGGCAATCTCGCAGGTGCGATCCTTGGAAAAGCTGTCGAGCACGACGATGTCGTCGGAGAAGGTGAGCGTGTCCAGGCAGGCCGCGATGTTGACTTCCTCGTCCTTGGTCAGCACGAGCACGCTGGGGGGCTCGCGTCCCGGCGGATGGGCCACCCCGGGCCCCGGAAGAGGGAGGTCCGGTCGGGCTGCGGGGCCACCGGCCGCGGAGGGTCCGGGCACGCTCCCGTTCACGCTGACATCCGAGTGAGGCATGTGTGCGGCTAAAGGAAAACTGAAGCGAGAATCGTCCGCGGGCCCACGCCCGCCCGCCTCCGGGCGGGACGCCCATCCTACGTGAGATCGGTCCGTCGGGTTGCCAGCCTGACCACACCGGCACACTTTGGCGCGCGCCGGGAATGCGAGCGACTCCCGGCCCATCAGTCCGGCTCAAGACCGCTCGTTCGCCCCACCCTCGAACTCGTCCCCCTGAACGGGGCGACTCGTCGAATACTGGCCCGAAAGCCACTTGCCGAGGTCGGCAAGGCGCGCCCGGTCGTCGGCGAACGGATACGTCGCGTGCGTCGGGGCGACCCAGCGATCGGTTATCGGACAACGAGCCGGCTCGCGAGATATGAACAAGTCGAGATTGTCTCGGCTGCTCCACGCGGCTGGCAATTCGAACGTCATCCGCCGCGCGCCTTGGGCGTCTTCGGGAGCGTCTTCTTCGGGGGTGGCTTCTTCGGTGGCTTCTTCGGTGGCTTCTTCGGGGGCGTCAGTCATGGAGGCCAATCGAGTCGAGGGGGTGTCCTCGGCATCGGCATGTTCGAAGCGGACCCAGGCCACCCCCGGGTGCTGGAGCACGCCTCCGAGTCGTTCGGGCCATTCCACGAGCACGATCGCGTCGTCGCGAGCCCGTGCCAGGCGGTCGTCGAAGACTCGATCCCACCCCATGTTGTCAAGCTCGGCGGGAGAATGGAGGCGGTAGGCATCAACGTGGGCCAAACGAAGGGATCGACCGGCGTGGAGGCCCTGGTAGACGTTGAGCAGGACGAACGTTGGGCTGGAGACCATGCCGGGCGGGACGCCGAGAGCCGTGGCGAGCCCGCGGACGAAGGTTGTCTTTCCAGCGCCCATCTCTCCCGAGAGCGCGACGGCGTCGCCCGGGCGGAGAATGCTGGCAAAGCCGCGTGCCAACGCCCCGGTCGCCTCGCGGCTGCGGCAGAGGCGAACGATCGCCACCGAGGGGCTGGATTGCTGGTTTCCAGGCATGATGGAAACATGGTACGGGGTTGCAGCCCGAGCCAAGCCGAGCCAAACAGGCTCGAGCAGGCCAAACCGAGGCCGGGGCGTCGCGTCCTCCCGGTCAAGACCCGTAACTGTCAAGAAATGATGAAGGTTGGGGTGGTGCGGGCTTGCCGGGTCAACAGCCTATTGATTGGCTGCGCCAAACCACTACCATTTGGACGTGACAGGTCAACATGCCGCGAGCGGCATGTTGATGATCCGCGATTGGCGACTCAATCGTCCTGCGGAGCGCGCGCACGGCTCCGCCGGCATGCTGGCAGAGATGTCCATGACGCGCCGTCAGCACCATCACGGTTCGCAGCGTTCAACTCCGCAGGGGTCAGGAAGCAACGCGCGCCCCACGCGCAGCGAGCCTTCCGATCGTCTGGACTTGGACGACGACGAGGCACTCCTGGACGAGCTCGCGGGGAGCGCTGGCTCGCTGGCGATGGTCTCGGGCGGGAACGATGGCCTTGGGGCCAAAGTACTGGTTCTCAACCGGCTCTATGTCGCGGTCCGCGTGGTTTCCGCCAAGCGAGCGATGGGCCTGTTGTTCCGCAACCTTGCGGAAGTCATCCATGTCGAGCCCGATCCGGCGGCGCCCCCGGGGACGAGCGAAGCCGACCAGGTCGGCATCGGCGGGCGGTTCATCAACTACGACTTCTGGACGTGGGCGGATCTGAGCCAGCTTCAAGCGCAGGTGGAGCGGGAGAAGCACGATTGGATCCGGACCGTGCGGTGCGAGATTGCCGTGCCGCGGATCATCCGCCTGCTGGGATATGACCGCCTCCCCGAGCAGCAGGTGAAGCTGAACCGGCGGAACCTGTTCGCCCGGGACCGCAACCAGTGCCAGTACTGCGGGCGGCACTTCCCGACGAGCGATCTCTCGATCGACCACGTTGTGCCACGGGCCGCCGGGGGCGGGGATACGTGGGAAAACCTGGTGTGCGCGTGCATCCGCTGCAATGCGCGCAAGGGCGGACGGACGCCCGAGCAGGCGGGCATCAAGCTCCGGCGGAAGCCCGAACGCCCGAAGCGCAACCCGCTCATCAGCCTGCGCCTAGGCAACCAGAAGTACGCGTCGTGGAAGACTTTCCTCGATCACGCGTATTGGAGCGTGGAGCTCAGGTGAAAACCAGGGCTTCAGCCCGTCCGTGCTTTCGGGTGACGTGACGAACGACAGAATGCGGGCCGCCGCGATGGTATCGCAATCGCCGGCTGTCGTGTCGCGCGGGTGTAGATCGCGCGCGTCGCCATCCGAGCGCGCGGAGCGCCCGATGGCAGTGCTGCGAAAGGCCAGCGACGACCTGGTGACGGGCGATCTGCCGGAGCTTGCTTGAAGGACGATCTGGGCGGAGTCAGAACTTGGGCGTGTAGTTGAGGGGCGCGCTCGGGCCCAGGTCGAAGCCAGCGAAGTACCAGATGAGCAGGAAGCCGGTCCACGAGATGAAGAGCAGCACCGAGTAGGGGATCATCAGCGACATCAGGTGGCCCAGCCCGGCCTCCTTCTTGTACTTCTGGTAGACCGCGAGGATGATGAGGAGGTAGCTGTTGAGCGGGGTGACGATGTTCACCACGCTGTCGCCAATGCGGTAAGCGGCGGTGGTGAGCTCGGGGCTGATGCCGACCATCATGAACATGGGGATGAAGATCGGCGCCATGACGGCGAACTTGCTGAGCATGCCGCTCATGGCAAAGTCGCCAAACACGACCAGCAACACGAAGAGGGCGACGAGCAGCGGCACGGGGAGATCGGCGGTGACGAGCAGCGATCCACCCGCGTAGGCGAGCATGCGGTCGAGGCCTGTGTACTGGAAGTAGTTCACGAACTGGCCCAGGAAGAACATGATGACGAGCACGGGGACGAGCGCGCGGATGCCGTGGTAGATGCCCTCGATGAAGTCCTTCTGCGAGCGCATGGTGCCGGTGATCAAGCCGTAGACCATGCCGGGGATGAGGAACGAGAGCAGGATGAGCGGGACGATGACCTGAGCCCAGCGATCGCCGGGGCGCTCGCTCATGGATGGCGCGGCGTTGCCGGAGATGACGTAGTACCCCTCCTTGACGACCTGCTTGGTCTCCTTGTCCAGCTCCGGCTCCTGCGCGAACAGGCGTCGGTCGGAAGGCGCCGCTTCGTAAGCGGCTTTGTCCACGATCTGGACTTGCTCGGCTGCGACCACGCGCCCGTTGGCGAGCGTGGGCGTGCCTTGGCCGTGCAGCGGCATGCCGGGGATCAGCACCATCGCGAAGAACGCGGCGAGGATCGCACCGTTGGTCGCCAGCGCCGCCAGAAGGCCCTTCTTCTCCAGGGGCGTGAGCGACATCTTCTGGATCGCGGAGGTATCGGCTTCCTGCTTGCCAACCTGGCGGTTGAGTCGAGGCTCGACGATTTTGTCGGTGACGAACCAGCCGACGAACATGACGATGAACGCGGAGGCGCCCTTGAAGAAGAGGTTGTGGGTCGCGACGACGTCGGGGTATTTGGGGTCGATGATGTGGGCGGCTTGGGTGGCGACGCCGGCAAGGAACCCGTCACCGGCGGTTGGGAAGAGCCCGCCCCCGAAACCACCCGCGACGCCGCAGAACGCCGCGGCCATGCCGGCGATGGGCGATCTGCCGATGGCGGCATACAGCGCCGCGGCGAGCGGGGGCAGGATGATGTAGCCAGCGTCGCTGGCGACCGACGAGTTGGCGCCGACAAAGACGATGACGGGCGTCAGCAACCACCGGGGCGAGTTGAGGGCTACCACGCGCATCAACGCGCTGAAAAGACCCAACTTCTCCGCGAGCCCAATCCCGATCATGCCAACAAAGACCAGCGGGAGCGCCGGCAGCCCCGCAAAGTTCCGGAGCATCGAGGAGAACATCCAGTAGACGCCCTCGATGGTCATCAGGCTTCGTGGCTTGATCGGCTCGCCATACTCCTTCAGCTCGGTCTGGGGCCTGCCCTTGTCGTTCAAAGCCGCGGTCAGGCGGGGCTTGCCCGCTTCATCGAGCACGGGCTGCCCGACAGCGTCGAGCAACGGGGTCGTGACGACCTGGAGACGAACGGGCTGGACCTGCCAACCCAGGGTTGCCCCGAGCGTCGACACGACAACGACAATCGCCGCGAGCGCGGCAAAGAGGATGGGCGGCTCGGGAAGCATGTTGCCGAGGCGCTCGATCACGTCCAGCGGGTTGAGCGATCGCTTCTTCGTCGGGGCCGGCTCGTCCGCTCGGGCGGATGGAGTGGGAGGCGGCGGGGAGCTCGGATCGGCTGGCGGTTGGCTCATCGCGTCGGGCTCACAACAAGGGCTCGAGAATCGTCGCGCGGGGTCTTTCCTGGGCAGCGCAACACCATCAGGAGCGACCCACCTAAATCGGATTTCAAGCTCCGATCAGCGAGATCGCTCGCGCTGCCCGAGCGCGGCGAGGCAGCATACTCCAAACCCGCGGGGCGTGGAGGTCCAATCTCTTTTCTTGCCTCTGGTGATGTGCGCGCCCGCAGCTATCGCGGCAACCCGACCGCCTAAGCGCCGCGGTTCTGCACGCTCACAACTTGTGTGAGAGGCTTTGGATTCAGGTTGCTTTCCTCGACGGCCTGCTTGATCGAGGCGATGAGCTGCTCGCGGACCGCGCCGAACTGTTCGGTCCGGGCCCACACGAGCACCAGCCAGGGCATCGGGACGGCGTAGTTGGTCAGAACGACCTCCGGCGCTGGATCCCCCAGTGCGCCCGGAACCGTGGTCGCGACTTTGCGCGCCGCCTCGAGCAGCACCTTCCGGGTGGTATCCAGGTCGGCGCAGTGGTCGATCGGGACGTTGATGTCGATGCGCCGGCGCGGGTGATGGGTGGAGTTCTCGATCACCGAGCCGAAGATCGAGCTGTTGGGCAGGATGATGCGGCGCATGTCGAAGGTATCGAGGTTGGTGGTGAAGAGGTCGATCCCGTCGATGATTCCGGTTTGGCCGCCAATGACCACGGCGTCACCGATCTTGAAGGGTCGGAACACCAGGAGCATGACCCCGGCGGCCAGGTTTCCAAGGCTGCCCTGGAAGCCAAGGCCGATGGCCAAGCCAACGGCGCCGAGGATGGCGGCGAAGCTCGTGATGCTGAAGCCGAAGGTGTCAAGGCACGCCAGCACGGCGACCAGCAGCACGACCCACTTAATGGTGTTGGCGAAGAACTTGGAGAGCGTGAGGTCGAACTTGGCCCGGGTGAGGCCCTTGAAGACAATGGCGCGAACCCAGCGGGAGATCATCCATGCCAGGAACAACAAGATCAGGGCGCCCAGCACTCGAGGCCCGTAGATGACGAGCAGATCCCACGCGTGGTCGGCCCATTTCTGGACGTTCTCGATGCTGACTTCGGGAAGGGGCGGGGGCTCGGGAATCGCGGCGGGCTCGCCGGCTGCGGAAGTTGCGGCATCGGAAGCCGCGGATTGCGGGGTCTCGGCCGCTGGCGGCGAGGCGGGCGCCTCCGATGAAGCCTGTCCGAGCGCGAGCATCGTCGTCAACCACGTCATGTGCACGTCCTCCCGAGCGAAGTCTCTTTGGCCAAAGATGACGGAGACTGTAGAGCCTGGCGGGTGGAGCGTGCGCGCCCAGCCAACCCCGAGGGGGGCGGAGCTTCACTACGCTGGACTCCATGATTCGCCGGAGTATTCCAACGCCTTCGATCGTCGTCGTGAAGGTTGGCAGCGCGGTTCTGGCGCCCGAGGGCGTTCCCGATCCGGGCTCGTTTGCGCGATTGGCCAGCTCTATCGCGGAAGCCCGCAAGCGCGGCATGGGCGTTGTGCTGGTTTCATCTGGCGCGGTGGCGAGCGGGTTTCGGGCGCTCGGGCTGGCCAAACCACCCAAGGACATCGCGCTCAAGCAGGCGGCGGCGGCCGTGGGGCAGGGCAAGCTGATCGCCCGCTGGGCCGACGCCTTGCTCCCTCACAAAGTCGAGGTTGCACAGGTGCTTTATACCGCGGAAGACCTCGACGGCCGGCAGCGATTCTTGAACGCTCGGCGGACGATGAGCGAACTGATCGGGGCCGGTGTGGTTCCGATCGTCAACGAGAACGACTCGGTGAGCTTCGCTGAGATCAAGCTGGGCGATAACGATCGGCTGAGCGCGCTCACCTCGGGGCTCGTCGACGCGGGGCTGCTGCTGATCTTGTCCAGCGTTGCGGGGCTGTATGAGCACGGGCGCAAGGGGAAGATCGTCGCGGAGGTTCGCAGCATCGCCGAGGCGGAGCAGCATGTGCAGGCGGAGAAGTCGGGCGTCGGCACTGGGGGAATGCAGACCAAGCTCTGGGCGGCGGGCACCGCGACGAGGTGGGGTATCGCGACGGTCATCGCTTCCGGCGGTGAGCCGGACGTCATCTGCCGGGTTGTCGACGGCGAGCCTTTGGGCACGTACTTCCCCGCACGCGAACGAGGACGCACCGCCCGTCAGCGATGGATCGAGACATCCGCTCGGCCCAAAGGGACCATCGTCGTGGACGAGGGGTGTGCCGCGGCTGTCGTGAAAAAGGGCGCGAGTGTGTTGCCTCGCGGCGTGGTCCGCGTTGAGACGGTCGCGATCTCACCCGGCGGACGACACGGGGTTGAGGGTGAAGATGCTCCGTCATTTCCGCGCGGCTCTCCGGTGCAGGTCGCGACGCTCGCGGGCGTCGTGTTTGCACGAGGCATCAGCTCGTACTCCTCCGAGGAAATCGCCAGGATCGCGGGCAAGCCCGCGAACCAGATCGCGAGCGTGCTGGGATATAGCTATTGCGACGAAGTCATCCACCGTGACGACCTGGTGCTGACGCGCGTGTAGCGCCGGGCGGCGCCGGCTCAGCGCCTGAGGAGCCAGCGCACCATCCGACGTTGCGATTCTCGATCAGCACGGTCCGGCGTAAGCTGCGGAGAAGTCGAGGTAATCGAAGAAGTCGACCTGGCCATCGCGGTTGAAATCGGCCGATGTGGCGCCGCCGGCGTATGCCTCGCTGAAACCCAGGTAGTCGAAGAAATCGACCTGTCCGTTCTGGTCGAAGTCGGCTGGGCAGGCGGGCACGTCGATCGTCCACATCCCGCGGCCGTGGGTCGCGGCGAGAAGTCGGTCGGAGTTGTGCATGAAGACGAGCTCGTCCACGCTGACGTTCGCCGGACCCTGGTTGGTGGTGCTCCAGGTGTCGCCATCGTCGGTGGAGGTGAAGACGCCGACTTGGGTCCCGGCGTAGAGCCAGCCCGGGCGACGGGGGTGGCGGGCGATGCCGCGGATCGGAGCGTCGGGCAGACCGGTGACCCCAGTTCCTGTGACATCAACGAAACTCGCGCCGTTGTCGGCGGTGCGGAAGAGGTTGTTCGGGCTGAAGCCGCCGAAGGCGACATACACCCGAGCGTGGTTGTCCGGGTCGATCACGATGCGGGTTGGATAGCGATTAGGAAGGGGGTTGAGCGCGGTGTTGTCGTCGATGGTTGTCCAGACTGGGTTCGCGGCGGTCGCGTTGCTCGTGCGATAGAGCTTTCCGTTGTTCTGCCCGACCCAGACCACGTCGGAGTTGCCTTGAGCGATGGCGATCGCGGAGATGTTGCTGTCGCCGGCGGGCTTGATCGCGGCCCACGAGGGCGTCGCGGCCTTGACGTTGTTGGAGCGCCAGAGGCTGCGTCCTCCCGCGAGCATGCGGTTGGGATCATTGGTGTCGAGGACGAAGGGGGCGATGAAGTTGGCGTTGGTTCCGGCGTCGGCGATGCCGTTGTAGATGTAGCTTGCGCTCGCACCGCCATTGGTCGAGCGGTGGATCTGCAGGTTCACATACTCGCCATACATGAAGTTGGGGTCGCCCGGGTCGACGGCGCAGAAGCCTCCATCGCCTCCGAAGGTCAGCGTCGCGCTGGTGCTGGACCCGATGACCCGGAGCGTGCCGTTATCCTGCGTTCCACCGACGACGCGATTGCTGGGCATCTGCCCGGCTGCGCCGTAGAACTGGGACGCGTTGTACGAGGGTTGCAAGGAACTCCACCCGGCGCTGGTGCTGGCGGTGTAGACGTTATCGGTGCGATGCACGCCGCCGTCGGTGGTCACATAGACACGGCGGTTGGTCGTGCCGTTGAACCCCGGGTCGGTGACGAACAAGTGGACATCGGGGTGGGGCTGCGTGGTGTTGATGTAGCCATTAGAAACCTGCGTGAAGGACTGGCCGGCATTGATGGAGCGTGAGATGTGGTACGCGCCGACGAGCAGGGTGTTGGGGTTGGTGGGATCGACCCAGATGGCGTTGTAATACCACCCGACGCTGGTGCTGGCGGTTTCGGAGGTCTGGAGCGTGTAGTTGACGCCGCCATCGTTTGAGCGCCAGACCTTGCCGCCGCTGGCACCGCAGGAGGCGTAGACGATGTTGGGGTCGCTGGGTGCGTAGCTGAGCTCGATGCGGCTGTTGAAGTCGTTGACGCGGGTCAAGCCGCTCGCGGCGGGCTGCCAGGTCTGGCCCGCGTTGGTGGAATAGAGCGCGCGGTGGAACCACTGTGAGCTGCTGAAGTCGTAGTCGATGACGTGGGCGATGGCGCGCGTGGGATCGGAGGGGTTGAAATCCACGAAGAAGGAACCCTGCGCGCCGTAGGCGGTGGTCCAACTTGCGCCGGCGTTGGTAGAGAGCAGCACGCCGCCATATCTCTTGGCGACGAGGATTCGGTTGGAATCGGCGGGTGATACCGCGATTCGGCAGACGTTGTCGAAGGACTGCGTGCTGGGCATGAGCGTCCAGGTGAGGCCGCGATCGATGGACTTGTAGATCCCGGTGCCGCTGAGGGCATCGCCATTGAAGTAACCCTCGCCCGTGCCGGCGCAGATGATGTTGGGATTCTGCGGATCGCGCTCGAGGGAGCAGATCGCGAGGTTGCGAAGGCGGTCATCGACCTGGATCCAGGTGGCGCCCGAGTTCGTCGAGCGCCAGATGCCTCCACCGACGGCGCCAGCGATGAGGACGTTGGGCGTCGTTGGATCGACCAGCAGCGCGCGGGTCCGCCCACCGATGTTGCTGGGCCCCCGGAACGTCCAGTTGTCGGGGCTGATGCCACCATCCTGCGGCGAAGGCTGCGACGCCCAATAGGCCGCGTTGGCGTGGCGCTGCGACCAGGCCCGAAGGAGCGCGCCCTCGGGGATCTGGCCTTGCTCGTCAACCAGCGAGAGCCGACGCCAACGCTGTGCTTCGTCGGGGTTGGTGACGGTGGGCCCGCCGACTGGAGGCACGCGCCCGGCACGCATGATGTCACGCAGCTTGAGCGGGTCGGTGTTGCCCGGCTCCTGGTCGAACGCCTGGGCCCTATTGAGGTTGGTCTTCTCGCTCGTTTGCTTCGCGGCGCACCCGGCGAGGATGCCCGCGACCCCAAGCAGGGCACAAGCGCCGAGCGAATCGAACGCCCGGAGCGGGCGGGGGGCCTGGTCGCGCCAACTGGCGCTGCCGCCGCCCATACGAGTTCCGGCGTCCCGATTCTGGTTGCGCTTCATCATGTCCGACTCCGCTGCTGGAAACCTCAACTGCCTGGTTGACCACCCGCCCGATGATTGCGCCGAGGGTGTACCCAGCGCCAGGGAAGATTGACCTTCGGATTGGGTTGCAGTGTACTGTAATGAGCGCGAGCGCCGCCGCATCGGTCGACGGCGTCCACGCGAACATCTTGCGGGCACGTGATTCGGCGTCTGCGAATCGAGGGTCCCGATAATCTGGCTGGGTCGGACGTTCCGGGCATGTGGATCTTGCGGAGTTCTTTTCGGGTGTTGCGGGCGAGTGTGCGAAAGCGAGGTTGGCGTGGCGCAAACACATCGCACCAAGACCAGGGGTCAGGCGCGGCGGCAACTGGCAACCCGCCGGGGCGCGTTCACCATCATCGAGCTCCTCGTCGCGATCGGGATTATCGCGCTGCTCATCAGCATTCTGCTTCCAGCGCTTGGCTCCGCCCGCGAGAATGCGCGACGCGTCAAGTGCCTCGCGAACCTGAAGGGCATCGGCACGGGGTTCCAGGTCTACATGAACGACTTTGACAACGTGCTGCCTTATGTGCTTCCCTTCCGCGACCCTCCTCCCGGCGCGCCGCCCTCAGACCGATCGCTGTTGCAACTGCTGGGCGAGTACGTTGATGCGCGGGTTCCCTTCCAGCCCGAGGGCTCGGAGATTTACGAGTCGAACGATCCATATATCTGCCCGTCCGATCGGGGCGGCACGCCCGCCAGCGACAGCAGCGAGGGTGACGATCCCTCCCGCTTCCGCCCGCTCTGGCAGACCTATGGCACGAGCTATGAGTATTTCGCCGGCACGATCATGGTGGCGGCGGAACTAGCCTTGTTCATCCGCGAGCCAGCGCGGGTCGTGAGCCGAGCGTTCGAGCGGAATGTCAAGAACATCCCGGTGCTGTACTGCGGGGACGACTGGCACAAGCTCCGGGCGGCGAGCGAGACGCGTCGCAACGCGCTGTACTTCAAGGACTGGTCGGCGGACTGGCTCGTGCTCCCCTCGCAACGGGAGGCGGAACTGCTCTTTGTTGAACTGGCACAGACAGGGCGCGGCAGCTAACGGGCAGCACGGAACAACCTTCGAGGCGAACGACTCATGGCGAGCAACAGGCAAAACTCCTCCGGCAGCTCCACCAGTCAGACGCGAGGCACCCCGACCGGAGTGGCCCCCGGAATGGCCCCCGGAGTGGCCCCCGGAATGGCCCCCCTGCTGGACGACGCCGAGGCGGCGGCCATTGCGCAAGCGCAGAACGCTCGGGCCGCCAAGCAAGCCAAGGCCCGGGTTGCCAGCGACGGCCGGAGCGCCCTTGCCCGATTCGAGGACGACCTCAAGGCGAGGCTCAAGACCCGCTTTGCCCGCACTTGGAGCGACCCGAAGAAGCAGAAGCGTGCCAAGCTCGTCGCCGGCGTTGGCATCCCGGTCCTGCTCATCGCGGGGGCCGCGGCATATTGGCAGTTTGGCATGGTCCACGAGCCCGATTACTTCGACGACGACCTGGGCGATGTCTTCGACTACACGCTGCTTTCGAGCGAGTTCAACCAGCTCCCGGTCAAGCGGCGGCTGGAGCTCATCCAGCAGCTTGTGCAGCGTCTCAAGGGCATGAGCGCCGACGACTCGGTGATGATGGCGTCGTTCGCGGCCGGAATCGCGGGCAAGGCTCGCGAGCAACTCATGCAGAACGCCAGCCTGGTGATGATCGACGTTTTCGATCAGTACGCGAAGAAGTATGACCAGGTGCCGGAGCACGAACGCGAGGCGTTCATCAATGAGACGTTCCTGGACATCACGAAGACCGCCGAGGCGGTGATGGGCATCAACCGCAACATCAGCGACGAGGAGCGGCTGGCGGATGCGAAGCGTCAGGCGGAGCGGGAGAAGGAGCGGGTCGCCAGCCGCGGGGCGGAACGCTCCGGGACGATGACCGGACGGATGTTCGAGTTCATGAACGAGAACGTGGGCGGCAACGCCGACCCGGTGCAGCGGGCCCGCTCGACGAAGCTGATGCGTGATATGGCCCGCCAGTTCCGCGGGCAAGACCCGGACACCGGCAAGCCCGTGCCCAATCGGCCCAAGTGATGCGCGGACAGCCCGGGCTTGCACCGCCCGGACTCTCGCAGCCCGCACTCAACCCTGGATACGAATATCCGTGTCGATCGCGGGGAACCAGCGCCTTGCTCGGGCGGCGTCGAAGCTCGCCGGGAACCCCGAGGCGTCCATCCGCGCCAGCAAGTACTCGAGCACCTGTCGCACGACCATCGAGGGCGGGAGCTTGCCCCCACTCCAGTAATCGTGATCGACCCAGTTCAGCGACACGGTGTGCTCGCTGACGCGCCCGGTCTCGTACTCCAGCACGACGTGGTAGGACCACCCTCGGGGAGCCTCGCTCTCTTCCTGGACGTCGACGCGGGGCAATCGGGTGGCTTCGGGCAAACTCATGATTCGCTCGTGACTGTGTGGCCTGCTGCTGCGCTTGACCTGCTGGGTGTGACCGGCTGACTGGCGAACGACGGAAGGTGCGACTCGGGCTCGCGGGCTTGGGGATGAGCCCCGGGCCACCGTACCAACTCCCGCGTCTTGAAGCAAGAGCGGGACCGGGGAGGGGCGCGGAATTCGACCGCCCGCGTTCCGCCGGCGCGAGTCTCACCTCGCGGCGTGGGCGTTTCCCATCTCTACCATGTCGGTCTGAATACCAGGGTTCTTGACCCCGTCGCTACCCCCTGCTGACCCCCGGGGCGGCCTGAGCCGCTCGAGGGCCGTTTGATCCTCGCCCGCCGGGCGGGCTGCCCGCCAGGTCGGCGACTCCGGAGATGCTCGTGCAGCTGTTCCTCGAAACCGTTCGTCTGGGGCTCAACAACCTTCGCCTGCAACTGCTGCGCTCGATCCTGACCGCGATGGGGATCATCTTCGGTGTAGCCGCGGTGATCATCATGGTGGCGATCGGGGAAGGGGCGACGCGCGACGCCCTGGCGCAGATCGAGCGTCTTGGGGCGCGCAACATCATTGTGCGTTCGCAGAAGCCGCCCGAGAACCAGGGACAGGGCCCGGCGCAGCGGCAGTCGTTCGTGAGTCGATTCGGGTTGACCCGCACCGATCTGGCGGTGATCCGCGAGAACTTTCCGGACGCGGAGGCGATCGTCCCGCTGCGCGAGGTCGGTGGGCAGGTGCTGCGGAACGAGTTCCGCAAGACGAGCCAGGCGTTTGGCACGACCCCCGAGTTCATTGACGTGGCCAACCTCAAGGTGGCGCGGGGTCGATATCTCAATCAGGCCGATCTCGACGACCAGGCGCTGGTCGGGGTGATCGGACACGAACTGGCCCGGCAGTTTTTCCCGTTCGATGACCCGCTGGGCAACACGCTGCGCATCGACAGCCGCCCGATCACCATCGTGGGCGTGCTGGCACCGGTGGGGCTTTCGGGCGGGGCCGGCGCGGCGCTGATCGGGCGCGACCTGAACCTTGACATGCACATCCCGTTCACCGCGGCGGAATCCGCGTTTGGCGAGGTGGTCTTCCGCTCGCAGTCGGGCGCGTTCCAGGCCAGCGCCGTGCAGATCTCGGAGATCTACATTCAGGCCCCGTCGCGAGAGCGGGTGGAGCTGGATGCTCAGCGCATCCGCCGGATTGTCGAGAACCGGCACCCGGATAACGACTGGTCGATGGTGGTGCCGTATGAACTTCTGGCCGAGGCGCGTCGGACGCGTATGACGGCGAACGCGATCCTAATCGCGATCGCGTCGATCTCACTGCTGGTGGGCGGGATCGGGATCATGAACATCATGCTGGCGTCGGTGACGGAGCGAACCCGCGAGATCGGCATCCGCCGGGCCGTTGGCGCGACGCGGAAGCACATTCTGTGGCAGT
Organism: Planctomycetota bacterium; assembly: GCA_033763815.1. GTDB lineage: Bacteria > Planctomycetota > Phycisphaerae > Phycisphaerales > UBA1924 > JANRJU01. Next base: position 477,551 of record JANRJU010000017.1, read on the forward strand.
TCCTCGTCGAGACGAGCGTGCTCAGCTCGATCGGCGGTCTCATCGGGGTCATCCTGGGTGTGAGCTTTGGCGTAGGGCTGGAGCGCGTGGTGCCGCAGCTTGAGAACCTCCCACTGCTCAGCGAGTTCGTGCCCGCGGGCACACGCTTGCCCACCTCCATCACAACGTGGTCGATTCTGGTGTCGTTCATCGTGGCGACGCTGACGGGCCTGATCTTCGGAATCTACCCGGCACGGCGCGCCTCGCGTCAAGATCCGATCGTCGCCCTGCGGCACGATTGAGGGCACGAGGCACGAGGAACGAGGCAAGGGGCAAGGGGCAGGACGAGAGAGGCGCGGGCCGGAGGCGCGTGCGAGGGGCGAGGGCCGCGGCTTGCTGTTCAGGCGCCAAGATCGCTACCCGCGAACATCAAGTATGCGTCGGCGAGGGTTGGCGGCTGGATAGAGAAGGCCACTCCGATGCGATCCAGTGCCGCGGCGACCCGCAGCGCCAGCTCACCCGCATCAGGCGTCTGGCGATCGATCACGGCGCGCCGTTCGGAACCGGTGACACTCGACTTCAGCCCGCAGGCTCGGAGCACCTCCGCCGCATCGGACGCGCTTGGACCCCGGGCGGGGCATCGCACGACGCGCTCGCCGACCCGAGCGCAGAGTTCAAGAGGTGTGCCCTCCGCCGCGACGGCGCCATCCTTCATGAGCACGACTCTGTCGGCCCGCTCTGCCTCGTCGATGTGGTGTGTCGCTGCAAGGACGACCAGCCCGCTGCGTCGCTCGCGCCGCGCCGAGAGCGCATCGAGCAGGGCCATGCGGGCGGCGTAGTCAAGCCCGGCGGAAGGTTCGTCGAGCAACACGAGATCGGGCTCACCCAGGAGCGCCCGCGCGAGATCGACCCGTCGCGCGAACCCACCCGAGAGCGTCTTGACGCGCTGCCCGAGCCGATCGAAAAGCCCCAGCTCGCGGGCGACGCGCTCCACCGATTCGTTCATGCCCGAACTGGTTAAGGCTCTGGCAGCGGGCGTGAGGGCCGCTTGCAAGCGGAGGTTCTCGCGGACGGTCAGCAGCGGATCGAGCGCGGGCGACTGGAACACGATGCCGACCCTGGCGAGATATGCCATGCGTTCGCGCGACGAGAGTGACGACTCTAAACGCGCACCGAGCGCGAGAACTTGGCCCGTGTCGGGGCGGAGCGTGAGGCTGAGGGTCTTGAGCAGCGTGGACTTGCCCGAGCCATTGGGCCCGAGCAGGGCGACGAACTGCCCCGGCGCGACGCGGAGGCTGACGCCGCCCAGGGCCCGGATCGTGGCGGTGCGACCTTGGCTGACGGCGGAAGTGTCGATCTCCGCGTGGTGCTCTCGTGTCGGCGTTGCCGAATCCGGGGCGGGCCGACGACCCCGCCGCCGAGCGCTGCGGACATGGAACGTCTTTGAGACGTCGAGAAGCTCGACTGCCCAGGCGCTTGGAGAAGATGTCGCCGGAGTCATCATGAGAGTGGGTTCTGTATCCCGGGCTTCCGTGTCTGGGGCTTTCGTTTCAGGGGCTTTCGTTTCAGGGAGTTCGTTTCACAGAGTTCTGCATCCGGGGGTTCTGCATCCGGGGGTCCTGTCTCCGGGGGCGGTTATTGAAGACGTCAGAGCAACGGAGACGATACTCGCCCGCTCGGGCATTCGCGGCGTTGAGCTTCGCCGACTCACGCGAGGGATTTCGTGTCTGACGACACGCGAGGCCTTCGCCCTTCCAATGATGATCTGCAGATGAACGATGTCACTCCGGCCGGGCGAAACAGCGATTCCTCCGCCAACTCAGCGTCGGGACAGGGTTCGGCGTCCGAGAGCGGCGCGACGCCCAAGCAGGCAGGGGGCGAGTCGGTCACGGACATTGTGCGGAGTCTCGGTCCCGCGGCGATTCTTGGCGCGGGCGCTCTGTTGCTGCCACCGCTTGGCTCGCTGGTGTTGTTCTATTACATCGACAGCGTGGGGCAGTGGCTTCGGGGGCACGGCGTCGAGGGCGTGGCGCTTTACGCCGCGGCGTTCGCGGTGCTGGCGGGCCTCGCGCTGCTGCCGACCTACGCCTCGGCGATCTTGGGGGGCTGGGCGTTTGGCTTTGCCAAGGGCTTCCCTGCCGCACTGCTCGGGTTCTTTGGCGGTTCGCTGATTGGGTATGCAATCGCCAGGCGAGCGTCGGCTCAGCGGGTGGATGCGGTCATGAAGCGGCACCCCAAGTGGGAAGCGGTTCGCCAGGCCCTCGTGGGCAGCGGCTTTGGCAAGACGCTGCTGATCGTGACCCTCGTTCGACTGCCCCCCAACTCGCCTTTCGCCCTCACCAACCTGGTGCTGGCGAGCGTCCGCACCAATGTGGTGGCCTACGCGCTGGGCACACTTCTCGGCATGGCGCCGCGGACCGGGGTTGTGCTGTACCTTGCCGCGCAGTGGCGTTCGCTGGCTGCCGCGGAGGCGCTGGACCAGAAGAAACCATGGTGGCTGATCGCGGTGGGCGTGGCGCTGGCGATCGGCGTGCTCATGGTTCTTGGCAACCTGGCGCAGCGGGCGCTCAACCGGCTGACCGCGGCGCCACCCGTGCCGTCGAGGGGAGCGCCGCCCGAGCAGCACCTGCTTGCCGGCGCCGCTTTGGAGCGTGATGGCCCGACCAGCGCCGGCGGGGCCGGTTTGCCAGGGTCCCAAGGATGATCCGCATAGCGCTCGGCATGATCCTCGGCGATCGAGTCAAGTACATCGGGCTCATCTTCGGCGTGATGTTCTCGACGCTGCTGTGCGTGCAGCAGGCCTCGATCTTTGTCGGCGCCCTGCGCCTGGCGTCGTCGCTCATCATTTCCAACCCCAACGTTGATATCTGGGTCGCCCGTCCTGGCGTCGAGGGCACCGAATGGGTCGAGCAGATGCCCGAACTTTGGATTCAGCGGGTGAGAGGTGTCGAGGGCGTGGAGTGGGCCGTCCCGCTCTACAAGGCGGCGACCATCGGGAAGAGTCTGAACCGCACCCTGCGCGTGCTTCAGATCGTCGGCGTTGACGATGCGACGCTGATTGGGGCGCCCTCCAACATGCTGGTGGGCGAGACGCAGTCGCTCCGCCAGCCGGACGCGGTCATCATGGATATCGGCGCGTTTACGCGCCTGCTCCCTGGGAAAGATCCGCGAACACGGCCCACGATCGAGATTGGCAAGCGCATGGTTGTTGTGGTTGGGGTGTGCCGTGAGCTGACATCGCTCACGGGAAACGACATCATCTATGCGCGTCGCTCGGTCGCGGTGAACCTTTCGCAAGAACCCAACGACACGCTGACCTTTGGCCTAGTCAAGGCTCTGCCCGGACGGGACCATCGCCAGCTTGCCAGCCTCATCGCGAGGCAGACGGGGCTGCAGGCCTTCACCGCCAGTGACTTCAAGCGTCAAATCGTGCAGTGGACGCTCGACAACACGGGCGTCATCCAAGTTCTCGGGTCGGTGATCCTGCTGGGCCTGGTCATCGGCATCCTCGTCGTCGGCCAGACGTTCTACCTCTTCGCGTATGAAAACCAGCGATACTTCGCGACCCTCAAGGCGATGGGCGCCAGCAACGGGCGCATCGTCGGGATGATCGTCGTGCAGGCCATGCTGGTGACCGCGGTCGGGTATGGGCTGGGCGTCGGCGGGGCAACCTTTTTCCTCCGCCTTGGAGACACCGATCTCTCGCCCCTTCGCGGCATTACCCTTTCCGCGGAAGTCGCGATCATCGTCGCGATCATCATGCCGATCATGGTGCTTGGCACCGCGCTCGTCGGCGGGCGACGCGCACTCTTTGCCGAACCGGGAATGGTGTTCCGCTAACGGGCGGAGCGCGCGGGCAAGCGGGTACCGACACGGGCCCGGCGGTATCGGGATCACCGTGGTGAACCCCAGTCACTCCCGCGTAACCCCGCCGGGAACACATCCGCACGGCCGTAGTCTCACGCTGAGCGAAGTCGTCCGGCTCTTTCTCGGCGGGGCGCACGCATCAGGAGCATCGACATGTTTCTCAGCCTTTCCAGCTATGTAAGCCAGCCTTTGGAGCACTCTGCGTTCGCTCGTCTCGATAGCGACGCGCCTCAGATCGCGGGCCGAACGCGGGCTCCGTTCAATCGTGCGGGCGTGAGCGCGCTCACGCTTATCGCCCTCGCTGGGCTTGTGACTGGGATTGTCGCGTCTGGCTCACTCGCCTACGCGAGCGAAGGCGCCGCGATGGCCGAACAAGTGAGCCCGGGGGCAAGCCGGGGCGCTGGCGCAGGAGAAGGCGTCGCAGGAGGCCCCGGAACGGGTCGTTCGGGCGCCGCCGCCTTGACGAGCGTGAACGTCTCGAGCGCACAGGTTCCGATCCGCCGGATCACGCTGTATCGCTCGGGTGTCGCCAGCGTCCTCCGTCGGGGCGAAGTTGAAGGTGATGCGACCGTTCAGCTGAGGTTCCAGACCGATCAGATCAACGACGTGCTCAAGTCGATGGTCGTTCTCGACCTCTCGAAGGGGCGTGGTGAGATCAACAGCATCAGCTATCCATCGAAGGACCCGCTGTCACGCCAACTGGCCAGCTTTGGCGTCGACATCTCGGATAACCCTTCGCTTGCGGAGATCGCCGAACGCCTCCGCGGGTCGGTGGTCACCGCGATAACGAACGATGGCGTCCTCACCGGCACGATTCTCGGTGTTGAGCAGCGACCCGAGCTGCCGCCCGATGCTCGAGTCGCCATCCAAGTGCCCTACATCAACATCCTGACGCCCACGGGCATCCGCGCGATCGGCCTGCACGCGGTTTCGTCGCTTCAACTGCAGGATCCCGCGCTGGCTGAGGAACTGAACAAGGCTCTGGCGGCGGTCGCCGCGGCGCGCACCGAGCGCCTCAAGGCGGTGGATGTTTCGCTGACGGGCGAAGGGAGTCGCGACATCGCCATCGCGTACGTCCATGAGACGCCAGTGTGGAAAGCGAGCTACCGCCTCATCCTGCCCGATGACGCCAAGCAGGCAGCCACGCCGCCCCAGTCGGCCAGCGCATCGCCCGGCACCAACACGCCTTCGACGATCCAGGGCTGGGCGATCGTGGAGAACACGACGGACGAAGATTGGACGGATGTTCGCCTGTCGCTGGTTTCGGGGCGGCCGGTGAGCTTCGAGATGGATCTGTATCAGCCGCTCTACCTGGCGCGCCCGCAAGTTCCCGTGCCGGTTGAGCTGGGGGTCGGGCCTCGCGTGTACGAAGAAGGCGCCGCGGCGGACCAGGCGCTCGTGGTGGCGCAGCCCGGCCTTCCAGGCGGCAATCTGGCTGCGAAGCGACGCGGGCGAGAGCCGGCTTCGCCCCCGGCACCCGCGGCAACGCCCGCAGCGGGGGTCGCGATGCAAAGCATGGATGCGCTCGAACAGGGCGCGATGGCTGAGTATGCCCCGCGCGCTCAGGCGCAAGGCGTTCAGACGGGCGAAGTGTTCCAGTATGAGCTCTCCAACCCCGTGACGGTCGCCCGCCAGCGTTCGGCGATGCTCCCCATCATCGCCAGCGCCATCGGCGCCGAACGGGTGAGCATCTTCAACCGCGGCGAGGGCGCGGCACACCCGATGCGCGGCGTGCGCCTGAAGAACACCACCGGGCTACACCTGCTGCCCGGTCCGCTCAGCATCTTCGAGGACAACACCTACGCGGGCGACGCGCAGGTCGGGCACGTCTCGCCGGGCGATTCGCGCTTGATCTCCTATGCCGTGGATCTGGATGTCGCCGTGATCGCCGCGGACTCGGCGGAGCGCCGGGTGACGCGCGTTCGCCTGAGCGGGGGTTTGCTCGAAGAACAATCCAAGCAGGTGCTGACGACGACCTACCGCTTCTCAAACAAGGACCAGCGCCGTGGGCGCACGATCATCGTCGAGCAAGCCAAGGCCGAGGGTGAACTGATCAAGCCCGCCAAGGCGGTGGACGAAACGCAGAACCTGTTCCGGTTCGAGGTCGCGGTCGACGCGGGTTCGCCCGCAACGCTGGAGGTTGTGCAGGAACAGGTGCTCGTGCAACGATACAGCCTCTTTTCGTACGACCAGCAGACGCTGCTCCAACTCGCGCGGTCGGGGACTGTGTCCGAGGCAGTGTTGAAGAGCCTGCGCGAGGCGGGCGCCAAGCAAGCGGCGGTGTTCGAGGCTGATCGTCGTATCGAACAGATCGAGAAGGAAATCTCCGAGATCCGCGTGGACCAGACGCGGATTCGCGAGAACATGGGTTCGATCGACCGGACCAGCGACCTCTATCGCCGGTACATGGTGAAGTTGACGGAGCAAGAGTCCAAGCTCGAGAACCTGGAAGAAGAGCTGAAGCGGACTCGCCAGAGCAGAGAGGCGGGAAAGAAGGCGCTCGATGAGTTCGTTGCTGGGCTAAATGTGGACTAAGCAGCCCTGGAGCTCAAGCGGACCGAGATTGAAAGGAGCGACGCTCGCACTGCGTCGCTCTGCTCGTGATCCGGTGGCGGTGCGCTGGTCGACGGCACGCTTGACGGGGGTTGGCGACGCCGCTGACGTGGCGTCACGATTCCAACGGGAGCGTGTCGACAATGTTGCGGACGATCGCGTCGGGCGTCACACCCTCTGCCCCAGCCTCGAAGTTCAAAATCAGGCGATGGCGCAGCGCTGCGAGCGCGACACTGCGAACATCGTCGATGGCGACGGAGGCTCGGGCATCGAGCAGCGCTCGGCACTTGGCGCCGAGGATAATCGCCTGGGCGGCGCGAGGCGACGCGCCAAGCCGAACGTACTGATCCACCATGGGCGTCGAGAAGGACTCGCGCGCCCCGGCCCTTGGGAGGCCGGCGGCACCGACGCCCCCCGCGGACCCGCCAGTTGCGGCGCTGGCGCGTGCGCCCGAGGCCCCGCCCGGGGCTCCGCTGGAGGGCGAAGAGCTCGCAACATTGGCCGATGACGTCCAGCCCCGCTCATCACGCGGGTGCGTCGCCAGCACCACACGCACTGCATAATCCTGAACGGCTGGAGTGATGGGAACCTCACGCACCAGGGCCTGGGCGGCCAGGATCCGCTCGGCGTCCAGCACGGGCGAGACTTCCGCGTTCACGCCCCGCGTCGTGCGATCGAGCACCTCGCCAAGTTCCCGGCGCGAGGGTGCACCCACCAGGATCTTGAACAGGAAGCGGTCGAGCTGCGCCTCGGGAAGTGGATACGTGCCTTCCTGTTCAACCGGGTTCTGTGTCGCCATCACGAGGAAGGGCTCGGGCAGGCGGTGCGTCGTTCCCGCCGCGGTCACGGCGCGCTCCTGCATCGCCTCGAGCAGCGCCGACTGCGTCTTGGGCGTCGCGCGGTTGATCTCGTCCGCCAGCACGATCTGCCCGAAAATTGGCCCCGGCTGGAACCGAAACGTCCGCTGGCGCCGTCCCTGATCGTCCTCGGACTCGACAACGACGCTGGTCCCGGTGACGTCGGCCGGCATGAGGTCGGGCGTGAACTGGATGCGCGTGAAGGTGAGCCGCAGCGCCCTCGCGATCGTCCGCACCAGCAGCGTCTTGCCGATCCCCGGCACGCCCTCCAGCAGCACGTGCCCGCCGACGAACAGGGCCATCAGCGCGGCTTCGACCACCGACTGCTGCCCGACAACCACGCGGCCGACCTGCTCTCGCACCAAGGCAAAGTCGCTACGAAACCGCTCCATTGCCTCCCGGGCCTGGGCAAGATCGCTCGGTCGTGAGTCGTCGCTCATGCGGAAAGGTAGAGGGCGTGCAGGCGGCTCACGGTTCCCTTGCATGTTGCTGGAACAAATCCGGGCGACGGGCTCGCGTGCGGGCGATGCGCTGCTCAAGACGCCAACGGGCGACGCGGGCGTGATCGCCGCTGAGCAGCACATCGGGAACCTCCATCCCCTCCCAAACGCGAGGGCGGGTGTAGTGCGGGCAGTCGAGCAGTCGCGTATCGGGCGGTACGCTCGCGGCGAGGGCCTTGGCGGCTCGCGACTTTGGCGCGGGTTGCTCGCCAGCCTGAGTGGTCTCTTCGAGCGGATGCTCGGCGGCGGTGGAGAAACTCTCGGCGACGACCGATTCGTCATCACCCAATGCGCCGGGGATCAGGCGGACGACCGCATCGATCAGGACCATGGCTGCCAGTTCGCCGCCGCTGAGCACGTAGTCGCCAATGCTGATCTCCAGCGGTGCAAGCCTTTCGATGACACGCTCATCGATGCCCTCGTAGTGCCCGGCAATGAGCAGCAACCGCGGCTTCTTTGCGAGCTCGCGAACGAGCGATTGCTTCAGCGGTACGCCCTGAGGTGAGAGCAGTACACGGGTCGCCGGTCGCGGGTCCATCGCTTCCGTGGCTTGCACCGCATCCCACACGGGTTGGCAGCTCATCACCATTCCCGGCCCGCCACCAAAGGGGCGGTCGTCGGTCTTGTCGTGCTTGTTGTTGGCGTGGTCGCGGATGTTGGTCGCGTGCCACTCGACGAGACCGGCGGCTCGCGCGCGGGCGGGGATGCTCAGACCAAGGGCCGCCGGTGGCACAGCGGTGAACATCTCCGGAAACGTTGTCAGGATGTCAATGCGCAGGGCCATGCAGAACGATCATTGGCTTCCGGCGACACCGGGCAGGCCGGGCGAAGTGGGCGAGCTTTGCCGCAGGCGTTCTTCCAGGGTCCAGACCATGCACGCCGCGACGCGCTGCTCGGGCGTCAAGGCTTCGCACGCCTGTCGCGCGAGGGGGATATCGATCCGCGTCCGCTGACCATCCGTCTGCAGCAACTCGACCTCGCTCACGAGTTTGAGGGTGCCATCGGCCAGCACAACGAACGGGATGACCTTCTCCCACGGCACAAGCCTCGGGAAAGCCTCGCCGGGGGGAGACTCAGGGGGCGGGTCGTAGTTAGCGCCAATCGGTTCGCGCGGACGCAGGCCCTCGCGAGAGATCACGACGAAGGGCAGGCCTCGAGCGTCGCGGTGCACGTGGGTCGAGGCGATATCGTCGCGTGCGTGGACATATTGGATGAACCGCAGCGGCGCCCAATGCCATTCCCAGACACCGGGGAACGCACCCTCGTAGACCGACCACTCGCGTTTGGGGTCGTCCATCGGGAGGGGCGGATTGGCGATGTGCAGCGGAACAAAGACCGAGCCCGCAGGAGGGTTCGGCACCAGCTCTTTCAGGCGCTGCGCTTCCCGCATGTCGAGGGCCGTGCGGGCCCTGAGGCCGGCGGCGGCGCCGGTCATCATCAGCGACCCGCCCAGCACCCACCACATCATGGCGACCGCCAGCAACGCGTGTGCGAAGCTGGTCAGGCGTGGTGCGGTGCGAAGCAGGTCGAGCAGGCCCGCGACAAGCGCCGCGAGGGCGACCAGCCCCGCCGCAGCAGGTGCGTAGCTGGTTCGGAAGAGCACGGGCTCGCCTTGCGTGACGACGATCGGGAGCCAGCACGCCGCGAAGGCCACCAGCGCGAAAGCCGCAACCCAGTGCACTCGCAGCTCTCGCTCGTACTCGGGCTCCGCGGCGGCAGTGCTCGCGGGCACGCCGGGGACGAGCGAGCGGACAACCTGCGAGCGCGTTGTTTCCTGGCGTTCGGTCCCGCCAGCGCGAGGCCACGGGTGTTCGCGGATGAACCAGGCGATCCAGAAGCTTGCGGCGACAGCAAAGAGCGCCAGGCGCAGCGGCCCGCCCCGGCGCAGCGACTCCATCTCCGACCATCCGACCGCGAGAGCGCCCTTCCAGAAGTTCTCGAAGGTCATGACGCTGGCGACATCTCGCGCGACACCCTGAGCCCGGGCTCCGAGTTGATCGAGCGGCACGAACGAAGACGCCCCGCCCTTCCACTCCGGGGGTGTGGTGCTGACCATGAGATAGACGTACGCCCCGCATCCGACGGCGCACACCAGCGAGGGGACCAGGCCCCGGAAGAGCCGCGTTCTCAGGGGCAGGCCCCGCGGGCAGCAGGCGAGATAAAGCGCGGGCCAGGCGGCGCAGAATGCCGCGGGTTGCTCGTAGAGGCAAGGCGTGATGAACGAGAGGAGTGCGAGCCCGACGAGCGCAATCGCCTCGCTCTGACCACGCGCAAAGCGGATGACCAGCACGCCCATGAGCATTGCGCTGGCAAGGCCCAGGCTCGCGGAGGTCGTCATGGGCCAGAAAGCAACTTCCCACGCGGCGGGATACGTGAGGAAGAGCAGCGCGATGATGGTCGCAACCCCGCGGCGAAGCCCCGCGACGCGCAGCAACGCGAAGACCGAGTACGCGGCGAGCGCGTGGGCCAGCGCCCCGATGAGATGCACGATGCGATCATCGTGCCAGAGATACGTCACCTGCGCTTTGCTGATGAACGTGCCAAGGGGCCGCCAGAAGCGACCATCGAACCAGCTCATGTCTGGCGGCGGCGCTTCGCCGGTGATGAGGTTCCCTTTGGGCCAGCCGTAGTGATCTCCCCACTTGCCCACGTCGCCAAAGTGGAAGAAGCTCGACAAGAGCCACGCGGCACACGGAAGCAAAAGCAGCATCCACCTGGGCGTCTGCGGGACCATGACCCCGGAAGCCGCCCCGGAAGCCACACCGAAAGCGACCCCGGAAGGCATGCCGGAAGCTGGAGCGGTGAGCGGCGGTGACGATGGCAGCTCTTCCGCCTGCGGTGCGTCACTCGCGTGCGAGGACCCACCCCGGGGAAGCCCGCCCGCCTGTGAAGGTGGGGTTCGTGGTTCGTGCTGGCCGTCCATCGCTCGACGATATCACCGATGGCGAGCGAAGCTCTCTCGCGAGTACTGCGAGCGAGGTCGCACCGATCGGTCGCGGTGACTCGGCGGACCACGGCAGTCGCCCGCATCGGGCCGGGTCACTCCTCCAACTCAGGTTCCACCCGGCCCATCGGAATGCAAGAAGCCCGGCGGAGTTGCGGGTCGCGGCAGCGCGGCACGAGCCTTGTGAACACTCCACACCAGCAGCGACTCCGCGACGGCGCATCGGGCGCGATGCACGATCTCGCGAACAGCGATGTCGCACGGGCCCAGCACCTGGGTCAGCTCTCGATCTGGAACGCCATGAACGTCTCGCAGTACGAACGCCATTCGATAGATGGGAGGCAGGCGAACGATCGCGGCCCACGCCTCTCCGGCCTCTTCGCTCGCAAACTCGCGCAGCGGCGGCTGGCGGGGCACCCAGCGTCCCGCACTGTCGAATGCCGGCAACGAGCTGCGGATCGTCTCGTGCTGCAGCTTGAGATCCGCCTTGCCCCAGACGGCGGCCACCCGCCTGCCCACGGCTTGGGTGATCCAGCTCCCAACCTGAAGCTCGGGCGGGTATGAACCGATCCGATCGATCGCGTCGGAGATCAGCGATCCGACGACGGCGTCGTTGCTGGCCAGATCGGCCGAGACCATCTAGGCGGTACGGAGGTTGCTCCCGTCACATCAAGGGACAAGTCGGGATAGCGGCGCATGGAAACCTCCACGGTCAAGGGCGTGGTCAACGGCGCGGCCGCGACTGCACGTCACTCGCTTGTGCGCGTCATCTGAGGACAACATACAGGGGACGTTGCCTTGAAACGCCCGGCGCCCGGTGTGTCCGCGCAGTGGCTGAGAAGGCGAGTATCGCCCGACTCAACTTCCAACCAAGGAGACGCAGACCAATGAAACGCGCACTGTTCGCAACTCTTTTCGGAACCCTCGCCGTCGCCGCCGGCGGGGCACTCGTCGCCGCCGGCCCGGACCGGGCCGCCCCCGCGCGCGCCGCCGCCTCGCAGCCATCGCTCTCGGCGCCCGTCGTCCACTACCGCACGGTGAAGATCGACGGCCTGGACATCGCCTACCGCGAGGCCGGACCGAAGGATGCGCCGACGATCCTGCTGCTGCACGGATTCCCCACATCTTCGCACATGTTCCGCAACCTCATCCCGGCGCTGTCCGACACGTATCGCGTCATCGCCCCTGACTACCCCGGGTATGGCCATAGCAGCATGCCCAAAGTGAGCGAGTTCGACTACTCGTTCGACAACCTTGCTCAGGTCGTGGACAAGTTCACCAGGGCGGTCGGGGCCGAGACGTTTGTCATGTACGTGCAGGACTACGGCGCCCCCATCGGCTACCGCATCGCCGCCGCGCAGCCGCAGCGGATCCGCGGCCTGATCGTGCAGAACGGGAACGCCTACGACGAGGGACTCAAGGAGTTCTGGGATCCCTTCCGCGCGTACTGGAAGGCCCAGACGCCGGAGACCCGGGCAACCCTGGCCAAGTTCCTCGAGATCGACGCGACCAAGTGGCAGTACACGCACGGCGTTGGCGATGTCTCGCGCGTGAGCCCCGACACCTGGACCATGGACCAGCTGGGCATGGACCGGCCCGGCAACAAGGACATCCAGCTCCAACTGTTCCTGTCCTACGGCACCAACCCGCCGCTGTACCCCCAGTGGCAGGAGTACTTCCGCAAGCACCAGCCGCCGACATTGATCGTGTGGGGCAAGAACGACCACATCTTCCCGGCCTCCGGCGCCGAGCCTTACAAGCGGGACCTCAAGAACCTCGATTTCAACCTGCTCGACACGGGCCACTTCGCGCTCGAGGAGATGGGCCCGCAGATCGCGGAGAAGATCCGCACGTTCATGGCCTCGCACGTCAGGTGATCCCCGCGCTTGCCACACAACGCGGACGGGCTTGGCCCGGACGTTCTGCGCCAAGACGATTCCGCAGAAAGGACCTCGAATGACACGTCTCCTGCCTCAAGACCCTCGGAACGCAGCGGGCAGCAACAAGGAGATCTTCGACACCTTACAGAAGCACCTGGGCATGGTGCCCAACATGACCAGGGTCATGGGCAACTCGCCCGCCGTCCTGAAGGCCTATGCCCAGTTCAGCGGGGCGATGGGCGGCGGCAAGCTCGGGCCCAAGCTGCGCGAGCAGATCGCTCTGCTGACGGCTGAGAACAACGCGTGCACATACTGCCTCTCGGCCCACTCGGCGCTCGGCAAGCTGGCCGGGCTCACGCAGGACCAGATGGATGGCGCTCGCCATGGCGAAGCGAGCGACCCCCGCACGCTCGCGGCCCTGACGCTGGCTCAGGCGGTGATCGACACCCGAGGGGGGATCAGCGATGCGGACTTCGCCGCCGCCCGACGCGCCGGACTCACCGACGCAGAGCTCGCCGAAGTGGTGGGCGAGGTGGCGCTCAACTACTTCACGAACATCTTCAACCGTGCGTTCGCAGTTGAAGTCGACTTCCCCCGCGTCGAGGCCCACAAGCACGCCTCGACACACTGAACGCCCTTTGGTGTCCCGCGTCGAGAGACGTGGGCGCCAATTCTCTCATACAGGCCAGTTTCGCAACGGAGCTTCCCGATGCACGCAGCGAGTCCGATCAGACCCCCGTTCACGCCGGAGTCCGCCGCGATGAAGGTTCGTGCTGCGGAAGACGCTTGGAACACACGCGATCCCGATCGCGTTGCACTCGCCTACTCAGAGCAGAGCGTGTGGCGGAATCGCGCGGAGTTCTTCGTCGGACGCGGCGCCATCCGCGACTTCTTGCGGCGAAAGTGGGATCGCGAGCTCGATTACCGTTTGGCGAAGGAGCTCTGGGCGTTCGCGGGCAACCGGATCGCGGTGCGATTCCAGTATGAATATCGCGACGACTCAGGCCACTGGCACCGCGCCTATGGCAACGAGAACTGGGAGTTCGACGAGGACGGCCTGATGCGCCGTCGCGAGGCGAGCATCAACGATGTGCCGATTGCTGTCGACGAGCGTCGATTCCTCTGGACCGCCCCGGGTCCCCGTCCAGCCGATGCACCGGGGTGCGAGGATCCGGACGAGTCGAAGCGACTGGTCTCAGGCGAACGAGCCACTCAGTTGCGATGACCGGGGAACATCGGAACCTGGTCGATAGGACATTACTTCGAAGGTTCTGCTGCATGGCCACCGGCGCCCACTCTCGAGCGGATCTCCATTGCTCGAATCCTGACAGGATTATCGGCGGGGAGTATCTCGGCGAGGCGCTCGGGTACTCCTTTGAGCGCTGCGCACGCTTCCTCTAACCGACCCAGCGCTTGCAAAGCGATCCCGGCTTCGATCGCAATCTCCAGTTGCAACAGCGAAGTCCGCCTCGTCGCCAGGTTCCAGTCCAGACCAACCCTTTCCACCGAGGCCGCGGCCTCCTCGTGGCGGTTCCGCGCGTTGAGCATCCGGGCCAAGAGCGCGTGGGCGAAAAGCGACTGCTGGGACGACACCGAGTCACGAGCAAATCGGTCGGCCGCGTCGCGAGCAAACTTCAACTCATGCTCTTCAGCAAACCCCGCCCGTTCGAGCATCTCGATCGACTCCAGGCGGCAGGCCAACCCTTCCGTGCCATCGGATCCGAGCCATCGAACGAGCGAGTCCGTCGACCTGCGCAAGTCGGCCGCGGCGGGCAACGAGCGCTGCTCTTCCAAGCGGTACATGGCAAGGTGATATCGAGAGAACATCTCATCCGCGGGACGCGCATCCGACCCGGCGCTCTGCGCAAGGTGGAGCGCCGCCTCGGCGGTCTCGCGGGCTTCCGCGGCTCGGCCAGCGGCCGACAGCATCCGCGCGAGTTGCCAACGCCCTGAGATCCGATTCGGATGCTGTGGAAGTCGCTCGTCAAACACCGGAATGGATGCCTCAAAGAGCGCAATCGCCTCATCGATCCGGCCCAGATCGCCCTTCGTCGACGCAAGTCGCATCCGCGCAACGGCGGCTCGGCGCCAAGCTTCTGGGTCATCGTGTTGATCAAGCAGCGCGACCGCGCTCTCCAGTGCTGCCTCCGACTCAACGAGCTGGCCTTGATGCTGGAGGACGGCGCCGACGCCGGCAAGCGCTTGTGCCGCCTCGACGCTCCGCGCTCCCTTGATCGCAACGGCATCGGCGTGCAACGCTCGGGCGTGGACTTCCGCTCGGGCCGTGTCCCCGCGGTAAAGAAGCACTTCCACCAGCGCCATCCGCAGCGGCATCCGCGCCGATTCCCCGCGGGGCAGTTCCCCATCGATTCGAGCAGCGGCCTCATCGATTACATCCGCGATCGAGGCGCTCTCGGGCTTCTGCATGGGCGAAGTCCCCGCGAGCACCGAGACCAGGAAGCCAACCACCCGTTGCGTCTCGTCGCGTGCCTTGACAGCAGCGTCGCGTTCGGCTTCCGCCGTCGCCAGTGCCTCACCCTTGGCTTTCTCCGACTGCACCGCCGAGACGAGGGCGTGGGCGGTCTGGCGCTGGGATGAAACCACTGCGGCGCCCATCGCCGCGAGCGCGAGCACCGACGCAGCGCCCAGCCCGGCCGCCGCCGGGCGGCGCGCAATCCACTTTCGGAGCCTGTACTTGAGTGTTTGCGGCGCAGCCCGGACCGGCTCGCCCCGAAGGAAGCGGTCGAGATCGTCCGCAAACTCCTGTGCCGAGCGATATCTCCGGGCCGGATCGACCTCCAGCGCCTTGAGTGTAATCCAGTCGAGTTCACGCAATCGAAGCCGCGAAGGTGTTGCCGAGCCGGCTCCGCGCGCCGCGAGCGCGTGCGAGGGCGGGGATACGCGGGCGTGCGACATCCGACGCAAGAAGTCGGGCCCGGCCCATCCGAGCAGTTCTTCCCGCGCTCTTGGGAGCGAGCCCGTCAGCAACTGGTACAGGATGACGCCGATCGAGTAGATATCCGACCGCTGGTCGACGACAGCCATCAACCCTTGCGCCTGCTCGGGGCTCATGTACTCGATCGTGCCCACCGGCGTGCCAGGAACCGTTCCGTCTGGCGAAGCCGCCATGCCCAGCAGCTTGGCGATTCCGAAGTCGATGATTTTGGCAACGGCGCGGCCGTCCCGCTTGGCGACCAGCACATTGGCTGGCTTCAGGTCGCGATGCACGAGGCCCTTGAGATGAGCGTGAGCGACCCCGCTGCAGATCTGGCGGATGAGATCCACCTGGTCTTCGAGGCGCAGCGCGCTCACCGTCGCGTAGACCGTAATCGGGCGACCGTCGACATACTCCATGGCGACATAGGGAGTGCCATCGTCGGACGTGCCACCGTCGATGATCCTTGCGACGTTTTCGTGGTCCAGCGACTTGAGCGTTTCGCGCTCGAACTCAAATCGGCGCCGGATCTGCTTCGATGCCAGCCCGTGCCGGATCAGCTTCAACGCCACCTGACGCCCCATGGGGGGCGGCTCCTGAGCGAGGTACACCTCGCCCATAGCCCCGCGCCCGAGCGGACGCTCGATTCGGAAGCGGCCCACGACCGCCGGCGGAGAAGGCGACTCCGAATCGCCCAGCAACGCCTCGTCTGCCACGTCGAGAAAGGGCACGTAGTCGCCCAGCGAGGCCATCAACTCAGGATGCGCCAGCCGGAAGCGGCTCAAGATGGCGGGACGGTCCGCCGCTTCGGCCTCGTCCAACTCCAGCAAAACCTCTTTGATCAGCTCGCGATCCTCAGGACTCATCGGCGTCGCTCCAGCGGGTGCCCCGTGCTGAAAGTTCCCGCATCAACCAGGTCTTGGCGAAGGCCCAGTCGCGGCGAACCGTCCGCGGAGTCACCCCCAGGGCCCGCGCGATCTCCGCGTCGCCGATGCCGAGGAAGAACCGCATCGAAACCACTTCTGCCGCCCTTGCGTCAGTCTCCCGCAAGCTCTCGATCAACTCGTCAACCCCGAGCACGATGTCATCGGGGACCTTGGGCATCGGGAGGTCGAGCCCGTCGGTGAACGACCAAGGCGAAGCACCCCCGCCGCGCTTGATCCGCCTTCGCGACCGGATGCGGTCCACAACCGCACAGCGGATCGCACGCGTCGCAACCGCGAGAAAGTGCTGCTCGTCACGCCAGGGCGCGGTTTCCCTGGTCGCCAACGCGAGATACACCTCATGCACCAGCGCCGTCGGCTGGATGGTGTGCCCCGGAGGCAGCTTCCGCGTGGCTTCCGCGGCACGACGGCGCAGCTCCGCATACACGAGCTCGAAGCTCGCGTCCAGAGATCGTCCCCCGTTCGGAGCTTCGCGGGCAGAATGATCCACGGGCTCTACCTCAGAGCCGGAGTATAACCGCAAGTCCGGTTGCGCCAGACTCGGCAAGCTCGGGAGTTCAGCAGTGAATCCCGCCATCGTGCACAACCACTCCCCGCGAATGCCGCCTCCCCCCCACCCTCACCGACAACCCGACCACCGCGCCGTCAACGCGGAAGGCTCCGCGTCGCCCCCCTCGCTCTGCCACCGGCAGCGATGCGGCCCAGTGTCAACGCAAGCACCCTCGCCGACCCGACCTCGACAGGCTCGGCTTCACGCTCGATCGCCAACTGCCGCGGCGCCGAGGCAACCGGCCACCTCCCGATGAGACCGAAACGCACGTCTCAGCCAGAGACTCGCCACGGAGGCATTCGCGCGGACACGCTTGGTCCCAAGTTCTGCGCGTGCAACCCATTCCTCTTCGATGGGCCTGCGCTCGCACAGCCCGGCAGTGGATATCCGAAGAACGAGCGACGCCCTTCCACACAGTCCGATGTTCCTCGTGGTCGCCGGTCGGCGCTTCTCTCCTTGCGGCCACCGGCTGCCAGAGCGACGAGCCTCACCCGCTCGACCTCGACACCACCCACGATGCGCGGCTGGCCCGGTCATCTTCGGACAGCACCATGCGCGAGTTTGCCGCGCATTCCGAGGTTCCAAACCCGCTGCCCGCCGGGAGCCGCCTCTGGGTCGAGGTCGAGGACGACACCGGCGCGGCGGCGGTCGGCGGCTTCGACTTGAGGATCTCGCGCGAAGCAAGACAAGCGCATCGCCACACGCCATCGACCCGCCCGCTTATCGAAATAGACCCGACGCATCCGAACCGAGAGTTCGGACGTTATTGCATGGTCTGAACCCGATCCGATCGCGGCATCGACGCCGCAGTGCGGAGTGGGGAAAGAGGGCATTCTGCTCGGCCGCCGCCTCTGCTGAAGAGTCCGTCCACGTTTCGATCGCCGATGGAAGAAACATCGCTTCGCAAAAGAAACGCCCGCACCTGTCACGGCGTTCACTCTGTACGCGGTGATGCGAACACGTTGTCCACACGTCCCGCAGCTTCAGCCATGGCGACTTTGCCTCGTCCATACCGAATAGGAAAGGACTGGCGAACTGCAAGTTGTGCAGAAGGTTATCGGCCCGATCGCTCTAGGCCGCGCCTTGATGGCTTGTGCTCAAGTGCCCCCCGAAGGACTCGAACAACCCCAAGATTCCAAGCAGAAAAGCCCAGATCAGAACCGAGGCGGTGCAGAATCCGGTGCACAGTCCTCAACGCCGGTTTGCACCGGGATTCCGTGCGATGATTCCGTACCCACTGATAGGGCGAGAGGAATCCTGAAGTGGCTGCAAGCTTGCCCTGTCACGCTCGATGAGGGCAAGCAGGATGCTCTGATTCGAGCACTTTCTGGTCGCTCCAGGTGACTGTCTGCGCTCCAAACAGATCCCTCCCGCGGGCGTATACTTGCATGGTTTGGCCACTTTGACCATGAGTTTGAGGGTGATTCATGTGCCCCCTTCTTTCCCTGTGCTGCCAAACCCTTGTGCAAAGGGCAGGTGCGATTGGCGATTTCTCCGCGCGACCTTCGACTGTTGTTCCAGCAATCGGGTAATCACTGTGCGTTCCCGGGCTGTACTCAACGACTAACTTGTCCCGCGACAGACGCGGACCAGCCAGTCGCTTTGAGCGAGGTCGCCCATATCGTGGCAAGTTCACCCGATGGTCCACGTGGCAACCATCCGCTTCCGCATGATGAACGTGATCGATACGACAACCTGATCCTGTTGTGCGAGCGGCACCATACTGAGATCGATACTCAGGTCGCCACATATCCGGTCGAGCGACTCCGGCAGATGAAGTTTGACCACGAATCGCTCATCGCGGAATCGACTCGCCGTGCGGTTCATGCCCGCGCGGGTGATCAGCCCGTGGTTCCGAACGAAACCGAGACACTTTACAGCAGCCTTTTGCCGGTAGAGCGATTGCCCAAGTTCGTGTTCAGCATGGAGTGCTCGGAAACGGAAGCCGAAGCAAAGCGGCGATTGCTCTCCAGCCAGCGTGGAGAGGCTGCAGTTTTCGTCATTCGCGGAGGGCGCCTGTACTGCTTTCATGATCTTCGAAATGAACCGGGGCCGTTTTACGAGTTGGCAAAGGGACTAGCCGTTGAGCGGGACGACGCGACCGAGCTGTGGGCGGATGCGGATCGACGACTCTGGTACGTAACACTACTCAACCGGACACTCAACAAAATCACCGGTTGGCGTCATCTCAATCTTGACCGCGACCATCACCGGTACTTTTTCGACATGCTTGAGCAAGGCCAGGGTCGGACGGTTCAGTATCGTCCCATGAATCAGTCCAAGTCCACGGTCAACGTTGTCTGGCAGCCAATCACAAAGAAGACTGGTCTTCCTAAGAACTTTTGGTATCACAAGGCCGTTGCGCTTAGCTTTCTGCAAACTGGCGTGCGCTCGTGGTGTCTCGCCCTCCGACCGGAGATGCGCGTCACCAAAGATGGCAAGACTCCGGTCGTGGCCCGCCGAATCGGTGGCAAGGTCACGAAGAAGAAAGCCCGGATGTTCAATCTCGACGTACTAGAAGAGCTCAACTTCTGGAGAGACTACCTCTTCGACGGCGGGGCAAGGATTGCCGTGACCTTTGGCAGCAAGGGGATGCTGGCGGTATCAGCAAACTTCTTGAGCAGCAATGTGACTTGGCCCGGCGTTCCACCCGAGCGGGCAAAGACATTCAAGAACGCGGTTGTTGAGCAGAATTTGTTTGAGATGGCGATGCTGGAGCAGGATGCCGAAAACGATGAAGACGACGAGCTCGATGTGGAGGACGATTTCCTTGAAGAATAACGGCGAATCCACTTCCAAACCGTTTCTTGAAGCGCCGATGCTCACAGCATCGTACATGACCGAGCCGTTGCTTGAGTTCGCCGATGGGCGGCACCATGTCGATCCCAAGACCGGCATCATTCGGTTTGGTCCGAAGTCACTCCGCCCGGGGAATCGCCATCCCAGCCGCATTCGCACCGGGTTCATCGGAACGCCGGACACGATTCAAAAGGCGGGTATTTGGATCGACAAGACATCGAAGGGCGTTCGTGGTGCTCCAGAGCGCTTGGAGTTTCCCGGGTTCCGAAAAGATCGTGGGTTCTTTTCAGAAGTCGAGCTGAGCGAGGACTGGAATGCTCCCATCTTCGCATCAGAGCTTGCAGACCTAAAGTCGCACCGTAAGCGCATTGAACGTTTTGAAGCTGCGGTCGCGATGATCGACGCCAAGCTCGCTCTTTTGTGCCGGAAAGACCGACCACCCGAGTATGTGATTCTCGCCCTGCCTGATGAACTGCTCGCTGAGTGTCAAACCGTCGAGCATACCCACGCCGAGACGGGGCTTGTGCGGCGCAACTTCCGCCGGGCGATCAAGGGTGTCGCCATGCGTTACCGTCTGCCGACGCAGATCCTCCTGGAAAAGACCACGAGTGATGAGGAGCCTGGCGATTACCCATCTGACATCGCTTGGGATTTTTTCACGGCCATGTACTTCAAGGCGGGGGGATTTCCTTGGGGGCCTGTCGGCCTTACGCCGGGATCATGTTTCGTCGGCGTAGGCTTTTTCCGCCCGCTAGGCGCCGAGGATTCCCGTGTGCAGAGCAGCTTGGTTCAAGCATTCGACGAGCACGGAGATGGCTTGGTCCTTCGCGGGCAGGATTTTCAGTGGGACGCCGCAAAGGAAGGCTCTCGCTCGCCCCACCTGTCGGAGGAGCAAGCGGCTTGGACCGTCGATCGCACACTTGACCGTTACCGCGAAGAAATGGGTCAAGTCCCAACGCGAATGGTGATTCACAAGACCAGCCGCTACTGGCCCGCAGAGACCAAGGGATTCCGGGCCGCATTGGAACGCCGAAAACTCCAATACGATCTCGTGGCACTCGCCCCGAGTGACACTGTGCGGCTGTTTCCGGTCAATCAGTATCCGCCGCTTCGTGGCACACACTTCAAAGTAGGTGATCTTGACTACTTGTACACCACAGGTTTTCAAGCGGACTTGCAACAGTTTCACGCAAACCACGTCCCGAGCGCACTCCAACTTGCTGATCACATCGGCGGTGACACATCGCGAGCCCAGCTGCTGGAAGAAGTGTTGATCCTCTCGAAAATGAACTGGAACTGTTCGCTGATGGGCGGCTTGCTGCCCATCACGCTGACCTTCGCTCGCAGGGTCGGCGATATTCTGCGAGAAATATCGCCCGGACAGACTGAGCCACTGGCCAATTTCAAGTATTACATCTAGATCCGACTCTGCAGAGGGAACCGTCACCGATTGCGGCAGTCACCATTCCGACGGATCGCCCGCAATCAACCGAAGTGCCGCTCACCCACGGTTTCGTGCGGTCCCACTTGATCGGCCGCAGCCATCCAGTAGCGAAGGTGCGTCGAGGATTGACGCTCACGCTCCAGATGATGGTTGCTGGTCTTCCCAGGCGTTCTCTTGCACTCCATCCACTTGTGACTCCAGTGGCCAACCCCGCACGCTTGAAGGAGCGTTGAGCGCATGACCATCGGGCATTTCTCCGAGATGGGATCGAAGAGAATTCGCCACAACGTCGGCAGCAAAGGACATCTCATCGACCACATCCAGAACTTTCAGCGGTCCGACGTGCGTCACGTCTAGCCCTGACTCGCCGTGAACCGAGAACTGGATCTCGACCTGTCCACCATGCACGGAATCAACGACGATCTTGCGATTGGTAAGTGTTTGCGTCTCTTTTATAGCCTCATCGAGATCATTCTGCACTGCCTTGTCAACGCGATCTGATACAGGGTCAACTTGCGTCCATCCTCGCTCCTCCGCGAACGCATCGAGCCTCAGCACCAAGCCCCGCATCAGGTCCGATTCAACTCGATCTCCATCGATGGGGTTGCTACCGACACCTTTCTGCGAGCCTCCCAAGGCTGTTCCTATCTGCTCGATCTCTCTGAGCATCGAGTGCTCCGCCCGAAGCGTACCGAGTCTGCGAGCGCAATAGACGATCCGCAGGTCGTACTTTCGGATCACTTCAAATATCGCGTCACGCACCTCGCATGCCATCGTGCGAAGGCTGCTTTGCCTGAGGGCATCTGTAATATGTAGCTTCTTAACTCTCGCCGCAGCTTCTCTCTTGAATTGCTCGAAAGGAATAGACAATACCGCTTGCACGGCAGAAGCTTGACCCGTCGGTACAATTATCGAACAGCACAGTCCGAAGTCTGCGTCCTTGGGCGGCTTCAAGTTGTGGACCAGCCCCTTGGAGCCGGATTCGTCTGCATGCGCGACCGCATCGGGGTGTGACATGATGTTCATCGTATCCCTTTGCGGTGCTTCAGCGATCAGTATCGAGTGCGGCAAAGCCCCATGTCTCGCTACGTTGATGTGCCTGTCTCCCGTTGCAGCAACCTACACAAACGGTGGACGCGGGTGAGATAAAAACGCCAAGACACCAACCGAGTGTGATCGGTCATCGTGTGAGCGCCATCTCCATCGCCTTGGCTTTTGCGATCGCCGCATCGCCCCACCAGTTGCCCATGACTCTCTGATCGAGACGCGAGCGATCGTTCGGCCCACGCACCGTGCGTTGATGATCGAACCACTGGGTGACGGCATTGAGCGCCGTCCAGGCGGAGGCCGGAGTGCCGAGCTTCTCGCGATCCTTGTCGAAGTTCATCGCCCACTGCGACAATCGGTCTTTCGCAAGGCGAGCCTGTCGCTGTTCCTGGGCCGTCACCGGCTGAAAAGGAATCGGCTCCAGCGTTGCCGCATACACCTCTAGCCAGTATCGCTGCAAATCTTCGCGGCTCAGTTCTTTGGCGTTGAGAGCCTGAGCCTGATGCTCAAACGCTGCACGCGCCGACTGAAACAGGCCAAGCGCCCTTCGAGCGTCATCCAGCTTGCTCGTGATCTCCCCTTCATGTCGAAATCGCACCGCGAGCTGCGATCGCTCGCCCTCCTTCAACGAGGCGTGCAACGTGTTGCGACAGACGACTCGAATCGTGGTCGGCTGGCACACGACCGACATGGTGCCATCATGGCCATTCGCCACGAGCAGATACGGCTTGACCTCATCGCTGTTGCCCAGCCAAATCGAATCACCACGAGCCAGGAACCACACGCGCTTGCCGCCGCGGATCGATCCCGCCGACTCAATCTTGACCGCACCGGTCTCACTCAATGCCGCTGCGAACTCCGCCAGCTCTACATTCTGCACCGGGCGATAGCCGACGCCGACAACGCCAAGTGCTGAGAGGTCATCGCCGCGAACATTGAGTACATGACTCGATACCGCTCGCGGGCCATCCGGCCCCATCGCTTGCAGCGGCCATTGCTCGACCTGCCAGCCGAGGCTCGCAAGCTGCAACGCTTCTTGGGGCGATGGCGCATCCTCGACGACAATGCCGAGCCCGTGCCATGCGGGTTTCTGGGTGAGGACCAGCTGGTCCGTCTTCGTGATATCGTGCGACATGTGTTCTCCTTCTCGCTGATCGCGGCGACCATGCCGCGGCCAGCAGAAGAACACATCCCCCCATCGATATCCCGCCTCTGAGCCCGCCTTGGCAACGGCTCAGGCCGGAGGGCTTTGCGCATCCGTCGGGTTTGGGGAGCCTCCGTCCGGAGTCAGGAGCTTGGCATACTCCGGGGCGAGCTGCGGCTTCTGTTCGATGATCACTCCATGCCCTTCGGGCAGACGCGCGATTCCGGGTGCCGTCAAGCCCTGCCTTTCGACCATGACCATATCGCCGGGCCTTGTGATCGCTTGCACGAACTGTTGCTCAATCTTCGAGTCAAAGACGTTGTAGACCGTCTCGACTGCATTCGCCTTCTCAATCCTCGCCTTGAAGAAGATCGCGATGCCCGCGAGGACGAGATAGGTCGAAAGCCCGCCATCAAGCCGCGATGCGGGCACAGCCAATGCGATGACGATGATCGGATGCACGATTGTCGCACCGATCCAAGCGATTGGTCCAGCCGGGATCACGCCGCTCCGCCATTGATCGAAGAAGTAGGACCAGTGGGCCCGGAGATGAGCGAGGAACGGCGAGAGCAGCGCCCTCGCCGCGGCCCAAGGCGTGCTCGCGGAGATCGGCGCGTTGCTCCAATCGTCGGAGGGGGCGGGCCGGTCGAAGGTCATCATCTGTCCGAGCCGAAAGCTGATCGGTCGCGGCAAGAACAGCCAGATCGGGATGCCGTTGCTGAAGCTGTAGACGTGTTCGTTGCCACGGAACCGCCACCAGTTACCAAGACGCTGGTGTAGAAGACCAACGGCGAGCAGTCCGTAGATGATCGCCGTTCCCCAAAGGCCGAGGCCCGTGCGGGGACCTTCAAACCCGCGAGTCGAGAGAAACGAACTCATGCCGAGAAAGAACGACAAGACCAGGAACGAGATCGCCAGTGGCAGTAGCCCGGCATAGCGACGCCCAATGCGGCGATTGAGAACCAACTCGACCGGCAGCGCGATGACCCACGCGGCCCCATACATGATGTTGCCGAGCCAGCGGAAGGTTGTCCAAATGCTCGTGCCGCACTTTGTTGAACGCACGAGCGGTGCGAGCGTCTCAGAGATCGATCCTTCCATGGTTAGCGTCCTTTCCTTGCCTCGAATCCATGCTGAATGAACGTGACCTTGAAGAATGGCTTGCCGGTTGCAAACACGCGATTGGTCTGGAAGAAGATCGCGTCCACCATTCCCCGATGCTCTGGTCCACCAGATCGCAGACGCGTGAACTCGACCGCAGGCACTTGCGGTGAGATTTGTTCCGAGAATGAGGTCCCATGGGTGGTGCCGCCCTGGTCGCGCTGATTCATCGACTCAGAGGACATTCGCCGCCAGTCCCCAGCGATCAGCGATTGTGCCCAGTCGTTGGTGTTGCCCGCATTGGCGTGAAACACCTTGTTGACGAGGCTTGCCAGCAATGCCTCGGTTGCCGCTGGCGTGCCTGTCGCTTCGCGGTAGTTGTCGATCGACTGGGTGGCGTAGACCGTGCAGCCCCTCGGATCGCGGCACACCGCCTGATACTGGTAGTCGAACTGGGTGACAAAGTTGTGCGACTCGTCAGCAACGATCGCAACCGGCCTTGTCGTGTCCGCGCCGACCCGGCGAAGCACCATCCGCTGAACAAGGTACTTCATCGCGATTTGAAACAGACGGCCCGCTTCGCCATAGGTGGTGACCGGGCAATCAAGGATCATGATCCTTCCCTGATCGACCATTTCCGGGATGAAGGAGCTACCCCGCTCGCACGTCATCAAGTCGGCGATCGGCTGCTCGCCGAAACGGTGCACGACCGACGTCAAAGTCGAGATCACGTCGCCCCGCGTGCGTTCATTCATGCCCGGAAACTCACGGAGCCAGAACTTGCCGAGTTCGTCGAACTTGCTCGACCCGTTGAAGCCCGCCCGGTCGATCAGCTCGGGAATCAGCGTGTCCTCGAACCCCTCCTCGGCCTTCTCCAGCGGGTGTGTCGGCGCGGCGTTGATAATGTCGCCGATCGTTCCCAGCGTGAGCGGAATGCCAGCGGCTCTCACGAGATGGATTGCCATCGTCACCATTCGGGTCGCGGCTTCCGCGAAGAACTGACTGGCTTCGGTCTGCTTACCGGTCGGCTTGGTGTGCTTGGCGATGCTCATGACCACATCGGCGATGTTCGTCGCGATCGAAACGCCCGGCACCGGATGGCTGTTCAGATACTCCAAGAAGTTGAAGCGATGCTGGCCGTCGGCTCGGATGCGGAGCACGTCTTGGCTCCTCCCTGCGCGTGCGGCCCATTGCTCCCAAATGTCGGCGTCGGTGACGCGGGTGGTGAGAACGAGCAACCCCCAATCGTCCTTCAGCATCGCTTCCGCGAAGCAGGCCATGCTGCCACTGGTCTTGCCTGATCCGGTCGCGCCAAAGACCTGCACGCCGGTCATGAAGTCTCGAACGCTGACCGCGTCGGCGTCTCCCAGCAACACCATTGGTCTGTCAAGCGGCCAGCGGCCCGGTGTACGAAGACCCACTGACGTTCGTGCGAACCGATCACGCTTGCGAAAGGAGTTCGGAAAGAGATCCCGAAAAAACATGCGTCCCCTCGTAGCAAACGTGACCCATGCGCTGAAGTCCTGCCCCTGGTTCGACATCCCGATCACGCCGAGCTGCCGGGCGACTCGTCCAAATGATACATCATCTCCGACTGGCCGCAAATGCGACCCCCCGGCTGGGCGAAGGGTCGCATTCGCGGTCCACTACAAAGGAGATCCATATGCCCGACGATTCCAGTCACTCGCTGACCGCCCACGCACTCGCACAACTCGAACTCGCCCTCCAAGCAGGGAAGAGCGGCACGCTTCGGCGGCTGCTCGGGGCGATGGCCCGCTTCCACGACTACAGCGCCAGCAACGTCATGCTCATCCACAGCCAGCGACCCGACTCCACCCAGGTCGCGGGGTTCAACACCTGGCGAAAGCTCGGACGCTTCGTCAAGAAGGGCGAGCGTGGCATCGTCATCTACGCCCCCATCCGCAGCAAGCGGGATGCGGCAGCATCGCCGGACGAAGAGACGGTTCGCTTCCGGGCTGTTCGCGTCTTCGACATCTCGCAGACCGACGGCGAGAACCTGCCGGAACCGGCACCCGTGACCGGCGATCCCTGCGATCAGCTGCAAAGACTGCGCGAAGTCATTGCCGCCTATGGCGTTACCGTGGAGCATGCCGCTCTCCGCCCGGGCCATCACGGCTCTTCGACCGGCGGACACATCATCATCGCCTCCGGGCTTTCCGCCGCCGAGGAGTTCGCGACACTCGTTCACGAGTTCGCCCATGAGCTGATGCACCAGCGAGGCGACCGCCCATCCTCAAAGACTGTCCGGGAGACGGAAGCTGAGGCCGTCGCCTTCGTGGTCGGCCACGTGATCGGCCTCGATATCGAAGACGCAAGCCGCGACTACATCCAGCTCTATGACGGCAATGCCGAAACCCTCAGCGCTTCCCTCAGCCGGATTCAGAAAACGTCCCGCGAGATCGTCAATGCCCTGCTCCAGCCGCAAACCGCTCTCGCGACCGCCGCGTGACACATCCTCGCTCTGCAACGTTACCATTTGCCGGGTCCGTGTTCATCGCTCATGGCGAAGGAGGATTGCAATGCTGCGCGTGATCTCGCTCGTGGTCCTGCTGTTCAGTGTGACCTTGATCTCCGGTTGCGGTAAACCCGAAGACCCGTTCATCGGTGCCTGGCAAGTCCACGAGGCCGACACTCGGGCCAGTATCGAGGATGCGATCCGCAAAGAGGAAAACAGCAAAGACACGAAGGCGACTGAAGACGACCTTAAAGAGGGGCTTGAGTTGGTTTGGGAGTTCATCCGGGCAGGTGAGCTGCGATATGAGATCCGAGCCGACAAAACATTTACGCTTACATCCAAAGGCAAAGCTCAAGAACACGGAACATGGTCGCTCAAAGGTTCAACCATGACGTTCGCTGCCAGTCCTGAGTCCTTCTTGAAGAGATCCAAGCCCTATACCGCGACAGTGAACGGAGGAAGATTGCGGGTAGACTACGGTACCGAAAAGGGAGAGGTGTTGGTGTTTGAGCCCACCCGCTGACCTGCTCGGCACGCCGGTTGCCCCTTCGGCATCAAGCTGTCGCGTGACCGCTCCGATCGTGCTTTGCTCCGGGATCAACCGCAAAGGAGATCCCATGAGTGACAAAGCCAAACCCATTCACACCATCCGCATCGGGGCAATTCAAGCCGCGATCTGGAGCAACCCCGGACAGCACGGGCCGTTCTACAACGTGACGCTCGACCGCAGGTTCCGCGACGCCGCCGAACAATGGCAAAGCAGCAGCTCGTTCGGACGCGACGACCTGCTCATCCTCGCCAAGATCGCGGATGCCGCACACACATATATATGTGATCGCCAGGCGGGCGAACGATCCCACAGCGAAAACGGCCAGCATGGCAACGGGCAGTCAAGCGAGCCTGCAGCCTCCGTCCACTCGGAATCCGGCAAACGCCGGTCGCGCTGAGGAGGTGCCCATGATACAAGCCCAACTGATCCGCCGCATTCGCTGCGGCAATATCGAGGCCGTCGTCACCGTCGTCGCCCTCAGTGACGGCCAAGCCCGCTACGGCGTGTTCTTTCAGCGGATCCCGACCGCCGATGACGGCGCCAACAACCCCTTCTATGACTTTGGCGAGCTGCTCACCCTCAGCAAACTCGCCCGGCTCGCTCACACCTCTATCGCGGCGATTCTCTCCGCCGACGACGAAGACTG
Organism: Planctomycetota bacterium; assembly: GCA_033763815.1. Lineage (GTDB taxonomy): Bacteria > Planctomycetota > Phycisphaerae > Phycisphaerales > UBA1924 > JANRJU01. The sequence continues at coordinate 505,767 of JANRJU010000017.1, forward strand.
ATCTACCGCGTCTCGATGGCAACCGACTCAACCCAACTCTGAGTCCGGTTGTCATCGAACCCGGCGGTGCTTTCGTCAATCTCCTTGGCGGTTTGGGCCAGTATGTGCTTGTACAGAATCGAGAGGTTGCGACCCGTGACCGTCACCAGATGCTCGGTGAATGTCAACCGAAGCGCCGTGCCAGCCGAAAGCTCGACCGCGATCAAGTAGGCATATGGCAAGGCGATGCGATCGCCGCTCTTCAAGCCGATGTCCAGCATCCGCGCTGTCGCTGCCGGAGCGGACGTGAACCCCAGATCCTTCGGCTCGGCGCTCGCCGCCGGTTGCTGCGATGCTACTCGAGGTTGAATGAATCGACTCGACGGTCTATCGGTCATAGAAGCTCCCTAGCTCTCTGGCTCGTGATGGCGCTCGCGACCTTACCAGTTCGTACTGACGCAAGCGGACCAACATCTGTGCATGAAGCTGCGATCGCTCCGCTCCGCTGAAGTCCCGGCGCGGCTCGACCGCCGCCTGACGCTGGCTCTGACGCTGCACCGCATCGACCAAAGCTCGCCGGTCATCCGTGTAAATGCGAACGCCTTGGCGGCCACGGCTCACCGAGACATACATCTGTTCCGCGCTCGCCGCCGGTGCCGCTGCCCGAGACTGGGCGATGAAGACCCAATCGACCGTCCGCCCCTGCGAGGCGTGCGAGGTCGAGACATAGCCATGGGCAAATCGTCCGATGTCGTTCGACACCACCCAGCCATTGCTCAACCGCAAATGTCCCTCGGGCGTGAATCCCTTGAGCGTGAACATCGCTCCATTATTGATCCGATTCTTGCCGTCAATTGTCCGACCGCCCCCGATGGCACGGAGGCTCTCTCCCGGTGCCACCCGCAGCACCCGCTCCTCGCTCACGCCAAAGCTCGCCGCCCGATTCAACGGCAATGTCCGCTCGCGATTGTCCTTGCCGATCACGACGACATCGCCGTTGGCATTCCTACCCGAGACACGAAGCCGCTCGCCAGCTCGAAAGCCGCGCTCGCCCTTGCCGACCGTGCGAAAGAACTGCACTACCTGTCCTGATTCGTAGCGGCTCGCATCGCCGCGCTCCGCCGCCGACCAGCGAAGATCATGGAGTTGCGGGATCAGCCGCTCCTCCATGCCGAGTTTGCCTTCGTGCTTCAACGATGCCCGAATCAGCGTCGTGATCTCGGCACCGACCGCATGCGTTGGAGCGACAATCAAGGCGCTGCGATTCTGCCGTGTCTTGTCGAGGTAGTCCTCAACCATCGGCAACCAGTTGTTTCGCTCAACCTTTCTGATTGCATCCATGCGATCCAGCTTCTCGATACCGCGATCGAAATGCCCCTTTGAAAAATCCTCGACCGCTTCCTTGTACTGCCCGCGTTGCCGCACCACCGTGGTCAGCTCCGCCGCCGTCAGATCAATCCGCGTCGTCAGCAGACGAAGAGCGTCGCCGCGCTCGACCGGTGCATGCTGTTTGATATCCCCGCACATCACCACGCGAGCATTCAGCTTCTCCGCCATCGCAAAGAGCTTCGCCGTCGTGGGCGTTCCGATCAGCCCTGCTTCATCCACCCAGATCACGCCGCCACGCGCCTTCGCTTGCATCTCCGGCTTGTCCAGAAACGTCGCCACCGTCTCCGCATCCCGAAAGCCGGCCTCTCGCAGCACGCCTCGCGACGCCTCTGCCGTTGACGCCAACACCGTGACTGGACCCGACCGTGACTCGACCGCCTTGCTGAACTCTCGCAGCAGCGTTGACTTGCCGGTCCCGGCACCACCTCGCACCAGCATCACGCGATCTCTCGACCGCAGGAGCATCTCGACCGCTCGCCGCTGTTCCGCATTCAGATTGGCATAGGGCGCTTGCCATGGCCGATCGCCCTCCAGCGCCGCACAGGATCCCCGGCCATCGCGAGCAAAGGACAACATCCGCTGTTCCTCGGCAAGCACCTGACGTGTTGTCACCACGGTCTGGCCGTTCTCGCTCCGCCGCAGCAACTCGGGGTGAGCATCCGCCGCCTTGTCCAATGCCTCGGGCCGAAACTTGCCGAGGCCCCCTTGCAATGCGGCCTCTCGCAATCGCGGCTCATCCGCGATGCTGTTCCGCTCAAAGTGATGATCGACGGTGCGGGCAAGGCCATCGCGAGCAGCCGCTCGCTCCGAGCCACGGTCGGGGCGATAGTCCGCCTTTGCCGCTCGCTCGACCGTCTTCCGCTCTTCGGGTGAGAGCCAGGACATCCACTCCTTGTGAAGCTCGTCCGCTGTCCATCGATTGGTCTTTCTGGATCGCGTCTTTGCTCCAAGCTCGGCCTTCAGGGCGGGGTCTGTGATGCCCTGCTCTTTGGCTTTCTTCTCAATCGCCAGCGTGCGACGCGAGTATTTGTCGGTCAGCTCTTTGGTGAAGCCCTCAATCTCCCACTTCTTGCCTTCGGCTCGAACGCGATATCCCAAATCCTCCAGCCGCCACACCAACCGGCTGTGAAAACCCGCCTCAAAGTACGGCATGTTCCGCTTGATCTCGCGGAATTGCGTTGCCTTGATCCGCTCTTCTTCGGGATCGTGCGTGGCATTGAACGCGAGGCAGTGCACATGCAGATGGGGATCGGGAATGCCATCCTCCGGACGCGTGGTCGGATGCACAAACTCCGCCCAAGCCAACTCGCCGGTCGATCGCTCTTCCTGCTTGCCGTCGATTCGCACGCGTGTCTTCGCGTGCTTCTCGATGTCCTTCATCGTCTCACGCACCGACTCACGAATCGCCTCGATGATGCGATCGTCCTTCGCCACCATGTGCAGAACCGAGACGCTCTTTGGGACATGAAAGTTGATGTCGTAGGCGACGGTGCGATCGGCGTCAGTGCGCGGCGTCAGCGGCTCACCCGTCACCGGATGGCGATTCTCGGCCATCGCGAGGAAGCTCTCACGCGTGACCTCTTCCGGCAGGCCGAGCCGCTTGGCAAGCTCCCCCTGCCACAGCGAGCGTTGCTCGTCTGCCGTGGAGTAATCGCCGCCAGCGAGTGCCGCCGTGTAGTAGTCGGTGAGCTGGCCCTGCGATCGGAATTGGTGCATTCGGATCATCGTCAGAATGTACCGCAGTGACCCGGCCGGGGTTCCGTTCGCGTTCCACCACGGCAGCGGGCGAAGCCGCTCCGCCTTCGATCGGCCTCTGCCGATTGGCTATCGCGGCACCGCAGTCTTGCGGTGAAGCCTGTTCGCCCAGCACCCGCGATCGGCCATACATGCGGTTCGTGCGATTGGCCGTGAACTCGCAGTCTGCCCGACGGCGTGTGTCCGCACTCCCCCGGTTTGAGTTGAGTGTCGTTGGTCTTGACCTCGGGTGCTCGCGCCGTCAAGAGGCCGTCCATCTTCGCCGCTTCGCGGCTGCAGACGGCAGACCCCGGCGGGCTTGCGCCCGGCTCGGGGCGGCTCATCTTGACGGGCTGCGCTCCTCGGTCGCCCGTGGGCCGACCAACTTCAACTCAAACCTAAGGGAGCTACCAATGACTACCACCGTTCAACCAGCCAAGCGATTCCGGCTTGGATCAATCACTCTCACCGTGTGGCCAAACTCGGATCGAGCAGGACGAACCTACTACACCGCAAGCCTTGGGAGATCGTTCCGCGATAGCCAGGGCAAATGGGCCGACACCGGCTCGCTTCGCCCCGCCGATCTTCCGGTGGTGCGAACGCTCACGGCAAAGGCCCTCGACTGGATCACCGCGAACCCTCCGGGTGATTCCTCCGATGAGGCCGAAGCACCTGATCCCGAGCCACACCCCGAAGCTCGACTCCTCCGCCTGCTGCACCAACTGGAGCGGCAACTGACCCACTAGTCCAAGCAAACGCCTCGCCGTTCCAGCGGCGAGGCCAAGCGCTCAACCCACCACAAGGAGATTCCTCATGACTATCACCCACCTCGCCAAGGAGCCGGTTTCGTCCGGCAACACGCTTTACCGCTTTCTCGCCAAGCAACGCCAGATCGCCATCGTCTGGAGCATCGAAGATGTCCACGAAGTGCGCCCCGATCTCAGCGACGAACAGGCATGGCTCGTCCTAGAGACCTGCAAACGAAACCACGACGCCAATGTCGGCATCACCTGGGACACGCTCGAAATCACCGCCGACTACCTCTTCAGCGAGTGACTCGATCAAACCGGCGGAAGGCACGGAGCCTTCCGCCACCACCCTTCACCCAACTACAAGGAGCTACTGCATGACAAATCAAACTATCACTCTTTCCGAAGATGCGTTCGACGCCCTTTTCCCTCTGCAAGCGAATCATCTCAATCCGTCCGCCGCGTGGAGCAACCACGAGGGACGTGGCTGTCTGTTCGAGACCTACGGCGAGGAGCTGGACTTTGTGTCCGCGCAAGACGCCCGCCGCATTTGGACGCTCATCGAGTCCGATACGGGCCAAGTCCGTGTCGTGAGCGGCTGGCGTCGCGTCAACCGCCTTGGCTATCTCGTCAGCGATGTACCGCTGCCATCGGCGGTCGACGTCATCGTGCTGATCGAATCCGCCGATGAACGCAGCACCGAAGCTCCCCGCTCTCGAAACGCGATTCAGGAGATGCTCGCCCAACAACATGAGATCGCCGTGATGTACGGTGTCGGCGACGTGCAAGCGATTCGGCCCGATCTCGACCACAACCAGTCCTGGGACGTGCTGCGGGAGTGCAGAGACCACGTCACTTGTGAGTTCGGCTTGAACTACTACATGATCGAGATCGTCGCAGGGATTCTCTTCCCGCTACTCGAGACTCGCGATGACGATGACGTCTAGCCGCAAGCCCGTTCCCATCTCGGGCTCGCTCGCTTTTCACGGCCTCCGGCTTGTGCTCTTGTGCCCGGCTCGCTCGGCGTCCGCCGGGCGCGAGACAACCCACAGCAAGGAGGCATCATGCCCAATCCCAAACCAGCCCACGCCACCACCATCGGCCACATCCGTCTGACCATCTACGGCGATGGCGGCACCCGATCCAAGCCATCCAGCTTCACCATCGAACGCCGCCAGAATCACGGCCATGACGACTGGTACCCCGCTGCCGGTTTCCAGATCGAGGAACTGGAAGCTCTCGATCAGGCGATCACGGCGGCCAAGGCGTTTCTCGGCCATGCTCCCGCCAACTGCAACTCCCCGACCTGCCAGTCGGGCGATGATTCGGTTGCGTCCCAGCCAGGTGAGGACGCAACCGAACCTCCGCCCTTCGATCCAACACCGAACCCAGCCAAGCTGCCCAGCGGATACACGGCAAGCCGCAGGCCCATCCGCACCCCCGATGATCGGGCAAGCCATGGCAAGACCAAGACGCCGCGACGCCCATCCAAGTCCAAAGGTCGGAGCCGCTAAAGGACTCGCTGGTCATTAGTCAAGGGAGCGTTGCCAGCCCGGCACCGCTCAGCCTTGCGACCCGCCCCATCCGGCGGGTCGCTCACCGGCTTCGCTCCCTCTCCCCCGTTCCCGCTCCGGCACCACCCCCAGCAGCATCTCCCCGGTGCCAGACCGGCAACATGCGGTGACAGCGCGGCACCACCCACTTGACATGGCGGCGTTCCGCCATGTCGCCAGTGGGCGTTGCCGGAGTTCAACCGGACGTCAGAGATGTCAATCGACCGTTGCCAGCCCGGCACCGCCTCAACCGAATCGATCGCCGCTCGCGATCGACCCGCCGCCGACTCAACGCTTGGCAACGATCGGTGCCACGTCGGCATCATCCCCTTGACATGGCGGAGTTCAGCCGTTCTGTGATCGACGATGAAGCCCGTGGATGCCCATCCGGATTCTGCTCAAAGCGTTGCCAGCTTGGCACCGGTGTCGGGGGGATTGCTGCTCGGCTGTGCTGAATCTGCCGCAGGGTTCTGAGCCTTGAGCTGTGCCTTTGTCTGCGTGCGCCTTTTCCCACCAGACGTCTTCCCTTAGCTCCGCTAAGGAGGCCGGTGGCCGCTGCCGTTTGCCGAATTTCGAGCACCGTCGGCGGCATGCGGGCGTATGACCGGATTGTAGCAAAGCGTTGCCAGTCTGGCACCCGTTCGGTTCGTCTTGAGCGATAGGGGTGATTGCTATCGCTCAGGATTCGTGCTATGGTGAGCGATAGAAAGGTGTCCTATCGCTCATGAAGTGGAACTGGCAGCAATCCGAATGGCCCGATTTCTCCTGGCAGGCGTCTCGTCTCGCCAAGGCCGAGGAGCAGTTTTTGCTGCACTCGGGCCGCTTCCTCGGCACCGTCCAACACCTCGGTCAGGACGATCGCGACATGCTCATCGTGGAGTCGATGAGCAACGAGGCCATGACCACATCCGAGATCGAGGGCGAGATCCTGAATCGGGACAGCGTCCAGTCCTCCATCCGTCGACAGCTTGGGCTCGCCGCCGATCACCGCAAGGTGCTCCCGGCGGAGCAAGGTATTGGCGAGATGATGGTGGACCTCTACCGGAACTTCGCCGCACCGCTCGATCCGAACACGCTCTTCAATTGGCATCGGATGGTCACGAGCGGTCGAACGGACCTTCGCGACATCGGGCGCTATCGCACCCATCCCGAGCCGATGCAGGTCGTCTCCGGTCGCATTTATGATCCGAAAGTCCACTTTGAAGCCCCGCCTTCGGACCGCGTGCCCGAGGAGATGGATCGCTTCATCGCGTGGTTCAATCGCACCGCCCCGGGCGGATCAAATCCCCTTGGTGTCGTCACTCGGGCTGGCCTCTCGCACATCTACTTCGAGAGCATCCACCCGTTCGAGGATGGCAATGGCCGGATTGGGCGAGCGATCGCAGAGAAGGTGATTGCCCAAAGCCTTGGCCAACCTTCGCTCACCGCCATCGCCGCCACGATCCTCGCCCATCGCTCGGACTACTACACGGAGCTCGAAGCGGCCAACAAAGGCAACGAGGTCACGAACTGGCTGGCATGGTTTGCCGGGATCGCTCTTGAAGCTCAGGCGATGACTCTCGCCCAGGTGGAGTTCCTGATCGAAAAGACCAAGCTGCTCGATCGCTTTCGGGATCAGCTCAACGAGCGGCAGAAGGCCGTCTTGCTCCGCGTGCTCCGCGAAGGCCCCTCTGGGTTCAAGGGCGGACTCAGTGCGGGCAACTATGTGTCGATCGCCAAGACGTCACCCGCGACCGCCGGACGCGATCTCTCCGAAATGGTCGGCATGGGCGTCCTTCACCGAACCGGTGAGAAGCGACACACCCGATACCATCTCCCGTTCCCGCTCCGGCCAGTTCCGCGCATCACCATCACAGCGGATGGAAGCGTTCGCACGGAACCTCTCCCGAGGATCTCATGACGGAGTTCGCTCCAGCCAGAATGACAGGGTGAGTGCCTATGCGCTTGACGAGTGGAGATTCATCCTGCCGCTACATCGCCGCTCCGGGAACGCTGACGCAGAGCACGCCATTTGGCAAGCACCTTGAAAAGCTCGGGATCAAGCTCGACAAGTCATTGACGTTGGCTTCGATCATCGAGCGGGGATGGATCAAGCCGCAGCTGCGGGTGCTATTGCCGCCCGAAGCATTCCACGCCTGGACCAACTACGCAATCATTTCACCCATCGATGCTGACGCGTGCCTTCCGGAGCACGAGTGGGCGCTCGTGCTGTACGTCGACGCGATGAGCAGCGACTCGATTCGCCGACGACCGCAGTGGTGGGTAGACCCACTCGATGCGGATGGCGAGATCGCGATGAAGGCGAGAGCCCACAGCACAACCGACCTCTCGGCGGCGAACTTGCCGCCATCGTTTCGTCACGCCAGGGCAAACCAAGAGGTTCGCCCATGGATCGATTTCTTCGCGTACTGGCAGGCGTTCGAAATCTACGACTATCTCAGTCACATGAAGGGCTGGTACTGGCTCACCAGCGATCCGCCAACTGACGCTGACAAGGCCAAGGCGAGGCGTCAAGAGTGGGTCGAGATCTACGAGTCTCGGCTGCGACGTGAGTGGGAGCCGCGGCGTCGAGTCTTTGACTGGTTGTCCCGAATGCGAACGGTACTCGGATCATCCGTGATGCCGCAGCGGTCAAATCAAGAGATCGACGATGCGCTGGCAACGGTCGCGAAATCCATCCCAATCTCGGTTGAGCAGATGAGGCTGGACGTTCGTGACACGTTGCTCGGTATGTGGCAAGACAAGGTTCGACGACAGTCGCCGGAGAACCAATGGCCAGAGCCACTCAAGGCGCTGTTGCGACAAGAGATCGAGTACGGCATTCACTTCATCGAGCGCATTGACCGGAAACGGATCGACTTCCTCGATGCGTTTTGGAGCCCACGACATGGAAACGGAGATCATGCGCGACTGATCGATGCACTGCCGTTTGAACTTGAACTCGCAAGGCGAGACTTTGGGCTCCATGCTTTTCCGTACATCCGGGATCATCTCAAGATCATTCCCGCACTGGCACCTTTGACCGAGAGTGGCCTGCGAACCCTCATCGATGAGTCGTGGGCCACGAATCCAGCGACCCATAGATTGGCTCTTGCGCTTCATCGCCTCCACGAGCAGTTGGGCGGCGAACGATCTGAAGGCGACGTCATCCGCCGCAACGAAATGATCGAGCAGTTCATACTGATCATCATTCATGCGGAGAAGATCCTCTCGCATGCGGTTCGGGCGAGACGCAGCGAAAAGCGATTCATGGACGTTCGCGCACTTGCCAGGGAATCCCTGAATCACGTCCTGCACCAGTGGAAGACGCCGAGTGCGGTGTGTCGAGCTGCACAGGAAGCGGCGAAGAAGCTTCTTGAGAAGCACGCACAACTCCACGAACTGAACGAAGACGACGGCATTCCCTTCGTCGCCCCGGAAGCGGTAGGAACCGGCGATGCAGCAATCGATCTGCTTGTGAGTGCGTTCGTCAACCTTGTGATCGCCCGAAACTACGCCGCCCACCATGACAGCTTCGACTTTGAGCTCGTGTACCCCACCGACAAACCGGGGCCGCACCCCGGCGCAATCGCCCTCCGAAGCGTCATCATCGCGGTTCTGAGCACCCTTAAGTCCTGACGCTCTGGCTTGCCGTACACTTTCCGTCCGGGGAGTGGATGCCCCAAGGCCGAGCAGCTTGAGCAGAGGATTCCGACTGGAGCACCACGACGCGAAAGGCCGGAGTGCAGATGAGGGGGAATTGAGCCCCGGGATTTTTGGCGCGCAGAGGGGTGGATTTTCACCCATCGGCCACGACGTGTGCCGTTGCCGATGCGCCGCCCAATCGCGATGTTGGGGCGGATCGCCGCCATTCCATGACGAATCAAGCGACCGACGGCGTATCCCTACACGCGCAGGTTGTAGATTCGGGACGTAGGGGCCGGAGGTTCAAATCCTCTCATTCCGACCAGTCTTTTCAAAGGGTTAGCTGGCACCAGCGGACCCATCCCGACACCGTCTGGCGCGCGTTTGGCGCGCACTGGCGCGCAACACCGACCATTCAGGCCGAAACCATTCCCAACAATCCCCTCGTGACACAGTGCTCGGATGGTGCTAATCACATCCTGATACACCTAGCCAGAGAGTCCCGCCCCCATGTTTGACCAAGCCTTCGACGCCATCGACAAAGCCCTCCGCAGTGAAGCGGGTTGTGCCACCGAACTCGACTACACCGAGCAGACGTCATGGGTGCTCTTCCTCAAGTATCTCGACGCCCTGGAACAGGATCGGGCGGACATCGCCGCCCTTGAGGGCAAGAAGTACAGCTACATCCTCGACAAGCCCTACCGCTGGGAATCCTGGGCTGCGCCCAAGAGAAAAGACGGCAAGCTCGACATCAACAAGGCGCTCACGGGCGACGATCTCATCGACTTCGTGAACGACAAACTCTTCCCCTATTTTCAGAGCTTTAAGGACAAGGCAAGCGGCCCCAACACCATCGAGTACAAGATCGCCGAGATTTTCGGCGAACTCAAGAACCGCATCACCAGCGGCTACACACTCCGCGAGCTCATCGATCGCGTCGATGAACTCCGATTCCGCTCCCAAACGGAGAAGCACGAACTCTCGCAGATCTACGAAGAGAAGATCAAGCGGATGGGCAACGCGGGACGAAACGGTGGCGAGTACTACACGCCGCGACCGCTGATTCGCGCCATCATCAAGGTTGTCGATCCCAAGATCGGCGAGACCATCTACGACCCGGCTTGCGGCTCCGCGGGCTTTTTGTGCGAAGCGTTCGACTACCTCCGCTCCAAACCCGGCCTGACCACGAAAGACGCAAAGACGCTTCAAGAGAAGACGTTCGTCGGCAAAGAAAAGAAGCCGCTCGCCTACATCATCGGGATCATGAACATGATCCTCCACGGGATTGAGGCACCGAGCATCATTCACACTAACACGCTCACCGAGAATCTGGCCGACGTGCAGGAGAAGGATCGCTTCCACGTCATCCTCGCCAATCCTCCCTTTGGTGGCAGTGAACGCAAAGAGGTACAGCAGAATTTCCCGATCCGGACGGGCGAGACGGCGTACCTCTTCCTGCAACACTTCATCAAGATGCTCAAGGCAGGAGGCAGAGCAGGCATCGTCATCAAGAATACGTTCCTAAGCAACACCGACAACGCATCGGTGAGCCTACGCAAACTCTTGCTCGAATCGTGCACTCTACACACAGTTTTGGACTGTCCGAGCGGCACATTTCTCGGCGCTGGTGTGAAGACGGTCGTGCTGTTCTTCGAGAAGGGAGCACCAACCCGAAAGATTTGGTATTACCAGCTTGATCCTGGCCGGACAATGGGCAAGACCAACCCGCTGAACGATGACGATCTCGCCGACTTCCTCAAGCTCCAGAAGAAGCACGCTGATTCGGATAAGTCTTGGTCGATCAACGTGAAGGACCTCGATGCTGCCACCTTCGATCTGACAGTGACGAATCCGAATGGCGGCGAGGTCGTGACGCACCGCACGCCTCAGGAGATACTGGACCAGATCGCGGCGCTGGATGCCGAAAGCGCGAGCGTGCTCGAATCCATTCGGGGGTTGCTGTGAGCAAGGATGTTACCCAACGTCTTGGCGACGTCGCGACGGTTATTGCGGGCCAGTCTCCGGACGGCAAGGCCTACAACTCGGACGGTTGCGGAATGGCGTTTTTTCAGGGCAAGAAAGAGTTTGGCGAGAAGTTCATTGGCGAGCCCACGACGTGGACAACAGAAGTCACGCGGATCGCGCAGCCCGGCGATGTGCTCATGTCGGTGCGAGCACCTGTGGGACCGGTGAACTTTGCCACGCAAGAGTGCTGCATTGGGCGCGGCCTTGCTGCAATCCGCGCAGGCTCGAAGCTGGATCACGAATACCTGTACTACTGCCTGCTATCACAGCGCCACAAGATCGAAGGAACAGAAGGCGCGGTATTCGCGTCGATCAATAAGGCGCAGATTGAGGCAATCGAGCTTCCAGTCCCGACGCTTCCCGAGCAGCGCCGGATCGTTGGCATCCTCGACGAAGCGTTCGCCGCCATCGCCATTGCCAAGTCGAACACCGAGCAAAACCTCGTCAACGCCCGTGCAGTGTTTGAGAACGCCGTGGATAAGGTGTTTTCAGGACTTACTCAAAGTGTCAAAGGAAGGCCCCTTGCGGACTGCGTTGAGGACATCTCGACGGGCCCGTTCGGTTCCCTGATCCACAAGTCTGACTACAGAGAGGGCGGCATCCCGCTCGTCAACCCGATCAACATCGATGGCGACGAGATCATCCCAGACCCGCGGAAAGCTGTGAGCAAGGAGACGGCCAAGACCCTCGCTCGATACGCCTTGCACAAAGGCGATGTCGTGACGGCAAGACGAGGCGAAATCGGACGATGCGCGGTCGTCACCGATGAACAAGCCGGTTGGCTCTGCGGTACTGGAAGCTTCTTCATACGACCCGGCGCGACTGTCGATTCCTACTTCCTCACCCACCTCTTGCGTTCAACTCCCTATCGCTCTCAACTTGAACGCGTGTCGGCACGTGCGACCATGCCGAGTATCGGAAACGACGATCTGTGCCAGCTCCTGGTACACATACCGCCGCTTACGGAGCAAAAGACCATTGAACTACGGCTTGACGGGCTCGCGGATGAAGTTGCCAAGCTTAAAGACGTTGTCATCCGCAAACTCGCCGCACTCGACGCCTTGAAGGCATCTCTTCTCCACCACGCGTTCACGGGGCAACTTACAGACTCCAATATTGAGAGGGCGGTCGCTACCGCGTGATGCCATGAACGAAGCCGAGACTAGAGCTGAGCATATTGATCCCGCCCTCGCGGCGGCGGGTTGGGGCGTCGTCGAAGGCACTCGCATCCTTCGAGAGCACCAGATCACCAACGGGCGGCTTGAAGGCGTCGGCGGGCGGCGAGGCAAGGCACTGACCGCCGACTATGTGTTAGTTTATCGCAATCACAAACTGGCGGTCGTTGAAGCCAAAGCGTGGGACGAACCGGTCTCGCTCGGCGTCGCACAGGCAAAGAACTACGCGGGCAAGCTCGCCGTACGTTTCGCATATTCCTCCAATGGCCAGGGTGTGTACGCCGTGGACATGGAGTCCGGAGCGGAGACCGAAGGTGGCCTCGCGTTTCCGAGTCCGGACGAGTTGTGGAATCTGCACTTCGCCAAGGCGAGCGCATGGCGTGATCGATTCGCGAAGGTGTCCCATCCGGACAAGAGCGGCACGTGGAACCTCCGCTATTACCAAGAGATCGCCGTCAACCGCGTGCTCGAAGCCATTGGGCAAGAACGCTCACGCGTGTTGCTCACGCTCGCCACCGGCACAGGTAAGACATCAATCGCGTTTCAGATCGCGTGGAAGCTATTCAGCGCCCGCTGGAATCTGTCCGACTGGAAGGCAACCGGCGAGCCTAGCCGTCGTCCGCGAATCCTGTTTCTAGCCGATCGCAACGTCCTTGCGAATCAGGCGTTCAGCGACTTCACCTCGTTCGCGGCATTCCCGGATGACGCACTGGTGCGCATCGACCCGTCGTCAATCAAGAAGAAGGGCCGCGTGCCGACGAATGGCAGCGTGTTCTTCACAATCTTCCAGACCTTCATGTGCGGGCCCGAGAAAGCGGACGCCGACGGTGTGATGCGGCCAAGCCCGTACTTCGGCGACTATCCGCCGGACTTCTTCGACTTCATCATCATCGATGAGTGCCATCGAGGTGGTGCGAATGACGAGAGCAGTTGGCGCGACATCCTTGAGTATTTCTCGCCTGCCGTACAGCTTGGCCTGACCGCGACGCCGAAACGCCGCGACAACGTGGACACCTACGCCTACTTTGGCGAGCCGGTCTATATCTACTCACTCAAGGAAGGTATCAATGACGGCTTTCTGACGCCGTTCAAGGTTCGGCAGATCGCGACCACTCTGGACGAATATGTGTACACGCCTGACGACCAGATCATCGAAGGCGAGATCGAAGTGGGGCGTCGCTACGAGGAGAAGGACTTCAACCGGATCATCGAAATCAAGGCCCGGGAAGAGCACCGCGTCAAAGTCTTCATGAGCGAGATCGATCAACGCGACAAGACGCTCGTCTTCTGCGCGACACAGGACCATGCCCTCGCCGTCCGTGACCTCATCAACCAGCTCAAGACCAACCCCGATCCCAACTTCTGTCAACGCGTGACTGCGAAGGACGGCGAGTTGGGCGATCAATGGCTGCGGGCGTTCCAGGACAACGAGAAGACCATCCCGACCATCTTGACGACGAGTCAGAAGCTCTCGACAGGCGTAGATGCTCGAAACGTCAGAAACATCGTGCTCCTTCGCCCGGTCACGAACATGATCGAGTTCAAGCAGATCATCGGGCGTGGCACACGGCTCTACGACGGCAAGGACTACTTCACGATCTACGACTATGTCCGAGCGCATCACCTGTTCAGCGATCCAGAGTGGGACGGTGAGCCGGTTGCTCCCGATCCCGTTACCCCCCCCGTCGATCCGCCGCCGCGTCCGCCCACGCCGCCGGGACCACCGGGCCCGGGGCCAGGACCGCGACCAACACGCACCAAGATCAAGCTCGCCGACGGAAGGGCCCGCACGATCCAGCACATGATGGTGACGACGTTTTGGCATCCAGATGGCACGCCGATGTCCGCGCAGCAGTTCATGGAAATGCTCTTCGGCAGACTGCCTGAGTTCTTCAAGGATGAAGCGGAACTTCGTGCATTGTGGAGTGACCCTGATACCCGAGCAAAGCTACTCGCAGGGCTCGCAGACAAAGGATTCGGGCGCGAACAGCTCGCCGAGATGCAGAGAGTGATCGATGCTGAGAAGAGCGATATCTTCGACGTCCTGGCCCACGTCGCGTTCGCCATCCCCACGCTGACCCGAGACGAGCGAGCATCCAGAGCGAGATTTGCGATCACGGGAGGCTTTACGGACAAACAGCAAGCGTTTCTTGAGTTCGTTCTCGCACAGTATGTGAAGATCGGGGTTGAAGAGCTGGATTCAGCCAAGCTGTCGCACCTGCTCAAGCTCAAGTACAATGACGCCATCGCGGATGCGATCCGCGACCTCGGTCGCCCGGAGGAAATTAAGTTGACGTTCTACGGCTTCCAGCGGCATCTCTATCAGCAAGCGGTCTAACGGAGCATAGTTCACAACATGCCTTCGCCTCCGAAACACCCCGCGTCTGACTCACCATTCCTTGAGGTGCGTGTTCGCGACCTGGCGGGCGACCCCACCCTGCGCGGACTCTGTGTGGGATACGAAGGCGGAGTCTGGCGTCAAGACGCGTTTGCTCGCCACGTGATCGAATGGTTACCAGAATTTGCGTTGGATTACTCCGAACGCGAGGCGATTGGGCACCACAACTGCGTGAAGGCTATGGGAAAGGCGGCGGAGAGCGTTTATACGTCCGACAAATATCAAAAGAGGGGCGAGTTTGGGGAAATTTTTCTACACATAGCCTTGCGGCAAGATTGCGATAGCACACCCGCCATCTCAAAGCTCTACTTCAAATCGGCAAACAACGACACAGTTAAAGGTTTCGATGCAGTGCACGTCGTAGGGACGCCCGGCGACCTTGAACTGTGGCTCGGCGAAGTCAAATTCTACGACGATATTGGACATGCTATTCGCGATGTGACGGCAGAGCTCGACAAGCATACGCAAACCAATTATCTGCGATCCGAGTTTATGTGGATTGGTAACAAGCTTGACCCGGCGGACGCTCACTCTGCTGAAATACAGAGACTTCTCGATCGCAATGTCTCTCTGGACAAGATCTTTAAACGTATTTGCGTTCCGGTACTTCTGACCTATGACAGCCCCTGCGTGGCAGCTCACAGCGTCGTGGACCCAGCCTATTCCAAGGCGTTCGAAGCAGAGATTAGGAAGCACTGGGCGGCAATCGTCGGCAAGGGATTGCCGCCAGGTCTCCGCATTCATGTCATTCTGCTACCGCTTCAGTCAAAGAAGGCACTCGTCACAGAGTTGGACCGGAGGCTCAAGTTATGCCAAGCTCTGTAAATCTTCAAGAACTTCGATCCACGCTGCGTTCACCGTCCGCCATTGCGCAGAACCCGTTTGGCGTGCTGCAGAGTATCGGCCATCTCGTCAATACAGCGGATGAGGCCCCAACAACTGTCGAGATGGTGCTGCGAGCGTTGGAGCACCGCGAAGCATTTGGGCCGTACGCCGTCATCCTCGATGCTTTGACACGACGAGTCGGGCTTTTCCCGTATGCCGATCCTACTGATCTCGATGCGGCTGATCTTCTCGCGTACGAGTTCCACCGGCCCGAGGGGTACGACGAGGACATTGTGTTCCATCGCGTCCAATCTCAGGTCTATCGCTATCTGCTGGCGGGCGACAACGTCATCTTGAGTGCTCCGACCAGCTTCGGGAAGAGCAAAGTGATTGATGCGATGGTGGCGAGCGGGAAATTCGACAACGTCGCGATAATTGTTCCTACCTTGGCGCTCATTGACGAGACACGAAGGCGGTTGTCGCGCTTCGGGGCCAGGTACAAACTGATTACGCATACATCTCAAGAAGTGGCCACTCGCAACCTGTTTGTCTTGACGGCGGAGCGTCTGAATGCCTTTGCAGAGTTACCACGGATCGATTTCTTTGTCATTGATGAGTTCTACAAGCTTGGCATGCATGAAGATCGCGATCGCATGGTCGCGTTGAACGAGGCGTTCTACAAGCTCCGCAAGGGTCGGGGGCAGTTCTATCTTCTTGGCCCAAATATCGAGAGAATACCACAAGGCGCCGAGGGCACGCTCAAGGCCCGATGGATTCAGACAGACTTCCACACCGTGGTCTGCGAGCAGACCCGCGTCGGCGGAAGAGGATCAGACATTGATCGGCTTGTGGAATTGTGCCGAGAGCTGCGCGATCCGTCCATCGTGTACTGTGCCTCTCCATCAAGCGTTAATGAGGTGGCGGCGGCACTCGTTGCCGGGAAGGTCGGCAGTGTCGCGAAGGACATGGACGACGCAGCGAGTTGGGCGGCGGAACAGTTTCATCCGGAATGGGTGTTCGTGCGAGCCCTCACCAACGGAGTCGGCATTCACCACGGCCGGCTGCCGCGTTCGCTCGGCCAGCTTGTTGTCCGTGCCTTTAACGAAGGGCAGTTGAGATTCCTTGTATGCACGTCCACTCTGATCGAAGGAGTGAACACGAAGGCCAAGAATGTCATCATCTTCGACAACAAGGTGGCGAGGAGGGACGTGGACTTTTTCACGTTCAACAACATCAAAGGTCGTGCCGGACGCATGTTTCAGCATTTTGTAGGGCACGTCTACCTATTCGCCGATGCTCCTCAAGAAGACTTGCCGTTAGTCGATTTGCCACTGGTGACGCAAGGTAGCGACACACCAGCCAGCCTGCTGGTGCAGATGGACACTGAAGATCTAAAGCCGGATGCCGCTCGACGTCTTGAGCCGTTTCGTAATCAGAATGTGCTCCCCTTAGACATCATGCGGCAAAGCAGTGCGGTTGAGCCGCAGGCACAGTTGGACGCCGCAAATGCAATTACCGCCATGCCCGCTGCCGAGGTCGCAAAGCTCACATGGACGGCCTTCCCGAAGTACAAAGAGCTTCAAAAGACGTGCGAAGTCATTTGGGAACATCTTGTCCCTCAGAATCGGCGAAGCTCTGTGTTCTCAGCCGCGCAATTGACCATGAAGGTGTGGCAACTCCAAAAGTCGCCGGATGTGCCGAGCCGCATTTTGGCGGAGCTTACTACGGGTGGAAAGTTCGCCGCGAAATCGCCAGATGAGGCCGTGGAGCGCGTACTTAGTTTCGATCGCAACTGGGCATCGTTTGAACTGCCGCGATACTTGATGGCGTTGTTTCGCATCCAAGCCCACGTGCTTCCAAAACGAGGTATCAGGCCTGGGAACTACTCGTTCTACGCCCAGCGGTTGGAGTCATTGTTTCGAGCGCCGGTGTTGAGTGCGTTGGACGAGTACGGCATTCCGCCGACAATCGGCGAGAAGATTCTGCCCACGTTGGGAACTGAAGATGATCTTGATGTGGCTTTGTCCGCACTGCGAAAGTTGTCCGGCCGGATACCCGGACTATCTCTGTTCGAGGAGAGCGTTGTGGAGTTCGCACGATCTGGTCTGTGATGCTTTAAAGGCCGATCTCCGGTACCCATAGACATAGGTGAATCTCAAGTGATCGCGTGTTACGGCCCCGCAAGGCTGTCGAGTGGCTTTGGCAGCAAAGCACGGCGCTTGCTGCCGGATTCCACTTGCACCTCTGGAAACAGCTTGTCAAGCACGGATGCCGCCTCGGCCAAGAACTCCGGACGACGTTTCGCGTAGACCCGCTCGGTGATCTGGCTTGTCGTGTGGCCGAGCATGCCACTAACCTCGCGGAGTGGAACGCCCGCTGCCGCCAGCAGCGTTGCTCCCGTATGTCGCAGGACGCCGGGAGACGCGTCCCGAATCCCCGCCTTCGTGCATGCCGTGCGGAAGGAGTGACGCAGCTTCTTGATCCGCTTGCCGCCCAGTTCCACGACGTAGCCACTCACGGACTCTTCAAGCGCCTTCTCCAACTCTGGACGAAGCGTGGCGGTGATCGGAACGATTGGCCGTCGCTTGTTGTGCTGAATGCTCCCTCGCGGCAGGAAGTCGATTCGATTCCAGGTCAGGTCCACCTGTTCGACGCGAAGGTTCAAGATCGCGGAGGGGCGTTGCAGCGTGTGCAGGGCGATCAACACGAATCGCCGCAGATGCGGCTCCGTACATGCGGCAAGAAGTCGTTGCACCTCATCCGGCGTGAGAAAGCGATCGCGCGGAGCGGGTTTGGGCAGCAGCCGCACATACGGGATCGATGCCAAATCTCCCCGCTTCCATCCATCGTGGAAAGCCGCACGGGCGACTTCAAGGAAGCGGTTCATTGTGCCGTTGGAGATCGGCAATCCGGTACTCCGCGACGTGCGACGCCACTTGATGAACTTCTCCTGCATCGTCAGCGTGAACTCATGCACGTAGACAAGGTCGGCATAGCCGCAAAACTCCGTCCATACCTCCAAACAGTATTGGGCGAGTCGATGGCTTGCCCGCCCCTCAAGTCGTTCGACGTACTGGGACACCACCGCGAGAAACGGCACGCCCCGCTGCACTGGCGTCGATATGGGGACATTCACTTCTGAAGCGGGCTGTGCTGTGGGCATGGATGGTGACTGGAGCGAGTTTCGCTCTTCGGCAAACGCGATCAGCCTTCGCTTGGCCTCTTTAAAGTCCGTCGTGCCAGTTGAGCGGCGAAGAACGCGTCGCGTGCCCGGTCGGCACCAATAGATGTACCAGCAAGGGGTGTCGTCTCGGCGGACGAGCCAGCATCCCGCATATTCAAAGAATCTCGACATTCAGCAGAGCTCTCGGTGCAATCGTTGATGTAGCGGGCCAGTTGGTCCCCTCGCAGCAACACCCGCCGACCGATTCGTACGCAGGGCAATCGCCCACTCAGAATCTCGCGATCGACGGTGCTCCGATGAACCCGCAGCACCCGCGCCGCTTCCACCACGGTCAGTAGTTGCGGCATGGCTACATGCGCGCGCATGTCATCGGGGTTCAAGGTGTTTTTGCCATCAGTGGCCAGAATCCGGGCAGACTGTGGCGCACAATCCGCGCCGCCAGCCATCAGCCCTCGCCGAGCCCGGGATACTCGATGATCGGCTGGCCGAGTTCGCGCAATCGGCGATTGGCCTCCAGCACCACCCGGCGGACATCGCAGGGCCGACCATCAAGCCTCCAACTACCGCTTGGTTGTCTCTGAGCCCGTCCCGCCAAAGCCTTCACTGCCCGTTGCAGTGGCTCGCTCAGATTGTCCTGTTCGATCGCACGGGCTATCTCGACGTCGTTGGCAGCGGCGAGATCGCTCTCCTTGCTCGACCAAGGGAACACCAACCGTCGCCGACCATTGGGCAGCGTGATGATGGTCGCACATTCGGGATTGCCGGGAGCCAGGAAGTCGCGGAGCTGCACCCGTCCTCCGGTCAGCTCGATGATCTTCTGCATGGTGGTGGGGTTTGGCACCCGCTCACCGTGCAGGTAGCGGGTGACGGCACTTCGGCTGGCCAACCCCAAGGCACGGCGCAGTTGTGAAGTGGTCATTCCAGACTGAAAGAGGTAATCGGCGAGCTTCATCTCTTTCCGAATACCCCAAAAAAACGGCTGATTCACTGGATCGTTGCCAGATCGAGACCATCAACTGTCGGGGGTCTGGCAAATCTGCAACCATAATCCGAAAGATCGCGTATACTCTCGCATCAGGCCGCACGTCGCGGCTTTCTCGGTCGCCGAAGTATCACTCCGGCAGGAGGTGCGTCCCAGGGCGGACATCGACAACTGCATAGCTCACTGGTCTCCCCCTTTCGCTCCTGTTTGCAGTGAGAATGCCGATGAACCCAAGCTCTGCGACGCGTTCCGCACCCTTTGTCAACGACCCTCGACCCACCGAAGGTGGCCCTGCGCCCATTCTGGTCGGGATCGAGGATGTCGCCCGGATGCTGAACATCTCCTCTCGAACCGTTTGGACACTGACCGTCTCCGGAAACCTGCCGCACGTGCGGATCGGACGCCGGGTGCTTTTCCCGGTGGACGCCGTCCGTGAGTGGACGGCCAGCCGAATCAGCGGCGGTCGATCACCGTCATCCGGTTGACACTGGCAACGAGCTCTTGCTCGAACGCCTTCGCGCCGCCAATCTCCGGATCGCATCGCGCGTGTCCGCCCTTCCTGCCCCTCCACGCGGCAACGGAGGAATTGCGATCACATGAACAACATCGCGTGGTAGCCACATACCCACAAAGGAAACCAAGAGTCGAACTATGGCCTCACTCAGCAAGGAATCACATGGCGGACGCCAGGTGCAGTTTGTCGATGCCAACGGCAAGCGTCGCTCCATCCGCCTCGGCAAGATGCCCATCAAGCAGGCAGAAGCCGTCATGCTCCGCATCGAATCGCTTATCTCCGCCAAAGCTGGCAACACCGCTCCCGATCCACAGACCGCCGCGTGGGTCAAGGACTTGGGCGACGTGCTTTATGACCGGCTCGCCCGCGTCGGACTCGTTCCGCCCCGATCGGAACGCCGCGTCACGCTCGGCACGCTCTTTGATCGCTATCTCGCTTCCATCACCGTCAAGCCTTCGACAGAGAAGAACTACAAGGCGGCTCGCAAGTACCTGGAGCAGCATTTCGGCGCGGATCGACAGATCGGGACGATCACGCCAACGGATGCCGAGGGATTCAAGCGAGCGATGAGAGATGCTGGTCTCGCCCAGGCGACGACCGCCAAGTTCATCAAGGTCGCCCGTCAGATCTACCGCAGGGCGATCAAGTTGAAGTACGTCGAGGACAGCCCCTTCGCCGAGGTGAAGGCTGGCAGCCAGACCAATACCGCCCGCCTTCGCTTTGTGCCGCGAGACCAGATCATGCGTGTGCTCGATGCTTGTCCCGGCAACGAGTGGCGGCTCTTGATCGTGCTGTCCCGGTTCGCCGGGCTTCGATGCCCGAGCGAGCACACGGCGCTTCGTTGGCAGGACATCGACTGGGATCGTGGCCGCATCACCGTTCGGGCGAGCAAGACCGCCGCCCATGCCAACCGCGAGACGCGGGTGATCCCCCTCTTTCCGGAGGTGGCTCCCCATCTCCGCCATGCCTTCGAAGAGGCACCCGATGGAGCGGAGTATGTCTTCACCGATCGGTACCGCCGTGCCGGAGTCAATCTCGGCACCCAGCTCAAGCGGATCATCCGAAGGGCGGGCATCGAGCCGTGGCCCCGGGCGTGGCACAACCTTCGAGCCTCTGCCCAGACCGAACTCACCGAGCGGTTCCCCATCCACGTCGTTTGCCACTGGCTCGGAAACACGACGACGGTGGCGACCCAGCATTATCTCAGCGTGCGGGAATCCGACTTCGAGGCAGCCCTGAGCCACGAAGGGGCGTCCAAAAAAGCGGTGCATAATCCGGTGCAGCAGGGAGCCGAAAGTGGTCGAACCGAGCCGAAACCGGCTCAGGCCAAAAATCAAAAAGAGCCTGAAAATCAGGCTCTTTCGGACACTTTCAAATCGGTGCAATCTATCCGAATGCCCCCCGAAGGACTCGAACCTTCGACCCGCTGATTAAGAGTCGAGACGACCGACTGTAGCCTGACGCACAAAACGAGGCCTAAGGCTTACAACGCAAAGCCATACGAACTGACTCCCAAGTGACTTGGAACTGGCTTTGGATCTGATTGCCGACACGAACTGGCACAAAACTGGCACACAGCGTGCGGCCCTCATCGACCAGCCGAAAGTACGAGGTTCCCTGTCCCTCACAAGGCGGGGGATGGCGTCCCTGCCGCGTCCTCGCACATTTCAGGACTAGGTGTAGACACAGGTCGATTCGGCCGATATACTCACCTGGAGTATGATCTTCCGCAGTGCCCAGTTCCGGAGTTTCGTCGCCATCCTGTTGATGGTGGCGATTCCATTCTGCTGCTGCAACTTCCGCTCTCTGCTCGCCGGGAACTTGGCGTGCCAATCAACGTCCTTCGCGGAAGATGGTGTCGCCCGAGCTTCTCCAAACCCGACAAAGGCCCACGGGCCCTCGACCCGCGGGTGCTGCCACGGCAAGTCGGTGAGCAATGGCGGGAGCTTCGACTCCGAGCCAACGAGCGACACCTCAGACCAGCCCCGTGAATGCTCATGCGACAAGAGCGGCGGGAAGATGCTCTCGGTCGAGAAGCCCGGCCTGGAACTCCCGGCGCAGGTCTTGGTGGCGGTTCTTGAGTGGGCCCAGCGGCCCGAACTCCGGCTTGTCGATCCGGTCATCGGGCGTGGACAGCTTCCTCACGCGGTTCACCGACCCCTGACGTCGCTGGTACGCATGCACTGCGCGCTCATCGTGTAGCAAGCCAAGGTCCGGCCGTTGCCCCGGAGCGTCCTCCGACGCTTCTCGAGGGGACGCTTGCGCCGGACGCCTCATCTCGCCCACATCTCAGCTCCCTCTTCGCGATCCCGCGTTCCCTGTTCATTCCCTGATTGACGGAGGTTCAACATGTTCATTCGCACAAGCATGATTCTCGTCGCACTGCTCGCGGCTGGCACTCTGCTGGCCGGCGCCGCCCAACCGGGACACCACGACCATCACGCTCCCAAGACGCCGCAGCCCAGCCCGCAACCGGCCAAGGCGGTGAACGACCGCTGCCCGATCCAGGGCGAGGAGATCGACGCGGAGACACCAATGCGCCAGTGGAGGGGGCACTCGATCGGCTTCTGCTGCCCGGGCTGCGACAAGAAATGGGACACCAAGCCCGACGCTGAGAAGGACGCGTTCCTCGCGAAGTACGTGAAGCTCGCGCAGCCAACCCCGGCAGTCGATCTCGCGCGGCGGTTCCAAGCCGCGAGAGCGGCCGGAGACACCGCTGCGATGGACCGGATGTTCTTGGGAGAAGGAAAGGCCACCGTGCTCCAGAACGGGAGAGATTCTGGCACTTGGGAGCGATACCGAGAGGAACACCTCAAGCCCGACTTCAAGGCTCTCGGCGCGACAGCCTGGCGAACGGTGACGGAGTCCGAGACTTCGCTCGGCGCGACGACCATCGTCAGCCAAACCGTGACGCTCACGTCGGGCGAAGGTTCCAAGAAACGTGAGCTTTCCGCCGCGGTCACACTTGTCGTCGTGGATGATAGCGGCACGCCCAAAGTCGCCCACATGCACTGGTCGTCACATGAAGTCGCAGCGGGCAAGAAGTGAGGTACCCCATGAGACTCACCACCCACAAGAGGCGCTTGCTCACGGCCGCGCTGCTTCCCGCAGCGCTGCTCGCGGGCTGCGCTGGCACGCCCATCGCCACAGAACGCGAGGCGCGGGCAAACCTGGAGAGCGTCCGGTCTGCCTATCGACCCGGGGACGCGAAGCCCGAGCTGCCGACGCTCAGCACGGGTTCACCGCTGGCGGACTACCTGCGTTACGCCATCCTCAACAACCCTCGCGTTGAGGCTGCGTATTACGCGTGGGCCGCCTCCGTCGAACGCATCACGCCCGCACGTTCGCTCCCCGACCCGCGACTGACCTTCGAGGCCGATATCACCGACATGCTCGACGCGGTCATGCCCGGCCTCATGCTTGACCTGCCGGGACCCGGCAAGCTCAGGGCGGCCGGTGATGTGGCGGCGGCTGAGGCGCGGGTGGGCTACTTCGGCTTTGAGAGCCAGGTGCTTCAAACTGCGTACGCGACCAAGTCCGCCTACATCCGGCTTCATTTCCTGAGCGACACAATCCGGGTGCAGCGCGAAGCGCTCGCCCTGCTCGGCGACGTTGAATCGCAGGCGCAGCAGCAGGTCGGCGCTGGACGCGGCACGATCCAGGACGTCCTGCGGGCCCAGATCGAGCGAGAACAGCTGTCCAACCAGATCGCCAACTTGGAGGACTCACGAGGCGTGCTCGAGGCCGAGTTCCGGGCCGCGCTCGGTCACGCGCCCGCCGATGTCTCGGTGCCCGTGCCCAGCACGTTTGAAGTAGGGAGTTCGCCCGGGTCCGCGGACGCGGTGCTCCAGATCGCCGCGGAGCGCAACCCGGTGCTGCGGCAGATGGAGGCGGACGTTCGCCGAGGGGAGGCCATGCTCGATCTCGCCCGCACGAGCCGAGTACCGGACTTCACGGTCGGCATTGAGGCCGATGTGAAGGCGAATCCCATCATGTGGCGGCCGACCGCCAGCATGACCCTTCCGATCTGGCGCGACAAGATCGAAGCTGAAATCGCCGCAGCGCAGGCGGAGAAGCGGTCCGCTGAGGCGCGACTCTCCGCCGAACAGATCGCCATCGCCGCCGAACTCGCGTCGATGCTCTACATGTATCGTGAGAGCGGGCGCAACGCGGCGCTGTTCGGATCAGCACTCTTGCCAAAGGCGCAGCAGTCGCTCGAGGCGGCCCGAGCTGGCTACGTGACCGGTCGATCGACGTTTTTGGACGTGATCGACGCCCAGCGCCGCTTGCTCGAGTTCGAACTCAGCGCCATCGAGGCCAGAACCCAGAGGGAACTGGCGATTGCGTCTATTTCGCTCCTCATCTCGGGATCGGCTCCGGATGGAGCCCCGGTCCTGCCCGTCAGCGCTCCCGACCGCGCGGAGCCGCAGGAGGTCCGTCCATGAAGCGGAGCATCATCATCGTGTCGGTCCTTCTCGTCGCCGTGATTGCCGCCGGTGGCGGATACTGGCTGGGACGCGGCGGCGGCCCTCGGCCCGCTCCCAGCGAAGGAGCTTCGGCAGCCGCGGCACCCGCTCCTGCCAAGCAGACCTACACCTGCTCGATGCACCCGCAGGTCCGCCTGGATCAGCCAGGTGACTGCCCGATCTGCGAGATGCCGTTGATCCCGGCAGCGTCGGCGACGGCGGCTGCGGCGGGGGAAGCTCCGACGCTCCAGCTCTCCGAGCACGCGCTCGCGATGGCGAGCGTGGAGACGGTCGCGGTTGAACCCCGACCGCTGGCCCGCGAGCTGCGGGCGGTCGGACGCATCGAGTACAACGAGTCCTCGCTGGCAACGATCACGCCGCGCGTGGATGGCTACGCCGAGCGCCTGTTCGTGAACTTCACCGGCGTGGAGATTCGCAAGGGCGACCACCTCGCCGAGGTCTACAGCCCCGAGCTGCTTGTGGCACAGCAGGAACTCTTCATCGCAGTCCAGGCGGGCAATGCTGGAGAGGCGCTGGTGAACGTTGCCAAGACGAGGCTCCGCCTCCTCGGGCTCACCGATGAACAGATCGCCCATCTGGTCGACCGGAAGCAGACCACCGACCGAGTCACGCTTTACTCGCCAATCAGCGGCACGGTGATTGAGAAGTCGATCGTTGAGAAGGCCGCGTTCAAAGCCGGCGACGCGCTCTACCGCATCGCCAACCTCGATTCGGTGTGGGTCTACCTGGAGGTGTACGAGTACGACCTGTCGTGGGTCCGCTACGGCCAGAGAGTCCGCGTCACGGCGGAAGCGGTGCCCGGCCGGACTTTCGAGGGGATGGTGACGTTCGTGCAACCGATCGTCAACGAGCAGTCCCGCACGATCCGCATCCCGGTGCATATCGAGAACAAGGATCACGCTCTCAAGCCGGGGATGTTCGTGACCGCGTCGATCGATGCCTCGCTCACGGCCGAGGGACGGGCGGCGCCGACGGGCGTCGAGGGCAAGTACACCTGCCCGATGCACCCGCAAGTGCTCACCGAAACCGACGGTGCGTGCCCGATCTGCGAGATGCCCCTCGAGCAGATCCCCGGCGACCCGGTGAAGGTCACCGAGGACACGTCGGTGCATTCGGCCCACGCCCACAAGCACGAGGCAACACCTGCCGAGATGCCCTCACTCGCGACCAAGTACTTCTGCCCGATGAAGTGCGAGGGCGAGAAGACCTACGACCAGCCGGGGCGCTGCCCGGTGTGCAAGATGAAGCTCAAGGAGGTTCCGGCGAAGGCGGCCGCGTCGGGCGGTGCCGGTGGAGTGCTGGCGGTGCCGGTGGCGGCCGTGCTTGATTCCGGGACGCGGCGGATCGTCTACGTGGAGAAGGCCCGCGGCCTGTTCGAACCGCGGGAGCTCACGCTCGGCCCACGAGCCGGCGCGTACTACCCGGTTCTTTCCGGCGTCGCCGCGGGCGAGCGCGTCGTCACGCGAGGCAACTTCCTCATCGACAGCCAGTTCCAGGTGACGGGGCACCCGAGCCTGTTCTATCCCGGAGGTCTTCACGCCACGATGGGGCACGATTACGGAACTGCTGCATCCGACGCTGCGACGGGTCAGCCCGGCGCAACGCCCGCCGAATCACCGACACCAGCGCCAACCGGCGGCCACAAGCACTAAGCGAAGGAGCCACCCATGGTCAACGCCATCATCCGCTGGTGCATGAAGAACACTTTCCTGATGTCGCTCATGATCCTGAGCATCGGCGCCGCTGGGTACTGGGCGATCCTGCGCCTGCCCGTGGACGCCATCCCGGACATCGGCGAGAAGCAGGTCATTGTCTACGCCGACTGGGAGGGCCGCAGCCCGCAGGACGTGGACGATCAGGTCACTTATCCACTCACGACGAGCCTCACCGGCACGCCAGGAGTCAAGGCGATCCGGTCCATGTCGGGCTTCGGGTTCTCGATGGTCTTCGTGATCTTTGAGGACAGCGCCGACTACTACTGGGCGCGGTCGCGCGTGCTGGAACGGATGAATGTTGCTCAGCAGCGTCTGCCGGAGGGCGTGACGCCGGTGCTCGGGCCGGACGCCACCGCTCTCGGCCAGGTGTACTGGTACACGATCGAGGGCGAGGGGTTCGATCTCGCCGAGCTGCGATCGATCCAGGACTGGTACATCCGCTACCAACTCCAGACCGTGCCTGGGGTGAGCGAGGTCGCCAGCATCGGCGGCTTCGTCAAGCAGTATCAGATCGACATCCACCCCGACAAGATGCGGGCCCACCGCGTCACGATGATGGAAATCGTTGATGCCGTCGGCAAGAGCAACATCGATGTGGGCGCGAAGGTCATCGAGCAGAGCGGCGTCGAGTACTTCATCCGTGGGCTGGGTTTCGTCAAGTCGGTGGAGGACCTCGAGCGGGTGGTGATCCGCCAAGAGGGCGGCACACCGCTGTATCTGCGCAGCGTGGCGACGGTCCAACTGGGCCCGGACTTCCGGCGCGGGGCGCTCGACAAGGGGGGTGTAGAGGCGGTCGGCGGCGTGGTTCTCATGCGCTACGGCGAAAACCCCCGTGAGGTGGTGGCTCGCGTCAACGAGAAGATCGCCCAGCTGGAGGCCGGCCTGCCCCGCAAGACCCTGGCAAACGGCCGGGTGTCGGCCGTTCGACTCGTGCCGTTCTACGACCGCACGACCATCGTGCAGGAGACGATCGACACGCTCAAAGAGGCGCTGTTCGAGGAAGCGCTGATCGCGGGATTCGTCGTGCTGTTCTTCCTCATGCACCTGCGCTCGACTGCGACCGTGCTCCCGACGCTGCCGCTTGCGCTGGCCGGCTCGTTTATCTTGATGTACGCCTTCGGCGTCGACAGCAACATCATGTCGCTCGCCGGGCTGGCGATCGCCATTGGCGACATCGCCGACATGGGCATCATCATGACGGAGAACATCTACCGCCGCATCGCGGGCGCGACGCCCGAGGAACGACGAGAGAAGGGCCACTTCGGGCTGGTATACGAGGGCGCGACGGAGGTCGGGGGTGCCATCATCACGGCGGTCACCAACACCATCGTCTCGTTTATCCCGGTCTTCTTTCTGACCGACCAGGAGGGGAAGCTCTTCAAACCCCTGGCGTTCACCAAGACCTTCGCCATCGGTTCGTCGGTGGTGCTCGCGATTACGGTGGTGCCCTTCCTGTGCTACCTGCTCTACCGCCCGGTGACGTGGAAGCACCGCACAACGCTGATCGTCGCTGTGGCGATCGGCCTGCTCGCCACCCTCGCCACACACCTGGCGTTCATGTGGGGACTCGGCGGCGCGCACGACCGGGGCTGGCTCGTCGCGGCGGCGGTTGGGATCGGCGTCGCGCTGTGCGTGATCCGGATGACGCGGGAGAAGTTCCTGCCGCTGGAGCAGAATCCGGTTTCGCGGGTCATCGCCCGCGGGTACGTCCCGACGCTCCGCTGGATCCTCGACCACAAGAAGACGTTTCTTGTGGTCCCGTTGGTCATCCTGTTCGTGGGGCTCTCGGTCTGGCTGGGCATCCACCGCACGCTCGCGCCGTTGGAGTGGTGCGTGAACGCGTTTGCCCGCGAGCCGGCCTCGCCCGAACTCAAGCGCCTCATGTACGCAGACCCCGACTCGGATTTGACACGCCCGTTGCTTGAGCTCGACCAGCTCCGGTGGCAACGCATCCGTTCTGCCGACGGTTCGGAGCGCACGCGGCTCGTGTGGCGTCGCCAGGACCCCGCGGAGAGAGATGCCGAATCGGCCGCGGGTCTCGCCGTGCTCAAGGAGGGTCGTGTCCTCCCCGGCCTGGGCCGCGAGTTCATGCCGCCGCTTGACGAGGGCTCGCTGCTCTACATGCCGTCGCTCCTTCCCCAGGCGTCCCTGTCGCAGGCGGTGGAGGTCAACAGCAAGCAGGACCTGGCCATCGCAAGCGTGCCGGAGGTTGAGAGCGTGGTCGGCAAGATCGGGCGGGCCGAGTCCGCGCTCGACCCAGCACCCATCGGGATGATGGAATCGATCGTGATCTTCAAGCCTGAGAGCCAGTGGCGGACGCGCCCTGTGGAACGCGTCTTCTCCGACTGGCCCGCAGTCTTCCGCACGCCCCTCTCGTGGATCTGGCCGGAGGAGCGTCGAATCACCAAGCAGGAGATCCTCGCCGAGTTGCAGGAGAAGACCGCGATCCCTGGCGTGCTCCCCACGTGGCTCCAGCCCATCCAGACGCGACTGGTCATGCTCCAGACCGGCTTCCGGGCCATGATGGGTGTCAAGATCTACGGCAGCGACCTCCGCGAGATCGAGAAGGTCGGCCTGCAGATCGAGCAGCTCCTCCGCGAGGTCCCCGGCGCCACTGACATCGTCGCCGACCGAATCGTCGGAAAGCCCTACATCCAGATCGAGATCGACCGCGACCGCATCGCCCGCTACGGCGTCAACATCCGCGACGTGCAGGATGTGATCGAAGTCGCGCTGGGCGGCATGAATCTCATGGAGTCGGTCGAGGGCCGCGAGCGTTACCCGATCCGTGTCCGGCTGGCCCGCGACTTCCGCGAGGACATGGAAGCGATCCAGCGGATCAACGTCCCCTCCTCCACCGGGGCGCAGGTGCCCCTCGCGCAACTGGCCTCGATCTCCACGGTCCTCGGCCCGCAGGAAATCAAGGGCGAGCGGGGACTGCTCGTCGGCTACGTGACCATGAACACCCGCGACCGCGACGAGGTTTCGGTGGTGCAGGACGCCGAGCGAGTGCTGCAGCAGGCGCTCAAGGAGGGCCGCCTCACGCTCCCTGCCGGGTACTACTGGGAGTGGTCGGGTCAGTTCGAGAACCAGGTCCGCGCCACCAAGCGGATGCAGATCCTCGTCCCGATCACGCTGGGCATCATGTTCGTGATGCTGTACCTCGGCTTCTCGCGCTGGTGGATCGCTCCGCTCATTTTTTTCGGCGTGCTGGTCTCCGCCTCGGGCGGGTTCATCATGCTCGCCTTGTGGGGCGTGAACCTTTCGGTGGCGGTGTGGGTCGGGTTCCTCGTCCTCTTCGGCGTCGTGGACGACGACGGCGTGATCATCTCCACCTACCTCGAAGGTGTTTTCAAGGATCGAACGTTTACCTCGAAGCGAGAGATCCGCGACGCGGTCATCGAAGCGGGGCTCAAACGCATCCGCCCCTGCCTCATGACCATCGCGACGACCGTCTTCGGCTTGATGCCGATCTTCTGGGCGACAGGCCGCGGTTCGGACGTGATGCAGCCCATGGCGATCCCGTCCATGGGCGGGATGACCGTGTCGCTCATCACGCTCTTCATCGTGCCGTGCGTCTTCAGTGCCGTGGAGGAATGGAAGTGGAGCAGAAGCCGACGCGAAAAGGCCGCCGCGTGAGATCCGCCGCTCCGCGGGCGGGTCGCGGGTTCGGCCGTCTGATCTGTTAGGATTTTGAGCAGTTCCGTGCCTCCCAGTCGAGTACTCCGAAAGCTGAAAACTCGACCGAACCCAAGCATTCCGCTTGACGTATATACTGGGGGTGAGTATATTCCGAAAGGAGATTCCAATGAGTATCACAACCCAGTCAAATCCGGTCCAGTACACGCTCACCATCGACGGCATGACCTGCGGACATTGCGTCCGCACGGTCTCTTCGACGCTGGGCGACGTTCCAGGCGTCACGGTCCGGTCTGTTGCCGTTGGCAGCGCCGAGATCGAGGCACCCGACGGGCTCACCGTCGCGGCGACCATCGCGGCGCTCGACGAGGCGGGATACCCGTCCCGAGTCCGCGTCTCGAAGACGCTTCTCGCCGAAGAGTCCGCAGCGCGAAAGTCCTGCTGCGCCTCCGGCGACCGCCACAACGCTCGTCAGGGCTGCTGCGGCTAAAGCCAGCGATCGCCCGAGTTCATTCGCAGGAGTTCGTCCGAAGGAACATATGTCATGAAGAAGCGCAAGAACACCGAACCGAGCATCGAGACTCCAACCCCGGCACTCAACGGTCACGGCGCTTCCGCCGCTTCGGACGCGCTGGCCACGCCGTCGGCGTGCTGCGGCTGCGCGGCGACAAGCGCAAGGAGAGGCGCACACGAGGGCGTCGGCCCCGGAGCCCACGCCGCGGGTGTCGACTCTGGGCTTAAGACCGCCAACCTCAAGCACCTCAAACGCATTGAGGGCCAAGTCCGCGGCATCGCCGCGATGATCCATGAGGACCGCTACTGCGCCGACATCATCCAACAGTGCGCGGCGGTGCAGGAGTCCCTGCGAGCCGTGGCGAAGAACCTGCTGCGGAACCACCTCGGGCATTGCGCGAGCCGCGCCATGCACGGTGAAAAGCAGCAGCAGGACGCGATGGTCGAAGAACTGGTCGAACTGGTCGGAAGGATTGCACGCTAAGCGCTACCCCGCGCCACGCGACAACGCACAAAGGCGACAGCCATGACCACCACAAGCGTCGGCGATGACCGTGCGCCAGCGCACGGCAGCGATGCCTCGCACTCTTCCGGGCAATCGCACCCGCCCCATCCCGCAACGGAGCGCTGCGATCTACCCATCGAGGGCATGACGTGCGCCTCGTGCGCCGCCCGCATCGAGAAGCGTCTGGCCAAGCAGCCCGGCGTCTCGTCCGCGAGCGTCAACTTCGCCACCAAGGTCGCGACGGTGAAGTTCGATCCGGCGGCTACGCGCCCGGAGGCCCTGGCCAAGGCCGTGGACGACATCGGGTACAAGGCGATCGTGCCTGTGGCCCCATCTTCCGGGCCTAACCCGCCGCACGGACAGCACGGCCACGACCACAAAGCGATGATGCGCGAGCAGGCATCGCGCGGGCTGCAACCACACGCTCACGGACAGCACGAGGTGGGCGGCGGAGACGACCACTCGGCCCACATGAACGTCGGCGAGACCGAGGCCAAGCGTCTGCTGGTCAAGATCATCGTCGGGGCGACGCTTTCGTTGCCGGTGCTCGTCATCGCAATGTCGCACGGCACGATCGAGGCGTTCAACGTCCCCCCCCTCTCAAACTGGATCAACTGGCTCCAGCTCGCGCTAACCACGCCCGTGCTCTTCTGGTGCGGGTGGCAGTTCTTCCGCTCAGCGTGGAAGGGCCTCCGGCACTTCAGCGCGAACATGGACACGCTCGTCGCGATGGGCACGGGCGCGGCTTACTTCTACTCGCTGGCGGCGACGATCTGGCCGTCGTTCTTCGCGGGTGTGACGGCCGGGGCGGGCGGCGCAAGGGGGGCGGCACACGGTGCGCACGCAGCGGGCGCGGCGCACATGGTGCCCGTCTACTTCGAGGCCGCCGCGGTCATCATCGTGCTCATCTTGCTGGGCAAGTACTTCGAAGCCCGGGCGACGGGGAGGACTACGGTGCGATCAAGCGGCTGATCGGCCTGCAACCCAGGACCGCCCGCGTGCTGCGGGACGGCGTCGAGCGCGATGTGCCCATCGAGGCCGTTGTGGTCGGTGACCGCCTGCTGGTGCGGCCCGGCGAGAAAATCCCCGTCGACGGCACGGTCGAGATCGGCCAGTCGGCGGTCGATGAATCGATGCTGACCGGCGAGAGCGTCCCCGTGGAGAAAAAGGCAGGCGACAGCGTCTTCGGCGCGACCATCAACACGACCGGAGCCTTGCGCCTTACCGCGACCAAGGTTGGGGCGGATACCGCCCTCCAGCAGATCGTGCGGCTGGTGCAGGAAGCTCAGGGAAGCAAGGCCCCGATCGCCCGTCTCGCCGACAGGATCAGCGGTGTCTTTGTACCGATTGTGATCGGCATCGCACTGGCAACCTTCATCGTGTGGTGGTTCGTTTCGCCACCGGACTCACGCCTGAGCATGGCCCTGGTCACGGCGGTCTCGGTGCTCATCATCGCGTGCCCATGCGCACTCGGGTTGGCGACGCCGACGGCGATCATGGTCGGCACCGGCCGCGGGGCCGAGAATGGCATCCTGATCAAGGGCGGCGAAGCGCTGGAGACCGCGCACAAACTCACCGCGATCGTGCTCGACAAGACCGGCACCATCACCCACGGCAAGCCCGCGGTGACCGACATCATCTTGGAACCCGGAGGTCAGGTCGATGAACGCGAGTTGTTGCGTTTGGCCGCTTCAGCGGAGCAGCACAGCGAGCACCCGCTCGCCGCGGCGATCGTGCGTGAGGCCGCGGTACGCGGTCTGGCCCTCTCCGAACCGATCGACTTTCAGGCCGTGGTCGGGCACGGCGTCGAGGCACAAGTAGAGGGGCGCGCCGTGCTGATCGGGAAAGCCGCGTTGCTGGCTGAACGTTCTATCCAGTCCGCGCTGGCGGAGAAGGCCGCGGCTCTGGCGGCGATTGGGCGCACGCCCATGTTTGTCGCCGTGGACGGTCGCGAAGCGGGGGTCATCGCCGTCGCGGACACCATACGTCCCGAATCTAAGGAAGCCATCGAGACGATGCACGGGCTGGGGCTGCGCGTGGTGATGATGACCGGCGACAACCGCCTCACGGCGAAGGCCGTGGCCTCGCAGGTCGGGGTCGACCATGTCTTCGCGGAGGTGATGCCCAAAGACAAGGCCGACAAGGTCAAGGCCCTTCAGGCCGAGGGCCACGTCGTCGGCATGGTGGGCGACGGCATCAACGATGCCCCCGCACTCGCCCAAGCGGATGTCGGCCTCGCCGTCGGAACCGGGACGGACGTGGCGATGGAGTCCGCGGACATCACGCTCATGCGGGGCGACCTGCGGGCCGTTCCCCAGGCCATCGCCCTCTCGCACGCGACGATGCGGACTATCCGGCAGAACCTGTTCTGGGCGTTCGTCTACAACGTGATCGGCATCCCAGTCGCAGCGGGCGTGCTCTTCCCGATCACGGGCTGGCTGCTATCACCGATCATCGCGAGCGCGGCGATGGCGTTCAGCAGTGTGAGCGTAGTGCTCAACAGCCTGAGGCTGCGGGGGCAAACGTCGACCCGCATCGGTCGGTCTACCACCCTTGGCTGACAGGAAATCAGCGGGTCGATCGGTCGCAAAGCTCGGAAATCGTTGCGGGCTTTGCGGTCCGCTGAAGATTCTGTGCCGGTCGGTTGTGCCAGTCTTGGCAACAACAGTCTCGATCCAGTTCGAACTCAGATGCTCGAACTCGCAAAAAAACCTTGTTTTCAAGTGCCCCCCGAAGGACTCGAACCTTCGACCCGCTGATTAAGAGTCGCGCTACCGGGGTGCCGTCCAACCCTGCAAACCCAGGCGTAAACGGCTGCTGTCCAAATGCTTGCGCTCCTGAGGCCAGACTGCCTGTGGACTGGCTTCTCGGCTGAATCTGGACCCAAACTGGCACAAAACTGGCACAACCGACCGTCTCTGGAGGGGCGTGACGTGCGTCGGCGCCCTGAGCCCGGATCGCTCTGTCGACCCCTCTCGGGGCGGACGCCACCGGGCAAGCATGTATGAGAGGTTTGCGGTGTTGGCCGGCACTTCGAGGACGATCCCGTCACGCCCCGGATCCCTCGTCGGCGATCCAATCACGGCTTGGGCCGTCTTCGAACGGATGACCGTCGCTAGGCACCACGGTCGCTCCGCGCGGCGACCGCTTCGATCTCAACCCGCCATGCCGGCTCGACGAGCCGGGCCACCGCTACGCGGCTGCGAGCCGGCAGCGCGTCGGAGGTCACGAACTCGCTGTACGCCTCGCCGAACGCCTCCAGGTGAAGCTCGCCCCCGTCGCCGGCGACGAGGAAGCAGGTGGTTTTCAGCAGATCGGGCAGGTCGTAACCGTGCCGGTTCAGAACGCCGCGGAGCTCGGTGAGCACCGACCGGGTCTGCTCCCTCATGGCCGTCGGAGTCCCCGGCGGGGCGGCGCGGACGGAGCGTTCGTCGGGCACGACGCCGCTCACGTAGAGCAAGCGTCCCCCGTCGAGACGGACCTCGACCGCCTCGCTCCAGTTGGCCAGCGCGGCGTGCGCCGCGGTCTCCGGCTGCTGGAGGGGGAACCTCGAGAGGAAGCTGTCACGACGATCCATGCGGGTGCTCCGTGCAGGGGGCGCTAGCGGGCGAGCCAGCCGCCGTCGACGGCCAGCGCGTGCCCGAGGACGAAGGACGATGACGGGCCCAGCAGCCAGACCACCGCCTCGGCCATGTCCCGGGGCGTCCCGAGCCGTCCGATCGGATGGTGCGAGACCGCCATGCGGCGGGCGGCCTGCCGCGCCGCGTCGTCCGTCCCCGAGAGCGGCCCGCCGTTCTCCATGGTCAGCTCGGTCTCGGTGATGCCCGGCGAGATCGCGTTGACGCGCACGCCCCGACCGCCGTACTCGATCGCGGCGGCGCGGGTGAGCCCGACGACCGCGTGCTTGGACGCGACGTACGCGGGGGCGTTGGGGATCACCGAGTCCGCGAGGGCAGACGCGTTGTTGACGATCGCGCCGCCGCCGCGGGCCAGCATGGCGGGGATCTGGTGGCGCATGCACGCGAGTACGCCGAGCACGTTCACCTCGATGATCCGCCGGGCGAGCTCGATGTCGGCGGCGCCGGTCGGCCCCTCGGGCTGGTACGCTCCGGCGTTGTTGAAGGCGAGGTCCAGGCCGCCGAACTCCGAGACCGCGCGGTCGACCATGGAGCGGACCTGCCCCTCGTCGGCCACGTCGGTCTGGTGGAACACGGCCTCGCCGCCGCTTCTGCGGATCTCTTCCGCCACGGCGCTCCCGCGGTCCGACCGCCGGTTCGCGATGACGACCCTCGCCCCCAGGCCGCCGAGCGTCAGCGCGGCCTCCCGGCCCATGCCCGATCCTCCGCCGGTCACCACGGCGACCTTGCCTTCGAACCAGCGCGTTGGTGATTCGGTGAGGCGATCCTCGGAATGGTGCATCGTCATTCGTCCTTTGGTCTTAAGGCAAACCTCGGCGTCGCCGACGGTCGGCGACCCGGTTCCGCAGCCGGGGGGGCGAAGCTCGACCCCGCTCGTGCGCCGGCAGTCCGGTTCACACTCGCCGCCGGCCCGGTCGCGC
>JANRJU010000018.1:0-138079 GCA_033763815.1 Planctomycetota bacterium
AATTCTCGGATCCATCCAATCGCTTGGCATCCAGGGCTTGTCCTATGCCGCCATCCAAGAAATCAACGCTCAAAGCATCGGCACCGCCTCCAACCCTGTCTCCATTACCGCCGATGGCGATCTGTGGTATTTGAACGCCACCTCCGGCGGCGTCAACGGCTCCATTTTTGTACGCAACCTTGAGCGTGCGGGCTCGCCGTCGGGCATCTTGTGCGCTGGCAACTTTGCTGGTAGTTTGACCGCGTCGCAGTCCATCATCAAGCCGATCACGATTTCTGGAACACTCCCAGCTGGCTCAACGATCAAGGCCGCTAACTCTGTGTCCGGTGCCATCACGATCTCCGGCGCCGCAGGTCTCGGCGGACAGATCATCGTCAACTCGGGCGCGGGTTCTGGCACGTGGACCGGTGCATTATCCGTGGGCGGCTCGACTGTTCCAGGCACTCCCTACTACACCGCGACCAACCTTGGCGGCGGCGCCGTCGGCTTGGTCCCTTTCCGCTACCAGCCCAATGAGTCCACGCCCATCGATGACTCCGTCCTCAGTGCGCTCCCAAGCGACCCGGTGCGAGTCGTGTGGTATGGTCCGCTTGCAGTTGAGTCGGGCAACAGCCGGCCAAAGTCTTCAGCCGCAAGGGCTACGCCGGTGGCGGCTGGTCCGACGTCACGAGTTCCTTCAACATCGCGGTCGACCCGTCAAATCCGCGACACTTGCTGGTGTCTGCGATCAGCGGCTGGCTCGCCATCCGCGAGTACAAGATTGTGCCGAACGTCACCGGAGCCGACCGGCTCTTGTGCGCAAACCTGACGACTTCCACTCCGACGCCGGTGTTCGACGACGTCGCGGACCCGTACAGCTTCTTTATCGATCCGCTCCCGCTTGGCGGCCTTGCCGCTCAGATGCGCACCTCGACTCACCTGGGCCTCAGTGACTTTGTGAATGCGTGGGACGCGGCCGCGTATGACGCGGATGGCGACGGCATCACGGACGCCGACGATCGGGCATTCATCCAGTATCTGTTTCAACGAGTGCGAGGCCAGTAGAGTTTGACAGTTCAGAGGCCTCCCGCTTATCACCAGTTGGCCTCCCGCTTATCACCAGTTGGATCTTGACACAGGTGAGGCCAGCCGCTCGGTCAAGCAACGCCAGCGGTTGTCGAGAACCGCGACCGACTTCAAGATATTGTGGTTCCCCTTTCGGGGGCGATCCGATAGACTGGGGCCTGTGATCCCCTCCCCCCGGAGCCCCTGAGCCACCGGACCCCCGGACCCCCGGAGTTCGCACCCCGGGTCGGCCGGGCGGGAGAGATCCGGCACGCGGGTCGTACACTCTCGGCATGAACGACCATCGCGATCCATCGGGCCGAGAGCCGCCACGGACGGCGGAAGAATCCCAGGGGCCTACGGACATGGTCGCCAGCCGCCAATCGCTTCCCACCACGCGCCAGTCGATCACGCACAAGTTCTCGATCGATCGGCACGAGGGGTACCTGACGATCGGGCTTTATCCCGACGGGCGTCCCGGCGAGCTGTTCATCAAGATGGCCAAAGAGGGCTCGGTGATCAACGGGATGTGCCAAGCCTTTTGCCGGGCGTTTAGCCTGGCGCTGCAGTATGGGCTGACGATCGAGGATGCGGTGGTGCGGTTTAAAGGGATGCGGTTCGAGCCGATGGGGGCGACGAGCAACCCGGACATTCCGAGCGCCGAGAGCATCATCGATTACGTCGCTCGCTACCTGGAACAGAACTATGGCCGGGTCGCGCTGAAGCTGCGGCGTTGAGTGAACTCGATCGCGCGTCTGTCGCAGGTTGACGCCCAGGCCCGCGGTACACTCCGCCCATGGCTTTTTCTGCCCGCACATCGCGGACGCTCTGGCACGCCGGGCTCCTGTGGAGCGTTGTCGCGATCCTCGCGGCGTTTCTGCTCTATCCCATCGCGCTCACCGTCGCGGGCGGGCTCGCCAAGGACCCCTCGCGCGGGCTCACGCTGCACTGGGAGCATTGGTCGAGCCCCGCGAAGCTCTTTGCCGACGTGACGCTTGAGCACGTCGCGAATGTGTTTCGTGATCCGCGGACGCTGACGGGCCTGCTGAACTCGGCGAAGATCGCGGCGTTCACGACCATCCTCGCGACGCTTCTCGCGCTTCCGCTGGCCCTGATCGCGGCGCGGTACCGGTTCCCGTTCAAGGGCCTTTTCCAGACGATGGTGCTGGTCCCGATGATCATGCCGCCGTTCGTTGGCGCGCTGGGCGTCAAGGCCTGGCTGGGGCGGCAAGGCTCGCTCAACGCGCTCCTGGGCACAGAGTGGGACGTGCTAGGCGAAGCCAAGCTGGTGGGCGTCGTCCTGATGCAGGCGCTAAGCCTCTACCCGATCATCTATCTCAACGCGACCGCGGCGCTGGCGAACCTTGACCCCGCGCTCGACGAGGCGGCGGAGAACCTCGGCGCGGGCTGGTGGAGGCGGTTCTTCCGCATCACGCTGCCGTTGGTCCGCCCCGGGCTCTTTGCGGGCGGAACGATCGTCTTCATCTGGAGCTTCACCGAACTCGGGACACCCCTGATGTTCGACTACTACAACGTCACGTCCGTGCAGGTGTTCTACGGGCTCAAGGAAGTTGAGAACTCGGCGGAGCCCTACGCACTGACGATCGTGATGCTGGCGGCGGCGGTGGGGATGTACCTGCTCGGGCGTGTCCTGTTTGCCGGTCGCTCGTACGCGATGTACTCCAAGGCCAGCCGCGCGGGGGGTGAGCGCGATCTTCCGGCGTGGGGCCGGCTGCTGGCGCTGGCGATCTTCGGCGGCGTCACGCTGCTGGCAGTGCTCCCTCACCTCGGGGTGGTGGTCGTCGCGTTCGCGTCGCCCGGGCAGTGGTATCAAACCGTGCTGCCGACGCGCTGGACGGGCGCACACTTCAACGAGGCGCTGGGCTCGCCGGAGGCCTTTGGCTCGATCGTCAACAGCTTGAAGCTGTCGGTCGCCGCGATGGCGCTCGACGTCGTGCTGGGGGTCGTGATCGCGTACCTGATCGTGCGTACGAGTGTTCGAGGCAGGCGCCTGCTCGACGCGCTGTGCATGCTGCCGTTGGCGGTGCCGGGGCTGGTGCTGGCGTTTGGCTACGTCGCGATGACGCTGCGCTGGCCCTTTGGCAAGGATGGCCCGCTCTCGGGGTTGGCGTCGGTGGTCACCAGCGACCCCAACCCGGTGCTGCTGCTGATCATTGCGTATTCAGTGCGGAGGCTGCCCTACATCGTGCGGTCCGCCGTCGCGGGGCTGGAGCAGACGTCGGTTGAGATGGAAGAGGCGGCGGTCAATCTCGGCGCGTCGCGATTCACCGCGGTCCGCAGGATTGTGGTGCCGCTGATCGCGGCGAACCTCATCGCGGGCGGGTTGCTGGTGTTCAGCTTCTCGATGCTGGAAGTCAGCGACTCGCTCATCCTCGCGCAGCAGAGCAAGGACTATCCGTTCACCAAGCAGATCTTCGCGTTCACCGAGCGCCTGGGCGATGGCCCGTCGATCGCCGCGGCCATGGGGGTCTGGGGCATGGCGCTGCTGGCGACGGCCCTCCTCGCGGCCTCCGGAGTCATGGGCAAGAAGATGGGGGCACTGTTCAGGGTCTGAAGCAAGTCTCGACGCCGGTTACTGTTTCTGTCGCTTGGGTTGGGTTCGCTGTTCATGCTCGGGGTGAGTTGCCGCGGGCGAGTCAGCGGCTTCGCTCCGCGAGACGACTCTCCGATTCCGGAAGACGGATCTCTCCCACTCTCCTCTGGCCCGCTGACATGCCCACCCTGCTCTGCGTTCCCATCACGGTTCACGACGAGGCCGCGGCGCTGGCCGACGCGAGCGAGGCTCAGCGCGCCGGGGCGGATCTGGTCGAGTTCCGCATCGACGAGTTTTTCTCGGGCGACGAGGGCGACTTTGCCAAGGTGGCCCGCCTCGCCAGCGCGTCGCCCTTGCCCTGCATCGTGACGTGCCGGGCGGCGTTCGAGGGCGGGGCCTACGACGGCGACGACATGGCGCGCGTTTCGCTGTATGAACGGCTGGGAAATCCGGCCGCCGCCAGCGAGCAGCCGCCCCGGTTTATTGATTGCGAGCTGGAAACGTACACCCGTTCGGCGAACCTGAAGCAGAAGGTGAACTTGGCGGTCCACGCCGATGCTGCGGCAAGCAAGAAGCGCGTGCGTCCGGAGCTTGCCTCATCGCTGATTCTCTCGGTGCACGATTTCGCCGGGCGGCCTGGCGACCTTTCCCGTCGGCTGCTGCGCCTGCGCAGCGA
Source organism: Planctomycetota bacterium (assembly GCA_033763815.1). Lineage (GTDB taxonomy): Bacteria > Planctomycetota > Phycisphaerae > Phycisphaerales > UBA1924 > JANRJU01. Next base: position 4,275 of record JANRJU010000018.1, read on the forward strand.
GCCTGCCGCGAGCGTTCACAAGCTCGCGTTTCGGGCCCGCTCGCTCCGAGACAACCTTGAGCTCTTTGACATCCTGCGCCAGGCGGATCGACCGACGATCGCGCTAGGCATGGGCGAGTTCGGGCTCATGAGCCGCGTTCTGGCGCCGAAGTTCGGCGGGTTCCTGACGTTCGCGTCGCTGCGTCCGGCGAGCGCGACCGCGCCCGGGCAGCCGACGATGGGCGAGCTGCTGGAGTTGTTTCGGTTCCGATCGATCAACCCGCGAACGCGCGTGCTGGGCGTGGTGGGCTGGCCCGTCGGACACTCGATGTCGCCCCGGATCCACAACGCCGCGTTCGAGCACGTGGGCGCGGACGCGGTGTATGTCCCCCTGCCGGTTGCGGCGAGCGACGACCGCGAGGCGAGCTTCATCGCGTTCAAGGCGACGCTGCTGGAGCTCATCGAGCATGACGGGCTCGACTTTGCGGGATGCAGCGTGACGCTGCCCCACAAGGAGAATCTGGTTCGTCTCGCGCGAGAGCAAGGGTGGTCGCTGGACGACACCTCGAACGCGGTGGGGGCCGCCAACACGCTTGTGGTTGATCGCTCGCGTCCGGAGCAGCTCGCGTGCGCCGTGCTGAACACCGATGGCCCCGGGGCGATGCAGTGGATCCGCGACACTCTGCGCCGGCCCACTGTCGAGCCAGGTGTCGGGCCCACTATCGGGCCTATTGCGGGTGACGAGGTAACCCACGAGGTGGGAGCAGCAAGTCGCGATCCGGTCGCTGGCCAGCGATTTGCGATCATCGGCGCGGGGGGCGTGGCGCGCGTGATCGCCTACGAACTCGCCCGCGCCGGCGGCGTCGTCGACGTCTTCAATCGCTCTCAGGATCGCGCCCGCGAACTCTGCAATGTGATCAACCACGCGCTGTACAGCGGGACTGGGCCAACAACCGGCGGGCAGACTGCTCCATGTGGTGCTCGCTCGCCTGCGGTAGCGCCCGTGGCCCTGTCCGCCTTCGCCGAGTCGCACGGGCGCCACGCTTTCGCCGGTGTGATCAACTGCACGCCGGTTGGCATGAAGGGCGGGCCAGACCCTGACGGATCGCCCATCTCGTTCGACGACCTGCGCGGAGCGCCCTCGGTCGCCTTTGACACGGTGTACAACCCGATTCGCACGAGCTTCCTTGCGCGCGCAGAACTCGCGGGCTGGAAGGCCCGCGACGGCGTGGGCATGTTCGTCGCTCAAGGTCTTCGACAGTTCCACGCCTGGACCAGAATCTGGTCGGGTCCGAAAAATCTCGATGTCGAGCTCCACGCGCTCTTTGATCGCATCGTGCGCGACGCGCTCCGCTGACGCGGCTCGGAGCAGCGCGCAGAAAATTGTGTTCCGAGCAGCATGTTTCAGGAAGGAAACAAGGTGCTGCCGGATCTTGGTGTGCGCACGAGGGGGTCCGACACAAAGGGTGACATAGAACGCGGGCTCGTGATGCCCGTTCGCGCCCAGGAGGTTCAATCCAGATGCGTCTTCCATCGATCGGCCTTGCCGCAGGTCTTGCTGTTTCGTTCACGTGCGCGTCGGCGAACACCGACGTGGCCATCCACGCGACGGCCTTGCCCGTGCCGCTCGAGTCGTACTCGGGCTCATTTCCGCCGGTGAGCGAGTATCTCCCCGCGGGGCTCATCTACAGCAACGCGCCAGCAGCGGGCGGCACCGTCTTCCGCAACACTCTCAACCCCACCATCGTGACCGACGACGTGTCGATCGATCCCGGCAACGCGGCGACCGATGCGGAGCTTGGCGGAACGCCCCAGCTCATTACCGGCATCGCCATCGGTTTCTTCGTGCTCGGCACCACCGGGCAGACACGCGACTTTGACGTGCTGGTCGACTTTCAGGACACGTACAACGCCGCGGCTCCCGCCAACGTCGCCGCGTGGTCTTCCCCGCTCACCGCGACGCCCATCCGCCTCACGTTCCGCAACGTCGGGCAGAATGCGGCGTACACCTCCGACCTCGTCAGCTTGGCAAACCTCCCGGGCGGGGGCGTCCAGACGACCGATCGCGGCTTTGGCGTCGAGCTCCGTTTCGTCGAGCCCGGAACCACAACGCCCGTCACCGGCGTGCTGGTGACTCCCGCGTTCTTTGAGAACGCCCTGCCCACCGGCGCCAACACGCAGACCAACGGCCACGGCGGGTGGCAGTTCTGGCGCGACGCAGACAACGACGGGATCATCGAGGTTTCCGATACCCGCAACTTCGCATGGCCTACGTACGGGCGCCTCGTCTTGAACCTCCGTGGCTCGGTCATCTGCCCCGGCGACTTCAACCGCGATGGCCAGGCGGATTTCTTTGACTATCTCGACTTCTCGATCGCCTTTGACGCGGGCTGCGACTAAGCCAGCACCAACGACCAGCACGTTCGCATCACACCAGGCTGAGGCTGGCGTGCGGCGCCGCGAGAGAATCCTCGCGCGAGCACACCCGGGCCTTGGAGTTCTGACCACACCGAAGTTCACGCATCCCGAGCCATCGCTCGCGGATCTTGCAGGAGACACTGTTCATGCTTCGTCACTCATTCTGCGCCGCTCTCGTGGCGTTGTCATCGGGCGCCGCGATCGCCGCCGACGCCATGGTCCCCGAGTTCCACACCGTGCGGCAGGTGCCGCTGGAGTGCTTCGTGGGCGACCTTCGCCCCGGCCTCGAGCCCTCGGCGTTGGCCGGGCTGGTGTACGACAACAGCGGCACCACGGGCATCACGTCGAACACAGCCAACCAGGCGTGGGGCATCGACGATGTGACGCTCGATCCGGGCAACGCGACTGCGGAGGCGCAGCTGATCACGGCGATCGAGTTCGCGTTCGTGGTTCGCGGGACGACGGGCCAGACGCGGGACTTCGACGTGCTGATCCAGTTCGTCGACAACTACAGCGCCGCCGCTCCGGCGGGCGCCGCGAGCTGGACGGGCGACCTGCTGGCGACCCCGGCGCGGGTGCAGTTCCGCAACGTCGCGCAGAACGGCGCGTTCACGACGGGCTCGATCAGCCTTGCCACGCTCCCGGGCGGGGGCATCCAGCTCACCGACCGCAACGTGGGCGTCGATATCAAGTTCGTCGAGCCCGGCACGACGACGCTGATCGCCGCACCCGCCGTCGCGGTGACGCACGGGTTCTTCTCAAACTACACCCCCGCGGGGACGAACCTGCACCTGAACGGGCACGGTTCGACGGTCTTCTGGCTCGATGCTGACAACGACAACGTCATCGAGACCACGGACCTCCGCCTGTTCGCCTGGCCCACGCACGCACGGTATTACCTGCGTCTGACCGGTAGCAGCGTCAGGTGCCCGGGCGACTTCAATGGCGATGGTCAGGCCGACTTCTTCGACTATCTTGACTACTCCATCGCCTTCGACGCCGGCTGCGACTAAGCCGGCACACGCGCCCACCACAGCGCGAAAGCACACAGCAAGGCAAAGCACAGGCAACAGCAGGCGCGACCGAGCGTCGCGGCTCCAGAGTCTCCTTTCCAACTGCGCACAGGCCCCGTGAACTCCGCGGGGCCTGTGTTGTTGTTGTTGTTGGCGTCCAACCTTCCTTGCGGAAGTCGCCTTGCGAATCACCTGCAGCCGCCCGCCGCCGACTTCGGCTGCCTCCCCGCCGCTCCGCGTGCCCGATGAAGCGAGGGCGTTCGTTACGTATTGTCAGCGGGTTTGTGAACGAGGGAGGCCGGACCGGCCCGCACGGGTTGCAGGGTTCGCCGCCTTGAGCCTGGTGTGGGCCCCGCGTTGGCGGGCGTGTTTGGCGTGTTGTCGGGGGTTGAGAGATGAGAACGATCTTCATCACCGTGGGGTCTCATGGCGACGTCAATCCCTTCATGGCGGTGGCGGGGGCGCTGCACCGGCGCGGGCACGATGTCGAACTGGTCGCCAACCCCACCTTTGCCGACAAGGTCGCCAGCGCCGGGCTCCGGTTCTGCCCGATGGGCGAGCGAGCGACGATGAGCGAGCTCTTCGGTCGACACCCCGAGATGATGTCCGCCTGGAAGGGGCACGACACCATCTTGGAGAAACTCGTCCTACCCACGATGGAACCCATCGCCAAGCTGCTGCGAGAGCGGTTCGCAAGCGAGCGCCGCCCAGACCTCGTCGTCGCGCACGGCGGATGCTTTGCCGCGAAGTGGATCTGCGACGAGGTTCGCGCGCCATTCGCGGTGCTGACGCTCTCGCCGCTGAACTGGTTTACCGATGCCGACTCGATGTCGGACCCGCGCTTTGGAACACTTTCGCCCGATCGAAGGCTCGACCGCGCCGCCCGGGGCACCGTGCGCTGGCTCGTCCGAGCCAAGACCGACCGCCAGTTGAACCCGTGGCGAGCCCGCCTGAACCTCCAGCCCACCGAGCGGATCGTCGCCGACATGTTCCGAGGGGGAACGCTCAATCTTGGCCTCTGGTCGCCCATGTTCCGCCCCCCTCGGGCGGGAGACCCCGACACCGGCATCATCTGCGGGTTCGCCCGCGAGGATCGGCACGATCATGCCACGAACCCCGATGCGCTGGAGCAGTTCCTCGCCAGCGGCCCGCCGCCCGTGCTCTTCACGCTGGGCACAGCCCTCAGCCACAGCATTCGCGGCGTCTCGGAGCAGGCGATCGCCGCATGCCACCGCCTTGGCCATCGCGTCCTCGTGATCGATGCCGCAGGCCCGCCCGACGAACGCGTCGTGCGAAGCGAGCTTGGCGACGCTCGCCCCGATGCATGCCATGTTGCCCGCGCGCCCTTCTCGCAGGTCTTTCCCAGGTGCTCTGCGGTGATCCACCACGGCGGGATCGGAACCATGGCCGAGGCGCTCAGCGCGGGCAAGCCCCAGCTCGTGATGTACGCGGCCTATGACCAGCTCGATAACGCCGAGCGTGCCCGACGGTTGGGCGTTGCCGAGTCGCTGAGCGTGCATCGGGTCAGCCCGGAGAAGATCCAAACGCGCCTCCAGATGATCCTCAACGAACGCGTGCGGCGTCACGCCAGCCTCGTGGCCGACCTGCTCCGACGAGAGAAGGACGGAGCCGAGGTCGCCGCCGACGCCCTGGAGTCGATCGCGGCGCATCGCAGTTGAGCCGGTCTTGTTCGCCTTGAACGAGCGAGAGCTGACGGACTTCCTCGTGCCGATCATCCTGCTTCGGGAAGCGTTTCACGCCGGTGACGAGGCCCGACTGCGGGACAGATCATGAACGAGGTTCTGTATGGCGTCCTGATCGCCGTTGGCTTGGTGGCTGCTGCGAGCTTGATCGCGGGGCTAGTGGGTCGGCGTGTGGCCCGCACCCCCGAGTGCCGCGAGTGCGGGTTTAGCCTCGAGGGGTTGGTTCTGGCCGGTGTGCCGGCAAGCGCTGCCAAGCCCGGCACGTCGCTCCAGCTCTCCGAGGAGCCCTCGGGCGAACTTGCGCCGCACACGTCGCCCGTCAACCCCGCGGTGCGTTGCCCGGAGTGCGGCGGCTCGCTTGTCGGGCGCGGCGCGATCCGCGTGAGCGGCAGGCGTCGCAGTCGCCCGCGCGTCGCACGAGCGAGCGTGGTTCTGATGCTCGTCGTCGGTATCTTGCTGGCGGATAGGCACGCCAAGACCCAGCCCGGCGGGTGGTACACCTTCGTTCCCTCGTGGGTGCTGGTGCGCGTGGTGCCCCTGCCGACCCTTGATGTGCAGAATCTCGCGGGCAAGGAGCTGGCGCTGCGTCTGCAGGGCGGCGCGCCGGGTCGACCTCGAACGCTCCTGGCGGAGAAGCACCGCGTGAAGCTCGTTGAGCGACTCACCGCGCAGATGCCGCTGGGCGCGTCGCCGACGCGCGAGAGCATCCGCAAAGCCAATATCGAGGCCTTCACCAGAGTTCTGCGTCCGGAGAGCTCGCCCGCGCTCACGGGGCCCGTGTGGGAGGCGATGCTGGCAACCGAGCCCGACGCCTTTGACAACTCATCGCTCGACGAGACGTTCCAAGTCGTCAATCGGTACGCCGACTATTCGCATCATCACAAGGAGGTCCGGCGCTGGTTCCTGGATCGCCTGGATTCGATCGGCTCGGTCGCCTCGTTGTATCGATGCGCCGCCTCGTCCGAGTTGTTGCGGGTTGTCGTGCGGAGCCAGGACGACGCCATTCGCGTTGCGCGGGCCTTCTTGCAGCCGAGCGTTCGCCAGAGCTTCATGTCCTCCGCGCCGGGCGACGAGATTGAGTTCCAGATCGACTGGGGCCCGGTGAGCGATTGCCTCGATCCGCGCAACCCGCGCGAGCTGCCCTTCTGGATTCTGTCTTCGCAGGCCTGGTTTGGTTCCGGGGGGTTCGGTTCCGGGGGGTTCGGCGGGCGTGAGACGGTGCCGCCCGCGGAGGGCCTCCACGCGACACCTCTCTTCATGAACGCGTTCGGCATTTACGAAGGTCCGTCAAGGGACACCCTCTTCCGAGTCGCCGCGCCGCTCACCGACGGCGATCACGTGATCAACCTCCTTGTTGTGCTGACAGTTCCCGTGGGCGACCACAGCGTCACCCTCGACTTCCCACTCGCGCTGGAGGCGCAGGTCGTTGAAGCTCAACCACCGACGAGAACGGTGGACCTCGCCGCGGACGCGGATGCTTTTCTGTGCGGCCCGATCACCATCAGCCCGCGGGTCGCTCGCGAGGGTGATCGGCCATGGCCCGAAGCCTCGGTCGTACGCGTGCAGGATCTCATCGCCCAACGGCTGCGGCACACGCGCGATGTGGCGGTCGCGCTCCGCGACGCCGATCACCCCGAGCGGTCGTGGGAGATCATGCGATTCATGTGGATGCCAACGGATTACACAGATCTAGCGGAGCTGAACCGTCGGAGCTTCGAGAGTGTCGTGACACCGAGTATCCCGCGCGACGTTTCCCGCGTCGAGGTGCTGGTCACGCCGCTGGATCAGGGCGTCCCCGCGGGGAAAGCCGTGTCAGCCGGGGTCGTTGATCTCACCCATGGCGACCCGGTCATCGTTCCGCCGGAAACGCCAACCATAAAAGAATGAGCTGGCTCGCTTCTCTTCCCTCTGCGCCTCGCTCGCTCTTTACCGAATCATCCCCCGCGTCTGCGTCGCGCGCTCCAGCAGTTCGGCTTGGAATAGCTCGGGCGACTGCGCGAGCTCCTTCGCCGGCTCCAGCGTGAAGTGCCAGCGGATATTCGTCTCGATATCCGCCGGTGCCACGGTCGCGACCAGATCGAAAGGCGGATACTCGTACATCGGCTGCTCCGCGACCGCCTTGGTGTTCAAGGGCTCGTGCCCGTCCAGCCGCACACGGACGTCGTACGTCCCGAAGTACGTGAACTCCGTCTCGCAAGGCGTGTAGCCGACCTCGATATCGTTTACCCAAACCAGCGCGCCGGGCGGATCGCTGGTGATGTGGATCGTCCGCTCCAGGCAGCCGGTCATGCCGACCGCCATCAGCCCCGTTATCAGGCCCGTCACCAACCCCGACACCAGCCTTCGCCCGGCATGCGTCAGGCCCGAGCGTGCGTGTTCATCCCGCATGGCCATTCTCCCGTCCGGCGGCGCCCACCGCGGCGTTCCGCCCGCCGCCGTTGCGACCTTCCGGTCGATCGTCGAACTCATCGCCCCGGAACAACGAACCCAGGTAGACCCGCCTCACGCGTTCATCGTTGATGAGGTCGCGCGGCACGCCCTCGGCGAACAGCCGCCCGGCGTCGATGATGTACGCCCGGTCGCACACGCGCAGCGTCTGCTGCACGTTGTGGTCGGTGATCAGCATGGCGATTCCTTCGCTCGCCAGCTTGCGGATCTCGTCCTGCAGTTCCTCGACCGCGATGGGATCCACGCCGCTGAAAGGCTCATCGAGCAGGATCAGCCGGGGCTTTGTCACCAGCGCACGGGCGATCTCCAGCTTGCGGCGTTCGCCCCCCGAGCAGGTGCGGGCCTGGTGCTTGGCCTTGTGCTCGAGCCCGAAGTGGGCCAAAAGCTCGCCCGCCCGCCTCCGACGCTCGCGCCCGGGAAGGTCCAGCGTTTCCAGGATCGCCAGTAGGTTCTCCTCGCACGTCAGCCGCTGAAAGACGCTGGGTTCCTGGCTGAGATACCCCATGCCCCGCCGGGCGCGCAGGTACATCGGCGCCGTCGACACGTCGTGCTCGTCGAACACGACCCGTCCCGCGTCCGATTCGATCATCCCGATCGTCATGCGAAAGCTGGTCGTCTTGCCCGCGCCGTTTCGGCCCAGCAATCCGACGACCTCACCCCGCTCAACGCGGAACGAGACATCGTCGACGACCAATCGGCCGCCGTAGGACTTTCGGAGTTTCTCGGTAAGCAGGAGGGGCACGTTCGACTTTAGCGTCCAGAGGTCGTGGATGTTGCGAGCGGGATCGTGGGACCGTGTCTTGGGGTTCTCAAGATCGAAAGTCAGCGGGGGATCGTGACCGACGAAGGGTCTCGAACCTCGAAGGTGTTCTTGAGGAGATTGAGGCGGATGGCCCCGGCGCGGAGGGGGGCTGCGGCGGCCGGATCAAACAGCGTGACCTGATTCCCCGTGTCCGCCAGCGCGTCGATGGTGCCGAGCTGCGCGTCGTAGACCAGTGTGTTCCCGCTGAGTTCCTTTCCTTCCGCGGACCGCGCCCAGACCTTGCCAAGCGCCGTCGCGCCAAGAAGCCGCCCGACGCTTGGCGCGGACGATGGCGCCGCGGAGGCGCTGCCCGAGCCGCCCGGTCGCTGCGCACCGGGCCCGCTCGTCGGGCTCGTCGGCCCGGGCGCTGGCTGAACAGCCCCGGCGCCCGAGGCATCAAGATCAACCCGCGCGATGAGTTCGTCGCACTCAAGCTCGGTCGGGCGCGTATCGCCCGCACGCAGGTGCGTCAGGCGAACGTCCCCGCGCATCACGGCGCGATCTTCCGCACGCCGCACGACCATGTCGCGGCTCCAGCGAAAGAGCGAATCCCCCTTCCCGAGCCCGCCCGCTTGCGGGTCGGCGTTGGCGCTCGCCCCAGCGGCGCGTTCGCTCCGTTCAACGACCAGCCAGGTTCCCGCGCTCGGCACGCTCAGCGTGCCTTCCAGGTCATCCGCGATGATCCGTCGCCCGCTGAGGTACACAACTTGGCTGAGCGTGCGTGCACCACCCTCGCCCGCTGGCGTGCCCGCGACATAGGTTCGCTGCTCGACGGAGGCGTCCTTCGCTGGTCCACCCTCGCCCGCGGGGCGTCCCTCGGCGTCGACTCGAAGCACGCGCCGGGCGCGCTCCTGGCCCATCGCTGCGTCGCCCGCCGGCTCGTCGCGGTCCCGCTCTTCAACATAGGGATCGAGCCACATCGAGAGCGATTCGGCGTCAACGTGCCGGACGGTCGCGGCGTCGGGCTGCCACACGCCAGACGTATTCCCAAGGCAGAGCAGTTCGCCCGCGCGATCGTCAAATCGCATGCGCGAGGTCCAGGAGGCTCTTGCATCGCCCCCCTCGCCCTCGTGCGTAAACGTGCCGACGCCTTCAACGCTGATGAGGCGGGCGACGCCATCGAGCATGATCCGCGGGCCGGTGATCCGGGTCGTGTCCTTCGCGACGCTGGCGCTGGGCCCGTTCAGGTGGACGACCTGAGTCAGAGGCGACGCGTCGAGCTCGTCCGCCGTGGCGCTCACGCCCTCTTCACTCTCAAAGGCGACGCCCTCCCGCGCCACGACCCGCGTCGCTCGCAGCTCGGTCTCCTGTGTTTGCGGGCTCTGGCGATTCTCCAGCTCGACTTCGAGGTACTCGCTCCGGAGCGAGGTTCCACGCTGCGAGGCCCGAACGCCGCCACGGGCCACGACGAGGTCCGGCCACGATCCTCGCCCGGAAGCGTTTCGGCTGAACGTCGCTTCCATGCGCTCGCTCTCGAGCATGCCGTTCTCAGCGTCGCGGACGCGCACGCCCCCGCTCCCAGACAGCACGCGAAGGGCAAGGTTGCTCGAAGCGACCTGGCCCGGGTTCCTCGAGCCCGTTTCAGCGACAGGGTCCGAGTCGCCCCCGGCCAAGGGCGATTGTTCGAAGAACTGGGCCCGGGCCGACTGAGCCTCGAACGCGCCGGAGGCGTCGTTCGCCCGGACCTCGCCAACGAAGATGGCCTCAAGGAGGTCCGATGTCATGCGTCCCTGGCGGGAAGTCGCGAACACAAAGTCGGCGTGCTCGGTCCACGCGATGCGACGAGGCTGCTCCTCGGGCGCTCCAGCGATCGCCTCCGCGGGTTGTGACTCGCGATCGCCGGTCGCGTGCGTTTCGACGTTCCCCGCATCGAGTGCGTGCCCGCTGATCAGCGCTCCCGCGCCTTCCACGTGCGCCACGCCGACGCCAAGGTCGGCCCGCAGCGACCGCGCGACGAGTTTGCCGCTGGTGCCCGCTCGCAGCTCAACGCCTCCGGGCTCGTCACTTTGCAGTTCCAGCCGGCGCTGAGTCGCGCCATACACCACGCGGGACGCCCTCCCGGCGATGCCCGCGGCCTCGTCCGCAATTGCAACCGCGCCCGCCTTGGGCGCCGTCAGGCGAACGGCAACGTCGTCTGCCTCCAGCAACGCGGGCGACTGCTCCAAAGGCTTGACGACCAGCGCGCCCGTCCACGTCAGGTGGACCGTGCCGGCCGGATGTGTCGGGCGCACCCCCGCCTCTCCCGCGACGACCGCGGGCGTCGACGCGGAGTTGGCCGAAGGCTCGCCCGCCTCGGGCGCTGGCGTCGCGGGGGTCTGGTCCTCGCTCGGCGCCTCAGCGCGATTCTGATCCAGCGACAGAGGCTTGATCGCGTCCGGACGGAGTGAGCCGTCGAACGTCCGCGCCAAAAGCTCCGCGACGTCCGCCCTCACTTGGCGTCCATCCATCTCGATCACGACATCGTCGTTGATCGTCGCGGCGTACAGCGTCTCGCGCTCTTCCGCTCCGCCCGCGTCCGCCGGCTCTGACGACTGCGTCGGCGGTGGGGCGGGCGAACGAGCGGCATCGCCCTCGCCCGCGCTGGTGCCCTGGCCCGTCGGCGGAACCTCGCCCGCATCCGCCCGTGGCTCGGGTCGGGCTTTAGCCTTGGGAAAGATCGCGAGCGAACGACCTTGGTGAACGTGCAGCAACTCAACGCGCTGCGCCACTTCGTTGTAGAGCAGCGTGAGCCCTGTCCCCTCGAACGCGAACGCGTCGGGCCGGCGCACAAGGAGCTCATCGGGCGTTGAGAGCTCGCCCAGTCCGCCATCGAACACGAGCGACTCGGTCAGGGCTTCGAGCGTGAGCACGTCGCGATCGGGGCTTGGCTCGGAGGCCAGCGCACCCGTCGGGCGAGCCTCATACAGGCGAACGATCACGTTGCCCTGCAGCGTCCCGGATTCCGGCATGCGATCGCGACCGGTGGTCGGGCTGAAGAATCGCCCCCGCTCGCTCTCGACGGTCATGATCGCGCCGCTGCGAAGCTCCATCCACGCGCGCGGGCGCGTGACCGCGAATCGCCCGGCCTCGAGAGGCTCCAACTCGTCGTAGTGCAGCTCGCCCACCAGGCGGGTCGGATCGTCCTTATCCGCCCACTGCACGCGGGTGGCTTGACTCTCCTGAATCACCATCTCGCCCGAGTCGCCCCCGGGCGGCATCGGACTCGGCGCAGGCTGTCGATCGGTGGTTTCCTCACCGCCGCGGATCGGAACCGCGCGCCCGCGGCCCGAGATCACGACATACGCAAGCAGCGCCAAAACCAGCGCGCCGACGACGAGGGAAAGAACGAGCCCGACGCCGCGAACGCTCGCACGCCGGGCGGGGCGGCTAAGACGGACCTTCACGACCCATGGTAGCGGAGTGAATGCCAGATGTTCACCCCCCCACCCCGCGCCCGCCCAGCGTCCGCACCCCCGGGGATCGTCCGTCGTTCATCCTCCCGGCATCGGCCCGCCCGCGATCCGCTCGCGCGTCGCTTCAAGAACGCCCTGGGCATCGAGGATGAACTCGATGGCTTCGCGGACCGCTCCGCGCCCGCCGTCGGCCCGCGTCACCAGGCCGCACGCGCCGCGGACCGCGTCGTCCGCCTCGGGAACGGTGATCGCGAGCCCGACCGACCGAAGCACGGCGAGGTCGGGCCAGTCATCGCCCATGAACGCCGTCTGCTCGCGCGTCAGCCCAGTTCGGGCGAGCGCGTCATCGAGGGCGGCGAGCTTGCTCTTGCCCGCGCCATCCCAGCCCGCCGGGCCGTGCCGCCCGTGGTAGCAAAGCGCGATGCCAAGCTCCGCCGCGCGCAGCGCTGTGACCGCGCTCGCCCGCGCCGACACGATGGCGACGATATTTCCCACCGCTTGCCAAGCCTTGATCCCCAGCCCGTCGCGCACGTTGAACGTCTTGATCTCGCGCGGCGCCCGGGGCTCGTCGACGCTCGTTTCCCACACGATCGAACCATCGGTGAGAATGCCGTCGACATCGAGGGCAAGCAGCTTGATCCTGGTCGCGGCAAGGCGGGCGGCGGCGCGGCGTGTGGCTTCGGGAGCACTCATGCCAGATTATGGACTGTGGCAGGCGGTCAAGCTGGACCGCAGCTGGACCGTCAAAGCTGCCTTTTCAGCGCTGTCGGCGAACCGCACGCATCAGCGCGGCGGCCACGCGTGCGACAGATCCCGAAGTCGGAATCGGATTGAGCGAAGGCCGTCAGACACGAACGCGAAGACCTGTTGCGGCCGACCGACTCGCGCAAGGGTTCTGAAAGGCGCGTGCCGACGCCTTGGTGCCCGCTTGGCACAATCCCCGAAGCTGCGGCCGCTTCACTGCTGTGCGATGCTCCCTCGGGGTCAACTCGCGGGCGTCACTCCCCCCACATTGCCGCCGCCATGCTGCTCACCATCGCGCTGCCCTGCTGGTCCATCGCCGCGGCATAGTTCAGCAGCTCGATCTCCGTCGGCTGGACCAGCATCATCGCCGCGATGATGTTGCCCGTCGAGCACCAGCGCGTCGGGTTCTGTTGCCAGGCCATCGCCGCGACGAGCTCATCGGGTTTGTTGCTGCGAATCAGCTCGATCATCTCCTGATCGTGCTGGAAGACCGCGCGCCGGCGCTGGTCCGACTCTTCGTCGTCGCCCGCCAGCGGCTCCTGGTCTCCAAACGCCGGGCCGACGTGCGAGAGGTCCGCGCTGGATACGACGAGCGTCTTGCCCGGGAGTTCGTCGATCGTCTCGCGGAGGGCATCGACGAACGCGCTAAGCCCGACGCCGTTGCCGTCGTACGACTCGCCGTTGTTGACCGCGGGATCGTGCACGAGGGCCCCGAAGACCTTGCAATACTCGCCCTGCTCGTTCTTGCCCAGGGCGTGCTGGATCCACGGGATCTGCAACTCGATCGAGTGTTCCCGCTCGTGGTCGTAGCGGTTCTGGAAAAGCTTGTCCCCAAGCCGCCGGCGCAGGCCCGCGATCAGCCCAGCGTCAACCGAGCACAGCCCAAGGGGCGTCTGATATCCCTTGTCGCATCCGACGACGCCTGTCCCCTCGCCAAAGTGGTTGGTGCCCAAAATCACCACCCGCTCCGGGCGATCGACAACCCGCATCCGCCCCCACACCGCGGCGTAGTTCATCCAGCCCCGCGGATAGTCCAGGTGCGGCGCGATCACCGCGGCGGGAAGCTCATCAAAGCTCGGCTCCGCCGCCTTCTCCAGCGCCTGCGCAATCCACTGATCGAACATCTCCCGCATCCGCTGCGGGCCTTGCTCAGCCTTCTGCTCGTCCGTCGCGCTCTCGCCCAGCGACTGCACCACCGCAAAGTCGGCAAACGCCGCGGTCGACGCCGGCGGCAGGTGGTCCAGCGTGTCAAAGTCCTTGCGCATCTTCGCCACCATCGCGTCGAACGTCGGGCCAAACAGCAGCCCCGCCTCGTCCAGTTGCGCGATGATCTGCTCCAGAATCGGACGCGTGAGCCCGCGACCGACCTCCGCGATGATCGCGTCCACGTCCCGCGACCCGTCCATCAGCGGCAGAACGACCTGCACCGCCGGCACCGTGAACACGACGCGATCGGAGATCTGCCTGGCATCCGCAAGCCCGAGCATCACATGCTCGCCCACTTGTGCCGGGAAGCCGCGAACCTGCCGCAGCTTGGGCCTTTGGTGGTGCGCCGCTTCGGGCTGGAACTGGGCCTGGGCTTGGGGCTGGCCTTGTGGCTGATCAGAAGGGGTCGAACCCGAAGACTCGCTCATGCGCAAGCGTAGCGACGGAATGGCACGCGAACGCCCTCCCCGCCCGGTGTTGAGCGCCAAATGCTCGCTCGGTCCCGGTCCGGTCCCGGCCCGTTCGCAGCCCGATCTGCCCCGTTGTCGTCCCGGCCCATGCCGGTACAGTCTCGGAACGCGCCCCGGAAGCGGCGCACGCTGGAACCCGCCGCATGGCCTTCGCGATCTATTCCGACAAGCCCCGCCCGCTGCTTTCCTACCTCTCACCCGGGGCGATGATCCGCGATCTCTGGCGTCATCGTCACCTGGCCCGCCAGTTTGCCTCCCGCCAGATCGAAGCCAAGTACAAGGGCCAGCGCCTCGGGCTGCTCTGGGCCGTGCTCACGCCCCTCATCATGCTGGCGATCTACACCTTTGTCTTTGCCATCGTTTTTCCCAGCAAATGGGCAACGCCAGGGCAAGAGACGCGCTCCGAACCCCTCGGCGCTTTCGCCTTGTCGCTCTTCATCGGCCTGCTGACCTTTGGCGTCTTCCGAGACCTCGTCGCCCGGGCCCCGGGCCTCATCGTCGGCTATCCGAACTACGTCAAAAAAGTCGTCTTCCCGCTCCAGGTCCTCGCCATCTCCGAGCTCATCGCCGCCCTCGTCAACTTCGCCATCGGCATGGGCGTCTGGCTCATCGGCTGGTTCGCCATCGAGCAAACCCTCCCCAGCCTTGGGCTCCTCTGGATGCCGCTGATTCTCCTCCCCGTCGTCCTGTTCGGCCTTGGGCTCCACTGGCTTTTCTCGGCCCTCGGCGTCTTCCTTCGAGACCTTGCCAACGTCGTCGAACTGGGTGTCACGGTCCTCTTCTTCCTCTCCCCAATTTTCTACTCAATAGAGAACGTCCCCGAACGCGTCCGCTGGCTGGTCGCGCTCAACCCCCTCGCCCCGGTGCTGGAAAGCGCCCGAAACGCCGCAATGCGAGGCCTGGCCCCGGATCTTCAGTGGTTCGCCTTTTCGCTGGGCATCTCCGCCCTGGCAGCCCTCGTCGGCTACGCGTTCTTCATGAAAAGCAAGCGCGCCTTTGGCGACGTGGTGTAGCTCCGAGCCGCCACACCGCCACACCGCCACGCCGGACTCAGCCGCCTCACGCCCCGCGACCGAGGCCAAACGCCGCCCATGCCTCTTCGCTGGTGATCGCCTGCGCCATCGCAATCGCGCGCTCCGGCCCGTCGCCCCGGCGCCGGCGCTCCACCGCCGCGAGGATGCTGTCTTCCGGGTTCGCGCGCACGATCGGCACATCCGAGCCGAAGATCAATCCAGTCCCCGGCTCCAGGCCGGCGTCGATCAACTCGCGGAGCGGCAACACCCGATGCAGACGATGCGGGAGTTCCCGCAGCAGCACATCCACGTCCGCCACAAGATGGCAGGGCTGAACACTCGCGATCGCCCCCAGCTCCTCAAACCGCGGCACGTCGCGCTCGTCGATCAGCTCCGCGTGCTCAATGCGCAAGAGCCCCCGAGCCGAACCCCCTGAACCCCCAAAGCCCGCTGCGCCTCCCGAGCCCGCCGCGGTTCCCGAGCGCCGAGACCGTCCACGCTCCCGCAGCGCCAGCTCCCACGCGTCCAAGACCCCCCGCACCGCCCCGTCGCCAATCGCGTGGACCGCCACCTGCACATCGAGCGCCAGTCCGCGGCTCATCATCGCCCGAAGCTGATCGGTCGACCAGTTCGGACGCCCCCGCGGATAGCCCGGCATCGGCTTGGCATAGGGCTCAAGCATCCACGCCGTCGCGCTGTTCAGCGTCCCGTCCGCGAAAATCTTGCCCCCGCCCAGCCTCACGCGGGCACGTGCCCACCCGCCCGTCGCGTTCGCCGAGGTGTGCTGCGCCTCGAGCGCGTCCCCCGGCTCTCGCACATGGTCGGGGTCCAGCGGTGCAAACAGCACCACGTCAACCGGCAGCTCTCCCCGGTCGTCCATCGCCGCAAGCGCTGGGCCCAGCCACCCCGGGCTCAACAGGTCGTGGACCTCGACAAAGCCCATCGACCGCAGATGCTCGACCGCGTTCTTGACCAGCCGCGGACCGTCGTCGGGCCCCGGTCCCGGCGCGGCGTTCCAGACTTTCTTCGCCGCCGCCTCCAGGCACAACCCTGTCGCCTCGCCCGTCGAATCGCGGACGATCACCCCGCCTTCCGGGTCCGGGGCTCCGTTGCCAAGCCCCGCCAGCTCCATAGCGCGATCGCTCCCCGCCGCGGCATGAAAATCGAACGAGAGCACCGCCACCGGGATTGGCTCCGAGCCCGCTTTCCCGCCCAGGCCATCGCCCGCGAGTCCGATCGCGCTCAGTTCTTCCCGGGTGGGCCAGCGCGGGTCGTCCCACGACTGCACCCGCGCGCCCCACGCTTGCACCCACGCCGTACCCGAAGGGGAACTCGCGCGCCGCGCAGCGACCCGCCGAGCCTCGTCGCGCAGCATCTCCAACGCCTGGCGCCGACTCGTCACCCCCTCCAGCGACAACATCTCCATGCTCCGCCCGAGCGCGGGCAGATGCGCGTGCGCCTCGCGCAGGCGTCGGACCGATCCGGCAGGGGAATCCGAAGCGCCCATCGGTGAGTGCGTCATGGTGAGTTCGACCCCCCTTCGCGCGTCCCCGGGTCAAGGTCAAAGAGCTCACGCACCGCGGCCTCCGCATCCAGCGCCGGCTTGCTGAACCACAGGCGAACAATCCCGAATCGCGTGCGAACATCAACGCCCAGATCATCGATCCCGACGACCACCATGGGCGGCGCGTCGGTGTGTCCGCCCGATGCCAGCACACGGGCGACCCGGCCCGGATTGGCGTTGCACAGCTTGCACAACCTCGCTTCTTCACCAGCAAAGGGGTTGGGCGCGAGCAGATCGTGGCTCTCCACGATCGCTCCCCCCAGCTTGCCCGCCTCCGCCATCAGAACCGCGTGCATCGCGTCGGCGTTCCTCCCGTGATACGCCTGATGCCGATCGGTCGCGCGAGATTCCGCCAGTGCTTGCAAGCCGCCCATGATCTGCAGCGCCGCGGCACTCTCTTCGGGGATCATCATCACCAGGTCCGTGGCGTCGAGCACGAGCCTCGGCACCGCCGTGACCAGTGAGCCAGTGAACGAGTCGATGACGAACATCGCCCGAAAAGGAACTTCGTCGGCAAGCAACGTCGCCCGCGTGTGCTCGCGAAGCAGTCGTCGGACACGTTCGCGGGCGTCGATCATGTCAAGTGATAGGCACGACCACCTTCGAGTGGAAGCGTCGCCGGGCGTTACATGCTGCGCCAAAGAGCCCGCTCGCACGCAAAAACCAACAGCGGAGCCATCCCGGCTCCGCTGCGTGGGTACGGATCAGCCAGGATGTGTGTGGAAGAGTTCCGGCAAGGGCCGAGCTTGCGGGAAGGCTTGCGAGGTCCGATCGTCCCGCGTGCGTTTCACGTCGGGAAGGATCGAACCAGACCTCGACTCGGCACGCCCCGGCCCAAAGAGACGCGTCCTGGAGATGGACCTTGTTGACCGGGCGCCGTTGCGCGGAACCCATGTGCTCAACCAAGGTCGGATGACCGAGAACTCGTTTCGGTCGTCCCAGTCCGCGAAGAGCCCAGCGAGAGGGGAGCGAGCGATCGCCGCTGCGCCGGGCGGGAAGCCTTAGCCGCCCGTGCCGGACATCGCGGAGTCGCCCGCGGAGGCCTTCTTGGCAACCTTCTTGCGTCCGGTCTTCTTCGTCGCCTTCTTTGCAGCCTTCTTCTTGGTGGCCTTCTTGGCCGCTTTCTTCTTCGTCTTCTTCTTGGCCATGATCAGATCTCCGTTGAACGTTTGCGTCGGCGAGATTCGTGTCGCCTCAACACGCGCACGACGCCTCTTGAGGCCCTCTATCGGTGGACCGCGATCAATCTCTTGAGCAATCGCGCGCGAAAACGCAACAACTTGTGAACGCGCGCTCGCTCGCATCGCGACACCGACGCGAGCGTCTCGATACACTCTCTCGATTCCTCTCCTCTGAGACACCTCCACGCATGAATCCCATCACCACCATCACGCTCTCCAGCGGCATGACGCTCGTCGTCGAGCCCATGCAGGGCGTGCGTTCTGCCGCCATCGCCTTCCTCACGCCCGCCGGCTTTGCCGCCGATCCCGAGCCGCGCCAAGGCTTCGCGCCGCTCGCCAGCGAACTGTTGATGCGCGGCGCTGGCGACCTTGGCTCACGCGAGCACGCCGACGCACTCGATCGCCTGGGCGTCGGACGAAGCGCCAGCGCCGGCGCCCACTTCATGAGCGTCGGTGCCACACTCGTCGGCGCGCGACTCCTTGAAGCGCTGCCCCTCCTCACCAACATGGTGCTGCGCCCAAGGTTCGAGCCCCAGGCCTTCGAGCCCGCGCGGGAACTGGCGCTCGCCGCCCTCGAATCCCTCAAGGACGAGCCCACCGAACGCGTCGCCCTCGCCGCCCGCGCCCGCCACCTGCCCTCGCCGCTCAGCCGTTCCGGCCTCGGCACCGAGCAGGGACTGACCGACGCCACCCGTGACGAACTGGCCCAACACTGGGCAACCCACGCGCTGCCGGAACGATCCATCTTCGCCGCCGCCGGCGCCGTCGATCCCGTCGCGCTGCGCGATCGCCTCGAACAACTCTTAAGCGGCTGGCGGGGCAGGGCGCCCGCGTGGAACCTCGGGGCGCCCCCGGAACGTGGCTACCAGCACATCGAGGATCCGACCAACCAGGTCCAGATTCTCATGATGCACGATGCGCCGCCCGAGAGCGCGCCCGAGAGCTGGCTCGAGAAAGTCGTCGTCAACGTCCTTTCAGGCGGCATGTCCGGACGACTCTTCACCGAAGTCCGCGAGAAGCGAGGCTTGTGCTACTCCGTCAACGCCTCCTACCGCGGCGACAAGGAGTTTGGCACCTGCGCCGCCTATGTCGGCACCACCCCCGAGCGTGCCCAGGACTCCTTCGTCGTGCTGCTGGAGCAACTCCGCCTCATCAACGACAGCGGGATCACGCCCGATGAGTTCAACCGCGCCATCACTGGCATGAAGAGCCGCCTGGTCTTCAGCAGCGAGTCAACGTCCGCCCGCGCCGCCGGGCTTGCTTCCGATCTGCACCGCCTCGGGCGTGCCCGCACGTTGGTTGAGATCGCCGCTCAGATCGATGCGATCACCCTCGATCAGGTCAACGCATACCTCAAGACGCGCCGCCTGGGCAGCATGACCATCCAAACCCTGGGTCCCCGCCCCCTCCGTCCCGACGCCGTCGCCTGAACTTCTTCTCTCCTCTCGCCTCTTGCCTGTTGCCTCTTGCCTCTCAGCTCGCACCTCGTGCCTCGCACCTCTTGCCTCAATCCTCATCTTCATCCGCTCGCTGGCAGGCTTCAAGGATGCCCCGCAGCGTCAGGTCGGGCTCGATGCGTTCGACCAGCGCGTCGTTCTCAAAGAGCATGAGCGCGTCGCCACCCGTCGCGACAACTCTCGGATACGCCCCAAAGAACTGCGCATACGAGTCGATCAGGTTGTGGGCCAGCCCGCGCGCCGCGGCGAGCACCCCCACGAGCATCGCCTGCGTCGTGTCCTTACCAAAGGGCCCGCGCACGTCCGCCAGCTCCGTGCCAGCCTCGCGTTCCGCCCGCGGCACCGCCAGTTCGACCATCGGCAGCGCCGACGTCTGTTCGTGCATCGCCCGGAGCATCATCCGTAACCCGGGCGCGATCGCGCCGCCATGGAACACTCCCGCGCCATCGACAAAGTCGACGGTGATCGCCGTGCCCGCGCTGATGATCACGCAGGCGGAGTCGAACATCGCGTGTGCCGCGATGGCGTTCAGCAGGCGATCTTGCCCGACGGTGGAATCATCATCCAGCGAGTGGGTGATGCGGATCGGAACGTCTCGGTTGAGCCGCAACACTTCTTGAACGTGGGGACGAATGCCCGCTTCAATCCGCGCTGCGAGCTCGTGCCTCACCGAGGCGACGACCGCCGTCGCGTTCTTGAAGTCCTTCGCCGCCAGCGCCTCACGGATGGCCGCAACGACATCCTGGCTCATCGACGCATCCGCCGACGCATCGCTCGAGGTCTCGCCTCGCGCGATCGGCGGGTTCACGATCGCCGCGGCATGCACAAGATCGTGCCCCCGAAACAGACCGAAGCCGGTTCGCGTGTTCCCCACGTTCACCGCCAGCAACTGCGCAAAGACCGGCTCCCCCGAATCCTCGGGTCGCCCGGGATTTCCTCCGGGCATCCGTGGTGTTCCGCGAGAGTCGGGCTGGTTTTCCTCATGGTGAGAAGTCATGACGTGCCAGAGTAGCCGTGCGCGACCAGACCTCGGGCCCGAACACCGCCCAGGTTGCCGCGGGCCTTGTCCCGGGTTTGCGCCGATGTCCCTTCAAAACCGGGGCCGCCCCGGATGAACTCAGACGGTCTCTGGCCCAGTTCCGGGCGTCCCCCTCGGCGGCGCATCGCTACGATCCACCGCGATGGATTCCATCCCAAGCACCCCCGGAAGCCCCGGAAGCCCCGGAAACCCCGGACCGCCCAACAGCCCGGGCGGCCCCGGCGCCTCGAACGCTGGCCCCCCGGTCCGCTGCGCCGCCGACCAGGCCCTGACTCGCATCACGCTCGGCAGCTTCCAGTTTCCGCTCGGGGTCTACCCGCTCGAGGCCATGGAGGCCCGCCCCGGCTACGAGGTGCTCTTCGAGTCCGCCGATGGCGATGACGACGAAGGCGAATGGGAAGAGTGGCCCGATCGCTACTGCTTCACCGTCGCCATCTCCAACGAACGTGTTCCCCTCCTGGTCCAGATGCTCCTGTCCCTCATGCCGGGACGCATCTATCCCATCCTGGACATCCTGGGACAGGACGCGTTCCGCGAGATTGATCCCTACGTCTCCTACGAGCTGACGGGTCAGGATCGCGTCGTGGACGCCCTCCGCCGGTTCAAGGATTTCTTTTTCGAAGACGGGATGGTCGGCTTTGGCGGGCTCTGCGAGGAACCTTTCTTCTACTTCTTTGTCGACGAGCACAAGCTCGTCACCATCCGCTGCGAGCCGGGCTGGAAGGACAAGATCGAGCGTCTGCTGCAAGCCTTCGACCTTCAGCAGGTCGACGAAGTAGCCGGCGCCGATTACACCCGCCACGAGCATCGGGGAGTCCTGGTCGCCCCGCAGGATCGTCCCGATCTGCTCTCGCCCGAGCAGGTGCTGGAGTTTCTTCGCGATCAGTGGGCCCTGGTGCTGAACATCGACCCTGAGTCCAACGTGGACGACGAGGGGCAGGATCTTGGCCTGACATGCTGGCGCTGCGTCGTCCGATGTGGCGGCGAGGACGCCTCGGACGTCCGCTACGCCGAGATTCTGCTCAAGGCCACCTGCCTCCGCGAGGCGGAAGATCTGGCGATCGACTCGCTCAAGCAGTTGCGTTCTCCTAAGGACGCCCCGTGGGTCGAGACGGTGTTCGTCGCCCAGGAACGCCTGCTGGGGAGCGAGTTTGTCGAGGCGTTGGCCAAGATGCGTCGCCCGCCCGTGAAAAGTGGCGACGACGAGCCCAAGGTCTACGCCGTGTCTTGGGCGACCTGAGCTGCCCCTCCCACCGTGTTCCGGCGAGGCGTTTTCCGCCCGGCGAGTTTGGGCGGGGATCCTCGACTGACGAGTTCCGGCTGGTCGGCCCCAGCGGGCACGACTCCTTAAAAACGACATCAACAGCCCCCGGCCCGTGGGAACGAACTCCGCCGACGGTGGTCTCATGACGATGATGCTGGTCTGACGCGGCCGGGCGAGGGCTCGGCTCGGGCCGGAGGGAAGTTCCCATCGGGCCCGGCTTGGCGAAGACCGGCCCGCCCTCCGCTCGAACGATGCGAGTCACCGGCGGTGTGCCAGTTGCAAGCGGCGGGCGGCGCGGTTATCCTCGGGAGGCTTTCGCGGGGGTTGGTCCGAACCGACCGACTTCCGCGCCCCGGCACGAACCTGCCAACGCCAAACGCGTCCAGCAGGAACTGGCTGGAACCGGCTGGCACAAAGAGTCCGGCAGAGGAAGGCCGGCGGGCAAGGTCAGCGTGTTCGTTGGCGGGTGGGCCTGCGAGCACGAAAGCAGTTGGTGCCTTCGGTCTCTGGTCCCGGGCCGGGGATCTCGGACGAGAAGGCAACCCAATGCTCAGACCAGGAGCGGAGCGTCAGCCACGTTCCGCGAACGACCTGTCAAAAGCGGGTCCCGTTCCACGGCGTGGGTCCGTTTGCCAAGGTACGCTTGGCCCTCCCTGTTCGCCCCCCGCCCGACGTGCCACCCCGACCTGACTCCGTTCCGACCGACCGCCCACCCCGACAGCACGCCCACCCGATGGCACGAATAAGGCGACCGACGGACAGACTGACCGATTGACCGATTGACCCCGACTCACGAACTCTGCTGACCTTCGCCGGCACGCGTGCCGGAAACCGATTGACGATGATGTAGTTCCGAAAGGACGTAGTTTCAGAAGAGAGTGCCCGAACCCCGGCGCTCCGGCGCGACAGGGGGTACCCGTTCAGAACCGCTTTTCGACTCGCAGTTGCGACCCGCGAACCGACTTTCGACCCGCCTAGGGTCAGCGACCGTTCTCGACTCAGCCGCGGCGTGGAGACCTTCGATGCGCAAGCTTGATTCCCGGTCCATCCGATCCTTGCTGGCAATGGCCGCCTGGTGCGCGGCTGGTTGGAGCGGCGCGGCCCACGCCGGGTCGGAGACGCCCGCGACGGACACGCCCGCTGTGGCGGCCCAGTCCGTTCCCGGCCAGCTCATCCAGCAAGCCTCCGACCTCGCCGCCGCGGGCGAGCTCCTCAAGGCTCGCGCCACCATCGAGCCCATGCTCAGGCGTGGGGCGACGCTCTCGATGACCCCGAGCGAGCAGGCCCGGGCGTACGAGCTGCACTCCTCGATCACCAAGCGCATTCGCACCCTCCCCCGGGGCGAGATGCTCACCCAGAAGGCCGCCGTCTCGCTCGAGCAGGGCGACCTGGCGTCGGCGATCCGCGAAGCGACGCACGCCAAGAACGACCCCAAGCTCCCGCCCTCGCTCATCGAGCGGGCGGATGCGCTGCTGGTTCGCGCCGAGACCGAGCGTGCCGCTCGCGCCGCCGCGCTGCCCCGGGTCATCGGGCAGGTGGGCGATCTGATCCGCGCCGGTCGCCATGCCGAGGCGAAGGCGGGTCTTGAGTTGGTCCAGCGCAGCGGCGCCGAGCTGACCAAGGCCCAGGCCGACGCGCTCGACGCGCACCGCCTTCGGATCGTGGAACTGGAACGCAAGGAAGGTCGCGCCTTCGACACCACGGGCATGTCTTGGGCGATGTTCGATCCGGGCGTGATTGAGCGCCGCCCCGGCCAAGCTGGTCAGGCCAGTCAAGCTGGTCAGGCCGGTCAAGCTGGTCAGGCGGGCACGGGCGAAGCCCAAGCCGAGATCGCCCAGGCGCAGCCGCAAAACGATCCGAGCATGCTACCCCCGCGTCCCGAGGGCCCGCAAGGCCAGCCGGGGACGCTGCCCCCGATCCCGGTGACGCCCCAAACTCAGCCCGAGTCGTCGCAGCCGGCCAGCCAGCCTCCAGCGCAGCCGCAAGCCCAGCCCCCGGCCCAGCCCTCGACGCCCCCGCCGGTGCTCGATCAGCCCGCGGCGCCCAGCCAGCCCCAGCCTCCCGCGGCGACGGACGTCATTCAGTCCGCCCGTCAGGTTGAAGCCCGTGACCTCCTCGCCCAGGCTGACAAGGCCTTCGAGGATCGCCAGTACAACGTCGCGGTGAACCGCTACCTCCGCCTCCAGGATTCGTTCCGGGCCTTCCTCAGCGGCGAAGAAAACGCCCGCGTCGACGCCCGCCTCAACGAGGCCCGCGTCTTCCTCCGCTCGACCGCTCCGGGCGATGCGCGTCTGCTCGATGACGTGGTCGCACAGAACCTGCTCGTCAAGCAGCAGGCTCTGGCCGAGTTTGAGAGCCAGATGAGCGATGCTGCCGTCGCGCTCCAGGGTGGCGATACCTCCCGCGCCGACCAGCTCGCGGGGCAGGCCAAGACGACGATCGACGACGCTCGCAACTTCTTCAGCGAGGCCGAGTATCAGGCGCTCGACCAGCGGGTCGCCGAGCTTCGCGCCAGCGTCGAGCAAACTCGCGAGCGCGTGACGCGTGCGGAACTGGAATCCCGCTCGCGGGCCCAGGAGCAGGAGGCCTCGACGCGGGCCCGCCAGGCCAGTGAGAAGCGCGAGAGCCAGATCCGCGAGGCCCTCGATCGGGCCCGGGCGCTCCAGAAGGAGCGCAAGTACGACGAAGCCCTGCAGATCGTCGACCAAATCCTCTTCCTCGATCCCATCAACCCCGCTGGGCTGATCCTCAAGGACGTGATGGAAGACACCCGGATCTACTGGGACTACTGGAAGATTCGCGACCGCATCAACCTCGGCGTCGTCGAGAACTCCCTCGAGAACCTCGACGCCACCGTGCCCAACAAGAACGTCATGGACTTCCCGCCGGACTGGCCCGCGCTCAGTTACAGCCGGGGCGAGACCGCGGCGTTCGCCGACTCGCCGGAGGACGCCCGCGTCCTTGGCACGCTGAACAACAAGCGCGTCCCCGTGCAGTTTGCGGATAACGCGTTCTCCGACGTCATCGAGTGGGTCCGCCAGGTTGCGGGCGTCAACGTCGACGTCGACTGGCAGGCCCTGGACGAGATCGGCATCTCCCAGGACGCGACCGTCACGCTCAGCCTGACGAACGTCGCGCTCTCCACCGCTCTCGACCGCGTCATCGAGAAGCTTTCCAGCGGGAGCATCTCGCCCCCCGCCTGGTCGGTTGATCAGGGCGTGCTCACGATCTCGAGCGCCGACGCGATCAACAAGCGCCGCACGACCGAGATCTACGACGTCCGCGACCTTGTCATCGATATCCCCGACTACACCGAGGCGCCGGAGTTCGATCTCAACTCCGTGCTGCAGAGCTCGCAGGGCGGCGGCGGTCAGAGCCCCTTCCAGCAGAACCAGCAGGACAACGACGAAGATCGGCGCACGCTCGAAGAGCGCACGCAGGACATCATCGACATCATCGTGAACCTGGTCGATTATGACGGCTGGACCGAGAACGCTGGCAACGTGGGCTCGATCCGCCAGCTCCAGGGCAGCCTGATCATCACCAACACGCCCCGCAATCACCGGGCAATCGTGGGCCTGCTGGGCAAGCTGCGTCAGCCCCGCTCGATGCAGATCAACGTCGAGACGCGCTTCCTGCTGGTGAGCGAGGACTTCTTCGAGCAGATCGGCTTCGACATCGACGTGTACTTCAACGCGGACAACAACCAGGTGCGGTTCGCGCGGGAAATCGACCCCGGCGCCCGGGCCGATGACTTCTTTGATCCGGCAACGGGCCGCGTGTCGCGCAACGTCATCGACTCCAACGTGCGCGGTCCGACGGCGAACCGCATCCTGGTCCCCCCGGGCACCCCGAACCGTGCCCGGACCCCGATCATCACGCCCAACGGCTTCAGCCCGATCCGCACCGATCAGGGCAGTCTCGGCATCGCCGAAGGCCTGGCGAACCAGAACGCGACCAACGTGGCGCAGACGATCCTCGCCGGCGCTCCCGCACTCGGCGTCTCCGGTCAGTTCCTCGACGACATCCAGGTCGACTTCCTCGTCAAGGCGACCCAGGCCGACCAGCGGTCGGTGTCGCTCACCGCTCCGCGACTGACGTTCACGAACGGGCAGACCTCGAACATCTACGTCGTGACGCAGACGGCGTTCGTCGGCGACCTGACTCCCGTCGTCAGCGAGTCCTCCGCCGCGTTCGACCCCGAGGTCGAGATCTTGAGCGAGGGCGTGGTGATGACGATCGAGGGGTACATCTCCGCCGATCGGCGTTACGTGACGATGAACGTCGACGCGGCGGTTTCCCGCCTCGACGGGTTCGGTCAGCAGTCCGTCGCGGCGGTCGCGGGCGGGCAGCTCGTC
This sequence comes from Planctomycetota bacterium, assembly GCA_033763815.1. Classification (GTDB taxonomy): domain Bacteria; phylum Planctomycetota; class Phycisphaerae; order Phycisphaerales; family UBA1924; genus JANRJU01. The sequence goes on from JANRJU010000018.1 coordinate 30,326, forward strand.
AACTCGCGCGATACGCAGTCGTTCGTGCAGCTCCCGACGATCACGATCACCCGTGTCCAGACGACCGTCACCGTTCCGGATCAGGGCACCATCCTCCTGGGCGGGCAGCGGATCGTCAACCAACGCGAGGTCGAGAGCGGCGTGCCCGTGCTCTCCAAGATCCCGATCCTGAACCGCTTCTTCTCCAACCGAATCGAATACAAGGAAGAGCAGACGCTGCTCATCCTCATCAAGCCCACCGTGGTCATCCAGAACGAAGAAGAAGAGCGCAACTTCCCGGGCCTGCAGCAGTCGATCCGCACCGGCTTCGGCGGCTAAGGGGGTCGCCAGAGCCCCCCGGATCGCCGCCCCGGAACGCCCCGGACGGCCCCCCGGCCAGCCGGGCGCGTGACGATCGGCGTGAATCGGGTCGCGTGATTCGGTCAAACAGGGCCCCGCGTCGGCTCGGCGCGGGGCATATTCTTTTCCAAATCGCCGGAGCGCGTCGGGGTCGAAGCGTGTTCACGCCGCGGCACGCACGGTTCCGGTGCTCGCGGGGTTGCGGAGGGCTCGATGGCGTCCACTGACAGCAGGCTTCGGGTGCAACGGGTCGAGGGCGGGGTCGTCCACGTCGAGTTCGTCGACCGGAACATCCTCGACGAGGCGAACATCCAGATCATCGAGGAAGAGATTCTCGCGATCCTCGACGCCGAGGCGACTCCAAAGCTGCTCATCAGCTTTGCCAACGTGGATCATCTCTCCTCGGCGGCGCTCGGCTCGTTGATCAAGATCAACAACCGCGTCAAGGCCAAGGGAGGCCAGCTCCGCTTGTCCAACATCGATCCTCAGATCCACGAGGTCTTCACGATCACGCGCCTCAACAAGCTGTTCTCCATCCACGAGAACGTCGACCAGGCGCTGCGGACGTTCTCGTGAGGCGGCAGGCCGGCGCGCCGACGCGCCCCCGCCTTGAGGGCCCTGCGACCATGAGCGAGTCGGAGCCACAAGCCGGATCAAGCGCACGTTCCGCTCCGACGCGGGTCGCCGTCATTAGCAACCGCCGCGATCAGATCGATCACGTTCAGAACGAGGTCGTCGATGCCGCCGAGCGGCTTGGTTATTCCAAAACCGCCAGATTCGCGATCCGGTTAGCTCTGGAAGAAGCCGTATCCAACGCCTTTCGCCACGGACACGCGGGCCTTCCGCCCGAAACCCCGGTGCGCGTGGAATACACCCTGACGCCCGAGGTCATCCGCATCGCGGTCGAGGATCAGGGGCCGGGCTACGACCCGAGCCACGTGCCTGATCCGACGCTGGACGCCAATCTCGAGCAGCTCTCGGGCCGTGGCCTCACGCTGATCCGGGCATACATGGCCAGCGTTCGGCACAACGATCGCGGCAATCGGCTGGAAATGGAGTATCGCAACCCCACGCCCCCGGCGTCGCAGGGTTCGAATGTGCCCGCCCGCTCCGCCTCCTGAGGCGGACTTCCACCGCTCATCAAGCCCGCCATCGAGCCGCCCCCAACCTTCCGGTTCTTCCCGTTTGAGCGCCTTCCGTCGCCTTCAATTCTGCCGTGACTCTTGTCCACCCGCGCCACTCTCCAGCCAGCGTGCGACTTGCAATCCGAGCCCGATTGTGAGATAGTGTGTATTCCGGATGGGGTTCTCTCATTCGGCGCGTGGGGCAGAAGCGGAGCCGATCATGAAGCGATCAGACGTCGTTCTGTCGTGGTGGTCTTGGACTGTTCCCGGCCGATCCGGAAGCGCTCCGCGCCCGGTAGCAGCAAGGCTCGCCCTTGCCGCGGGCATTGGCGTCGCGGCTGCTGGCGTGTCCAGCGCCGCAGCGCAGCCCTTCTTCTGGACCAACCCCGCCGGCGGAAACTGGCACGAGGCCGCGAACTGGAACCCAAGGCAGGTGCCATCGGGTCCGGTGGCCGACGCGTTCATCGAGCTACCGGGCACGTACACGATCACGTCCAATAGCTCCGTCCAGCTTGGCAATCTTGAGCTTCGCGCGCCGCTGGCGGTGCTCCGCGCGACCGCGCCGCTCAACCTCGCGCTCGGCGCCACCATCGACGGACGCCTGGAACTTGGAAACGGCTCCACCAGCGCAGTACTCCAGCCGCGGGTCTCCTCTCCCATCGGCATCGTCCTCGCCGGCTCGGGTCGAATCTTCCTCAATGGCACCGGCGCGCCCGGATCGGAAATCCGCGGCGACGCGGCCGGCTTCGTCATCGGGTCCGAGCTGGAAGTGACAGGCAGCGGGCTGATCCGCGGGCGAATCCGCAACGACGGACTCATCCTGGCCAACCTCCCCGGGCGCGAGCTTGAGTATCTGCCATTGGTTCCGGGCATCAACAACGGGGTCCTCGGCGCGGGCGTCTCGTCGACGCTGCGCCTCGGGCCCGGCGCGATCATCTCTCAAGGCGCACCAGAGGGCGGCCTCATCGAAGCCGTGGGCGGCGGAACGGTCTTGGTCGAGCCCGGCGCGGTCATCACCGGCGGGCAAATCGCAACCCGAGAGGATGGGCGCGTCCGATTCCTCTCCGGAGGCTCGTGCACCCTCGACGCTGTCCAGCTTCGCGGGTCCTTTCGCGGTGCCCCCTCGGGCAGCCTCAACTTCCGGAACAACCCGAGGCTCGACGGCACCCTGACGATTCCCGATGAGCCCGGTCCCTTCATACTCAACGTCGCCAGCAGCGGGCAAACCAGCGGTGTTCTGGGCGGGAGTGGCCAGCTTGTCCTCGCCGCCCCGGCAAATCAGGCGGCGAGCGTCTTGGTGCAGGGGCTTGGCGCTCCGTTCTCCATCGGACCCGGATTCACCGTCGTTGGCTCGGGCCGGGTTGCCGGCATCGCGATCAACGATGGCGAGGTCCGTGCGTCAATCGAGGGGCAGCGGCTCGAAGTCATCCCCTCCTCAACGCTCACAAACCGCGGCGTCCTCGCCGCCGGCGTTGGAGCCACCCTCGGACTCGAAGGTCCCATCGTCCAGTCCACGTCCGGCGTCACTCGCACCGAAGGCGGAACCATCGAACTTCCCTTGACGCTCGCGGGCGGGCGGCTGGAAACCACCGGCTCAGGCGTCGTGGTCGTTCCAGAAGGTCGCCAGCCCGCGGTGGGAAACATCGCGACCGACGGCGCGATAAACATCACCCGCGGACGAGAGATCGTCATCACTCGACCCACCGACGGAACCTTGAACCCGACCTGGCTGGGCGTCGAGGGCGTTATCCAGATCGGAACGCCCCCGCCGGGCGGCGGCGCCAGCAACTCCGCCCGGCTTCGCGCCGGGTCCAATCCCAGCGTTCTGATCACCGGCATGGGTGAGATCGTGCTGCTGCCGACCAGCGACCAGCTCGCCCCTCCTAACGAGCTTCGCCTCGAAGGTCCCGAAGTGACGCTCGCGCCGGGCCTGCTCGTGCATGGCTCGGGAGCGATTGGGGGTCGCATCCGCAACGCCGCCACGATCGATGCCGACGTGCCCGGCCGGCTGCTCACCTTCATCAACGCGGGTGACTGCATCAACGAAAACGTCATCCGCGCTTCCAATGAGGGCATCCTTCGCGTCCCGCAGATCGCGATCACGCAGGCCACTTCCGCCCGCGTCGAGGCCGTCGGCGGCGGACGGGTCGAACTCCAGGCGGCCCGCCTCACCAGCGGCGTGCTTCGCGCTCGCGAGGGTGGTCAGGTCAGCGTCGTCGGGCCCGGCACGACCGAACTCCGCGATGTCACGATCGACGGTGGGGCGACCATCGCCTCCGGCGCCCGCGCCAATGTGGTCAACACCGGTCGCACGCGCCTGCTCGGGGGTGATGTCCGCGTCGAGGGCATCACGCCGACTGGTGCCGCAGCCTTCCTCTCCATCAGGGGCGCAGAGACTGGTCCCGTCTTCGTCGTTACCGGCGAAGCCACGATTCGCCTGCTGGGCGACGACACGTCCTCCGACGCGCAGCCCGTCCTGGAAGTCGTTGGAAACCAGGTGCTCGGGCCCGGCATCCGCATCGAGGGACGTGGAGCGCTGCGAGGAACAGTCACCCTCGCGGGAACGCTCGCGCCGGGCAGCGAAGCCGACCCCTTCGGCGTGATTCGCCAACTGGGAGCCCGCGTGTCGCTGGCCGAGGGTTCAACCCATCGAGTCTCGATCGCCCGCGACGGGGACGCATTGCTGTCGGACGAGCTGCAAGCCCCGGTAGGAACGGTCAGCCTTGCCGGGAATCTGGTGCTCGAGCCGGTTGGAAACTACCGACCCAGGCTGGGCGACCGCGTTGTTCTCGTCCAAGGGCTTGTCGAGGGCCGGTACGCTCGCATCGAGGGGGCGAACCCGGGCGAAGGTCGCCTCTGGCGCGTGTTCTATGGCGACGCGTCCGTGCAGGCGATCGTGACGTGCCGCGCCGACGCCACGGGCGATGGACAGATTGACCTGTTCGACTACCTCCAGTTTGTCGAGTCGTTCGGAGATGGGCGTCTCGAAGCGGATATCGACGGGAACGGACAGGTCGACCTCTTCGACTACCTCGCCTTCGCGCAGGCGCTGGGCGAGCCCTGCGAGTAGAAGGTGCTCGAGTGCGGGCCGCAACGTGCAAAGGGTCAAGCGGTCTGGCCGACCTCTTGACCCTTTCTTGATTCGCGCTTGCCTGGGTGGTTGCTTGCCCGTTCGCCAGCGTGGCGCTGGGCGGTTTTCTTTGCCAGCCTGTCGTTCACCGCCGCCGGCGGATCGCCACCAGCAGCATCAGCCCGCCCGCGCTTGCCACCGAGGGCGTCGGCACGGCAATCCGCAGCGACGAAACGGTCAAGCCTGCACCCGCCTCAAGAAAGTTCTGCGACCCCGATGGACTCGTGTACAGCCGCAGCCCGTTCCGCCGGTCGCTCGGAGCGCCGAAGAAGATCGCGTCGATCGTGCGATCCTGCAGATTCTCATCGAGATTGAGGCGGAAAGTGAAGATCGCCAGCGGGTTGGCGGTGGTGCGGGGCTCGCCGGTCTCCGCAAAGGGCTGGCCCGGGAAGATGCCAAAGCTTCCGACTCCGGGCGCTTCGGTGTCGCGCGCGTCGTCGAGCTTGATGGTGTTCTCGAAGCGCGACGTGACCAGGTCTTGGGTTCCGCGCGTCAGGGGCGCCGGGCGTTCGAGTTGGTCCGCCACATCTGCAGTTCCCGCGCCGGCGATCGCGGCGTCGAAGCGTGCGCCCGCGAACGACTCACCCGCGTCGGGCGTCCAGCCAACCCAGGCGCGAACGAGCACGGTGCGCTGGTCCGCCGACCGGGTGAGCGTGCCGGACGTCCAAGTTGCGCCGTTATCCAGCGACCCCTGCCAGACGAACATCGCCGATCCGGTCGCAAGAGCGACGGACGAAATAGCGACGCCAGCGAGCGCACCAACAACGCATGAACGGTGTGCAACAGAACGGGGCATGTCTTCTCTCCACGGAAATGTGTCCCGCGAACAACGCGGAACTCAACCGGAACGACAGGCCCCAACCCCACCTCAAACATGCCACGCCTTCCCGGGTTTGCCAGGGAAAGCCGAAAAAAAACATGGAATCTGTTGGCCCGCTTCGTTGCCCGCCTGTCGCTGGATCGTGAAAGCGATTACTACCCTTGTTGATGCGATTTGCACGCAAGTCCAGCCGGCGGAGGTACAGCGAGTACCGTGAGCTGCGCCGGAGCACGCCCGCCAAGACCGAGTCGATTCTGGACGAAGTCGAGGCGGCCAACGCCCGGCGCAAGCGCTCCCGCAGCTTTGGCGAGCTTTTCTTCTCGTTCCTTGGAACGCTCCGCCCGCACCGGGCCGCCATCGCCCTGGCGCTGGGCACCGTGACTTTTTCCAGCGGGGTCGCGCTGCTCGTCCCCGCGTCTACCAAGTTCACCATCGACTACGTGCTCGGAGATTCCCCGGGTCCGACTGGGCTGCCCGACGGCGTTGTCGGCGCGATCCGCCACGTTGGCCTCGAGCCGACCCGCACCACGCTGCTCTGGCTGGTGTGCGTTGTTGTGCTGGCCCTGACCGCTGCGTCGCTGGTCGTCGGCACGTGGGGGCGGTTCCAGGCGACTCGCGTGACCAAGCGTCTCCAGGCCGAGCTCAGACGCCGCGCGTTCGAGCACGCCATCCGTCTTCCGCTGCACCGCGTGCAGGAACTCCGCACGGGCGGGCTGGCGAGCTTGCTCCGCGAGGACGCGGGCCAGGCGGGGGATCTGGTCTTCAGCATGGTCTACAACCCGTGGCGCGCGGTCGTGCAACTGCTCGGCACGCTCGTCGTCCTCACCATCGTCGACTGGCGCATGCTGCTGGGCGCGATCTTGCTCATCCCGGCTGTGTGGATCAGCCACCGCACGTGGATCCGGCGCATCCGCCCGGTCTTTCGAGATATCCGGGCGACCCGGGCCGCCATCGACGCCCAGACGACCGAGAGCTTTGGCGGCATCCGCGTTGTGCGCGGCTTTGGTCGCGCCGCGACCGAGAGCAGCCGGTTCGTCACCGCCAATCACTTCATGACCCGCAAGGAGCTGCTGACCTGGTGGTGGTCGCGGGTGGTGGAGATCGCCTGGTCGATCATGATTCCGCTGGCGTCCGCCGCCGTGACGATCTATGCCGGGCTGGAGATCATCGCGGGCCGCCTGTCGCTGGGCGACCTGATCATGTTCACGACGTACTTGCTGCTCCTGCTGGGGCCGCTGGAAACACTGACGAGCACCGCGACCAACATCCAGACCAACCTCGCGGCGATGGACCGTGTGCTGGACCTGATCGCCGAGCCGGTTGAGTTTGCGGGCGCGTCGGGCGCCATCCGCCTCGCCCCGGGGCAGGTTCGCGGGCAGATCGAAGTGCGGGGCGTGTCGTTCTCGTATCCCAAGGCAACGCAGCGGATCGTGGCCCGAGCCCTGAGCGGGGCAAGGTCGATCGAGCGAGGCTCGCCGGACAAGCGGCCCGAACAGCACGCCCAGGATCGCGAGCGCCCCGTGCTCGCCGGCATCTCGCTGATGGTCGAGCCCGGGCAGACCGTCGCTCTCGTCGGCGCCAGCGGCTCGGGCAAGACGACACTCTGCAACCTCATCGCCCGCTTCCACGATCCCAGCAGCGGGAGCATCCTGCTCGACGGGATCGACCTTCGAGACATCGACGTCGAGAGCTACCGGCGCCTGCTCGGCATCGTGGAGCAGGACGTCTTCCTCTTCGATGGCAGCGTCAGCGAGAACATCGCCTATGGGCGGCGCGACGCCACGCCCGAGCAGATCGTCGAGGCGGCACGCATCGCCAACGCCGATGGGTTCATCCGCTCCATGGAGCAGGGCTACGACACAGTCATCGGGGAGCGCGGCGTGCGCCTCAGTGGCGGTCAACGCCAGCGCATCGCCATCGCACGCGCGGTGCTCGCCGATCCGGTCATCCTCATCCTCGACGAGGCGACCAGCAACCTCGATGCCGAAAGCGAGGCGGTCATCCGCGACAGCCTGCTCGGGCTGATGCGAGGCCGAACCAGCTTCGTCATCGCCCACCGCCTCAGCACCGTTCGAGGCGCCGACCAGATCCTCGTGCTGGAACAGGGGCGGATCGTCGAACGCGGGAAACACGAAGAACTGCTCCGCGCCGGCGGGCGCTACGCCCAGCTCCTGCGCACGCAGTTGGAAGCCGGAAAAGAAAACAGCGAAGAACCGCTCGTCGCCGAATGACGCCGCCGCAACCCGCACCCTCGTCCGTTGGAGGCCCCATCAGGCGGCGCTGTACTTCGACACCGCATCCGCCGGCGACGTCGCGAAGGCGTCGGCCCCGGTCGTCTTCCAGGCGTCGGGGCATTCCGCGAACGCCAGTCCGCCCACGATGATGAACGGTTGACGCCCCTGGCAGGCGTGCCGGATCACCGCGATCGTGTCGGTCACGATCTGAATCTGCGTGGGCAGCGCGACGGAGAGCGCGAGCAGGTCGGCCCCGAAATCGAGCACCGCGTGCGCCAAGTCCTGTGCAGGAACGCTCGGGCCCAGATAAACGACGCGCCACCCCTCAGACTCAAACGCGTCGGCGACCATCCGCACCCCAAGCTCGTGCGAGTTGCCGTCGACCGACGCTGCGATCATCGTCCGCCCCGTCGCCGGCTTGCGCTTGATGTACGGGTGCAACTGCGACATCGCCATCAAAGTCGTTGCGGTGGCAAAGTGCTCCTCCGCGACAGTGATCTCGCCCACGTGCCACATGCGTCCAAGGTCGGTCATCACCGGAATGATCACGTTGTCGTAGATCGCCCGCACATCCGCGCCCCGCTGCGCCTCATCCACCAGCACGCGGCACGCCCGGTTGCGGTCCCCTTCCAGCAGCGCGAGCATGAACGAGTCCGCCAGGTCCGCCATCGGGCTCCGCCGGGTCGCATCCGACGAAACCATGTGATCATGAACTCGGATCGCGTCAATCGCGTGCGTGACATACTCGGTCGCGATCGTCGCGTCCTCGGGCGTGAGACGCTCCGACAGCACCTCTCCCAGCGCGACCAGGCTCGATTCCAGGTCCGACTCCGGCACGCCCCGGGCTTCAAACGCCACCTTCGCCCAAAGCACGCACGAGCGGAATAACTGCACCTGCGAGACCGCAATCGCCGCAGCAAGCTCGTGCACGCGCGATTCCACCGCCGCGGCCCACTTGGATTCCGCGTCCGGACGGTACCGCTCCGCAACCCGGGGCTGCTTGGCCAGCAAACGACGCGCCGCGTCGCGTCCGATGTGGGCGGCCTCCGCCCGAAGCAATGCGGCCGCAAACTGAGGCCCAAACGTGTCCGCGCTCTCAGGCTTCATTGCAATCAACCCACCCGTCTCTTGACCCAGGGATTATGTTAGGCCATTCTCTTCCGAAGCGCGAAGCTGGGCGATTGCCCGGATCAAGTCCGTGGACGCATACGGGCGACGAACCACCGCGACGCCCTCATCTGCAGAGCCCTTGTCGCCCACGACAATGCAGGCAAGGTCGCGTTTGCGCTCCCGTACTGCCGAGAGCCAGGCCCCCCGACGCTCGCCCACGTCCAGCACGCACACGTGCACCGGCTCCCGGAACGCGGCGTCGAGCTCGCTCGCCGAGCCCACCGCAGACACCGCGTACCCCGCCTGGGTCAACCCGATCTTCAGCACCGCTCGGCTTCGCTGATCCTCGTGCACCAAGAGAATCCTTGGGGCATCCGCCACACGCTCGACCTGATCATCTTCCGACAGCGGGACGAGGACGTCAAACCGGGTTCCTTCGCCGAGCTTTGAGGTCGCGCTGATACGCCCGCCGTGGCTCTTGACGATCCCGTGAACCACGGAAAGACCAAGCCCCGTGCCCTGCCCCCGGGGCTTCGTCGTGTAGAAGGGGTCGAAGATGCGATCGAGATTGACCGGCGCAATCCCGACTCCTGTATCGATGACGCTCAGCCGCCCCCACATGAGCGATGCGTTCTCGCCCGAGTCCGAGGCTTCGCTGACTGGGCCAGTCAACCCAGGCGCGCCAGTCAACCCCGCCGCGCTGGTCGTCCGTTCGCCGCCCGCCGCAGCCCGCATCCGGGCACCGGCGGAGGGCGCTTCAACCTTGGAAACCTCGATGCGAAGTTCCCCGCCCCCGGGCATCGCGTCGCGCGCGTTGAGCACCAGGTTCATCAAGACCTGGCGGAGCTGGTTGGCGTCCATCCGCACCCACACGGGGTCGATTGCGGGGGGCTCGATCAGGCGGATCGAACCCGGGATCAGCCGCCGCAGAACGTTGGTAAAGTCCAGCACCGTGCGCCTCAGCTCCAGGCGTTCCGCCGCGGGAGGCGTCGGCGTTGCAAACGTCAGCAGCGCGCGGGTCATGCTGTCGGCCTGATCGCAGGCTGATTCCATCGTCTTGAGCGACTGCGTCGCGGGGTGGTCTTCAAGCTCGCTGCGCACCAGATCGATTCCGCAGCGGATCGCCATGAGCGTGTTGCGAAAGTCGTGGGCGACGCCCGCCGCCACGTTGCCGATCGCCTCGAACTTCTGCGCCTGGCGGAGCTGGCGTTCAAGGTCGATGCGTTCCCGCGCCGCCCGGACGCGATCCGAGATGTCGCGCGCAAACACGCAGGCCACGCGCTCGCCCCGGAAGCTCATCAGCCGGCTCTTGGATTCAACGGGAATCGACTTCCCGTCGCGAGTCAGGCGATCCGTCTCCTGCATCAACTGCCCGTTGGCGAGCAGCTCGTTCCACACCGCGGTCCACCCCTGGGTCCCCGCGTGCGCCAGGTTCTCGACTTGGTCCATCCGGACTCCGACCAGCTCGCTCGCCTGGTAACCGAGCATGCTCGCCGCGGCCTCGTTGGCAAACACGATCACGCCCCACTCGTTGACAAAGAGCACCGCGTCGGGCGCCTTGGCCAGGACTTCCTGCTTGAAGTTGAGCTCCGCCTGCGTGCGCTGCACGTCCGTCAGGTCGACGCCGATGCTGGCGACGCCCGACGGCCTCCCGTCGATATCAGGCAGGAGCGAGTTGTTCCATGAGATCATGCGCCGGGCGCCCGTCCGCGTGATGATCTCGTTCTGGCGCTGCTTGACGATCGTCCCCTTGCTCAGCGAGTCGCGATACCGCATCTTCATCGCCTCGCGTTCGTCTCGCGCGATGAACATGTCGAACCAGTTGCGCCCCAGCACCTCTGCCCGCTCATACCCGGACAGCTCGAGCAGGTGGTGGTTGGCAAAGACGATGCGTCCCTCGTCGTCCAGTTGCACCGCGACGAGCTGCACCGACTCCAGCAACTGGCGAAGACGCCGATCGGTGTCGCGCAGCTCCCGGTCCGCCCGGGCCCGCTCCGTCGCGTCCTCGCAGATCGCCAAGTAGTGGGGCACGCCCCGCTCGATCGTCAGCAGGCTCGTGCTCGCGCTGATCGTCCGAGTGCCCCCGTCGGCGTGCCGGATGTCGATCGCCTCGGCGCGCAGGTGATCGCCCGCCCGGATCCGATCCGCCCGCTTCTTTGAGCGGATTACCCCGCTGGGGTTGCCGCCGATGGCCAGCGTCAGCCACCCGTGCTCGTTCACCTGGTCCATCGTGTAGCCCGTGATCTGCACCATCCGCTCGTTCCACAGCGTGAAGCGCAGCTTCGGGAACGCGGGATCCTCGTGCCAGGCGCACACGCCCGCCGCGGCGTGCTCGATCGCCAGCGAGCGCATCGCGTGCTCGCGCTGCATTACTTCGACGGACTTCTGCCTCGCGAGCAGGATTCCCGCCAGCTGCGCCGCCGTCGACAGCAGTTCCAGGTCAAAGGGCCCGGGCGCTCGCGATATCGGGAACGTGAGCCCCAGCGCCCCGAGAACCGGCCCAAAGCCCGGTCGAGAACGCGGACTCCCACTCGCTTCCTCCGCGGAGGATGGCGTCTCCGCATCGACGCCGGATGAAGCCTCCGCCTCCCTCAGCCTGCCATCGCTCCCAACCCTCGTGGAGTTCGGCGACAGGGCCGGCTCGCTCGCGCAGATCGGTTCGCTCCAGCACGCCCGCAAGCCCAGTTGCCGAGCCAGCGCGTGGCACTCTTCCCACTCCCCGGACGTCAGATCCTCCACGATGACGCGGTTCCCCGTCCGCGCCGCGGCCGCGCACGGGCCGACCGCGATGCCCTGCGACAGCACGCTCGCCAGCTCGGGCGAGTTCTTCACGCCCGCAGCCAGGCGCACCGCCTGCCCCGTGCTCTCGCTCGCCATCACCGTCACGAGCGCTCCCTCGCGGATCTCCGCCACCCGCTCGCACAGCACCTCAAGAACCTGCCTTGAGGGTTCGCCCCGCGCAATTCGCTCCAGGATGTCCCGCTGCAGGTGCAGCAGCAACTCGGAAGTCCGTCGCTTGGTCACGTCGCGCAGCACGCCGAAGGAACCAACAACCTCGCCCGACCGATCGAAGACGGGCACAGACGCATCGGCGAGCCAGCGCTCTTGCCCGTCGCGTCCGCGAACGCGGAACTCGGCATCCCACCCGCGCAAAGCCCCGCTCCGCATTCGCGACGAAGCCTCTTCGTAAGAAAGCCCGGCGCACAGCCCCTGCATCGTCACCTTCAGCAGCAGCTCGCGCCAGTCGGCGGGCGTGATCTGCGCCGGGTCGATGCCCGTCAGCTCACGTACTCGCTCGTCCACCCAGTCGTACGTGCGGCTGCGGTAGTTGTGCCGATAGCCAACGTCGCCAAGGTGGGCCTGGAGCCGCCTGTGCAGCATCACCGCCTCGTACTCGTCGCGCCCCGGCGTGACCGAGAGCACCGACACCAGCACGTGGACCGGATCAACCTCGCTCACTCGAACAGCGCGATAGGTCGCCCCGGGCAGCGAAAGCTTGTGCTCGCCCGGTTCCGACGCGGCCCTGGCGACCAGCGAGGCAAGCCGCGGGCCATCCTCGCCAACACCGCCCAGCAGTAACAAGAGCCCCGCCTCGCCCGCGGGCACGCTGCGAACTGGCACGCCCTTTTCCGTGATGCAAAGCGGAGACCATTCGACCGCGGCCAGCGGGCGCGCTCGAACCACCACGTGCCGCCCCGGCAACGCTTCAATCAGCGCATTCCACGTTCCTGGGCCCGACGCGCCCATCATCTCACCCTTGCGTACGCCAACTCTTGAAGCTCCACCCGAAGCCAAGGTATCGACGGCCGCCCCGTAAGTCCATGAGGCGGTTGCTCCCCATATCACTCATTTGCGCCGCACGCCCGAGACTTGCGATTCTCAGATGCGAGTCCAAACCCCGCCCTGACGCGCACTCTCCACGACGCGCGTAATAAATCGCACGCCGCGCAAGCCCGCGACCACATCGGGGAACTCCGCCCCGAGGCCCGTGGGCGTTCGGCCTTCGCGCGATGCCACGATCGCATCGCACACCCCTCGATAGATGTTCGCGAACGCTTCGTAGAACCCCTCGGGGTGCCCGGGCGGAATACGCGTCGCCCGCGTTGCCCCTTCGCCCGCTTCCGGCCCGCCCCGCGTGATGATCGCTCGACTGCCACTCCGAGGCGTGAAGTGCAGCTCGTTGGGGTTCTCCTGACGCCAGGCGATCGCACCCTCGGTGCCATACACCCGGATGCTCAGGTTGTTCTCTTCTCCGACGCAGACCTGCGACGCTGTGAGCACGCCCTTGGCGCCGCCGCCCAGGCGGAGCAACACCGCGGCATCGTCGTCCAGCGCCCGCCCGGGCACGAACGCCGTGAGGTCGGCGCACACCGACTCGATCTCCAGCCCGGTGATAGTGCTGACGAGATTCTCCGCGTGCGATCCGATATCTCCGATCGCCCCGCCCAAACCCGCCTTGGTCGGGTCGACTCGCCAGCTCGCCTGCGCCTGCCCCGTCGCTTCCAGCTTCGTCGCCAGCCAGCCCTGGTGATACTCCACGAAGACCTTGCGAATCTGCCCGAGCTTCCCGCTCTTGACGAGTTCCGCCGCCCGCTTGACCATCGGGTAGCCGGTGTAGTTGTACGTCACGCCGAAGACGACCTTGTGCTTCTGCACCGCCCGCACGAGTGCCTCCCCCTGCTCGACGGTCGTGACCATCGGCTTCTCGCACACGACATGGAAGCCAGCCTCGATGAAGGCCATCGCGATCTCGTAGTGAACGTGGTTGGGCGTCACGATGCTGACAAAGTCGATGCGATCGTTCGCGGGGCGGGCGAGCTCACCCTTGAGCATCTCAGGCCAGGTGCGATAGCTCCGCGCCGGATCAAGCCCGAGCTCAATCCCGCTCTGGTACGCAACCTCAGGATCAATCCCAAGCGCGCCGGCAACGAGGGTGGCGCGTCGATCAAGCTCTGCCGCAACGCGGTGGACCGCGCCGATGAAGGCGCCCTGACCGCCCCCGACCATGCCATAGGACAACCGCTTTGCCACGACGATCCCTCCTCGCTGACGCGCCGCGTGAACTCGCGGGCGTTCGCGGCATGGTATCCGGAGCGGGCGAAAGCGACGTCGGCGCGCCGCCATCCCCGCGCGTCCGCCAGCCGATCGCACTGTGAGGAGACGCTTATTTGGCGACGGGATCCACCACCGAGTTGCTCATGGGGCGAATGCGCGCCTCGGTACCGGGAATGTTCGCGAGGCCCCACGCCGCCATGGCTTCCAGCACGGGTAGCAACGTGAGCCCGCGGGTCGTGAGTCGATACGCCTCGCGCTTGGTCTCGGGCACCGGCGCCTTCTCGACCAGGCCGTGATTGACCAGCCGAGAGAGACGGTCGGCGAGGATGTTGCTCGCGATCTTCTCAGGCGACCTCAGAAACTCGCGGAACGTCGACCGCCCCGCGTTCATGTCGCGGATGAGCAGCAACGTCCACCGATCACCAAAGAGATCGAGTGCGCAAGCGACCGGGCAGATCGATCGCCTTGGCTGCGCCGATCTCGGGGCTGCGTTATTCCGTTCCATGCCGCTGTTGCTGATCCCCAGGTTTGTTTCCACAGTTGACTTTACCCCATGTGCTTGTAGAATAAAACCACTTGCATTTTGCAAGTTACAGAAATCTGGAGCGCTCCACTGGCCCGCAACTTCGACAACCATCCCACGGTTCAAGCGATCCGCGGCCGCAGCTCGGGCCACGCCCCGGTTCCCCCTTCGCCCCGGACGCTCGACGCCGACGAGCTGCGCGCAGTGTGCCTCGAAGCCGGCGCCGACGACGTGGGCTTTGTCGCGATCGGGCGATCCGAACTGAACGATCAGCGCGCCGACATCCTGGCGTTTGCCCCGGGCACACGAACACTGATCAGCATCGCCTGTCGCATGGCTGAGCCGGCAGTCCGCGCCAGCGCGCGGAGCGTCGCCAACCTCGAGTTCCACGAAACCACGGACCATGTCAACCACGTCGCCCGCCTGATCGGCGCCAAGCTCGCGCTCCGCGGCGTGCGCGCGCTGCACCCACCCGCCGGCTTCCCCATGGAAATGGCAACCTTCCCCGGCAAGGTCTGGCTGGTCTCGCACAAGCCCGTCGCCGTCGCTGCTGGCCTCGGGCAGATGGGCCTGCACCGCAACGTCATCCATCCGCGGTTTGGCAGCTTCATCCTCCTGGGCACCATCCTCATCGACGCCGAAGTCTCGCGGGCAAGCACGCCCGTGGACTACAACCCGTGCGTGGAATGCAAGCTCTGCATCGCCGCGTGCCCCGTCGGCGCCATCGCGGATGACGGCTTCAACTTCGCCTCCTGCTACACCCACAACTACCGCGAGTTCATGGGAGGTTTCACCGACTGGGTCGAACGCGTTGCCGACAGCGGGAGCGCTCGCGCCTATCGCGCCGACGTCACCGATGCCGAAACCGTCTCCATGTGGCAATCTCTCGCCTTTGGCCCGAGCTACAAGGCTGCCTACTGCCTGGCGGTCTGCCCCGCGGGCGAGGACGTCATGAGCCCCTTCCTCAGCGACAAGCCCGGGTTCATCCGCGACGTCGTCCGACCCTTGCAGCAGAAGCGTGAATCGATCTACGTCTCGCCCGGGTCCGACGCCGAGGCGCACGTCGCCAAGCGGTATCCGCACAAGACCATTCGTCACGCCCGCGGCGTACTGAGGCCCACATCGATCGCGGGGTTCATCGCCGGCATGCAGCACGTCTTCCAGCCCGGGCAGTCCAAAGGCGTCAGCGCCGTGTACCACTTCACCTTCACGGGCAATGAGCAGGCCCAATGCACCGTGACGATCGCCAACCAGCGCATCGAGGTGCGCGACGGGCATGTGGGCGAGCCCTCGCTGCGCGTCGCCGCCGACGCGCGGGCCTGGCTCCGAATGCTGCGGGGCGATCGGTCGATCGTGTGGGAACTTCTCGCCCGGCGGATCCGACTCAAGGGCGATCCGCGGCTGCTCATCCGATTCGGGAAGTGCTTCCCAAAGTGAGCAACGAGCGAGCCGGGTGCACGGCCCGCTTCCCGCGTCTTCCCTAGTCTCATGCTCGCGTGACCAGCGATCTTCCCGCTATCCCTTCCCGCACGAACATCGCGCTGAGCCTGCTCAGGCTTGCGCGCCCGAAGCAATGGGCCAAGGGCGTCTTCGTGGTGCTCGGGCCGCTCTACGCCCTGGCCGACGAAAAGAACGTGGACTGGGCTGGCACCGGCCTGGCGTTTTTGGCGTTCGGGCTCGCCTCGAGCGGTTGTTACATTGTCAACGACCTGCGCGACCGCGATCTCGACCGCCAGCACCCGAGGAAGAAGCACCGCCCGATCGCCAGCGGGGCCGTGTCGCCTGGCGCCGCTCGCCTTTTTGCGGCTGCCCTTCTCGCCGCGGCGATGCTGGTCGCTCTGCTCGTCGCGTTTGCCCCATGGAACTGGGCGCCAGTCGCTGCGCCGCCCGCCGGTGAGCAGGGTTCCGCGGCCGGGCACGCCGACCGCCTGTTCCCGCTTGGCCCCTGGGTTCCGCTGTTCGTCGGGGGCTACATCGCCAATGTCGTCGCTTACAGCATGGCGTTCAAACGCGTGGTGATGCTCGACGTCATCAGCCTCGCCTCAGGCTTCGTCCTTCGCGTCCTGGGCGGGTGCGCCGCGGGCGGCGTCGAGCCTTCCACCTGGCTGCTCAACTGCACGTTCTTCGTCTCCATGTTCCTCGCTTTTTCCAAGCGGCTTGGCGAACGGCGCAGCCTCGGCGACCACGCCGCCTCGGCGCGGGGCGTGCTGGGCGTCTACACCGACGACCTCCTCCGGATGGCGGTTGTTGTCACCGCCGTCGCTTCGCTGATCACCTATGCGGGCTACGTGCAAGCCCGCGACGACCTCTTCCGAGTGCTTGAAGACGTCACGAGTAGCGGTCCGGCAACGTGGGGCTTCAACCTGTTGTGGCCGACCATGATTCCCGCGACCTTTGCGCTGCTGCGCTGCATTGTCATGGTCGAACGCGGGCGATTCGACGACCCGACGGAGCTGGCCTTTCGCGACCGAGGTTTCCAGCTCGCCATCGGCATCTTCGCCGCGTGGACGCTCGGCGCGATGCTCGCGGCGCAACGCTGACGCAACCGCCATCCCTTCAATGGGTGCCTTCGCGCGGGCACCCGGGTCGACCCCGAATTCCGCGTTTGCGGTGCGGAATGTGCAACTGCAGCAGCTTGGATCCGGTCCTGACCTTGTTGAAAGCTGGCGGCGCAAATCGAGTATTGACTTGGCAAAGCCGGCGCCAGCCGCTAGGCTAGAGAAGAAGAGAAACGCATCCGAAGGTCGAAGTGGGAGGCGGATGCTGGTGATTGGGTTCCGAGGTTCCGGGCGAGTCTCGCGTGGGTCATCGGGTCGCGGGTTGATCGGCAAATGCCGGAGTTTCCCGTCGGAAATTTGGTCGTGGCGTGACGCGATTGCGACAGTGGCGCATCCAAGCCGCCAGTCGATCGGTTGAGCATTAAAAGGAGTGCGTCCATGGCAGCAGGGAATCGGAAGCATCGTCGCGTGCTGGGTGTGGCCTCGTTCTCGTGTGTCGCGGCGTTGTTGTTCATCGCGGGCGCGCCCGCCAGCGTGTGGGGCGAACCGGAAGGCCAGCCGGCAGCGCCCGCCGCGTCGCCCAATGAGCTCCCGTCGCTGGACCAGATCCAGGCGCTGATGGGGCGGATGGGCGGAGGCGGCGCTCAGGCCGACGAGTCCGGGCTCAGGCCGTTTGCCGAGGTTTCCAAGGGGTATGAGAAGGTCGTGACCACCGCCGAGGGCGATGGCTACTACGTGCTGTACAAGCGCGAGCGCGACCAGGGCCTGCTCGCCGAGCTGCCCCGGGGCTACGAGAGCCACAAGCAGTTCTTCGCGATGACGGTCGCCAGCGGCGAGGAATACGCCGGCCTGCAGGGGGGCGATCTCTACTGCTACTGGAAGCGGATGGACAATCGCCTGCTGCTGATCCAGCCGCAGATCGACACCCGCTCGACGGGCGACGCGGAGAGCAAGAGCAGCGTGAAGCGTCTGTTCACCGACCGCGTGGTGCTGGATGTTCCGATCGTCGCGATGGGCCCCAGCGGGCAGCCAGTGATCGACGTGAAGGACCTGCTGATCTCGCGCGGGTCGACGTTCTTTGGTTCCTCGGCGATGGGCGCCAACGCGCGTCTGGCGTCGGTGAAGACCGCCAAGAGCTTCCCCTCCAACACCGAGATCAGCTTCGAGGTTCCGACGCAAGGGGGCGTGCTGCGGACGCTGCACTACTCGATCAGCAAGATCCCGGATAACACGGGCTACAAGCCTCGTGTTGCCGACGAGCGGGTTGGCTACTTCACCACGGTCTACCGCGACCTTGGGAAGATGAACAACCAGGACAAGTGGGTTCGCTACGTGAACCGCTGGAAGCTCGAGAAGCGCGACCCCAGCCTGCGCCTCAGCCCGCCCAAAGAGCCGATCGTGTTCTACATCGAGTCGGCGGTTCCGGTGCGGTATCGCCGCTGGGTTGAGCAGGGCGCGCTGTCGTGGAACAAGGCCTTCGAGAAGGTCGGCATCCTGAACGCGATCCAGGTCCACCAGCAGGACGCCGAGACCGGCGCGCACATGGATAAGGATCCGGAAGACGTCCGCTACAACTTCATCCGCTGGCTGAGCAACGACATCGGGACGGCGATCGGGCCGAGCCGCGTGCACCCGTTGACCGGCGAGATCCTCGATGCGGACGTGATCCTGACCGACGGCTGGATCCGCCACTTCTGGTACAACTACAACGAGATCCTGCCCGAGATCGCGATGGAGGGCATGGCCCCCGAGACGCTCGCGTGGCTCGAGAAGCGTCCGCAGTGGGATCCGCGCCTGCGCCTGCTCCCGGTTGAGGAGCGGAACATGGCGATGCTGGCCCGGGCTCGCACCGGCATCCAGGCTTATGGCGGCCATCCGATCGCCGCCGCCGCCCACGACTGCACGGGCCACCTGATGGGTGACCACGAGTTCGACGGGCTGATCAACCGCCGCAGCCAGGTTAACGGCATGTGCATGGCCAGCCGTGGCAAGGGCTTCGACCTTGCCACGATGCGCATCGTGATGGAAATGATGACGCAGGAGCGCGAGGTCGAGCAACTGGCGCTGGAGACTCTGTCGAGTGCCGTGACGAAGGCCGAGGCTGGCGCCGCGCTGGATGAGGACGAGGAGGAACTCAAGAAGCTCCTGGACTCGCTCCCGCCCGAGATCCGCGCGATGGTCGAGCAGCAGATCAAGGCGATGGGCGGGATCGAAGCCATCAAGGCGATGATCCCCAAGGACATGCTCGACAAGATGAAGGCCAAGGTCGAGGCCAAGGCCGTCGCCGAGCCCGCCAAGGATGAGGCCAAGAGCGACGAGAAGCCCAAGGAAGAGAAGAAGGACAAGCCCAAGAAGGACTACGACGAACTCGACGGCGTTCCCGATTGGTTCATCGGGCCCTTGCTCGCGGACCTCACCTCGCACGAAGTGGGGCACACGATCGGCCTGCGCCACAACTTCAAGGGCTCCTCGGTCTTCACCCTCGCGGAGATCAATAGCCCCGAGGTCAAGGGCAAGCAGAACTGGTCGGCCTCGGTGATGGATTACAACCCCATCAACGTCAACATGCAGGATGGTCCGATCCAGGGCGACTTCGCCCAGCTCGGTTCCATCGGCGCGTACGACTACTGGGCGATCGAGTACGGCTACACGATGGAGGACACCAAGGAAGTCCTCAAGAAGGTCAATGATCCCAAGCACGCCTACGCGACCGACGAGGACACGGGCGGGCCCGATCCGCTGGCCCGTCGCTACGACCTCTCCAAGAACCCGCTCGACTTTGCCAAGAGCCAGGTCCGGCTCGCCAAGTACCAGCGCGACCGCCTGCTCACCAAGTTCGTCAAGGATGGTGAGAGCTGGGCCAAGGCTCGTCGCGGCTACGAGATGTCCCTGGGCTTGCAGACCCGGGCCCTCTCGATGATGGCCAACTGGGTTGGCGGTTCGTTCGTCAGCCGCGCTCGCAAGGGCGATGTTGAGGGCGTGTCGCCCATCACTCCCGTCGGCGCGACCGACCAGCGCGACGCCCTGAAGTTCTGCGTCGAGAACGCCTTCCGCGACGAAGCGTTCGGGCTCAACCCCGAGCTGCTCTCCAAGATGACCACCGACAAGTGGCTCGATTGGGGTGGCTGGCGCGAGGCGTTCCAGGAGTCGGCCTTCCCCGTGCACGATCGCGTCGCGGGCATCCAGGCCGCGGTCCTCACCATGATCATGAACCCGACGACGCTGCGCCGGGTGTATGACAACGAGTTCCGCGTCGCCAGCGAGTCCGACACCGTCACCCTGCCGGAAGTCATCGACACCGTGACGACCGAGATCTTCGCCGAGCTCAATCAGACTCCGTCGAAGAAGTACTCGGCCCGCGAGCCCATGATCTCCAGCCTCCGCCGCAACCTCCAGAGTGAGCTCGTCGATCGCCTGATCGACCTCACACTCCCCGCCAGCCAGTCGGGCGAGGCTTCCAAGCCCATCTCCAACCTTGCCGCGGCCAAGCTCCGTGAGATCCACGGCAAGATGAAGAGCGTGGGCGAGAACCACGCCTCAAAGCTCGATCCCTACACCTCCGCCTACCTGGGTGAGATGCAGACCCGCATCCAGCGCGCCCTGGACGCCCAGTACGTCTACAACATCCCGAACTTCAGCTTCGACTTCCCGATGTGGATGCTCTTCGGGCAGGAAGGCAAGCAGCAGCCCGCTAGCTCCAGCGAAGGCTTCCCGGCCCGTCGGTGATCTCGTCGCCCGAGAACGGGCGCCAAACTCCATGACCTGAACCCCCGCGCGGGCTGGATGACCTCCAGCCCGCGTTTTCGTTTTGGGTGCGTCGCCCAGCGCCGGAAAAAAGAAACAGGGAGCGGAACCCAGGTGGGTTCGGGGCGTAGGAATGTGAGAACAAATTCTCAAGACCGTCTTGGGCAAGGGTCCGTTGTCCAAACGGGCTCGTGGTGTTCTCGTTGTCTTCTCGTTGTGCTCCTTCTTGAGGTTGCTGGCGTACGGGAGGTCTGTCATGTCGATCCTCGCGTCGGTGGTCGGTCTGTCCACGGTTGGCGTCGCTGTTTGCATAGCTTCGGCTGCCACAGTCTCCGGCGCGCTCGAAGCGGGCCTGCCCGCGCCGGTCGCGGTCGATGTTCCGGGCCTTGGCGTGCTTGCGCTGAAGCCCGAGTTCTTGTCCTCCGCCCAGATTGAGCGAGCGCTGCGGGAGTTTTCGTCGCGTTCAGGCTCGCGAGATCTGGCGCGCGCCGAGGTGGGCGACGCGGTCATCCCCGGGCCGGCACCGGTGCAAGCGGCGTGCCTGGATTGCCCGCAAACGCGGACCGCGGGTGTGAGTTACCACGCGATCGCGATCCGAGACAACGGCGTTGTTCGAGCCTGGGGCACCAACACCTCGGGGCAGACCGTTGTGCCCGCGAATCTGAGCGGTGTGGTGCATGTCATCGCCGGGCGGCAGCATTCGTATGTCTTGCGCGGCGACGGGACGCTGCTCGGCTGGGGGGACAACTTCTATGGACAAATCAACACGCCCGCTGGGCTGGGAACCGTGTGCGCTGTGACGGGGAGCTTTGACCACACCGTGGCACGCCTGAGCGATCGGTCGATCCGTCTTTGGGGCTGCGAGTCGTGCCCGTTCGACTTTGGTATCGACGACATCCCGCCGGGCGTCGCGAACGTCGCGCAGTTCGACGCCGAGGGGCCAGCGACGATCGTGCTACGGGGCGACGGCCGCGTGATTCTCTGGGGCGACCAAACGCCCCCGAACTGGCCTTGGCCTCCGATCACCTGCGGGCAGAGCAACGTGCCGGCGACGCCGACGGATGTCGTGCAGGTCGCGACGGGCACGCTGCACGGGCTGGCGCTGCGGCGTGATGGAACCGTCGTCGGCTGGGGCGCGCAGTGCCCCGAGAGCAACTACGGGCAAGCGAACGTGCCGGCGGAACTACGCAACCCCGTGACCGCGAACGTCGTCAAGATCACCGCCGGCGCCCAGCACAGCCTCGCACTGAGAGCCGACGGCACCGTTGTCGCCTGGGGGCTGAACAACCAGGGACAGACGACCGTTCCTTCCGGGCTCGACGACGTCGTCTTCATCGACGCGCGCAACTTCCTCAGCCTCGCGGTGCGGCGTAACGGCCAGATCGTGATCTGGGGTGACACGCTCGCGAACGGCGTCCTGCCCGTCCCCGCTGGGGCGTATCGCACCAGCGGATGCGCCGCCTGCCGCGCGGATACCGACGGAAACGGACAGGTTGATTTCTTCGACTACCTCCGCTTTGCCGAGGATTTCGCCGCCGATCGCCCCGCGGCCGACTTCAACAGCGATGGAGACGTCGACTTCTTTGACTACCTCGACTTCGCAGCAGAGTTCGCGACTGCCTGCGAATAAATGCCAGGCACAAGGCACAAGGCGCTCAGCCGCGCACCTAGACAAAAAAGCCCGGACGGTGCCGGGCTTTGCGAGTCAACGCGATGTGCAGGCGAGATTCCGTTGCGGAGCTCTTCTCGTGCCTCTCGAGTCTGTTCAGCGCTGCGTGGAACGACGGCGACGGAAGCACACGCCGCCCGCGAGCGAGGCGAGCGCCAATGAGCCCGGCGACGGGACGTTGACGAAGCCTTCGCTGTTCCCGCTGGCGAAAGACTGGACATGGATTCCGATGCGCAGGCCGTCGGTCTGGGCATCGAGGGCCGTGATGGCATCGGCAAACGTGCGTCCCGGCGCGAGCGTGAAGGTGATCGTCAGCGACTCGCCCGGGTTCACGCCGTTGCTCGGCCGCGGGTTCTGCGCCGAGAACCGCTGCGTGGCAACAAACGCGGGGCTCAGGGTCTGGCCGCCCGGCAAGTTGTTTGGCGAGCCGCCGGCTTCAAAGAGAACGCCCGCGCCACCCGCGATCACCGCGGCGTCGAGGAATCCTTGCGACTGGAACCCCGACTGATCGTCGAAGTACACCTGCGCGATCGACATGGCGATCGGCCCGTCGTTGACGAAGCGGAAGGCGATCTGGCCCGACGCGGGGGCAGTGACCTCGACAAACAGTTGGGCTTCACCCGCTGCCGTGTCGCTCGCGTTGTTGTTGGTGATGCCGTCGAAGGCGTACTGATAGACGCCCGCGAAAACGCTCGCGCCAAAGGCGCAGCTGGCCAGCAGGCTGGCCGCCACAGAAAGCTTCATGTCTTGTCCCCTCTCCCAAACAAACTGAGAGCCTGGCAACCCCGCCAAGCCCATCTGGATCACAATACTCCAGATGAAAGGGTGAGTAAAGCGCTTTCATACCGGCCCGTGGTTACAGGACTAATCCGGTTTCTGGGCGTTGGGCCGCCAAGCAGATTCGGCGTGTGGCTCGCGAGCTAAGGCATGGTCCGGGGTCCGGCGCAGGCGTGTGCCAGCATTCCCGGCAAGTGGTGCTTCGCCCCGACTTATGGAGCGACCGGTTGGAAGGTCTCAGGCGGTTTGACTTGACGCCGCGACACCCCTTTACTTTTGGCCCGCCTTGGATTGTCCAAGGCTTTCCCGGATCGCCGGACCGAAGCCTCGGGAACCCGGTGACACGATCGCTCGCCAACCGGCTCTTTGCCGCGTCGAGCACCACCCGCGTCTATGACGCGTGCGTGCCTTTCCACCTGGGAAACAGCACGCGTTCAGCGGGCAAGGACGGAGGTCTTTTCATGGCCCGGTACACCGGTCCCAAGCTCAAGTTGTCTCGTCGCGTCGGTGCGCCCGTCGTCGACACCCCCAAGCACACGTCCAAGCGTCAGCTGGTCTATCCCGGCATGCACGGCTACCGCGGCCGCCGCCGCGGCGACTACGGCATCCGCATGGCGGAGAAGCAGAAGCTCAAGTACCACTACGGGGTGCTGGAGAAGCAGTTCCGCCGGTACGTCGAAGCCGCCGGAGGCCGCCCGGGCGACACCGGCGTGGTGCTTCTGCAGATGCTCGAGCGTCGTCTGGACAACGTGATCCGCCGCGCCGGGCTGAGCCGCACCGTGTGGGGCGCGCGTCAGCTTGTCGCGCACGGGCACGTCCGCGTCAACGGCCGCAAGGTCGACCGCCCCAGCTACAACCTTCGCGTGGGCGATGTCATCACGCTGAAGGAGAAGGTGCACAAGCTCTGCCGCGAAGCGATGGAGAGCATGGCCGGGCACGAGGTTGCCGAGTGGATCCAGTTCGTCCCCGCCGAGCTCACGATCCGGATCGTGGCGCTCCCGACGATGGACCAGATTCCGTTCGACGTCAACGCCAACCTCATTATCGAGTTCTACCGCTAATCGCGGGTTGATCTGCAAATGACTCCAAGGGCTGACGCTGGTCGGCCCTTTTTTTATGCCCGCCAACGCCGCTTCCAGGGGGCCGCTTCCTCGGGGGGGCTTTCTGGGGTGGCGTGCGAAGGTTGCTTCAGGCCGCTGCGGGTCGCGTTCGCGAACGCCTACCCTCGCGATTCCGTACGTTTTCTGGTTCGCACCACACCGACGCTGTCTTTGTTTCGCGAATCCTTGCGGGCTGGCCTGTTCGGGCGCCAGCCTCTGGGGTTCCAGCCTCCAGGACACCAAAATGGTCAAGTTCCTCCGCAAGAATGGCAAGTTTTTCCTGGTGGGCTTTGGCATCCTGCTGATGATCTCGTTCCTGGCCCCGCAGCAGTGCGGGCAGCCTTCACCCGCCGACATCACGGTCGCGACCCTGGGCGGGAAGAAGGTGACGGCGGAGGACATGGAGAACACCGCGCGTCGGTTCAGCGCCGTGCAGGACGCGTTGACGGTGGTCCCGGTGCTGTCGCAGATCCGCGATGAGACGCAGTGGTATCTGCTCGTGCAGGAGGCCAAGAACGCGGGCCTGGTGGGGGGTGATGCCGACGGCGCCGAATGGCTGAGCCAACTGGCGGTGCTGAGCGCGCAGCAGGCCGAGCGGTTCCTGATCTCGCAGTTCGAGCGGGGCTTCAACCAGGAGCTGTTCCAGCAGTACCAGGAGATGTTCGGCGACTCTCAGAAGCGAGAGGCGACGCTGGCGCGGGCCGAGCAGGAGTTTCAGCAGCTTCGCGCGACGCTGACCTCGGGCGAGCGGGCGGTGATCTCGCCCATCGAGTTTGACCGGGGCCTTGCGGAAGCGCGGGGCGTGCAACGTCTCCTGGAGGCATATCTCGGCGCCGCGACGCTGAGCGATCGTCGCTTTGTCAAGGAAGCTCGCCGCCTCTCCGACGCCGTGGTCCTGGACTATGTGCTCATTCCCGCCACCGTGAAGCAGAACGCCATCGCCGAGCCCACGCCCGAGCAGGTGCAAGCGCACTACGAGAAGTATCGCGAGGCTGAGCCGGGCTCGGGCGAGCTTGGGTTTGGCTATCGCCAGCCGCCGGTCGTGAAGGTCGAATACGTCGTGCTCGATCCCGCGGCCCTCTCGGGCACAGTGACGCTCGACCCAGTCGAGGTCAACGCTCGCTGGCGCTCGAACCGCACGCGATACCCGGGCGAGTTCTGGAACGAGCGAGAGAAGGTTGAAAAGGACATGCGCGACGACCGAGTTCGCGCCTTGATGAGCGATGCCGAGCGCGCCGCGCGCGGCGCCGTGCTGGAATCCACCCGTCTGCTCACCGAGCGACGCCCATACTTCGAACTGCCCCCGGCTTCGGAGTGGGACGCCAAGCGCCCCAAGGCGGAGATGATCGCCCAGCGGGTCGTGGACGAGTTGAAGAAGACCCAGAAGGTCTCCATCGCGCTGCCCGAGGTCGTCCGTCGGGACGACACCTGGCTCTCCGAGCAAGATCTCTCGGCTCTGCCCGGGATTGGCGCCAGCTCGCTGGCGCTGGGCGGGCGGTCGGTGCCCTTCTCGCAGTTGGCGATGCAGGTGCGCGAGCTTGCTGGCGATAACACCCTGGGGCTTCAAGTCGGCTTGCCTTACATCGCGGGTGTGACTTCCGACGCGGAGGGCAAGCGGTACTTGTTCACGATCATCGCCGCGCGAAAGGCCCAGGCGCCCGACTCGCTTTCGGAAGTCAGCCAGCGTGTCGTGGCGGACGTGAAGCAGCAACTCGCGTTCGAGGCCCTGCTGAGCGAGCGCGACCAGATCGAGCAGCTTGCCGAGAATGAAGGACTCGAAGCGGTTGGAAAGCGATACGCCGTGACCCCGCCCGCGGGCCCGGATGGCTCGCAGCCCGAGCCTCGCCCGCTGCCCGTGCGGCGTGAGGTGCAGGCGACGCGGGATCAGATCCGAGGCGGGGAAGCGGTGCTCAATCGTCCGGAGTTTCTCGGCGCGATCCAGGCCGCGGCACAGGGGGTCGATCCGTTGGCGCCCCCGCTTGACCCCGCGGCCCTGGGCGACTCGGTCCGCAATCGCGTGATCGCACTCCCGATTCCCGGGGGCCTGGGGGTCGCGGCGCTGCGCGTGGTCGCGACCCGGCCTCTCACGATCGAGGAAGCGCGCCAGACGCACGATCAGGGATTCATCCAGATCCTCGGCACCGAACTCCGCGAGGCTTCCAAGGAAGGCAGCGTGCTGGAGCCCTTCACGCTGGCATCGCTCACCGCCCGCCTGAACTATGTCCCCAGGCGGCAAGGACGCGAAGAGGCGACACCTTCGGGCGCAGCGCCCGCGGCGACCCCCGCTGATGCGCCCGCCGCGAACCCGGCGACCCCGGCCAGCGGGACGCCTTGAGAAGATGAGCTGGCGCGAGCCAGTTGGCGGTGAGTCGTCGGTCGAAGGAAGCGTTTTGTGACCTTGACCGAACCGGAGCAATCCCCGATCGAAGGGTGGTTCGCCGCGCGCGGGTGGTCGCCCTTTGCGTACCAGCGAGAGGCGTGGTCGGTGTATGCCGCGGGGCGCAGCGGGCTGATCCACGTCCCAACCGGCGCGGGCAAGACATACGCGGCGTACATGGGCCCCCTGGCGCAGCTGATCGCGGAGCTGGGCGTCGAGGCATCGGTCGTTTCACGCGGAACATCACGCCCGGCGCGCGCACAACCGGCGATATCCGCTGAGAAGCCGCCCGTTCGGTCGGTCCGTCCAAAGCGATGGACGCAGGGGCTGCGCCTGCTGTACGTCACTCCCCTGCGGGCCGTGGCGCACGATGTCGAGCTGGCCCTCCGCCGACCGGTGCTCGATCTTGGCTTGCCCTTCAGCGTGGAGACGCGCACGGGCGACACGCCCGCGTCGGTGCGAGCGAGGCAGAGCGAGAAGCTCCCGACGATTCTCATCACCACGCCCGAGTCGCTCTCGCTGCTGATCTCGCGTGAGAACGCGCGCGAGCAGCTCGGGGGCGTGCGCTGCGTCATCGTCGACGAGTGGCACGAGCTGCTCTCGAGCAAGCGCGGGACGCAGGTTGAACTGGCGATGGCGCGCCTGCGGCGGTTCGCGCCGGGCGTGCGGACCTGGGCGCTCTCGGCGACGATCGCGAACGTCGAGGAAGCGGCGCAGGCTGCGGTCGGCATGGGCCACACGCCGGTGCTGGTTCGGGCGGAGATCGATCGACCGATCTTTGTCGAATCGGTGCTGCCCAAGGACCCGAAGCGCTTGCCCTGGGCGGGGCACCTTGGGCTGTCGATGCTCGAGGACGTGGTCGCGGCTCTCGACCCCGCGTTCTCGACGCTGATCTTCTGCAACACGCGCTCGCAGGCGGAGCGGTGGTATCAGGCCATTCGCTTTTCCAAGCCCGAGTGGCAGTCCGTTCTGGCGCTGCACCACGGCTCGATCGACCGGGCCGAGCGGGCCCGGGTCGAGGCGGGGTTGAAGGATGGCACGGTCCGCCTGGTCGTCGCGACCAGCTCGCTCGATCTCGGGGTCGACTTTGCGCCGGTCGAGCGGGTGATGCAGATCGGTTCGCCCAAGGGCGTGGCGCGGCTGGTGCAGCGGGCGGGAAGATCCGGGCACAGGCCGGGCGCCGCTTGCCGAGTCTTGTGCGTGCCCACGCACGGACTGGAACTGGTCGAGATCGCGGCGGTGCGCCGGGCGATCCAGAGCGGGCACCTGGAGCGGCGCGACTGGCTCGAGAAGCCGCTGGACGTGCTGGCGCAGCACATGGTGACGTGCGCGCTGGGGGGCGGGTTTGCCGCCGACGAGCTGTTTGAGGAAGTGCGCACCACGCTCAGCTATCGCGAGCTCACGCGGCAGGAGTTCGAGTGGGCGCTGCAGCTCGTGCAGGAAGGGGGGCGCACGCTGCAGGCGTATCCGGATTTTCACAAGGTGAAGCTCGTGGACGGGCTCCATCGCGTTCCCGAGAAACGACTCGGCACGCTGCACCGCCTCAACATCGGGACGATTACGGGCGACGGGACGCTCGATTTGAAGTTCCGCACGGGCAAGCGACTGGGATCCATCGAGGAGCACTTCATCGCGCACCTGAAGGAGGGCGATCGGTTCTTCTTTGCCGGCAAGACGCTGGAGTTCCTGGGCATGCACGACCTCACGGCATATGTGCGGCAAGCCCGGGGCAAGGCATCGCTCACGCCCATCTGGGGCGGCACTCGACTGCCGATCTCCGAATCCCTGGGCGAGGCGGTGCGCGAAGCGCTGGAACGCGCGGCCCAGGGTGATCGGCACGAGGAGGCGGAACTGCAGGCCGGGGCTCGCATCATCGCCGCCCAGCGACAGCTCTCGCACGTTCCCGCGGCGGACGAGGTCCTGGCGGAGATCCATCGCACGCGTGAAGGACTCCATGTCTTCGTGTTTCCGTTTGAGGGCCGCCTCGTCCACGCCGGGATCGCGGCGCTCCTGGCCTATCGCCTCTCCCGGCGGGTCAAGGCGACGTTCGCCACCGCCTCGAATGACTATGGGTTCGAGCTGCTGACGAGCGACACCGAACTGCCCGTGCGCGACATGCTCGACGTTGAACTCTTCTCGGTGGACCGCCTGCTGGAAGATGTTGCGGCGAGCATCGAGCTGAGCCGCATGGCCAGGCTGCAGTTCCGCGAGGTTGCGCGGGTTGCTGGGCTGGTGTTCGTCTCGCACCCGGGGGCGAAGAAGACGGCTCGCCAACTGCAGGCCAGCAGCGGGCTCATTTTCGACGTCTTCGAGCAGTTCGACCCGGAGAACCTGCTGCTGGAGCAGGCGCGGCGCGAAGTGATCGATCGCCAGTTCGAGCGAACAAGGCTGGCGCGCACGCTGGCGCGACTGCGTGAGTCGAAGCTGGTGGTGCGCGAGCCGGCGCAGCTCACGCCGCTGGGCTTTCCCCTCGTGATCGAGCGCACCGGCGCTCGTCTGACGAGCCAGACGCTGCTGGAGCGCGTCGCGGCGATCACCAAGCTCTGGGAAGAGGAGGGCAAGCGGGGTGCGGGAAAACCCGGCAGGGTGAGGCGAGGAGGGGACGGCGTGTAGAGCTCCGCTGAATCGAAGGGCGCATCGAGCTTCTGATTTAAGCGGCGGACGCCCGTGAATGCTCACTCACGACGCGCCCGCTCAGGAGAACAGGCCGATCTGTTTGCCCTTCACGCCGCGCTCGGCGTGGGCCGGCTCGCTGGCTGGTTCAGTGTGGCTCCCAGGCGATTCTGACACGACGCCCCGCCCGGGTGAGGATGGTGGCGAAGCCGATCCCGAGTCGCTGAGTGGTGTCGCGGCGGCGGGCGGTGTCGCGGCTGAAGGTGGTGGGGCGCCCAGCACGCCGACAGTCGCGGCAATGGCGGGGCCTGATCGTTCGGCGGCGGGCCCGGAACTGGCTTGGAACTTGTGTGGGCCTTGGTCGTGCGCAGCGCCATCGGGGCGGGCGGCATGGACGATGGAGGTCAGCCTTCCGTGCGCCAGTCGCGTGGAGAGCGTTTCGCCCAGCAGAACGTCGGATGCTCGGCGGACGATCGTGCCGTCGACGCGGGTTGTGACGGAATATCCCCGTTCGAGAACGGCCAGAGGGTTGACGACCCGCAGGTGTTTTTCCGCGCTCTCGACCGCGGTTTGCGACGCCGCGACGCGCTGGTTGATCGCGCGGCGGAGCCGGGCCAGGGCGACGTCGACATCTACTTCGTTCACGCGGGCGTTGGAGGCGGACGCGAGCTGGCGGGCGGCGGTCTCGAGGCGGGCGCGCATTGCCGCGAGGCGGGCGGCGGGGCGGTTGCGATCGATCCCGGCGGCGGCGGCGTCGAGCCCGCGCCTGGCCAGCATGGCGCGATGACGCCAGGCTCGCGAGAGATCTCGCGTCAAGGATTGCAGCGACTGGCGGGCGTCGTCGAGTCCGCGCTCCAGCCCCAGCGCCAGGCGCCGGTCGAGAGCGTCGAGTTGGCGCTGAAGCGCTGCCGAGTCGGGCGTCAGTCGCATCGCGGCCTGCGTGGGCGTTGCGGCGCGCTCGTCGGCGACGAGTTCCGCCAGCGTGGTGTCGGTCTCATGCCCGATCGCCGCGACGACGGGCACCGGCGAAACCACGATTGCTTCGGCAACGACCCGCTCGTTGAAGCACCAGAGGTCTTCCTTCGAGCCCCCGCCCCGCGTGAGCAGGATCGCGTCGATCCCGAATCGGTGGTGGAATCGGCCGACCAGGCGAACCGCCCGCGCGATCTCCGGCGCGGCGGCGTCGCCCTGCACGCGCACGTCGACCAGCGCCACCCCGACCGACGGGCAGCGCCGACGGATCGTGTCCAAAACGTCCTGCAACGCGGCGCCGGATCGGCTGGTGATCACCGCGATCCGTCTTGGAAACACCGGGAGAGGCCGCTTGCGCTCCGCGTCGAGCCAGCCCAGGGCGCGGCACTCTTCAACGAGCTGACGGAGGCGAAGATCGAGCGCCCCGGCGCCCACCGGCTCCAGCTTCTCGACGACGAACGAGACCTTGCCGGCTTTGGCGTAGAACTCGACCCGCCCGGTCGCGACCACCTGCTGGCCCGGGGCCGGCGTGAACCCGAGCTTTCGAGCCGCGAACGCGAACAGCACGCAGCTCACGACGGCGTTCTCGTCCTTGAGGTCGAAGTACCAGTGGGTTCGTTCGCGAACGCCGGAGACCTCGCCAACAACGCGGAGCTGCGCCGGCAGGCCGTCGCGGAGCGCCACGTCGACCTTGGCGGCAACCTGCGAAACCGTCAGCAGATGGAGCGGCTCGGGCACCGGGCAGTGTATCTGGAGGAGCAGGCATCAGGCATCAGGCATCAGGGATCGGGCATCCGGATGCGGGCACGGGCATCCATTGCCGCAGCCCTGGCCCTTTGCCCATCGCCCATTCACAACACCCGCACAGCGCGGACGCCCTTGTGCTGCCCGATCGACGCGGTGAACTTGGGTTGGCCTTCGACGCAGAGCTGGATGGGTTCCTCGGCGTGTTTCTCGGTGACGATCAGGTCGCCCGGGGCCATCGCCATCAGGTCGCGGACGGTGATGGTGGTTTCGGCCAGCAACGCTGTAACAGTCAGCGGCGCCGACGAGAGGCGCTGCTCGATCCGACGCTGCACGTCCTTGCTCTTCTGGTTGCGGGAGGCGCTGAACCAGCTCTGCGCGGAAAGCTCCGCCATCAGCGGCTCGATGACGTTGTAGGGGATGCAGAGGTTCATCGTGCCCGCGCGGTTGGTCATCTTGAGCTCGAAGCTGATGACCACGACGACCTCGTTGGGCGGGACGATCTGCACCAGCTGCGGGTTGCTCTCGGTTGCCGAGATGGCGAACTCGAGCTTCTTGACGCTCGCCCACGCCTCAGCCATGGCGATGAGCCCGCGGTTGGTGACGTTGCTGATGAGGCGGGTTTCGATCAGCGTCATGGGGCGCTGCGGGATGAAGAGATCCTGTGTGGTGCCGCCCAGGAGGCGATCGATGATGGGGTAGATGATGAGCGGGGAGATCTCCAGGCACATCTGGCCTTCGAGCCCCTCGGTGGTGAGCAGGTTGAAGCTGGTGGGGTTGGGCAAGCCCGCGATGAACTCCGAGTAGGTCATCTGCTCGCAACTGGCGACGCGCACTTCGATGATCGTGCGAAGGAATCCCGAGAGCGAGGCACCGAAGTTCCGCGCGAAGGCCTCGTGCAGCGTCTGCAGCGCCCGCATCTGGTCCTTGCTGACGCGTTCGGGGCGTTTGAAGTCGTAGGGCTTGACCTCGGGCTGCTCGCCATCGAGGCGCTTGTTCCGGCTGAAGACGCGCGCTTCCTTGACCTCCTCGACCACGGGAGCCGTCTCGGCGGAGGCGAGCAAGGCATCGATGTCGCTTTGGCCAAGAACGTCGGGCATGGCGGCTCGTCGGGCACCAGAGGTCGGGGCCAGCAATCGGGGAGAACGGGGACGGGGCGTTGCGTGCGGGGGTATATGCCGGAATGGTGTCCGTCAGCGGGGTGCGGGTTGGGCGGAACGAGGTCGTTCGCCAACCGTCTATCGGAACCCAGCCGCCCGGCGCTTGACGAAGCGCCCGCGTCGACATTCGGGAGCCACCGGATCGGCCGCAATACGGCGTTCTGGTGAACCGTCGCCCCATCGTCACTTGCGAACCCGCACCGGCATCCAACGCATACCCTCAAATGTGGCGGTCTTGCGGCGTTCCACCGCCGAAAAAAGGAGCTTGTTCGGATGGGACGCGTTCCGGCTCTTGTTCTTGCGGTGATTCTCGCCTGGCTTTCCCCCGCGTGGCTCGCGCCCCACGGGGTGCAGTTGGCGAGCGCGGCTCAGCCCGGGGCAGACCAGCCCGCAGTCACGCTATCGGCAGTCGCCAGCAAGCGCGCGTTGACGCCCGGCGACCAGTTTGCCGTCGCCATCGTCTTCGACCACGCCGAGCATTGGCACATCAACACGAACGCCCCGAAGGTCCCTGAATCCTGGGGCGACTTCCAGCCCATTCCAACGACCATCGTGCCGGCGGTACCGACGTCGGTGCGCGTCGGGCCCATCCAGTGGCCCGAGGCGAAGGAGGTTCTGTTCGACCTCACGGGCAGCGGTTTTCCGGAGCCGTTTGGCGTCTTTGGCAAGCGGGCCATCGCGTTTGTGCCCATGCTGCTCGCGCCCGAAACGCCGCTGGGAACGATCACGCTCTCGTTCAAGGTTGAGTATCAGGCGTGCAACGAAGAGACGAACATCTGCCAGTTGCCAGTGGTTGAGACGCTCAACGTCGAGCTGAATGTGGTGGCGCTCGGCGCGGGCGCGGGGACTGGTGAAGCGGGCGGGGCGCCGACAGACGCGACGCTGGTCGAGACGTTCTCGAGCTTCGACACGGGCGTCTTTGCCCGCGAGTCCTTCGGCATCGTGCGCGACGCCAGTCAGGACGCGAGCTTCACCGTCTTTGGTTGGAACTTCACCATCGGCGGTGCTGGCGCGGGCGGGGCGGCGTTGATCGTCCTGCTCGCGGTTGTGGGTGGTTTTCTGCTCAACCTCACGCCTTGCGTGCTGCCGGTGATTCCGCTGAAGATCATGGGCCTGAGCGCTGCGGCGGGAAACCCCAAGCGCATGCTCTTCCTGGGCTTTGTGATGTCGGCGGGCGTGGTGGCGTTCTGGCTGGCGATCGGCGGCGCCATCGCGTTCATCGCGGGATTCAAGGCCATCAACCAGCTGTTCCAGACGCCCTTCTTTTCCCTGGGCGTCGGCGTATTCATCGCCGTGATGGGCGTGGGCATGCTGGGCATGTTCGCGTTCCAGCTGCCGCAATGGGTGTACACGTTCGATCCCAAGCGCGAGACCGCGACGGGATCGTTCTCGTTTGGCATCCTCACCGCAGTGCTCTCTACGCCTTGCACAGCGCCCTTCATGGGTTCTGCCGCGGCGTGGGCGGCCAAGCAGCCCCCGGCGCTGACGCTGGCGACCTTCGCGGCGATCGGGGCGGGCATGGCGCTGCCCTATCTGCTGCTGGCGGCATTCCCGGCGCTGGTGGCCAAGGTCCCGCGCAGCGGCGCCTGGAACGAGGCGATCAAGCAGTTCATGGGCGTTCTGATGCTCGCGGTGGCGTCGTTCTTCGTGGGCGTCGGGATTGATCCGCTGATCCGAGAGCCGGTCGATCCGCCGCTGCGTGTGCATTGGTGGGTGATCGCGTTTTTCGTCGTTTCGGGCTCGGTCTGGATGGTCGCTCGGGTCTTTGCGCTGTCGAAGAGGCCGCTCCCGCGGGCCGTCTTCGCGGCGATCGGCCTCCTGCTCGCCAGCGCCGCGATCCTCACGGCCATCAAGGTCACCGACCGAGGCCCGATCGCGTGGGTCGGCTACACGCCGGCACGCTTCGAGCAGGCTCGGGCGGAGAACAAGGTCGTAGTCGTCGATTTCACCGCCGAGTGGTGCTTGAACTGCAAGGCGCTGGAGGCGGCGGTGCTCAACCAGCCCGAGATCGCCAAGCTGCTCAACGACCCGCGCGTCGTTCCAAAGAAGGTCGACCTCACGGGCAACAACCCTGACGGCGCCGCATTCCTCAAGGCCCACAACTGGGTCGGCATCCCGCTGCTGGCAATCTATGGCCCCGGGATCGACAAGCCGGTTCTCATGGACACGTATACCGTCGCCAGTGTTCGCGAGGCGATTGTCAGAGCCTCCGGCGGGACGCTGGCGGCGCGGTGACTGGTGAACGAGTTGGCCGTGAATCGGCCTTTTCCGGACTGGGGCCAGCAGCTGTTCCCGCGGCTGTCCCGGCGGCGGCCAGACAGGTGGGCCAAGCGCGAGTGTCGATCGCTAACTACGCCTTCCCCGACTCTTTCGCCCAACTGTCCTTGAGTGTGACGGTGCGGTTGAGCACGAGCCCGGCGTCGGCGTTGCCCGCGCCGCCAAACGACGTGGCGCTGTCGGGATCGACGCAGAAGTAGCCAAGCCGCTCGAACTGGAGGCGATCGCCCTCGCCGATCCGCACGGCGTGCCCAGCGACCTGCAGCTCGCTGACGCGGAACCGTGCCGTCGCCGCGACGTGGGGCTCGATCTTGCACCCCTTGAGCACGTCCAGCGAGTTCTTGTTGAGGTCATCCTCGTAGTTGCCCGTGCGATCGCCCGGCACTTCGCAGGTGAAGAGGCGATCGAACAGACGCACCTCGGCGTCCACCGCGTGGCGTGCCGAGACCCAGTGGATCGTTCCCTTGACCTTTTTGGTAGGCTTGCCATCGGGCCCAACTGGTGCGTCGCCGCCGCGCGTCGCCGGGTCGTAGGTGCAGTTCACGCGGACGACTTCCCCCGCGGCGTTCTTCTCAACGCCCGTGCATGTGACGAAGTATGCCCAGCGCAGGCGGACCTCGTTCCCCGGGAACAGGCGGAAGTAGCCCTTGGGGGGCGACTCCATGAAGTCGTCGCGCTCGATGAAGATCTCGCCGGAGAACTGGATCTTCCGCGTTCCCGCGGCCTCGTCCTCCGGGTTGATCACGTAATCCAGCTCTTCGACGATCGGCATGCCGCTGGAGTCTTTGGGCCAGTTGGTGATGACGACCTTGAGGGGCTTGAGCACCGCCATCGCGCGAGGCGCGATCCGATTGAGATGGTCGCGAACCGAGTTTTCAAGGCGACCAAGGTCGATCATGCTCTCGGTTTTGGTGACGCCGATGTCGTCCACCAGCTTGCGGATGGCCTGCGCTGTGTAGCCCCGGCGCCGGAGCCCGCTGATCGTCGGCATGCGCGGGTCGTCCCAGCCGCGGACGATCCCTGCCTGGACCATCTTCAGCAGGTTTCGCTTGCTCATCACGGTGTGCGTCGGGCGGAACTTGGCGAACTCGATCTGCTGCGGATGGTGGATCGGAGGGCCCCATGGGTTGCCTGGCTCGCTCCGCCCTTCGTTGATCGCGTCGATGAACCAGTCGTAGAGCGGGCGGTGGTTCTCGAACTCCAGGGTGCAGATCGAGTGCGTGATCCCTTCGATGGAATCTTCCAGGCCGTGGGCCCAGTCGTACATGGGATAGATGCACCAGGCGTCGCCGGTGTTGTGGTGCGTCTCGTGGACGATGCGGTACATCACCGGATCGCGAAGGTTGAAGTTGGGCGAGGCCAGATCGATCTTGGCGCGCAGCGTCCGCGAGCCATCGGGGTGGACGCCCCGCCTCATCTCGTCCAGCAGCTTCAGGCTCTCCTCGACCGGACGATCGCGAAACGGGCTCGTTGCGGGGATCTGCGGCGTGCCGCGGCGCTTGCTCACGTCGTCCGCCGAGAGGTCGCAGACATATGCCTTGCCCTTCTTGACGAGTTCCACGGCATAGGCGTACATCTGGTCGAAGTAGTCCGAGGCATAGAGGATGCGATCCTCGAAATCGCCACCGAGCCAGACGACATCGCGGATGATGGAGTCGACGTACTCCTGCTCTTCCTTGGCCGGGTTGGTGTCGTCGAAGCGGAGGTTGAACTTGCCGTCGTACTTCCTGGCGAGCGAGTCGTTGAGGTTGATGCTCTTGGCGTGCCCGATGTGGAGATAGCCGTTGGGCTCGGGCGGAAAACGAGTGTGGACGCGGGGCTTGCCTGCGCGGAGCTTGTCGGCGGCGTTGTCCCGCGGCGTCCAAACGCCCCAGGTTCCCGAGGCGTTGTCGGCCTCGATGATCTGCTCGATGAAGTGAAGGGTGCGGGGCGTGTCGGACATGGGGAACTCCGGGCGGACTCTTCGAGGCTGGGCGCGAGCGAGGGATTAATCGCGGGCGGGGTGGGGGCGCGAGCCTTGATTCTTGGCAACGCGGAGCGAACACGTCGAGTGCGGCTTCAGAAACGAGAATTGTGGCCCGCGAGCACGTCGCCGGCGGGTAAGGCCGCCGGTACCGCGATCCGGTCTACAGGCGTTTTCTTCTGATGCTCGACGTCGCGGAGCTCACTCGCCTGTTCGGTCAATACTCGGTTTCGATGACATTAGGCATATCTAGGGGTAGTGGTGTCAGAGGCCATACGCCCAACATGATGGGCTTTTTGTGGCCGGACAGACCAAGTTGGTGGTCGCCGATGACATTACGCCACCTTGGAAACGCGTGCGCCAAGCGTGCCGCTTGGTTACGTAGGCCTTTCGGTGGCTCCGGTGCCGGAAGCAGGCCGAGCAGCCCAGAAAGGCACGTACTTGGCATGGCGAGCAGCCTTGTTCTCCGGGTTGTCGGCAACGATGACTCCAGCATCCAACGCATCCCGGATCACCGCCGACGCTTTCGTGTATTCGTTGCTAGACAGACCGAACCTGTCTCGGAGCGTGGAGTTGGTCATGCGCTTCTGCGTGACGCACATCAGCCCCGCATGCTGGTACGCAGCACGGACGCGCTCATTCTTGTCCATCTCGGAGAACGAGCGGTGCGCAAACAGCGTCACGCGGGTGTTGCCGTCGGTCACCGCGAAGTCGGGCGCAGGGAGCTGATAGATCTCGATGGCCGTGAGCACCCGGTCAATGCCGCTGCCCAGTTCCTCGCACATGCCCATGCGGCGCATGAGTGACGCGAGTTTCTCGTTGCGAGAGATTGGAGGCAGGTCGAGAAATCGCTTGGGATCGATCAGCGGCCTGCCGGGATTCGTAATCTCGATGCGATGCGGGAAGATCTCGACGAGCGGCCCAGTACCCGAAATCGCGACGTCTTGATGGATGAGCGCGTTCGCGACGAGTTCGCGGACGGCGACTTCCGGATACATCTTGATCTCGGTCCGGAGCGCTTCCCCGATGTGAACGTTCTGCGGCACCTGGTCATTGATCCACTGCATCAATCCTTCGAACCCGGCGGCATACCCCTTGTCACTCGCCTGCTGTTTGGCGATCTCCGAGCGGTCATCGTTCTTGTAGACGACGACGCGAACGACCTTGCGCGCGAGGGCGTCGAAGCGACCAAGGGACTTGGCAAACAGCAATGCCCCGAGATTCGTGATCACCCAGCCATCCGGCTCCGACCTAATCAGTCGGTCGGCAGCGAGTTGCTCAAAGATCGCCGCACGATTCTCCGGCAGCGGCACGTTGAGCAGATCGAAGTACGCCGGGTAGTCGAGCCGCGGGAGTACGTCCGCTTCGCTGAGGCGTGACAGAGCCGCTCGCATCTCAAACGGAGTCTTGTCCAACTTCGCGAACAGGGTTCGCTCTTCGGGTCGGCCTTGGAGGGCAGTCTTCGACTCGCCGATCCTGATGAAACGCTCGCCCTTGTAGGCCACTGGGGATGCGCTCGCCGCTGGCACTCGCACCGCGACGACGCGATGACCGTCAACCGTTCCCTCCAACGGGTCGAGTTGGACGGCGGGGACGAGATTCTGCGCAAGGTGCATCAGCAGAGGTTGACCCCCGCCGATCTTTGCCGTGTTCGGGTCGAAGGTGGTCCCGACTGGCTTGCGCATCGCATCATCAATACCCCAGACGATGTACCCCTCATCGCGATCATGCAGTGCAGCCGCGTTCGACAGGGCGGAGATGTACTCGCCGATCCGCTCGGGATGGGCGTAGTTGCACTTGAACTCCAGCCACGGCGTCTCGCGACTTATATTCAGAAGCGAGCGGATCAACTTGGCAGCGTCAACGTCATTCATGACCGCACGGTGCTCCGGACTCCTCAAATGCTGCGCTTTCCGAGGCATTGTCCGCCTCGATGATCTGCTTGATGAAGTGAAGCGTGCGTGGCGTGTCGGACATGCTGGACTCCGAAGCAAGACCCGCGCGAAGCCCCGAGCGCGAACTTCCCCGGGGCGGCGGGGCGAGCCTTGATTCTTGGCGCGATCGGCCGCAGCCGTCTGGTCACGGTTTCGCCTCCGGCGGCTTGCGATTCCCGAGTTGCCCCCGGTCGCTCCCTTCGAGTCGGTTGGGCATCATCAATCGTTCGACGCCGGTCATGGTCGGCTTCAGAGTTGCATGGCGAGGGCTCGGGCCCGGCGGCCCCGGCGTTCGTGGGCCTCGGTTCCCGGTCTCTGTTCCGAGCGGTCTAGGTTAGCTTCGGGCGAGCTGGTCTGACGAGTCGGTTGAGAGACCCACGGTTCGCCACACGGCGTGAGATGCGTAGCTTGAGGGCCAAGCATGAGCGCGAACACGGCAAGCACCACAACCACTTCCAGAATTGCGAAAGTCGCAGGAGCTGGTCGCGCTTCGAGCCCTGCGGCTGCCGCCACCGCGAAGAACACGCGTGCCCGCGCGCGTCGGGTCGCGAGCAACGGCCAGGCGGGGTCGCCCGATTCCAGGATCGAAGTGAACCGAGCCGCTGGCAATCTTGCCGCCGAGCGGGATCTGTTGCTCGCGGTGCTTCGAGGTGCGCTCTCGGGCGGCTGGCAAGGGCCAACCCTCACCAGCGCCGTGCGCGGGCTCACGCCCGAGCTCGCCGCGGCGTCCGTCTCCGGGCGCAAATCAATCTGGCAGCAGTTGCTCCACGTCGCGTTCTGGAAACGCCGCGTGCTGAACATGCTGGTGCCGGATCGCACGCCGTTCCCGAGGCGCGGAGCGAACTGGCCTTCGCTGCCGGAGAGGATCGACGCCGACACATGGCTTGCGGATCTGGCCTTGCTGGAGGGCCTGAACGAGCGATTGCTGCGGGCGGTCAGCGAGTTGCCAGCGTCGCGGTACAGCCCAAAGGTGCGCCAAGCGATCTTCGGCATCGCGGCCCACGACATCTACCACGCCGGGCAGATGAACCTGATTCGCCGTCTGCTGGGCGAGCGAACGAGCCCGCAGTCGCGCCAGAAGCCCCAAGGGAAGCCGAAACCGAATCGTGAACCAAAGGCGACAACACGCAAGCGGACGACCTAGCCCGCCCGGTCGCCCCGTCGCGTCAGCCGGGCGTGTCCACCAGGTCTGCCAGCCGGCCTATTGGCCCGGCCTGCCCGCCTTGGGTGGGCAACCCGGGGTGCTGGTTGCCCGGTAGTGTCACAGTCTGAGACACTACCCGTTGCCCGCCGCTCGTGCCGTGCGTCCTCCATCGGGCATACGCTTGCGGCTGCAAATCGCGGGGTGCTTCCCCACGCCGGAGAGGTGGCCGAGAGGCTGAAGGCGGCGGTTTGCTAAACCGCTATACGGCCCAAAAGCCGTATCGGGGGTTCGAATCCCCCCCTCTCCGCTTCAAGCAGCCCTTGCGAACGCAAGGGCTGCTTTCATAGGCACTGGCGCCCGAGGCTAGCGTTGACGTCTTCGCTTGCCCGCCGCGGGCGGCCCGGCAGCCGACGCCTCATTCGCCCCGACGCATGTTCTCACGCTACATCGGCATCGACTATTCAGGCGCCGCAACGCCGACATCGAGCTTGCCCGGCCTGCGCATCGCCCTCGCAACCGCGGAGTCTGCCCCGACGGAGGTGCCGCCGCCGCTGGGCCTGAAGAAGCACTGGACCCGCCGCGGCATCGCCGAGTGGCTCGTGCAGCAGCTTGGAGAAGGTGTGCCAACGCTGGTCGGCATCGACCACGGATTCTCCTTCCCTCTGAAGTACTTCCATCGCCATGGCCTGATCCCCAACTGGCCAGCGTTTCTGGACGACTTCCATCGCCACTGGCCCACCGATGAACCGACCACATCCGTCGAAGCGATTCGAAAGGGCTTGGCGGGGAAGGCGAGCGCCCGCGCCGGCGATTCGAAGTGGCGACGCCTCACCGAGGTGCGGGCGGGCGGCGCCAAGTCGGTATTCCACTTCGACGTGCAGGGTTCCGTCGCCAAGTCGACTCACGCCGGGCTGCCCTGGCTGAGGTACATCCGTGAGCGGCTGCCCGAGCGGGTGCACTTCTGGCCGTTCGATGGTTGGGCTCCGGTCAGCGGGCGGTCGGTGATCGCCGAGGTGTATCCGTCTCTGTGGAGCCGCGACTTTGCGAGGGAGAATCGCACGCCCGACCAGCACGACGCTTGGAGCGTTTCCGAGTGGATGCGCCGAGCGGACCACGATGGCCATCTGGTCCGATGCTTCACGCCGAAGCTCTCGAAGGACGAGCTGGCGATCGCCACCTTGGAGGGCTGGATTCTGGGCCTTGATTCTGAATCTGGCTCAGCGTCTAGCTCGGGGTTCGGGCCGGGCTCTGGACCGGGGCTGCGATGAGCGCAACCACGCCTCAGGCTTCATGAAGTCCGCGTGCGGCGACGATCTCAAACAGTTGCAAAGAAGACTTGATAAAACGCTTCGTGATGGCGGGCCCGAATGTCAGGGAATTCTAGTAGCAGCCAAAAAAATGCCCAGAAATAGGGGCGATTGGCGATCAATGTCGCCTCGCGGCTGTGCCGCGTGGTGCCGATGGCTCTATGATCGATCGAGCTTGTATTCAATGCCCAAGCACGAACAAGAAACTCTCTCGGTCAACGGTTCTGGGGTCGCTTTCGCGCCCGACCCGTTGCCGCTGGCTCTTTCGCTCGAAGCGCCGCCTCTGCCCGACGAACCGTTGCAGCGCCCCGGCATCGCCGCGCAGGCTGGAAGCCTGATCGTCATCGTGGTTCCCTTCCTGGGCCTGATCGCCGCGGTCATCTTGCTCTGGCACGCTCCCTTCAGTTGGCTCAACCTTCCGCTCTTCTTTGGCGGCTACGCCATCACCACCATCGGCGTCACTGTGGGCTACCACCGCCTCTTCACCCACAAGTCGTTCAAGGCCAAGCCCGCCGTCGCCGCAACACTGGGCGTGCTGGGTTCCATGGCCATTGAGGGCTCGATCCTCGAGTGGGTTGCGACGCACCGACGCCATCACCAGCACACCGACCGCGAGAACGACCCCCACTCGCCCTACACGCACGGCGAGGGCTTCGTCGGCATGCTTCGCGGCATGGTCCACTCGCACTTTGGCTGGTTCTTTTCCAAGCGCCCCTCGCCCGAAGTCATGGCCAAGTACGTGCCGGATCTCATGGCCGATCCGGTCGTCTCCTTCGTCAGCCGCTGGTTCGTGCCTCTGGCCATCATCGGGCAGCTCGTCCCCGCGGCCATCGGGTTCGCCGTGACGCAATCCTGGATGGGAGCGCTCATGGCCTGGATCTGGGGTGGCCTGCTCCGAGTCTTCTTCGTCCACCACGTGACGTGGAGCGTCAACTCCGTCTGCCACCTCTGGGGTAGCCGACCCTTCCGCACCCACGACGAGAGCCGCAACAACTTCATCATGGGCATCCTGGCCTTTGGCGAAGGGTGGCACAACACGCACCACGCTTTCCCGGCGTCCGCTCGCCACGGCCTCTCGTGGCGCGAGCTCGACTTCAGCTACTGGGTTATCCGCCTGCTCGCGTGGACCGGTCTGGTGTGGGATGTCAAAGTCCCCGCGGCCGATCGAATCGAGTCCAAACGCCGCCACGCCGGAATTCCCGCGAAGTTCGGTCGGCGAAGCTCCCATTCCGACCGCAACGCACCGCCAAGCGCCACGGTCGCAACGGTCGAAACCAAGCCCCCAGCCGCGGTACACGGGCAGTAGCGCCAGCCTTTCTCCCGAGCGTGGATGGCCTCCGCCCCTGCATCGCGTGGAGATGGCACGCGCTTCGAATCTTCATTCCTTCTGGGCAGCCCCCGCCGTCTGCGGGCCCTGTGCCCGCCCTTTGTTTATCATCTCGCCATGCTCGTCTTTGAGAACTTCATCGCCGGTCGGCACGTTGCCGCTCGCTCCGGCGCGACGCTCGACGTCATCGAGCCCGCGACCGGCCGGGCATATGCACGCGTCAGCGATTCTGACGCCGCGGACGTCGACGACGCGGTCACTGCGGCGGAATCCGCCTTTCCCGCCTGGCGCGCACTCCCGACCGCCGAGCGCGCTCGCCTGCTCTCCACGCTCGCGGATCTGATCGAGCGCGACCTGGAACCTCTCGCCCGCGCCGAGTCCGTCGATTCAGGCAAGCCTCTGAGCGTCGCGCGGAGCGTGGACATCCCCCGCGCCGCGACCAACTTCCGCTTCTTTGCCGGCGCCGCGATGCACTCATCCTCTGAGATGCACGAGACCGACTCCGGCGCCACCGGCGGTCGTATGGTCGGGCGGGTCCACGCGATTAACTACACCCAACGCTCGCCCCTGGGCGTCGCGGGCCTCATCTCCCCCTGGAATCTCCCGCTCTATCTGCTGACGTGGAAGATCGCCCCCGCCCTCGCGGTCGGCAACTGCGTCGTCGCCAAGCCTTCGGAGGTCACGCCCGCGACGGCGACCATGCTCGCCTCGCTCGCCAGCCAAGCTGGCTTTCCGCCCGGGGTCATCAACATCGTCCACGGGCGCGGGCGACCTTGCGGGTCGGCGATCGTCACCCATCCGCGCATCTCGGTGCTGTCGTTCACGGGCTCAACGCCCGTGGGACGATGGATCGCCGAGGCCGCCGGCGCGAAGCTCAAGCGCGTCTCGCTCGAGCTTGGCGGCAAGAACCCGTTCATCGTCTTCCCCGACGCGGACCTCGACACGGCGCACGCCACCGCGCTCCGCGCCGCGTTCAGCAACCAGGGCCAGATCTGCCTCTGCGGGTCGCGCATCCTGGTCCACCGGTCGATCTTCTCCAGCTTTCTTGATCGGTTCGTCGCCGCGGCTCGCGCGATTCGCATGGGCGATCCGCTCGACCCCAGCACCCAGCACGGCGCGCTTGTGAGTGAGCCGCACCTGGAGAAAGTCCACGCGCTGGTCCGCGCCGCCCGCGACCTTGGCGGGCGCATCCACTGCGGGGGCGAGCGCCCGAGCCTTGACGCGCTCGCCAAGTGGGGAGTTCCGGAGCGCTGCCACGGGGGTTTCTTCTATCCGCCAACGGTGATCGATGGGCTCGATCCTTCGTGCCGCGTGGAGCAGGAAGAGATCTTCGGCCCGGTCGTCACCTTACAACCTTTCGACGATGAAGACCACGCGCTGGCGCTGGCCAACGGCACGCCCTATGGCCTGGCCGCCACGCTCTTCACGCAAGACCTCTCGCGTGCCCATCGCGTCGCGAGCAAGCTTGAAGCTGGCCTGGTGTGGGTCAACTGCTGGATGCTCCGCGATCTTCGCACACCCATGGGCGGGTTCAAGCAGTCGGGCGTGGGGCGTGAGGGCGGGCGCCACGCGCTGGAGTTCTTTACCGAGGCCAAGAACGTCTGCATCCAGATCGCCTGAACCCGGGTGCCGCAACGCACTGTGGGGGCCCGTCTTGGGCCTGTCTTGGGGCCCGTCTGGCTGCGTCGCGTTTGCCGTGCCGCCTGGCCGTGCCCGTGGACCCCAAACCTTCGCGCTCGGACTCCGTACCTTCGGAACGAGTTTTGCATGATCCTGCGAGAACGAGTCCCGCTATCTCCAGAGCTCCGCGCCGCGCTGGAGCGGACGATCTCGACGGTGCCATCGGTGTTGCCTTCGATGTCACTCATCTTGATCTTGGCCGGCGTGGGCGCGAGCGTCGGGGCGTTCTTGATCGTCAGGCAGCCCGACGCGGGTTGGCTCGTGGCGCTCGCGGTGCTGCTGCTTGTCGCCGGGGTCGCGGCGCTCGTGGCGGGCGGGGTGCTAATGTCGGGCACATTAGTCATTCGCCGCGAGCTCGCGCGCCAGCGGGCGGACGTCAACGCCGCCTTCGCTTCGGGCCACGTTGAAGCTCTTCGAATCGAAGCATCCAAGGTGTGGCGACTTCCCGACGTCGAGATCGACGCGGTGCTCCTCCTGCTGCACGTGGGGCCCGACAGCTTCATTGTCGTCAACGACTTCCCGGAGATCGACCCTGGCATTAGGTATCTCGAAGCCGT
Source organism: Planctomycetota bacterium (assembly GCA_033763815.1). Taxonomy (GTDB): domain Bacteria; phylum Planctomycetota; class Phycisphaerae; order Phycisphaerales; family UBA1924; genus JANRJU01. Next base: position 74,504 of record JANRJU010000018.1, read on the forward strand.
CCCCGCCCGCTTCACAGCCTGGTTTCTTCCGGGAGAATCGTCTTCCGAGACTGCCCGCGCGCGCTGGTTCGACCTCGGTTGGCCCCATCTCCAGCAACCATCAGCGCCGGCGTCAGAAGGCGGCGGCCCAGCACTGCCCATCGACGACACGGCCTGGTCGCTCGAAGAGTCCGAAGCTTCAAGCGCGCTTCCGACCTTCAAGCCTCTGACCACGTCGGAGTTGCACCCCGGAGTTCGCTCCGTGGTTGGTCGCCTCACCAACGAGGGCTGATGGTGCCCGGGCGAGAACTCCGGGGCGACTGCAAACGAAAACGGCCGCGAGCCCTCTCGGGTTTCGCGGCCGTCGCCTCAACGCCCGGCTTTCACCGGGCGAAGTTCAAGATGTCAGGGACTTACTCGCAGGGCGTGTCGTAGGCGACCACGAAGTCGAGGTAGTCGAAGAAGTCGATCTGCTGGTCGCCATTGAAGTCGGCGGTGGGATCGTTGTCGCCGTAGGCCGCCGCGAAGTCCAGGTAGTCAAAGAAGTCGACCTGTCCATCGCCGTTGAAGTCGGCGGGGCAGTCCGCCTGGCCGCTCGTGGGGATCTGCGTCTGCACCGTCAGGTTCGAGGGCGATCCAGCGGCGAAGAGCCCGATGGTCGCAGCGCCAGTGGTTGGCGGCGTGTTCGCCGTGAACCAGAAGGTGTACATCGTGCCCCAGCGGAGGGCGTTGGCGTTGGGGTTCTGCGTCGCGGTCTCGGTGCAGGCCCACGAAGCGCCGTTGCTCGTGTTGAATGCCCAGTCAATGCCGTTGTAGGGGTCGCCCGAGTGGTAGAACACGTCGCGGAAGCCGGGGTTCGTCACGTTGACGTTGCTGAAGTTCATCCCGAACGACGCGCCGTTGCGGTGCGAGTTGAGATTGAACACGCCGTAGTTGTAGGTCCAGGTGCCGTTGCCGTTATCAACGACCTTCGAGGCAACGATGAAGCGGGACGTGATGCTGCCTTCGAGGTAGTCGGCGTTCACGAACTGAGCGCCGGGCCAGCGAAGGATCGCCGGCTGGCCTTCGAACGTTCCACCCAGGCTGGAGGGGCTGGACGTCGCCGACGTGATCACGATCTCGCGCGAGGAAGCGTTGTTCAGGCCGTTGCCGTTGCGTCCGTTCAGGGAAAACTGAGCGTCGTCCGCGGTGGCGTACTGACCTTCAACGAAGTACCGAGCGTTGGCGTTCTGGGCGGGATCGATATCCGCCGTGAGGACCTGCAAGCGCCGACCGATGGTCGCCGCCGCCGCAGGGGGCGTGATGTACCCAGCGCCCGGGTTGGTGAAGGGATAGGGGAAGGTGCCGGCGGTGGCATTGACGTGGCTGCGAGGCCCGAGGCGGGCCTGATCGCCGTTGAGGCTGGCGCCGTAGGGGTCGGAGCAGTTGACGCCGAGCTGCGAGCCACCCATGGGTGGGTCGACGCACGTGCCGCACTCATCGCCGTTGACGGAGACGAACCCGTGCTTGAGCCAGGACATGCCGATCTGCTCAAGACGGTCGTTCTTGTAGCGATACATGTTCTGGGCGATGGCGGGGTGGGCGTTGGTGCTGGCGATCCAGAGCACCGGGGCGTCGCCGCGGTTGCACGAGGTCGTGCCGACGGAGTAGGCGGTGATGTTGCCGACCGCACCCCAGCGGGTCGTGCCGCTGAGGCTCAGCACCGTGACGTCGGGCCCGGCGGTCGGGGGGGGCGGAGGCGGCGGAGGATCAGTCACGGAGACGTTGATGCTGAACGTTCCCGTCGCGCCGCTGAAGCCCGCAACGCGGATCAGCACCGTGTCGTTGGGCTGGAGGGTGCGCGCGACCGTCGAACGCAGCCCGCACGAGTTGTCGTCGTCGTTGCACTCAACCGCCGCGGCGCCGCAGGCGGTGTGGAGCGAGAGCACGGTGTCCCAGGTCGCCAGCCCGCAGGTGGTAACCCGGAGTTCCTTCGCCGCCGTCCCGCCCAGGGTAAAGCGGTACCAGACGTCGGGCGAGCCGCCGCTGCTGCCGCAGCTGCCAATCCCATCGTTCGTGGCGCCCACCGTGGTGCCGGCAAAGGTACCGGGGCCGGAAATCACGGTGGCGTTCGAGCAGGCGTTGTTCGCCGGCTGAGCCAGAGCCGACGTCCCCGCCAGCAGCGACGCCAAGCCGCCCAGTTTGAGGATCCGTCCCCAGACTTTCTGTGTGCGCATGAAAGACTCCCTATCTTCCCGAACTTTCCGACTTCGCCGCCGATCGCGGCAAACTCTGCCCTGAGAACGGGCGCGACGATGCCCCTTCGAGAGTTGGAAAGATACCAAACGGCTCCGCTTCCAGCAATGGTGATTCTGCTTTTTGGAACACCCCTGGAGACCGGACCCCGGGCCGGCTTTCGGACGCCTCGGGACCGTGCCCTAGCCGGCAAACGCGACCGGCTCGCCGCGTCGCAGGCTCTCGCGCTCGGCGTCGAGAAGCTCCGCCACCGCCACGCCGTCGTCCACGTCTGCGACAAGCGCAACCTTTGCGCCCTTGTCGCTCGCCGACACCGCCTCGATAAAGTGCCTTGCTTGCAACTCGTACGCGTTGCCTGCTGGCAGATCGACCGAGAACTCCTTGCCTTCCGCGTAGACCATCAAGTGAGGCGAGCGGCTGAGGTTCCAATCCACCGTCGCCCGTTCAAAGACCGCCGTGTAGTGCATCGTGAAGGGCCACCCCGGCGCGTTGTCCCACCCGCCTTCCGCCGTCACGCGGAGTGCTTCGCGCTCGCCATTGGAGATCTCGTAGACAGAATGGACATGGTCGAGCGTGCCGCTGGTGAAAACCCGGGTGGGTTTGCCGAGCGCCCACAGAATGAAGTCCGCGTCGTGCACGTGCAGATCGGTGAGCGCGCCGCCCGTGCGTTCCGTGTCGGCGTAGAACTCGGGCGACCATGTCGGGCGGCTACCCAGTCGGCGAAACGACACCCCGCGCAGGCGCCCGAGCGCCGGCCCTGAGTACCCGGGCGCGCGTCCACCCTTCGAGGCGGTCGCCTCTCGCAGCCAAGGCCAGCCGGGCCAGTGTCTCATGCACATCGCGGGCATGCAGACTCTGCGGGTTCGCAACGCCAGCTCCGCGACTCGTCTTGCGTCCGCCGGCTCGATGCACAGGGGCTTCTCGACCAGCACGTGCTTGCCCGCGCGAAGTGCCGCCTCGGCGAGTTCCACGTGCGTGTCCGTCGGCGTGCAGATGCTGAGCGCGTGCACGTTCCGGTCGGCGATGAGCTGGCGAGCGTCGGTGTACCGCGCCGCGCCTTCGGGGATGTTGGCGCCGGCGGCGCCGGAGCTCAGGTTGCCCCAGCCCGCGCCACCATCGAGCGCCGCCGCACGCGGGTCGGCGACCGCGACCACCGCCGCCCCCGGCACGTTGGCGTATGCCGCCAGATGCGTGCGACCCATGAACCCCAGCCCGATGACGCCCACGTTGATGGTCATGGGGGCATAGTAACTGGTGCGCGGTGCGGCGCGGCTTTACGTGCCGAGGAGGGCTTGGTGCAACTCGTCCGCCAGGCGATCGATGTGGGTTGGAGTGTGCAGCGCCGAAAGCGTCAGGCGGAAGTACCGCGACCCGGGCCCGCCGGGGTACTCGATCAATGGGGCGAGGATGCCCCGGGCGAGCAGGCGGCGATGCACGCGCTCCATGAGCGCCGCGTCGGGCGCGTCATGCGTCGGCAGCATGAACGTGAAGATCGGTGCGCTGGGGCTCACCGGGCTGTCGTGAGCATCGTCGCTGCGCAGCACCGAGCGGATGCGATCCCGCAGGCGCGAGGTGTTGGCGCGCAGCGAGGCAACGAGCGAGTCGTCGCGGCGGATCATGCTGATCGCGGTGCGTGCCGCCCGGGCGATGGGAGGCGGAACGGGCGTTGTGCCGCGGTAGACGCTGGCGCTGCGCCGCACTGCATCGAAGACTCGTGAGCTGCCGATCACCGAGCCGCCATAGCACCCGAGCCCCTTGCCCAGCGTGGTGGTGATGACGAGTTCAGTGGCCAGGTCGCGGGTGCCCGGCGCGGGCAACCCCGCGGCGGCGCACGTGCCCCGCCCGTGAGGTCCGAGCACGCAGAAACCGTGGCAGTCGTCGACGACCAGTGTCGCGCCCTTTGGGAGGGCGCCCGCGAGCGCCGCGACGGGCGCGATCGCCCCGTCGGCGGCAAAGACCCCATCGGTCATGATCGCCAGCGACTCGGGCGCAGCGCCAGAGGCCAGCGCACGCTCGATCCGGCGTCGAGCGTCGAGCGCCGAAAGGTGCGCACACGTCTCAACGCGCATGCCCGCACTGGCCGCGGCATGGCCGACGCTGGTGTGGCTTTTCTCGTCGATGATCGCGGTGCGCACGCCCAGCGCCGCCAAGCCCTGGGCCATGGCGAGGTTGGCGGTGTATCCCTCGGGTGTCAGGATGGCGCGAGTGGCGGTCGCAGGCGTCGCCCGCGGGTCGGCGTCATCGTGAACGCCGCCGACGAACGCCGCGAGCTCGGTTTCGAGCGATTCGTGCTCGCTGGTATTGCCCGTGGTTTCGCGGCTGGCACTGGTGCTGAGCCCGAAATCCTCCATCCCCCGCACCACCGCCTCGCGGACTTTGGCGTGCTGCGCCAGCCCGAGGTAGTTGCAACCCGCGAAGGCGAGCAACTCCTGCCCGTCGATCATGACGTGGGTTGCCGCGGCGGCGTGGATCGGAAGTCGCGCCATCGGGTGATCGTTGACGCGCAGCCCCGATCGGACTGTCTCGTCTTTCGCCAACAAACGGTCGTCTTGATCGGCGCAGAAAACACCCGCGGCACGCACACCCATGTCGCTCTTATCGGCTCGTGCGAAGGGTGTGGTTGACTCTCGGACTCAGCTGCCCGCGTTGACGAGGATGTCGTCAAACCGCGACGCGAGGTCCTCGCCCGCGAGCACCGTCTTGGTCAGCCCGTAGTAAAGGGTGTTGGCGTTGGTCGAGAGCTTGGCGCCCTTGTCGTCCTTGCTGAGGAAGATACCGTCCTCGCCGGCGTACTGGAACATCAGCGAGCCGCGGGCGGTCGCGGGCAGCCAGTCGCGCGCGTTGTTCGGGTTCGTGCCCCGGCTGGAATCCACCGGGTTGGCGGGCGAGCCCAGGTAGCCGGCGAGATTGGTCGGGATGTTGCTGGTGTTGTCCTCGCCGATGAGGCTCTTGGTCGCTTGGTTCTTGTTCTTGTTCTTCCCCATCGCGGTCGCACTCAAGAACCCGGCGTTGCTGTTCCAGTAGATGCGGGCCTGGGCCGCGGAGCTGACCTTGGCAAAGTCGTCGAACGCGTCGATCGGGTCGCTGGCGCCCGCGTCGACCGCCCATGCGAGCATCGGGACGCCGAAGGCGTCGACCAGATCGGGAAGGTCGCGGTGCGAAGCCTCCGAAGCGACCTGCCCGACATCCCGCAGCATGCTCGTCGCGGGGACCTTGAAGTAGCTCTTCCCGCTCGAGGTGAACTCATCGACATCGACCCACACCTGGCGGCGGGTGTCGTTCACCGGGCTGATCGCGACGGCATTCGGAGCGTTGGCAGGGCGATTGGCGCCCGTGCCCACGATCCCGCCCCCAAGATCGAGCATGACGTTTTCCATGGCGGTCAGGCCACGGGTGGCGTTGTCCAAGGAGCCCATCTCGCGCGGGCTGAAGTAGCCGGGCTGGCGCTGCTTGTCGACGGTGAACTGGGCGCACGCCTGCGACGCAGAGGTCAGGAGCGCCTGCGAGCTGGTGTTCCGGCTGACGTTGCGCACCCGCCCAAGCGCCGGCACGAGAATACTGATGACCAGGGCAATGATGATCATCACCGTGAGGAGCTCGACGAGCGAAAAGGCCCGGCGATTCATCGCAACGCTCGTGTACCGCCCGCTCATATCCGCTCCTTCTGCGTGCCTTGGCTCGTTGCGCTCGTGTGCGCTGGCGAGCCCGGTGGTATCGGGCCGCCCGATGCAAACACGATTCTAACACGCCGCCGGCGCGCTCGCTGCGAAAACCTTCGTGCCGAGCGGGCTCGATGTTGCCGAAATCGCGCCGCGTGCGGTTTGCGGCCTTCCTCGCGCCCGGGAAACGTTCGGGCGTGAACCCATCCAAGACCCTATCTATACTTGGTGGAGATGGTTCAAGGGCGCACCACCTGTTACTTCGACGGGGCCTGCGGCTTGTGCCGGCGCTCGACGCGCATCCTCCGTCGCCTCGACTGGCTGGGTCGCCTGTCATTCCGCGATATGCATGGCGTGCCCGACGACGAGCTTCCTTTTTCGCGATCCGAAGCCTCCCTCGGGATGCCGGTGCGAACAGCGTCGGGCAAACGACTGATCGGGTTCAACGGCGTTCGACACGCCCTGGTGCAAACACCGGTCGGATTTATCCCGGGACTGTTGCTTTTTGTGTTCCCTGTCTCGTGGATCGCCCGTCGGGCGTACGAATGGGTTGCCCGGAACAGGGTTGTCGATCGAGGAGCCAACGAGGGAACATGCGTGTTGCGGTGATGAGAGTGGCGGGGGAGCCTCCGATCGCTGGTGAGGCGGCGGCGCGTGCCGCAATTCTGGCGCTGAACGCCGGCGACGCGGCGGTGCTTCCGACCGAAACGGTGTACGGGGTTGCGCTGCGCGCATCTTCGCCCCGCCTTGCTGTCCTCCGCGAGCTGCGCGCGGGGTCGGTGGACGCGGAGGTTCCGGGGTTTACCTGGCACGCCCCCGACCCCGAGAGTGTGGCCGACGCGCTGCGCCCGCGCCACGCCATGCACCGTCGTTTGCTGGCGCGCCTTCTGCCCGGGCCCGTCCGCCTGCTGGCGGAGCTGGACGACGCGAGCGACGCCCGACGCATCGAAGACGCTCTTGGCGCTCCCGCCGGGGTCTTTACGAGCGAACGCATGCTCGCCGTGCGCGTGCCGGATCACGACCTCACCCGCGCTGTCCTCCGGGGCGTGCGAGCGCCGGTTGTCATGGACCACGTCGGGGTGCTGGGCGTCTCGACCGACGTCAGCGGCGGGCGCGAGATCGCCCGCCTCGGGGGCGAGAACGTCGCGCTCCCCATCCCTCTCGCGATGGTCATGGACGATGGCGCGACCAGGCTTGGGCGGGGCTCGACCACGGTGCGCCTGACCCGCGCGGGGGGGTACCGCGTGGTGCACGAGGGGGCTTGGACGAGCAAGACGATCGACAAGCGGGCGGAGCAGCTGGTGCTGTTTGTCTGCACGGGCAACACCTGCCGGAGCCCGATGGCCCAGGCGCTGGCGGAGCACGAGCTGGCGTCGGGCGCGTTCCCGCCCATCCCAATTCGCGTTGAGTCGGCGGGCGTGGCGGCTTCGGAAGGGGTGCCGCCCAGCCCAGAAGTTGCCCCGGCGCTCGAGTCGCTTGGCGTTGAGCCGCCCAGGTCAAGGTCGAGATCGCTCACGCCCCGCATGGTCGAGCAGGCGGAGGCGATCTACACCATGACGCCCGAGCACCGCCAGAGCGTGCTGGCGATGCACCCGCAGGCGGCCGGCAAGACGTTCTTGCTGGACCCCGATGGTGGGGATGTGCCGGACCCGCTGGGGGGTCCACCGGGGCGATACGTCCAGACAGCGCAGCATCTTCGTCGCCTGGTGGCGGGGCGTATTGGGGAGTTGGCGGCGGCGCAGCGGCGGGAGTATGGCCCGGATCTGCACGGCGCGGGGCTGACGGGCGGAGTACGCTGACGAGAAGGGAACCGGTCCATGAAGGTTGCACTGAGTTCGGATCACCGGGGGACTGCGGCCATTCGGGCCGTCTGCGAGTTGGTCAAGCGCCTCGGGCACGATGCCGAGCTCTTTGGTGATTGCGCTGGCGCCGCCTGCGATTATCCAGAACGCGCGTTCCAGGTCGCCCAAGCGGTCGCCTCCGGAAAGTTCGACGTCGGCGTGCTCATCTGCGGCACGGGCATCGGCATGAGCATCGCCGCCAACAAGGTCAAGGGCGTGCGTGCGGCGGTCGTCCACGACGAGATGACGGCGCAGCTCAGCCGATCGCACAACAACGCCAACGTGCTGTGCATGTCGGGGGATCTGCTCGGCGCGAGGCTGATCGAGAAGATCGTCGAGACGTGGCTCCGCACCGAGTTTGAGGGGGGGCGGCACGCCAGGCGGATTCACAAGATCAGCGCGATCGAGGAAGGCCGCGAGCCCTCGACCGTGACCGAGTAAGCCGGTCGGCTTCCGTCGCGACAAGATTCACGACGTGACGCCAGACCTGACGCCAGACCTGACGCCGGACCTGACCCCGGACCTGACCTGAGACCTGATCCAAGACTGCCGCGGCCGCTCGAGGCACTGTTTGCCAGGGCCCGGAGTTGTTGACGCCGCGATGGGTTGACCGATTTCCGGGGCGATGCTTCCGCCAAGAACATTGATCGTGAGCGATGGCGGCCTGGTTGGCCTCCTCGCGTGCGCGCTGGCACGCGAAGGTGTGCTCGCCTACGACGGGCCAGAGCCGCAGCGACTTTCCATGCCCCTCTTGTGGATTCCCCGGTTCCGGTGTTCGCTGGGCACGGGCGCTCTTCGCGCTGCAGCGCTGGAGCGGCACGCCGAACTCCTGGCCCTCACTCCGGCGCGATCCGAGTTCGAAGTAGAAGCGGAGTCGCTCCTGGGCGAAGCGCCGGCGTCTGAAGCGGAGGACATCGCGCACGAGCGGGCGCCGAGCCTTGCCGGCGCGAGGGCGCTGCTCGATGCGTGCCAGGACGCGGGGGTGCTGGAGTGCTCGCGCGTGGTATGGGCGTGCACGGCGACGGATCATGAAGGCCGCGTGCGTTCCGACGCGCTGGCCCGGGTGCTCAACCGCGCACTGCTGGTGGCGCGGCTCGCGGGAGTTGAGGGCGTGACGCTGGACGTGCACACGCCCGTGGCGGACCTGGCGATGAGCAGGGTTGCTGACCTCGTGCAGGACCTTGGCGTGCCCGTCGAAGAAGCGTGGTGGTCGCGGGCGCTGGAGGGGGCAATGAACTCCACGGCCCACATCGCCCACACAGGCCCCATCAGCGTGGCCCGCGAGGCGATCGAACGAGCGAGGGCGATTCGCGGCCAGTGGGCGCCGGTGCTGGACGGTTTGGTTCGAGCGTAAAACCGTCTTCGTTTGATCGCTGCACGATAGATCGGTAATCGACGACCCCAAGAAGCGAGCGCTGATGCACGGCGAAAGGCCCGATCGTGGCCTCGTCCTATTTGCGTTCGGTTAAGACTGGAGACGAAAATCGAAAAAGGGGTTGCGGATCCGAAAACGCGTGGTATGTTGGAAAAGGCGAGCGTTATTCCGGGGGCCGGGGAAGAGGTTTGGTGCGGGTTGTTGCGAGCGTGTTGAATGCTCGCGAAGGTTCTCGGAAGCACGCGACGGGCCTGACGCTCACTGCCGTGTGGCGGCCAGCGGACGAGCCCAGAGACCGGAGGTCTGACATGAAGTCGCGTTTGCAGGTTCCGAGCTTTCGTTCGAGTTTGGTCGCCCTTGTGTTGTTTGGGGGGGGGTCGGTGGGTGTTCGTTCTAACCAAGCGGTTGCGGCGCCGCCCGGCGACCCGACGCCGCTGAACCCCGTGGTGTGCGCGGGGCTTCACGCACCGGCTACGCCTTCGACACCGGGCTACACGTGCCCGAGTGACCCGAGCTACCCCACTGGTTCCACTCTTCCAGCCGGGCTGTCGTGGGTCCAGGCAGGTGGCGGTCAGGCTGGCTGGACGCCGGATCGCACACCGGCGGTGTTCATTCAGATGCGCACCGGTCTCTACGGCAACTCCGGTGGACCCCCGACCGAGGCGACGCCGGGTGGCAATCCACTGGGGCTCAACTGGTGGTGGGGGCCGTTGGCAGTTCCGACGCCCGGAGCGACGCCTCCCGTTGACGTGCCGCGTGACGAAGGCAAAATCAAGTTCAATACGGACGACCTGCCGGAGGGTATCGAACCAGATGGGGTCGGAACTCCCGACGACGGCCTGATCGACCAGATCCAGGTTCTCGACTACTACCTCTCTCACTATTATTCTCAAGGTGCGCGCCGCTTCATTTTCAACATCCCGGGCGGCGTTGCGTGGGGCCAGGACATCATGATCGGGCAGTGGCAACTGATGCCGCAGTGGAAGCAGGATTTCTTCCGCGGCATCGACAATCTGCCGAGCAACCACCCGCAGAAGGAGTTCTGGCCGCGCTGGAAGGCGGCACATCCGGACGCGGTCTTCGAGGTGTATCTTGGCGCGCCGGTCGTCGCCAATGGCTGGTGCTCGCCCTGCTACACGGCGAATACGATCCCGGGGCAGTTGTTCGAAGCAAGTGCGCAGTCGGTGAAAGTCGGGACGACGACCGGCGGACAAGACATTCTACGGTATCGTTGGACAATCGCCTGTCCAGGCGTGCCGCAGGCCGACGACTACAACCCCCGCAATCAATCTTCCGTGGCCGCCATCATCCAAGCAATTCAGCCTTGGATCGATGCGGGGTTCTCGGGATTCTGGATGGATGCCGCGAGTTCTAACGGCAGCTTTCCACCAAACGACCTGAAGGTCTATGGGCGGCGACTCGCGCAGCTCGAGCTTTCCTTCCAGCCCTACTTTCGCAACCAAATAGTTCCGTACCAGAGCGATACTCAAACTGGTCGGCGAGTGCGCTTCGGGGGCGAGAATATCCCCACAAGCATGGTGGGCAACGTAGAGGCAATCGACGACTGCTCGGTGGGGCTCTGCTCATGGTTGGCAATCTCGACGCAGCCCACCCGGTACGAGTTCGGCATCGAGGGACCGTTTCGCGAGTTCAAGACTGAAAGTCCTGAAGGTTGGCTCTTTGCGCGGGACAAGTCCGAAGTGTTCTTCGTCCCAGACCCGTCGCGGACTCTGGTTAGCGGAAACGGGACAAGGTATCCTGAGCCGCCGATCACGTTTGCAGAGTTCGGTGAGGCCCGGCGTCGAGGGTTCGTCCTTGCGTTGTACAACCTTGATGAGGCGCAGCAGTGGGAGTTTGTCAAGCGGTGGTACAGCATGGGCGACATCAACATCGCAGATTTCAACGCCGATGGTTCGGTGAACGCGCAAGACGTGGCAGACATGAACGCTGCGATCAACTTAAGCATGTCGCGCGAGCAGCAGGGGTTGCCGGTTCTCAAGGTGTTTGCCAACGGCGAGTTTAACCAGGATCCCGCACGCAAGATCGACGAAAGCGATCGGACATTCTGGATGACGCAGTACAACAACTGCATCCAGCAACCGAATGGCGCGTGCGCCATCATCAACTATGGAGGCCCCGATGATCTCTAAGTTCTTCACCGCCGCGTTTGCAGTCACGCTGATCTTCGCGACCAGTATCGCTTTGGGGCAGGTCGACACGGGCAGGCTCGTGCGCGAGGGCGATCAGTGGATCATCCGCATGGACCAAACATCATCACCGCAGGCTGGCCCCGGAACGGTTATGATGTACGACAACTATACTCCAACGAATTTTGGAGGTCAGACAACTCTCACGACAGTTATTTCTGTCGGAGGCGACGAGTATGGCGACAGCGTGAATCTCGCCAACTACCAGCAAGGGATCATTGACTCAGCGGGGTTCACATTGGTGAACAACTCGACCACCAGCAACATCACCGCGATGCGCGTCGAGTTCAAGTGGTACAACGCCGACGACAACGCGTTCCTTGGCGGGTTCATCCTGAACACCGGGTTTGCCGAGCCGCGGCTGCCTGGCAGTCAGGCTCTCATCGAAGGCGACATCGGCACGCTGCGCTTTCTCAACATCCCACTTGCGCCGCGGATGATCTACACGACCAAATACCTCGAAGTCTTTGGCGGCGCGAACCTCAGCGACGTTGGCATGCTCTATGGCGGCCCGGTCACCGTGGGCTCCTCCGACCGCTTCATCGTCAACCGCACCACCGGCCAGCAGATCGACCTCGGTTCCGCCGACCAGAACCTGGGTTACTTCATCCGCGGCTTCGTGATTCCCGCCCCCGGCAGCGTTCTCGTCCTGACGTCCCTCGGACTCTTCGCATCCCGCCGGCGGCGGTAGCTGTCTCGATGCCCCCACTCTTCTGAATGGGGCCTTTGTCTTTGGTGGCACCGGTCTCTAGACCGGTGTCGCCTTTCAAGTTCACGTTACTCCTCGTCGCTTGCGTCGCTCTCGTCGACTTCCGCGCCGACTTGGGCTCGCATCTCGGCGTCCTCGACCTGCTTCTGAAGCGACTCGATCTCGGCGATCGCCGCCGGAATGGCAACCCCCGGCATTACCTGCAGCGCCAGGCCGGTGGTGGCGCAGGCGTTGACGAGCATGGAACGATCGGCGCGCGTGCGAACCACCAGCGAGCCGTCGTTCGCCCAGTAGCCGATCATCGTCTGGGGCTTGGCGTTCTGGGCCAGTTCGCGGAACGTGGGGACGATGACGCCCTGGTTGCGTTCACCCTCGCGGCTGGTCACGGCGTTGGAGATCGCGCTTCCCGTCATCGAGATCCACGGGTAGCCTGCGCCCATCGTCCGCCGAACGTCGTGAGCCATCGCCAGCACCAGCGGGCCCGGCGCGTCGAACGAATCGGCAAACTCCGGACGAGACGCGAGGCCGGCGTCGCCCTTGCCTTGCGCCTGCTGCACCGCCGCGATCACGCTCTGGGGCGTCAGGCCCGCGATGATCCACTGGTCGAGTACGGCATAGGTCGGCTCCAGCGGCATGGGCAGGCCATGAACGCGCAGGCCAAAGGTCGGGACGCCGCCAACCGCTTCGCGGCTCGCGTCCGACCAGGCGTGGATGCGGATGCGCTGTCGCAGGTTGGGGTCTTCGGAGCGGTCGACCTCGGCGTGCACCCGCTCGACGAGCTTGTCTTGGGACGCGAGGAGGCGTTCGCGATCTTTGATCCCGATGATGAGAACGGTGGAGAGGGGCGAACCGCCGCCGGTGGCGTCGCTCATGTAGAAGCCCATCGTGCCGCCAAGCGAGTCGAGCACATCCTTGCGGAGCTCGACGCCGGTCTCTTCCGCAAGGACGCGGAGGGCGTATGCAACGTTGGGGTCTTGGGTGGAGGCCATCTGGAGCGCGCCGCTGAGCAGCGTGAGGTCGCTGCGCCACAGCATGGCGAAGGTGGCGTCGCTTGGGACCATCGCGAGTTCCTTGGGGGTGAGCCCGGCTTGCGGGACGCCCCAGCGCTCGGCGACTTTCTGTGCCCCGCGCACGACGACGCGGCCCTCGGCGTGCTCTGGCGTGAAGCCCAGGGCGAACTCGCCGTGCAGCGCGTCGGCGCCATAGAGGCCGCCCTGCTCCAGCAGCTTGAGCAGGCTGCGAACCTCGGGGTTGTTGCCGCCAAAGGCCTTGACATATGCCGCGGCGGAATCGAGGGCGCGGAAGTCGAACGTGCCGCGGACCGCGGGGTTTTCCAGGCCCGCGAGGCTGCTCGGGAGGCCGGCGAAGAGAGCATCGGGGTCGGGGACGGTGCCGAACATCAGCTCGTAGCGCCAGTCGTCGCCGACGGCGCGAGGCCCGAGGGTGACCAGCCCGCCGGGCAACCAGAACTCGCGCATCCCGGGGAAGCGATCGCTGGGCTCGGGTGGGCTTTCGAGAGGCTGCTGTGCGAGGGCTGCCTGCGTGAGGATGTTGAGCCCGAGGACGCCTGCTTCGTCGGTCGCGAAGCTGAGGATCCCGCCGTAACCGAACGCACCGCCAAAGGTTGGGCCGCCGGCGTAGGCGAGGGCGAGCCTGGTGGGGGCGGCCGCGTGCTTGACGAGGATGGTGAGGGCCGCGACGTCCTCGACCTTCGCGGTCTCAAACTCGTTGGGCAGCTCGCTGAGGCGCACGGGGACGAGCTCGAGGGCTCGCTTGAGCGCGGCGTCCTTGTCGTCGACCAGGAGCGAGGACAGGCCGCGATGCTCGATCGCGAACACCGCGCGGGGTTGATTGTCGGGTTGCTGGCCAGCGGGCTGAGCGAGCGCAGCCCCCGCCACCAGCGTGACCGCAAATGCGCCGACTCGGACCGCCGCAAACCGGGAATAGACACCGACGCTTGAGCGATTCATCTCTCGTCTCCTCTCGGGCAAGGGCTTCCAGGGTTTGGGGATTCCGGGGGCGGGTTTGGGGGGCGGTTCGAGCGGGGGGCGTCGAGCGAGTTCTGGGAGTTCGGCTCGCGAGATTGCGGAGATTCCCAGTGATTCCGGAGGCGGTGCTCAGTTTCTAGAGGGTCGGAGTCTGGGGGGCGGCTCTCGCGGCATGGTGCTTGCGCACGTTTCAGGCTTCGAGCAACGCGGCATCGAGCCTGAGCTTGACCTCGTCAACGCTGATCCGCTCCATGATCCTCCGGCCAGTTTCGGGCAGTTTGTGGTCGAGTCTTTCGCCGGGCTGCACGTGCTGGAGCACATCGCCTTCCCGCTTGTACGGCCCGACGAGGGAAACGTCGGTCGGACCAAAGAGCGCGATGAGCGGCTTGGCGAAGCCCACGGCCATGTGGATCGCCGCCGAGTCGTTCCCGATGACAACTTTGGCTCCCGCCACCAGGCCCATGAGGTCCCCGATAGTGGTGGCCCCGACGCGATCGATCACGCGGCGTTCGTGCAGCGGGAGATCCAAGAGACGGGGGATCTGGCTCCGCTCGGCGCGGCTGCCGACGATCACCACGCGGTATCCCTGGTCGAGGCATCGTCTTGCGATTTGTACGAAGCGGTCGTCGGGCCACTGCTTGCCGGGCCAGCGAGAGGTCGGGGCGATAAGGACGTACCCGTTTCGGGGGATATCGGGGTCGGCCAGCACGCGGAGCAGGGCGTCGCGCGGCGGATAGAGGCGCATGTCGGCCAGGGGTGTCACTCCCGCCGCCCGAACCAGATCGAGCATGCGGTCGACGGCGTGGCGCCCGGCTTCGACGCGAACGCGCTCGGTGAGCCCTAGCCATCCTAGTTCTCGGGCGTCGGCGAGCCCGACGCGGCGTGGCGCTCGGGTTGCCCAGGCGAAGAAGCCGCTCCGGGCCAGCCCCTGACAATCGAGGACGAGGGTGTACTCGGGTTCCTTGAGTCGGGCGAGCAGGGCGCGCAGCGCGGTGCCCTTGCCGCTCTTGATCTGGTCGCTGATCTCGCGACGGGCGAATGGGATGGCGTTGGTCAAAGCCGGGTGGGCAACGATGGCGTCGGCAAAGGTGTCTTGGACGAGCCAGTCGATGCGTGCATCGGGAAAGGCGGCGCGAAGGCTGGCCAGTACCGGGACAGATCGGCAGACATCGCCCAGGGCGCTGGGGCGGATGATCAGGATGCGCTGGGGGGCGTTCACAGGAGTGGGGAAACGGTACGCGCGGCTTTTCCAAGGGCGGTGGAAGGCCTATCGTTCCTTCCTAGTCCGCGAGGGCTGCCTTGCGACCGACTGAAACGGAGACGCCGACGATGCCTGCCGAGTGCTTCTTTACGGGGAAAAAGACCAGCTTTGGAAAGATCCGTCGCTGGCGTGGTCAGGCGGTGAAGAAGGGCGGCTTCGGTCTGAAGCCCACCGGCATCAGCCGTCGCACCTTCAAGCCCAACTTACAGGAAGTCGTCGCGGTGGTGGAAGGACGCCAGATGCGCATCCGCGTGTCGGCCCAGGCCATTCGTTCCGGGCTGGTTGTGAAGCCCTTGAAGCGGAAGTATGGCTACACCCGCCAGCAGAAGGCCGCCGCGGCTCAGTCGTAAGGTTTGCCTCCGTCGGTCTTGCACCGTCGATGCTTGGCTGCCGGTCCTTGGCTGTACTCATCAGTGGGCGGGCTCATGGCTCAGCGCCGATCGACCTTGAGCGTGTAGTTCAAGATTGTGCTGCGCTCTCGCCCATCGGGCTGGATGGTTGTGTAATCCGCACGGAACGTGATCTCGCTGCCTCGAACGGAGCCGGTTCCTTCGTTCACGCGATATGTCTGCGTCTGGCCTTTGCGGTTCATCGCGCGAAGGGTGATTGCTTCACCCGCGCGGTCGAAGACCCACTCGATGCGGCTGTTGTTGCCCCCCTTCTCCCAGGTCAATAGCACCAGCGAATCGGCGGAGAGGCGATCGACCTTGCCAAGGATCCCGGTGCGGCTGCGGGTCCAGCCAGATTCGCCGACCAGTGGCGTGCCGGCGCGGAGCACGGGCCCTGTGGTTCCCGCAAAGCCGTCGCGACCTTCAGCGTCGTCCCGGCGCGGGTCGCCCTTGGGGTCCGCCCGCTTCTGTTTGATTGATGGGGGCGTCCCTCGCACCAGCGGCTTCACCCGCACGCTCTCCACCAGCACCGGTGCATCGAGCGAGCGCAGTGTGATGACCGGGCGCGCCATGCCGGCGTTTGCGTCGATCCGCGCGGGCTCCGCGACGCCCGAATCAGCCACAGCCTCGTCTTGCAAGATGGTCGCGTAGAAGACGAGAGCATGGTTATGCGCGATCGCGCGAGCTCGGGCGGTGCCAACGTCGGCGACCGGAAACTCGACATCGAGCAACGCCGAGTAACTTGGCGTTTGGGTTGGTGCCGCCGCGTCCAGGGCCGACGCGATAATCTCGAGGCGAAACTCGCCCGGGTGTGGAAGATTGAACCGCATCGCCTCGCCGGGCGGGAGTGTTCGATCCGACGGGCTGCGGTCTTGAAGCAGGTTGGCGCCCCACGGCACCAGATCGCGGTGCGTTCGGAAGACGCGTGATTCGCCCGTGAGGCGGCTGGCAAGCTCGGACTGGCGAGCTTTGAGGCTCGCGCGGATGGCCTCGTCGTAGGTTGCGGTTAGATCGTCGGCGAGCTTGGCATACCGGCGGACAAACTCCTCGCTCCGAGCCACTCCCGCGAGCGACCCCTGTGCGTCAAAGGCCCGCGACTGCGCATCGATCGTTTCGAGCACGCGCACCCCCTCGGCGGAGGCGGGCAGGTTGTCGCGACGCGACTGGAACGCCTGCTCGATGTCAAGGCGCAGCGCTTCCAGCTTGGCCTCGTAATCGCGACGAGCGGCGTGCAAGAGCAGGATCGCGTCGGCCGAACCGGTTTGGGTGGAACTGGGTTTGGCGGAACTGGGTTTGGCGGAACTGGCGGGCTCGGCGGCTGGTGTCGCCTCCGAGGGGCTGGTCTGTACGCCCGAACTTTGGCTGGCAAAGGTGGTGAAAGTACCAATGCTGGTGAGGCTGCCAAGGCTGGTGAGGGCGAGAGCCCCGGCAAGCGCGCCCGGAAGCGCGACGCGTTGCGCTTGCGCAGTGCGATCCGATCTCGCCCAAGCCAGCAGCATGCAACTCATCCCCACGGGCGCTCCTTCGTGCGTGCTGGACGATACCCGCAACGGGGTGGCAGTGGCAAGGGGGATGGTGTGGGCGACGGAACGGGGGAAAACCGCGGGCGGGTTGCGGACCAAAGCGTCGTGGTTGATGGGCCGATGGGTTGAGGCATCCCGCCGCCCGCGGCGCGGAGCATCCAGGACTTGAACAGGAGACTCGCCATGTCGGTCAAAGTTGGGGTGATGGCGTTGCTGGCGGTGACCGGGCTCGGGCTCGGGACGGCAGCATCGGGCTGGGCGATCGCGTCGCCCGCGAAGGAGCCCGCGGGCCACGACGAAGGGCATGCCAAGGGCGAGCCCAAGGCTGGCGGCGCCAAGGCCGGTTCCAAGACTGCTGGCGGGGCGACGCAGGGCGCTCGCGACGCGCATGGCGGCTCGGACGCGCATGGCGACCATGATGATCATGACGAGAGCAATCACGCCGCGACGAGCCCGCCGGAGGACAAGCCGGCGGGCGGCACCAAGGCCGCGACCGGGCACGGAGATGGGCATGGCGACGGGCATGGCGACGGGCACGCGGGCGCCACGATGACCAAGGTTTCGGGCAAGGGCGCCGAGAAGGGTCGATCGAAGGCGAGCGCGACCGAGGACACGGTGTCGTCGCCCGACGAGGCGCTGAGGTTGCTGCGCGAGGGGAACCAGCGGTGGGTGTCGGGAGAGGATACGGATCCGAACACGAGCGTTGAGCGTCGCCGCGCGGTTGCCGAGAAGGGTCAGAAGCCGTTTGTGACGGTGCTGACGTGCGCCGACTCGCGGATTCCGGTGGAGCGCGTCTTCGACCGGGGCGTTGGCGACGTCTTTGCGATTCGCGTTGCGGGCAACGTCGCGGGCCCGAGCGAGACGGGCACCATTGAGTACGGCGTTGGGCACCTTGGCACGCCCTTGCTCGTGATCATGGGGCACAGCAAGTGCGGAGCCGTCGCGGCGGCGTGCTCCGGCGCGGATGTCCACGGGCACGTGGGCGGCATCCTGCAACAGATCGAGCCTGCGGAAGAGCGGGCCCGGCGCGCCAACCCCAGCGCGGCGGATGATCAGGTTGTCGACCTCACGATCCGTGAGAACGTGTGGCAGCAGGTGTTCGCGATCCTGCGCACGAGCGACGATGTCCGCGGCGCGGTTCGTGAGGGACGGTTGCAGATCGTCGGCGCCGTCTACGACATCGCCTCGGGTCGGGTGGATTGGCTGGGCGAACACCCCTGGCAGTCGGAACTGATCGCGTCGTTCGACGCCCGGGCGGGTCAGGCGGTCGCGGCGACCGGCGGCGCTCACGGGCAGACGCCAGCGACCAACAGCCCGCAGGCCCAAAGCCAGCAAGTCCAAGCCCCGCGGGCCAAAGCCCAGCAGACGAGCCAAGCCAACGCCAACACGAATCAGAACACCTCGAGCGAGCAGGCACAGGGCTCGCCCACGCAGGCGACGCGCGGTGCGGCTCGCACGGCTCAGCGTCAGGGTCGCCCGGCAGCGAACACCTCGACCACGCAGGCACAGAAGCACGACGACCACTAATCGCTCGACGATGCGGTGCTCGTGGTTGGACAATGTCGTTGGGGAAGGACGCCGCTCTCGTCACTGAGGGCGGCGTTGTGTTTTTTTAAACCAGCTCGCGCCCGTTGTGCGGTCGAGCGTCGCTCGTGAGCGTGCTGGGTCTGGGGCGACGGGTTCGGGGGGCGGGGCGCGCCGGGGTTGGGATGCCCGGGGATTTTGCCGAGTTGGTTTCGGACTTCCCATGGGGGGCGGGCCGTGGTAGGCTGGGAGCCATGTGGCAGCACACGCGCTTCGCGGAGGATGCTCGTTTAGGATCTGGCGCGACCGGGCCGTGCACGCTCAGGCTGGGGCGGGGCGACGCTGGTTCTCGGCGTGACGCCTTCACGCTGATCGAACTGCTGGTCGTCATCGCGATCATGGCACTGCTCATTGGCATTCTTCTGCCCGCGTTGGGCAAGGCCCGCGAGGCGGCCAGGCAGGTCAAGTGTCTGAGCCATCAGCGCGAGATCGGGTTTGCGTTGAGCTTTTACGCGCGCGACAACAAGGAGTTCATCCCGCGAGAGTCGGGGTTCAGCGAGACGGCGGACCAGCGCCGCCGCGGAATCTACAACCCGCCTTGGGCGTACGTCCTTCGTCCGTATCTGGACGAGAACGCGACGGCGGGCGGTCAGTCGGCGGATCCGGGCGGGGGCCTTGCGGATAGCTATGCGAACGCGGCGTATTACAAGGACCCAAGCCGAAAGCCCGATCGGCACCGGCTGCATTACGTGGTCAATGGAATGTCGTTTCGCGCGCCGGGCCTAGTGAACATCGGCAACGCCAAGAAGCCGACGCCGATGGGGCGGTATCCGATGCCCGCCGACACGCTCTATCTGGCGTGCTTCACCGACGATCCGCAGCAGGTGCACGCCGACGCGTGGTACACCGGGGGCGTCACGACCTTCCAGATCGCGATCTACTACGACATGCACGATCCGTCGAACGTCACGGGCGACGTCAACACCGGGCAGTATTTGCAGCGGATCGCGCCCAAGCGGCACTTTGGCACCGGCGCCAATGGCGTGTTCCTCGATGGGCATGCCGAGTTCATGCCCGAGCGAGAGTTGATCCAGATCGCGAGGTGGGACGACCGCGATTATCGCCCCGCCGGCGTTCCCTAGTGAGTGTGCTCTCTCAGCCCGCCAGCCCTGGCGCTGTGCTGCGTTGCGCTCAGGTCACAACCAGAATCTCTTCCAGGCTTTTGCGATGGATATCGGGGACTCGGCAGTCCGAAGCGGGATAGCCGACGGGCACGAGCAGGAATGGCCTTTCATGCTCGGGGCGGCGCAGGATCTTGCCCAGGAAGGCCATCGGGCTGGGCGTGTGGGTAAGCGAGACGAGGCCCGCCATGTGGATGGCGGTCAGCAGCATGCCGCAGGCGATTCCGACGGATTCCATCGCGTAATACACCTGGCCACCTGCGGCGTCGCGGGCGGGCTCGCGCGACGAAGCATCGGGCGAGCGCTGCGCGTCCGTGGGCGAAGCTCCGGTGGGCGAAGCATCGGCGGCCTGGATCGCAAGGCCTCGCTCGAGGGCGGGCGCCGGGTCGCCCTTGGTCAGCTTGAAGACGACGATTAGCCAGGGGGCCACCTCGAGGAACCCTTTGTCGGCATCGGTGCCGAGCGGGGCCAGATCCGCAAGCCACTGGGGTGTTGCTCGCCGCTCGTAGAACTCGCGTTCCTCGGCTTCGGCGCCCAGGCGGATCTCACGCTTGATCGCCGGGTCGCGGACGGCGACGAACCGCCAAGGCTGCTTGTTGGCGCCAGATGGCGCGCTGCCGGCGGCAGAGATAATGAGCTGGATGGTCTCCAAAGAGACGTCGCGATCGCTGAACATGCGAACGCTCCGCCGGAGTCGCAAGCGCTCGAAGAACGCCTTGGCTTCGGCCTCGGGCGGGCGATCGGGAAGATAACGAGTGAGAGGGACCGTCGAGATCGGGCTCATGGGGTCATCCTTGGGGTCTCGGTCGGAGTGCAATTGCCCGGGAGTCGACAACGAGGGATCGAGTCCACCCAGACTGCCAGCCCAACGCCGCCAACCGGGCGACCAACCCGAATACGGGGCTTGGCGCGAGGAGGCGAATGGTGCTCGCGGCGGTTGAGGGGGGAGGGCGGCCCGCCCGCGCGGCTGGTTCCTTGTATGATGTTCAAGTCGGGAACTTCGATTCCCGAACGACGTCCAACCGTTGTCGTCGCGGCGATCCAGCCGCGTTCGCACGAACTTTCCAGGAGTCCCCCCGTGATGACCGCCTGTGTGCGTCGCCTGATCCGGACCGGCTCGAGTTCGCTCGCCCAATGCGGCCGAGCGGTCGCTTCACGCCGGAGCTTTTTGACGCTTGCGTTGTTCGTGCTGGTTGCGGCCATCCCCGCCCAGGCCTTCGCCCAGGCGGTGGATCTTCGCCCGAAGTTCACGCGGGATGTTCGCCTGCAAATCTCGCTGGACGACTCGACGACCTCGGATGAACAGACGGACATCAAGACGGTGTCCAAGCAGGATGTGATCGTGCTGCTCAAGCCCAAGGGCACCGAGGGCGGGCGCGACGGGGTGGTGACCGTCGTTGACTTCGTCTTCGAGCGGATCGTGCTGGCCCGCGACGACGGGGAGGGCATGAGCAAGTTCGACAGCAACGCCCAGCCCAAGACCGAAACGGAGCGTTCGCTGCACGCGGCCCTGAAGCCGCTGATCGGCGCGACGATGGAAGTCCGGTTTGACGAGACGGGCGCTGTGCAATCGGTGAGCGCGGTTGATTCGATCAACCCCGATGGCCCGCTGGCCTCGGTGTCCTCATCGTTCATGGACTCGATGGGCCTTGGCCGCCTGCTGGGGCCGATCATGACGCTGAGCCCGCCCAAGGGCAAGGCATCTCCGGGCGAGCGCTGGCAGGTCAAGAGCCAGGCGGGCTCGGGCGATTTTGGTACGCTGAAGTTCCAGACCGACTACCAGCTCACCAACGTCAAGGACGGGAAGGCGGAAGTGTCGTTCCAGGGGACGATCACGTCCGACGCGGAAGGGACGACGGGCGCCTCGGTGACGAGCTTCAAGAACAGCCGCCAGAGCGGGAGCTACTCCTGGAACGTTGAGGAAGGGATGATCCAGAAGATGGAATCATCGATGCTGGTGGTGTTCGAGAACACGTTCACGGATGCAACCGGCAAGACGCACAAGTCGACTCTTCGCCGCGCGACGAAGATGCGCGTGACCCGCCCCGGAGCGTGACCCATGAGCCTTGAACTTGGCAGGCGCCGCGGCGGCGATTGGCGCTCCCGCGCTGCCTCGCCGCTGCCCCGGCTGGCGACGACCACGTGGTGCTTGCTGGTCGCGATGGCGTGCGGTTCGGCGTCGGCTGCTCAGCCAGAGCCAGCCCAACCGACACCAGCTCAACCACCAGCCCAACCACCAGCCCAGCCCGAAGCGGGTAAGCTGACGCCGATCGATCGAGCGGAGGCGCCGGCGACGGTTCGCTTTGCGCCCAAGCACGTGCCCGATCGAGAGGCTTCGTTCCTGGTTTCGACGCGGACCATCGACGAGCGGGTGGATCCTGGTCCGCCACCGAACCCTGTCCGGCTCGCGGTGACCAATGAGTGGTACATCACGCTGCGCTGCGTTGAGGGCTTGGGCGGTCAGGCGGGCGACGCGGTGTATGTGCTGCGCCTCGCGCGCATCCGCGTAGACCCCGGGCTCGGTCCCGCGGAGCGGTTCGACAGCAATCGCCCGCCAGAGAAGGATCCTTCCAATCCGCTTGCCGCGGCCCATCGCTCGCTGGCGGGGCTTGAGCTGACGCTGCGGGTCGACGATCAAGGGCTGATCCGCTCGGTTGAGGGTGGCGAGACGCTGCCCGCGGAGCCGTCGGCGACTCGTGACCTGGTGTCTCCCCCGACGATTCGTCGCCTCTTTGGCCCGATCTTTTCCGCCGGTCGCACGCTGGACGCTCGTGCGCCTGGCCAGACGTGGACCGCGACGGACCGTCTCGGCATCGAGGGCGTTCGCCTGACGACCGAGACCACCCTCACGCTGGCGTCGCTCGACGCCGACGTCGCGCGGGTCACGTTCGCCGGGCAGACGACCTCGGCGCCTCCCGCTCCCGATGCACCGCGCGGGCTTCCTCGCCTCACGCGAGGAGAGTCGCGCGGGGATTTCACGTGGGACCTGGAGCTGGGCTTCCCGACGAGGTGGTACTTCGAAGAGGTGCTGGAGTTCAAGGGCCAGGCCGGAGAGCGCGAACTCCTGGCCGCCACCACGTCGCAGATCCTGATCCAGCACCGCCCGGCGCCCGCGGCTTCAGGCCAGCCTGCGCCGCCTTCAGCACCCCAGGCGCCGGCGGCACCCACGCCAGAGCCCGTCGGCAAGCCATAAGCCCGCGGCTGAGCTCATCTGCGACGTAGCACGGCGCACGCAAGCAGCAGGGCTCCCCTCCGGCCCTGCCGCTTGAATGTGTACTGGTTTCCTCCGGCCCGCGATGCGCGAGGGCAGACGCGTGTTTGTGGCTTGGGCGAACCACTATTCGACGCTGCTCAGCGCCGACGAAGCGACTCCGCCCCGCACGCCGTTGGCGGGTCCGCGATCCAAATCACCCGAGCAGGCGTCGGAGCCCCGCGTCAAGAGTTTCGACGTTGCGGCTTCGGCCTTTTTCGTCGCTGGCTTCACGCATGCACAGCTTGCCGCAAGCTTGACCTCGCTGCGCTCAAACGCCTTGGCGTGCCGCTCCATCACGCGGCGCGACTCATCCATTTGGCCCAGCTTTGCCAGCGCCGACGCCAAGCCGTGGAGGGCCCAGCCGTTCTCTGGCCACCGCTGAAGGTCTTCGCGGAAGACGCTCGCGGCCTCCTCCACGCGCCCCGCCTCGAGGAGGATCGCACCAAGCGCGTGCCGCACGGGCTGGACCCAATCCGGAGGTTCCATGTAGGCCAGCGTGTCCTCGATCGCGACCGCCTGCTTGAGGCTCGCGACCGCGCCGTTGACGTCGCCTTCCCGATACAAGATCTCGCCTTCGAGCATGTGGTCGGCGATGCGCAGCACGGTGTCCGCTCGGTTGATGACCATCATCGCGTTGGCCGGCACCGCGTCGACGGTGGCGCGGAAGGTCCGTTGCTCCCGGCGGGCGAGCGTCACTTCACCCCGGGCCGCCAGAGCCACGCCGCGCCCGAACCGCCAGATCGCCCGCGTGATCGGGAGTTCCCGGCGTGGCTCGGGCATCGCGAGCAGGCGTTCCCACTCGCCAAAGCGGATGAGCGCCTCGAGCTCGATCGGCGTGTACCCGTCCGCGATGGCCCCCGCCGAGCGGTAGAACTCCTCTGGAATCGAGGTCAGCACTTCTCGCGCCGCGGCGATCGCTTCGCTCTTGCGACCCGCCATCATGCACGCGTACGCGCGGAAATGGGTGTTGTGGAACATGTAGGGGCGGTACGACCCGGGTGGGGGCGCGTGCTTCAGATAGTTCGCGTGCACGCGCTCCGCGATGGCGTTCTGGTCGGCGGCGAGGTTCCAGCGACCGAGGCGCACGTCGATGTGGGCAGGCATGTGCACCATGTGCCCAGAATCCGGCACCAGGTTGCGAAGGCGTGTCGCGGCGTTGTCGGCCCGCTCGGGCGAGCGTGACGCTTCGACCGCGTGGATGTACAGGTGGTTGGCGCCCGGATGCTCCGGATTCGTTCGCAGAACGAACTCCAGCAGCGCAATCACCTCCGGCGTCTCGGGGCGTGGCTCGCCATCGAGCGAATAGAGATCCCAGGGGCGCAGGTCCATGATCGCCTCCGCCGTCAGCGTCGCGACTTCCTCGTGCTGGACGAACCGTCCTCGCACCTCACGCATGGCGTTGGCATACGCGGCATCGAAGCGGGAGCGCTCGGGCCCGCTCAGTGGAAAGTTCCCCATCGCCGGATCGGCATAGCGCGTCGCGAGTGCATCGATGAGAGCCTGCTCGACGGGCGTGCAGATATCGAGCAGGGCACGCGCCCGCTCCAGCGCGTTCCACGCCGCGTGCGAGCGAGCCTCGTCCATCACGGGGTTGTTGATGTGAGGTCCGTGGCAGATCGCAACGCCCCACCAGGCCATGGCGCAGCGCGGGTCGAGGCTGGCGGCATGCTCGAAGTTGCGGATCGCCTCGTCGTGGTTGAACGCGTACATCCAGTTGAGGCCCTGGTTGAACGCGGCCTGGGCTTCGTCGGAGGCAGTGGTGACCGTCCACGTGTGCGTGCCCAGGTTGAATCGGTGGGGCTGAGGCGCGGGCGCGCTCAGTACGCCCATCGCCTCGGGCCCGTGCGGGCGATCCATGCCCCGGCAGCCCTGGAGGGTTGCGCTGGCGGCGAGCCCCGCGGCGGCCATCAACCCTGCCCATCCCCGACACCCAAGCCCATGCGTCCGTCGTCCATCAGCCCGTCGTCCATCAATCAATCGCGTACCGGACATGAAGCCGTCTCCCTGAGCGCGTGCGACCCCCCTCGCACACGCGATGTTGTGACCTTTCGCGCCCCCGTCTCCGCGGCGCTGTGGCTCGCGGAGGTATGTCCCGACTCGCGCCGGGCCGGGCATCAAGCGGCATGCGCGCTCGCAGAGCGCCAACCAGCGTGATGATCACGGGTTTTTCAGGGGTTCGTGCGGGCGGACAGTGCGCCCGTGGGACTCGCGCGTATTGATGAACTGTCGCTCATCAACGACCTCAGGGAAGGAACTGACGCGCTGGTTGCGAGGGCCGCTGGTTGCGAGGGCCGCCACCTTCGGCCTAGTAGCGGTAGTGCTCGGGCTTGTACGGGCCCTGCACCGGCACACCGATGTAGCTTGCCTGATCGGGGCGGAGTTCCGTGAGTCGAACGCCCAGCTTGTCCAGGTGCAGGCGGGCGACCTCTTCGTCGAGCTTCTTGGGCAGGCGATAGACCTTTTTCTCGTAGTTCTTGGCGTTGGAGAAGAGTTCGAGCTGCGCGACGACCTGGTTGGTGAAGCTCGCCGACATGACGAAGGAGGGATGGCCGGCGGCGCAGCCCAGGTTGAGCAGACGCCCTTCCGCCAGCAGCAGCACCGAGTGCTCGGGACGGCCTCCCGCGGGCGGGAAGACGAACTCGTCGAACTGGGGCTTGATGTTGATGTGCTTGACGCCGGGCCACTTGCGCAGGCCAGCGACATCGACCTCGCTGTCGAAGTGACCGATGTTGCCGACGATGGCGTTGTGCTTCATCCGCGCCATGTGCGAGGCATTGATGATGCCCATGTTGCCCGTCGCGGTGATGAAGATGTCTGCCGTCTCGAGCACGTCGTCGAGGCGGACCACCTGGTAGCCCTCCATCGCCGCTTGCAGGGCGCAGATCGGGTCGATCTCGGTGACCACGACACGGGCTCCCTGCCCGCGGAGCGCCGAGCAGCAGCCCTTGCCGACATCCCCATAGCCGCAGACGACCGCGGTCTTCCCCGCGAGCATCACGCCGGTGGCGCGGTTCAGCCCGTCGATGAGCGACTGGCGGCAGCCGTAGACGTTGTCGAACTTGCTCTTGGTGACCGAGTCGTTGACGTTGATCGCAGGCACCAGCAGCGTGCCCTTTTCCTGCATTTCGTAGAGACGGTGCACGCCGGTGGTGGTCTCTTCGGTGATCCCGCGGATCTGGCTGGCGGAGCGGGCGAAGAAGCCCGGCTCGTCACGCAGGGTGCGGGAGATGAGCCCCAGAATCACGCCCCACTCTTCCGGCTCGCTCGACGCGTTGAACGCGGGAACCTTGCCGGCCTTCTCGAACTCAACGCCCTTGTGCACGAGCAGCGTGAGGTCGCCCCCGTCGTCGAGGATCATGTTGGGACCATCACCCCGGGAAGCGTCGGGCTGCGTGTAGGTGTGCCCGCGCCAATCCAGCACGCGCATCGTGCACCACCAGTATTCATCGAGCGTCTCGCCCTTCCAGGCGAAGACGGGGATGCCAGCGGGGCGCTCGGGCGTGCCGGTGGGGCCAACGGCGACCGCCGCCGCGGCGGGATCCTGCGTCGAGAAGATGTTACAGCTCGCCCAGCGGACTTCGGCCCCAAGCAGCACGAGCGTCTCGATGAGCACCGCGGTCTGCGTGGTCATGTGCAGCGAGCCGCTGACGCGGGCCCCGGCCAGCGGACGCTTGCCCGCGTACCGATGCCGCAGCGCCATCAAGCCCGGCATTTCCTCTTCCGCGAGGCGAATCTCTTTGCGCCCGAGCTCGGCCAAGGAGAGGTCCGCGACCTTGAAATCGGGCGTCACGCGGTGCGAGGCGGGCTTGGTCGAGGCGGCAGCGGCAAACGTCGTCATGCAGATCCTTTCGGGAGGCGAACGCCGGTGGCTTCACGGGCGAGGCCAAGATAAAACCAGATTGGGCCGACGTTATCGTACGAAGCCCACCTTGCCCGGGCAGCCGCCCCTGGGGCGGCCCTGACGTTCAAGCGAGCCCGGCACGCAAACCACCTTAGCGACGGATTTGGCGTCCCCGGGTCTTCGAGCCGGCGACCGGCCAGGTTGTCAGAAGCGGGCTTTCGCGAAGGTGCTGGCGACGGGCGCCACGTCTTCGCGTCCCCCTATGCTCGGCCTCATCTGTTCCGCCCCCGGTTCTGGCGGAGCGATTGGAGGCATTGACGCATGGCGTTCGACCCTGATGCGGCGGCACAACCCGGCAGCGGGATCTTTGGCTTGACCTGCTCCAGAGCCGATAGCCGGATCGTTCTTGTGCCCGTCCCTTACGACGCGACAACGTCGTATCGGCCCGGAACCGCCGACGGCCCGCGCGCCATCCGCGAGGCTTCCATGCAGGTTGATCTCTACGACCGTCGCTTCGGACGGGTCTACGAGCACGGGATCTTCATGGAGGACGAGGACGAACGCATCCGCCTTATGGGCAGCAAGGCCGCCGCTTTCGCGCGACCGTTGCTCGAGCAAGGCGGGGCGGGGCCAGACGATTCGCCAGCGGTTGCGCGCGTCAATGCCGCGGGCGAATCCGTCAACGACTTTGTCGCCCGCCAAGTCTCACGGATCCTCGATGAGAACAAGGTTCCCGGCGTCATCGGGGGCGAGCACTCCGTCCCCTTTGGCGCGATTCAGGCGTGTGCGCAGCGATTTGGCGGCGCGCCGGGCGGGCTTGGCATCCTCCACCTCGATGCCCACATGGATTTCCGCCACGCTTTCGAGGGCTTCGTCTGGTCGCACGCTTCGATCATGCACAATGTGCTGACCCACGTGCCGCAGGTCACCAAGCTGGTGCAGGTGGGCATCCGCGACTTTGGTGAGGGCGAGCTGGCGTTCGCCAAGTCGCAGGGCTCGCGCGTGGCGATCCACTTCGACGATGCCTGGGCGGAAGAACTCGCCCGCGGCAAGACGACCTTTCTCGAGCTCTGTTCCCGCGCGATCCAAGACCTTCCTCGCCACGTCTACGTCTCGTTCGACATCGACGCGCTCGACCCCTCGCTGTGCCCGCACACGGGCACGCCCGTGCCGGGGGGGCTTTCGTTCAACCAGGCGACGCTGCTCCTCGACGCGCTCAAGCAGAGCGGGCGGACCGTTGTCGGCTTCGACCTGGTCGAGGTCGCCCCCGGGCCCACTGGCGCGCCAGAATGGGACGCTAATGTCGGCGCCCGCGTGCTCTACAAGCTCTGTGGAGTCGCGGCCTCAGGTTCAGGGGTCTAAGCGAGCGGGCTGGCCTCGATCCGGCTCGCGCGACTGACGATGGAGACGATCAGGGTTGGCAGGGCCGGGGCGCGAACTGGCCTCGTCTGACGCCCAGTTGTTCGAGAGCGCATTCCCGCAGCCGCTCGCGCAGCGAGCTTTAGTGGGCTTTACAGCCGGCTCTTACGAGTGCTCGAAAATCGTCTGGCTGCGCAGCACGAACCCCTGTTCAGCGATGAGGTGGAAGGCCTCCGCGAAGACCTCGTTCTTCCGCCGATGCAGGCTGACGATCGTGGCACACGGGCCGGCGGAATCCGACCACTCGTGCATCATGCCGCCCTGTTCCTTGCCATAGTCGACCAGCTCGTCGAACGTCGCGGCGTACACGCCCTCGCTCAGCGTCTCGGTCTGCACCGAGACCATGTACGTCACGTGCGACTTGCTGAACCGCTGCTCGAACTCGTGCTCGCCCGCGCACAGGAAGGCGTTGACGACGCCTGTGTCGGGCAGGTTGCGTTCCTGGTTCGTCACCAGCTCGCAGAGACAGATGGGCCCGCGCTCAAAGCGCAGCACGTGGGCCCCGGGCATCGCCCAGCCCTCAAGCTCGTAGCCATCGTGCCGAATGACCCGCCGGTCGCGCAGCGGGAAGAAATCCGGATGCAGCGCGCGGTTGTAGAGCAGCGCCTGATAGGAATGGACGCCGCCAGCCTTGAGCAGCGCGAGCTTGGCGGCTTGGGCCTTGCGAGCGCCGGCGCTCTCGGCTTTGCGCTTGCGAGGAACGTGCTCGAGAATCCCCGAGTGGATGCGGGCATCGACCAGTGCATTCCCGGTGCTAATCGTGCACGCCACGGGATTGTCGGGAGGCGACGCGTCGCCACCGGCTTCGTGACCCACCTGTTGGATCTGGCCCACGTGACCGACGTCACCCATGCCCGCGTCCGGGCCGACGTGCAGGCCCGCTGCCATCGCTGGATGGTGCACGGCATCGGTCGGATGCGTGTCGGTCGGATGCGTGGTTGTGTTGGCGGACTCGTTGGCGTGGAGATTCATCGCGGCTCTCCGAGCTCTCACTCCCCTCGAAGAGCGCCGCCCGGCGCTCCCCCCAGAGTCCTCGGAACTCCCCCTAAGGAAGCCCGGAACCCCCCGAAATTGGCGAGGCGCCGCCGCCAACGCCACGCGGATAGTCCATCACCACACGCCGGGCCGATGGCCCGATTGTGGGGATAGCCCCGCTCCGGCAAGACCGCTTCAACAACCCACCCGGCCCGCCGTCGATATGTCGTGCGTGCCCTGCGCCCCGGCACGCCTTCATCCGCATGTCCGCACGCCTCCCCGCGCGAGACAGGTAGATGCACTGGGCACCGTAGGGGTGCTGCGCCAGTTCGTTCGTCCTCGCGTTCGCCGCGTCCTGCTTCCCGTCGGGCATCGAGTTCGCCACCGACCTTCCGCAGAACACCACGCACGAGCAACCGTCACTGACGCATGGCCCCCCACGAGCCAGTTGACAATAGATTCATACACCGAGGTCGGGTTTGTCAAGAGAACTTGAACGATTCCTGCGGAGAAAAGCGACTCGTGGCGTCGACCAGGCGCCGGTCGCCCCCGTCCAAACACCGCTTCTTGCGGAGTCGGAAGTCGTCAAGAACGGGTCGGGCACTGCGGCAGAGGCGGGCGCGCTGATCGCCCGCGTTGAGCGAGGCGGGCGTGATGGAAGCGTGCGATCGCTCATTTCCGCCAGCGTTCGCCGGGCAAACACGATGGAGGCGGTGCGTGCGCTGGTGACGCGCTGGCCCGAACTGGACGAGCCCCAGCGCCGCCGCGCCGCGATCGCATGCGAGCCCATGCTCCGCGACGCCTTGTCGGAGGCGATGTCGCCATCATCACACGCAGAAAGTGCGCCTCTAGCGCTGAGCGAAGCTCTGGTCGCGGGCATCATCGAGATGGCGGCCCAGACGCTCAGCCCGGCGCTCACCCTGCCTGTTGCACGCCTCGGTGCCGTCGCTCCGGCGCGCGACGCCCTCCGCTGTGATGGCGTCCTGCTCCGAATGCTGAGTGCCGCCCGTCGCCAGTCGCTCGCCGCCCTCGGGCTCGGTTTCTCCGAGCGCGCCGGCGCGTTGCCCGAAGCGTGGCCCGACGCGCCGGTGCCCCGCGACGCGCTTGGTTCTTTAGCCCCTTGGTCTTTGGCAGTTGGTTCCGCGGCAACTGGTTCAATATCCCAGCGAACCAGCAAGGATGATCAAGCGCGAGATGCTCGCGTGGATCCTCGTGCCCAACAGATCGCCTCCGAACTGGAGCGCGAGCTGGAGTGGGCCATCGTCGATCGCCTGAAC
The DNA here is from genome assembly GCA_033763815.1 of Planctomycetota bacterium. Taxonomy (GTDB): domain Bacteria; phylum Planctomycetota; class Phycisphaerae; order Phycisphaerales; family UBA1924; genus JANRJU01. The sequence continues at coordinate 105,140 of JANRJU010000018.1, forward strand.
GACCACGAGCAAACGCCCTCGCGTGGCGTTCTGCTGGTCGCGGCCGCGCTATTGGACGAACGCTGCCTGGCGCACGCTGCTCGGGCCTCGCACAGCCCGGCAACTGGTCCTCTCGCCTCGTGGTTCGCGCAGGCGAGCGTGGACCAACTCCGCCCGCTGGCGGGCGTGGTCCGCGCTTGGCGCGGCCCGGTGGGCGTTGGGCGGGCCTTGTTGCTCGCACGCGATCCACGCCTGGCGCCGTTGCTTGCCGACCGGTTGACCCGACCGGGCGACGGTGCGGAGCGGGGCGTGATTCTGGAGCGTGCGCACCTGCTGCTTCACCCGCAGCGTCGGCGAGCGCTCGCCAGATCGGTCGCGAGCCAGTCAACCAAGCTTCATGTCCCAGAGGCCGGCAAGCCCGAGGGGCTTGTGCCAAGCGTTCGCTCGTGGGCGGGTCGATCGCTTGCTGAGCGCGTTGGTGCGCTCCGAGTGATCGAACTGCTACGAGGCGAGGCGCGGGCCCTGGCCCTGGATCCGGCGCTGGGGGATGCCGACCCGCTCGTGCGGCTCATGGCGGCGCGGCTCAGTTCCAGTCGCGACGCGGCGGACTTCATCTTTGATCCGTGCGAGCACGCCGCGAGCGTCGCGCTCCTCGATTGGTCGATCGTGGGCCTTACCGGCGCGGGTGGCGCCGCGCTCGTCCCGGGGAGCGAAGCGCTGGCCGCTCGCGAGCGACTGGCCCGCAAGGCCCTGCGCCTTGCGAGCCAGCGTGTCCGCCGACTGGCCGCTCAGGAGCTGGAGTTTCTGACGAGCGCCGGGCCCGGCGTTCGCGCCGCGGCGCCGCGTCAGACGTCGCACGCCAAGCACGAGGGCGCTCGCGAGACCAACCGGCTTGGCGAACTCCTCCGCTCGCCCGAGCACGCGCTCGACGCGCTCGCCCGCGTGCGGCGCATGGGCTTTGAGAACCAGGTTGCGGCGCAGATTGTCGAACTCGCCCGGGCGGGAGGCGTGGTTTCGACGGCACCGCAGGCGCGCGACGCGAGCCCAAGCGACGTGGTTCGATCGAGCGCGCTCGCGGCGACAGCACGGATCAGCGATCCGAGGCTGGCGCCGGAGATCGACCGCCTGTTGCTGACGGAGGTTAAGGCGGGCGTCGGGAGAGCCCGGGCCAACGCCATCGAGGCGATCGTCCGCCGCTGGCGTCGCGTCAGCGATCGTTCTGGTCGTGAGGGTCGTGAGGGTCGTGGGCGTCAGGTCGATTTTCAGCGGGCGAGCCCGCTCGCTGAGCCGCGTGCGGAGTGGCGCGAGTCGCTGGTTGAAGCCAAGTCGAGCGCCGAGCAACGCGTCCGCGCCAATGCGATCCGCGGCTTGATCGAGCCCCAGGGGCAGCCGGGGTCCGCGAGCGCCGAGGCCTTGGACGACATCCGCCTGATGCTGGGCGACGAGCGAACGTCGCACAGGCTCTCGGCGGTGTGGCTGGCAGAGCGGGTGGTCGCCGGCATGAAGCCAGGCGCACGCCGGAAAGAACTAGGCATCCGTGTGGTGGAGGTCGCCAACGACGAACCCGACGAGCACGTTCGCCGACGGGCGCTTGGCGCCGCGACGCGGTTCGCCGCGTGCGGGGTGATCTAGCCCGTTGGCCAGACGCGCGTGGCCCCGCGCGAGTGGGTTCGGAAACAACGCGGAGAGAAAAAACGAGCGAGCCCGCCTGGGGCCCGCTCGCCTTCAAATCGTGCTTCGTGGGGCATCGGCGTCAGACGCAGTCGGCGTCGAAGGCCTGCGAGAAGTCGAGATAGTCAAAGAAGTCGACCTGTCCGTCGAGGTTGGTGTCCGCGAGGGGGCTGTCGTCACCAAAGGCCTGCGAGAAGTCGAGGTAGTCGAAGAAGTCGACTTGTCCGTCGTTGTTGAAGTCGGCGGCGCAGCCAAAGCGAACGCCGATGATGCCCTCGACGCTGGTTCCGCCATCGCATGGCGCCAGGTCGACGTTGATGTAGACGACGCGATTCTCAGCCAGGTCCAGTCCCGGCGCGGTGCTGTTGGAGGGGTTGAGGTCGGTGACCTGGAAGTCGCAGACCTGATCGTCATCGACGTCGATGAGTTGCCCGGCGCGGAGGATGACTCGGGCGTCCTGCGCGAAGTTGGGCCCGGCCCGGCCCACGATGAGGAGGTTGGGCGTGCCGCTGGTCACGAGCGCCAGGTCGTCAACGTTGTTGATGCTGATGGCGTCGACAGCCCCGGCGAACGTGTTTCCTCCGACGACGGCGCCCTCGCGGAGGATGACGTTGCCGTTGTAGACCACGATCTCGTCCTGGCTGGTGGCGGCGGAGGTGTCGGCGGCGAGCGCCCAGTTCCCGCTGTTGTTGATCGCGGGGATTCGAAACGCCACGAACGCCTCTCCGACCTGTCCGCCCGCGACAGGGGACCCCTCACGGGCGACGAGGGAATCAGTGAGCGAGAGATAAACAAACCGGTCGGACGTGGTGGGGCCGGTGGTTCCCAGCTCGTGGATGCGGTGGCGCCCGTCGTCGGAGACGTCATAGGCGAACGTCGTGGTCGCCGGGTTGACGGTCAGCCCGGCGTAGGTGTTGCCGCCGACGATCAGGGGTTCGAGGATCGGGGCGGCGGGGTTCTGGACGCGCCAGAAGACGCGGTTGTTGGTCGTACCGCCCTCGGTCGAGGTCGTGCCGCCGACCCAGAATGCCGCACCGCTGGGCGTCATCGTCGGACGAGAGTTGAACGTCGCGAACTGGCCCGGGAGCGCGTCGAGCGAGTCGCCGTCCTGCAACAGCAAGCCCGATTGCGTCCACACGGCGTCGTTCCCGTTCACCGACGGGCTGTAAATGAAGCCCCCAGCGTTGGAAGCACCCATGGTCCCCTCGGCGCCCGTGAGCACCGCCGGCAGACCATCGCTGTTGAACCAGACGGGCCCGGTGCCGATCCACACGAAGTTTCCCGCCGAGGAGTTGCCCGTGAACGCCACGCGACCGAAGCCGTCGGTGTACGGGTCGTTGATCGCGGAGACCGTGGTCGCCCCGCCCGGCAGCGTGTCGCCCACCCGAACCACAAGCTTCGCGGGAACAACACCCTGCGCGAGGGTGAGACTGGCAGAAGCGGCAAGCGCGGCAAAAGAGACAGAAGCGGCAAACTGGTTCATTGCGAACCTCCTTTCGAAGTCCGCAATGTACAAGACACCGCGCTTGGCACAAAGCGAAATTGTCACAGCCTGGTACTGAATCGCCTAAGTCGCCGCCTTGTTCATCAGCTTCAGGGGTGGTTCCCAGGCCTCCGGCGCAACACCGGGTGCCGGGCGGCCCCACGTGTTGCCGTGGTGGTCCGGGCGGTTCATGAAGTGACGGACGATCAGGCGGTGGAGCATGTCCATGTTGGGCAGGATGCCATGGAACCCCGCCAGCGCCGAGGTGGCGCGGTCTTGCACCTCCCAGTAGCCAAAGTCGTCCGGCGTGACGCACACCAAGTTCTCTTCCTTCAGGAACTTGGGCACGGCGCCGCAGTAGGGGACGGTGCCGTCGCCGGTCTGGCGCCGCTCGGCGTCGCTCTTGCCGTCGGCCCAGTGGTTGCATCGGTCCTTCCCGGAGAGCGTGAACTCGGGCTTGCCTCGATTGAGCGAGATCTCAAAGCGGATCCGCGTCGTCGAATCGACACCGACAACGCACAACCAATCCTCGGGCTTCAGGCCGGCGTCGCTGAGCTTGAGCGCGTCGATCCGGTCCCGGTGTTCCTTCGCGCCCTTGAGCATCCCGGTGAAGAGCTCGGCCGCCTGCTGGGCGCGATCTCTGGTGGACACCGCGTGCAGCCGCACGAACTCGGTGAGCGTCGCCAGCACGCTGGGTTGCCAGACATCGGGGGTGAAGTAGCTTTGTGGCAACCCCTGGGCAAAGGTTGAACCCTCCTGAAAGCTCGGCAGCAGGTGATAGACCGCGGGCGTCATGCGAGCCGTCTCGCGCTCGCGTGAGCTGGGCTCACTCGCGCCGAGATTGGCGGTGCCCGTCGCGACCTTGATGATCGCCTCAAACGAGCCCTGGAAGGGCGACGCGAGTGTTGCGACCTTGCCCACGCGGGTTTTCTTCCCGCGCGACTTGGCCAGGCGTTCCAGGCAGCCCGCGATGATCAGTCCGCCCATCGAATGTCCGACCAGGTTGACCTTCGGATCGTCTGGATAGCCATCGGCGACATAGTGACGCATCAGGCAGGTTCGCCGGATCACCTCATCGATGAACTGCTCCAGCTCGGCCTCGGTTTCCTTCAGGGGCTTGCGCCAGTCGTAGCCGAACGGGAAGACCGGCACGGCGAGGTCCACCCGCGAGCGGAGGTTGTGCCGCAGTTCCTCGATCAGTTCGACATAACAGATCTCATAGATCTGATCGCGGACGACGCGGGCGGGCTCGATTGCTTCGAGGCTGGTGTCGTCGGGGTGGGGCGTGCCGCGCTCCCACTCGAACGTGCGCACCGTCCAGATCTTGTCCGGCGGAATCGTGTACTCGTCGCGCAGATACGTTGCGGTGATTCCCGGAACCACGATAACGGGTGAGGCGAGCGGCATAATGGCGGAGCATATCCGAAACCATGGAAAGAGGACGGGAACGTCCGGCGTGCGTTCTCTGCAAGGCGGTTCCGGGATCGGGTTCGGGGGGGCGAGTGCCCCCGCCGCCTCGAGGGTAGAGGACGAGAGCGAACTGACGGGCCCCGTCTTCCGAAGAGTGATATTGTGGATTGGCCGTCGCCACCGGACACACGGTGCCCAAAGAACGGACACAGGTGTCGCTTGCACGGCCTTTGATGAGGGGGTTTTCGATGCGGACAGGTAATCCGGTGCTTCGCGAGGGCGTCTTCCAGAATGGGATGGATCTTCCTCGTTGGGACGAGTTGGCCTCCAGCAAGGCCCCGGCTGGCGTCATGACCGTGCGCGGTGCGGCGATCAAGTCCGCCATCCTGCTCGGGCTGTGCTCCATCACCGCGGTGCTCGCGTGGAGCGCCATCACGGCCAACGCGGGGCTGCTCATGCCCCTGACGATGGGCGGAGCTGTCATTGGCCTGGTGCTCGGGCTGGTGATGTTCTTCTGGCAGAAGGGCGCCGCGTTCCTCTCGCCAATCTATGCGATCGCCCAGGGCGCGTTCGTGGGCGGCATCTCGATCATCGCGGCGAACTACGGCCTGCAGAAGGGCGTGGCGCTTGGCGCGGGCGGCGTCTTCCAGGCCGTCTTCATCACCTTCGGCATCTTTGCCGCGATGCTCATGGCCTATGTCGCGGGCATCATCCGCCTTCGCGGCGTGGTCGCCAAGATGGTCATCGTCGGCACCATGGGCGTCATGTTCGCCTACCTCGCGACCATGCTGCTCAACCTGTTCGGGATGCAGATGCCCTACATCCACGACTCGGGCCCCATCGGCATCGGCTTTAGCATCTTCGTCGTCGTGCTCGCTTCGCTCAACCTCGTGCTCGATTTCCAGTTCATCGAAGACGGCGCCGCCGCGGGCGCACCCAAGCACATGGAGTGGTACGCCGCGTTTGGCTTGCTCGCGACCCTGGTCTGGCTGTACATCGAGATCCTCCGCCTGCTGAGCAAGCTGCGCAAGTGAGCAAGCCTGCGGCCCACAGGTGGGCCTTCCAAGTGGGCAGTCCAGGTGGGCAGTCGGGCGGTGGAGGTCCGTGCGAGCGCCGCACGCACGCGATCGAGTGAACGCCAAAGAAAATCGGGCCCGCCCAGCAAAGGGCGGGCCCGCGGTGTTTAGGGGGCCGGTGCGTTTGGGGCGCCGGAGGTGGTTCGCTCCGGCTAGCGCGAGGCGCGATCAGCTGCAGTTGCCGAAGGCCGAGGCGAAGTCGAGGTAGTCGAAGAAGTCGACCTGGCCGTCAGCGTTGAAGTCGGCGGCGGGCTCCTCGTTGCCAAAGGCCGAAGCGAAGTCGAGGTAGTCAAAGAAATCGACCTGGCCGTCGCTGTTGAAGTCTGCGGGGGCGCAGGGGTTGCCGCCGAAGGGGCCGTCGGCGTCGGCGCCGCCCAGCGAGGCGATCTCAGCGGGGGAGAGGGCGCGATCGACGAGGTAGATCGAGTTGACGTAGGCCTCGGTGGTGTAATCGCCGCTGGGCTCCGTGAACAGGTGCATGCGCGACTCGCCCGCGACCTCGTCGCTGGTGGAGTAGAGGGCCATCCGCCCCTCAAAGCCGGCAAAGGTGCTGGTGAAGACGGGCGTGCCGTTGACGTAGATGACGGCGTTGTCGGTCGGGGTGTTCAGGCCTGCGTCGATGACCCAGGCAACGCGGTTCCACTGGCCCGGGAGGAACGCGCCGTTGGGTGAGTAGCCGCCGATGGCGCCGGTGCCCAGCGCGCCGACGGGGGCGAGCGCGCCGTCGGTGAGCTGGATGTAGGCGTCGGCGTCGTTGGAGTTGGTGTTGTTGGTGTTGAAGAAGGGGAACCACCAGCCGTCGGCGGTGGGGGGCGTGAGGGCGATGGAGGCGGGATCGATGTAGAGGTCGTAAATGATGGTGTACTGGTTGACATAGACGCCGCCGCCGTTCCCCGGCATGTTGTTGTCGAGCTGAAGGCCTTCGTCGCCGAAGTACTGGGCGGTCTTCATGACCTGGGCATCAACGCCGGCGATGGTCGGAATGCCAAAGCTGGAGCAGGTGCCGAAGGACGTGACGGATTCGGTGGTGCCGGGGACGCCGGAGCCGGGGCGATCCCAGAAGGTGAGGACGGCGGTGCCGAAGGTGGGCTGGAGCTTGGTCGCGGGGTCTTGCCCGTCCCAGTTGAAGTCCCACTGGTTCTCGTTGGTGCCGGGGGTGCCCAGGGCGATGTCGATCAAGCCGCTCGCGGTGCTGGAGCGGTTGTTGTTGTCAACGACCTGCCCGGTGAAGGGGTAGATGTCGGGCGTCTGCGTTGCGGACGTGGTGAGGCGATAGCCAAAGACCAGGTCGCCTGCGGCGCCGTCGCCGTTGAGCCCATCGTCGAAGAGCTGCTGCGTTGCGGAGCCGCCCACGCTGGAGAGGTCGGCGGTGACGGTGTAGCTGGAGCCGGCGGGCACGCCGGGCGTCACGCGACCGACAACCGTGACCACATTGCCCCGGATCACCGTGCGCGGATCGGTCGAGAACTCAACCGTGGGGCTCACGGCGTTCTGAACCGGGAATCCCGCGGCGGAGGGGCCGCCCCAGTTGGCGATGTCGCTCGCGCTGGGCTGGCCCAGGCCGGTGTAAATGTTGGCCACATAAACGGGCGCGCCGGAGAACGGGAACGCCGGGTTCGATCCGTTCACCCCGTCGTTGTCGCCGAAGAACGTGCACCCGGCGCGGATCGTCGGATCGAACCAGATGTTCGGGAGGTTGCTCCACGACGCCCAGAAGGGCTGCACGTCCGCACGGTTGCTCAGGTCCGCACGCAGATTGTCCCACAGCGAGGAGATGCCGGTCGTGCCCACCTGCGTTCCGTTCACATACACGTTCGCGGCGGTCGGCGCCATCGTGAGCACGAGGCGGAACCACTGCCCCGTCGAGACGTTGAGCGACGTCGGCGAGCCGCCCGCGTAATAGTGGAAGCTCAGCGACTGATCGGCGTTGACGAAGATCCAAGCGTCGCAATCGTTGCCGTCACGCTCGGTGTCGTTGAAGAGCGGAATCGCCGCGGGGCCCACGATCGAGCTGGGGATCAGCAGATCCCACCCGAACGTGAAGTTCTCGGTGAACGCGCCGGTGAGATTGTCGTTGGTCCAGTAGGCCATGCCCAGCGAGCGGTCGGCAAGCCCGCCCGTGAAGTTGCCCGCGGTCTGGTAGACGACGCGGTTCTGGCCTCCCAGGAGGGGCAGCCCGAAGCTGGTGCACGTACCGAACGCGTCGAGGGCGTCGGTCGAGCCATCCGGCGCGTGGGCGGGGCGTCCCGAAGCGCCGCTCGCCGGGACGAGGACGCTGGCGGGGTTTGCAAAGACGGCGTCGTCCTTGCGATACAGCTTGGCGGTGCCGAGGCCCCGGACGCTGGCCCAGTTGTTCACCCCGTCGAAGTTGAAGGCGACCTCGTTGGTCACCTGGGCGGAAGCGACGCCGGCAACCCCGGCAAGGCACGCGAGCGACATGGCGGCGGTCATGGATCGAGCGTTCATCTGCATTCCCTTCTCCGCGCCTCGCAAGGTCGAGCCACAGGCGTTCGAACGGATGAGGCGCTCTCCGTTCAATCGCGGGACGCATTCACGAAGTCACGCACGCAGGCGTTGGTTCAGAGCCGAGCCTTGACGGGATCCGAGCTTTCTGCGACGAGAAGCCCTCGCGGTCGGGCTGCATGCACGGTTTGGTCGTTTGGCTTTACTGGTCATTCCAGCGACGATGGGCGTCGCCGATGGGCGACCACCAGCACATGTCGCGGGTGCACTGGATCTCCCGCGGCGCAAACAGGCGGACGCTCCCGTCGAGGCGGGCGTAGTTGGCCTTGCCCGCGTGGCGCAGCGCGTTCTGTTCGTACGTCTGACGCCACCCAAACGCGTCGAGGAATCGGCCCGTGCCCGAGCGGCGGGCGCTGTCGCCATTGCCCCAGTAAATCCACCAACTATCTGTGGTGAACGTCCCGGCTTGCCCCGCGAACTCGCCCGTGGTGTCCAGCGGCAGCGAGCTGCCCCCGTCGCCAAAGAGGATCAGGAACGACGGGAACTGGCAGTCGGTCGTCTTGCACTCCCCCTCGTAGAACTGGGCCTCGCCGCCGCGCTCAGACCAGTGAGGCCTCCACAGCGGCGCCCGCGGCTTGGACGCGATGCCCTGGCCATACGAGCCCCAGTGCCAGCCCGACGCCGCGATGCCCGAGTTGTTGTACTCCTCCCGATCGTCCACGACCCCGAACATGAACTTGTCGTCGTCCCGAGGGCGCGACGAGCGGCTGCCCGCCCAGCGACGCCGGTCGTGCTCGCTGAATCCGTCGGCATACACGTCGAACTTCTCGGATGGGCAGTCGTAGGCCTTGGGCGATTCACCCACGTATTGCCACGCGAAGTAGCGCCAGTTTCCTTCGTCCCGCGAGCCATCCGCGCGACGGACCCAGTACTGCATCGGAATGTTGTAATCGCGATTTTCCGCCGAGTATGTCGCGTTGGCCCGCGTGAGCTGGCTCTGATTGCTGGAACACACCGCGGCACGCGCGGACTCGCGCGCCTTGCCCAGCCCGGGCAGCAGAATCGAGATCAAGAGCGCAATGATCGCAATGACAACCAGGAGCTCGATCAGCGAGAACCCCGCTCGCGAGGCCAAATGCCCCGCAACCCGCCGGGGCCCGCACCCAAGCAGATTCGTGCCTCGCACGGCAACGCGACCCGAGATGGGTTCAATCGCTGTTCTCTCGTTCCGCTCCTGCGTGATCTGGTCTGCTCGCACGATCGGCCTCCTGATGCCGAAGCATCTTCACTCGTCAAGCCAGTCCAACCCCGTGCGCGATAACGAAACCCCCGATGCCGACAGCCAACTGCCCGAACGTGTCGAGCACGAACAGGTCGCGCTCGAAACTCGCCGTGCACGAAAATGTCCCAAGATCCCGGTATATCTACAAACACACTTGGGACACATGGAGCATACTCGTCCGTCCAAGTGTCGCCAAGTCCGCGGGCCGTCTCTGCATGAAATCCCGCATGATTGAACGTTTTCTTAGCGCTTGTTGAGCAGGATCTTCACACCGCTGACCGGGATATAAAGTCCAATCTTCGGGACTTTGCCACCGGTATCCGCGTTATCCCGAGGCGAACGCGAATTCGTTGTGGGATTTCGAGATACATGCATTCGAGTTGGTTGCGCGTGGTTTCCGAGCCCGCGGGCGAGCATTATGGCCGTGCGGCCCGCGCGTTCCCCCTGGCGTGGGACCGCGCGGGAGCGCGATCCGGAACTCGTGGCGAAAGCCTCGGGAGGTCTCGGTGGCGATGCCTCCTTTGCCGTACACTCCGCCACCATGGCATCCGTCGTCTTTTACTTCCAGGTCCACCAGCCGTTCCGCCTGCGCCGGTATTCGGTGTTCGACGCGGACCCGTTTTACTTCCACGACGCCAAGAACGCGGAGATTGCGCGGAAGGTCGCGAACAAGTGCTACATCCCAGCGACACGGGTCATCCTGGACCTGGTTCGCCGGCACAAGGGCAACTTCCGCGTGAGCTACGCCGTCACGGGCGTCGCGCTCGACCAGTTCCAGGCCTGGTGCCCGGAAGTCATCGACCTGCTCCGCCAGCTCGCCGAGACCGGCTGCTGCGAGTTCATCGGCGAGACCTACTTCCACTCCCTCTCGTTCCTCTACGACCGCGCCGAGTTCCTCGAGCAGGTGGACATGCACACCCGCAAGATTCAGGAGCTCTTTGGCGTCACGCCCCGGGTCTTCCGCAACACCGAGCTGATTTACAACAACGAGTTGGCCCACTTCATCGCCGGCCTCCGCACGCCCAAGGGCGAGCCCCGGTTCGCCGGCGTGCTCTGCGAGGGCACCGACAAGCACCTTGGCTATCGCTCGCCGGCCTACGTCTATCGCCCGCCCTCCGGGCACGGCGTGCTGATGGGCCCCAACAACCAGCCCTTCGGGCTCCTCCTCAAGAACTTCCGCCTGTCCGACGACATCGCCTTCCGGTTCTCCAACCGAGGCTGGTCGGAGTGGCCCCTCTCGGCAGAGAAGTTCGCGACCTGGGTCAACCAGATCAATGGCGACGGCTTCCTCTGCAACCTCTTCATGGACTACGAGACCTTTGGTGAACACCAGTGGGAGGACACCGGCATCTTCCAGTTCCTGGACAAGCTCCCCGAGGCCGTCTTCGACGTCAACCCCGGGCATAACCACTTCAACACCCCGAGCGAGGCGATCGAGCGTTTCCCGCCCGTCGGCGAGTACGACGTGCACGAGTTCATTTCGTGGGCCGATACGGAGCGAGACCTTTCTGCCTGGCGTGGCAACGCCATGCAGGACAACGCGCTGCTGGAGACGTACAAGCTCGGGGCCCAGATCAAGGCCAAGCTGGCCGCCGCTCGGACCGACGCGCAGAAGACCGAGCTCGGGCACCTGCTGCACGACTGGCGGAAGCTGACGACCAGCGACCACTTCTACTACATGTGCACCAAGTACTTCGCCGACGGCGACGTGCACAAGTACTTCAACCCGTACGACTCGCCATACGACAGTTACATCAACTTCATGAACGTGCTGGACAACGCCCGCACGCGACTGGCCAAGGTCTGAACGACGCCGGGGCTGTTCTGCCATCCCGTGCTGTGCCACCGACGGCTGACTTGAATCGTCGGTGCGCTTGTTGTTTTCACCAGCCGTCGTGCCACCGAAGTCACCAAACGCTCGTCGGCGCTACGAAAAGGCCGGAAAAGAAAAACGCCCCGGAAGGCCGGGGCGTTCAATCACATGGTGATGTGAGGTGCGATTAGTCGCGGAAGAGCGTGACGTTGAGCGCCGTGCCGGAGCCGGTCACGTTCGTCACGATGCCGAGGTAGGCGTTGGTCTGGTTGAGGAAGGTGTTGCCAGTCTCAACCGGGGGCGTGCGGCTGGAGTCGTTCTCGTTCACGAAGATGTTGTCGGCGTAGGTCTTCTGGCCGGCGGGCAGACCAGAGAAGGTGAAGGTCGTGCCATCCGGATCGGGCTTGGTCAGGTACTCAACGTGGTTGTCGTTGAACCCGACGTTGCCTTCCCAGGTGGTGCGGCTGCCGTGGATGAGCAGAGTGTTGCTCTGCGCGCCAGTGGCGCCGGTCTTGAGGCGCCAGGAGAGGTTCTGGCCGGTGCCGGTCGCTTCGAACTCAGGACCACGGTTGCCCATGGCGGGCTCGGTGGCGTTGAAGGTGTTGCCCCAGCGGGAGAGGCGTCCGCCGAAGGGGAGGCTGTGGGCGTAGGAAGCGCCGCCGCGGCCGCTGTTGAGGTCGGGGTTGGCAACGGGGGGCTGAGTGTCGGTGGGGACGGCGCGGAAGCCGGGATCCCAGAGGGCGAGCTTCTTGTCGCTCGCGGCGGCCGCCTGGGGCTCGCTGAACGAGTAGCCTTCCCAGGTGCGGATCGAGCCGTTGGACTCAGCGGGGCTGACGAGCATTTCCGGCGGAACGTAGCCGTTGAAGATCAGGATCGAGTAGATGTGACGGGTCTGATTCTTGGTCTCCTGAGTCGTCGTCGCGGCGAGGGTGTTGTTCGCCCGGTCGAGCTGGCTCGGGAGGGGGTACTGGTCCTGGTTGCTCTGCGCCCAAATGACCATGCCCTGCAGCGTGCCGCGGACCTGCGTCGAGTCCTTGAGCTGGCGGGCCGAGGCGCGGGCCTTGCCGAGCGCGGGGAGGAGGATGCCGATGAGCAGCGCGATGATCGCGATCACGACCAGCAGCTCGATCAGCGTAAAGCCCTTGCGATTCGTCTTCATGAAACTCTCCAGTGCTTCCCCCCGCGATCTGGTGCGCGGGAAGGGGAAGCGAGCGTGACCTCTGCCGCGGCCCTCTTCGCATGAAGAATGCACGCCGACGGCGGGTCGCCTGTCCTTGATGGTCGTCCTGCTCACGCGCTCCGGGTCGCACGCCTTCCACCCCCGGCGAAACCGAGCATCACGGGAAAAAGTACCCGCGACGCCGAGATCGCTCGCAAGCTCAGGTGAGTTCTTGCGTTGGAGCGTGGAAGCGTTCGAGGGGAACGCGCACGGTACCGATCTTGACCGCCCTCCAGCCGATGACGCGCAGGACCATCGTTGCGCGAGCCGACCAGCGGCAGCCATCTCCTTGCGGAGAACCAGATTGTCGGCAGGTCGGTCGTCGAGTCAGTCCAGCGCCCGTTGCGGGCATGACTTTGGCGGGCTCGATCCCGCCTCGGACGACTGAGCGAAACCAGATTGCACCGTGCGAAGACCAACGTCGAGCAACGGCCTGCCATCCCTACCACTGACATCCCGGGACGAGAATCCCGAGACTTTGAACCCCCGATCCACCTGAGTCGGGGAACCTCCACCGAGGTGAGTAAACTACACGAAACGATCCGGCTGTCAAGGCCCATGGTTCCCCAAAACGTCGAACGGGGAAAGTACCCCCGGACGGCATCACGTCTCATAAACTCGGAGTTGCCTGTCCCATGTCCACCCCGCCAACCAGCCGTCCGACGGCGCGCCTTGCCGCCCTCGGTCTGTCGCTGCCCGTCCCGCCCAAGCCGGTTGCGGCGTATGTGCCTTGGAAGCGTGTAGGCAACGACCTGTACATTGCGGGGCAGATTCCCTTTGCCGAGGGAAAGCTCCTGGCGGCGGGGATCGTGCCCGAGCCGATCTCGCTCGACCTCGCCCGAGCGTGCGCGCGACAGTGCGCGTTGAACGCGCTGGCCATCATCGCCGACGCCCTGGGCTCGCTGGATGCGGTCGACCAGGTTGTTCGCCTGGGCGTATTCGTCGCGTGCGGCCCGGCGTTCGTTGACCACCCGAAGGTTGCCAACGGCGCCAGCGAGCTGATGGTGGAGGTCTTTGGCGAAGCGGGGCGGCACGCGCGAGCGGCAGTTGGGGCTTCAAGCTTGCCGCTGGGAGCGCCGGTTGAAGTCGAAATGCTGATCCGCTGCGCTTGAGAAGCTCGCTGGGGACTCAGGGAGCGAACGTGATGAGGATCAGCGAGGCCGATCGCTGCTGCCGACCGCGTCGTCGATCCATTCCCACGCGTCGTTGACTTTTTCGCCCTCGGTCTCGTCCTCGTCGCGGGCGAGGATCGACGCCACGCGCCCGGCATCGTCTGGAACCCAGCGCACGCTCAGGTTGGCCTGGAGCACGTTGGCGCCGGTGACGTGGCTGAAGTCGGCGATGGTGCGCATGCCGTCGGCAACAAGGGCGGTGCTGTCGGGCTCAATGTCGAACAGGACAGGCATGTTGGGGGGCGCGCCGCGATAGTGGTAGTTGGAGACCAGTTCAGCGCCGGGGGCGTCGAACTCCGACGCATATTCGGAGTAAGGATGCCGCCCGCGGTGCGAGGGGCAGTAGAAGAGCTTGGCGGCGGCGAGATACTGCTGGGAATAGAGCAGTCCAAGGCCATCCCACTGCCCGGCGTCGCCCGCGCCCATGTTTCGACCCAGCCGAAGCGTCATCATCTCCTCGGGCATGGAAGACCGCCCATGGGTGGAGATGAAGACGCTGGACGGCACAAAGCCGCGGTTGTCGTCGGCGTAGAGAGCCACGCCGAAGCCAATCTGGCGGATGTTCGAGGCGCACACAACGCGGCGAGCCGACTCGTTGACACCTTTCAGAGCGGGCAAGAGCAGCGCGATTAGAACGGCAACGACCGCCAGCGAGACCAGAGTGTCAACGAGGGTAAACCCTTGGTGACGAATCAGCCTCCGCGATGGTAAAATAGTGAAGACAGAGGATTTCGGGAAGCGCGAGTTCGTGTGTGAGGAGACAGAGGTGGGCTCCGGCGGGGCGGAGCCAAGCGTGTTGAACTTCGACACCCGGCTCAAGGCCAAGGGCAGTCTCCTCTTCCGACAGCTTCACCGTCGGCTCTTCATATCACCATAACGGATCGGCTGTGGCACGGTCAAGAGTATCGGAACGGGGCTGGAGCGTAAACCCTAGTTCGCACAAGTCATCCACAGTTCGGGGTGGTCGTCGGGGGGTAATCTGGGGATAGGCGAGGGTTTGTTTGGGGTTCGGCGGGGATGATTTCGCGGCGCTTTGCGGATCAGAGGTGGGTTTCGATGCGTATCCCAATCCAGACGCGGAAGACACCAAGAGGAACGGGCCAGCGCGGAGAATTGTGCGCGGTTTTGGTGAATTTTGGTTTAGACTGGCGTGGGGCGGCCGGTCGGCGTTTTGGACGACCGGTTGGATTGGCGGTTTGGATTCGTGGTTTGAGTTCTTGGTTGGGGTTGGGATTTGGGTTTGGGGGTTGAGACACTCATTGATTCAGAAGGAGGTTTTTCCGGGGCAACGCGGCAAGATTGGGGACGGCACTCGTGGATGCAGAGCAGGACAAGGCCGACCTGGAGTTGATGACCAGGGTCTCTCAGAACGACGAGGCCGCGGTGGCCGCGTTGTATGACCGCTTTGGCGCGTTGGTGTATCGCATGGCGATCCAGTCGATGCCGACGCGTGGGGACGCGGAAGAGGCGGTGCAGGAGATTTTCATTCGGCTGTGGCGGACCGCGGGGCGGTACGACCCGAATCGAGCGGCGCTGGTGACGTGGGTGATGTTGATCGCACGCCGGCACTTGGTGGATCGGCTTCGGCGGGCGCGAGCGCGGGTGCGGGCGTCGAGCATCGATCAGACCGAGGCTTTCGCGATTGCCGCGCATGAGGCGTCGCTGGGCCCCTCGGAGCGGGAAGAGCGGTTTACGGCGTTGATGAAGCGCGTTGAGGCGCTACCGGAGCTGCAGCGGATGGTGGTGCAGCGGGCGTACCTGGGGGGGCAGACGCTCAGGCAGATTGGCGAGGAGTTGGGGACGCCGATCGGAACGGTCAAGAGCGCGCTCAGTCGAGCGCTGGTGAGGCTGCGGGAACGGACGAGCGAGGAACTGGCAACATGATGACGGCGCAACAGCTCTTGGAAGCGGCACAACTTCAAGCCCTTGGTCTGCTGGATGAAGCGGACCGGGTGGAGTTCGAAGCCGCGCTGCAGGCGGCAAGCCCCGAGTTGCGGGCGCAGATCCGCCAGGAGCAGGCGCGCCTGGTGGGCGTCGACCCGTGGACGCTGGCGCCCGAGGCCTTGAACGACGAGATCCAGCCCCCGGCCGACCTTCGCGAGCGGGTGCTGGCGAAGTGGCGCGAGACGGTGCGCGGCGTGCTGCATGGGATCGATCGTGCTTCGGGTGATGCCGGGGCAGGCGCGCGGGCGGAGGCGGGCTTGGGCGAGGTTTCGGCGAGCGGGTTGGTTGCGGGAAGTGTGGCTGGCGGCATGCGCTCGCACGCCGGCGGTCGCGACGCTCGGGTGGAGCATCGGGGCGTGCTGGCCATGATCGACGCGGACCACCACGAGCATGCCCGGCGGATGGGCGGCTCGCGCGTGTCGCCTCTTTGGCGCGCGGCGGCGGTGGGGCTGCTCGCGGCGAGCGTTGGCTTTGCCGTGTCGACGCTGCACGTGCTCGGGCGGTACAACGACCTTTCGGAACGCGTGAATCGCGGCGCGGTTGTCGAGGCCCTGCAACAGACGGTGGGTTCGTCGCGCGTCGTGCGCGACATGCTGTACGACCGCCAGACTCGATTCGTGCACTTTGAGCCGGTCGGCGAGGATGTGCGCGGGCAGGCGACGCTGGTGATCAACCCGGCGTGGGACGAGGCGAGCGAGGGCGGGCACGCGGGCCGCCTGTTCGTGATGAATCTTGTCGCCTCAGAGGGGACGAGCTTTCGGCTTGTCGTGCTGAATGCCGAGGGGGGCGTTGAGCGCAACGTGGCGCAGATCACGACGAGCGGGGAGCTTGGGCCTCACATGGTCCGGGTTTCGGCTGGAGAGTTGACTCGCCTGGCGGTCATGATGGTGGACCCGCAGGGCAACGGGCGCGCGGTGCTGCAGGCCGCAGCGGCTTGAGTTTCTGTCCACGTGACCCTCTCGCGGTTACTGGGCTTTGTTCCTGCCACAACTTCGCGCAACACCGTGACGCACGGCCTTCATGGGATGGCTTGGCTTTGGTGGGTCCGCGCGGCCTTGTCGACGCGGCGTTTGTGCCATGCGCGCCCTCCGAGCGATCAAGCTAATCGGCGGCGCTACTTGGGCTCTCTCTCGGCAAGTTCCGCGGCGACCAGCTCGATCGCGTGCCTCAAGACGTTGATGCCCCTGATGAACTCGTCGAGGGGGATGTGTTCGTCGGGTGTGTGGTCGAGGCGGCTATCGCCCGGGCCGTAGGCGATCAGGGGGCAGGTTGCGACGCCGGGGTCGGGGTTCCACGCGGGCCCGACGACGTTCATGTCGCTGGTGCCGGTCTTGTATCGAAGCGCGGGGCGGCCTCCGAGGTGTCGGATGGCGGTTGAGAAGGCGCGCACCAGCGGCGTGTCGCGCGGGGCGACGAACGCATGTTCGTGGCCTTCAAAGTTGAGGGTGAGGCTGATCGGGTTGTCGGGCCTCACGCCGACGTCACGAACGTGGTCGGCGGCGCGACGGCAGACCGCTTCGAGCGTCTCGGGCGCGACTCCTGGTGGCAGCCGAAAGCCCATGAGCAGATCGGCGGCATCGTGCAGACCATCGCTGTGCGTCTGGAACGAGCGCAGGCGTGACTGGACCGAGGCGAAGGTGGTGAGCTGGCCCGGGGGCAGCTGGACGCCGGGATCGGGCTTGATCGCCTTGGCGCCGGCGTGGATGGTCTGCCAGAGGTCGGCGCCGAGCTCCGCGGCGGTGGCGTCGGGCCCCGCGGAGTGAGACGAGCTGGTCTCAACGCGAGCGCGGACGAGGAGGCGGCCTTTGTAGGCCAGAGTGATGCCATCCCAGGCGCTGGGCTCTCCGATGACGCAGACGTCGGGCCGGGGGCCGCGGGCGATGTGGCGGGCGCCGCGCGAGCTTGCGGATTCTTCTTCGACGGCGCCGACGACGCGAACCCGCACTCCCTGCGGGAGGCGGGCGCTGGCGGCGGCGATGATCATGGCGGCGAGTGGTCCCTTGGCATCGACGGCGCCGCGGCCGAAGAGACGCCCGTTGTCGATGCGCACGTCGATCTTGCCGGGCACGGTGTCCATGTGCCCGAGCAAGAGGATCTCGCGGGGTCGATCGGCCTGATTTGGGCCGTCCCCGTGGCCGTCCCCCCGGACCTCCCCCCGGACCTCCCCCCGGACGCCGACCGCGTTGCCGACGGCATCGACGTGGGCATCCAGGCCAAGATCGGTCATGGCTTCGCGCAGGAAGGCCGCGAGGGCGAACTCCGAGCCGGAGAGGCTCTCGATGCGGAGCATGGCCCGCAGAAAGCTCGTCGCGGCGGCAGGCGTGACGTGGACGGACACGGGCGATGATATGGGAAGCGGACGCGGGGCGACGACGGTTGCAACCGCTCGCGGCGGACGGGTGCGATCGGGGCGGTGTCGGCGGGTTGTGGATCGTCGGGCCGTCCGTGCTCCACCGGCGAGGCAGGCGGGATATTCTCCGCCTCACGTGGACCGAGATACCCCGAGTTTGAGGTCGCCAGTCACTGCTTGTTCGCTTGCGCGCTTGGCGGGGGGCGTGCTGACGCTGGCGCTGCTTTGGCCTGCGACCGCGCGTGGGCAAGTGAATCAACTGCCGCCGGTGGAGGCGCCGTCGGCGGTTGATCGAGCGGGGGATCAGCCGGAAGAGTCCGAGCCTGGTGAAGCGCCCGAGAGCTTCTCGCTCTACGAGGGCCGCCCGATCCGCGCGATCGTGTTCAAGCAGTTTGCAAAGCCCCGCAAGCCCGCGGCAAACGAGTCGGCAAACCAGACTGCAAACGGGGCGACGCAGGCTCCGCCCACCCCCGCCCCCGGAACCGCTGCCGCCCCCGGAACTGAAACCCCCGGAACTGAAACCCCCGGAGCTGCTGCGGGAAGCGAGCCGGCGAGCGAAGGTGCGACGGGGGTGCTCGAGGATCTGGACCCGACGCTCGATCAGCTTGCGCGGAACCAGCTTCGCTCCAAGGCCGGGGCGGCGTACACGCAGCGGATCGTGTCGGGGGACATCAAGCGACTGAATGATCTCGGGCGATTCCGGCGGATTGAGAGCCGGGTGCAGTTGCAGAGCGACGGGACAGTGATCCTGACGTACGTGGTGACGCCGCAGCCGGTGGTGATCGAGGTGCAGTCGATCGGGAATCTGGAGTTCACGGATTCGGAGATCGAGTCGGAGGTTGAGATCCTGGTGGGGACGCCGGTGGATCGCCTGCAACTGGATCGCGCGTGCCGAAGGATCGAGGCGAAGTATCGGGAGAAGGGGTACTACCTCGCGCAGTGCACGGTGGACCGGGCTTACTTGGAAGAGACGGGGATCGTGCTCTTTGACATTCGCGAGGGCGAGCCGATCAAGATCACGAAGCTCGAGTTCAGCGGCAATCGTGCGTTCCGCTCGGGGCGGCTTGAAGGGCTGATCGAGACGACGGAGGCATGGCTGCTGGACCGGGGGAAGCTGGACGACGACCAGCTCGCGGACGACGTGGCGGCACTGGTGACGTTCTATCGCGAGCAAGGGTATCTGGACATTCGCGGCGATCGCCAGATCCGCCCGAGTCCGAACGGGCGCGAGGCGTCGGTGACGTTCTTCATCGATGAGGGTCCGCTGTACACGCTGCGGTCGGTGAAGGGTCTGTTCGCCCGCGAGTCGGGCGAGGCGCTGAACGAGAGCGCGGGGCGGTTCACGTCGGTGCAGTTGGCGGGGCTGATGCCGCTGAAGCCGGGGCAGGCGTACACCGCGGCGGCGCTCAAGCGGAGCGTGGAGGCGGTGAAGGGTGCGTATGGGAAGCTTGGGTACACCGATGTGCGGGTGCAGACGCGCGAGCTTCGCAGCACGGACGGGCCTGAGATCGACCTGCTGGTGATCGTCTACGAGGGCAAGGCGTATCGCACTGGGCTGGTGACGATCCAGGGGGATGAGATCACGAAGCAGAACGTGATCCTGCGCGAGGTGCAGGTGAAGCCCGAGCGGCCGCTGGACGCCAACGACGTGACCGAGACGCGGCGCCGGCTGCTGAACCTGAACCTGTTCGACCCGGAAAAGGTGAAGGTCACGGTACAGCCACCGACGGAGGAAGATCCGCTGCGGCGGGATGTGCTGGTGGAAGTGGCGGAGAAGAACACGGGATCGTTCCAGTTCGGCGCGGTGGTGGGCTCCGACGCGGGCGTGGTGGGGCGGATCGCGCTGACGCAGTCGAACTTTGACATTGCCGACACGCCCGAGAGCTGGGACGAGTTCTGGTCGGGGCGCGCGTTCCGCGGGGCGGGCCAGACGTTCCGCGTCGAGGCGCTGCCCGGCACGCGCAGCCAGTCGTTCGTGCTGAGCCTGAGCGAGCCCTCGCTGCTGGACAGCAACTACTCCGGGAGCGCGGCGATCTATTACCGGCGATTTGCGTACCGCGAGTTCACGGAGCAGCGCGTCGGCACCAGTTTCTCCGTCGGGCGGCGGCTTGGCTCGCGCTGGTCGCTGAACTTCCCGCTGCGGATCGAGGGCGTCCGGCTCGACGATATCGACCCGGACAACCCGGTCGATTACTTCGATGTCGAGGGGGACAACCTGCTGACAAGCCTCGGCGCTTCGATGAAGCGGACGACGCTGGACAACGTGTTCTTTCCGACGCAGGGGAGCGTGCTTGAGTTTGGGGCCGACCAGGCGGGCGTGATCGGCGGCGATTACACGTTCACGACGTTCCGTGCCGAGAGCGGGCTCTACTTCGCGCTCTTTGAGGACTACCTGGAGCGTCGGACCGTGTTGTCGTTCGACACGCGGATCGCGTACATCCCGCAGGACTCGGGGGATGTGCCGGTCTTCGAGCGGCTGTATCTGGGCGGGCAGAACTTCCGCGGCTTCGGGCTGCGGGCGGTCTCGCCCATCGGTATCCGCAACGACACGGGCACGCCCGGGAATGATCCGGTGGGCGGGACGTTCAGCTTCTTCTTTGGACCCCAGCTCCGCTTCCCGCTCTATAAGGACCTGCTGTGGGGCGTGACGTTCATAGACTCGGGCACGGTGAGCAACGAGGTGGGCTTCGACCCGTATCGAGTGACGGCGGGCGTGGGCTTCCGCGTGCGGATCGGGCAGCTCTCGCCCGCGCCGCTGGCGTTCGACTTTGCCGTGCCGTTGCTGCGCGAAGACACGGATCGCAAGCGGTTGTTCACGTTCACGATCGATCTGCCATTTTGATGCACGTGGCGACGCGATTGGTACGCCAAGACGTCAGTTTTGCCACAAGTTTCGAGCGGCGCACCGCATGGTGCGCGGGCGACATCATGCGTTAGCGTCAGCCTCGCATCGCGGCGAGCAGTTCGCGCGGCTTGCGCTTGGCGAGGCTCATGACAGCGGGCGTCGCGGCGAGCAGGGTGACGACCAGCACGAAGGTGGTGCCCACGGCGATGGGCCCGAGCGGTGGACGGAAGTTCAGCGAGAGGCCGAGGATTGCCGCGTCGAGTTGCTGCCCGCAGTAGACGGCCTGCGAGCCCATGAGCGTGCCGACGATGGCGGCGGTGACGCCCACGAGCGAGGCTTCCGCGAGCACGAGGCGTACGACGGCGCCGTGGCTGGCGCCGACAGCGCGGAGCACGCCAAACTCGAACTGGCGTGATCGGATGCCGGCGATGATGAGGTTGGCGACTCCAAGGGCCCCGACGACCATGGCTACGAGCGAGACGACCGAGGAGATGAGCAGAGCGCTCTCGATGAACTCGGTGATGTCGCGCTTGACGCGGCGCCCGCTTCCGACTTCAAGGACGCCGAACGGGATCATGCGCTCGCGCACGGCGCGAACGACCTCGCTCTCGTTCGCGTCGTCGCTGAGGGCGAACTGGATGAGCTGGATGGGCGGCTCTTGTCCCGCGAGGAGTTTCTCTTTCAGGTCGCGGCGGGTGCCGAAGACGGCGTGGATGGCCTGATCGACGTACTCATCGCCGATCTGGAAGAACTTGGAGACGAGGTCGAGCCCCGGACTGTGGACGACGCCCACGATCTCGAAGGGCACGACGCCCTCGTCGGTGACGCAGCGGAAGGTATCGCCAAGCCCGAGCTCGTTGGCGACGAGGAACTCCTTGGCGACGATGATCGCGCCACCCTGAGCGAGGCGCACCCGGGCGGAGGCCTCGTCGCCCTGGATCCACTGCAGCTCGGCCATCTCGAAGAAGTCCTCGGGCTCGAAGGCGATGAAGGTGCTCTTGTATTCCTGGATGGCGCGCACCCCGAAGGAGTCGGTCGAGATCGGGTGCATGGTGATCGCGGATGTTCCGGCGACGCCCGGAACCTCTCGGAGGCTGTTCTCCGCGGCGGGCGAGAGGGAGATTCCAAGGACGAAGCCGTCGGGGAACTCGAGCTTCCCGAGCCAGTCGCGGAGGATGGCGTTGCCCTGTGTCCAGATCGCGACCATGACTGCCATGCCGAACATCATGGCGCCAGCGGTGAAGCCAAAGCGGAAGGGCGTGGCACGGATGGAGCGGGCGACGACGCGGGGCGGGAGTGAGAAGACGCGGCGGAGGATGGGTTCCAGCACGATCGCGACGCCCACGACGACGGGCACCGCGAGGAGGAAGTACCCGATGAAGAGCGAGGGGAGCCCGAGCGTGGCGTAGGTCCAGAACTTGAGCTGGCCGTCGGCGGGCAGCGTGACGCACGCCAGGGGGATGGCGCAGGCGATGAGTGACGCGACGAGGACGCGGGCGATGCCGGCGGCCTTGGTTGCTCCGGCGCGGGAGGCCAGGGCCGCCAGGGGCGAGACGCGCGACGCCTTCCACGCGGGGATCGATGCGCCGAAGATACCGGCGGCGATCGCGCCGCCCATGCCCATGAAGAGCGCGCTTGCCGGGACGATCAACGCGACGTTCAGGGCGGGATCGACGAACTGGAAAATGAGCCAGGCGATGGCAACGCCGGTCGGTGCGCCGACGAGCGCGCCAAGAGCGCCGATGATGGAGCCCGCGACGAGCTGGGCCTCGGCGAGTTGGATCCGCGCCGAGCCGATGCACCGGAGGATTGCCAGCTCACGCTGGCGCTCGGCAACGTTGGTCGTCATCGCGGTGGTGATGATGAACCCTGCGGCGAGGAACGACATCACGGAAGCCAGGACGAACCCGAGCTCGTTGGCCTTGACGTTGCGATGCACGCCGCTGGTCACGCGCTCGGTGGTGATGAGCATGACGCCCTCGGGCATCTCGCCCGAGCGGCTGGCGGCGACGGACTGCGGATCGAATCCGGGCTGCAGCACGAGGTCGATCTCGCTGAGCTGGGATGGTTGATCGACGAGTTGTTGCAACGCCGAGAGCGTGAAATAGGCCTGGATCCGCCCGCCCAGGGGCGGCTGAGCGGCGACGCCGACGAGCGTGAGCGGCTGCGAGCCGCGGAAGGGGCGGGTGAACTCGAGCACGTCGCCCGCGCGGGCTTCTGCCGCCTGATTCCAGGCGCGAGCCAGGTCGCCCGATGAGGCGGCTCTGAACTGCTCGAGGTTCGCGTCGCCCGGGGCGGGCGGGGTGAGTCGCTGCGCGAAGCTGTTGAGGGCGGCGCGCTCGTCGGCGCCTTGCAGGCGCAGCGGGATGTTGGTCTGGGGTTCGATGTTCAGGCGCTTGAGCCCGAGTTCATCGAGGACGACCTGGTTCTGGTCCTTGGGCCAGTCGCCCGCGACGAAGCGAACGGGGCGGAGCGCTTGCTCAAGGCTCGGGTCGACGCCCACGCCCATGGCGGCGACGCCCACGCGGCGCCACTCGAGCGGAATGGGCGATGCGCCGCTTGCCTGGGGCTGGTCGCTTGCGAGCGGACCGGCGTCGGGGTCTTCGGGCGAGGCGAGTGGGCCCCAGGTTGGCCTTGGGAACTGAAGGGCGACCGGCGCATAAAGCCGGGGCACGGCAGAGCGAACCTCGGGCCAGGCGCGGACGACATCGAGGAGCGCGGCATCGAAGGTGGTGTTGCCCAGGCCACCGCCGCCCGCGGTGCGAACGCGCAGGTCGCCCGCGCCGACGGTGGTCGTGAGTCGCTGTTCGACGGAGGAGTTGATGGAACGGATGGCGCAGGCGACTGTGGTCACGAGCGCGGCGGCGAGCGCGACGGCGGCAACGAGAAAGACCGATCGGCTAGGCCGCTCGGATATGGAGTTGATAGCGAGCCGCCACGCCGGACGCATCCAGCCCCTCCGTGTCGATGGTTGTGCGAACGACTCCGTCGCGGAGCACGAAGATCTGGCGGCAGTGCGCCGCCGCGGCGGGCTCGTGCGTCACCATGACGACCGTGGTCTCGTGCTCCGAGGCGATCTCCCCCAGCAGCGTCCACAGGCGCTCGCTCGCGACCGAATCGAGGTTGCCCGTAGGTTCGTCGGCAAAGAGCACGGGGGGAGAAAACAGGAGCGCTCGCGCGATCGCGACGCGCTGCTGCTCGCCCCCGGACAACGCGTCTGGGCGGTGTTCGTCGCGACCCCGAAGACCCAGGCTGTCCAGCAGTTCTCGGCTGCGCTCGCGGAGCCAGCCTTCGGGCTCGCCCGCCAAGGCCCCGGGAAGCTCGACATTCTCCCGGGCGGTGAGCGTCGGGATGAGATTGAACTGCTGGAAGACAATCCCGATCTGCTTTCGCCGGAACGCGGTGGCCTGACGCTCCGAGAACGAGTGCAGCGCATGCCCGGCGACGAAGACCTCGCCCTGTTCCGGGCGGTCGAGCGCCGCCAGCAGGTGCAGCAGCGTGCTCTTGCCACTCCCGGATTGGCCCATGATCGCGTAGAAGCCCGGGGTGGTGATGTCGAGATTGACGCCAACGAGCGCGGGAACGGCGCGGTCGCCCAGGCGGTACGACTTGTGAACGTTCGTGCAGCGAATGACGGATGAGGCACTGGGCATGGTGACGCCAACGAGGCCTCTGGCTTTCGAGGATCGCGAGTGACTGGTTTCGCCCGAGCGGCCCGGCGGGGCAATGAAGCGACGGGAAGTGCCCGACAGAAAGTGCCCGACGGAAAATGCCTGGCGGGAAGTTGCCCGACCGTATGTTCAGGAGTTGCTCGAGCTATGGGTGCTCGGCGGTGTACTTCTCCGCCGACAGAAGGCCATCCAGACCGGACTTATCGGCGATCTTGATCCTGCACAGCCAGCCCTGCCCGTAGGAATCGGAGTTGAGCAGACCCGGGTTGTTGGCCAGCGCCTGGTTGACTTCGACGATCTCTCCCGCGCAGGCGCAGTAGACATCGCTGGTGGTCTTCACGCTCTCGACGACGCCGATCGACTCGCCGGCCTTGAACTTGGTGCCGGGCTTTTTCATCTCGACGTAGGTGACCTCGGTCAGCGCGTCGACGGCAAACTGGGTCAGGCCGAGCGTGACGTGGTCGCCCTCGACCTTGTGCCACTCGTGGGTCTTTGAGTAAACGCGATCGGTGGGATTCGCCATCGTCAGGCCCTTTCGCCGGGGGCGGAGGCGCGGCGCGGGAACACTGCAGCGTCCCGGCCTCCGCGGCCGCCCATGCTAGCCGAGCGGTTCGCCAGAGGCGAGTCGGGGAGGGGAGAGGATGAACGCGAGTCGGACTCGCTCTCCGACGGATCGGGTCGGACGGCAATCGGGCCGAGACCTGGTCACGCTCGGAGCGTGCGTGGCGGCCAAAGGCGTCGAGAGGGACGGACAGGCGTCAAAGCTCGGCTCCCGCTGCGGCTTCGGTCGATGGCCCCTTCGAAGGGTCGGGCGCCCTGCATCTACGGCCCTGGCTGTTTCGGCCCCGGCGCCTTGCCTGGAGCTGCGTCACGAATCGACTTCTGACGAATAGAAGACCATTTTATATGTACGTTGAGTTTGTCAGTATCGCAGAATAGCCATTGATCTCGGCCATTTCGATACACGCAGGCCGCAAAGAGCTCTGCATCGTCGACGAGATAGAGCGCGACAATCCGACGGTCATCCTTGAAAAGCATCAAACCAGTGGCTTCTGGATCACCCTCTTGTCTGACGATGTTGCGGTCGATCAGCGGCGAATACGAGTAACCGATCCAGTTATGGGGAAGATCCATCACGAACGGACGATAATCCGTTCCCTGCTTGAGTGTTCCGTCTTCGAGCTTCCGGATCAAGTCGTCTAATGTCCAAGTAGGGGTTCTCTTCGGAATTCTCCCTGGTCCCGGACCTGTGGAGCGAGGACACGCCGACAGCAGCGTCAGCAAGAGTACGAACATGATCAACACAATAGCATATCGCATTTTCATATCACAGGCTCCTACTTCCACTTTCCACCAGGCGAATGGTCGGTTGTGGGCAGATGAGTACGAAAACGCGTCGAGTGTGGTGGTTGCCCGCCGCCTGTCGCGCGGAAGTGGTGACGATCCGAGATGGGCACGGCGCGTTGCCGCCGCGGGCAACGATGCGGACCCCGCGTCTTCTCGGAGGTAGATGTTCTCCCTCCCGGCATCATGGTCGGAGTGTACCGAGCGGGGCGGGGTGCCAGCAAGGCGGGCTGCGTCGAGACTGCCACTTCACGGCAGAGGCACCGCTCGCAGAGTTGGAGAGCGGTGCTCCTCAAGGCAAGGGCGGTCGGCCCCGCCGACTTTCCCAACCCTGCCGACTTGCCTGCGTCTGCCCGAGCCTCTCCGAGCCAGCCCGAACCCGGCCGACTTGCCCGAGCCCTCGTCTTCCCTTACATTCGCCCTGACGCATGATCCTGACCCTCGCGGCCAACTGCCTGAAACCACTCCTCGCTCCCGGTGGCGGGGAGCGCCAGCTCTCTCTGGGCGACCTGCCTGCATTCACTCGTGAGACGCTGGGACTGGGGGGGTTGACCCTCACGACCGATATGCTCGCCGGGAGTGGGCGGACGCAGCTTGAAAAGCTCCGCGAGCGCGCCGACCGCGCCGGCTGCTCGGTTCTGCTGCTGTTCGAGCCCGAGCCGCAGCCATTGGGGACGCCCTCGGAGGACGCGGCGGAGGCGGCGGTGAACCGCTTGCTGCGGGTGATCGAGGCATCGCAGTTGCTTGGGTGCAGTTCGACGGCGCTGCGGATCAAGTCCGATTCGTCGGCTGAATCGATCGAGAACGTGGTGGATCGCCTGCGTCAGATCGTCGAGGCCGCGGAGCGATACGACCTGAATGTGCTGGTGCAGCCCTCGCCCGGGTTGACGGAGCAGCCCGAGTCGCTGACGGACCTGATCAAGCGGGTGGGCGGCTTCCGCGTGGGCACGTTCCCGGAGTTTGAGACGGCGGTCGCGCACAAGGAGCCGATCGCGTACCTCCGCCGCCTGACGCCTTATGCGTCCGCGGTGTTGGCAACGACCCGGGAGTTTTACCCGGATGGCGAGGCCAAGCCGCCGCCGCCGATCTTGGATACGGGTCGCTCGGCGAAGAAGAAGGCGGCGAAAGACGAGGACGAACCTAAGCCCGCCCGGAAGGGTGGCCGCAAGCCCAAGGTGGTCGAGGCGGCGCCGGCGCCCCCGCCCAAGCCCGTGATCGAGGATGACGAAGAGCTGACCGACGAGGAGGAGATGGACATCGCGCAGGTGCTGGAAGAGCTCGCGGCCGAGGGCGAAGCCCAGGCGCCGCTGGAGCCTCCGGAGCCGCCCATGGTCCATCCGGCGTTCGATCTGGCGGCGTTGATTCGGGCAGTCAAGTCCGTGGGTTACGACAGCAGCGTTGCCGTGAACTACCGGGGGGCGGACGATCCGGTCGCGGGTGTCATCCGGGCCCGCAAGGCTTTGGAGCGGCTCCTGGCTGAGCAGGATTGAGTCGGGCCCGCCACGGTTTGGGGACAGACAGATCTGGGGGCCGGGCGATTTGTCTGCCCGGAACGCCCCGCCGGGAACGGCTCGCTGGAGCAGAACTCAGATGGGTGCCTCTGCAGATCACGCTCGGATGATGCCATGAGCAACATGACGGACATGGCCGAGTCGACGCCGATCCTTGTCTCTCCGGATCTTTCCCCGCCTTCGCGTGGTGCGAAGGATCCACGGCACATGGCACCGCTGCGTAGCGATCCTCTCGCCTTTTCCGGCCCGGTCGTGATCACGATCGACGGTCCCGCGGGCACTGGCAAATCGACGGTGGCGCGGCTGCTGGCACGCCGCCTGGGCTTGGATTTTTTGGATACCGGCGCGATGTATCGGGCGGCGACGCTGATTGTGCTGGAGCGGGGGTTGGACCTGTCGCGGGTTGACCACCTGCTTGACGCGGTGGCTCGCGCCAACATCACGTTCGACTGGCGTGACGATCCGCCGGCCATTTTGGTGGGGGGCCAGCGGGTGGGCGGGCGGATCCGCGAGCCCGACGTGACCGAGCTGGTTTCGCGGGTGGCGTCGGTGGGGCCGCTGCGCACGGTGATGGTCGGGATGCAGCGCGAGATTGCCCGCCAGCATCCGCGCTTGGTGACGGAGGGACGCGACCAGGGAACCGTGGTGTTTCCCGATGCGCCCATGAAGTTTTTCCTGGACGCATCGCCCGAGGTGCGGGCGATCCGTCGCGCGAACCAGCTTCGAGATCTGGGGATGGAAGGGGATGTGGACCGCTTGCTGGGCGAGATCGTCGAGCGGGATCGCTCGGACTCGCAGCGCCACGATGGCCCGCTCCGCTGCCCGCGCGACGCGATGCGCGTGGACACATCGCACCTTTCGCTGGAGCAGGTGGTGGACCGCTTGGAGGCGGACTGCCGGGCGGCGTTCTCGGCGTCCCGATCGGGCTAATGGCTGCGGGGACTTTCGTCTCAGGGGCTGATTTCAGGCCAAGGGGCAAAGAAGAGGGTGGGCCGAATCGCTCCGGACGGGCGGCGGGGGTATTTTTCTGACCACTTGCGTGTTCACGAGACCGCTTTGTTCCGCCAGACCACTTTGTTCCGCCAGACCACTTTGTTTCGCCAGACCACTTTGTTCCGACCAGCCTCCACTCGCACGACACTGGCCACGCGTCGGACCACTCTCGCCGGGACCCAGTTCCGACGCTCGCTTCGGGATGATCGCGTGACGACGCCGCCCTCTCATCCGCCCTCGAATCGACCTGCTGAGCGCGAATCGCAGCCGACGCCTGGGAGCGTGCCGCGTGTGCAGGCGGCGCGCGAAGCGGGGGATGGGTCTGACGCGGAAGGAGTTGGGAAGAGCGCCGAGGGTGTTCGGGGTGGCCGCCCGCCGCGCGAGGATCGCTGGACGCTCTCGCACGCCATCGGGCGAATGACCTCGGTCAGCGTTCTGCGTGCTTTCTTCGGGTTCCGGGCGTACCACCCGGAGCGGATTCCCGCGACGGGGCCGGCGCTGATCGTCGCCAACCACCAGTCGTTCCTGGATCCGATCGCGATCGGCGGCCCGGTGACCCAGCGCCAACTGAGCTATCTCGCCCGGGCGGGGCTGTTCACGCATCCGCTCGCCGGGCGGCTGCTGCGCAGCTTCCACGCGGTGCCGATCCGCGAGAACACCGGGGACGCGTCGGCGATCCGTGAGATCCTCAGGCGGCTGCAGGAGGGCGACGCGGTTGTTGTCTTTCCCGAGGGGTCCCGAAGTCCGGATGGAGAAGTCCACGAGTTCAAGCGGGGTATCGCCCTGCTGATCAAGCGGGCACGGTGTCCCGTCGTGCCGGTGGCGATCGAGGGTGCGTTTGAGGCCTGGCCCCGGCACAGGAAGTGGCCCCGGCTGCTGGGCGGTCGCATCCGCTCGCTCTATGCCGAGCCGATTCCTTACGACGAACTGATGAAGGATGGTCCGGATGCGGCGCTGGACCGGCTTCGGCGAATCATCGTCGAGATGTGCCAGACGCTGCGAGCCATGGATGCCCGATGAACGGGCCAGTTTGGTCAACCGGCAAACGTGGTCAGCCGGGCGAGCCCGGTTTGTCGGCTCGGCGGCAGCGAAATGCCCAGGAGAGGATTCGAACCTCCACGCCTTGCGGCGCTACCACCTCAAGGTAGTGCGTCTGCCAATTCCGCCACCTGGGCTGGTGTCCATCCGCCTCTTTCCAGCGAACGGGAGGAGAGTGTAGCGGCGTTTCTGGCTCGGGTCATCTCCGTGGCGCCGGGCGGACCTTGGCTGGCCTTGGCGGGCATGAGGGGCATGCGGAGTTTGGCGCCAGCTTTGGGGCTTGCGGGAGGCTAGAAGCTTCGGCGGAGGCGAGCCGCGGGGATGCCCAGTTGGTCGCGATACTTGGCGATGGTTCGCCTGGCGATCTCGATGCCCCGCTTCTTGAGTTCGTCCACGAGGGCCTCGTCGCTGAAAGGCTTGGCCTTGTCCTCGGCCTCAATGACATCTTTGAGCGCCTGCTTGATCGCGTCCCAGGCAACTTCTTCGCCGCTCTCGGTCTGGGTGCCGCCGGTGAAGAACTTGCGAAGGGCGACCACTCCGCGGGGCGTCTGGATGTACTTCTCCGCGACGGCGCGAGAGACGGTCGCGACGTGGACGCCGATCTTCTCAGCGACCTCGGTCATGGGGAGGGGCTTGAGGGCCTGTGGCCCGAAGTCGAAGTACTCGCGCTGCGCCTTGACGACCTCGCGGACGACTTTCAGCAACGTGCGCCGGCGCTGCTCGACGGCCTCGATGAGCCACTGTGCGTTACTGAGGTTGGTCTTGACGAACTCGCGGGTGCGTTTGTCCGCGTCGCGGTCGCGCGCGAGCAGTGCGTATTCCTGGTTCACGCGGAGGTTGGGCACGCGGGTTTCGTTCAAGTAGGCGACGTAGCGGTCTTCGTCCGGGTCGTACTCGACGATCGCGTCGGGAGTGATGGGCGTCGGGGCGCTCTCGACGAGGCGTCGCGCGGGCGCCAGGCTGAGCTTTTTCAGCAGCATGATCGCCTGCTTGATCTGGTCGAGCTCAAGCCCGGAGCGTTCCGCGATGCGGGGCAGGCGGTTCTGCATGAGGTCGTCCAAATGCTTGGAGACGACGACCTTTGCCGCGGCGATCAGCGAACCGGGGATTTCCGCCTTGCCCTCGCGCGGATCGTCCAGCAGCGCGTCGAGCTGGAGCAGCAAGCACTCGCGAGCATCGCGGGCGGCGACGCCGGGCGGATCGAGGAACAACTGGGCGGCGGTGAGCGCACGCTCAAGCTCCGCGGGCGTCGCCTTGTCGCCTGGCATTTTGTCCGCGATGGTCTCCAGGGGCGTGCGGAGGTAGCCGTCGTCGTCGAGGAACGAGATGATCGTCTCGCCCAAGGGCTTGAGTGCCGGGTCGACGTCGCAGAGGGCCCATTGATCGCGAAGCTGCTCTTGGAGCGAGGCGCTGCGGGCGGGCGTCGCCGACATGGCGTCCATCTTCGCGTCGCGATCACCCGTCTCCCGGTGTGTCGGGCGATACTCAAGGTCGCGCAGGTCGAGCGGCCGCTCGTGGTCCGAGGCGTCGGAGGCTTCGAACGCGTTCTCGGCGAACTCGGGGTTGTCGTCCTGGAACTCGCCGAGGCGGGCGAAGTCGTCGGTGCCTGAGGCGGTGTCGAGGTTGAGCTCCAGCGAACCGGCCTCGCTGGCACGGGCGTCTTCGAGGTTCGTTCGCTCGGCGTTCAGGGCGTCCAGGCGGGCGGCATCGCTGTCGTCGCCCGAAGCCGAGTCCAGATTCGACGGCGTCGGGTCGTCGCCCTCGCGAACCTCGAGCGTGGGGTTGCTCTCCAGTTCCTGCTCGATGCGTTCTTCCAGGTCCGCGACGGACATCTGGAGAATCTCCATCGACTGGATCATCCGCGGCGCCAGCTTGAGCGACTGTCCGAGCTTGAGGTTGTGACTGACGTCGAATCGCATAGGGAAAAGGTGCAGGGAGAGATGGCGACAGCCCGTCACTGTCTGCTTTGGATCGCATCGGCCAGAACCGCTTTGTTGGCGTACTCCAGCTGGGAGCCCGTGGGCAAACCGCGTGCCAGTCGCGTGACCCGGACGGGGTTCTCGTCGCCTTGTTCGGCGGCAAGTGCCTGAATTTGCTGGGTGAGCAGCAATCCGGTGCCGTCGCCCTCCAGCGTCGGATTGAGCCCGAGGATAACTTCTCGGACCTGAACCCCCCCCGGGTTTCCGGGGTGGGGCGGGTCGAGCGTTTCGTCGCCGGCGGGCAGGTCGACCGCGCCTGCCGGTTTGCCACTCGGTTCCGCGATGCGGCGAAAGAGCGAGTGCCAGTTCAACTCGTCGATTCCGATGCCATCCAGCGGACTCAAACGTCCGAGAAGGACGTGGTACAGCCCGCGGTAGACGCCGGTCTGTTCCAGTGCGATGAGGTCTTTGGGTTGCTCGACCACCAGCACGCTCGAACGGTCGCGGGCGGGGTCGGTGCAAATGGAGCAGAGCGCGGCGTCGCCCGGAGTGTCGCTGGCGTCGGTGAGATGGCCACAGACGGCGCAGTGGCGGACGGACTGCTTCACGGCGTCGATCGCTCGCGCCAGATCGAGGGCCTCGCCCGCCTCGGCCTTGAGAATGTGGAAGGCCAGGCGCTCCGCGGAGCGTCGGCCCACGCCGGGCAGCTTGGCGAACTCGTCGACCAGGCGATCGACAACCTTGGGATATCCCGCACCCGATCGGCGGAGTTTCGCCGCGTCGCCAGCCTTGCCAGCGCGCGGCGCGGCCTCACGCGTGCGACTGCCCTTGCCTCGATCGACATCGCCACCCATGCACCATTCTAGAACGACTGCAACAAAGGCCGAACGCCTAGCATTGCTGGCTATGCGCGGGAGCGACCAACGTCCGGAAAATTCTGTGGTTTCCGCCCCAAAGGTGGGCAAGAGCTCGGCGGGCGCGAGCCGCGGGCTGGGTGTCGCGCTTGGGGTTGTGGCGCTCGGGCTTGGGGGCTGGGGTTTCTGGGACGCAGCGATCAAGCCCAACGTGCAACCCAAGCGGTTCGGCGTGGTCGTGCCGGGGCAGTTGTATCGATCCGGCGAGCTGACGCCGGCGGCGACGCGGGACGTGGTTCGCGACCAAGGCATCAAGACGATCATCGATCTCGGCGCGGCGGAGCCTGGAACCGCGGACGATCGCCGCGCGCAGCGGACGGCGGAGGCGCTCGGCGTTCGCCGCGTGGTGTTCGATCTTGAGGGCGACGCCTCGGGCGACCCCAACCAGTACGTCGCGGTCCTCCGCCTGATGATGGACCCGGCGGCCCAGCCCGTGCTCGTGCATTGCGGGGCCGGCTCGCAGCGGACGGGCTGCGCCGTGGCGCTCTATCGGATGATCGTCGAGGGGGTGCCCCAGGCGGAGGCAATCGACGAAGCGCGGCTGTACGACCACGACCCGGTTGAGAACCCGAAGCTGACGAAGATGCTGGATCTCTACGCGGGCGATGTTGCCGCCTCGCTGAAGTCGGGCGAGCCGATTCCGCCTGGTCCGCCTCTGGAGTGAGAGAAAGGAACCTCGGCGACGTCCATGGCTCCGCGGAACTCGTTCTAAAGCCATCCGGCATTTAGGAAACGCCTCAGGCCCAAGGCTGCTGAGGAAGAGTTCTACGTGAAGTTCGGGGCGGCGATCGTCGCCGACGGGCCACGCGGCGGACGCGCGGACGGCAAGGCCGCCGTCGTCGC
>JANRJU010000019.1:0-4627 GCA_033763815.1 Planctomycetota bacterium
CAGATCAACGGCATCACGCCAGGCGACGAGGCCGCGATCGAGAAAGCGGTCGTGGTGCTCGCCGAGAACCCTCACCGGTTCAGCTTCCCCGCTGGGTTCAGCATCCAGCCGATCGGAAAGTCGAAAGCGGCCGCCTCGATCGTGCAGTGCCGCACGCTGGCAGAGCTCCAGAACGAGATCGAGAAAACGCTCGAGGGGAGCGCGTTTGCCTTCCGCATGTTGGGCCCACGCGACGGCGT
This sequence comes from Planctomycetota bacterium, assembly GCA_033763815.1. Taxonomy (GTDB): domain Bacteria; phylum Planctomycetota; class Phycisphaerae; order Phycisphaerales; family UBA1924; genus JANRJU01. Next base: position 240 of record JANRJU010000019.1, read on the forward strand.
CGTGAGCATCAAGAACAAAGACGTCCTCACTGTCCATCAGGGCTGATCGGCGGCCCGGTATTTCGTCCGCACACATCGCACACTCAGGAGCAAGCACATGACCACCAAGACGATGAAGGCCCCAAAATCCAAGCCAGCAACGCCTCAAAAGGCACGCCGACCTGGCGAACTGCCTGCCAACCTCCCCGAGTCCGCCGCGGTCGACATGGCGACGCAGAAGATCGACCTTGAAAGGCTGACCTTCGATGATCAGCCCGACCGCCTCGACGAGCTGCTCGACAAAGATGCGATCGCCGGTTTGGCTGAGTCGATGGCTCGGAACGGCCAGCTTCACCCGATCGGCGTTACCGCCATGGGCAAGCCGGGCGAGTACCGCGTGGTGTTTGGGCGCCGCCGCGTGCTCGCAGCGCGTCAACTGGGCTGGAAGGCGATCGCCGCGACCGTGCGCGATTACGCCGACGAGACGGAGATCCTCGAGGCCCGCGAGATCGAGAACGTCCAGCGCCAGGAGCTCAACCCAGTCGAGGAGGCGGCTGCGGTGGCGAGGTTGCTTGACATGCACACCGGGAAGATCCCCGCTGCGGAGCGCACCACGATCAGCGGCGTGATCTCGGCGAACTGGGCCGCGCTGTCGAAGGAGCTGCGCGTCCGGGTTGTCGACACGGTTGCAGAACAGCTTGGCAAGTCGCGAACCTGGGTTCGTGATCGCGAGTTCCTGGCGCGGATGTCCGGCAAGGCTCGCAGGTTCGTGCTTGAGAGCAAGTTGCCGCTCGGGCACGCCCGTGAGATCGCCAAGGTGGCAGATCCCACGGTCCGCGACGATCTGGCTCAGCAGATCGTTGATGCCGAGGGGGCACTCGCGATCGAAGATGTGCGAGACTTGGTGTCGAAGCACTTGTACAGCCTCGCGGTCGTGCCCTGGCGACTTGATCATGCGTTCATCGGCAAGCCGGCCTGCGTCGAATGCCGACACAACAGCGCCAACAACCCCGGGCTGTTCGACCACGCCACACAATTCGCGTTGGACCCGAAGGAGGCCAGGAGCGGATACGTCGGTGAGAAACGTGAGCCCGAGGCGGGTGTTTGCACGCTGAAGAGCTGCTACGAGGAGAAGTCGGCCGCGACCAACAAAGCGGTCGCGACGGCCGCTCGCACCATCGCGAAGAAGGTGCTGGAACAGCCCCGGACGAATCGGGAGCGGCACAAGGCCGCGGGGATCTCAGAGAAGAGCCCGGCGTTCGTGAAGCCGAAGGTTGTCGAGGAACAGGTTGAAGCGCGGCTCAAACCGGAGAAGAAGGAGCCGACCACGCGGGACAAGCCGGCCAGGAAACCCGCGGGGCTCGAGGAGTACGAGATCAAGAACCGTTACCGCGACTCCTGCCGCGCCCGGCTCAAAGACCTCGCGCCAGAGATCGCCAAAGGGCTCGCCAAACGACCCGGGGCGTGGGCGCTGCTCATGCTGGCGAAGGCGTCCAAGCCCTGGCAGAAGCTCTGCTCAGTGGATCCGGCCGAATCTCAGAAAAATCGGAACCATCCCGCCCTTCGCGCCATCGTGGCGGCCATCGCGAACCCCACTTGGGAGCACCTGCTCGGGGTCGAGAAGGAGTGCGGTCGCAACTTCGGTCTGTTCGACGAGTGGCGAGAAGGTCCGTCCTGTGTTGACCTGCTGGTCGCTGAGGCCCTCGGGATCGACTGCTCTGCGCACCCGTTTGTGTCCTATGCGGATTTCGCCGCGACCCAGAAGCGCGAGCACAAGGCGAAGGCGGGTGCATAATGCCCGACTACGCCCAACCAGCCCGGCGCCCGGATGGGCCGCTCTTCGAAGCCCCCGCGCTCGTGAGCATGCAGTGCGAGGTGTGCGGGACTCGCTACGGCGGCACCGTGGCGGCGGGCCAGGCCCCGCCGGTGTGCCCTCGATGCCCGAGGCCGCCCCTGAAATCGATCGAGGAAATGGCATCGGAGCGAGCTGCGAAGAAGGCGGCCGGGGTACGCCCGGCCGCCCCTGTCGACCCGAACATCCCGCCGTTCCAGTTCTTGAAGGCGGGAACGTGCTCAAGCTGCGGAGCGCCGATCTGGTGGGCCAAGACCGACCGCGGACAGAACGCTCCCCTGGATCGCAAGCCCATTCAGAGCATGTTTGTGGACGAGAAGAACGGCGTGGTTTTCGCCCGTCGATCGTTCATGAATCACTTCGCGACCTGCCCCAAAGCGGATCAGCACCGCAGGGGGGCGGCACGGTGAACGAGCGATTCTCATTCAGCGTCGCGTGCACCCCCGCGGGCCAGCCCCGGCTGCGGGCTCGCGTCGTGCCAGGCCGCGGCGATGCGTGGAACGCTCGCAAGCGCAAGGCGTTTGCTCACCTCTACACGCCCGACACTGCGGACGGGTTCAAGTCGGCCATCGTGCTGGCCGCCCGAGCCGCGGGCCTTCCCCGCGAGCCCTGGGCGGGCGCGGTGAGGCTCACTGTGGATGTGTTCTTCGCTCGCCCCCAGCGCTTGCTCAAGCGTTCCTCGCCCGCGGGCGTCATCAGGCACACCGCCAAGCCCGACCGGGACAACCTCGACAAGGTCGTTATGGACGCGCTCACCAGGGCTGGCCTGTGGCACGACGATGCCCAGGTGTGCGACGGCTGGGTCCGCAAGTGGTACGTCGCGCTGGGTGGCGAGCCGGGCGTGGTGGTGGTTGCCGAACGGCTCCCGGACTGGGAGGGGGCCGCCGGGGGGGAGGGGGGGTCGGATCTCTGGGGGTCCGGCGACACCACCACGTCTGCCCCCGTCGCGTGCGCGCCCGCAGGTTTTGAAAATCGCCAGGCCGGCGCTGACGGCGATGGCAGTCAGGAGGCTCCATGATCGCGTTTCTCGATGGCCCGGCCGCCGGCGTGCGGCTGCAGCTCCGCCTCGCCCCGATGTTCCTGCGCGTGGTGACGCGCAACCGCGACCACAGCAACATGTGGGACGCGCTCGATCAGCCCGGAGACGAGCCACGCCGCGGCGAGACCTGCTTCGTCTACGTGCTCAAGGCCATGCCGACGCGCTACTTCATCCGGTGCTCGCCGCCCAGTGCCGGCGGGGCGTTCATGTCGGGCGAGTACGTGCACCTCACCGAGCGAGTTCCGCTGGCCTCGCTCCGCGACAACGAGAGCTGGCGCGAATGGCTACGCGACAACGAGCAGCGGCTGTTGCCGGAGTGGGCCAGGGCGATGAAGGGAGGCGCGTCATGAGCCTGGGCGTGATTCAAACCCGCAGCGGTCGCATCGTGAACGTGCTGAACTTCAAGCCCGAGGACGTCGACCTCGATGACATCGCCTGCTCGCTGTCGCGCCAGGCGCGATTCAACGGGCACACCACTGAGTTCTACAGCGTCGCTCAGCACTGTGTGCACGCGTCGAAGGTCGCCGAGCAGCTGGGCTACATCAAACCGGTACAGCAGTGGGCTTTGCTGCACGACGCGGCCGAGGCGTACATCGGGGACATCATCTCTCCGATCAAGGCGCTTTTCCCCAGGCTGGAGGCGGTCGAGAACCGCATCCTGTACTGGGTCTGCGTGCGAGTCGGCTTGCTGCCACCGCACCGAAATCCGCACTGCTTGCTGGTCAAGATGATCGATGAAGAACTACTCGCGATCGAGGCGGCAAAGTTCATGACTCCGGCCGCCTGGCCAAACCCGCCGGCGAGCAGACTCGATTCAGGATTCACGATCGATAGCGGCTGGGATCCCGAGCGAGCGCGGCTCGAGTTCGCCCGTCGCGCGGTCGAGCTCGGTCTGACACCTGGTGCCAAGCTCGGGGGTGTTTCATGAAGTGCATTTCACTGTGGCAGCCTTGGGCGACGCTCATGGTGATCGGCGCGAAGCGGATCGAGACTCGCTCCTGGCAGACCAAGTACTTCGGACCACTCGCCATCCACGCCTCGAAGAAGTGGAACGGAGACTCGTGGGAGATGTGCGTGCTGAGGCCCCACTTCCGCGAGGCTCTTCGCGAGTTCTTCCCCGAGCCGGTTTCCGACTCTTACGCGATGTCGAAGAAGTCGCCGCGCATGCTGCCGCTCGGCTGCATTGTCGGGACGGTTCACCTCGTGGGCTGCGCTTCGACCCAGATGCTCACGCTCGGACCGGTCAGCGAGCAAGAGCGAGCTTTCGGCGATTTCTCGATCGGTCGCTTTGGATGGATCACGACCCAGCCGCGCCGACTGGCGAAGCCCATCCCCTTCGTCGGCCGCCAGGACCGTCGTGAAGGGAGCGAAGGACTGAGCAAGAAACCCCGCAAGCGGACCCGCGAGGCCCCCCCCCCCCCCCACCCCAAAAAAGCGCACACAACCGAAAACAAAAGACAGACGCCAGCAACAACAAACAAAAAGAGAAAAAAGCACACCCCCACACACCCCCCGACA
>JANRJU010000020.1:0-145686 GCA_033763815.1 Planctomycetota bacterium
CGCCACAGCGTCGACCCCGGCAGCGGCACGTCGCTGGCCCGCGAGACGCGGAGCGAGGCGATTGCATGCTTCGGGGACGGCGAGTCGCTGATCGTGGTGGGTCGCGGAGCCCCGACCGGGGCCTGCAGCCGCAGATCTGCGTCGTCGGCCAACTCCGCCGCCCGCTGGCGGGCACGCTCCGAGAGGTCGCCCTCCGCGTCGGCCTGGAGCCGCCACGCGATCCGCTTGATCAGGTACGGACGGTTGTTGCACCGCGTGGGCTCGCCGAAGAGCTCGGCGTATCTGGCCTTGAGCTGCGGAGTCTTGAGCGTTCCGAGCCGCTTCAGTTCTGCATGGATGTTCAGCGCCATGAAAGTCCTCCTGCCCGCTCGGCCTCGACATGGCCCGCGGCCGTGTCGGAATCGAGCGGGAGCGGACGATCAGGGCGATCATCTTCCGCAGGGTCAAGTCGAGAGCTCTCGGGTTTTCGATGCTCCGCCGGCGCGATGCTGGCGGCCCGACTGGCGCGGACGCCCGCCCGAATCCGCTCCCGGTGCCAGCGGTGCACGGCGGCGGCTAGCGTGGCGATGACGGCCTCACGCCGCTTGGCGGCGGAGTCCAGAGGGTCCTGCTGGGACACGAACGGCTCCTTCGCGGGTCAACAGCGACCCGCCAAAGAGCAACTAACCCGTTGGAGGACGGAATCCCGAAGGCGAGCAGGATTTCTCGATGGTCACGGAGGAACCACGCACCGAGTCGGTGGGCAGCTACGTGGCGCACTTCTTCCGGAGACTTTCACCCGACGGTGGTCGGCCGTGGTGATGGGACCAGTCGTTCGTGGCACGCCGCCGCTGGCTATTGGATACCTACGAGACGCGATTCACAACTCACGCACGAGGAGGGCGAAAGCATCCCTTACCCAGAATGACCGTTGGGAAGATCAAATATCCACCGTACGTACTTGAGCAATCGGACGAGGTCAGCGACATCATCAAGGATTGCGTGTTCGCGAGCGTATCGATGCAGACCTGCCTTGCCATCAGAGGTCCACTCATGATGGTGGCCAGCGCCCTTGATAAGCGGAGCTCGCTTGAGCGTGCCAGCGTGCTCGTCGCAATATGCATTGATCAGCCCACGGCCTAGAAGGTCCTCCATCTCGCAGTCCATGCCCTCCCAGTCGCGGTTGATTTCTCTCAGCCCATCCGCAAATGATGGCGAGCCGGGCCGGACGGCTGGGTAACGACGCTTCAGCATGAACACGTCAACGTAGCTCTTGAAGGGGTGCCGCTGTTGGGTGATCGACCTGAACGTCGCGCGTCCGGCGTCGTCATCATCGAATAGCGGCAACAGGCGAATTCGGTCTTTCTTCGGCAGTTCACGGTCCAGCAACCCTAACTCGTGGATGGTCATGAACCGACGCTCAACTGCGCCTACTCCGCCCATCTCGCCATATCCCGCAGCTACGACCTTTAGATCGTCACCGAGCAATTGCTCTTTGGTTACTCGCTCGTGACAAGCAGCGGCCAGTTCAAGCAGAGCCACGTCGGTGGTGCCTTCAACAAGCAGGTTTCGGCGGCCGATGCTCCATCCAATGTCCCTCGCGTACCGCGCCACTCGGCTCTCGCGAGCAGGGCCTGTGCCCGAGAACGGGGTGTGTGTACTGCGCCGCTCCATGTGCTATCGCCGATCCTGTGCGGGCGGCACTGCATAGGGTCCGCGATAGTTGAATCCAACCATGCACTTTCGCTGGTTGCCAATGGGCAGGGACTGGTGCCCGAAGTCCAAAGGATCGAAGACCACAACGGTGTTTCCGAGTTGAGCCACTTCTATCGCATGTTTGTTCCAGCTTGGTGGCGGCCGAACCACGCGTCCGTCGCAGTTGGCACGCTCAACCGTCCCTGGCTTGAAGTACCAAGCCAATCGGCGAGGCACGTCAATGATTGCCTCTGAGTCACGCAGAGCGAACCGCACATCGTCAAACTCACGCTTCCCGCGATCGAACGCCCCGGTCTGGTAGAGCAGGATCGCCCGTTCCAACCGTAGTTGGAGTTGCATTGCGGGCGTTCCCTCGAGTGTCTGTACGACACGAAGCTGGCGCTCGAAGTCTGCCGGGTACTGCAGCGCGATGAGATCGTACAAGAGCCGATTCAGCGGCCAGTCTCGGTGCTTGCTCGGTATCGCTTCCAGTTCTGAAATTGCGGCGTCTACATTGGGGCCAGGTGAGTCAGCTATCGCGGCCTCACCCCGTGCGACATCCCCGCGGAGCAGCAACCACGCCGCGACCATCGCCGCGATGGCCGGATTGGTCGACCGTAGTGATGACAACTCGGCTGTGGAAACCCGGGCAAGCACCTCATATGCCCGCTCGGTGAGCCCGTCCAGCCGGCGCTTTCGCTCATCGGCACTCTCGAGGCGACGTGCGACGGAGATCTTCTGAAGCGCCGCACAAGCGTTGGATGCAGCGTTCTGGGGCTCAGTCTTTGCCCTAACCAGCAGGCTGCGAGCAGCCGTCTCGAGGACAAACGAGTTCGAAGGGTTGAGATGCTCGGCCTGGTGGAGGCAATCGAGTTCTCTGCCTCGAAGGGCTGCGATACGTGCGGCATCCCCGCCCATAGACTCGAGAACACTTGCCAAATCCTGGCAGGCACGAGCCAGCGAATTGAGCAGGTTCAGATCCCCTTCGTCGTCATCTTCGCCGTCAATTGAAACGGCGTACTCCAGGTCCGCCACCGCGTCCTCGAGGAGACGCAACTTTTCCGCCGCCGACTTGTCGGGGAATAGTTCGTCATCCACTGCAACACGACGCCGGGAGATTGCGACATGGTGGTTGAACGCACGAGACACATTCCAGAGCACGTCTGGAACCGCGAAGAGCGCGTTGAACACATCGCGCCAATATCGAGCAAACTCCTGGTGTCCTGTGCGGTCGAGCTTGAGAATCGATTGGGCGAACCTGATCGCGAGTTCGCGGAATCGGTCTTGCGCCATGGCTGGGGACTGGGCCACCAGCCCGAGCAGGTGCAGGCGCAGCCGTACAGACCCCGTGGCTTGATCGAGATGCAACTCCTGCAAGGCTGTGGGATCTTCGCTAGTCGCTTCCAAGAGGTGCCGGGCCAACGGCACATGTGCGATGCCCCAACTGTGTCCGGTGGACGACTTGCGCTTGACCAGACCAAGTGCTGGAACAAGGCGGGCAGCCTCCTCCAACTGCGCTGACAAGGGGTCTTGATCCGCACCCGTTGCCGGTAGCAACTGCTCAGGCAAGTGAACCCGTTCAGTGCTCATCGCGGCGATCATGAGCACCGCAAGCCGAGCGTCACTGGACAGCAGTTTGCCCCGGTAGGTGGCCTCGACAAAGCGGGTGTATAGCCACCGCTGGATCGACTCGCCGAGATTGAGCTGCTTTCGAAGCCAGAACTCCAATGCGACCCAGAACGATGCCACACGATCCGGCACACCCATCGTTCCAGGCTCCGGAATCAAGGAGTTGTCTCGCCAAAACGCATGCCATCGATCGAGGTCTTGTGCACGCCCTACGGGTTCTAGGAAACGGTTGATGTGCCTGCCGAGCCGTTCCACATCCGCCTCACGCATTTCGTGCGACAGCGGCTCAGCGAAGACCCGAACAGACCGGACGGGCAACGGAGTCCGAGCTGACACTTCGCGTACTAATAGCAATACCGCTCGATGCCCGTACTTCCGCAGGATCTGGATGAAGCGTGGAAGTTGCTCCTCTCGGCCTTGCCAGTGTTCAACATCGAAGACGACGAGCCAAGGAAATGGCGCGGCAGAATCAACGTTTGGTGTAGCGTCGGATGACGGGGCGTTGGTGCTTGCCTCAACACGCCACTGATCCCGCGCAAACTTGCCGACTGCGTGCATGAATGCGCTGACGATGTCTGCGTTTGGCTGTCCGCTCGCGATGCGGGCAACGAGGGTGGGGTACCCCTGTCGAGCAGCCGACAGGGCCAGTGCTCGCGCTGCCGTCGTTCCGCCCGCGCCGGGTTCCGAGTCCACCACAAGCGTTTTGACATCTACGTCGGACGCTACGTGAAGGGAAGCCAGCGTGGCAAGCAACTTCTTGTTGGCGTCACCATTGTCACGCTCCCAAGGCAGACCAGCCGCGAACGGCCGCCAGTAGCTATCTGCGGCTTCGTCTCCTGAACGAGCGAAGAAGCCGTCAATCTGCTCAGGAGACAAGGCGTCGTCCGCGACGCTCGCCAGGTGCCGCTCTTCAAGCACCGTGAAGTCATCGAGCACCGGACTATCGACCGAAGTGCTGTCGGTGCAGTCCAGGGACCGAGTCGATCCACTCCGTGGATCGCGAATGCGCAGTATCAGGCGGTCTGAGGGAAGTCGCTGTTCAATCGACTGGGCGATCTGCCGCACGAGTGCGGCGAGGTCCCCTCGACAAACCGTGACACTCGTGGGACCAGGGCGGCGTTCGCTCCATTCTCTCAGCACGGCCTCTTGTGCCGCCGTATGTGCCAGCGCGACAACCTGAGGTCGCATCTCTTCCACAACGTCGCCAAGGAGCTCGCTGAGCGAATCCGCGGCACCTGGGAGCACGACCAGGATTCTCGCGCCTCCACGCACGAGTGCATCGAACATGGAAGCCCGCCGGAAGGCGCGACTCCTGTTCCCCAGCGCCTCTGGTCGCTGCTCGACCTCGACGGCATCCTCGCGACCGTTCAGGAAGAAGACGGGCACCGACCTGGTGGGGAATGAGAGGTCCGTCGTTGCACCCGCGACCGGAATCTTGTGTCCCCGGATGCGCTCGAACTGGCGAGCTTGCGTCGCGGCGATGGCGTTGCACACCGCCTTCGAAGATTCCTCGACCAGCACCATCGTCCAGGGCAAGTCGGCTAGCACCGATGCGCTGCGGACGACTGCTTCTGACGCTCTGTCCAGAGTTCCGATCCACAAAGCCGCATCCCGCGACACCATGCGCTCAGGCAGGTCGTTTGGGGGGGCATCGACGATGTGAAGCCTCGGCAATTCCATCGTGCATCATCCTACGCGAGTTGGAAGCCGCAGCCTGGTCAATGAGGATCACGACCGAACCTGCGCGGTCGCATCGCAGCACTCGAACGTCATTGGGGCCACCTCCAAGATGAGACGCCGATCGCCCTGCACGTGTCAGCCCACCGGGAGCACCCTTCATGTTGGCGTTGCGGGGTGGACTAACCAGAGATCGACAGCGACTCAGAAGGTTTCCGTAGGTGGAGCGAGTGCAACCAGAGAGGATCGCGTGAGACCCGGACATTCGAATTCAAGGCCGAGAGCGCGCCTGGCCCGCGCAGATCGCGGCCCCGGCATCGGAATCCCCGTCCTTGCGGGTTCTCCGCGCGTCCTCCCGACCAGAGCACCGAAGCGACTGACACTCGCGCTCTCGCCTCTCGCCCTGTTAACCCCTCCGGCCGTCAACCCGAGACGCCGAGAGTTCGAGAGGATTTCGACGCACCCATGCTGAGACACCCGGTGTCCTGACCGGTTGGCTCTGAAATGGTCTCGAACCGAGAGCGCGGCGGCGAACGTGCTCGAAACGCCAAACCGCCCGGATTCTACGGGCTTTCTGGCCAACCCGCCGCGAAGGGCAAAACGGGCCGCCTGTAAACCAAACGACCCCGCCGTGAGGCGGGGTCGGAAGGAAACTCCCCGACTAGGACTCGAACCTAGAACCTACCGGTTAACAGCCGGTCGCTCTACCATTGAGCTATCGGGGACCGAGTTGTCAGACGGAAAGCCTAGCGGCAATGCGCCAGCGGTCAAGCCATCGGCCGAATCCGCCGCAGGCCCGCGGCCCGGCCAGCCCACCCAGGAGGTCTATCCGGCCTGTTCGGCCCATTCCGTTGTCCCGTGCCCTCCACGCCGCTCCGGGAGGGCTCGATTGCCCGACACCCGGCAACCCGGCGACCCGGGCAACCCCGGAAACGTCCCCCGGCCCGGCTCCGCCCACGGCTTGCGGATCGGCCCTTTCCGGAGTCGGTTTGTCGCGATTCCGCCTTCCGGCCATCGCTCCATCAAGCCGACGCTGTCCCTGCGTGGGGCTGAGCCTTCACCTGAACATCCTGAACGCGGCTTCGGTGCCTCCCGATTCGGGGGGTGGCGGCGTAAGTGTTGACGCCGGTCGGAGGGCCTGAGGTTCAGGCTGCAGCTCGTGACGGCTGGCGGGGTGCATCGCCCGCACCGCCACTGCCTGCCACCAGGCGGCTCTTCAGCCGACGCTCGCGTGCTCACCGATGCCGCGCGGTTGCTGGGCTGGGCTTGGTCGGTGGTCGGTAGTGGCCGCTGAAGTTGGCCACTGCTGGCGGGGCGGCAAGTTGACCGCTTGAGCGACTCCGCCGATCGCGCTTGCGGACTCAAGCAAGCCCGTTTGTAACCGTTTCGCTTGCCCGGCATCCAAGCGGCATCATCCAAAGCTGCAACGCAGGAAGGGTTATCAATGACCACCGCCATCCCCTCGGCCCCAACTCCGAGCGTACACCGCGACACCGCCGGCACCAGCGCAACCTCGGCTCGCGCCCACGCCGGCGCTCCAACGAATCAGACCATGAGCAGCAAGCTTGTGCGCGATCTCACGCCCGAGCAACTGCCGCGGGTTGAGATGCCCGCGTGCGAGGCTCGCCCGATCCTGCGTGGACAAACCGCCATCGTCACCGGCGCGTCGTCCGGCATCGGCCGCGCGATCGCAACCGGCCTCTGCGCGGCGGGCGCGAACGTCGTTGTCAACTACATCGGGCCGGACGATCAGGCCCGCGAGGTCGTGGACCACGCCACGCACTGCGGCTGCGCCAACCGCGGACGAGCGATCGCGTTCAAGGCAGACGTTTCGGATGAAGGCCAGGTGCGCTCGATGTTCGAGCACACCATCGCCGCCTTCGGAACCGTTGACATCCTCATCAACAACGCTGGCCTGCAGCAGGACGCCCGCATCGAAGACATGACCCTCGCGCAGTGGCGCAAGGTCATCGACGTCAACCTGACCGGGCAGTTTCTGTGCGCCCGCGAGGCGATCCGGGAGTTCAAGCGTCGCGGCGTTCGCCCCGACGTGTCGTGCGCCGCCGGAAAGATCATCTGCGTCTCCAGCGTGCATGAAGTCATCCCTTGGGCGGGGCACGTGAACTACGCCGCGAGCAAGGGTGGCGTCATGCTGATGATGAAGTCCATCGCGCAGGAAGTAGCACCCTGGCGCATCCGAGTGAACTCGATCTGTCCCGGAGCGGTCCGCACGCCGATCAACCGCGCGGCGTGGGAAACGCCCGAAGCCTATTCCGAACTGCTCAAACTGATCCCCTACAAGCGGATCGGCGAACCCGAGGACATCGCCCGCTTCGCCGCATGGCTCGCCTCTGATGAGGCTGACTACATCACCGGCGCCAGCCTGTTCGTGGATGGCGGCATGACTCTTTATCCGGGCTTCGAGACGGGCGGCTGATCCGCCCCGGGGAGTCATCGTGCAGCCGCATTGGGCCGAATACCTCATCGAGGCCGCGCTGTTGGGCACGTTCATGTTCGTCGCTTGCACCGCCGTGCTCGCGCTCGAGCATCCGGGCTCGCCGATCCATCGCGCGATCAACTCTCGGAACGTTCGTCGCGTCATCATTGCGACGCTGATGGGGCTCACGGCCATCTCGCTGATCTACTCGCCCTGGGGGCAGCGCTCGGGGGCGCACATGAACCCCGCGACGACCTTCACCTTCTTCTTGCTGGGCAAGGTTCGCCCGCTGGATGCCGTGGCATACATCATGGCTCAGTTCGCGGGCGGCGCCGTCGGCGTCATGCTCGCCCGGGGCGTGCTTGGGCCGGCTCTCGCCAACGAGCGTGTGCGATACGCATCGACGACTCCTGGTCGCCTGGGCATACGCGCCGCGTTTGCCGCCGAATGCGGGATGTCCTTCACCATGATGAGCATGGTGCTCATCAGCACGAATAACGACGTCACAAAGCCCTACACCGGGCTCGCGGCCGGCGTTCTCGTGACATCCTTCATCACGTTCCTTGCACCCGTGTCAGGCATGAGCATGAATCCGGCCCGGACGCTCGCGTCCGCTGCCTTTTCTCGCCAGTTCCGAGGCCTCTGGGTCTACTTGCTTGCCCCACCGCTGGCGATGTCCGCCGCCGCGGCCTTGCACGTCGCGATCTTCGGCAAGTCAAGCGTTCACTGCTGCAAGCTCCAGCACCCACGCGATGGGGTCTGCATCTTCAAGTGTCGCGAGTGAACACTTGCTCGCGGCACGTGTGTTTGTAACCTGAGCGCATCCACGGCATCACAACGGTGCTCACTGAAGAGTGTCGGCAAGGCCGGGTTCGTTGGCAGGTGGCCCCGTGCCTCGGTTGTCCGTGACTCGGTTGCCCGTGACTCGGTTGCCCGTTCTTCGCTCGAGCGAGTCCGTTCGTTCCTTGGCCCCTTGGTTCCAGCCTTCGCGTCAACCTCGGGTCACATGCGATGCGACTCGTGATCGACGCCCTTTCCCGGTTCAACCATGCAAAGCAGCTACGACATTATCATCATCGGTACCGGTGCCGGCGGCGGCACCATCGCCCACGCCCTTGCGCCTTCCGGCAAGCGAATCCTCATCCTTGAACGAGGCGACTTTCTCCCGCGCGAGCGCGAGAACTGGGACGAGAAGGCCGTCTTCGCCGACAAACGATACCTCGCTAAGGAGCGCTGGTTCGACAAGGACGACCAGCCCTTCGAACCCTACACGCACTACTGGGTTGGCGGCAACACCAAGGTCTATGGCGCTGCCCTCCTTCGCCTCCGCGCGCGCGACTTCGACCGTGTCGAGCACTTTGGTGGCATCTCGCCCGCATGGCCCATCGGATACGACATCTTCGAGCCTTACTACTCCCGCGCCGAACGCCTCTACAGCGCCCACGGCCAGCGCGGGAGCGATCCCTGCGAGCCCCCGGCTTCCGCGCCATATCCCCACCCCGCGCTCGGACCCGAACCGAGAATCCGCGACCTCTTTGACGACTTCGTTGCGCTGGGCTATCGCCCGTTTCCCGCGCCGCTTGGAGTACGCCTCGATCCGCGCGACGCCCCGTATCGCTTCAGCACCTTCGACGGCTACCCCGATCTGACCGAGGTCAAGTCCGATTCCCACGTCGTCGCGGTTCGCCCCGTGCTCGCCCGATCGAACGTCACCCTAATGACCCGAGCTCTCGTTGAACGCCTGGTCGTCGATCGCTCCGGCGGGAGCGTCGCTGAAGTTCTGGTCGACCGCGATGGGGAGAAGCTGCGATTCCGCGCTGACCTTGTCATCCTCGCGGCCGGCGCCATCAACTCAGCCGCCCTCTTGCTTCGTTCCCGCTGCGACAGCCATCCGACCGGCTTGGCGAACTCGTCCGGCCTCGTTGGCCGCAACTACATGTGCCACCAGAATGGCTGCTTCATCGCCGTCACCCAAGAACCAAATCCGTCGGCGTTCCAGAAGCACTTCGCCATCAGCGATTTTTATCACAGTGCGCCCGACTCGCCCTTCCCCCTCGGACTCATTCAGCTCATGGGCAAGCCCGACAGTGGTACGCTCGCCTGGCTGAAGGGCGATGACCTCCCCAACGTCTCTGTCGACGATATCAAGCCGCGCACCATCGACTTCTTCCTCAGCGCCGAGGACCTTCCGAGCCCCGACAACCGCGTGACCCTTCGCGACGACGGCTCGATCCGAGTCAGCTACACGCCCAACAACACCGAGGCCTACGACCGGCTTCAGGCCAAGCTCGCGCGGATGCTCGAGCAAGCCCAGCAACGCCGAGGACACGCCCCGCCCCACTTCCTCGCCAAGCGTCTGGGGGTGAGCGGTGTCAGCCACCAGAACGGCACGCTCCGATTTGGCGTCAGTGCGCGCGACAGCGTTCTTGACCTGAACTGCAAGGCACACGACTTGGACAATCTCTACGTCTGCGACGGTTCGTTCTTTCCAAGCTGTGGCGCCGTCAATCCGTCACTCACGATCATGGCCAACGCGCTGCGCGTTGCCGATCACATCCTCGGACGCCTCCACGTCGAGGCCGCGCCGGTCAACGGCAGCACACACAACTCGTTCGATGGCATCACGATCGGGAGCCGATCGCAGCCGCGCACGACGAGCCCCGCGAGCCTCGCGCCATGACCAACCACCCACGCGTTTCCGACGCGAGCCCCATCGCCGCGACCAGCCCCCGGTGCTCCTCGTGGACTCGGAGCCCGATCCGCGCCGCCCGCTCCGCGCTGCTGCTGTTCGCGGCAGCAAGCCTCGCTTTCGTGCCCGCGTCGGCGGCCCCCCCGCTTCGCTCCGAGCCCGGGGCAACCAGGCTCGCCCGGGTGGAATCGGCCCCAGCGGCCCCAGCGGACACGCACTCGCACGCTCCGATCACCGCGGTTGAGAGCGTGACCATCACCGTTTCCGACCTCGACGCGGCGCTGGCCTTCTACACGGGCGTGCTTACCTGCCGCCAGATCGAAGTCGTCGAAGACGCGGGCGACCGAGTCGAGCGGCTCACGGGCGTCTTCGGCACACGCACCCGCACTGCGACGCTCGCCCTCGGCGATGAACGTCTCAAGCTCGTGCAGTTCGTTGCGCCGGAGGGCCGGCCAGTGCCACCGGATTCACGCTCCAACGACCGCTGGTTTCAGCATATCGCCATCGTCGTGAGCGATATAGACCAGGCCTACGCCCATCTCCGCTCTCACAAGGTGCGTCACGCCTCCTCAGGTCCACAGACGCTGCCAGAGACGATCCCGCCAGCCTCGGGTATCAGCGCGTTCTACTTCAAGGACCCCGACGGGCATGCCCTCGAGATCATCCACTTCCCCCCAGGAAAGGGAGAGGCCCGGTGGCAGTCCAAGTCCAGCCTCTTCCTCGGCATCGACCACACCGCCATCGTTGTTGCCGACACCGACGACAGCCTTCGCTTCTATCGCGACCTGCTCGGGCTCCGGGTCGTGGGCGAGAGCGAGAACTTCGGTTCCGAGCAGGAGCACCTCAACAACGTCTTCGGCGCTCGCCTTCGGATTACGGCGCTCCGTGCCACGTCCGGCCCCGGGGTGGAGCTTCTGGAATACCTCGCGCCGCGTGATGGCCGACCCGCGCCCGCCGATGCCCGCCTGAACGACCTTTGGACCTTTCGAACCAACCTCAAGGCGTCACAGCTCGCCTCGCTGGAGCGCCAGTTGATCGCCGCCAACGTTTCGCTCGTGTCCGCGGCAGCGGTTCATTTCGATGATCACACGAGCCTCGCCATCCGCGATCCCGACGGGCACGCAGTGATCATCAGCCAAGACGCGCCGCAATCCGCCCCCACTCCTTCGGGCAACACCAAGCCATGACGACCAAAGCCATCAACTCCACCACCAAATCCGCCAGCGCCCCCAAGGCGGACACTCGCGCTCGCACACGTCAGGCGGAATCATCGCCGCCCTCGGCCCAACCAGGCTCGACTTTCGCGTCAGCGCCAGCGGCGATCGATGCGGAGCGAGCCCGCTTGATCCAAGCCGATTCCGGCGCTCAGGCTTGGCGCCAATGGGGTCCGTATCTCTCCGATCGCCAGTGGGGAACGGTCCGCGAGGACTACTCGCCATCGGGCGACTGCTGGTCCTCGTTTCCGCATGATCACGCTCGCAGCCGCGCGTATCGCTGGGGCGAGGATGGCCTGCTCGGCATCTGCGATGATGATGGCCGCCTTAATCTGGCGGTTGCGCTCTGGAATGGGAACGATCCCATCCTCAAGGAACGCCTCTTTGGCCTCACGGGCCCAGAAGGCAACCACGGCGAGGACGTCAAGGAGCATTACTTCCACCTCGACGCGACTCCCACCGGATCCTATCTGAAGGCTCTGTACAAGTATCCCCAGCGCTCGTTCCCCTATGCACGCCTCGTCGATGAGAACCGCCGACGCAGCCGGGAGGAGCCCGAGTTTGAGCTCGTCGACACCGGAGCATTCGACGACTCCCGTTATTTCGATGTTCCTGTCGAGTATGCCAAGGCGGCACCGGAAGACATCCTCGTCCGCATTACGATCTCCAATCGGGGGCCATCACCAGCTGTCATCCACGCGCTTCCAACGCTTTGGTTTCGCAACACGTGGTCCTGGGGAGACGCCGTCGCTTCGAAGCCGGAGCTTGCACTCCAGTCGACCAGTTGCATCGTTGCGCGTGATCCCAAGCTTGGAGTCTACCACCTGAGCATTGATGCGCCGAGATCTGCTGAGGGCTTATCTAACTCCGCCGCCCCCGCGGAAGTGCTCTTCACGGAGAACGAAACGAACGCGATGCGGCTGTGGAACATCCCAAGCGCGACGCCCTTCGTCAAAGACGCCTTCCACGAGCGGGTGATCCAGGGACGAACCGACGCCGTCAACCCCGAGAAGCGAGGCACCAAGGCCGCGGCGTGGCACACGCTGACCATCGGCGCCAAGTCCTCAACCACACTCCGCCTGCGGCTTACCCGCTGCGACGCTCCGTCCCGGCAACCGTTTGGCGAGGCGTTCGACGCCGTCTTCCAGCAGCGGATCGCGGAAGCGGACGCTTTCTACGCCGCCTCATTTGCTCCCGATCTTGGCGAGGAGGAATGCCGCATTGCGCGTCAGTCTGCGGCGGGACTCCTCTGGAGCAAGCAGTTCTATCACTACGACGTCGCGCCCTGGCTCGACGGCGACCCTGGCCAGATTCGCCCGCCCGAAGCCCGCAAGCTCGGACGCAACAACGAATGGCGGCATCTGAACAACCGCGACATCATCTCGATGCCCGACAAGTGGGAGTATCCGTGGTACGCCGCCTGGGATCTTGCGTTCCAGATGTTGCCCATGGCCCAGCTTGATCCTCAGTTCGCCAAAGATCAGCTCGTGCTCATGCTCCGGGAGTGGTACATGCACCCCTCGGGGCAGATTCCGGCATACGAGTTCGCCTTTGGCGATGTCAACCCGCCCGTCCATGCGTGGGCGTGCTGGCGCGTCTACAAGATGACCGGCGCACGGGGCCACCGCGATCGCCAGTTCCTCGCTCGCTGCTTCCAGAAGCTCGTGATCAACTTCACGTGGTGGGTCAACCGCAAAGATCCCTCGGGCAAGAACCTCTTTGCGGGCGGATTTCTGGGCCTTGACAACATCGGCGTCTTTGATCGCTCCAAGCCCCTCCCCACCGGCGGGCACCTGGAGCAGGCCGATGGCACCGCGTGGATGGCCTTCTACTGCGGCACCATGCTTTCCATGGCCCTGGAGCTCGCGGCCGGCGAGAACGGACACATCGACGCCGCCTACGAGGACATGGCGACCAAGTTCTTCGAGCACTTCATCGCCATCACCGACTCCATCAACACGCTGGGAGGCTCGGGCCTCTGGGACGAGGCAGACGGGTTCTACTACGACCGCATTCGACTTCCGGAGATGGGC
Organism: Planctomycetota bacterium; assembly: GCA_033763815.1. GTDB lineage: Bacteria > Planctomycetota > Phycisphaerae > Phycisphaerales > UBA1924 > JANRJU01. The sequence goes on from JANRJU010000020.1 coordinate 13,354, forward strand.
GAAGAGACGCTCCCCCTCCGCGTGCGCTCGCTCGTGGGCATGGTTCCTCTGCTCGCGGTCGAGGTGCTCGACAACGACCTGATCGACCGCCTCCCCGACTTCAAGCGCCGCCTCAACTGGTTCCTCAACCACCGACGCGACTTGCCCTGGTTTCAGACCTGCGCCTGCGCACACGCGGCACATCGCACCGACTCCAACCCCGGCAGCGAGCCACCCGCGCAGCATCGCCTGCTCGCAATCCCCACGCGCGAGCGGCTCATCCGCGTCGTCGAACGCCTCATGGACGAATCGGAGTTTCTCTCGCCCTTTGGCGTTCGGTCCATCTCCAAGTTCCATGCCGAGAATCCGTACGTCTTCCGCCTTGCAGACCAGGAGCATCGCGTCGACTACACCCCCGGCGAGTCGACGAGCTCGCTCTTTGGTGGCAACTCCAACTGGCGCGGCCCCATCTGGTTCCCGCTCAACTTCCTCCTGGTCGAGGCCCTCGAGCGCTACCACCACTTCTATGGCGACGACCTCCGCGTTGAGTTCCCGCGCGGCACCGGACGCACCTGCTCGCTCGCGCAAGCCGCCGCGGAGATTCGCGTTCGCCTTTGCAAGCTGTTCATGCCCGATGCCTCGGGCCAGCGCCCGTGCCACGGCGAGGACCGGCGCTTCGCCGACGACCCGCACTGGCAACAGCTCGTCTACTTCTACGAGCACTTCCACGCCGACTCGGGGCGCGGCCTCGGCGCGTCGCACCAGACCGGGTGGACCTCGCTCGTCAACCTCATGCTGGGTCGCTAATCACGATTCGAACGCCCGCACCGCCAGCGTGTCGTTCTGCCCGCCAAAGCCAAAGCTGTTCGACAGGCACAGCCTCACGCGGCTCGCGCCCGTTCGCGGATCGCGCAGCGAGCGGGCCTGGTTCGGGATGTAGTCCAGATCGCACTCGGCGTCCGGATGCCGCAGGTTGATCGTCGGCGGGAGCCACCCCGTCCGGATCGCCATGACACACGTGATGAGCTCAACCGCGCCGGCGGCGGCGATCAAGTGACCAAACATGCTCTTGACGCTGCTGACGGGAATCTTCGGCGCCAGCGGGCCAAACACGCCCTTGACCGCGACGGTTTCGATTTTGTCGTTCTCTTTAGTTCCGGTGCCGTGGGCCGACACATACTGAACCAGCGGGCTCCCATCCGGGCCAAGCGCCCGGGGCTCCACGCCCGCCTGCCGGAGCGCTTGGTTCATCGCCGCTTGCGCGCCCTTGCCCTCCGGATGAATGTCCGTGATCCGGAACGCGTCCGCCGACGAGCCATATCCAGCGATCTCCGCCAGCGGCGCCTCGGGGACCCCTGCCAGCCCCGTGCGGCGAGCCTCGCTCGTGCGCGCTTGCCAGTGCTCCAGAGATTCAAGAATCAACATCCCCGCGCCCTCGCCCATCACAAAGCCGTCGCGCGTGACGTCGAACGGGCGAGCGGCGGAATCGATCTCGTCACGCCGGGACGACAGCGCGGTCAGGCGGATGAACCCGGTCACCCCAAGCGGGTGGATCATCGTGTGGGTGCCGCCGGCAAACATCACGTCCGCATCACCCCGCTTGATGATGTGCCACGCCTCCCCGATGGCCTGTGTGCTCGCGGCGCACGCTGTGAGGCAGTTCAGCGCCGGTCCCCGGCAGCCGAACGCCCCGGCAAGGTGCGAGAGCGGCATGTTCGGCGCCTGCTCCGCTTCGAGCGACGCCGAGAACCGCTCGCGCCCGACTTCCGCCCATCGCTCCGCGTTGCAGGTCCGCGTCGCCGGCTCGTAGCTGGCCAGGTTCGTCGCGACATAGTTGTCAAAGTCGAGCACGCCCTCGCCCGCGCCGAGATAAATCCCGAAGCGCTTGCGATCGAGCCCGCGGTGGCTCGCCAGGCCCGACTGCGTCCAGGCTTGTGCCGCGGCCCCCAGCGCAAATTGCGAGTTGTATCCGGCGTGAGGGTGCGTTGCCGCTGCTGCGCCGTCCGGAGCGCTCGCGCCCAGCGAAGCCCAGTTCGCCAGCGTCCGCTTGAAGTCAAAGTCGCGCACCTCGGCGGCGAAGTTCGTCGAGAACGTGCCGGCGTGAAACCGAGTGATGCGGCCAACGCCCGACTCGCCCCCGAGGAGTCGCTGCCACACGGATTCAAGCTCGCAGCCTAGTGGCGTGACCCAGCCCATACCGCTGATCACGACGCGTCGCGTTCCGCTCATGGGCGATGGTACGTCGCAAAGACGCAACTTTTCCGTGCCGGGTGGCTTCGAATGAGGGGTGCTGACAAGCCCGGGCGCGCCAGAACTCTGTGCCGCAAGGACGCCGGCAAGACACGGGCATGGGCTCTAGGCCGACCTCGGCGTGGTTATCCGCGGTCTTCGTACTCGTAATCGCCGCCTTCGGCGTCGTCCCCCTCGTCCCCGCCCTCATCGTCGAAGAGGTCGCCCCGCTCGGCGCGGAGCTTGTCGACATTGATGACGCGAACAAGGCCGTCCTTGAGGCGCCGACCGGCGAAGTTGATGATGAGCCCCAGCACCCGATCGGCCGCTTTCAACTGAGCCCGAAGGACCGAGCGCTCGTGCGAGCCGATCTCGCCCGGCGTCGCAGAGACATCGACGATGAACTTGTCGTCGATGTAAAGGTCGGCGACGATCTCCCCGAGCTTCTTGTCCTTGTAGACAACATCGAAAGCGCAGTCGACCTTGTAAGGGATGCTCTGAGCGTCCATCTCGGCCAGCAGAGCGCGGAAGTAGACGTCCTCGGGGAAGCCCGGGCCCAGGTTCACGTGGACCTCAGTGGCGGCGCCGATGACCTTATGGCTGATGGCAGTCAGCGCGGGATCGAGTTCCGACAGCGGGATGCCGCGCCGATCGCGACTGGAGCCGCGACCGCGTCCCCGGCCGCCATGCCCACCTTCGCCGTGCCCGCCTCCGCCATAGCCCCCGCGGGACCGATCGGAGAAGTTGCCGCCGCCTCGCTGTCCGTAGTCGCCTCGGTTGTAGTTGTGCGCCAAAGGATGGATCTCCAAGAACAATCGCGGGTGCAACGAACCCCGCCCGCCGCGCGGCGGACGCCGAGCGCGAACGAGCGCTGGGCGGGCCACGTGGCCGAGTGTATCACAGATTTGGGTGGTCCGCCCCAATAACTCCCGTGCTTTGCCCGGCTCCCGCCCGGACATCACCCCACGCGCCGGAGGACCACCGCCGCGTGATGACCGCCTTCCGAAGGGGTGCAGACCAAGACGGTGCGGAGGTGGGTGGCGTCGCCGGCGGGTGCATCCCCGGCCAAGAGGTTTAGGATGGGGTCGGAGACCCCTAGGCGAGCCGGGGACTGCCCGGTACTCAGGATCTTCGCGGCGAGCGCTACCCCAAGGACGCCGCTGGCCGCACGCCCGTCCCCGGTGTTGGGCGTGATGGTGAACAGGGGTAGACGCCCGGCTCGCTCCCCAAACACCCGCACAATGGCATCGGCTTCGGCGCGATCCCAGGCTGTCAGGCCCGCGGCGTGGGGAACAATCGCGTCGATCTCCTCGGGGGATGCGTGGGCGTCGCGCAGCGCGCTTTCGATGGCGTCGCTCAACCCGTCGGCGGCGCCAGACATCGAGTCGAAGGGTGGATACGCCGGGGCGCTGCTCTGGGCGGCGCCAAAGCCAGCGAGCTCGGCATAAACCCGGGCACCCCGACCGACTGCCCGATCAAGGTCTTCAAGCACGACGATCGCGCCCGCCTCGCCCACAAGCCCACCCCGCGACGCGGGCGAGAACGGCTTGAGGATCTGACGCGGATCCGTTGCATCACCGGTCTCCGCAACGCGGCGGGTCAGTTCGAGCCGCATAAGGCTCATGTGGTTGATGTCGGTCTGAGCGCCGCCCGAGAGGCAGGCGTCCGCGTCGCCCCGCTCGATCACCCGGGCGGACTCGCCCAGCGAGAGCAGCCCGCTGGCATCGGCGCAGGTGATCGTGTTGCTAGGACCTTCGCACCCGTGGATGATCGTCACGTGGCAGGCGAGCATGTTGGGCAGATACTTCAGCAACCAGAGCGGCTGCAAGTTGTTCATGGCCGCCTGACCGCCCTCGCTATCGCCCCAGCGTGCCAGGTCGAACTGCTCGCTTCCCGGGGCGCGTGCGGTTGCCAGCGCCGTCGTGAGTTCCTCCGCTTCCGCCGCGATGAGAGCGGCGCCGACATGGCAACCCATGCGTTCCCCCGCGTAGGTTGGCGCCGCGTCGGCCCCATCGCTCGTCCCCCGGGTAACGAGCTTCGCATCGAGAACCGCGTCGCGGGCCGCCGCGACGGCGAGCTCGATGTCGCGAGCCATGACCTTGACGGCCTTGCGATAGTGCTTCGGGACAAAGTCCTTGGCGGAGAAGTCGAGGACTTCCGCGGCCAATCGGCAGCGGAAACCATCAGGACGGAACCGGGCAATGGGCCGGATGCAGGAACGGGCCTGGAGCATGCCCTGCCAGAAGGAGTCGAAACCGACGCCGAAGCCGGTGACGCTTCCAAGGCCGGTGATCGCGATGCGTCGACGGGATGTCATCGAGCCAGTATAGAAAGGGGCCGACGGGGCAAGCGAGCGAAGGGGAGGCCAAAGGCGGTCGACGCGAGCTTGAGCGAACAGGCGAGCGACGAAGGGGGCCGGGGGTATGATCGGAGAGAGTTGGACCGTCCCGATCCGCGGGGACTGTGGAGAATCGCAGCGATGAGCGACCCGGACACCATTTTGCTCGAAGCCGAAGAAGTCATGGAGAAGGCGCTGGACTACTTGCGGAACGAGCTCCGCGGGATTCGGACCGGGCGAGCCTCGCCCGGCATGATCGAGTTCGTCAAGGTTGACTACTACGGCTCGATGACGGAGCTGAAGTCGCTTGCGGCCATCAGCGTTCCCGAGCCGACGCAACTGCTCGTCAAGCCCTTCGATCAAGGGTCGATCGGCGCAATCAAGCAGGCGATCGAAGCAGCCCAACTGGGCTTCAATCCGATCAGCGAGGGCAAGCAACTCCGGATCAACGTGCCGGCACTCTCCGCCGATCGGCGGCAACAGTACGTCGCGCGTGTGCGCAAGATGGGGGAAGAGCAGAAGGTGGCGATCCGTAACGTTCGGCGTGACGCGAACAAGCACGCCGAGGGGCTGGCCAAGCAGGTGGGTGTCCACTTCTCCGAGGACGACATCGAGCAGTTGAAGAAGGAAGTGCAGGACCTCCTGAAGAAGTACGAGGACCTGGTCGACAAGGCTGTCGAGGCCAAGTGCACGGAGATCACGACGATCTAGCGTCCGAGCCGGGCGGAGGTGCGGGCGAAGGCCAACGCGGGGAGATCAGAACCGTGGCGGGAGCCAGACGTGGGTGAGGCGGGATTGACGACACTGGCATGCGAGGGTCGCGTGGCGCGGCTCACGCTCAACCGCCCGGAGGCCCGCAACGCGCTGTCGTTGCCGCTGCTCGAGTCTCTGCACGCGCGGGCGGATGAACTGGCCGCTCGCGCCGATCTCAGCGTGCTGGTGATCACGGGTCAAGGCCGCGCGTTCTGCGCAGGCATGGATCTCAAATCGGTGCTCAGCGACGACGGCGTGGGGCCGGACGCATTCGGGCGAAGGCTGTTGCAATCGCTGGCGTCGCTGACGCTGAAGCTTCGAGCCTTGCCCCAGGTCACCGTCGCCCGCGTCAACGGAGCGGCCATTGGCGGCGGGTGCGGGCTGGCGTGCGTGTGCGACGTGGCGCTGACGCACGCGGACGCCAAGCTGGGCTTTCCCGAGGTCGGGCTTGGAGTCTGCCCCGCAGTCGTCGCGCCCTGGCTGATCCACAAAGTCGGAGCCGGGCGGGCGAGGCGCATTTTGCTGCTGGGCGGGCTCATGACCGGCGCGCAGGCGCTTCAGGATTCCCTCGTCGATCGACTCGCGCCCGACGAAGCGAGCCTGGATGCCCTGACCGATGAACTCGTCGCAAGTTTGTCTCAGGGCGGACCCCACGCGCTGCGGGCGACCAAAGAGTTGCTCGCCGCGGTCGACGGATCCATCGCTCCGGAACTGCTCGCGCGAGCGGCCGAGCTTTCGGCAAGCGTGCTCGCAACCCGCGAGACGCGGGAGATCTTGACCGCGAAGCTCAGCGCGCCAAAGTGAGGCGCTGGGGCGGAGTACTTCTGGCCTGCCGCACCTGGGCAGCACCTTGGCAGGGAGACACCTCGAGATGATCGGGACGAAGATTGTCCAAGTCGCGCTTCGAGAGTTCAAGGCAACGGTCTTCACGAAGGGGTTCGTGATTGGCGTACTGGTGCTGCCGGTCGTCGCGACGGCCCTCATGCCCCTGGCCTTCGTGCTCCTGAGCCAGAAGCCTCCCGCGGTCAACGGCGTCGTCGCGGTCGTCGATCGATCTCGGACCCCCAGCGGCGAGGAGGGTGCAGGCGCTCGGTCGATCGCCACCTTCCTCGATCCAGAGCGGATCCGCGAGCGCGTCGAAGGTCAGACAAGGCAAGCGATCTCCAAAGCGGCCGACGCGACCGGAGAGGTCGCGCCCGAGCAGGCGGCGTTGATCGGCCAAGCCAGCGAAGCCGCCGCGAAGGCCGCGGGGAATAACCTGCCCACGCTCACCGTTGACACCCTTCCGGCCAGCGCGGACCTGGAAGCAGAAAAGGCCCCCCTCAGCCTTGGCACACCGTTCGATGGATCAAGGCTGGCGCTGGTCGTGGTGAACGAGCACACGCTGGCACGTGGCGAGAAGGGCTTTGATTCCTTCGATCTGTTCATCAAGCCAAAGCTCGACATCCGGGCTCAGGGCCTGCTCAAGGACACAATTCGCGAGGCTCTCGTCGACGCGAGGATCCGGGCGAACGGCTTCGATCCGGTCCAGGTCAAGGAACTCTCGAACATCGCCGCGCCGCAAGCCATTGAAGTGACGTCCGCCGGAGAAAAGCAGGCTTCGCCCCTGAAGCAGCTCTATGTGCCGCTGGCGTTCCTGATGTTGCTGTGGATCTCGGTCTTCACCAGCGGGCAGTTCCTGCTGACGAGCACGATCGAGGAGAAGTCCAACCGTGTGATGGAAGTGCTGCTCAGCGCCGTCTCCCCGATGGAACTAATGACCGGAAAGATCCTGGGGCAGATGGCCGCCGGGATGCTCATCCTCGTGCTCTACTCCGCGATGGGCATCACGGCCCTGCTGGCGACCGACCGATCGGACATCATCGACTCCACCACGCTGCTGCTGATGATCGGCTACTTCGTAATCGCCTACCTGACCATCGCCTCGATGATGGCGGCGGTGGGCGGCGCCGTTGCGGATCTCCAGGAAGCCCAGCAACTGATGGGGCCAATCATGCTCGTCATCATGCTGCCGCTGATGCTGATGTTCCCGATCATCTTCAACCCAAACGGGCTCCTCGCGTCGATCCTCAGCTTCACGCCGCCGGTGAGCCCGTTCATCATGGTGCTTCGCCTGAGCTCGACGGATCCGCCCCCCATCTGGCAGGTGCCGGTGTCGCTGGCGGTTGGCGCGATCACGGTGTACGTGATGGTCCGGCTGGCCGCAAAGATCTTCCGCGTGGGTGTCTTGATGTATGGCAAGCCGCCCAACTTCGCGACGCTGGTCCGCTGGGCGCGGATGGCGTGAGCCACTCGCCGGAATCGGCCCTCAAGCAAAGCAGCCACTGGGTGAACAGCGTGCCGAACGGACTCGACGCACGGGCGAAGAAACCTCGCAGCGTAAGGCCGCGAGAGCGGTCGGCTACGTCGCCGCCGGAACCACCTCTGGACGCATTTGCCCTTTACGAGCTTGCCGCGACGAACCCCGGGCCTCTCGCGGCGTTCGTGCGCGCGGTGTATGGGCCAAGCGGAAACTCGAAGAAGGACTTGGGCTCGCGGGCGAAGAGGACCTCGATTGCGGGCCCGCGCACCCTGCGCGAGGACTTCTCCGGAACGGGCGCACTCGCTCGCGAGTGGACGGCAAGCGACCCGAACGCACGGGCCATCCTCGTCGACTCCGATCCGGCGCCGCTGGAATGGGCTCGGGCCCTTCTCACGCCCGATCAGATCCGCCGCACGCAGCTCATCCAAGCGGATGTGATGACCTGCCAGGCTCGCTGCGATGCGCTGGTTGCGTCGAACTTTCCGATCGGGTACTTCCACGAGCGGGCGGCGCTGCTCTCATATCTTCGCGCTTCGCGAGAACGACTTCGTCGCGGCGGCATCCTGGTGTGCGATCTCTATGGCGGGCCGGATGCCTGGACGCCCGGAGTGATGAAGCAATCGCTCAAGCTCGGAAAGCGCCGGGTCGTCTATTCATGGCACCAGCAATCCTGCGATCCGCTCTCGGGACGCGTGCACTGCGCGATGCACTTTGAAGTGGGTCCAGAGCCCAACGCCGGAAGGAACTCGAGCAAGCGTCGAGCCCGAACGCTTCGCAATGCGTTCACCTACGACTGGCGTCTGTGGTCGATCCCCGAAGCCCAGGACGCGATGCTCGAGGCGGGATTCCGCGCCGTCGACATATACGACGAGCTCGGCGGCGCCATCGATCAGGACGGCAACCTGCACGTGCGACCCGTGCGAGCTGGCGAGCCTCTGGGAAGCGCCTTTGTGGTTTACCTCGTTGGGCGGAAGTGATCGCATTCAGGCAGGATCCCCGCGGGGCTTTGATCGAATGCTGAGCCCGACCCCAATCGACTCGACCCGAACGGCGCGGGCGAAGACGGGCCGACGCCAAGCAAGCCAAGGGAGTAGGATGGGCGCGATGATGGCGCCACGATACCGCGACGCGATGGACTTTCGGCAGGCGACAAGGCTGCTGGCGCACGTCGCCGGCGCTGCGATTGGCCTTGGCCTCGCGGGGAGTGCGCTGGCGCAGAACCAACCCACTCCATCGACATCGACCAGCACCCCGGCTTCGCAGCCCGAGGGTGCCGGGCCAAGCTCAGGATCCGTCCGCGGAGCTCCCCGTGCTCCAGACGCCCCCGGAGTTGACGCTAGCGCAATTACGGGCCGCGATTTTGCTGGCGTCGCCATGCCCATCGCCGCCCTTGAGGGGCCGATCCGGCTCAATGCGGTGCGGGCGTGGACCTGGCGCGAGCCAACTTCCCAAGCGACTACCGGCGGCATCACCTCGGGCGTGCAACACCTCGTGCTCGATGGTGATGTTCGGGTGCGTCTGGGCCTCTTTCAGTTCGTCGCCCGCCGCGCGGTGCTGCGCATCCAGCGACTGCCGGCGTCCAGAGAGTTTCAGGGAAAGCCAACCTATCAGGTCTTCGCATTTTTTCAGGATGTTGGCTCCCCCACCGCCGACGCCGCGATCTCCGTGTCGGCCAAGACGCTCCCAGTGCGGGGCTTGCTTGCGCCGGCGGAGGGCGTGCAGCTCCGCGCCGATGCGCTCGTCGAGGGCGAACCAGGCGAAGCAGACGCGCCGGAGCTGGCAGCGCTCCTTCGCCAGAGCGAAGCGGTACTGAGCGATTACGTGCGAGAGTTGCTCGGACTGCCGACGAGCGCCGAGCGCGAGCGAGCCCGGGCGGCAGAAGAGCGCGCTCAGCGCCGAGCGGAGCGACTGGCCAGCCGCCCCGAGCCGATCCGGCGTCGACCAACCAGGGCCGATGGAGCGGAAAGCCAGCCCGCGGATCCCGCGCAGCGGGCGGCAACCGACCCGGCGCCCGGCGACGATCGAACCCCTGATCCACGCCAAGGCCCGCTCATCGCGGAATCGCCCCGCCCCGCCACCCGGGTGCGTGAGAATCGAGGACAGCCACTGCCCGCGCGCCGCGTCGCGCAGCGAGACGCGATCTTCGCGTCAACGGGCTCGGTCTCGGTCGCTCCCGGCAAGCTGCAGTTCATCTCGGGCGAGCAGGAGAGCGCTCTGGTCGCGTCCGAGGGCGTAATCGTGCAGTACACCGATGCCGCACAGGAACGCACGCTCGAGATCTCGGCCCAGCGCGCCGTCGTCTTCCTCGAGGGTTCCACCCTCCAGGACATGGCTCGCTTGTCGGTCGATCAGATCCGCGGCATCTACCTCGAAGGCGATGTTGTCGCGGGCGATGGAAACTACACCCTGCGCGGGCCGCGGATGTTCTACGACCTCGTGCGAAACAAGGGTGTCGTCCTCGACGCCGTGTTCTGGACGTACGACCGCTCTCGCGGGCTTCCCTTGTATGTGAGGGCCAGCACGATCCGCCAAGAGTCGGCGCGGCAGTTCTCCGCGGAAGAAGCACGACTCTCGACAACCGCCTTCTTCACCCCCGACCTGCAACTCGGCGCCTCTGCTGTCACGATCACGCGAGAGCGCTCCGATCTTGATGGCCTCGGGAGAACGGGCGACCTCGGGCGGCCAGGCGCCCCCGAACAAACAGGCGCCAACCAATCGCCTCTCGCAGGCGGCGGGCGTCCCTCCGCAAGCCCAGTGGGCAGCGCTCGCGGGCTCGACACGCAGAGGCAGGCACGTGCTGGAACATCCGCCTTCGGCCCCGGGCTGGAGAGTTCGCAGGCTGCCGCCACGGATGGTTTGGGCGGCGCTGGCGACGCCGGACAAGCAGCCGCAGACCGAACGATCGTGCGCGCCGAGAACGTGACGCTGCGCGCGGGCTCGGTGCCGTTCTTCTATTGGCCGGGCTTCACGGGGGACCCCGAGCAGTTCCCGCTGAAGGACCTGCGATTTGAGAGTTCGAACGGTTCTGGCCCGGCGCTCAAGACCGTGTGGGACGCATATGCGCTCGCGGGCGTGAAAAAGCCGGACGACGTCAACGTCGATCTTCTTCTGGATGGCTACATCGAGCGCGGAATAGGCCTTGGGGCAGAGGCCCAGTGGGCCTCCGACCGATCCAAGGGCAAGGCGCTCGGGTACGTGCTGCCCGAAGATCGCGGGGAGGATTTGCTCAAGTCCGGCTTCAAGAAGGACATTGAAGGAGACACGCGCGGCATCGCGTCGCTCGAGCAGCGCTGGCGACTCGACGATCGCTGGAGCGTGCTGGGCGAGGCCAACTACATCTCCGACGAGAACTTCATCGACGCGTTCTTTGAAGAGCAAGGCGAGAACCGTCGCGAGTTTACATCGCAGTTTGCCGTGCAACGCCGGGTGGACACCTCGCTGGCCGTCATCCAGGCGAAAACGACGTTCAACGATTTCCTCGCCAACGAGTACCTGCTGCTCTCGCAGGGGTACACCACCAGCCGCCTGCCCGAGGTGAGCTACTTCGCGACTGGCGAGGACTTGCTGGCCGACTCATCGCCAGGCCTGCTCACGTGGTTTGGCGAGTTCCGAGCCGGACGGTTGTCGCTGAACTTTGACGAAATCCGCCCCCGCGACCGCGGCATCGTCAACGACCGCCAGGCCCAGAACGTGTTCGGCGTGCTGGATGCCCGCCAAACGCTCGCGGAGAGCCTGCGGGCCCAGGGTTACTTCGAAGAAGCCGTGACACGCCTCGATACTCGCCAGGAGTTGACCAGCCAGCTCAGCGCTGGGCCGGTCAACGTCACGCCCTTCGTCGTCGGCCGGATCACCGCCTACGACGACCAGTTCGACCGGCTCTCGCCCGATGAGAACGACAACGCCCGCCTCTGGGGCTCGGTGGGCACGCGCGTCGCAACGACGATCACCAAGGTCGACGACTCCGTGCGATCGGATCTACTCGACCTGCGCCGGATCCGTCACATCGTGGAACCTCACGCAACGCTGTCGCACGCGGGAACGACCGTCGATTCCGAAGCGCTGCCGGTGTACGACGACGCCGTGGAAGGCCTGACGGAAGGAAGCCAGACGCGTCTGGGCGTGAGCCAGACTTGGCAGACGCGGCGCGGACCCGAAGGACGCGACTATTCGGTCGACGTCTTCAAGCTGGACACCGACGTGGTTCTGGCCTCGGGGGAGCGGGACAGGGGTTCGCCGATCGGGCGGTTCTACGACCCAAGGCCCGAGCTCTCGGAGGCAGGGAACTTCTTCATCGCCGACGGTGCCTGGCAAGTGACAGACGCGGTGGCGCTGGTCGGAAGCTCGGTGTTCGACCTCGATCTCTCGCGGGCGGCGCGCAACAGCACGGGCGTGAACATCGATCACGGGCTGAACTTCGCGAGCTTCATCGAGATGCGAGAGATCGACAGCCAGGACACCGTGTTCCTCGATCTTGGTGGACGCTACCAGCTCACCAGCAAGTATGGTGTTTCCGCTGTCACTTCCTACGACACCAAGAGGCAGGAATGGCAGACCGTGTCAACGTCGATCCAGCGTCGCTCGGCTGCCGTGCTGTTCGGCTTTGACTTCAACTACAACACCATCACCGGCGAAACCAGCTTCGGGTTCCTGGTCCGGCCCGTGGGCACGCGGGGCGGTGCTGCATTCCGCGGGCTGGGAGCCAGCGAGGACACCGAGCAGCGAAGCACGTTTGGCGGCTAGCGCGAACGCACCCAGCATCCAGCACGGGCATCCAGCGCTTGGGCATCCAGCGCTTGGCGTCGGCCTCAAGCTCCGAAAGCTCGCGTCACGAGGCTGCGCATCCAGGTGATCATGCACCGAGACCTTCGCAGCCGGCAATGCGCCTTCGATGAGGCGGGTCAGCTCGCCTGCGCCCGGGGGTGGGCCTTGCTGTAGGAATCTTGCATGCGCTGTGCGGTCAGGTGCGTGTAGACCTGAGTCGTCGAAAGAGATTGGTGCCCCAGGAGTTCCTGCACGCTCCGCAGATCGGCACCGTTGTCCAGCAGGTGGGTCGCAAAGCTGTGCCGGAGGGTGTGCGGACTGATGGATGGGTCAAGCCCGACACGCTTGAGGTACTTGTCAAGCTTCCTGCGGACCGAGCGGGAGCTCAGCCGCTTGCCATGCTTGTTGAGGAACAGCGGGCGCTGGGGCTTGGGGTCGCTCCAGATGGCGGAGAACTCCGGGTCGCTCTTGGTCATGTCAATGTAGCGATTGACAGCCTGGATGGCGTGCGACCCGAGCTGCACAACGCGCTCCTTCTTGCCTTTGCCGCGAATGTTCAGCGTCTCCCCGGCGATGTCCAGGTCGTCCATGTTGAGCCCCACGAGCTCGCTGACGCGGATGCCCGTGGAATAGAGCGTTTCGAGCATCGCGCGGTCACGCCGACCAAGAACGTCGGTGTCGCTCGGCGCCGCCAGCAGTCGCTCAACTTGGTCGATCGTGATGGCCTTGGGAAGTCGCTTGCCCTGGCGGGGCGTGCGGATCATCGTCATCGGGTTGCCGGCGCAGAGGCCACGGCGATCTGCCCACTTGTAAAAGCTGCGCAGCGTGGCGATCTTCCGGGCCATCGTGGCGGGCGAATACTGCTGCGAGCTGAGGAACGCGAGGAACTCGCGAATCGAGTCGGCCGACGCAGCAAGCAGGGCCTGTGTGAGCGATCGCGGAAGCGGGTGGGCGCCGGAGCGGTCCACCACGCCGACGACGTCACCCGAAGCGGGCAGGTGCCCATTCTCGCGAGGGGTGGCAGCCGAGAGACGATCGAGGGCTTCGCGCTCCAAGCGTGGGTCGATTTCCATGCCGGCCTGCCGGGCGAGATATTCAACGTACTGACGCAGGTCAGCGCCGTAGCAACGGGCGGTGTACGGGCTGAAATGCCGCTCGTCCGCGAGATACGACTGAAACTTCTCCGTGACGGGCAGAATGGACATGGATCACCGACTCCTCAAATCCGAGCGTGCCCAACGCGGAGCACGAGACGAACAACACGAACCCCCAAACACCGGATCCCTGGTTCCCGAGAAAGGTTCTCGAGATCCCCAAATTACCCAGACACACCAAATCCCTCAGGCATCCCCGAAATCCCAAATACCCGAGTCCACCCGCCTCCTTGAAACCACAGAACTGCGGAACCAGGCAAGAAACGGCTTCGAACCGAAGCGAGCGAACATCAGTCGCCTCCCGCCTTCGATACCTTGGCGTGCGGCGATGTGGCCGACAAGGTGGTCGTCGATCCCGGGGGGACCGGGACAGACCTGCCCGCCGGGCGGGACTGGCGTGCGATGCGGACCCACTCGCTCTGTACCAGCTTCCCCACGGCAGCGTGTGAGGCAAACTCGGCAAAGAGCGGCGCACTCTCGATGTAGCTCTTCCATCGCAAAGGCTGACCGGGCGCCTGACGCCCGATGGCGTAGTTTCTCACGTCCATCTGCACCTGGTGGTTTCGCCCATCAAGATGTTCGGACGTGACGGCCACCGGGTTCCCCCGCAGCGACGATCGAACCCCGGTTTCGTCAAGGGACGCGGTGCGCCGGAGCCTCGCGGCATCAACGGTTTGCGTCGTTTCGACGTGCACACGATCGGTCCGGGCGTAGAGCGCCAGCGTCAGCCCGACCGCCGGGTAGTACGGGTTATAGGCGGTAATGGTTCCAACAACCAGCGCGTCCGCGTTCAAGGCCGCGGCAAGAGAGGCGGCCTCGGCTGGAGTGTTAATTTCGGTAATCTGGAGAGACTTCATCGCCGCCATCGACCGGTTCACCGGAAGAACCCGGACTCCCCGAATCTCAGCGATGGCGGCGGCGACTCGGTCGGTCATCACGTCCGGCTCGGCGAGTGATGTCCCGGATTCGTTGCGGAGCGGGGCCACCGCCCAGACGACTTCCCGCTGGGTGGTGTCGTAGGGTGCGACGAGGACGCGGGGCGGTGTCAGGCCGTCCCGGTCGACGCGTGAGCACCCACCGAGAGCCAGCACGCTCGCGACCAGAAGATTCGCCAGAGCGGCGCGGAAGAGGTTGTTGACGCGTGATGTGCTCATCGTGGTCCCCACGATTCCCGTTCGTGTGTTCGTGCCGGTCAGCCGCGGAGGATTTAGTGCGACTCGTCCTCAGCGGAGGCAACTTCCGGCTGTTCCGCGTGGTCTTGGGAATTCTCTTGGGCGTGTGCGTCCTGCTGGGCAGCGTGGGCGCCGGCTGAGTGGCGTGCGTTGGGACGCGCGTTCGAGAGTTGGGTGTGCACGCCGCTGGTTGAGATGGCGGCCAGCGCCTGCGAGGAGTCGATGGCCCAGACATTTTCAACGCCCCCCCGATCGGAGACAAAGAAGATGCGTTGATCGCTGGCCCACGATGGCATGAGCGAGGTCGAAGGCCCGGCAGCAACCTGGACACGATCCTGACCATCAGAGCCGACGATCCACAAGTGAGCCCACTCGGGGCGGGAGGCGTCGTCGGACGTCGGGATCGGAATCTCGCTGAAGGCGATGAACTTGCCGTCGGGGCTCCAGGCGGGATGCACCATGGCGGTGCCCGTGCTGGAGACGATCTCGGTTGCGTTGGCGGTCTGCCCGTTCTTGTAGTCGACTGTCCAGATGGCGAAGCTCCTCGATCCACGCTCGCGGCTGAGCTGGAAGAGGATCTGGTCGGCGCCATTGGCGCCGGTGCCCGGCACGGGGCACCACTTGGGGAAGAGACCGAAGCCAATGAACTCACCGGCACCGGGAGAGCCAAACCGGTTGACCCAGAGCTCCCAGCGCTCGCTGACTTGACCGAGGCGAGAGAAGACAAGGCGAGAGCCGTCGGAGGACCAACTGGGGTGGAGCTCGTCGGAGAGGTCGTCGGTGACCTGGACGGCCTTACCGCCGTTGATGGGCATCACGAAGATGTCCCAGTTGCCATTGCGGTTGCTCGCAAAGGCGATGCGAGAACCATCGGGGCTGACCGAGGGCATGATGTCGTCGCCAGCGTCGTTGGTCAGGCGGGTGATCGCGCGGCCATCGACGGGCTTGGAATAGATGTCAGCGTCCTCGGCGTGCTGCGTGCTGGAGAAGACGAGCGTCTTGCCATCGGGCGTGACGCAGGGATCAAGGTCCGAGCCCTCGCGAGCGTGGGTGGTCTGGGTGGCGGCTTCAACGCTCTCGCGGGCGGCAAGGGCCTGGGAATCGACGCTGCGCTCGCTGGGGAGGTTGCGAGCGGAGCCGGCCCGGACAAAGCCGCTGGTGCCAGGAGAGCTTGGGTTGGAAGGCGGGAAGGTGGAGGCGGTCGAGACGTAGGTCCCGCTGGCAGCGCTGGGACCGCGGAGGGTGCGAGTGCGCTCGAAGGTCGACGGGGTCGCGGGGACGGTGAAGGGTTCGCTCAGGGGTTGAACGGTGGACGGGGTCGAGGCGGGGACGCTGGCGCGGCGGTCGCCAGCGCCGACCTGGCAGCCGGAGAGCAGGGAACCGGCGGCGGTCAGCAGGAGCAGCGTCGCGGTCATCGAACTGGTGAGCGACGACGCGGGGCCCGCGCTGCGGCTGGAGAACGGGCGACGGGCGGCGGGCGTGACGGCGTTCGAGTTCATAAGCGTCATGGCGAGCTTCCTTGAGGGAAACGGAGGCGGCGTCGCCTCACGACGCGGGCACCTCGCTGGTCAACCGATCGGACGATCCATCGGCCTGATGAAGTCCGCTAAGGCAGTGCGTGAGGCTTTCTCAGGCGGGCATCCCGCGCCCGTGGGGGCGTGCGTCACGGCACGCCCGGAACCGGGAGGCGCGGGCCAATGTGGGACACATCACGCGGCGCGGCGCAGCTGGAACGCTGCGTCCGCACGCGGGGGGAGCAGTTCGGTCAGGGCGGCGCGAACGCTCGCGGCATCGCGAGCATCGCGGATCGCGGCGGCGCCGACGAGCACCAGTTCGCGGTGCAGCGCTTGCGCGGCAACGCTCGCGGGATTGTTCAGGCGGGGCGAGCCCAGCAGGGCGCCCGTGATCATGATGGCATAGATGCAGGCAACCAGAAGAAAGGCGATCAGCGCGTGCGGACTCGAAGTCACCTGAGATTGCCACTGCCCGACGCCGGCAATCAACGCAAGCGAGGCGATGAGAGCGCCCACAGCAAGAACGATCGAGGAGAGACCCATCCGCTCGTTCAGCTTGCTGCTGAGGCGTGCAGCAAACGATGAGGCGGACGTCCGTGTGGTGTTGGGGCTCGCGGCATTGTCGGCAAGGCGTTCCACGTGCGCACGAAGGCGACGGTCATCGGCGCCTTCGATCGCCAACGCCAGCGTGCTGGACAAGAGTGGATCCCTCTGATGGGCCAGCATGGGCCCGAGCGCCGCCAAGCCCTGCTTTTCCCGAGCGGCGGCGAGAGAGACCAAGTCCATGATCGTGCGGGCCGGATCAGGGGAGGTCGATGCGGGAGCGTTGATGCTCAGAAAGGTGTGCAGTCGCAGGATGCGGCTGACCTGGAACGCCGCGAGAACCGACCCGCAGGTCGCCAAGACGAGCGCGGCGATGTGGAGCAGGTCCATCAAGGTTCTCCAGATCAGATCAGAGACAAATCTCAGGGCCAATCGGCAGGCACACCGGCCAGCGCGATTCGGCCTCGACACGAGACGCGACAGCACGGGAACGCGAGCGAAGCGAGTGGTGTGAGGCGAGTGTCACAGTTCAGTGACGTCCACATCCAAGCGTGTTATCGGGAATTCGAGTCGAACACTTCAGGTTGGGGCGGGGCTTGCGCACGCGGTTGAACGCGGGAGTCGAGGACTCGGTACAGTTGCGCATGTCGGAAGACACCCACGATCCGGGAGAGCCCCACGAACCGGGAACGGACGCGCAGCCGGGAGGTACCGACGGCTTTCCGGAGAGCGACCCCCGCTTTCCGTCCGGGCCTTGGGTCGGGTTTTATCAGCAAGGCGGCGTGCAGTCGCGCCAGCGCATGCGGCTTCGCTTCTCGGGTGGACGGATTGAGGGCGACGGACGCGACCCCGTGGATGGGTTCGCGGTTGCGGGCACGTACAACGTCGAGACGGCGCGCTGCTCGCTCGTGAAGCGGTACCGCGACTACGAGGTTGAGTACAACGGCTCGGCGGGCGACGGCATCGGAGGCGTTTGGCGGATCATGTATCACGAGATGATCGCCGACACCGGGTCGTTCCACATCTGGCCCGACCTGGTTGCGATGGACGAAGGCCTGCGCGAGCAGGCGCAAGCCTCGCAACACGACACTCGATGAGACCCACCGAATCACGTCCGTGCGATTCATGCAGGAAAACAGATCTGACGGGCCATGGCTTGCCCGGGGTCCTGGCCTTCCAGCGAGTCGGAGCGCTGAGCCCTTGGCGCACGCGGAGGACCGAGAGTTGGCTGAATCTTGGAAGAAGCGAGGTTCGAACCAAGTTGCAGATGGTTTGCCGACTAACATTTCAGGGGTGGCCATCTGCATAGGGGTTCGATCTCATGTGGATCGTCGCACTGGCACTGCGCCGCCCGTACACGTTCGTAGTTGCCTCCATCCTTGTCCTGATTCTCGGGGCGATGTCCGCGGTGCGCATGCCCAAGGACATCTTTCCGGAGATTGATATCCCGATCGTGACGACGATCTGGACGTACGGCGGTTTGTCCGCGCAGGACATGGAACGACAGATCACGACGTTTGCTGAGTTTGCAATCAACAACAACGTCAACGACATCAGGTCGATCGAAAGTCAGACGGTTGCGGGCCTTGCCACGATCCGCATTTCGTTCCAGCCGGGAACGAACGTTGACGGCGCGATTGCACAGGTGACGGCGGTATCGCAGACGATTCTGCGTCGCATGCCGGCGGGGACTAATCCGCCGCTGATCATTCGCTACAACGCCGCAGCGGTCCCGATTCTTCAGATTGCGCTCTCAAGCGAGACGCTGAGCGAAGCCGCGCTGGAAGACTATGGACGAGTTGGCTTTCGTCAAAGGATGGGCGGGATCGCCGGGATGACGCTGCCCCTGCCAACCGGGGGCAAACTCCGGCAGATCATGGTGGATCTTGACCCGGAGTTGATGCGGGCGCATGGCGTCTCGGCACAGGAAGTCGCGGCTGCGATCAACGCGCAGAACTTCACGCTGCCGGCGGGCTCGACCCGGTTGGGCGAGAGCGAGCTTTCGGTGCAGCTCAACTCAAGCCCCGACAGCGTCGCGGCCATCAACGATCTTCCGGTTCGCTCCACCGGGGGTCGGACCATCTTCATCCGGGACGTCGCGAGCGTGCGAGACGGATTCGCGGTGCAGACGCAGATGGCGCGCCAGGATGGCGGGCGAGCGGCGCTCCTGACGATCCTCAAGCGAGGCGGGGCGTCGACGCTGACGATCGTTGAGGAAGTGCTGTCGCGCTTGCCTCTGCTGCGTTCGACTGCGCCGGAGGGGATTCGCATCGAGCCGCTGGCGGATCAGAGTCGATTCGTTCGCAACGCGGTCAACACAGTTCTTGTCGAGGGACTGATCGCGGCGTGCCTAACGGCGACGATGATCCTGCTTTTCCTTGGCTCTTGGCGGAGCACGCTGGTCGTGGCGGCGTCGATCCCGCTGTCGGTCCTGGTCAGCGTGGTGTCGCTGGATTGGCTTGGGTACACGCTGAACATCATGACTCTGGGCGGGCTGGCATTGTCGATCGGCATTCTCGTCGACGACTCAACGGTGGAGATTGAGAACATTCACCGCCATCTGGGTATGGGCAAGTCACTCAAGCAAGCGATCCTGGACGGCGCCCAACAGATCGCGGTTCCCGCGTTCGTGGGAACAACGGCAATCTGCCTGGTCTTTGTTTCGGTGGTGTTCCTCCGAGACATCGCCCGTGAGCTGTTCGTTCCGTTCGCGTTGGCGGTCGTCTTTGCGGTGGGGACGAGTTACGTCGTCAGCCGCACGATCATTCCGACGTTGGTGATGTGGCTTCTTCCGGGCGAGGTCGAGCGGTATGCGCCCGGCGCGAGCGAGCGGCACCATGCCGCTGGGCCGATCGGCGCCATCCACTCGGTGTTCAACTCGGCACTCAACGGGGTGCGAGAGGTTTACTCGGTGTTGCTCGCATCGGCTCTGCGGAACAGAGCGCTCGCGTGCGTGGTGATGGTGTGCATCGTCGGTGCGTCGGCGTGGCTCATGCCCCGCGTCGGGCGGGACTTTTTTCCAACTGTTGACGGCGGTCAACTGCGCATGGGGTTGAGGCTGCCCGCGCACATGCGCATCGAGCAGACGGAGATTGAGTTCCAGCGCGCCCAAGATTTGATCCGGGCCGCGCTGCCGGAGGGCGCTGTTGAGCGCGTGCTTGATGTTGTTGGATCGCCTGCGAACGGGTTGAATGCGGCCTTCCAGGACTCGATTAATGCCGGCCCGTTCGAGGGCGAGATGATTTTGACGTTGGCGCCCGAAGCGGGCGCGTCGACGGCGCGTGCGCAGGACTTGATCCGCGATCTGCTGTCGCGCGAGATCCCCTATGCCGAGGTGTATTTCAAGCCTGCCGACATGGTGAACCAGGTGTTGAACGCGGGGATTCAGGCTCCGATCAATATCCAGGTTTCGGGGAACAACCGCAGCGCGGCGCTGGCGGTGGCGAGCCGCATTCGCGAGGGCATCGCGGCGATTCCCGGTGTTGCGGACGCGCGGCTTGGGCAGGTCACGACGGCGCCCGTGCTGCGGGTCAGCGTCGACCGCGCGCGGGCGGCGGACGCCGGGCTCACGCAGCGCGAGGTTGCGAGCACCGTGCTCGCGTCGCTGTCGTCGACCATTCAAGTTCAGCCCAGTTTCTGGGTCGACCCGCGAAACGGGATCAGCTATTTCCTGGCGGCCCAGACCCCGACGCACCGGCTCGCGAGCGTGTCGGACCTTGAGAATCAGGGCCTTGAAGTTACGGACGCGGCAGAAGGCGCGATGCAAACCCTTGGCAACGTGGCGGAGTTCACGCGGGCGCTGACGCCGGCCAACATCAATCGATACGACCTCATCCCGACGTTTGACGTGCTTGCCAACGTCGCGGGGACGGATCTGGGTTCCGTCAGTTCGGAGGTGAACCGCGTGGTGCGGGAGGCCTCGACGGAACTTCCACCTGGCCTGAGCGTGCGCCTGCGGGGGCAACTGGCGACGATGAACGATGCGTACGCGCGGCTGATCATCGGGCTGGGCTTCGCGGCGCTGATGGTGTACTTGCTGATGGTGATCAACTTCCAGAGCTGGGTCGACCCGTTTGTCGTCGTGCTGGCGCTCCCGGGTGCGCTGGGCGGGGTCGCCTGGGCGCTCTTCGCAACCGGGACTACATTCAGCGTCCCGGCACTGATGGGTGCGATCATGGTGATCGGCGTGGTGTCGCTGAACTCGATCTTGT
The DNA here is from genome assembly GCA_033763815.1 of Planctomycetota bacterium. Lineage (GTDB taxonomy): Bacteria > Planctomycetota > Phycisphaerae > Phycisphaerales > UBA1924 > JANRJU01. The sequence continues at coordinate 34,310 of JANRJU010000020.1, forward strand.
ACGTGACGTTCGCCAACGAGATGCTCTCGAGCGGCTTGAGCCCCGCGCAGGCGGCGCTCGCAGCGGGGAGAACCAGGCTCCGTCCCATCTTGATGACCGCCGGGGCGATGTCGCTCGGCATGCTGCCGATGGCGCTTGGCGTTGGCGAGGCGGGGGCGCAGAACGCACCGCTGGGACGCGCGGTGATCGGCGGACTTGCATTTGGAACGGTCACGACGCTGTTGTTCGTGCCGGTGGCCTTCAGCCTGCTGCGGCGCAGGCCCAACTCGGTGCTTATGGAGAAAACCCATGTCGGCAGCTGAACATGACACGCCCGAGGCACTGGAGGAGATGCTGCGATCCAGACGCCGAAGGTGGCTGGCCCCCGCTGCTCTTGGGGTCGTTGTCGCGGCGGGCGGGCTCATCTATGCGATGGGCGCTCTTCCCAAGCGAGAGGCCCGCGCGGCGATTCAGCAGCGCGCTGAGCAACGGGCCACAGCGCCGCGCCGGGTCGTTGCGGTTGAGGTTCGACGCGCGGACGAGGCGCTGACGATTCGCCAGCCGGCAACGCTGGAACCCATCCGACGCGCGCTGATCCTTGCGCAGGTCGGCGGTTACTTGTCGCAGCGGCGGGCCGACGTGGGCGACCGGGTCACCGCGGGCCAGGTGCTCGGGGTCGTTGCAACTCCCGTGCTTGAGAAGGAGTTGACCCAGGCTCTGAGCGAGCGTGAGGCGGCGCTTGCCGAGCAGGTGGAGAGCCAGCAGGCGCTCGAACTTGCGGAGCGAACCGCCACCAGGCTGGTGCAGGCCGGCGCCAGCAGGGCGGCGGCGGAGCAAGAGGTTGACGATGCTCAGACGCAGGTTCGCCGCGCGTCGGCGTCGGTAAAGCGCGCTTCGGCGACGGTTGAAGGGATCGAAGCTCGCATCGAGAGCCTGCGCCGTCAGCTGGCGTTCGGGCAACTGATCGCTCCCTTTGACGGCGTTGTGACGCGCCGAACGCGAGAGCTTGGGGACTACATCGAGGTCGGCGGCAACATCACCGATCCACCGGTGTTCACGGTTGTGGACTCTTCATCGCTTCGCACCGTGGTGAGCGTCCCGCAAGCGCTCGCGTACCTCATCCGCACCGGGCAAGAGGCGATTGTGCGGGTTGCGGGAGTGCGTGACCTGGTCGCACGGGGAACGGTGACGCGGATCTCGGGCGAACTGGATCAGGCGACGAGGACGATGCCGATCGAGGTTGAGTTGCCCAATGCCGACGGGCGACTGCTCGCGGGCTCGTACGCAACGGTCGAGATCCAGGTGGCGCGTCCGCTCGAGCAGCGTCCGGCGCTCATTCCTGGGAACGCGCTGATGCTGCTCCCGACGCCTCAGGGCAACGTTCCTCCTACGCACGGGGGCTCGGGGGGGCCAACGGTGGGCGTCCTGCGAGGCGAGGGGCCGAGCTACACGGTGGAGTACAGGTCGGTTCGGCTCGGGCGCGACTTTGGAAGCGAGATCGAGATTCTCTCGGGCGTGGAACCTGGCGAGCGGGTGATCCTGAACGTGCCGGTTCCGATGCCGCCAGAAACGTTGGTGGAGGTGCTTTCGCCCCAAGCCCCACCCGCGTCTCGTTCCGGCTCGTGACCTTTTCAGAGGTGCATCCATGGCGTTCCTGCTGAGACATCTGCCGGATGAGCGGGCCTTTGCCCGCTTCTCGAAGCTCTATCCCTCGCTGGACCCGGTGTCGGTCTCGGCTTTCCTTCGGCTGCTGCGCGTGGGGAGCGATCTGCTGGGCGAACTCGACACGCTCCTTGCGACGCACGGGCTCAGCCACGGGCGGTGGATCACGCTGGTGCTCCTGCGACGCGAGGATCACATGTCGGCTTTGCCTCGCGACCTGGCGGAGAAACAGGGGGTCAGCAAGGCGACGATGAGCGGCCTGCTCTCGGGCCTTGAGGACGCGGGGTTGATCCGACGAGAGTGGCGCGAGGAAGATGCCCGCTGCGCACCGGCGGTTCTCACCGAAGCCGGCGTGCAGATTCTCGATCGCGTGATGCCACGGTACTACGACTCCGTGCGGCAGTGGCTCTCGCCCCTGAGCACATCGGAGCAGCGGAGTCTCATCGGGCTGCTCGATCGATTGCTCGGATCTTTGGATCAGCGTCAGTTGATGAAGTAATCTCCGGGCCCAGTCCCCGCCGCGAGCGATGGTGCTGCGCCGAGTCAAGTGAGAACAAGCCAACGAGCACGCGCTGCGCACGACAACTAGAACGCGCTGCGCACGACCCCTCCATCAACACGAAGCGCCGAGCCATTGACACCGGACCCGCGCGGGCTGCAGACGAGGGCCACGAACGCAGCGATCTCCTCGGGCGTCTGGAAGCGCTTGAGCAGCGAGGTTGGCCTCGCGGTGCGGAAGAACTCTCGCTCGAACTCCGCGGAGGACTGGTTCTGCCTTGCGGCGAATGCTCGCACAAAGTCGGCGACTCCCTCGGAAGCCGTGGGCCCCGGAAGGATGCTGTTGACGGTGACTCCGGTGCCGGCGGTGAGTTCCGCGATGCCGCGGGCGATGGCGATCTGCGCCGACTTGGTCATTCCATAGTGCACCATCTCGGCGGGCGTCTGAAGGCCGGACTCGCTGGAAATGAAGACGACGCGGCCCCAGTTGTTCTTGAGCATCGCGGGCAGGTAAGCGCGGGTGAGTCGCACGCCGCTCATGACGTTGGTGTCAAAGAACCGTTGCCAATCTTCATCCGGAGTCTCGAGGAAGGGCTTTGGTTCAAAGATGCCCAAGTTATTGACGAGTATGTCGACCGTAGGAAACGCGCGCAACATTCCTTCCGCACCTGTGGGCGTGGCAAGATCGATCGCAACGCCCCGCACATTTCCCGGGCCGGGGATTGCGCGGAGTTTTTCGACCGCGGCATCGACACGCTGCTGGGTTCGACCGTTGACGATGACCGAGGCGCCGTCGGCGCGGAGTGCCGCGGCGGACGCAAAGCCGATGCCCAGCGTTGAGCCGGTGATCAGGGCGGTTTTTCCCTGCAACTGAAGATCCATGTTCTTGCTCCCTGTTTCGAACGGGCAACGCGCCCGGACGGTGCCGCGGAGAGTAGCGATGAACAGGCACATCGTCCGAGGGCGGATGCTGGACGACGCGAGCTGCGCAGCAACAACTGGACAGCGACAACTAGACAGCAAGAACTCGACAGCAAGAACTGGAAACCAAGCATCGGACGGTGTGGGCCTCACGGTTCGAGCGGTGCACGGGGAGTATGCTGACGCATGTCTGCCCGACGCTCCCACGATGTTCGACTGCGCCTGACGACTCTGGATGACATCGAGCGTTTATTCCAGATTCAACTCGACCCGTTGGCCAACACACTGGCAGGGACCAAGCCGCGTGATCGAGCGGCATTCGAAGCGCTCTGGGCGACTGTTCTATCGGCTTCCCCCGCGGAGGGGTACGTTCCTCGCACGATCGTTGCGGATGACCGCCTCGCAGGGTCGATCGGCGTGTTCAAGCGGGATGAGCGAAGTGAGATCGGGTACTGGATCGCCCGGGAGCATTGGGGGCAAGGCATCGCAACGCGAGCGCTCTCGCTCATGCTGGAGGAGGTGCGGGCCAGACCTCTCTTTGCAAGTGTTGTGTCCCACAACGACGCTTCGCTGCGTGTGCTCGCACGAAACGGCTTTGTTCAAGTTACGCGACAACACTGTTCCGAGACGGAACGCTATTTGGCGGGGGAGGTCATCACGCTCAGGCTCGATTCATGAAGATGGAGCGCCCGGCCGGCTGCGGAGGCGGAGAATCCGCCAGGTGGGGAGAGGCACACAGCATGCCGGGCACTGGTGATGAGCGGAGGCGCGATTTCAGCGTGCTCGGCGCCGGCGTGTGGCGAGCAGGCCGCTGACGCCCAGCAAGGCAGCCGCACCCGGCGCCGGAACAACTCGGAAGTTGTCAAAGGTGACGTCGGCTGGGCCAAAGGTCGGCAGGCCGATATTGCCGGGATTCGGGGTGGTGAAGATGCCGGGCAGACCAATACCCGTGATGGCCAGCGGGCTTGAATCGATCGCGGAGATCGTCTGATACGGATTGAGCGGGTCGAGCGTGAGGTTGTAGAGATCGCCACGGAGCGACGACCCCTCAACGGTGAAGACGAGGCGGAAGTCGTGGTCGGGGTCAACCTGCGGGAAGAGGAGATTGGACGTGATGTTGCTGACCGAGCCGTCGGCGTTCCAGCGATCGAGGCGGAAGTTGCTAAGCCCGGCGCCGACAGTGCTTCTTGGGAAGAAGACGAGCGAGTAGAACTGGAATGCCATGGAACCGACTTGCTGCAAACGAGCGGCCATGGCGATGGTCTGCGTCTGGCGCTCCTCCCAGTCCACGGCATCAACGCTGATCTGCGAGTTTGCGGCGGCACCATCGACGCGCACTGAGGCGGTCGGTAGATTGAGGCCAACGTTGGGATAGACCGGCCCACGCAGGCGGTACCCGCCGTTCTCGACGGAGTATGTGGACGGGACGCCCAGGAACAGGTCCGGGGCATCGATGCGAGTCCAGGTGTTGTCGTTGCCCGACGAGAAGTCGTCGAAGACGTTCTGGGCCAGCGCGGGTGCACACGCGGCGAGGGCGAGGATCAGCGCGCCGGACTTGACTGGTGCGAAAGTCATCTCTCATCTCCTTGAACTGGGACGGACCTGGGTAAAGAGACCGCTCCACGCGGAGCGTGTCATGCCAAGCTCATGAGGGTTCGGCACGGGCGGAATCAGGTTGTCTGGTGCTCGCTTACGAATCAGGCGTCTGACGCCGGCGCACGCCAGCGAGCACGCCGAGAGCGAACGTGGCGCCCGCGCCGGGCGAAGGAACCGTGAGGCGGTAGTCGAGCGCGGCGTTGGAAAGATCGAACGTGTTGGGACCGAAGTACGCGGATGTAAACCGGTAGAAAGTGGTGTATCGGCCCGGGAGAAGAACTCCCTCGGTGACGGCCAATCCGGACACGGGCTGGAAGACGGCGTCGAAATAGGAGAGGCCGTCGTCGTCGAGCGAGTTCCAGGCGCCGGCAGCGAGGATCAAGCCGTAGATTGGGGCCAGTTCCCAGGAGCTCGACGCGGTGCGGACTTCCATCCGGTAGGGCGTCGGCTCGTCGATGACGAAGGTCATGACGTGATCCACCCACACGGCCGCGATATAGCGATCCAAGAACCCGAAGTAGCTGTCATCCAGGCCCCGCTGCGAAAGGTCGACGGACCCGCTAATGCCCAGCGATGAAGAGCTCGAAGCCATCGTCACGCTGGATTCAACGACGAACTCAGTCGGCCCCATGCTCGAGCTGAGCGTGACCGGGCCCAGAGCGGAGCTGGTATCGGTATCGACGCCGCCTCCGGTATCGCGAGTGCCGGCGATGGCCCACGTGGTACGCCGCGATGACTCGACAATGACCGACGCGTCGGTGTTCGCGGCGAGAGTACCAAGGGAGGCGATGAGAACAAGGGCTTTGGGCAAGGTGTTCGACAACATGGATAATCTCCGCGGGACGTATCTCGTGAGAGATACCGCCCAGACAGGTACGCGCTCGTCAGCAACATCTGACACTCACCGGCGATTGATTTGCGAGCAGACCTCAATCGACGACGACCGGGAGCAACCACGACGAGACAGCACCAAGTCGCGCTGTATGTTCACGGAGCGGTAAACTGACAGCGGAGCGACGAAAAGCGACATCGCCGCAATGGGTGGAGTCCCGCGAGGCGTGCGCTATGGAGCAGGCTTGGGCTCGGAGCCCGGTGCCGGCACCAAGCCGGGATATCGGTCCCGCAGCACTCGCGCAGCCTGGAGGCTTGGGGCGTCGCCGAGCGCCTCATACGCACGTAATAGCTCCGCTGCAAGACGCCTCAATGCGGAGTTTGTCGGCGAGTCATGGCCCGAGCCCCGCAATGTCTCTCGCACGGCGTCGTAGACAGGAACGGCTTTGGCAAGTCCATCGCGGGGCTGCCCGAGATCGGTCAGCACACCCAGAAACTCGCCGAAGCCAAACGCCACTGCGGGGTCCCCCTTCGAGAAGAGGGGCTTGGGGCCCTCAAAGGCGGTGCGCTCAGCGAAGAGCCACATCTGGAGCGCCCGCTGGTGCTGACCTGTGCGGCGGGCGATGAACGCGTCGCGCGTGACTTCTTCTAATCCCGGAGGCGAGCCCCCTGCCTTCGAGATCTGGTCGTAGCGCTGAATCAGGGGCAGGGCCTGCTCGAACTTGCCTTGATGGAGGAGAGTCCAGATGAGCACCTTGCGTTCGAACTGCGGATAGATGTGATCCGAGCCACGGAGCCGGTCGTGGATCTCCATCGAGCGACGTGCGGCGGCCTCAGCCTCCTCGTACCGCTCGACCCCGGTCAGCGCGCTGGCAAGCACCGCGTACGGACGGGCGAGGAAGCGATCTCCCGCGCGCGGTTGGATGACGCGTTCGTGGATCATGATTCCTCGTCGAGCGGAGGTAACGGCTTCGTCGGCCCGTCCGAGACCCGTCAGGTTGAGCGCGATGTCCATGTGCGCAGTGGCAAGGCCGAGCGGGGGCGGATCCGGCAGTGCGTCGTAGATCTCGACCAACTGCTGGTAGAGTTCCACGCACGCTGCCGACTTGTACTGCGCATGGAGCATGAGGCCAAGCCCATGAAGGGCGTCGGCATACTCGGCGCTCTGCTCGTGTCCGAGCGACTTGAGCAGCGCAAGCCGACGCCGGGCCAGCCGCTCTCCTTCGGAAAGATCGCGCACGGGGCGGGCAGAGAACCAGTGACCCGAGACGACCGCCCCCAGGGCCTGGGCTGTTTCGAGCGAGTTCTGACCAAAGGTCGCCTCCGCGAGCGCCATCGCCTTTGACGCCTGCTCGAAACCCTCGGCGGACCGCCCCTGCCAAAAGTAGAGATTCGCGGCTGTCAAGCGAGATTGCAGCACGACTTCGGGCTCGATCGCCCGCCCCTGCGAGTCGATGCCCGTGTCTGCCGCCGCCATCGCGCGATCCAACATCTCCGCGACGGTGACATCGCGTCGTCCGCCCTCAGCGGCGGGATCTGCCGCTTCCAGTACGCTGGGCAGGAAGTTCATGGCGGCGGTAGCGATCCGGGCGTTTTTCTCAGCCCTGAGGCGCTCGACCTGCGCCGCCGCGGCACTTTCCCTGGCTGCCTTTTCGTTGTCCAGGGCGGCGCGTTCATTCCTGACGGCATCGGCGCGAGCGGCGGCCTCGCGCGAGAGTCCGATGCTCGTCGCGATCGTGGTCGCAATCAAGCCCATCGCGAGAACGCCCCCGATCGCCAGCGGCACCCGGTGCTTGCGGGCGAACTTTCGCGCCATGTAGACGCGACTCCGTGGGCCCGCCTTCACCGCAGCGCCCGCGAGATACGCCTCGATGTCGCTCGCCAGTTCGCTCGGTGACTGATAGCGTCGAGCGCGATCTCGCTCGGTCGCCTTCGAGACGATCCAATCCACCTCGCCCTGCAACTGGGTCGTCAATCGATCTGCGGGAATCTGCATCGCACTCGCCAGCGCCGTCCGCGACGGTGCATCGCAACTGCCCACGCGGCTGCTGGGCGTCGGCGGGTCCGTCTCGCGCACCACGCGCCGCAGTTCGTCCAGCCCAGCCCTGAGCAGCGTCTCGGCATCGATTGGAGGCGAGCCGCACACGAGCTCGTAGAGCAACGCGCCGAGCGAATACACATCGCTCCGCGTGTCGACGTCGACCGCGGAAAGGGCCATCTGCTCGGGGCTCATGTAGGCTGGCGTGCCAATGAACTGCCGGAACTGCGTGTAGATCGTGGCGTCGGTCAACGTCGGGCCCAGGGCTTTGGCGATCCCGAAGTCGATCACCTTCGGCATCGCCTTTCCATCCAGGATGGTGACGAGGATGTTGCTTGGCTTGATGTCGCGATGGATGATCCCGCGCTGGTGCGCGTGCTGGACAGCCTGGCAAACGGGAACGAGGAGCGCGAGCCTCTCGCGGAGGCCGAGGCGATTCTCATTGCAGTAGGCGGTGATGGCCTTGCCTCGGACGAGTTCCATCACGAAGTACGGAAGTCCGAGCGGAGTCTCTCCCGCGTCAAAGATCCTGGCGATGCTCGGGTGATCCATGATCGCCAGCGCCTGCCGCTCGGCCTCGAAGCGTGCGATGACCTGGCGTGAACCCATGCCCGCCTTGAGCACCTTGACGGCAACCTTGCGCCGAACGGGCTCGGTTTGCTCAGCGACATAGACCTCGCCGAACGCACCCTCGCCGAGCCGCTCCAGAATGTAATACGGCCCGAACTTCGATGGCCCGGACATGGGCTCATCGAGGGTCGGCGTTGTGCGAACGACACCGGACAATGCCAGCTCTAGATCGGCTTGTTCGTCCGGAGCGACTGCGCGGCGGACCGCGGCTTCGAGTTTTGCGTCCCCGCCGCACAGCGCCACGATCGCCGGCCCGCGCTGGCTCTCGGGAAGATCAAGGACCGCATCGACGATGCGATGAACGCGACTCTCCGCCTCGAACGGTTTCTGGGGCACGGCCTGCTCCAAGGGCTCTCTGACATGTACCCGTTGACGTCCGTCGTCTGACACCATCACTTTGGCATGCGAGGGTATCATGAGACCGTGGAGACGCGGGCGACACTCCTTCAGCGGCTCAAGGCGGATGGCTCCGTCAAGGAAGTCGCTTGGAGCGAGTTCTACGCCCTGTACGGCCCCATCATCGCTCGCTTTGCTCGTTCTAGAGGCGTGCGTCCGGAGGAGATCGACGAGCTCGTGCAAGATGTCGTGAGCGGGTTCTTTGCTGCGCAGCCGAGGTTCGTGTACGACCCGACCAAAGGCCGATTTCGCGGATACCTCATGGCTTGCGTCAGCAACACAATTCGCAGCCGGCTTCGTCGCGAAGCATGCACGCCGCCGACGCCGTCGGTGGCAGCCTCGGAGCCAGTCACATCGGATCAGACCGACTGGGACGCCGCGTGGAAGCAAGCGGCGCTGGACGCGGCGGTAACTCGCCTTCGCGAGAAGTACAGCGACAACCCTACGTTTCAGGCCTTTGAGGCAGTGGTCATCCGGGGTCAGTCGCCCGACGTGGTCGCGACCTCGCTGGGGCTGAGTCGCGACTCTGTGTATCAGGCCAAGACTCGGTTGCTCGCCAAGCTTCGCATCGAGCTCGATGCGGTTGAACAGTCGCTCGAGCCGAACGATTAGGACGCGCTCTCGAGCTGAGTTGGTCAGCCGACCTGGTTGCTCAATATCGGAAGTCGACTTCAGGCGCCGTTGACTGACAACGCTGGTTGGCCGAGCGCTGAACTTAGTTTCAGCATGATGGAGATGATTGCCATCTTGCGAACTGGCTATCGCACCCGCCCGCTGATGGATCCGAGATCAGTAAAGCGAGCGCGTTGCGCAAACGCAAAGAGAACGAGCGTCGCATCGGAGCGGGCCATCACTGTCCTTTGGTCTCCCTCGAGGCGCACAAGAGAGTCTCCTGCGGCAAGCACGAACTCACCGACGCCAACCTCGCCTGTGACAACGTAGAGCCACCAGCCGAAGCCATCGCGGGCGGGGATGTCGATGGCACTAGAGCGGTCGATGCTGGCATCGAGCACAAAGACGTCGCTTCGCACGAACGCGGGAGCTGACGTGCCATCAGGGCCGGCGAGCAATCGCCACGTGCCGGGCGAAGGGCTCTGGTCGATCTCCACAAACTGCACGCATGGAGGAAGCCCGGGTTCATGGGGACGAAGGAAAATCTGGAGCATGCTGACGGGCTGGCCGCCCTGCGCGATCGATTCCTCGTGCGAGAAGCCCCTCCCAGCGTTCATGACCATCAACCGCGCCGGCGAGATGCGCTCGTGACGCCCCTGACTGTCGGTGTGGATCATCTCGCCCGACCGCAAGTACGACACAATCTCGTCATCGCGATGCTGGTGCATGGGCACGAGCAAACCAGGTTGCAGTTGAGCGTGGTCAACAGCGCCGATCGGGCCGAGGCCGGAATCGGGCCCGACGTGCCGACCCGGATAGCTCCGCCAGATTTCAAAGGGCCCGCGGCGATGATGAAGCCGCTCTCGAGCAAGCTGGAGGATCATGCCGAAATGGTACCGCCTGGACTCGCACGCCCGGAGTGGAGGCCAGTGTTCGTCGGTGGAGACGGGGCAATGGGCGCAACAGGACTCGAACCTGTGACCTCGGCTATGTGACAGCCGCGCTCTAGCCAACTGAGCTATGCGCCCCGGTGGGACCGATGATAGCCGTCTGAAAGCACCGCGTTGCGCTCGGGGAGCCGCCAGAACGTCGCCGTGCCGGCGGCACGAGAGCAGGCCCGCCAACGATCTACCTCTCACCGATCAAGCGTGAGCGAGACCAGGGCCGTCGTGCCCCGTTCTTGGTGCTCCCGTCGGATCGGGCCGAGTCGGGCGGGAAACTGAGGCGGCGGTCGGGCCGAAGGATCGGGTATGCGCGAGCGGCAGCCGGCAGTTCCATCTGGGGGCGACTTGTCAACACGGCCAGTTCAGGCGCGTGGCGTCGCTCGCACCAATGCTGCCGCCGCGAGAGCGGCCAGGTCGAGAAGGTGGTGGGTTTCCGCGGCCATCCTCGTTCAGGCGTCGCTCCTCGCCGTTGGTTGGATCTTGACGTTCCTGACCGTTCGCGAGCGGATGGCCTCCCGCTTCCGCGATCAGGTGCTGCAGAGCAACATCGACACCGTGCTCGCCGTATCCGCCAAGTTGTCGCATCTGACCCCGGGCAAGCTCAAGCACGGCAGCGACGACTGGCAACTCGCCCAGGCGGTGATCGAGAGCCTCAAGCTACCGGCCTCGGGGTTCGCCTGCATCATCGACGAGGCGGGTGAGATCGTCTGCCACCCTGCGCTCCAAAGCTCGCCCTCGCTTCGAGGAACAAAGATAGGACACGAGGTATTCCGCCCGGCTTCGGGCGATGAACCAGCCCCCCTGGCCGAGCTTCCCGACGAGGGTCTCGTTGCCGGAGAGGTCCGCTTCGGCGGCATCGACACCCATTATGTGGCAACGACCATGATCCCCGGAACGAATGCCCGGCTGCTTGTCCACCAGCCAGTTTCCGGACTTTTGTCGGCGTCCGAAGCTGCGATGGACGGTGTGATGCTCCCGGCGCTGGCGATCGGGGGCGTCGTGCTCCTCACCACCGGGTTTGTGACCAATCGACTGATGCGCCGGCACGACCGTGAAATGCAGCGTGTCAACGCGGGACTTGAAGACAAGGTCGCACGCCGCGTCGAACGGGCCTTGAACTTCCGCGACGCCATGATCTTCGGCCTTGCCAAGCTCGCCGATTATCGCGACAGCGACACCGGTGCCCACCTCGAGCGAATCGCCGAATACTGCGAGATCCTCGCTCGCGAGCTCGCGGCCGACTTTCCCTTTGTAACCGACTCATACATCCGGCGCCTCCGGGTCGCGTCGTCCATGCATGACATTGGGAAAGTCGGCGTCGAAGATGCTGTCTTGCTCAAGGCCGGGAAACTCACCGCCGACGAGCGGACCCGAATCCAGCGCCATCCCGTTGTTGGCGCCGACACTCTGCTGGCAATCCGCGAGCGTCTGGGCAACGACGAACTCGTCGACATGGCGATCGTGGTCACGTTGGAACATCACGAGCGCTGGGACGGCAAGGGGTACCCCCTGGGCCTCTCGGGAGAACAGATCCAGCTTCCGGCACGGATCGTGGCGCTGGCCGACGTTTACGACGCCCTCACAAGCAAACGCGTGTACAAGGACGCGATGTCACACGAAGAGGCGGTGGCGATCATCGCCGCGGAGGGTGGCAAGCAGTTCGATCCTCGCGTTGTCGCGGCGTTCCAGCTATGCCACCAGCAGTTCGAAATCGCTCGGGCACGACTCCAGGACGACCGCCCAACCGTGGACAACACGCGGGATCCAGCCGAGGCCGCATAGCTTCACAACGCCTCGTCGTTTGGATTGTGATAGGTCTTTGCCAGTACAACCCTATCATTTCTCGCAAACAGAGAGTTGGATTATGGGTTGTCATTCTGGTGAACGAGCCGAATACTAGTGGCATCTGGGACGCGTCCCCCGGCTCGTGGGGACGATGCCCCGTCGCCCACCCGGGCGACCCCATCGCTTGTGGCTTCGCCCCTGTGTTTGGCGAGCCTGACCCGTGATGGGGCAGGCTCGGGTTGTGCTATGGGCGCACCGGTCCGGCCCGATTTCGGGACGGAGCACGCGTCGCTTTGGAACCATCGGGCGTGCGGCCTTCTTGGGCACGCCGCTTGCAGCAAAGGACGCTCCATGTCATTCGAAGCCGCCGTGCATGCCCAAGCCATCGAACTCGATCGACTCTGCCTCGAAATGTGCGCCGCGGCGGGGTCGGGACACCCCACCACCGCGATGAGCCTCGGACACATCGTTACGGTCCTGCTCTTTGATGCCATGCGCTGGAGCCCGGAAAGCCCGGCTTACCCCACCAGCGACCGCCTCGTGTTGAGCTCGGGGCACGCCGTGCCGATCGTCTACTCCGCGTGCGCCAAGCTTGGCACGATGGTCGGGAAGGACCCCAGCGCGATGCGCGAACTAAAGCTCGACGACCTCAAGTCGCTGCGGGCGAAGGACAGCGTTCTCGATGGACATCCAAACCCGATGGAGGGCTTTCCGTTCTTCGACGCGGCAACGGGCTCGCTCGGGCAAGGCCTCTCGGTGGCGGCTGGCCTGGCGGAAGCCGCCCGGCTGGACAAGCTCGACAAGAAGATCTACTGCATCGTGGGCGATGGGGAAAGCCGCGAGGGCCAGATCTTCGAGGCCGTCGACTTCATCGCGGAGCGCAAGCTGCGCAACGTGTGTCTGATCGTCAACTGCAATGAGTATGGCCAGGCGGACCGGGTGAGCCCGCAGCAGTCGGCCGAGGCGCTGGCTGTCAAGCTCGCCTCCTTCGGGCTCGAGACTCGCATCATCGACGGGCACAACCCGACTCAGATCCGCGCAGCGTTCGAGGCCTTCCAGGCTGCGTCACAGAACCCGCAGGCCAAGCCCCTGGCCATCATCGCCAAGACGATGAAGGGGTGGGGTTGCCCGTCGATCCAAGGCAACGGGTGGCACGGAAAGCCCCCCACCGGCGAGTCGCTCAAGAAGGCACTGGCCGAACTCGACGAGCGCCGCGTCGAGGTCACCAGCTCGCTGGCCTCCGGGGGTGAGCAGTTCCAGATCGATGTTCCGCCCGAGACGCTCCCGCCAGAACCCAAGGTTCGCGAGTTGGAGCCGATGACCGCCGTGATGAAGTCGATGGACATGGAATCGCTGGTGCAGGCGGGCAATCTCGCCACTCGCCGGGCGTACGGCATCGCGCTGCGGGCGCTCTGCCGCGCCAACGAGCGCGTCGTCGTGCTCGACGCCGACGTCTCGAACTCGACCTTTGCCGAGTACGTCAAGAAGGATCCCGCAATCTCCGACCGTTTCATCGAGTGCAAGATTGCCGAGCAAAACATGGTGAGCGTCGCGGCCGGCCTCGCCGCGGCGGGCAAGATCCCCTTCCTCTCCAGCTTCGCCAAGTTCATCACGCGCGCGTACGACCAGATCGAAATGGCGATCAACTCCGGCGCCAACATCAAGATCGTCGGCTCGCACTCCGGCATCACGCTCGCGTCCGACGGCCCCAGCCAGATGGCGCTGCCCGACGTTGCCTGGTTCCGCTCCTTCACCACGATGCGCGATCATCGCGGCAACCCGGGCTGCTACATCCTGCAGCCAGCCGACGCGTTCGCCGCCTTCGCGCTCACCGAGGTGATGGCGGAGTACGAGGGCGTGTGCTACATGCGCACGCTGCGTCCGGAAACCGAGTTCATCTACAGCGACGACATCGTCTTCAACCTGGGCGGGTTTGAAGTGCTCAACGAGGGGCGCGATATCGTGCTGTGTGCCGCGGGATACATGGTCCACGAGGCCAACAAGGCCGTTGACCTGCTGGACAAGGCCGGCATCTCGGCAACGCTCGTCGACCTCTACTCGCTCCCGTTCGACGAACCGGCACTCCTGGACATCATCGGCGCGAACAACTTCAACGTCATCACCATCGAGGACAACTACGGCGGGGGCATCGGCTCCGCCGTCGCCGACGCGCTCACCACTTCGGGCGATGCGTGCAAGATCCGCCAGCTCCACGTCAAGCGCATTCCCAAGAGCACGCGAACCATCGACGAGCAGATGGTGATGCACGGCTTGAACGCGCCGGCGATCGTGAAGGCCGTCAACGAGATGCTGGGCGTCTGACCGAAAACCGCCAAGCCCGAAACGCCAAGGCCCGACCGATCGTCTTTCGGTGCCCAACCCTCCCAGCCCCGGCTCGCTCGACGCACCGGGGCTCGCGATGGGTGGCCTTGCCCGGCCGGTCGTGCAACCCAGTCGTCCCCAGCGGCACATCCCCCCAAGAACACCCCTCCACTTGGCCCGCCGGACTTGATCCGCGGCGAGAACCGGCTACATTCTCAGTCCCCCCTCGCAGCGGAGGGTTCGGGCGTTGCGGCCCGAGGCGCCAGTCGGAAAGATGGCGTCGGAATGCACGAAACCACCCGGTTCGTCCTCGGGCGATCCGGAATTCAGATGACTCGGCCCGCTGAAAGGCGAGCCGAAGACAGCGCAGGGGCGGTAGCTCAATTGGTTAGAGTACCGGACTGTCGATCCGGTGGTTGCGGGTTCGAGTCCCGTCCGCCTCGCTTGAAAAACGGCCCTGCTACAGGGCCGTTTTTTGTTGGGGTGGGTTGCGAGCAAGTAGCCCGCGTCTCGGATGTCCGACCCGGGCGTTTGACGGGTAGTCCGAGCGCTACCCCGTCGAAGCGAGGTCGCAGTCTTCACGTGCACCCCGAGGCGAAAGGACCCGCGTCGGGAGCCCGAGCCGCGCGGGCTGGAGGTGGTGTCGGGGCGGTGTCGGCCCGCTCGCCTTCCATCACTTCGCCAATCGCCGCTCGATTCGCTTGGCCGCTCGGGTTGCGTCGTCGGCACGATCATCGTCGGGGAACCGCTCCGCGAAGATGCGATAGTGCTCGAGCGCGGCTTGCAGGTCCCCCGCTGCTTCCGCGCACGCCGCGATGCCAAATCGCGTTGAGCGGGCGCCGGGGTGTTGCGCGAGCACCTTCTCGTAATGCGTCACCGCCTCAGCGTGCCGCTTCTCGATTCGATTCAGTTCGCCCGCCAGATAGTTCGGGGTCGCGCCGTCCGGCGAGTCGCTCAACAGCTGCATGATGATCGGGCGGGCGGCCTTCGAGTCTTCCTTCTCCAAGAGGAGCGCCTCGGCGAGCGACTGCCGAGCCATAGCGACATCGGCATCCTTGGCCTTCGTCGCCAGTTCGTACTGCTGGATCATCTCCGTCCATCGCTCTTGATGGCGAGCGACACGAGCCAGCACAAGCCGCCCGTGGAACTCGCCCCGCTGCTCGGGGATGGCAAGCAGTTCCTCGCCAAGCTTGCGGGCCTTGCGATAGCTTCCGCCCGCGATGCCCGGCGCCTGGATGAAGAACTCGGAGAGCCCGATACGTGCGCCGATGGCGCGCGGATCGAGCTCGATCGCCTTCTCATACGCCTCGCGGCCGCTCTCGGCGAGGCCCAGCTTGTCGCCCAGGCCCGCCTGCTGCACGCTCTCGAAGATCAGATGCCCGTGCCATGTGTGATACTCAGCGTCGCTGGGCGCGAGCTCAACCGCGCGGCTCATCAGGTTGCGAGCTTCGATGCGAGCCTCCTGAGCCGAGCGGACCAACGCCAAGGCGAAGAGGGCCGTGGCGTCGCTTGGATTGGCACCAAGATGGTTCTTGAGCGTCTCGCTCCAGGCCTCGAGCGTTGCGCCCGGCGTGCCGCGACGAGTGAGCTTGAGCGACGCGAGGATCTCGCCCGGCGACTTGGTTGCGGGCGTCGCGACCGGCTCGGGCGGAGACTTCTCCGCGTTGACGCCGGCAACAGTGCCGACCTTCGACTCGGGCTGCGCCTGGGGCTCGGACGCCGGAACGGGCTGGGGCGGGGTCGACGCCTGCTGGGCGGGCTGCTGGGCGGGCTCATCGAAGCGAGCGGATAGCGGAAGCTCCGCAACGGGCCGATACCTGGACGACACCCCGGTGTGCGTGTCGTCCGCGACGACGACTTGGACCTCGGGGGCGACGGGCGGTGTTGGCAGGTTTGATGCCTCCGGCTCGTCGTCGGTCAGAATGGCAGGACGAAGCGAGGCGGCGGTCTGGGCAACCGCGGCAGACACGGCAGCCGCGGCATACGCGGCAAGCCCGATCACGAACCACGACGTCTTTCGAGAGCGTCGATCGGCGGGAGGCGATACGGATGCATGCATGGAAGCGGGCTCCTGAATAACGGCTCGAGGCTGTTGTTGGGGGACTTGCGGGTGCACTTTCGGGATGGCGTAGGGCAAGCGGCGTGCCAACTGCGGGTGGACACGGTCGGCCGCCCTTGGCCTGTTCGTCCAAGGCCGGTGCTACGTTTGTCGTGATCGGGAGGCATTCGGATGGCGAGGGCGAAAAGCAAGTCCGTCGAAGGGAAGTCGCGCGGCAACGCGAAGGGTGAGCCCGGTAAGGTCACGGGCAAACGACCCAAGGCCAAGGCGGCGACCGGCGAGCAATTGCCAGCGCCAGAGCAGACATCGACTGGCCAGGCACCGATTGACTTGACTGCCATCCGCGAGCGGATCAATCTGATCGACCGGCAACTGGTGGAGCTGGTCAACCAGCGCGCGGGGCTGGTGGTTGAGGTCGGAAAGTACAAGCGCGCGAGCGGGATGCCGGTTTACGTGCCAAGCCGCGACGTGGAGGTCGTGGAGCGGGCGCTTCGGAACAATCGGGCCTCGGGCGGAATCATGCCCGATCGGGCGATCGAGGCGATCTACCGGGAACTGATGTCGGGGAGCTTTGCCTTGCAGCAGCCGCTGCGCATCGGATATCTGGGCCCAGCGGGATCGTACTCGCACGAGGCGTCGGTGAAGCACTTTGGCTCGTCGGTGGAGTTCGTGGACGTGCAGGCGATCGGGGGCGTCTTCTCCGAGGTAGAGCGCGGGCATGTGAACCACGGGCTGGTGCCGATCGAAAACTCGATCCATGGCGGGATCGTGGAGACGCTGGACGCGTTCCGAGGGCTCAAGGCGCCAGGCTCGCCCGGGGGCGTGATGATCTGCGGCGAGGTGCAGCTAGAGATCAATCACTGCCTGCTGGCAAACACATCGCCCGATCGGATCGCACGCATTTACTCCAAGCCCGAAGTCTTCAGCCAGTGCCGCCAGTGGCTGTCGACGCAGTATCCGCGAGCGGAGCTGGTGCCGACGGCGAGTTCAAGCCGAGCTGCGACGATGGTGGCGGATGAGTCCAAGGCCTCGCTGGCGCGGGGCGAGATGCCGAGCTGCGCAGCGGTAGGCTCGGAGCTTGCTGGGCAGATCTACGGGCTCAATGCGCTGTTTGTGGGGGTGCAGGACGAAGCGAACAACTTGACGCGGTTCCTGGTGCTTGGCTCCCATCCGGCAGACCGGACCGGGGACGACAAGACATCGCTGATGTTCATCGCGGCCGACAAGCCCGGAGCGCTGGTTTCGGTGCTGAGCGTGTTCGACAAGGCGGGGATCAACCTGACGCACATCGACAAGCGTCCGAGCGGGCGGACGAACTGGACGTACACGTTCTTTATCGACGCACAAGGGCACCAGAATGATGAGCATGTGAAGGCGGCGTTGACAGAAGCCCGAACGCACTGTCGCGAGCTGCTGGTGCTGGGGAGCTACCCGAGGTCGAAGCGAATTTTGTGAGCCCTGCACTGGCCCCGGTGGTTCAGGGCTCAAGATGGGCCGCGTTGCACCGAGAGCAACGCTACAGGCGGGGTTCGAGGCCGCGGGCGAGGGTGACGAGCTCGCGGATCATGTGGCTGAGCGGACCGGGGATGCTGCGCGGGCCGCGCTGATTGACGGCTTGGAGGATGGCCAGTGCCATAGCGGGCTTGCCTTGGCGTTTGAGCGCGGCGCGAATGACATGGCGGGCTTCGCTCTGAGAGACGGGCCGCGTGCGCTGCACTCGGGGAAGGCCAGCGCCGTCGCGAAAGACATCGTCAAAGCCGTGGCGGAAGAAGTGGTGCTCGATATCCGGCTCGTGGAGCTGGGTGACCCCGCCGCCGAACGGGGACTGGTCACGCCAGCGCTCGACGGTGTGGACGTAGTTGTCACCAGCTGGATCGCCATCGGCCAGGACGTGCCAGGCGATGCCCAGGTCGTCGGCGATGCGGATCATGCTCGACACGCCAGCCTGGGCGAACTCGATGCAACGAATGCCCTCAACCGCGAACTCAAAGCCCATCACACGGGCGAGTTCGGGCACGGTCCACGCTTCGGTCTCACCTTCGACGAGCAGCCAGCACCGGGCCAGCAGCGACGCGGGGCTCCGAAGCCGAAGGTGGTACGCGATCCGGCGTTGATCGTCGAGCGTTCGCACCCGCTGGCCAATCCGATAGATGCTGACATCGCCTCCCCGGCGCACCACGCGGCGCAGCGAGCCCAGCGGGACGCGGGCGAGCAGGTCCGCGGCATGGGTTGTCACGAGCTTCTGGGCTGGCAGGTTCAGGACCATGCCCGCCATGGAGGCGAGCCAAATCGGATGGAGCGAGCCGCCGAGGTCGTCGACCAGAAGAACGGGCGACGCTGACGGCGCGAGAGAGACATTCTCGACGGCGTCCAGGATTGCCCCTAGCAGCAGAAGCATCGTGTAAGCGCGGGCGCTGGTGGACGCGGAGAGAAGGCCGTCGTGATCCGACACCGAGCGGGCGGAGCCCCGAGCGACCGCGAGCTGCGCGGCGGACGCCAGCGTTGTTTCCAGAGCCTGCGGGACCGAGATCAAGTCCTGCAGGGCGCGGCGAACAAGGTTGGACACCCGGCCATTCACACGAGTCAAATGCGACTGACTGTCCCGAGCCCTCGCGTCCGCGGCGATCATCGCCCTCGCATCCTCCATCGCGCGGGCGATCTCCGGCATCGTCACCGGGGAACGCCCCTCGTTCACCATGCGGCGATAGACGTCGAGCACGCGCTGGCGGGGCGTGTCGTCGGAAGGACGACCGCTTGGAGGCTGGGCTTCCGCTGGGCTGGCGCGGAGGGGACGGATCATGATCGCCGGCGCGAGCGAGCGAACCGCGTCGAGGAACAGCCAGGGGTCTGGCAGCGGGACGACTCGCTTGCGATCGTCCAAGATCTGGCACACCTCACGGAGCGCGTGCGCAACACCCGAACTGCCATTGTCGTTGCCGACTGGGCATGAGTCACTCGTCAATCCAACCCGCGAAGCTTCAACACGGATCGAGCAACGAACCTCACCCGCGGGCGAGCGGGGTAACGCCGCGACAAGCAACGCGAGCCCATGGTCTGGCGGCAGCGCGGCGAGCTGGATGAGGATGCTGAGGGTGATCGAAGTCCGCTGATCGCTCGAGGAGAGCAGCGCATCGGTCGCGGGCGCGTAGGCAACTCGGAGATCGGTGAGCGCGAGGGAGGTGCGGGCTCGCGAGAAGCCCGGCTCCGCCTGAGTCGGCGGAGTGAGCAGCGCGGCGATTGCGGTCAGCAGCGACGACTTGCCACTGTCGTTCTCGCCAATAAAGAGCGTCAGCCCGGGCTCGAAGTCGGCATCGAGTCGCGCACAGGCGCGGAAGTTCCGGAGGGAAAGACGTGTGAGCGTGATAACGGGCGGGGCGGAAGATGTCAGACCGGGCGTCGAGCGATGATGGGGAACCTTCTCCTGGGCAGAAAGGTCCGAGGTGGGCGAGTCCGATTCGGACGACTCGGGCAACGCCATCATCCTGGTTCCCGGTTGTTTCTGACCATGGGCGAGGCGGCTCGGTCACGCAGTCCGAATGCCTAGGGCAGCGTTGGAGTGAGATCGACAACGACGGGCAAGTGATCGCTGCTCTTCAGGTCGGCCTGCGAGAAGCCCATCGACGCGAGTGAATCGGTGCTCAAGCGCGAAAGATCGAGGACAAAGGTCTGCTCGACGCGTCCGCCCGAGTAGAGGATGTAGTCCAGGCGCCCGGGCGTGAACTCGTTGGGAACATCCGCCCAGGTGAACATGGCGCGATCGCCCAGAACCATGGGCTCGGCAACGCGAAGATCGGGATCGATGGTGCCCGGCGCGGCCAGCGACGACCGGAGCGCATCCAGCGGCGGACGCGAGCCTACCAGATTCAGATCGCCCCCGACGAAGCGGGTCACCACACCCGCGTCATTCCACGCCTTGGCCAAAGCAGCGTTCACGCTGCGCGCCTCGTCCAGACGCCTCTGATCTTCGGGACTGTCCTTGCTGCCGCAGCACTTGAGGTGCAGCGAAGCGAGGCCCACAGGGCCAAACTCGGTGTCGGCGATCGCGGCGGCAACGCGGACGCGTGTTCCAGTATCGATGGTCTGCAGCGGAAAGCGCGACACGACGGCGACGCCCGACGGACCGACGACGACGTGCCAGCCGGTGTTGTTGGGAACCAAAGCCGTGAACCAGGACTGCAGTTCTTCGGGCGTCGAGTTCCACTCCTGGACGAGGATCGCATCGGGCTTGAGGGCCTGAAACACCGCTTGGAAGGGGGCGGGGGTTTCGACCGGCTTGGAGCGTTCGACGTTGTAGCTGATCACGCGGATCTGGCCTCGCGATGCGCTCGGAAGCGTGGCTTCAAGCGTCAGAGGCACCTCGGAGCGGGGCGGGAGCGTTGCGGCAAAGGGCTCGGACCAGCCAGCGAGAGCGCCCTGGGAATCCAGCAGCACCGCGGCGCCGCGAACGCCGCCCCGAGAGCGAAGACCCGCGCCGGGAAAGGCCTGCGGAAGTGAGACGATGTGGCGCGACAGACGGATTTCGTACCAGTTTGCGGCGTAGGTCGGCGCGAAGGCGAGATCGTCATGCCGCGAGCGGGCGACGGGCGAGCGGGCACCCGAGTTGTCGAGGGCGAAGATCGCGGTGCCCCGACCCGGACGCTTAGTCTCCGCGTCCAGCGGCGAGAACTGAACTTCCAGGTCAACGCCCAGTTCCGGAGTCGTGGGCGAGAGACGAACGCGCTTGCCGGTGTTGGCATCGGCATCGGCGTCGAGCCAAATGGCAGTTGTCTCGTCCGCCGATTGCAAGGTGAATGTCTCGTCCTTGACGCGCAGGCGGGTGTAAAGGAAGTGCTCGTCGGCGAGGACGGCAGATTCCGAGGGCCACTCCTCGATGGTGCCGTCGAGCGTGACACGCACATTCAGGCCAGCGGGAGCGGCGGCGGTTGCGGAGGAATCAGACACCTCCGAAGTCATGCTGAGCGAGCGACGGTTCTCGCCTGTGGCAGCGGCAGCGTTGCCGCTGGCGTCCGCCGGGCGAGAGCTCTCGCAAGCGGAGAGCACCGCGCTGGCGAGCAGCGGCGCCGCGAGCAGGAGCTTGAAGCGGGAAAGAGGCTTGGAGCCGGCGCCGGGCACGAGAATGGGAGTGCTCATGGGTGCAAAGGTTGTGCCGGACAACGCTGATGGTCAAGTGTGCAGGCCAAGTTGAAGCGGAAGAACGCCCGGACACACGGGCGAAGTGCCTGTCAGAGGTTGGTCGGCGGCGCGCCCGGCGATGATGCGGGCTTGAGGCGGGACCACGCAGCGCGGAACTTGGCGGCGCTGTGCTCCAGCGAGGCTGGAATGACCCGGACTTGGCCCACGACGCTCATGAAGTTGACGTCGCCATTCCAGCGCGGGACGAGGTGGACATGAAGATGCTGGGGCACGCCCGCGCCGGCGGCCCGACCCTGGTTGATGCCGATATTGACACCTTGTGGTTCCAGCGCCACGTGCAGCAGTTCAGCGGCAAGGTCGACATGTCGCCAAAGGCTGGCGCGCTGCTCGGGGGAGTAGTCCAGCAGCGTCGGGCGGGCCTCGCCAAGGGCAACGAGCAGGTGCCCGTTTGAGTATGGAAACGCGTTGAGCAGGATCATGGCGTCCGAAGTGCGCACCAGAACGTGGTTCCGTTCGTCGTGCTCGGGCGCGAGCCAGTAGTCGCGGAGGAACGACCCGGTGGACGCGGTCGGCGCGGTGGGTTGACGCTGAGCCTTGTCCACCGCTTCGAGATACTGCATGCGCCATGGCGCCTGGAGCGCCGTGGGCCCGGGCGGTGGCGCCGAAGCCGGCGGAGGCGAACTTGGGCTCGCGGTTGGGCTTGAAGCTGGGCTTGAGACCGCAGCGACAGCGAACCCGCTTGGCGGGCTGGCGGAGGGAGGCGTTGGAAGCGGATCGGAAGCGATGGTGCGGCTCGTGATGGCGCTGGTGAGGCCGGGCACTCGGCCCCGGGCGGTGCCCATTTCGGCACTCGCGGGTCACGGGGGTTTCAGCGGATGAGCGTGCTGCGGCGCTTCTCGCCAACCTTCTTGTAGACGGCGAGCGCGTTGGCCTTGTCGGTTGGGATTTCCAGCGTGAAGAGAAGCTTGGTGTTGCCGATGGTGATGACGTCGCCGTCGGCGAGCACGGTCTCGGTGAAGATCCTTCGATCGTTGACCGACGTCCCGTTGGTGCTTTGAAGATCCATGACGACGTAGTTGTTCGTCGCCGGATCAAGACGGAACTGCACGTGCTTGCGGCTCACGCGCTCGTCCTCAATCTGGAGCGGAAGCGACTCATCGCGTCCCACGACGGTGCTGCGCTTGCCCAGGGCGAGGAAGAGGCCTTCCTGGTTGCCCGTTCCGACGATGATCGCTCCGACAGGTGCCTCGCCCATGAACGCTCTCCGAGATGAGGGTCGTGCTGACTTGTCCAGTGTATCGCGCGCCGGGGCAGCAACAAAGCCCGCGGCACACCCCGAGCATCCGGTCCGCTAAACGGAGGCCAGGCAGCGGTCAATGCGGGCCAGCGTGCTGGCCTTCCCAAGCAACGCCAGCGATTCGCCCAGCGGAGGTGTGACCGCGACGCCAGCGATTGCGACGCGGATCGGCTGGGCCACCGGCCCGACGTTGACGCCCTTGTCGCCAACAAACCCGCGATCGCGAGCGAGGTTCTCGATGAGCGAGTGCAGTGTCGAAGGCGTCCAGTCCTCGCACGCGGCCAGTGCTTCACGCGCGGAGCGGAGGATGGAAATGCCGGCGCCGCCATCAGCCGTCAGGGCTTTGGAGACCGCGGCGGGGTCAAAGGCGTACTCCGCGTCGCCCATCAGCGCAAACGCCAAGGGCTTGAGTGTTTCTGAGAACGTCTTGGCGCGGGGCTTGATGGACGGGGCCATCAGCGCGAGGGCGTCCGGGTTGCGAGCCTGGAGCTTGGCGAGGGCAGCGGGTTCGAACTCCGAGAGCCACGAGCGCCAGCGATCAACGAAGGCGGGGGCGGGCATCGCCGCGATCGCGTCGGCGTTGAAGCTCAGGAGCTTGTTGCGGTCGAACTTGGCGCTGGTTCGACCGATTCGCTCGAGCCCGAAGTGGGTCGCGAGGAAGTCCTGATCGAACTTCTCCAGGTCTTTGCCGTCCGCCAGCTTCATGCCCGGGTTCCAGCCCAGCAGACCGAGGAAGTTGATGATGGCCTCGGGCAGGTAGCCGCTGCGGCGGAAGTCGTAGACGTTGACCTCGGGCAGCTTGATCGCGAAGCAGGCGGCGATCGTCTCGGCAACTTCAACATAGTCGACATCGCCCGCGACAAAGGCGGCAAGCTGCTGGGCCGCGAAGTTGGCGGCGGTGGCAGCCGCCGACTCGGGCGTTGCCATGCCGGAGCGGGAACCCCCGAACGCGCGCAGCGCATCGCCCAGCGACTGCAAGCTGTGCTGCTTGGACGACAGCATCTGCTTGACGGCGGCCCGCGCAGCCTTGGCCTTGTCGCGCTTGCTCATCTTCGTGCTGTCCATGTTGAAGATGAGCGGCATGTGCCCATATCGAGGCGTCTGGAAAGGGCGGGGCCCCCCATGCTCCGGAAGACGAACCAGCGCCCGCTGCATCGCGACGTGACGGGGTGTGTTGGCGAGGTGTTCCTGCGCACGAAGGACGTGCGTCACGCCCATCAGCTCATCGTCGATGACGACGGCAAAGTGGTAGGTCGGAAAGCCGTCGGCCTTGCGGATGACAAAGTCGTCGAGTTCGCCCGGGGCGATGCGGACATCTCCCAGGATCTCGTCTTGGACCACGATGGGCTCGTGCAGCGAGAGGAAGCGAATGACGTGCTTCTCGCCGGAACAGGCGCGGCTCCAGCGGGCTTCGTTGAAGACGCCCGGAGTGACGTCCGCGGGACGCTCGTAGCGGTACGTCTGCTTGGCGGCGATGGCGGCCTTGCGCTGCGTTTCCAGGTCTTCCGACGACTCGAACGCCGGATACGCCCGCCCGGCGCGGACCAGACTCTCGGCGTACGCGTCATAGATCGGTACGCGCTGCGCCTGGAAAAACGGCCCGACGCCCCGAGCGTCACCGCCGATGCGTCGCGCCTCCGAGCCCGGACGCTTGAGTTCAAGCACGGGTCCGTCGTCCCACTCGATGCCGAGCCAGGCGAGGTCCTCGAGGATGCCGCGGGCGGATTCCTCGCTCGAGCGCGCCTGATCGGTGTCCTCGATGCGGATCATGAACCGCCCGCCCGAACGGCGGGCAAACGCCCAGCAAAAGAGGGCGGTGCGGGCGCCGCCGATGTGCAGATGGCCCGTGGGCGAAGGCGCAAAGCGAGTCACGAGCGGCTGACTCGGGTTGGAGACTTCCCCAGCGGAAACGGAAGTCCTGTCGGTCGTATCGGTCATGCCGGAGCGTAGCGAGCGGGCGGAATGTCCGGGCAACTTACCCAAACTCGCATGGACTTGGGGCTGGCGGGGAGTTGGCGGCAACGAACGTCGGTGCGTGTTGCGTTGGCGCGGTGCTGCCTGAACCGAAGGGGAGGGGTGTCATGCCCTTGAAGGCCATTCTCGCAAAGCGCAAGGACAATCCGGATGAGTATCACATGGGCTTGGCGTTTCTGGGATGGTTCATGGTCTTCAGCGTGGGGATGTTGGTCCCAAGCCAGCCATTCCGAGACTTTGTCGTGTCGGTCAGCAAGGCGGTGTACCAGCCTCGGGCGAGCGCGGCACAGCCGGCCGGCACCGGTGGACCCGCAACCACTCCCGCAACGCCACCAGAAGGCGATCGAGCGTCTGCGGCGACCGCTTCCGCTCTTGCCCTTCCGAACTTGCCCAGGGGCATGGCATGGCACCTGCCCCTGGCGGTTGGGTCGCTCGTCGCCTCGATGGTGGTCTCAACACCCACCAACCTCGTACTGCTCTGCGTCTTTGGAGCGATGATGGGGGCATATGCGCTGCGCCTGCACGGACAGCAGCGCGCAGCTCAAGACCGAGCGGCCCGATCGGGCATGACGGCGCCGGATCCGCTTCCGATCGCGTTCGCGTCGCCCGGGGCTTCGGTGCCCGCGGCCAAGGCAATCCTCCACGGAGTGTGCGTGTTTCTCGGAATCGTGGGCGGACTGATCGTCGTGCAAGGCGACCTGAAGTTCGACGTCGACGCGCCGACGTTGTACTTGAGGGTCGCCGGAATCGCGACACTCTTCAGCGTGATCGCCGGGGCCAACCCGAACTTCATCCGCGACATCTCGCGCCTGGCGAGCCCGTTCAAGAGTTCCGACGACCGCCGGGATCGCCCCGACGAGGGCGGCAGCCCGCAGTCCCCCACTCCTGTCACCAAGTGATGGGCGAGCGGATGCAGCCGCCGGCGCTGAGCACCGCGGATCTCGCGGATCAGGCCGGCGGCGACGTTGACAAACAGGATCGAGCCCGCGCAAACCAGCGTTGATCGATCCACAACCTGCGCCCGGCGCTCCCGACTCGACCCCTCGCGCCTACCATCGCCTCCCCGTGCGGCGAGGGCGTCGTTCGGGCTCCGTTTGAGCGAGCTTTCACCAAGCGCGTTTTGAGTCGTCTTGGCAGTCCTCGAGAGGTACACATGCCCACCACCGGCACCGTCACCCAGGTCATCGGCTCCACCTTCGACGCCCAGTTCCCCGAGGACCAGCTCCCCGACATCTACAACGCCCTTGAGGTCAAGAGCAACGATCTCTTCCTCGTGGGTGAAGTCCAGCAGCACCTCGGCGGCGGACGCGTCCGCGCGGTTGCTCTCGGCTCCACCGACGGCCTCCGTCGCGGCATGCCCTGTGAGGACAAGGGCCAGCCCGTGACCGTCCCCGTGGGCGAAGAAGTTCTCGGGCGGGTCTTCAACCTCCTCGGGCAGCCCATCGACCAGGCCGGGCCGGTCGTTGCTCGCAAGACGGCACCGATCCACCGCCAGCCTCCCGAGTTCAGCGCCCTGAACCCAAACACCGAAATCCTCGTCACCGGCATCAAGGTCATCGACCTGCTCTGCCCCTTCGTCCGAGGCGGCAAGATCGGCCTCTTCGGCGGTGCAGGCGTCGGCAAGACCGTCATCATCCAGGAGATGATCGCCCGCGTCGCCCGCGAGTTCGGTGGCTATTCCGTGTTCTGCGGCGTGGGCGAGCGCACCCGCGAGGGCAACGACCTCTGGCGTGAAATGAAGGAAGCCGAATACACCGACGCCGCGGGTAAGAAGGCGCACGTCATCGACAAGGTGGCGATGGTGTTCGGCCAGATGAACGAGCCGCCGGGCGCGCGTCTTCGCGTCGCTCTTTCGGGCCTGACGATGGCGGAAGAGTTCCGCGACAGCTCGGGTAAGGAAACGCTGATCTTCGTCGACAACGTCTTCCGCTTCACGCAGGCGGGCTCGGAAGTGTCGGCACTGCTGGGCCGCATGCCCAGCGCCGTCGGTTATCAGCCCACGCTCTCGACGGAGATGGGCGAACTCCAGGAACGAATCACCTCGACGAGCAAGGGCGCCATCACCTCGGTGCAGGCGATCTACGTGCCGGCGGACGACCTGACGGACCCCGCGCCTGCGACGGCGTTCACGCACCTGGACGCGTTCGTCGTTCTGGCCCGCGGCATTGCCGAGAAGGGCATCTTCCCGGCGGTCGATCCGCTGGCTTCGACGTCTCGAATCCTCGACCCGGGCATCCTGGGCGAGCGCCACTACCGCGTGTCGCGTCGCGTGCAGACGATTCTCCAGCGGTACAAGGACCTGCAGGACATCATCGCGATTCTGGGCGTTGATGAGCTTTCGGAAGAGGACAAGCAGACGGTCAGCCGCGCTCGCAAGATCGAGCGATTCCTTTCGCAGCCCTTCTACGTCGCGGAAGTCTTCACCGGGTTCAAGGGCGTGTACACCTCGCTGGAGCAGACGATCGACTCGTTCGAGCGTCTGTGCAACGGCGAGGGCGACGACCTGCCCGAGGGCGCGTTCATGTACGTCGGCAACCTAGACGACGCGAAGGCCAAGGCCGAGAAGATGAAGCAGTAAGAGAGGCGAGAGGCACGAGGCACGAGCCGAGAGGCCGGGCCTGCTCGTTGTCATCTACTCGCATCGAGATTGCACTTCGCGGCGTCCGGAGAGAGAGGCCCTACGCAATCACTGCGTCTCTGTTGAGACACAATGTCGTTTGCGTTGTCGTTGCCCGCGCGTGGAGGCAGCTTCGTCAAGCTGCAACCAGATCGCGATGACCGCTCTTCAAGCAAAGGCTTTGTGAGATCACTGTGCTTGAACGTCCACGGGCCACGCTCCGACCACGCTTCTATCAATGAAGTTTCGTCGATCGTGGCTTGATTTGCCTGGCAGGACGGCACAGCACCGTGTGCAACGCGCCGAGGGTCGTGCACCGTTCGGATGCACCACGAGCAGACACTCTGGCAGCGCAAAGCCACCTTGGGGATTTGAACCCCAGACCTATGCTTTACGAAAGCATCGCTCTACCGCTGAGCTAAGGTGGCGAGAAAGAAACCGCAAGTTGTCGGCGACGCGTGATCGACACAACGCCGCGGCCCGCGATCGGCTCAAGCTGATGAACGGCTCGGCGGTCGCTGGGTGGGGAGTATAGCGGCATCGTTCGGCGTCGGCGAGCGAGCGCGAGCCGCTCAAATCGGGCCCGATCCAGGAAGCGTTGCCCCGGGCGAGGCGGACCGATCGTCGCCGATCATGACGACGCGTTCTCGCTGTGGGCCGCTGCGCAGCCGCCACGCGCTCCCACACTCGGGGCAGCAGACACACCCGTCGGATTCGGGGCGGGCGTCGCGGATCGGATAGCCGCAGGCCGGGCACTGTCCCGTCGCCAGCGCCAGCTCGCGGTTCTCGTCGGCTCGACGTGAGATCGCCCGCCCAACCTGCACGATGGTGGTGATCAGCACAACAAACAGCGTGGCGCTCACCGGAGAGACGAGCGTCATGGCAATGACGATCGGGCCCTGGGTCAGCGTGAGGAACACCAAGGCGGCGATGCCGAGAACAACCAGCCAGACGAGGAGGCCCGTGACGGAAAAGCTCGCCCGGGCGAGGGCCTGGAGCCAGGTGGTTGGCAGCCTTCGGGCGACTTCGCTCGGGGTCGGATCGGGTGCCGGTCGCTGGAACCAACGGGAGATTCTGCGGGAGAGCCGATCGCCGATCCACCGGGAGGCTCTGGCGGATTGCTCGTGCGATAACGGGGCGTGGCCCGAGTCGGCCGGGCTCAGCGAGTCGAAGGCCGGGCCTCGCGGACGAAAGACAAACCAGCGGACCTTGGTCCGCCGATCGCGATCATCGATGGTGGTCAGCCGCCACACGCCAGAGTGTTCGCCCGCGGCGGGCATCGGGGTTCACGCTGGCGACGAAAGTGCGGCGGCACTCCAGGCTGGCGCTCAAGCTCGCCCGTGGGTCTGATCGCCCGGTGCGGCTGGCCTCATTGGGGCGGCGGTGGTTTGCCTTCCTCCTCGGGGGGCGCCATCGCTCCGTTCTCAACGCCAGCGAGAGCTGGCTGGTCATCCTTGACGGTGCTTGGGTCTGGGAGCGGGGGAAGACCCAGGGATTGGCGAAGCGCGTTCTGATCGACCAGCGCCTGGGCAAAGTCCGCGGCGGGGATCGAAGTCACCGTCGTGTTGACGGTTGCGACGACGACTCCGCCCGAGCCTTGCTCGAAGATCAGCGCCCACAACTGCACCGCCTCGGGACGCACCCAGCGATCGCCAAAGCCCGAGTAGGTGAAAACGACGTCGCCCACGCGATACGCGACGCAGTTGGGCGGCAAAGGCGGAGAACTGAGCCAGATTCGCTTCACGCCGCGAGGCAAGGCCGGCTCGGGTTCCACCCCGGGGCCGGAAGTTGGCGTGCCGGGGGTTGCCGCGGTTGGGCTGAGGATCGCCAGCTGGCGCCCACTGACGTTTTGAACGTCGATCGAGTACGGTCCCTGCGCCGGGTCGACGAAGCTCTCCGCGCTCAGCTTGTGGGGAATCATGACCTTGGGGAGGTAGACCGGGTCCGTGCGGGTCGTGGCGTGCTCAAACTTGAGCGCCGTCACCAGCGTCAGCGCGGCGGCTTCTTGCTGGACCATCGCAGCACGTGCACGAGCGGCGTTCATCGCCGTGGTGGATTTCTGGAGAGCAAAGATGATGGCGCCGAAATAAGCGCCGCCCAGGATGATGCCCGCGATGACCAGCGGCGTCAGGACGGCAAGGCTCGCTCGCCCGCCAGAGACTCGCTGGCCCTCCTTGACCATGAAGACCGCACTGATCACCCACCAGATCGAGCCGGCCCAGCCGATGCAGATGTTGAGCACAGGGATAGCGTTGAGCAGATTGGCGCCGAAGCTGTACGCGAACGCCTGCAGCGTCCACGACGGCCCCCCCCGGGTTCGCCCGCCGAGGCGAAGAACCGCGTGGCTGGCCATGGCCCACAGCAGGGTTGCCACGACCAGACCGAGCAGCGAGAAGACGCTCACGGCGCTGATCGCTCCCGCGATGCTGCTGGCGACCCCGCGAGCGCCCTGGAAGCCAGCGACCACCAAGGGGATGAGCAAGAGCATGCCCAGACCCAGGAGGAAATACACGATTCCCGTGAAGATCAGGAACCAGATGGCTTGAGACCGCGGGGCATCAACCGGAGTTGCCCGCATCAGCTCGCCAGGGTGGAGCATGGACATCACAACCGTCTTCCACCACGCTCCGAGAAGCCCGCGGCGGCGCTCGGGCTTCAGGCGATCGAGCCAGGGGTTGGATGCAAAGCCCGTCTGTTCCTCGCGCAGCCCCTCGGTCGGTGAGAGGACCATCTCATCCATCTCGACGGGCTTCTGGCACCGCACGCAGTTGAAGGCGGCGGGTATCAGGTGGCCAGAGTTTGATGTGCCGTAATAGTCCTGGTCGCAGTGCGGGCACGAAAACCGAACGCTGCTGGGCTGGAACTCAAAGTCGCTGGGCTTGAAGGCCGACCCGCACTCCGGGCATTGACGCCCGCGCACGGTCCAGAGCGGATAATCGCATTGGCGGCATCGGAACACGGCGTTTCCTCAACCTGAGTAGTGCGGATGAGCCGGCGGACGCCGCCACTGCTCGAGCGTACGCCTCGTGGAGGCCAGCGACGTCCAAACGAGCGCGACCAGCGGCATCGAGACGTTCCAGAAAAACGAGGTGAGCCCCGCGAACCCGGCGCTCCCGAGCACGATGCGACGTTGGAGCGCAGGTGACGGTGGATTGGGCGACGGCGTTGAGGCGATGATCCTCTCCATCTGCTCGAACTGAGACAGGGTCAACACGGCGGCGCTGACTATCCCGATCAAGATCGACAACACCCCCCACCAAACGAGCAACGGACGACACCCGGGCTTTCGGCGGAGCATCAGGATGAAGGCGTAGATCCCGAGACCGCAAGCCACGAACGACACCAAGCCGACCGCGAAGGCGTACCACGCCGCCCCCGGACCAAAGGCTCCCATATTGACCTGCGTGTTCGCGCCCTGGATCTGGACCGGCGCGGTCTGGCCCAGATTGGCGAGGAGTGGAGCGCCCATGTAGTACAAGGAGCCGATCGTCTGCAACCCGGCGTAGGCGAGGCCAGCGATGCCGATGATGACCGTCCAAGGCTTGGCACGGCGAACGGGGCGGTAACTTGGGGATGTTGGCGGGTGAGCGGGCCCGCCAGCCCGGGCGGGAGGTGGTGTGTCGGACGAAGATTGGGCCGAAACGGGTGGTGCCATGAGTCCGCTCAGATGTCTCTATTCGGATTTTAGAAGGATTATGATCGCATTTTGATTGGTCGACACCGATCGATTGGCCACCCACTCGACGAGCCACCGCCATACACTTCGGCAGTCTATCAGCTCGCTGGCACGACCGGGACCCCTTCCTCCGTGGTCGGGCCGAGATGAGGCGGGGCTGCAAGGCTGAATCTTTATGGTTGATCGAGACGCTGCAACTGAATCGGACGAACCTCCCGGCGCGACTGGGCCGACGCTTGTGCTTGGTTGGAAATCCGGCGTCGTCATTCCAGCCGGATTCGACGACTTGGCCTCTCAGGTGGTGTCGGCGGTCGATCGACTGGCGACAGAGATGTTTCCCGGTCGATCACCCGCGCGAGGCGAGGTCCGTGTGCGTCTGGTCGACGATCACGAAATGCGGGAAGCCCACCTGGAGTTCATGGGGGAGGATTCCACGACCGACGTCATCACGTTTGACCTCAGCGAGCCCGATGCTCCCGAATCGCAGCCGGATCTTGACGGGCCCGAACTGACTGGATCGGAGCGTGATGGGTCCGAGTCCGAGCAGGGCCGGTCGGTGCGCCCCGGGGCGTGGGATGTTGATCTACTCATCTGCGTCGATGAAGCCCAACGCCAAGCGCGGGCCCGCGGACACGCAGTCAACCACGAACTGGCACTCTACCTGGTTCACGGCTTGCTTCACTGCCTTGGTCACGATGACCACGACGAAGCTTCGGCGGCGCGGATGCACGCGGTAGAAGATGAGATCCTGGTCGCGACGGGCCTGGCGCCCGTCTACGCGTCGGGGCGCAGCGATCCGGTCGCATCGCGGGGGGGCGCTTCGTGAACGCGGTTATATGGTTGACCATTGCGCTTGCAGCAATCGGTGCGGGAGCCCTGTTCTCGACACTGGTGCAGTCACTCCGCGACCTCTCTCGCTCGACGGTTGAAGAGATCGTGGCCATACGCAACCGGCCGTCGCTGCGCGCCAGGGTCGAACGCATCCTGGATGATGTCGACGGGCATGCGAACGCGGTGAGCCTACCTCGCGTTGCCTGCAACTTGATTACTGCCGTGGCGCTGGTGTTCTGGATCTCGCACGTCCGGGCCGGGCTGGAAACGCCATCCTCCAAGGCGTTTGCCGAAGCAGCGGCGGCAGCGCCTTCTTCGCCCGTTGCCCCGACGTGGATGGACGCGCTGGTCGGCGTCTTCGCCTGCTCGTTCCTGCTCTGGGTATTCGGGTTCCTCGTCCCTTCCAGCATCGCCCGTCACGCGGGCGAGGTCGCGGTGGTTTCGTGGTCGAGGTTGATCCGCGCGGCGTATCTGGCAACCGGCCCGGCGAAGCAGCTTGGGGCATTCCTCGATGAAGTCGTCCGGCGGCTCGCCGGTCGCCACCAAAAGGCCGAAGGGGAGCAGATCCAAGATGAACTGCTGTCGGTCGTTGAAGAAGCGGAGGAAGAGGGGCAGTTCGACCGGGCCGAGAAGGAGATGATCGAGGCGGTCGTGCGTTTTCGGAACCTGAAGGTCGGCCAGATCATGACTCCCCGCACAGAGATCCAAGCTCTGGAGATGACCGACAACCTCGGGGATCTCACCAAGTACATTCGCAGGGTCGGGCATAGCCGCGTTCCGGTCTACGAGGACAACCTCGATCACGTCGTCGGAATGTTCTACGTCAAAGACCTGCTGCTCTGGCTCGCGGGCGACAAGCAGCGCGGCAGTAAGCCCTTCAGCCTGAAGGCGATCCTTCGCCCGGCCCTCTTTGTCCCCGAGACCAAGACGGTCCGCGAGCTGATGGCGGAACTGCTCGCCAAGCGGGTCCACCTGGCGATCGTCGCCGACGAGTTCGGCGGAACCGCCGGACTCGTGACGATCGAAGACATCATGGAGCAGATCGTCGGGGAGATTCAGGACGAGTACGAGCAGCCCGAGAGCGGGTTGCCCGAGGTGCAGCTTGACACGCTGGCGAGGGCCGCGGTGGTCGATGCACGGGCGTACATCACGGACGTGAACAGCGACCTGGCGGCGCTTGAACTCGAAATCCCGGAAAGCGAGAGCTACGAGACGGTGGGCGGCTTTGTGACCGTCACGATGGGGCGCATCCCGCACGTGGGCGAGAGCTTCGAGCAGGGACAAATGCGGGTCCTAGTTTTGGAGGCCGAACCGACGCGAGTGACCCGCGTCAGGCTCGAGGCTCGCAGCCGGACTGAATCGCGCGAGGGTGAACCACGCTCGGACGCGGCTGCCGAAGCGTCGCCGGAGACCAGTCCCATCGAGACGCGATGAGGCCCAGACTCGGTGCCCAGACTACGCTGCTTTTGTGCGTCCCTTGAGGCTGCAAAGCTCCGCGTTCAGCGAGAAGATCAACGTCACGCCGCTGATCGACGTGGTGATGGTGCTGATCATTTTTTATTTGATGGTGGGCAATCTCGCCGCCAAGCGCCAGGCGGATGTTGATCTACCGACGTCCGAAGGCGGTGAACTGGCCCAGGGTTCCGTCGGACTCGTGCTGACGATCCGTCCCGCGGCCTCGGGCTCGGGCTTTGAATACCTCGTCGGCTCCTCGCTCGTCTCGCTCGACGAACTGGCCCCGCTGCTGGAGAGCGTTGCCAAGGCGGGTGCGGGGAGCGTTGTCCTGCGGGGCGACCGCGACCTTCCGTTCGAAGCGGTCGCGCCCGTCCTGAGCCTCTGCAGAGACTCAGGGGTCACGAGCGTCCGCCTCGCGACCCAGCGAGCGGAGGACGAGCGATGAAGCTCACGGGACGCCGAGGCTCGCGCTGGAACGAACGGACCGCTCTTGGCACCTACGAGCTTCACCACGGGCCCAACATGACGCCCATGGTGGATGTGGTGATGGTGATCCTGGTCTTCTTCATGGCCAGCGCTGCGATCCTTGGTCCGGAATGGTTCTTGAACGCGGGGCTGGTGCGCCGCAGCGCGACTGCTCCGCCAACGAGCGAGAACCTTGTCACGGTCCGAGTCATCATGAAGCCGGCACCAACGCCAGGAAGCGACGCGAGCGCCGAGCAGCGCGATCAGTTGAGCTTCGAAGCCATCGCCCGGGCGAGCGGCTCCCAACAGTCGGGCGCCGGAGGGGCAGACCCCTCGAGCGTTCGCCTCGAGTCGTTCTCGAAGGTGTTCGGCTCGTCGGAACTAGCCCAGTATGTTCGCACCCTTGGCGAGTTTGCCCGCGAGCGGCGAGTCATTGTGACGCTCGCGCCGACCGCATCGGTCGATTACGAAAGCGTCATCGGGGCGTACGAGCAGTTTCGCCGCCAGCCGTTCGCTGCCGTGGGGGTGGAGAGCGACCTGGACCAGCAGCCTGGCGAGGTTCTCCCGGAAGCTGGCCCCTGAGAAAACGCTGAAGCTCCTGGCGTTCGCCCGGCCCGGCCCGGCAACGGCAAGGCAAGGCAACGCAGGGCAGGCCACGCTAGGCCAGGGCAGGCCGATTGCGATTCACCCTACAACCAACCTATCGTTTCTGACGAACACCACTTGCCACCATTCAGCGTCGAGAGGAACGAGCGCGGCTCCCGCGCTCGTGGACTGACCGACGAGGACTGGGGCTTTTTTTTCAGCCGCGACAGTGTCCATCTCGCCCCCACTTTCCACCATGCCAACCACTCAATCACCGTCATTCCCCAAGGTTGAGATCTCGCAAAATGGCAGCCACGCGGTGCACGCGGGTCGCGAGCCCCAAGGCCAGGCGCAGCGCGCTGGGCAAGGCAGACCGGACCCCGCAGTGGCAGCGACGTGGCCCAGCGATGTGTTCGCGCCACGTCACCTTGGCCCGCGCGAGAGCGACATCGCGGCCATGCTCCAGACCCTGGGGTACTCCTCACTGGACGGGCTGAGCGAAGCCACGGTTCCGCCGGCCATCGCGAGCCGCTCGCCGCTGAACATCCCGCTGCACTCGCTGGGGTCCGGGCATGGGCGACCTCTGGGAGAGTCAGAAACCTTGGCCCGCCTGAAGGAGTACGCCTCGCTGAACGTGGTGAAGCGGTCGCTGATCGGGATGGGCTACTTCGACACGATCACGCCGCCGGTGATCCTCCGGAACATCATGGAGAATCCGGGGTGGTACACGCAGTACACGCCCTACCAGGCGGAAATCGCACAGGGGCGGCTCGAGGCGCTGCTGAACTTCCAGACAATGGTGGAAGACCTGACGGGCTTACCGCTCGCCGGGGCTTCGCTACTCGATGAGGGCACCGCTGCCGCGGAAGCGATGGCGATGTGCTTCTCCATCGCGGGCGGGACAGGTGGCGGGTCGGATTCACCTCGCAAGACCTTCCTCGTCGCCAGCGACTGCCATCCGCAGACGATTGCGGTTTGCCAGACCCGCGCGAGCGGTCTGGGCATCAGGCTCGTCGTCGCGCCCGTGCGCCACACCAAGGGGGGCGAGGCTGCAGAACTCGATGTCCAGGGCGTGAAGCTCGATGAACTCTTTGGCGTGCTGGTGCAGTATCCCGCGACCGACGGACGCATCGAGCACTATGCCTCGTTCGCGGAGCGCATCCACGCGGCGGGCGCGATGGTTGTCGCGGCAACCGATCTGCTGGCGCTTTGCCTTCTGACTCCGCCCGGTGAGTGGGGCGTTGATATCGCGGTCGGTAGCGCCCAGCGCTTTGGCGTGCCCATGGGCTTTGGCGGCCCACACGCCGCGTTCATCGCGTGCCGTGAGTCGCACGTGCGCAAGCTGCCGGGGCGGATTATCGGCGTCTCCAAGGACGCGCAAGGGAACACGGCGCTGCGCATGGCAATCCAGACGCGCGAGCAGCATATCCGCCGCGACAAGGCCACCAGCAACATCTGCACCGCGCAGGCGCTCCTGGCGATCATGGCCGGGATGTACGGCGTTTATCACGGACCGGAGGGGCTGCGCCGGATCGCCAACCGCGTCAGGACAATGACGAGCATCTTCCGCGTCGCGATGGACCTCCTCGGGCACGAGGTGCTGACCCCCCACCACTTCGACACGATCCGCGTCAAGCCGACAGCGGCGCAGGGCTCGCGCGCCGATGCTCGCGACATCATTCAGGCCGCGGCGGACCGGGGATTCAACCTCCGCGACTTTGGCGACGGAACCGTGGGCGTCTCTTTCGATGAGACGACGACCGCGGAAGATGTTCGAACCGTTTGCGAAGCGTTCTCGTGCGGCAATCGATTCAATCTCGACGAGCGCGAGGCCCTGGAGGAAGTTGCCAAGAGGCTGCAACCCCTCCCGGTCGCGATGCGTCGCACCAGCGCGTTCATGACGCACCCGATCTTCAACACCCACCACTCCGAGTCGCAGATGCTCCGCTACATCTTCCGGCTCCAGGAGCGCGACCTGTCGCTCGCACACAGCATGATTCCGCTTGGTTCGTGCACGATGAAGCTCAACGCGACGAGCGAGATGATCCCGGTGACGTGGCCCGAGTTCGGCAGGCTCCACCCGTTCGCCCCCGCCGACCAGACCAAGGGCTACCAGCGCGTCTTCCGCGACCTTGAGAAGTGGCTCGCGGACATCACGGGCTTCGCCGCGACGAGCCTCCAGCCCAACGCCGGAAGCCAAGGCGAGTATGCCGGGCTGATGGTGATCCGCGCATTCCACGAGGCTCACGGCAACGCGCATCGAGATGTCTGCCTGATCCCCGATTCAGCGCACGGAACGAACCCGGCCTCCGCGGTGATCGCCGGGATGCGCGTCGTGCCCGTCAAGAACGACGCCCAGGGCAACATCGACATCGCCGACCTCAAGGCCAAGATCGACGCCAACAAGGATCGCCTCGGGGCGCTCATGGTCACGTATCCCTCGACCTATGGCGTGTTCGAGGAAGGCATCCGCGAAGTCTGCCAGCTCGTCCACAACGCGGGCGGCCAGGTCTACATGGACGGCGCGAACATGAACGCGCAGGTCGGGCTGTGCAGCCCGGGCGGAATCGGCGCCGACGTGTGCCACCTCAACCTGCACAAGACCTTCTGCATCCCGCACGGGGGCGGCGGGCCGGGAATGGGGCCCATTTGCGTTGCGGCCCACCTGGCGCCCTTCCTGCCGGGGCACCCCGTTCGTTCGCCATTTGAATCGACCGATGCCGATCAGGGCGCAGCCGCCGGCTCGCGGGCGATCGGACCCATCTCGGCGGCCCCGTACGGCTCGCCCAGCATCCTTCTCATTTCGTGGGTCTACATCGCGCTCATGGGGGCCGAAGGCCTCCGCAAGGCGACGCAGGTTGCGATCCTGAACGCGAACTACATGGCCGCCCGCCTGAAGGGCCACTACGACGTGCTGTTTACTGGCTCGAATGGTCGCTGCGCCCACGAGTTCATCCTGGATTGCCGCGGGTTTGAGAAATCCGCGGGCATTCGCACCGACGACATCGCCAAGCGACTGATGGACTATGGCTTCCACGCGCCGACGATGAGCTGGCCCGTGCCCGGCACGCTGATGATCGAGCCCACCGAAAGCGAGGACAAGGCGGAGCTCGATCGCTTCTGCGACGCGATGATCTCGATCCGCGCGGAAATCCGGGCGATCGAGGAAGGCAAGGCCGACCGCAACGACAACGTTCTGAAGAACGCGCCGCACACCCAGCGCATGGTCGTCAGCGATTCTTGGTCGCACCCCTACGGACGCGAGCAGGCGGCCTTCCCCGCGCCCTGGACGCGAGATCGCAAGTTCTGGCCCGCCGTCGCGAGGGTTGACAACGCTTACGGCGATCGAAACTTGGTGTGCGCGTGCCCGCCGATGAGCGAGTATCAGAGGTAAACGGGTCGCTCGCGACGCAAGCACGCTTTCGTGCGCGGCTCGCGAGCGCTCCGGCTCGCCTGCGAAGTCCGGCTGAGCCGGGCTGAAATGGCCTTGCTTGTGCCTGGCCTTGCTTGGGCCTGGCCTTGCTTGTGTCTGGCGTTGGTGGAGTCTGGTACCGGAGTCACCGCCAGCTCGTCTGAAGCTCACCGATCAAACAACAGTTATTCGACGTCGGTGCGTCCTGGCGGGTGACGATTCGTTGCCTTGGGGGCTGGTGCAGGCAAGCGTTTCAGGGGCGTTGGAACGGTCGCCGTCACCGCACGGGTGGGGCGACAGGTCGATGCTCGCGGCGCTTGCTCCTTCGCCGCTTTCCGATACACTGCGACCTCAACTCTCGGAGATCGCTGCGCATGGCTACCGAATCGTTCGCCAATCAGGTCAATCCAGGCGTTCCCGGCGCGCCCACCGGCAACTTGGGCGTCACCGTCAAGCTCTCCATCATGATGTTCCTGCAGTTCTTCCTGTGGGGAGCTTGGTTCGTCACGCTCGGGCCTTACATGACCGCCAAGGGCTTCGCGGGCTCGGACATTGGCAACGCCTACTCCATGGCCCAGATCGCCGCGATTCTCGCGCCGCTGTTCCTGGGCATCATCGCTGACCGGTTCTTTCCGAGCCAGGTCGTCATGGGCGTCCTCCACCTGATCGGCGGAGCGCTGCTCTGCGTGATTCCCACGCTCGCGGGCGGCGTTCCCGCCGCGGGAGAGGCTCCAAGCGCCACGCTCATGGTTGTCGTGATCCTTGCCCACATGCTCTGCTACATGCCGACGCTCGGGCTCTCCAACACCATCGCGTTCAACGCGATGACAAACCCGGAGAAGCAGTTCCCGCTGGTCCGCGTCTGGGGCACGATCGGCTGGATCGTCGCGGGGGTTCTGGTCGCATTCCTCGCTCGCCAGTTGGTGCAAGAGGTTGATGGAGCCAGCGCCACCGAGACCGAGAAGGCCCGCGCCGCGTCGTCACACTTCTTCTACGTCGCGGGCGCTTCGGGCATCCTGCTCGGTTTCTTCTCGTTCCTGCTGCCGCACACCCCGGCTCCGGGCAAGGGCAAGCCAGCCAAGCTGGGGAGCATGCTCGGGCTGGACGCGCTGGCACTGCTCAAGGATCGCAACTTCGCGATCTTCATCATCTGTTCGCTGCTCATCTGCATTCCCCTGGCGGCGTACTACTCCTTCGCTGGCGTGTATGCGGGCGCGACCGGCGTGACCGACGTGCCCTTCAAGATGACCTTCGGACAGATGTCCGAGATCCTCTTCATGCTCGTCATGCCCCTGTTCTTCGCTCGCCTGGGCGTCAAGTGGATGCTCGCGGTGGGCATGCTCGCCTGGGTCGTCCGTTATGGCCTGTTCGCCGGAGCCTGGGACTCGGGCGCGGGGCAGCACATCACGCTCTTCGTCCTTGGTGGAATCATCCTCCACGGCATCTGCTACGACTTCTTCTTCGTCACCGGGCAGATCTACACCGAGCGGAAGGCGCCCGCCGCCATCCGTGCCCAGGCTCAGGGCTTCCTTGTGCTCGTGACCCAGGGCGTGGGGATGCTCATTGGCAACCAGGTTTTCGGGCGCCTCGTCGACGCCTACACCAAGCCCGTGCCGGGGAGCGATCCCGTCGTGAAGGCGACCGACTGGCAAACGGTGTGGCTCATTCCAACCGGCTTTGCGCTGCTGATTCTGTTCGTATTCGTGGCGCTGTTCTCGTCGAAGGCCGCCAAGCCCGCAGCCGACAATCAGGCCGGATCTGCATGATCTTCCGCGAGTTCGGTCGTCCGATTTGAGTCCGCTGGAGCGATTCCGGGGCTGCATGAGGAGAGACAGTCATGGCGAAGGTGCGTCACCGGGTCGGGCCATCGGTTCGTTCGGGCTTCGCCTCAATACTCGCGTGCGGAAGTCTCCTCGCCTTTAGCGGCGAGTCGCTTCAGGGCCGGGCCGACGCAGCTCCGTCGCGGCTCTCGACTCTCGCGGTCACGGGCGATGCGGCGCCGGGCGCCGCCGGGGCAACGTTCCTGGCCTTTGAGACGCCCGTGGCGGCTCGGGGCTCCCTTGTTGCCGTCAACGCATTCCTGACGGGAAACGTCACGCCAAGCAACGCCACGGGCATCTTCTTCGGCTCGCCGTCCACGTTCACGCTCTGGCTCCGCGGGGGCGACCTTGCGCCGGGCACGCCCGGTCTTCGCTTCGACGCGCTCGATGGAAACGACCTGCCGGTGACGGGCGACTCGGGGACGCTCGCGGTCGAAGCGTTTGCCGGCGCTCCCGGCAACTCTCGATTTGGGATCTGGACGCTCAGCGAGCCGGGCGTAGCGGTGCCGATCGCGGTCACGGGCGACGCGGCTCCGGCGATCGCTGGCGCTCAGTTTGACAACTTCACATCGCCCCTGCTCAGCGCCTCGGGCGACGTCTTCTTCTATTCGAACCTGCGCGAGGGCCCGGGCGGCATCGTCTTTGACAACAAGGGCACGCTCTGGACGGGTGGCACAGCTTCGCTTCGCCTCATCGGGCGCTGGGATGCGCCCGCGCCGGGGACGGGCGGTGTGTTCCTTCGCTTCACCAGCACCTTCTGGAGCGTCAACGACCTTGGACAAGCCGCGGTTCGAGCAACGCTCGAAGTCGGGACCGGCGGAGTGACCACGCAAAACGATGAAGGCATCTGGCGAAGCACGCGGCAAAGCGACCCGGGCTCGCTGCAGCTCGTCGTGCGCGAGGGTGATCCCGCGCCCGACATCGCGAACGGAGTCTTCGCCTCCTTCCAGGCTTCGCCCCCGATCAACAACCTGGGAGAGGTCTTGGTCTGGGGACGCTTACGCCAGGGAACCGGCGTCGACGCCAGCAACGATGACGTGCTTTATGTCGCCCGTCCATCGCCCGGCGGGGCAGATGTGCTCACCCTCGTGCTCCGTGAAGGGGGTGATGCGCCCGGCATCCCCGGCGCGACCATCCGCTCCCTTGGAAGCGAGCACGTCATCAGCGACTCCGGGCGAGTCCTGGCCCTCGTCTCGCTTCTCGAAGGGCCCGGCGGCGTGACCATCGCGAACGACTCCGTACTCTTGGCCGGAACTCCTAGCCCAACCGGCGACCTCGCCCCGCTTGCCCGAGAGGGTGACGCGTTCGGCGGAACGGTTGGCCAACTCGTCGACAGCTTCGTGGGCCTGCACCTGAATCGCGCCGGAACAGCCTGCTACATCGCGAGCTACGACAACGCTGGCGTTCGCGGCGGCGCACTCTTCATTGCTCGTCCGGGCCAGGAGCCCGAACTGGTCGCCCAGACCAACCAGCTCTTTGAGATCCCGGACCGCCCGGGTGATCAGCGCTTCGTTCAGTTCTTCCGCTTCAACACCCTGCCCTCCGGCGGGAGCGATGGTCGACGCACCGCTCTGGCCAACGATGACTCGCTCGCCTTCGGGCTCATCTTCGGCGGCGGCACCGAGGGTGTGTTTGTGCTCCGCCCGGCGGGATGCCCGGCCGATTTCAATGGCGATGGGCAGGGCGACTTATTTGACTATCTCGATTTCTCCGCCGCCTTTGGCACCGACGACCCGAGCGCCGATGTCGATGCCAACGGACAGGTTGACTTCCTGGATTACCTGGAGTTCGTGCTACGCTTCGATCAGGGCTGCCCCTGAGCGGAGCTACGCTCTGGACTTGGCACGACGCTCGACAAGCTCGTCTCAAACCAACATGCCCAGCGGCGCCCCGGGACAGCCCGCGCCCGTCAAGGTGCTGGTGCGCGATCCCGAGGGCGACCCGGAAGAACTGTGGGCCATGCCCCTGGGCGGCGACGCTTACCGACTCGACAACACGCCCTTCTTCGCATATTCCCTGTCATGGCTGGATGTGATCATCGCGCCCAAGAATCGCCGAGGCATCCCTGTCTTCGCGCGGATCGAGCGAAAGTCGGGCAATCGCACAGTCAGGGTCGCCTCCGAGAGCGACGCGTATGTGCCCAAGGAACTCATCCGGCGACTTGAATCGCTGGGCTGCACCTACGAGGGGATCGATCCGACATATCTCGCCTTCAACGTACCCCCCAGCACGAGCCTTGGCGACGTCGTCGCGGTGCTGGAGTCGGTCAACCCCGAGGAGTTCACGTGGGAGCACGCTGATCCGACCTACGAAGAGCTTGAAGGTGAGGCGCCGGACGCCCCGGCATCGGCTCGCGGACCGGCCATTCGAGAGTCATCCAAAGGAACCGACGCCAAGACAGGGAACGCCAAGAGTTCTGACGTCGGGCGCAACATCGGACGAGACCGATCGCCCGATGCTGCGGATCAGTCGGGCGGACGGCGTTCGACTCGCCGCGGCGGCGACGATCGTCGCGGGACCAGTGGCAAGCGCACGTCGGGTTGACGCGGAGGACGGAGTCGATCGTGAGCAACACGCCGCTGAATAGCGCTGTTCCAGCATCGCCACCCGTGGACGCCGTGATGGCGGCAGAGCGGGCGGCTTCATTCACCAAGCGCTCGATCAAGGCGGGGGCGAAGGCCGCGGGCCTCAGGCTGGCGTTGTCGATGCTGGACCTCACGACACTGGAAGGCAAGGACACGCCGCAGAAGATCCGAGGCCTGTGCTTCAAGGGCGTCAGGCCCTGGGAGCGGGACGAGGAGTTGCTTGGCGAGCGCTTGCCCAGCGTTGCCGCGGTGTGCGTGTATCCAAGCATGGTGGGCGAGGCGGCTCGGGCCCTGCGCGATGCCGGCAACGAATCGCTCCCCGTGCCGGTCAAGATCGCGTCGGTCGCGACCGGCTTCCCGAGCGGGCAATATCCGCTCTCGGTCCGGTTGAAGGATGCGGAGCTGGCGATCGCCGACGGGGCCGACGAGATCGACATGGTCATCAACCGGGGTGCCTGGCTGGCGGGACGGATCAGCGAGGTCGAGGACGAGATATTCCAGATCGCGAGCATGTGCGTCCAGGGCCGAGCAGGGCTCAAGGTGATTCTCGAGACGGGCGAACTTGAGACGCTGGATCACGTCAGGCGGGCGAGCGATGTCGCGATTGCGGCGATGGCGAGAGCCGGGCTCACGCAGCGCCCGGGCGCGGCGTTCATCAAGACATCAACCGGGAAGGTCCAGCCCGCGGCGACCCTTCCCGTCACGCTCGTCATGCTCGAAGCCATCCGCGATTGGTTCTTCGCGACCGGCGAACGCGTCTCCATGAAGCCAGCGGGGGGTGTACGCACAGCGAAGCAGGCACTCCATTACCTCGTCATGGTCAAGGAGACGCTGGGCGACGCGTGGCTGACGCCGGACATGTTCCGGTTCGGCGCCTCGGCGCTCTGCAACGACATCCTCCGACAATTGGCTTGGCTCCGTCGCGGGTCGTATGCGGCAAGCTACGACTTCAGTGAGGCGTGAGGCTCAGGGGGAAGGGGGCGAGCGAGCAAGCGAGCCCGGGGGGAGACAAAGGAAGCAAGCGAGACAAGCCAGATGAGGGTTGTTGTCCAACGAGTGCAGCGGGCGGCGGTCGTTGTCGAGGGCGTCGTCGTCGCTTCGATCGACCGCGGGCTCCTCGCGCTCGTCGGCGTCGAGCAGCGGGATGCCGCGAGCGATGTTGAGTGGATGGCCCAGAAGCTTGCGGGCTTGCGAGTCTTTGCCGACGCTTCGGGAAAAATGAACCTAGCCATGAAAGATGTTGGCGGCTGGTGCCTGCTCGTGCCCAACTTCACGCTGGCGGCTCGTCCTGGCAAGGGCAACCGCCCGAGCTTCGACAACGCCAAGAACCCGAGCGAAGCCAAGTCGTTTTTCGACACGCTGGTGTCGCGCATCTTCGCCTCCGGCGTCCCGGTCGCAACGGGCGTGTTCGGCGCCGACATGCGGGTTGAACTGGCCAACGACGGACCGGTGACGCTGATACTCGAATCGCCGGGCCTGGAATCGCCTATGGAAAAGCCGCCCGCTCCGGGCGGGTCTCGCGGCGTAACGCCCTAGGCTGGGCTAGCACCCAGCAGCGGAGGCGAACGCACATGAACACGCGACTGACTCCCTCCGGATCGCCGGGGCGATGGCACCGGACAACGAGCCGTCCGGCAGCCGGAACTGCCCTCGCCTCGCCCTAGCAGCCCGCGTCGTACGCCGCGGCAAAGTCCAGGTAATCGAAGAAGTCGATCACCCCATCGTCGTTGAAGTCCGCGTCGGGCGCATCGGCCGAATAGGCTGCGACGAAGTCAAGGTAGTCGAAGAAGTCGCCCTGTCCATCGTGGTTGAAGTCGGCGGGGCAGGGCGCGCCAACCAGCGTAAGCAGGAACGGCTGATCGTTTCCGTTCGTGTTCAAGCCGTGGCCGACAATGGACCGCCCGTCGTTGCTGACGTCGACGGCGTCGCGAAGCTCAGACCAGTTGACCAGTTGCGCGATGGGAACCAAGTTCTCGATACGGTCAACGTCCAGCGATGCGTTCCAATACACCGACTCGCTCGCCGACGTTCCGACGATCATGCTGCCGTCGGGCGTGATCGCGCGCGGCACCGTGTTGAGGTCGCCCGGGGTCAGCGTTGCGAGTTCGCTGATGCCGATGCCTTGACGCCAGATGAAGGGCCGTACCAGGAAAAATCCGACGTAGCACACGCCGACGACCGTCCGTCCATCGTCGGAGACGCCAAGGGCAATGCCACCGCTGGTTCCGGGAAGGAGTCCAAGCCGCTGGGCAGGGCCATTCTCGAACCAGATGGCGGGCTCGGATGGGTCGCCAATCTCGATGCCTCGGGCGGTGCCCGCGATGAACCGCCCGTTTGGCGAAATGCCGGCTCCGGACTCGCTGTGGGACAGGAACACACCGCCAGCGCTCGTCCAGCGCAGAACGGTATCGGGCTCAAACGCCCTACTGCTGTTGATGACGATCACCTGGCCGTCGTCGGAGATCGCCACGGCTTCGTTGAGGCGGTCGAGCGGATCCTGAAGCACGGAGAAGAGCGTCTCGAAC
This sequence comes from Planctomycetota bacterium, assembly GCA_033763815.1. Lineage (GTDB taxonomy): Bacteria > Planctomycetota > Phycisphaerae > Phycisphaerales > UBA1924 > JANRJU01. Next base: position 78,958 of record JANRJU010000020.1, read on the forward strand.
GGTCCGGGAGCGGGGGCAAGCTGCTTGCGAAAAGCCCCGCTCAAGTAGCCCGGCACGGGAGGTGTGCCGTCGTGCGAGCCGACCACCCACATGCCGCCCACGGAAATGTCCTGAGGAACGTTCCAGGTTGGTCCGATTTCCTGCGGCGTCCAAGCTTGATCCTGGCGCCACTGGATCCCGATGCCGGAGCATGTTTCGCAGGCGGGCCTGCCGAGCACCACGCTTCCGTCACCCGAGATCGCAACGCCGACGTTGGAGGGCGAGATCGGAGGCGGTGAGAGCGGAAGCAACTGATTCTGCGCGAGCGCCGCACCGGCGGCGAGAGCCAACGATGCCGCAAATCCAGTCGATACAAACATCCGTGCCATGGGCCCCTCCCGCTAAACTCTTCGGTCGACACCGCTGCACCCCAGCGGATGCCACAGCATACACACTTGTGAACGCTGTATGATGTGCTCGCTCACGGTCATTCTAGAGAATGATTGAAGCCAGTCGGCAGCCGCCGTCCACGGACTCGAAACGAGATAGCGCATGTCCATCCCGGTTGATGCCGTTCGCCCAGATTCTCACTCGATATCGGGCGTTGCGTTGGTCGCCAGCACAGGGCTCTGGGGGAGCCCACGGATGGCGCTTCTCGCCCGAGATCGATCGGCACTGGGCGATCGAGCGGCGGGCTTGGTCCGCACGCTGGCCCCGCCAAGCGCACACGCCGTTCGGCACGCCGGCATGACGTGGGCCGCGGCGCTCTGGGGCGGAACTGCGATGACCGCCCTGGGCGAGACACCCGACGCGGACGTGTGCATCGTCGCAAGCTGGATGCTCGCCCGAGTAAGCACGCCCGACGCGGGTTGGAAGCGCTACGCAGAACTCGCATCGAGCTATGTGAAGGGTGTCACGCTCGCCGCGACGACCAAGCCGGAACTCCGCCTCCTTCACTGCACGATGCACTGCAACAGCGTCATCGCCCAGTCGCTGGGCCTGCGCGGACAGGTGCTCCGCTGGTCGCCAGCGGATCTCGAGCGAGGCTCGCTGGCCAGGGGCAACGCGTCGATCTCGCTTCAAGATGCGTTGAGCTGGTGCATGACCCCCACGCTCGTTTTCGGCGTGCTCGACGACCTGCCGTGGCTGCTCGATGTTGCGTTCGACTTCCGCTGGGGAGTTGATCGCGCGGGTGAGCGGTCGTATGCGGATATCGGCGGGACAATCTCCTCGCTCTGGTTCGGGCACTTGTGCGCAACGCGCAACGAGGCGACGACATTCGCGAGCTTTGAGGCCGAGTTGTCCCGCGTGCTCGGGGCACGATACGACGCGCAGCAGATCTATCACCTTGCCAACGAGCCTTCGGTCATGAACTCGGCCCGGGCGGGCGAGTGGACGAAAGTGGCCAAGCGCCTGTGCGTCGAAGCGGCGCTGGAAGGCGACACGGATGCCGTCGCTGCGCTGGCGGGAGTTTCCGGTGGCGTTGTGGGGCGAGTGCGAGCAGAGGCGTCGCGGTGCATGAACGCCGCGGCGCTGGCGAGCCTTCTCGACGCGGAGGGCGAGCGAGCGGCCCTCGAGCGAGCGAGGACAAGGCTTCTCTCGCTCGCGACGGGCGCGGACCTTGCCAGTTTGGACCGCCAACCGCCGACCGACCAACTCTTCGCCGCTGTCGCGCCCACAGCGACATCGCGGGCAGATCCGATCGAGCCCCTCGATGCGGACCAGATTACTCAAGGGCCGGCGACCGCCCTCACGCTCGTGCGAGCGGCAAAGTCGGTTGTCGCGCGAGCCGACGGGCACGCTCGCTCGCAACTCGCGACCCATTTGGAGCGGGTACGCAAACTCCGCCCAGATGCGGCTGGCATGCTGGAAGCGACTGATCGCCCACACTGAGGCACGTTCTGTCTCCGCTTGGACAACGAACCAACCCGGTTCGCCCTTCTCGTCGACGTAACCCCAGTCGCTCATCGGCTTCGATGTCTACGGCCGCCCCTTCTTCCGTTTGGGCTGTAGACGTGGTTCACCATCTGGCCTCGGATCCACAGCCCTGCACCCGAGCCGCCCGTCGTTCTGTTGCGCCCGCCCTCAACTTGGCTGGTGACACGCAGCATCTTGATCCTGGTTACGGAGCCTCGCTCTTGGAGGGGTCCCAGGGCGAACCCTTCAGTTTCTCCGCCAGTTCCGCCTGCCTCGCCTTGTCGCCCATGCGTTCCGCGAGGTCGTAGTCCAGCGTCAACACTTGCAGAACACGCTGGTGCCCCTCGCCATGAGCCTGGATCTCGCGGGCTCTCAGGTCGTCGATGGCGGCCCGAGCGTCGTCGTACCGGGCCGCGTGGATCAAGGCCGTTGCGTAGAGCCCGGTTGTCTGCATCGAGTGCTCTGCAAGCGGTGCCCGCGCTCTCCGTCGATCATGGAGCGGCTTGAGCACGTCCGCACTGCGAGCCGCGTCGCCCGACATAATCGCAAGCAGCCCGAGGTTGTACTCCGCGTCGTCCGTCTGGAAGTGGTCCTCGCCCCACACCTCTCGCATGGCGCGGGCCTGTTCTTCTGCCAGCGTCAGCGCCGCCGGCAGATCGCCCAGCGAGTTGTGGGCCCCCACCACGTTCTGCATGATCGCGAGCGTCTGCGTGTGTCGGTCGCCCATGACGCGTCGGCTGACTTCGAGCGCCGGCGTCAGCAGCTCAAGCGCCTCCTTGCTTCGGTCATGCGAGTTCAGAAAGAAGCCGAGATTGTTCGTCGCGAGCAACCAGCGCTCTGAACCCTCGCCATGCACAACCGCCGAGATGGCACGAACCTCTCGCAGCAACGCCTCGGACTCTTGCGGGTTCGCGTTCGCGTCGCTGTTCACCGCAACCTGCTGCATGAGGTTCAGCGTGGTTGGATGCCCCCGCGGCAGGACGCGCCGAGCGATCGCGAGCCCTCGACGAGCGCCCGCCTCGGCCTCCCTCTCTTTGTTCGAGTCGCTCAGCACGGAGTTCAGCGCCACCAGCGCGCCCAGCGTCGTCGGATCTTCCTCGCCCAGGCGTTCCTCCGCCAGCTTCAAGCCTGCCCGTGCGTGAAGCTCGGCCCGACGAAGATCACCCGTTCCCGTGAAGGCGTCGGCGAGCGCATCATGAATGGCCACCCGCACCACAACATCCCCGGGAGGCGCGTTCTCCAGCTTTCGCTCCGCGATCGCCAAAGCCTCACGGATCGTCGGCTCAGTCCCCTGCGCCTCGGTCGGATGGGCAGCGTTGAGAAGGTTCTTGAGAAACTCGCTCGCGGCGCTCGCCGCTCGCGCCTCGGCAACGGCGCGCTCGCTCGCGCGGGTCGCTTCCAGCGCTTGCCACGCGGTCGCCAGCGTCCCCGCGACAAGTGTCAGCGCCATGACCACACCAGCGACAACCGCGACCCGGTTGCGCCGCGCAAACCGCGACAGCTCGTACGCCGCGCTCGGCGGGCGGGCCGCGATCGGCTCATGACGCAACAACCGACGCACGTCTCCAGCAAGCTCCGCGGGCGAGGCATATCGACGGGCCTTGTCCTTCTCGATCGCCTTGGCCGCGATGATCTCCAGATCGCCCCGAAAGCGAGGATCGAGCTTGCCAAGCGCCACCGGGGTCTCGTGCACCACCGCATGCAGCGCCCGAGCCACCGGCATGTTCACCGTGTCGATCGGCAGGCGATCGCTCGCCACCTCGTAGAGTAGAACGCCCAGCGCGTAAACATCCGCCCGTTCGTCAACGCCCTCCGGCTCGCCGGCCGCCTGCTCGGGGCTCATGTAGGCCGGGGTGCCGATGATCTCGCCCGCCAGGGTTGCCAGCGATGCGTCGCCAGCGTCTGCAACCCGGGCAACGCCAAAGTCGAGGATCTTCACCTGTGGGCGGGTCTCTGCCGCATTGCCCGATGAACGCTGTGTTGCCGAGTCCTTCACGAGGATGTTCGCCGGCTTCAGGTCGCGATGGATCACTCCCCGCGAGTGCGCGTGCTGCACGGCGTCGCAGACCTGCGCAAGCAACTCAAGCCGCGCTGAGAGCGGGAGCTCTTGCTGCCTTGCAAACCGCGTCAGCGGCACGCCCTCCACCAGCTCCATCGCAAAGAACGGAGCCCGCTCGCCGATCTCGGGGTCATCAACAAGCCCGGCTTCGTAGACCTGCGCAATCCCGGCGTGCGAGAGGCGAGCCAGTGCCGCCGACTCCAGTTCGAACCGACGCAGAAGCTCCGCCGAGGCGTTCCCGCGGCGGATCAGCTTGATCGCCACAGCGCGGCGCGGATTGTCCTGCGTCGCCTCGTAGACAACGCCCATGCCGCCTGTGCCCAGCACGCGCTGCAGCGTGTACCGACCGAGCCGTCTCGACCGTTCCCCGTCCGACGCCGCAGGCAGCCTCGCCGCTGGGGCGTCAGTTCCCGCCCAAGGACGACGCGTCCCTGGCGCAAGCCCGAAGGAAGAGTCTTGAACCGGGGAACGCCGATCAGAACCGGAGTCAGTTCTCCGGTCGCCCAGCTCGACCGAGTCAGCGGCATCCGGCGACAGTCGATGTACGGGCAGCGCAAATTCGATTGCGGCCCGGTCGAGAATGGCGCTCGACTCATCATGAAAGCGAAGGAGCGATTCGACCTCGCTGGCGATCAAGGGCTGGCGACGCCGAAGCTCCTCAAGGAACTCGATTCGAGCGACGCCAGCTAGCACAATCGCTCGCTCGAATGCCGCGCGACTGCCATCGGCGTCGCGATTGGAAGTCGCCCCAACCAGGTCGTCCGGAGATGTGTTCGGGTTTCGCTCGCTCATCCTCCGCCACTCGCCTCGTTCAGCTCCCGCAGCAGCCAGGCTCGGGCATACGCCCACTCGTTCTTGACCGTTGCCGGCGAGAGGTTCATCACTTCCGCCGTCTGCTCAACAGTGAGGCCTGCGAAGAAGCGCAGCATGACAACCTCGTGCTGGCGTTCGTCACGCGACCTCAACGTCTCCAGGACGTTATCGAGCTTGAGCAGCTCCTCGGCGCTGGTCGCGCGACCCGGCGTCACCGCCCGAGAGTCGGTTGCCGCCAGAACGTCGTCGTCGATCGACTGAGCCCCGCGAACTTCGCGCCGGGTGCGAGACTGGCGGGCGCGATCGATCAGGACGCGGCGCATGGCTTGCGCTGCGGCGCCGAAGAAGTGGGCCCGGTTCTCCCACGTCGCCTGCGTCGGACCCACAAGTCGGACAAATGCCTCGTGAACCAGGGCCGTCGGCTGCAGCGTGCGGCTTCCTCCCTCTCGCATCATCATCGCCGCGGCGATCGACCTCAGCTCGGCATACACCGCCGACAGCAACTCGTCGGATGCGCCGGCGTCACCGCCCTGAAGGCGCTGAAGGCACTCCGTCACTTCGTGCTGGCGAGACTTGTCCTGACGCGGTTGGTCCACTCGTGCCCACTCCCGGCTCGGCCCAAATCCAGGATTCTCTAGCCTGACCATCGTTGGCATACGCATGCACCTTCCGAAGCGAGGGTGAACGAGGGCTTCCGATAAGCCCGCTCGACGCTTCTCTCACGCTTGGAAGGACTTTCTCTCATGACACTCTGGCGAAATCTGCGACCCGCGTCAATGACAAACTGCCTCTTGGCGCTCGCCGCGGCGACAACCCTTGCCCCATCCGCCTCCCTTGCCCAGTGCACCGACATTTACGTCTGGGGCGTTCCCGACTTCGACCAGCGGCGTTCCAGCCTGCCCAACCTCGGCAACTGCTACTGCGTTCCAACCGCCGCCCTCAACTGGATGGGCTATTACGCCAACCACGGCGTCGGTACCGCCATGTGGGCCTCCAACGCCAACTGGCAGTTCGCCAACTACGTCAACACGTCCAATCGCCTCCTCATCATGGGCGACTTCATGGACACCGATCCCGACTGCGGCACCGGGCTCGGCGACGCCCTCTCCGGCATCATTGACTACCTTGACGAATACACCAACAGACCATTCATGGCCCAGTCCTTCTACGCCAATGGAAACTCCGCGCCGACCCCCAAGCAGTTCGCCGCCGCACTCAGGCTCAAGTGGCAGGTCATGATGCACTATGGGCGGTATGACCTCGACGGAACCGAATGGGAACGCGACGGCGGGCACGCCGTGACCCTCGTCGGTGTCCGCAACAACCCGTGCGGCTCAAATCCGATCGTCCAGTTCAACGACCCCTGGACCGGAGGCTCGGACTCCACCAACACGCAGTCCAGTTTTTCCTTCAAGGAATGGGAACTCGTTCGCACCACCCGCAACTTCGACGGTGAAGTTCGCGCCATGTGGGAGCCCCGCGGCCAGACTGGCACCGTCGACCGCCGCTTCATCGACAAGCGCATCTACATCATCCCCCTCTTTGCGCTCACCGGCGTTAGCACGAGCGTTGCGTCCTCGCTCAAGATGACCCGCCTTAACCAACTCGACAATGACGAGTCGGATCGCGAAGTCGTGATTCCTTCGCCCAACGGCAACTCGATCGTGAGCGCGATCAGTGATCTTGAGCACATGCAGCTCGTCGTCGTGACCGCCGCGTCGCGCACGCAGCCCGCTGCACTCTGGACGTACAGCCTGGCCGACGAGGCGTTTTCTGGACCACTCACCGAGTTTGGGGGGACGCCTGCGGCCGTCGATTCCGACCGCTTTGGCAACGTCTTCGTGCTCGAGTCGAGCCGCGTGACGAAGTGGCGCATGGGCGACGGGAGCGTAACGCCTCAAGGGACCGTGACGCTGCCCTATGTCTGTGACGCGCTCACCATCAACGATGCCAACGACGACCTCTTCGTCGTCGCGGGCGAGCGCCGACGGATCTTGAAGTTCACAGATGGCAATCTGGGTGTCGCTCCGCAGGATCAGCCGGTGCCGACCGGCGCGGCGTTCAACGGGATCCCGTGCATCGCGCCGAACCCGGCGACCGGGCGACTCTTCCTGACCTCGGAAAACGGTTCGGCGTACGAGATCTCGCAAGCCGCGGGCGCGCCGGTCTGGGTGATCAACTCAACGATCCCCATGGGCAGCTTCCCGAATCGCAAGGGCTTGCAGTTCAGCGATCGCGGCGTCATGCAGTTCATCTCCAACGGCGTCGTCCGCGAGCTCGCACTCGACCCGCTCTCCGGACGCTGGATCGCCAACCCCATTCCACTCTTCACGGGCGGGCAGGCGTCGGATTTCATCACCCTCGGACGCTCTCGGACCAACTTCAACCCGGCCAAGCACGCCACGCTCGGCTACCGCTTCCTTGAGAACCCCGATCCCACCACTCCCGAAACGCCCGTCTGCTTGGTTGACGTCAATGGCGACGGCGTCGTCGACTTCTTCGACTATCTCGACTTTGCCCAGTTCTACGCCGCCAGCAGCACCAACGCCGACTTCAACTTCGATGGGTCCGTCGACTTCTTCGACTACCTCGACTTCGTCGCGGCGTACGACGCGGGCTGCTGATTACCCCCTTATCGCCCCAAAGCTGGCTCACTCCGCACTCCTAAGCACCGGCAGCCCAGCCGGTGCTTTTTCCATCTGGCACCTTCCTACGGGGCGGGTTCCATCGATGCTGGTTCGATCACCAGCTTCGGGGCCCGGTCGCCCCGTAAACCAGACCGGAACACCGATCCATCCATCAAGATTGAACACCACGCCGCTTGACGGTTCGGGTTCGTCGGCGCATCCTGTTGGCGGCTCCAATCTCCGGGCGTGCCGGGTGGGGCGTTGCCCACATGCCCCCGACCACCTCAGGATCAGTCACCGAACCGCCGAACGATCGCGCGGACGCCTACGCCGCCCTTCGCGAGCCGAACTATCGGCGGTTCGCCTCGGGCTTCGTGGTCTCGTCCGCGGGGCTGCAGATGCTCGGTGCGGCGGTCGGCTGGGAACTCTGGGAACGCACCGGCGATCCGCTGCAACTGGGCTACGCCGGGCTGGCCAGGGCCCTTCCGGTGGTCGTTCTCGCTCTCCCGGCCGGGCACATCATCGATCGCTTCGACCGCAAGATGGTGTTGGCTCTGACGCAGGTTGCCATGGGCGTGGTCGCAGCAGCGCTCTGCGTCGCCTCTGCCTTGCAAGCGCCGATCGCGCTCACCTACGCGTTGCTGGTGCTGGCGGGATGTGCGAGGGTCTTGAATGGACCAAGCAGGGCGACGCTGTTGCCCGCGATTGTCCCGGATCGCGTCTTCGGAAACGCCGTCACGTGGAACAGCGGGTTCTTCCAGCTCTCTGCCGTCATCGGGCCTCTGGTTGCCGGCGTATTGCTGGCGAAGTTCGCCGCCGCCTGGCCCGTGTACCTCTGCACGACGATCACCTGCCTTGTCTTTGCTGGCCTGGCGCTCACGCTCAAGCCCCGGCCCTCGCAGCGACTGACCGGTCGCTTCTCGCTCGCATCGATGTCAGCGGGCCTTGGGCACGTGTGGCGGGAGAAGTCCGTCCTCGGGGCCATCACTCTGGACATGTTCGCCGTGCTGCTGGGCGGCGCGACGGCCCTGCTCCCGATCTACGCCGACGAGATCCTGCACGTTGGACCCATGGGTTATGGCGCGCTTCGGGCGGCGCCCTACATCGGCGCGTTCGCGATGGCGATTGTGCTTGCCCATCGCCCGGTCTTCCGCATCGCCGGTCCCGCCCTGCTCTGGTCGGTCGCGGGCTTCGGGGCGTGCATGATCGTCTTTGGCATCTCGACCAACTTCGCCCTGTCGCTGCTGGTGCTTCTCCTGGCTGGCGCCTTTGACAACGTCTCCGTGGTCATCCGCCATGCGCTTGTCCAGCTCCGCACGCCCGACGAACTCCGTGGTCGCGTCTCCGCCGTCAACTCGGTCTTCATTGAGTGTTCAAACGAGCTCGGCGCGTTCGAGTCCGGCGTCGTTGCCAAGTACTTTGGCCCCGTGTTCTCCGTCGTCAGTGGCGGCATGGGCACGCTGGTCGTTGTCGCCCTTGTCGCCCTCTGGCTCGCACCTCTGCGCAAGCTTGATCTGGGCGACATGCGAACGCCCGAGGAGGACGAGGACGACCTGCGTGGCAAATCCCCCGCGGCGTCCTAGGCAACGTGTCGCTGCCGACCGTCCCGACCCGCCCCGGCCCTTCGCCAGCCCCCGCCGCCTCGTGCATCGGCCTATTCCACGCCCGCCAGGCGCGCGAGCTGGGCGAGGTCAGTCGTCGTCAGGTCGGGCTCGATCCGCGGCACGTCGGAACGCGAAGCGCCATAACCCCGTGAGCCGCGACGATTGACCCAGCAAGTCCGCATGCCCAGCGACTTGGCGACCGGCAGGTCGTGGTACACGCTTTCCGCCACGTGCAGAACCTGGGAAGGGTCGAGATCGAGCAGCGCTAACCCCACCTTGAAATGCCGAGGATGGGGCTTGTAGCTCCGGCAATACTCGGCCGTGACGACCCGTCGAAACGTGAACGCATCGCGTTCGAGCTTGACTCGCGTCTGCTCGAACAGCTCATCATCGATGTTCGAGAGAATCACCAGCGGGAATCGGCGGGCGAGCGCGTCAAGCGCCTCGGGCGCATCCGCAAACTCGGGCCACCGAGCGACCGAATCGGGCAGTCGCTGAAGTTCGCGCTCGATCAGCGACAACCCGTAGTGTCGCCCAACCCGCTCCATGACCTCCATCAGCACGTTGCGATAGAGCTGGTAGCCCTCGCTCTGCACCTGCGATTCCAGTCGAGCGAAAAGCTCCAGGATCTCGCGGTCCTCGACTCGCTTCCCGTGGGCTGCGAGAACCGGGCGGATCGCCTGAAGGATTCCTGCTTCCCAGTCAATCAACGTGCCATAGCAGTCGAACGTGAGGGCCTGGATCGTGGACAGATCCAGCGGAGAGGAAACGGATGCGGCATGGTGATCGCGGGTCATGGCTTGAGAAACCTCGCTGGCTGAGCCGGCCGAGATCTGGCCGAGAATGGAACCGGGACGGCGACCGAGGCTCGACTACCCCTGTCGTGGTCGACACGTCACGGGTAGTCCTGCCTTGTTGGTCGGATCATCGCGTCGGATAGATGCACGTGCGCCGGCAGCGTGATGATGCTCATGACGAGCTGGGCGACATCCGCGGGCTTGAGCACGGGACCGATGCGGTCCTTCACTTGCGCAAACCACGCCGGGTCGTAGCCCGCAACGCCCTGAAACTCCGACTCCACGAAGCCCGGCTCGATGAGCGACACGCGGATGCCCTTGGGCCCAAGTTCGCGTCGGGCCGCCTCGGTGAACGAGTGCAGCGCGAACTTGGTCGAGCCGTACATCGAAGAGAAAGGCGAGAGATTCCGTCCAACCGTCGAACCGACGACGACAATATCGTGCGGGCGCTGCAGCCAAGACTCGCTGGCCTCGCCCCGCCGCTTGCTTTCCTCCAGGTCGGCGAGCATCCGCTGCGCTGCTGAGCGCAGGAGGCGGGCCGCCCCGAGCACGTTGGTGCGATACATCTCTTCCCACTGCGCTTCGTCGGAGTCAAGCACCGACCCCTTCAGTCCGCGACCGGCGTTGATGACGACGAGATCCGCGTCGCGCTTTCCCTGCGCAAACTCGCCCCGCGCCGCCTGGAAAAGGCGTGCGATCGTCGCCGGGTCCGCCGCGTCGCCCGCAACGCCTGTCGCATCCTCGGACCCGAACTCACGGATCAGCTCATCGAGTTTCTCGCGACGCCTGCCGTTGAGAACGACCTGCGCCCCGGCGTGGACAAATCGGCGAGCGATCTCCTCACCGATGCCCGCGGTGGCGCCGGTGACGATCGAGATCCGGTGTCGCAAGGGCATGTCGGGCATCCGTCATCACTCCTCCGGAGCTTCGCTCCGCTGGGCGTCAAAACGTCGCACACGCGACGAGAGTTCGTCCCGCCGAAAGGCGTTGAGTCTAGGGATAGAACTTTGCGGTTCAGCACGTGAGGCCCTGCTCCGCGACCGGATCATGGTCCTGCTCGCGTCTCGCCCCGCGAAGAGTGGCCCGCCCTTGGCGGCGCCTCGTACGGGCCGCACTCTTCCCGCGCCGTCCGCCAACCCAAACCACCGGCCTAGCCTCCACGCGTGTTCGGCTCGCATCTCTCCATCGCCGGCTCGATGCTCAACGCGCTGCGCGAGGCGGAATCGCTCGGATTGGACACCGTACAGGTGTTCACCAAGAACCAGCAGCAGTGGAAGGCCAAGCCGCTCGACCCCGCGATGGTGCGAGACTGGGCTATCGAGGTTCGCCGCCTCGGATGGCACGAGGGCGGGCCCGGCGATGCCAAGGGCGGGGGCGGCCGGATCGTCAGCCACGCTTCCTACCTGGCCAATCTCGCTTCGCCCGACGACGTCCTCTGGACTAGGTCGATCGACCTGATGGTCGACGAGATCGAACGCTGCGAGCACCTGGCTATCCCGTTCCTGGTTCACCACCCTGGCGCGTGGACAACTTCGGATTCAGCCAGCGGCCTGCGCAGGATCGCCCAGGCATATCGACAGCTCCTGTCACGCACCCGCGGCGCCGCTGTCGTCTGCTGCCTGGAAACCACTGTCGGCGCCGGGAGCCAGATCGGAGGACGTTTCGACGAACTTGCGGCCCTGCGTGCCGCGATCATCGACGCCACCGGCGAACCCACGCGCCTGGGGTTCTGCGTTGACAGTTGCCATGTCCACGCCGCCGGTTACGACTGTTCGTCCGCCGCGGGCGCAGCGAGCGTCCTCCAGCAGTTCGACGCGGCCTGCGGCATGTCCAACGTCAAGTGCGTCCACCTCAACGACTCCAAAGGCGCTTGTGGCAGCCACCTGGATCGACACGAGCACGTCGGCGCCGGCACGCTCTCACCCCGGACGATCAAGGACAGTGGATTCGGACCGTTCGTGAACCACCCCCACCTCAGGGGCGTACCCAAAATCTTGGAAACCCCCAAGGGAACCGATGAGAAAGGGGTCGCGTTCGACGCGCATAACCTCCGTCGCCTGCGCCGCCTGGTGCTGGCTCCGGGATGAACCTTTCGATCGGGTTTGAACTCACATGATCCGCATGAACCGCACGAAACCCATCCAGGCCAACGTCATCACGCTGGTTGCCCTTGGGCTCTCCCTTGGCGTCACGCTGACGGGTTGCTTTTCAGGTCAGCGCTCTGGCGAGGCGACTTCGGCGGGCGGAACCACGACAAACTCGAGCAGCTCAAATGCCGGCTCGCGGGCCAAGCCCGCCCCGCCTCCCGCGGAGGTTGCAAACGCCGCACTGAAGCGGGCTCGGAACCACCAGTCCGAGGGCGACGCGGAAAAGGCGTTGGCGGAGTTCCAGCTCGCCATCGAGAACAACCCAACGCTGACGGTCGCCTATCTCGGTGCCGGCGACATCCACCGTGAACGGGGGGATTACGACAAGGCCGAGCCTATGTACGCTCGCGCCGCCCAGCTCGAACCCCGCAACTTCGGCGCTCAGTATCTCCACGGCCTCGTCCTCCAGTTGATGGACCGTGTGCAGGAGTCGATCCGCGCATACCTTCGAGCCCTCAGCATCAAGCCCGACGACTTCGACGCGAACCTCAACGTCGCGACCGCGTACCTCCAAATCGGGGAACCGGCCGAGGGCCTTGCCTTCGCAACCCGTGCCGTCGAGCTCAGGCCAGATTCCGCGCCCGCCCGCGCCAATCTCGGCGCGGTCTACAGCGCCCTGGCACGCTACGAAGAAGCGATCGTCGAGTATCAGCAGGCGGCCGAAGGCGGGCCTCTCTCGGCACCCCTGCTGCTGAACCTTGCCGAGGCGCTGGGCAAACGCAAACGGTTCCCGGAAATGGCGAGCACGCTCCGCGAGTTGGTGCGGACCGAACCGTCGGCCGCCTCCTACGAACGACTGGGCTTCGCCCTCTTTTCCATGCGCGAGTACGCCGAGGCCGAGACTGCCTTCCGCAAGAGCCTCGAGATCGACGCCAACCACTTCCCGTCGCTCAACGGCGTCGGCGTCTGCCTGCTCAACAAGTACATCTGGAGCGGCATGAAGGACGAGGCCGCCCGGATCGAAGCCCTCTCCGTCATGCGGCGGTCGATCCAGGTCGAGCGGCGTCAGCCCCGAATTCTCGACCTCATCAGCCAATACGACTGATCCCTCAGCGTTCCCCGCTCCCCTCGCGAAGCCAGCGCACGGTCTGCTCGACAGCATCCGAGTAGGGCGTCGTGTAATAGCCGCCCAGCGCCCGCTTCAGCTTGCTGCCATCCACCCACGCCGGTTCCTGATAGTGCGGCAGGATGTCCTTGAACATCCGAGCCTCCCCGTCAAGCACTCCCGCAACCCCAAGCTCGAACTTCGTCACGGGCTTGCACGCCAGCGGCTTACCGCCCAGCCCGGCGGCTTGCTCCAGCAGTTTGCGAGGCTCGATCGGGCCCGAGCCCGCGATGTTCCACCGTCGGCCATACGCCCCCGGCCCCGCGCCAACCTCAGCAATCACGCGCGGTAAATCCGGCAGGTACATGAACTCGCGACGAACATCGGGGTCGCCCAAGTAACGCACCGATTTGCCGTTCGCCGCACGTCCAAGGGCTGCGTTCAGCATGCTCGAACCCGTGCTGAGGCCCCGAGCCGTGCCCGCACCCGGACCGAAAAGGTCCGGTGTCGCGAGCACGCACGCGCCGAGCCCCATGAGTTCATCCTCCTCCTGACGACGAACCGCAGCGAGATCGCTCGTCGGGCTCCGAGGGTGGGCCTCGCTCACGGGGTTGAACTTCACAGGCGAGTACGACCACAAGCTTGTGACCAGCACAAGCCTGACCTTGGTCTGCTTCATCGCCTGCCCAAGACGGGCCGCGAGGGTGGCATGGGCGCTGAACTGCGAGAGAGGAAAGCCGACGCAACAAATCGCAACGTCTCGTCCCTCGACCGCCCGCACCGCCTCGTCTTGAGCACAAAGGTCGGCCGCGACGCACTCAACGGGCTGCGAGCCAAAGGCTTTGCGCAGGTGCTCATCGCTGCGACTCACGCAGCGCACGCGGACCTTCCGCCTGACCAGTTCCGGAACCAGCGCTCGCCCGATCTGGCCCGTAGCGCCAAGCACGACGACGGAGTTGAACGCAAACTCGCTCAACGGCGCCCCATCTGATTCCCCACCGTTTGCTCGCTCGGAACCCCAACCAGGCGGCGGAGCCCTGCCGCATCCGCCGCCCATGCTTCATGATTGTCCAGCCCGACGCTGCAAGCGGAGCCAGACCATGACCGCCCCTTGAGAGGCCGAGGGAGGCGGTCGGCGCACATCACTCCGTGTGGCTTCCAATACGCATGCCATAGAACGAACGCCACACGAAGAAGACGGAGATGGCAAAGAACGCGATCGTCAGCACTTGCGTGAGCATCGTGTGTTCCTGCACGCTCGTCTCGCCGACGAACACGGTCTGCTTCATGCTGATCGCCAGTTCCACCGCGAGCAACCCAAAGAGCGTGGCGAACTTGATCACCGGGTTCATCGCCACCGAGCTGGTGTCCTTGAAGGGATCGCCCACGGTGTCGCCCACGACGGTCGCGTCGTGCAAGGGTGTGCCCTTCATCTTGAGCTCGGTCTCGACGACCTTCTTGGCGTTGTCCCACGCGCCGCCTGCGTTGGCCATGAAGATGGCCTGGAACAATCCAAAGAGAGCCGTGCTCAACAGGAACCCAATGAAGAAGAACGAGTCGTAGAACGCGAACGCGAGCGTCGCGAAGAAGACGCCCAGGAAGATGTTGAACATGCCCTTCTGCGCGTAGACCGTGCAGATATCCACGACCTGTTTGCTGTCTTCCACGCTCGCCCGGGTCGAACCGTCGAGCTTGATGTTCTGCTTGATGAACTCTACCGCCCGGTACGCGCCGGTGGAGACCGCCTGCGTCGACGAGCCGGTGAACCAGTAGATGATGCAGCCGCCCGCGATGAGCCCGAGCAGGAAGGGCGGGTGCAGCAGCGACATCTTCGCGATCGCCGCCTGGTCGGTCAGCCCGTGGGTGAGCCCGACGATCAGCGCGAAGATCATCGTCGTCGCGCCGACGACTGCGGTCCCGATCAGCACGGGCTTGGCGGTCGCCTTGAACGTGTTGCCCGCGCCGTCGTTCTCTTCGAGGAACTCCTTGCCCTTCTCAAAGTCGGGCTCGAAGCCGAAGTTCTTCTGAATGTCCTGGCGGATGTTGGGCAGCGTCTCGATCGTCGAGAGCTCATAGACCGACTGGGCGTTGTCCGTCACCGGGCCATAGGAGTCAACGGCAATCGTCACCGGGCCCATGCCAAGGAACCCGAAGGCGACCAGCCCGAAGGCAAAGACCGCGGGGGCGACCATGATCTCGCCCAGGCCCATGCTGCTGATGTAGTACGCGATACCCATCAGGAACATGATGGTGATGCCCAGCCAGTACGCGGAGAAGTTGCCCGCGACGAAGCCGGAAAGAATGTTGAGCGACGCGCCGCCCTGACGCGAGCTGGTCACGACCTCGCGCACGTGCTGGCTCTCGGTGCTGGTGAAGGCCTTGACCATCTCGGGGATGATCGCGCCCGCGAGCGTGCCGCAGGTGATGATGATCGAGAGCTTCCACCACAGCGAGTCGTCGCCATGGATGGTCGGGATCAGCAGGTAGCTGACGACGAACGTGAGGACGATCGAGATGGCGGAGGTGATGAAGACGAGGTTGGTCAGCGGCTTCTCGAAGTTCATCTTCGTCGCGTTGCCGTAGGTCGCCTTGGCGATGACCTGATTGACGAAGTACGAGCCCGCGCTGGCCAGCACCATGACGATGCGCATCATGAAGATCCAGACCAGCAGCTTGACCTGCACGGTGCCGGCCTCGGCGGTCGCCGCCGCAACCGCCTCGGGCGAGGCGCCCGCCAGCGTCTGCCCGCCGCCCAGGAAGACCTGGGGCATGATCGCGAGCATGATGAACGTGATGAGCGCCACGCCCGTCACGCCGTAGGTCTCGAAGCCGTCGGCCGAGGGCCCGACGGAGTCGCCCGCGTTGTCGCCCACGCAGTCGGCGATCACGCCCGGATTCCTCGCATCGTCCTCCTTGATCTTGAAGACGATCTTCATGAGGTCCGAGCCGATGTCGGCGATCTTGGTGAAGATGCCGCCCGCGATGCGAAGCGCCGCGGCGCCCAGGGACTCGCCGATCGCAAAGCCAATGAAGCACTTGCCCGCGATCTCGCTGGGCAGGAACAGCAGAATGATCAGCATGATGATCAGCTCAACGCTGATGAGCGCCATGCCGATGCTCATACCCGCCTTGAGCGGAATGTCGTACGTGGGCCAGGGCTTGCCGCGCAGCGAGGCAAACGCGGCCCGGGAGTTGGCAAACGTGTTCACCCGGATGCCAAACCACGCCACCCCATAGCTGCCCGCGATGCCGATCAGCGAGAAGAGCAGGATGATCAACACCTCACCGATGCCAAGCTCAAGCAGCAGGAGGAAGTACGCGACCATCGCCGCCGCGATGAACGCCCAAAGAATCATCAGGAACTTGCCCTGGCGGATCAGATACGCCTTACAGGTCTCGTAGATCAGCTCGCTGATCTCGAGCATCGAGCTGTGCACGGGCATCTTCTTGAGCTGAACAAAGATGACCAGCCCGAACGCCAGCCCGAGCAGCGAGACGAGGATGCCGCTGAGCAGAAGCGTGTGCCCGCTCTGCCCAAGGAACTCCGCCTTGATGTCGGTGTTCGTCAGGTCGGGAAGGACGATGTTGACCTCACCGCCCGGCTTGTGCGCCTTGGGGGCGGGCGCGGCATGAGCCACCGGAGGCTGCGAAGCCCCGCCGCCCGAACCCACTTCAGGAAGCACGGGCTGGGGTGTCACTGCCTCCGACGCCGCTTGCGTAGCGCCGCCCGCAGTCGCACCCACCGGGGTTTCCGTCGTCGCATCCGCCTGAGACGCCGGCACGGCGCCCCACACCACGAACAGCGTTGCGATCAGGATCATGCCAAGGCGAGCGCTCGCACGCATGCCGCTGGCCGAAAAAATGCTCGGGATCACGCCGCGCGAGCCCAAACCCGATCGGGATTCGCGTGCTGCGGCGGGGCGGGCGTGCTGGTCAACCTTGGTGTGAAGTCGGTGGCGTCTGTTCAACTGCGATCCTCCTGTCACGCCGCTCGCGGCCCGCGCAGCTTCTTCCTTGACGCCAGCGCGGGGTGTGCACGGCGATCCGCGCGAGGCGCGGACCCAATCAGAAATGGGATGGCAGGATACCCGCTCCAA
This sequence comes from Planctomycetota bacterium, assembly GCA_033763815.1. GTDB lineage: Bacteria > Planctomycetota > Phycisphaerae > Phycisphaerales > UBA1924 > JANRJU01. Next base: position 96,043 of record JANRJU010000020.1, read on the forward strand.
CGTGCGGATGCGAGCCGCAAGCCCAAGCCCTTTGTCCATCCGCTCAGATGGAACTGTTTCGCAAACTGCCCGCTTCGACAGGCAAGCGCCATTCCCGCGCCCAAAAACAACAGCGGTCGCGCAGCGAGCGCGACCGCAAGAAACGACCTCGATGGGTCTGGACAGCTTCTCAGGCCGGACGCTCGGGACGCTGGGGCGGACCGATCCGCTCGCCATCGCCCTTGAGGCGGCGGTTGAGGCTCTTGCGCTGGGCGCGACGACGTCGCTCGGAAGGCTTCTCGTAGAACTCCTTCCGCTTGATGTCCTTGGTGAGGCCTTCCTTCTCGCACAGCTTCTTAAAGCGGCGCATCATCTGCTCAGAAGACTCGCCCGCTCGCGCTTTCACCCTGATCGCCATCCGAACTCCTTCACTGGCCTGCCGCGGCGCGCTGAATTGGCCTTCGGAGGCCGCTTCGCCGGGTCTGTAGTAAAGGGATCAAGTTCGCTCGGATCAAGCGGGGCAACCCCGGAGTGTTCAGATTTCCGGGTTAAGTTCGGCGTGCGCCCCGTCGACCGACTCGCCAATCCGAGAGCCCGCCCAGTCGAACCAGGACTGGTCAAGCCGAACCAGCTCGAGAGAAGAAGCGCGGGACATAGCGGGATAACCCCGCGGACCACGTGTCGCTCTTGGGGACCCGAGTTTGGGCCAACCCTGTTGGACCCACCTAGTTTTTGGTTGCCTCCCGAGCCCGAACTTTGGCACGGGGGAACATCCAGCCGGGTCGGGGGGTGCCGGCGCTGAGCGCGACCGCGCGGGGGATTTGTGCTCATCGTCGACGCGTACAACGTTCTGCACACGGCTCTCACGATCGAAAGCACGATCGACTGGGATCTCGCCGAGCTTCGCGCCCGCATCGCCCTCAGCAGATATCGCTCGCGCGCGGCGCTCATCGTCTGCGATGGCACCCGAACCGGGGCGACCGAACCCCTCAATGAGCACGCGAACGCCGAGGCACCGTCGGCGGCCAGTCGACGCAAGCAGGGGCGCGCCGAAGCGCAGACGATCTACGCGGGCTCCGAGCAGGAAGCCGACGACATCATCGAGCAGATTCTGGCCTCGCGGCGCGGAGCGATTGCGATCTTGGTTGTCAGCTCCGATCGCCGCCTGCACCGTGCGGCACGAGCCCATCGCGCCCAGTTTGTCGAAAGCTCCACATTCCTGCGGGAGTTGCTTGCCGACACCGGGCGCCGACCAGCGCCCGCGCGGCCCGCGTTCGCTCAAGAGGTTCCGCTCGATCGATACTCGCTCGCCCATTGGCTCAGAGAGTTTGGATTCAGCACCGAGGAACTGCTCGCTGGCCCGCTCGCCCCACCGCCAAGCGTTTCCAAGCTTCGATTGAGCGCTGGGCAAGTGAACCAACCCGCAACAGCACCGGAGGCGCGGCGACGACCGACAAGCGAAACCCACCCGCGAGCTGCGCCCCAAGCGCCCGCCCGGCGCGAAAGACCAAAGCCCGACTTTGGCGAGCGTCTCAAACTTCCCGTTCCGGAGGCGCCTCCGGCCCCCGCTGCCGCTGTGATCCCGCCGGTTCAACCACCCGCGCCGGCCCCGGTACCCGCATCAACGCCGGAACCAGCAGCCGAGTCCCCGGATGAAGCGTCCCCCGATGCCGGGGCGCGCGAAGCTTGGGTTGACGATGCCCTGTCGGTCTGGGCCCAGCGGCTGAGCCCGGACGATCTCAACATGGACCGATGGCTAGCCGACGCCGCCAATCTCCCCCCCGGCCCCACACCCACCACGACGCCAAAGCGTCGTGCCGGTCACGATCGGGCACGCGACGACCGCGAACCACGCCGCTCGCGTTCTTGATGGCGAGCCTCGTGCTCACGGGGTGCAGCACCGCACTCGCGCCCGCGGGCTCGGGAGCCATCGGACGCCACATCACGGCGTCGTACCGCGTTCGCTCGCTCTCAGCAGAACTCCCGCCTCACGTCAAACCCATCGCATTCATCGCCGCAATGGAGTCCGTTGTATTGAACCGCGGCTACGCGATGACACGCGCCGATCACAATGCCGATGAGTCGCGACTCTGGGCCAAGCCCCCGAATCCCGACGACTTCGAACGGGTGAGCGTGCTGGCCGCCCTCTCGCCTTCGGGCACACGCATCGAGATCATCGTCGAGCCCTTTGGTGGCGAAGTCCTCGCTCGCTCACTCCTCGATGGTGCGCTCGTACGCCTCGGGTTGTAACTGAGTTTGCCTCCATCAGTGCAAACACGCGCCTCACCGCGGGCGACTTGTCGAACGCCGGACTACGCTCGAACATGGTTAAAATCGCACGGACGCGACGGCTTGTCCGCACCCTCGGTCGCACCCGTTCAGTTGGGAGCGCCGGCCACCCAGCGGTTCCCCTGTTCGCCGTCGCACTTGCCGCAGCGACCATCGCGCCGACGACGGCGTTCTCGGCAAGCCCCCCCGCCGACGTTCCGGCGGACTCGCTGCTGACGAGTTCATCCCGCACGACTGCCAAAGGCCCCGGCTTGTTTGCGAGCCCCGCGGGCGGCCCAGCAGACGTCAAGCTTCTCGACCACGCGGATCGCGAGATCCCCGAACTCCGCGTGTCGGACGCACAGCTAAGCCTGGGAGTGCTCCGCCAGCCGGCATCCACGGAGCCAACGCCGACACTCGAGCCAGCATCAACGAGCTTGCGGTTCGGACAAGCCGAATCGACCTGGTGGGGCGTGACGACCGGCGTCGCCTTTGACTTTGAAGACGCGTACGACACAAACGTCGCGCTCTCGTACACCTACTTCGTCGTCGAAGACGTCGAGTTCAATCTCGAGCTTGGCGCGTGGTACTTCTCCCAGCCCGAAGACGATGCCGCGGGCATCAACCCGGCGATGGTTTTCCGCTGGCACTTCGTCAACACAGGAACCTGGACGCTGTACGCGGACGTGGGGATCGGTGTCCTGGCGAGCACCGACAACGTCCCGGAGAATGGCACGAGCTTCAACTTCACGCCTCGGGCGGGAGCGGGCTTCACGCGTCTGCTGGACGACTCGGGGACGCGTTTGCAGGTTGGCGTCCGCTGGGCACACGTGTCTAATGCACGCATCCAGGGGGAATCGAGCAATCCCGGCCGCGATTCGCTCATGCTCTACGCGGGCTTGATCTTTCCTTTCTGAGCGCCGAACCCTTTCTGAGCTCCAATCTGACACCTTGCAAGCTGCGAGCATGTCCAGTTGCACGCGACTTTGGCACATGGTGTGTGCATGCAAGACCGCTGCTTCGCCGCCTTTCTCGGCCCAAGCATCACAACCCAGACTATCCAGATTCACAAGTCACACCACTTGGTGTCGATCTTTACACATTCTTAGCATAAATCGATGTACAAGCTGACCATCTTCTGGCGCACTCATTGCAGCCGCCTTTCCGGGCTGGCCTCGCCGCCCTTCCGGGTGGCTGGATGAGTTGACTCGAGCCACCAGGTCCACCGACCCGTCGCGAGCCGCTCTTGACGGGGAACATGGCGTTCGACGGGATAGTCCAGATAGCGGTATCCTGTTTCCTAGACACGAACCACCGCTGTGTTCCCAAGCTCAGGAGAGAAAGATGAACCCGCTCCCCCGCTCGGCGTCGCTGTCGTTGCTCGCATTGCTCGCCGGGACTTCGCTGGCTCAAGCGCAGCGCGTCTGGTACGTCAGTCCAACAGGATCGCCAAACACCTCAGGTGACTCGTGGACGACCGCTCTCAATGGCATCGAGCTGGCCATCCAGCGGGCGCAGCCCGGGGATCGCGTCTGGGTTCGTGCGGGGACGTACATCAACACGCAGTCGCGCGGGGCTCCGATCTCAATGCGCACAGGCGTCGTCGTCCTCGGAGGCTTTGCGGGCAATGAGACGAACGAGTCGAGTCGGAACCCTGAGGCCAACCTGACGACCATCACCGGTGATCTGAATGGCGACGATGATCTTGGGGGCACCACCGCCGACAACGCCAACACCGTCATCGACGTTCCCCCCGGCACCGTCGCGACCGCCGTCCTCGATGGCTTCACCATCCGTTCCGCCCGCAGTCAGGGCATTCGCGTGAACGGCAGCTTCACCCTCCGCAACTGCACGCTCACCCGGCATACGGGATCGTTCACCGGGAGCGTCTTGGGCATGGCCAACGCTGCACTCGGTTCCGTTCTTCGCGTCGAGAACTGCAGGTTCATCCGCAACGGATCGCCAGCCTTTGCCGGGCCGCTTGTCGCGATCGAGTCCTCGGCGGTCGTCACGATTGTGAACTCCAGCTTCCTCGCCAACGTGGGCGGGCCGGTCATACGCGTGCAGAACCTGTTCGCGTCGGACAGTTCATTCTCGCTGGTCAACTGCCAGGTAGTGCAGAATCGCATCGTCGCGAACGCCGCCGTCACGCTGCGCCCGCAGGGCGGCACGCTTGCCATCATCGGGTCCACGATTGCGGGCAACGAAAGCACAGGCGGATTCGCCGCCGGGCTCTCGATTGAGTCCACGCAACCCGGTGTGCTGCTGCGAAACTCGATCCTGTGGGGCAACCGTGTGGGCACGATCCCGCCAAATCTCTCGGCGCAGATTCAAGCCCCCTTGGGTGGGCTCAGCGTGGATTACTGCCGCGTGCAAGAGTGGGTGCAAGGCCAGCCCTTCAGCGGCGTCGGCACGAGCGGTGCCGACCCACGCCTGGCCGACCTCGATGGCCCCGACGACCTCTTTGGCACGGGCGACGAGAACGTCCGCCTGCTGGGCGACTCTTCCGCCATCGACGCGGGCAACAACTTCTATGTCCCGCCCGACGTGCTGGACCTGGATCGCGACGGTAACACCACCGAGCCGACGCCCTTCGACCTCGCCGGCGGCCCGCGTTTCCTGGACGAAGCCTCCGTCCCCGACACGGGCGTTGGCACGCCCCCGATCGTCGACATCGGCGCCTTCGAGCGTGGACAACCGATCGAAGAATGCGCCGCTGACTTCAACAACGACGGGCAGGTGGATCTCTTCGACTACCTCGACTTCGTCGTCGCGTTCGGCGCGGACTGCTGAGTCACCGCCACGTTGAACAACTCTGCGGAAATCCGGACAGGGGCCGACTTGGGCCAGACGCAGGACGCGGCTGGCTTATTCACACGAGCTTTGACGGTCGACTTTCCTGAGGCCGCCGAGCGCCAGCAGCCAGACGTTGCATTCCGAGCCAAGTAAGCCTACACTAACTTCCTGATACGACGTGTCGGAGACGGGGGCGCCCTCTCGGGCGAGCTCGCTCGAACGCCGTCAGGAGAGCTCGGCCATGCCACTCACGGACACTCGGAATGACCTGGGCGACGCGGACGCGAACGCTCAAGATGCAGACGCGATCGTGCGCCACTATCGCTCGCTCTGCACCGCCCAGGTGAGTTCGGCGATGTTGTTCCAGAGTGCCGCGGGCTGCCACGTGCGTGACGCCCACGGACGGGACTATCTGGACTTCCTTTCGGGGTTCGGGGCCGCCAGCACGGGCTGGCGTCACCCGCGAGTCATGGAGCGCTCTCGTGCCCAAAGCGAGCGGGACCTCTTCGCTCCACCCGTGCTCGCGACCCGCGAGGGCGCGGAACTGGCACACATGCTGCTAGAGGTTCTCGCGCTCCCGGAAGGGTGGCGGGTTGTCCGCGCCGCGGGCGGCGCCGACGCCAACGAGCAGGCCCTCAAGGCTGCAAGCTCGCTCGCCGCCGCACGCGACCGCCCGGGGCCCCACCGCTTCGTCTGCTTCGAGCGCGCGTACCACGGCGGATCGCTCACGACGCTCGCCCTCAGCGATCGCGTCACGCTCAGCCTTGGCCCCGCCTCAGCGGGCCATCCGCATCCGCGCTTCCCGCTGCCCGCGACCTCCAGCGACGTGACCCAGATCGAATCACTGATCGAACGTGACCGTTCCGTCGCAGGCGTCATCTTGGAGCCGGTCATCGGCAGCGGCGGGGTCTTTCCGATCGCCGTCGAAGCTCTCCGCGCGCTACGCGACTGCTGCACTCGGCACGGAGTCTCGCTCATCTTCGATGAAGTGATGACAGGCTGCGGACGCGTCGGCGCCATGGCCGCGTCGCACATGTTGGACGTCACGCCGGACGCCCTCACGCTGGGCAAGGGCTTGTCGGGAGGGACGGCCCCGCTCGGCGCGGCGCTGCTCTGTCCGGAGCTTGCGCACCATGCCTGCCGCGACGCCGACACGACCTCCACGTTCGCGTGGACGCCCTTCGCGTGCGCGGTCACCCTGGAGAATCTTGCGGTGATCGAGGATGAGAATCTCGCGCCGCGCGCGGCGCTGCATGGGCAGGCACTCCGCGTCGCGCTCGCCCACGCGCTCAACTCCGCGTTCGGCGATCTGGTCCAAGTTCGAGGCGTCGGGCTCATGGTCGGCGCCAGCGTTCGGGCGGTCGGTCGCAACGACTGGGATTCGGGCGTGATCCGCCGCATCGTCGTGCGCTGTCTGAAGGAAGGTCTGATTGTCGGCGCGTCGTGGGACTGGAAGCACCTGCTCCTGCTCCCGCCGCTCACGATCTCGCTCGAACAGTGCGACGAGGGCGTGGCGAAGATCGCTCGGGCGGCGCTGGCAACGGCGCGCGGCCGGTGAGCGGTCGCCTGCGCCCGGCAGTAAAGCACTTGGAGGTCAAGCCAAGGCACACGGGTCGGAGACCCATGCTACGAGAAAGGGCATCAAGCCAAGGCACGAAATACAAGGCACACGGGTCGGAGACCCGTGCCACCGTGCCAGGAACGCACCATTCACCCCGCCTCGACCGGCGGGAGTTCCAGCCGCAGGCGACTCAGCAGGTTTTTCATGTCCTTGGGCATGGGAGAATGAACGTCCACCCGCTCGCCCGTTGTCGGATGCGTAAACACCAGTCGGTGCGCATGAAGAGCCAGCCTCGTCGCGGCCTGCTTGATGGCCTTCTTGGCATAGATCCCATCGCCCAAGATGGGCGAGCCGATGGATGAGAGGTGGATGCGGACCTGGTGGAGACGGCCCGTCACCGGTCGGCATTCGATGAGCGCGCCACCAACCGACGTCGCCAGAACGCGGTACGCCGTGAGCGCGGGCTTGCCCCCGCTTCCGATGCGGGCCATTTTCTTGCGATCGACTCCGGAGGCATCTTCCCCGGCGTGCTCCACGATGGGACGCCGGACAACGCCACTGGGCTTGGCGGGCGGCTCCTGCACGACCGCGTAGTAAAACTTGGCGATCGATCGCGACTCGAACGCCTCGCGCAGCGCGTCATAAGCCTCGGGGGTGAGAGCAATGACCAGGAGGCCGCTGGTTTCCTTATCAAGACGATGAAGGAGCCCGAAATCTCGGGCCTTCCCTAGCCTCTGCAGCTTGTTGCCATAGCGCGCGAACACGCCGTTGAGCAGCGTGTCGTCGTCGTGACCCAGGCCCGGCTGCGTCACCATGTGCGCCGGTTTGTCGAGGACGATCACGTGCTCGTCCTCGTATCGAACCTTGAACACGACCTCGGCGTTGGGCTGGATTGAGAACTGCGCGGGCACATCGGACATTAGGGCCGCCCGCGTCAAACCCGGGAACAATCGTCCCGGTGCTTGCTGGTTCGCGGGGAAGTGAAGCCCGGCGAAAGGCCGAGGGCGCGCCCGGGCATCAGGCCGGCCGACGATTTCGAACGCGGATCCACATGAGCAAGAGCGCGCCGAGGACGACCATCCCGACGCTGAGCCACTGCCCGCGCGAGAGCCCCGCGACGCGAGCAACGGACAGGTGTGCGTCGGGCAGACGCCAGATCTCGGTGACGACGCGTAGCACGCCGTAGACGATCAAGAACCACGCGCTGATGACCCCGTGTTGTCGAACTCGAAAGCGCACGATCACAAGAGCCAGCCCGAGCACCAATCCCTCGGCGGCTGCCTGAAGGAGTTGCGAGGGCACACGCGACGAGATCAAGGGCTCGATCTCCCGTGCCAGCGATGTGTCGCCATGTTGCACACGCTCCAGCACGCGGGCGTACGTCACATCCCACGTCTCGCCCGGGAGGGCGACGCGATCCAGCACACGGGCAAGGCGGTTGGGCAGTTCGGGGTCGGCCGACCACTCCTTTGTCCGCTCGAGGACTTCCTTTGGAAACTTGACCGCCCACCAAGGCCCCGGCTCTCCGGCGGGCGCGACGACCTTTCCGAGCAGTTCTCCATTCACAAAGTTGGCAAGGCGTCCGAGGAACAGGCCCATGGGCGCCAGCAAAGCCATGACGTCGAGCAGGTGCCACGTCGCGCCCGCGCGCCGGAGGGGCGGTTCGCCCTCGCGAGCACGCACGATCGACCGGTCTGGCCGGCTCAGCCACCAGCACGCAATCACGACCCCGATCATCCCGCCGTGGCTGGCCATCCCGCCCCGGTTCATCCGCAAGAGATCCCAGTAGGGAAAACTGCTGGTGAACTCAACGAGGATGCCCGGCTGATAAAAGGCGACGTACCCGAGCCGGCCCCCAACCACCGCGCCCACCACCACCGCGAGGATCACATCGGTCACGCGCTCGATCGGAACAAGGATGAGGCCACGGCGCGCGAGCCACCTCATTCCTAGCCAGCCCAGGAAGAAGCCGAGCGCATAGGCCAACCCATACCAGCGGATGCCCAGCGTGTCCGTGAACCGGACGACGAACGGGCTCCAGTCGTGAAACCAGGCTGCGAGCGTGTACATAGATCGGCTTGCGACTCCAACCGGCGATCAGATGCCCGCGCCCGCCCCCCCCGGCTCCCCCGGCCCCCCCGGACTGCCCGCAGCCCTGCCTCCGCTCTCGGGCGCCTTGGCGACGACCGCTCTCGTCGCGCCGTCGTAGACGTAGACGTTTCCGGGCTCCTCGCCCGCGCAGGCCTTGTGCGTGCCATCGCAGTAGGGCATGCGGTTCGAAAGCCCGCAGCCGCAAATCCAGATCGGTTTCCCGTTCGTCGGAAACTCGTGCGGCTCGATCTTGAAGGGCCCGGAACGCTCGATGCGGATGGTGCGCGCCATGGTTCGAGCGTAGTCATGCCAGCGCCGCGGCCTCCTCAGGCTCAGGGGCTCGCGAGGTGGCAATCGACGCCCTCGCTCCCCCGCCGTGCGACGTCGTCGCCAATGCCTGCTCCAAGTCCGCGATCAGGTCCGCGGCATCCTCGATGCCGACCGAAAGCCGGATCAGCCCGTCGGTGATCCCCGCCTCCAGCCGCTGCTCGCGCGGGACGTCGGCGTGCGTCATGGTCGCGGGATGGGTCACGAGCGATTCCACCGAGCCCACATGCTCCACCAACGCCCAAAGCTTGAGCGCGGAAAGCACGGGCTTGGTCGCTTCTAGACCTCCCTCCAGTTCGAACGAGATCACCCCGCCGTGCAAGCCTTCAAGGTGCTGGCGGCAGGCAAGCTCGTAGCCCGGGGCGTCCTCCAACCCGGGGTAGTTGACGCGGGCAACACGAGGATGCTCGCTGAGGTATCGCGCCACACGCAGCGCGTTGCGCGAGTGCTCGCGGATGCGCAGCGCCAGCGTCGCCAGCCCACGCTGCGTGCACCACGCCTGCCAGGGTGAGGTGATCGCGCCGGTGCACTTGCGGATGAAACGCACCCGATCGAGCAGTTCCACATCGCGCGAGATCACCGAGCCGCCCATCGCGCTGGAATGCCCCTCGATGTGCTTTGTGGTGGAGTACACCGTCACGTCGGCCCCGAGATCCAGCGGCTTTTGCACGATCGGCGTCAGGAACGTGTTGTCCACCAGCAAGCGAACGCCCGCGGCCCTGGTTACACGCGACAACGCCTCGATGTCCGTCAGTTGCAACGTGGGATTCGAAGGCGTCTCGGCGAACACGAACTTGGTGCTGGGCTCAATCGCCCTCGAAACCGCGTCAAGATCCGAAGTGTCGACAAATGTCGACCGGACCCCAAACTGCGAGAGCAAGCGCTGGAACAAGCGCGTCGTTCCGCCATAGACGCCGGTCCCGATCACCGCGTGATCGCCGCTTTTGAGGAGCGCTAAGAACAGCGCGGTCTCTGCCGCAAGCCCGGTAGCGAAGCACACCGCGGGCGGGGCACCCTCCAGCGCTCCAAGCTGCTTTTCCAGCGCGTCCACCGTCGGGTTCGACACCCGCGAGTAGCAGTGCCCCTTGTGCTCGCCCAAGCCCGCCCGCTGGACATAGGTTGTCGAAGGGACGATCGGCGTCACCAGCGACCCGGCCCATCCATCGACCTCGCGCCCGGCGTGGAGCACTTGGGTCGCGCTGCCCCAAACTCCATAAATGTCCTCCAGCGCTGGAGTTCCCGGAGCGTCTTGACGGAAATGCTCCGCCGATCCGCGGGGCGCCGAGTTGACAGATTCGGGGAGTTGGCCGTTGGCAGACTTGAGCTTGAGTTCGTTTCGTGCGTGCGACATGCCGTGGTTCCTCACGGCATCAAGGCAGCGCAGCAACACGTGGGAGGCGAAATCGGCGAACGCCGCCGAACTCGCGGTGTGCCGGAACGCTCAAGCTCGAGGCAAAGAACCGGCTCGGAAGCCGATTGTCTTTGCCGAAAGCCATCGCTTCCGGCCGCATCGGACCCCGCGTCCATCCTCGACGATTCGTCGAGCGCGAGGCACCCACAGGGGCTGTCCTCGGCACCGCGGCGTGTTGGTCACGCTCGGTTGCCGCCCGGGCGAAAGCTCGCCCGAGACTCTTGATGCATCAAGAGCATATCGGTCAGTTGCCGCCGGTCAAGGCGGCCGCCCGTCCGGCCCAGGCGAACCTCAAAAACGACCCGGGGTCATTGCCAATACGCTAGCGTCTGGCACCCCATTCCGGGTCGGGCCGACCTCGCTCGCACTTCCTCCCAACTGGCAGCGGAGTTCCCACCTTGTCATCATCCGATCCATCGCGCCAATCGCCCGCCCTCGTCCCGGAGGCGCCACCGACCGCGCCAAGTAAGTCGCTGCCCCGCGTCGCCGCCCTGGATGTCGCTCGCGGCTTTGCCCTCCTGGGCATCCTCATGGTCAACATGGATTTCTTTGGCGAGTCCATGGCGAGCTTTTACGCGACAAAGCCGGAAAACCCGGGCATGCTCAACGCTGTGGTCTTCTACTTCACCGCCATCTTCTGCGAGGGCAAGTTCTATCCCCTCTTTTCCATGCTCTTTGGCATGGGCCTGGTCCTTCAAATGCAAAGCGTGGAAAGACGAGGCGCGCGCTTCGTCCCGCTGTACATCCGCCGACTCATCCTCCTGAGCATCATGGGCCTCTCCCACGGCTTCCTGCTCTGGTATGGCGATGTGCTCTTTGCATACAGCCTTGCCGGCGCAGTCTTGCTCCTGGCCCGGAACCTCTCCGCCAAGGCTCTGGCGTGGATCGGGGCGGGGCTACTGGCCTTCTCAACGCTCCTTACTTCTGGGCTGACACTGCTCACGCCGCCCGGGAGGACCGCTGCGACATCGCAAGACGCATCGTCGACGACTTCTGCGGCAACTGCAACGCCCGGATCAAACCAACCGGACGAGGTCGGAGTTCCGGTCAAGCCGGAGCAAGAGCCCACTGCCAGCGACGGAGGCGAAGCGACGCCAACCGAAGTCGCGCCCCCAACCGACGACCCCACCGCCGCCTCGCCTGACTCAGAGGGCGAGCCGAGCAGATCTGATGGTGTGCAGGACCCGGCGGACAAGGACGAGTCTCCGGTCAATCGGGCGGTGCGCGTGTTCAAGGCCGGGGGAGACCCGTTCTCGAGCGAGGAGTACCAGGCCGCCGAGATCGAGGCGTATGCCAAGGGCCCGTACTCGCAGGCGCTCTTCTTCCGCTCGATCTCATACGTCATGGCGATCGTCTTCAGCATCTTTGGACTTGGCTGGACGATCGTCGCCCTGTTCTGCTTCGGCGCCGCTCTGGCGAAGATCCGGATCTTCGCCCCCGAGCAGGCAGCGCTGCGTTCACGACTGCTGAGAATCGGCGCTTTGGTGGGCTTTCCGCTGGCCATCGGCGCAACAACCCTCACGGCAACCATCGATTCGCCCGTCGCTCTCGCGGCTTCACTCGCGCTGCTCTACTTGAGCGGACCGATGGTCGCGTTCGTTTATTTCGCCCTTGCCGTGAAGGCCGCTGAGCGAGGTCTCACCATCGCTCGCATCCTCGCAACCACCGGCCGGGCGGCGCTGAGCGTGTACATCAGCGAAACGCTCCTTTCAACCTTCGTCTTCTATCACTGGGGTTTGGGCAAGTTCGGCACGTTCGAACACGCCGAACGGGCGCTGCTGGCGCTGGCCATTTACGCCCTGCTCGTCATCGCCACCAATCTCTGGCTCCGGGTCTTTGCGATGGGTCCTTTGGAGTACATCTGGCGTGCCGCGACCTATGGCAAGCTCCCGGCGCTTCTGAAGTCTCGCTCGCCAGCGGAAAGCTCCGAGGGTTGACAAACGCTTGATTAGGCGAGCCGCCGGCCCGAGATGCCAACACCCGAGACCCCGGCCCGGGTCGCCTGACCCGGGTTGTCGACTTTGACAGACCCACCCGATTCCCAAGCTCGGGCGCCGGCCTGAGTTATCAAGCCGGCCGGTTTGGGTTCTTGGTCTCGCTTGCGGGCGAGGAACCGCTATCCTTGGTTTCTTATGAGCAGGACTGTCATGGTGACGGGGGCGGGTCGGGGCATCGGCCTGGAGTTGTGCCGCCAGCTTGCCGCTTCGGGAGACAGCGTGATCGCGTGCGTTCGCGACCCTCGCAGCGCCGCCCCGCTGCAGGGGATTGCCAGCGACGTGGTATCGCTGGACGTCACGAGCGCCGCCAGCCGCGCCGCCGCCGCAGCGCTCCTGCGCGGCCGCCCAATCGACGTGCTCATCAACAACGCCGGCGTGAGCAGCACGAGCACGTCCTTGGGCACGCTCGATTTGGACGAAGTCTCGCGCGTCTTCCAGGTCAACTCCGTGGGCCCCCTGGCAGTCAGTCAACTCCTGCTCTCCAACCTTCGTGCCGGCAAGAGCAAGCTCGTCGTCAACATGACCAGCCAGCTCGGCAGCATCACCAACAACAAGGGGGGCTCGAGCTATGCCTACCGCGCGAGCAAGGCCGCGCTGAACATGCTCACCGTCTGCCAGGCTCGCGAGCTTGAACGGGAGGGGTTTATCTGCGTCGCGATCCACCCGGGATGGGTGAGGACCGACATGGGCGGGCCTCACGCGCCGCTGAGCGTGGAACAGAGCGCCCGCGCCATTCTCTCAACCATGAACGCGCTCACGCCCGACAAATCGGGTTCGTTCTTGAACTACGACGGAGCCACACTGCCTTGGTAGGAACAACCTCGATCCCGCGTCGAAGCGTCCTTCCGCCGGTCGACCATGCTGGCGAGCCCGATTCTTCCCGCTCGGCCCCCATTCCCCATTCGCCCCCGGTTCCACGCTCTGTCGTGCTGCTGGAGAACCCCAACTCCGGGCGTGGGCTCGCGGCAACCATCGCGCGCACGCTCGCCGACGCGCTCACCGCCGCGGGACATCGCATCTCCCGCCGCAGCGCGCTCAGCTCGGGCCCGGGGCACGCGGACGCCGGAACAGATCTCGTCGTCGTCGTGGGAGGCGATGGTTCTGTCCATCACGCCCTCGATGGATTGATCGCCTCCGGCATCCCGGTCTTCCACGCACCCCTGGGCACGGAGAACCTCTTCGCGCGCCAGTTCGCGATGGCGCCAAAGCCCGAGCAGTTGCTCGCCGCGATCCATCGCTGGCAGGTGCGCGAGGTCGATGTCGGGCGGTGCCACTTTGAAGGAGGCTCGCGCCGATTCACGATCATGGCGAGCTTCGGCCCCGACGCGAGCGTGATCCACCGCTTGCACGCCATCAGGCGCGGGCCCATCAGCCACGCGTCCTACGTCTGGCCGTCGCTGCGCGAGGCGGTGGCGCCTCGCTTCGAACCAGTCACGCTCCGCGTCGATGGCAAGACGCTGGTCGAGCAACGCCCGGGCATGCTGGTCGTTGCCAACTCCCGCCAGTACGCAATGCGGATCGACCCGGCCTCACCCGCGGCGATGGACGACGGGCTGCTCGATGCTGTCTTCCTGCCCGCCAGCACGAGCATTCGCCTGGTTTCGTGGCTCGTGGGCTCGCGCTTCCGCCGACATCTGCGCGATGCCGACGCCATCCACGCGCGAGGCAAGCTGATCGAGGTCGTCGGGGCGGCGCCCTGCCAGCTCGATGGCGAGGCGTTCGCGCCCGGCGAGCCATCGTGCGCCCCGGCTCGACCGGAACCCGCCCGGCAGGCCAACCTCCAAGCTGCCCAACAAGCAACCCAAAGGCAATCGCCGCTCGAACTCCGGTTCGAGCCCGAGTCGCGGGCGCTTCGCGTGCTACTGCCCTGAGCGGCGTCGACCATCGCCCCCCATCCCGCCGGAACAGACAAGAAAAAAGCCCGCAACTTGCGGGCTTGGTCTGCTGCATGGATGGCTCTCAAGCCTTCAGGCCTTCAGGCTCTCGACTATCGAGCCCGTGCACGTGAACCTGCCCTAAGCGCGGAGACGGGTTCAGCGATCGCGCGAGTTCCGGTCGTTCTGATCGCCGATGATCAGCCCGCCGATGCCGCCGATCACCGCGCCGGCGGCGGCGCCCTTGCCCATGTCGCCGGTCAGCGAACCCAGGGCCAAGCCGCCCAAGGCACCGAGCGCCGCACCGCTCAGCAAGCCCTGACCCGCGTCGTCGCAGCCCGAGGTCCCGACGAGCATTGCCGAGGCGACCGCCACGACGCCCAGGGCTCGCATCCGGTGCTGGCCCGCACCCCGGAGACCCACGTGACCCGCACCAACCGCACGACCCACGCGACCCACGGGCAACATCCCAGACGACATTGTGCGTTCTCCTAGTCCGACGGGACTCGCGAAACACCCGCGAGCCGGTCGGCGATCAATCCCTTGAGACACTCCGACCCGAGTCAGATCCGAATGCCGTGAATTCTACTCGCGCCGACTGCGGAAGTTCCCACCACCCAAACAAATCCAAAACCGAACAGATCCTCAACTGAGCCGCGCGACCCCACCACGCACTGCTCCCGTTCTTTCGGATGCGCAAGACCCGCTTTTTGAGTCGAGCCCGCGCCCGCCGGGCATCAAGAAAGCCCTAGTTCCAACTGCACCCCTTGGGCCATTCCTCGGAGCGTTGTGCCGCGGCTTTTCGGACGAGCGATCCGAGGTGACGCAACTCCCGGAAGATCAACCTCGAACGCGACTCGACGTCGCCGTCGGCCAGTAGTCGATACCGCAGTTCCGCATCCGAGATCACGGCGTAGGACACGAGTTCGAGTACCGCCGCCGTGGGCACGCTCGGGTTCTCGATGTACTCGCTCAACGGGCGCGCCGCCCGTAGCTTCGTGAGCGGGTCGCTGCTGAGTAACCGCTTAATCTCAACGCGGACCGGCGCGAGCGTCTTTTCGTCCGGAGTGCCAAGCCCGATGGGCTCCAGCATCGCCGAGCGATACAGCCGATCGCCCTCGGGCTTGAGTTCCTTCACGATCCTCGCCCGGCACCTACCCTGCAGCAGGATCGCAAACCGCCCGTCGGCGAGCCGCTCGTGCTCGATAATCTGCCCGATGCACACCGCGGGCCTCAGGGGCGGACGCCCGTGGTACTGCTGCTTCCAGGCCTCACCCTCGAAGCTCGCCATCGCGATGAAGCCCGGGCCGTCGAGCGCCCCGGCAACCATCTGGCGATACCGGGGCTCGAAGACGTGCAAAGGCAGGACCTGCAGCGGAAGCAGCACCACCTGGTCCAATGGAAACAGCGGGATGGGCCTTTCGAAGTTGATCGGCACGCACTCGTCACTCATGCCGCGCTCCGGGCCCCGCGACTGGCGCTCGACGGTTCGAACGAACCATTCCTTCGCCGCGTTGGATGATAGCCGAGCGCATGCTCGTTCAAATCCAAGCCCTCAGGTGCTGAGGGTTCATCTCTACCACCTCATGACCTCACGCACGCGGTTCACATCGCCTCGGAGCGTCGCCCGGGCTATGAACTTGTGCATGAACTCGTCCTCGAGCTGGTCCATGAACGTGCGCCCGAACCGCCACCAGAACAGTCTCCAGTTCCACCCGAACTTCACCCAGCCGGCGTCTGGAGTTCCGCACCCGCGCCGCCTGGCGGGCGCGCGGCGCACGATACGGGCGATCATCGCGCTCGCGCTGCTGCAGCCCTTGGCCGGATGCATCGTGTGGGAACTGCGCGACGAGCTTCGCGAGGCGAACCAGCAGCTCACATCGGTGAACACCGATCTCGTCGCCGCCAACGCCCGGCTCGACAATGCCAACACACGGCTCGACGAGGCCAACGAGCGCCTGGAGTATGTCGAAGCGAGCCTGGTGCGTCTGGACCGCACCAACGAGCTTGTCGACAACGTCGACGCCAAGTTGCTGACGACCAACGATTCGCTCGGTGACACCAACGCCGTCCTGGGCACGCTCCGGGGCCAGCAGCTCCCCACCGTGACCAACTCCATGACGCGTTTGGACGCGCACTTGGCTTCGCTGCGCAAGTCGCTGGAGTCATTGAGCGACACGGTTCCGTTCCTCGACTTTGGGGGCGATCCGGTTGAGACCACGCCGGGCGTGCCGCAACTGGCAGAGGAACCACTCTCGGAACCCCAGCGTGACCCCCAGATCGCAGCAGCCCCGGAGGGTGAGCTGGCCACCGCCCCCGCCGCTCCGGGCTCCCAGCCCGAACCTTCCGGGCCGGGCGAAGCTCCAGTATCCGGTGAAGCTGGCGCGCCGGGCGAAGCAGCCGACGCATCTTCGCCTGCGCCCGTCAATCAGCAGAAGGCTGGCGCTTCTGTCGCCCAGCCCCAGGCTCGCCCGCGCCCCTCACCGATCTCCGGCGTGTGGGTGAGCGCATATCCAGACGATCGCATCGCGATCATCCTGCTGCCCGATGGGCGATTTGTGCGTTCGACGCTTCCTCCTCAGCCAGGGGCCGGTCAGTCGGCCGGCTCGCGAGGCTCGAGTTCCGCATCGACGCTTTCGTCGAGCCCATCGTTGCTCCGCGGCACGTGGACACTCGCCAGCGGCGAGCTTCGCCTCAGCCCCGAAGCCCCACCGCCCCCGGCGGGTCAGGCGGCTACTCCGGTTGAGCCGCCCGCGAGCATCGCCGCCCGCGTCATTCAGGCGTCCGCACGCGTCCTGGCAATCGAGGACTCGGATGGCCTGGTGATCTTCCGCAGGCCATAGCAATCACCGCGGCGATGCTGGTCTAGCCAGGGACGCCCGTGAGCCGCCTGACTTGGCGCTCGCGGCTGTTCCCCGCAGCCCATGGTCGGCCCGAAAGAGTGGCGCCACAGCCAAAAACAAAGCGACGCCCCAGTCGGGGCGCCGCAGCCACACCAATCGTGATCAAGTTGGAGTTACGCGGGCTTTGCGGCGGCCGCGAGCTTCTTCGCCTTGACGCGTGCGCTCAACCGGCTCTTGCGCCGGGCGGCAGTGTTCTTGTGGATCACACCCTTAGCCGCGGTGCGATCGATGATCTGGCTCACCTTGCGGAACTGCTCGCTGGTGTCTTCAACCGTACCGTGCAGGAGCTTCTCGTTCAGGTCCTTGATGGCGTCGCGCATGATCCGCAAGCGCCAGCGATTGCGGGCGCGGTGCTCGATATTCTGACGAACGCGCTTGCGGGCGGTGCGACTGTGAGCCATCTGGCGTTTTACCGGCAGAGATCTGCCGCTCCTTTTCAACCTTCAAGACACGCGGACCAAAGCACGACTGCGCCGAACCCGAGCCGCTCGGGGAGCGCTCGGGTGGGAAGAGAAGTGTTGCTCCCTGCCGGCGGAAATCAAGCGGCGGTTTCCCGTTTACCCAGGCCGGGCGTATTCCGCCAAGTTTCCCAACCAGCTCGCCGACCAGCTTCCCGATCCAGCTTGCCGACTGGTTTTGGGGCGGCGGGCGTCCGCCCTTCTATAGTCGGGCCCTTGGGGGATTCGGAGGAGGATCCATGGTGCGCCAAGTGATTTCCCTTGCCTTGATCACCTCGTGCGGCGTGATGGTGTCCGGGTGCGACCAGCAAGCCAGTCCGGGGACCGGCTCGGGAACCAGTTCGGGGGCGACCGGCGGAAGCACGTCGCTCTTGGGCAAGAGCCGGGACATGGCCAAAGACGTGGCTGCCGACGCCGCCGAGCGGCAAGCCGCGGTGGCGGGCGCCGCGCAGGGCATCACCGGCGGCTCAATGGCCGATGTCGGCCCTGTTTCCTTCCCGGTTCCGGACGGGTGGCGCTCGGTGCCTCCCGCCAATCCCATGCGAGCTGCAGAAATGCGCTTCGGCGAAGGCGAGGGTGAATGCCTCGTCACCTTCAGCCTCGTGCGGGGCGACGTTGCAAGCAACATCGAGCGCTGGCGCCGGCAGGTCACCACGCTCACGGGTGAGCCCGTCGCTGGCACGCAAGAGACGCGGACCATCTCCGGAAAGCCCGTCACGACGATCGAGCTGGAGGGGGTCTTTACCGACCAGATGACCGGTCGATCGGCCACGCCCGACTGGATGGTTCGCGGAGCCGTCGTTGAACTCGGCGGCGGGCAGCTCGCAGCGGTCAAGATGACCGGGCCGAGCTCCACGATGCGGCAAGCCGCGCAGGGATGGACGCAGCTCGTGAGCGGCATGCAGTCTCGATAACGCCTCCTGCGTCTCTGAACCCCGGACTCGCCCGGGCCCTCCGGGCCCCGCACTCCGGGGAGGGGGCTGAGGTCAAGACCGGATCTTCCGTGAGTTTGCGAGCAGAGCGCTTGCCTGAGGTATCTGCGCCGCAGCTTTTGTCCATAAGGTGTGAATGAAGGGACGATGATTCACCGCACACGCGGACGCTGGCAGCGACGAGCGTGACCTGATCCCTCGGGATCCAAGACAGGAAGGAGTACTGCTTGCGTTATCGCAGCCTTGCGTGGGCGCCCGCGATGCTTGTCGGGGCGTCGGTTGTGTTCGCAGGACCGTCAAACGGATCTGGCCCCTCGGATCGTGGCTTGGTTCGCCCGACCGACTGGCCGGGAAGTTCAGGAGATTCCGGCAGCCCTGGAAATCCAGATGGACCCTCGGGGGGCGGCAACAGTGAAGGGGGCGATGGCGGTGGCTCGCATTGGAGCGAGGAGTTCCCCGGGTGGCGCGGGTACAGCCCCTGGCGTGATCGT
Source organism: Planctomycetota bacterium (assembly GCA_033763815.1). Classification (GTDB taxonomy): domain Bacteria; phylum Planctomycetota; class Phycisphaerae; order Phycisphaerales; family UBA1924; genus JANRJU01. Next base: position 115,131 of record JANRJU010000020.1, read on the forward strand.
TCCGAGCGAATGGCCATCCTCGATCGCGCCGGTGCGGTCGTTCCCCTGCAGTTCGATGAAGAACTCAACGTCATTCCGCCGACGCCGGTTTACCCGGCGCGCGAGGAACGCATCCGCACCGGCATGCCCAACTTCCGCTGGGTGGACAAGTCGGTCCGCGGCACATACATGCTCATCATCTTGACTCGGCTTGAGCCCGACAGCTCGCCTGAAGCCGAGGCTTCCTACGACGGACTGGTGGGCGAGTCGTTCCAGTTGCCGGAGGAGCACGAGCTGCCTCCCGGCCGGTACCGCTGGGAACTGGGATCGGCCCAGCCCTTCCTGGGCGGCTATTTCCACGAACCGACCGAGTTCGTGGTGCTGCACCAGGCCGATCTCAACGGCGACGAAGCGGTCGACGTGCTGGACTACTCGGCGTTTATGAGCGCGTACGCCATCGAGGACGCCCTGGCCGACTTCGACCAGAACGGGACGATCGACTTCCTTGACCTGCTGGATTTCATCGCGGCATATCGAGGCGGGTGATCAGGGGTCGAGGGAATCCCGAGCGGGTGTATAGTCCGTGCTTTTCCCCGAGCGGCGCACGACGCGCCGCACGGGCCCCGAGGAGACGGCAATGACCTGGTCGAGCGTCGCGATCCGGCGGCAGTTCATCGAGTTCTACAAGCTCAAGCCCAGCAACGCGAATGGGCACGCCTTCGTGCCCTCTTCGCCCGTGGTCCCACACGACGACCCGACGCTGCTCTTTGCCAACGCCGGGATGAACCAGTTCAAGAAGATCTTCCTTGGTCAGGCCGACCGGGGGAGCGAGCTTGGCAAGCTCAAGCGGGCCGTGAACAGCCAGAAGTGCATCCGCGCGGGCGGCAAGCACAACGACCTGGAGGACGTCGGGCACGACACCTATCACCACACCTTCTTTGAGATGCTGGGGAACTGGTCATTCGGCGACTACTTCAAGGCCGAGAGCATCGCCTGGGGCTGGGAACTGCTCACCAACGTCTACGGGATCGATCCCTCGCGCCTCTACGCGACGTACTTCGGCGGGAACGAGGCCGCGGGCCTCAAGCCCGACGAAGAGGCCCGCGACATCTGGCTCACGTTCCTTCCGCCCAGCCACGTCCTGCCCGGAAACATGAAGGACAACTTCTGGGAGATGGGCGACACCGGTCCCTGCGGCCCGTGCTCGGAGATCCACTACGACCGCGTTGGCGAGGAAGAACGCGGCCGCGACGCGGCACACCTGGTCAACACCGGCGATCCGATGGTGATCGAGATCTGGAACCACGTCTTCATCCAGTTCAATCGCGAAGAAGGCGGCGCGCTGCGACCGCTGCCCGCCAAGCACGTCGACACGGGCATGGGCTTTGAACGCCTGACCTCCGTGCTCCAGAACGTCAACAGCAACTACGACACCGACATCTTCGCGCCGATCTTCCAGGCCATCGAGCGCGCCACCGGCGTCCGGCCCTACATGGGCCGCCTCGGCGCCTCGGACACCGACAAGGTGGATACGGCCTATCGCGTGATCGCGGACCACATCCGCACGCTCACCTTCGCGCTCACCGACGGAGCGGTGCCCAGCAACGTCGGGCGGGGCTACGTGCTCAGGCGAATCCTTCGAAGGGCCGTGCGCTACGGGCGGCAGATGCTCGGCGCCAAGAACGGGTTCTTCGCGAACCTCGTGCCCGTCGTCGCCCAGCACATGGGCGAGGCGTTTCCCGAGCTGCGCCGGAACCCCGACAAGGTCGCGGCGATCATCCTGGAAGAAGAAGAGAGCTTCGGGCGCACGCTCGACCGCGGCATCAAGCTGTTCGAGGACGTCGCGAAGAAGGCCGCGACGAAGACGATCTCGGGTCCGGATGCATTCAAGCTGTACGACACCTATGGGTTCCCGATCGATCTCACGGCACTGATGGCGCAGGAGCGGGGCCTGGCGGTCGACATGGCGGGATACGAGGCCGAGCGCAAGAAGGCCGAGGAGCTTTCGCGCGCAGGCGGTCAGGGCGAGGGGGGCGAGAAGCCCCTGGCGTTGTCGGCCGACGCTGTCGCGAGCCTGCACAAGCTCAACATCGCGACGACGGAAGACTGGGCGAAGTTCGACTCCAAGAACCTCTCGGCCAAGGTCGTCGCGATCTACAACGGCGACAACTTCGACGAGCACGTTCGCGGGAGCCAGTTGCTCGGCAAGGCGGTCGCGATCATCCTTGACAAGACGAACTTCTACGCCGAGATGGGTGGCCAGGAAGCCGACCACGGCAGGCTGAACACGATCGGCGAGACCCGGAATACGGGCGTGACCGACGCTCGTGGTTTGGGCACCGACACGCACATCGGGGGCGAGTTCCGCGTCGAGGACGTCAAGGTCTTCGCGGGTTACGTGCTTCACATCGGGCACCTGATGCGGGGCGAGATCCGCGTGGGCGACCGCGTCATGGCCCATGTTGATCGATCCCGCCGCGGGCCGATCCAGGCCAACCACACCGCGACGCACCTCATGAATCTCGGGCTGCGCAACACCTTGGGCGACCATGTCGACCAGAAGGGTTCGCTGGTCGCGCCGGATCGCCTGCGGTTCGACTTCACCAACGCCGGGCCCGTCGCGCCCGAGCAGATCGCGAGCGTGGAAGCGATCGTTCGCGACGCGATCCGCAGCGACCTGCCCGTCTTTGCGCAGCTGGCGCACCTCAGCGAGGCCAAGCAGGTCAATGGCGTGCGGGCCGTCTTTGGCGAAACCTACCCGGACCCCGTTCGCGTTGTTTCCATCGGGGTGCCCGCCGCGGATCTGCTCGCCAACCCGACCAACGAACGCTGGCGCAGTGTCTCCGTCGAGTTCTGCGGCGGAACACACGTCGCCCGGACCTCCGAGATCGGACCGTTCACGATCATCGCGGAAGAAGCGGTCGCCAAAGGCGTTCGCCGCCTCGTGGCGCTCACGGGCGTGCCCGCGGAAGCAGCACTGCAAGCAGGCGAGGCGAGCGCGGCCCGAGTTCGCGCTCTTGGAACGCTGCCCGACGATCGACTGGCCTCCGAGTTGAACGAGGTGAGCGCGGAGCTTGACCAGCTCACGATGCCTCTGACCCGACGCGCGGAGCTGCGCGCCCTGCTCGCGGCGCAGCAGGAGCGCGTCAAGGCGCTAGCGAAGAAGGCCGCGGCGGGCAGAGCCGACGAGGCGATCAAGAAGGCCAGGCAGATCGCGGACACCTCGGCAGCAACGCTCGAGGAGACGATCGTCGCGTCGATCGACATGCCCGACGATCGCCAGGCGCTGCTCGCGGCGGTCAAGCTGGTGCGCGACAAGTGTCCCAAGTCCGCCGTGATGCTCGTGGGAGTGGATCACGAACAGGACAAGCTCTCCATCGCCGCGGCAATCCCGGAGGGGCTGGTGGCCCGCGGGCTCAAAGCCGGTGACTGGGTCCGCGATGCGTGTGCCGCGTGCGGCGGCAAGGGCGGGGGCAAGCCCGACTCGGCGCAGGGCGGCGGCGCGGGCGTGGGCAACTTGAAGGCGGTGCTCGAGGCCGGTCGGGCATACACGTACCGGATTTTGAAGTAGACCCGTAGATGACTCGCGGCGTTCCTTGGGCACTTGGCCATGGCGCCCTCGCTCCAGCCGGTCGGACGCCGCTCGTTGTGTCATTCACGTCCGGACCAGGACCGCTTCAACACTGAGCCCCGGGCCAAAGGCGAGCATCACGCACGGAAGTGGTCGCGGCTCGCGCCGCAAGAGTCGCCCCAGCACGAAGAGCACCGTTGGCGATGACATGTTGCCATGCTCGCGCAGCACGCCCAGCGATTCGTCGCCAGCGGTGAGATCGAGCTCCAGCGCTGCGACGAGCTGTCGGACGATCTTGGGCCCGCCCGGATGGATCGCCCACGACGCCACGTCGCGGCGCGTGAGGGCGTGGGTCGCCAGCCACGCGTCGAGTGCGGGCCCGAGCGACTGCGCGAGGGTGCCGGGGATGCTGGGGGCGAGCGTCATGCCAAACCCGTGGTCGCCGATGCGCCAGCTCATGTCGTCGGTCGTGCCGGGGACGATGTGCGAGAGTGAATCGACCACGCGCGGAAACGAGGAAGGCGCGTCCGGGCTGGTGCTCGCGCGGGTGGAGGAGTCGGGCACGCCAACCACGCAGGCCGCGGCGCCGTCGGCAAAGAGCGCGTTGGCGACGCGCTGGTCCATCTCAGCGTCGAACTGATAATGCAACGAGCAGAGCTCGGTGCAGACAACAAGAACCCGGGCGTCGGGGTCGCCCCGGGCGATCTGTGCCGCGAGGCGCAGCCCGACCACGCCCCCAAAGCAACCCATGAAGCCGACACTGACGCGGTGGACGCTGCGCGGCAGTTGGAGCTGCTCGACGAGGGCAACGTCGATGCCCGGCGCACCGAAGCCGGTGCACGAAACGTCGATCAGGTGGGTGATCTTGCGAGCGCTCGACGAGCTTGATCGTGCAGCGATTGAACCCGCATGGTCGAGCGCGTCGCGGGCGGCGGCGATCGCCAGATGTGGCGCCAACTCGCGATACTTCGCCATGCGCTCGCGCGTGCTCGGGTTGCGCAGCTCGCCGGCCCCGGTCTCAAAGAATGGCACCAGGCTCGAACTCGGGTTGTCGGTCAAGAGCACACTCCCCCGGCGCTCAACGCCGGAGGATGTGTACATCCGCGCGAGCAGGGCCCGCTGCTCAGCGGGGCAATCGCGCAACGCAAAGCTCATCGAGTCGGCCTGGCTGATCGAGCGGTCGGGCAAGGCAAACCCAAGTGAAAGGATCGCCGGCATGGCAAGACTCGCGCGGCGCTCGCCTTCGAGTTGCGGACGCGGGTTCACGGTCACGCCATGGCTCCCGTGCTGATTCGCTGCCGAGAACCGGTCGGTTGGCGTCCAAACGCCGCGGCGAGCGTGCTGGCGACACGCGGCACTCGGGAGGCCACTCGCAGCGTTGAGTGAACGCCCAGCGGGCTTCGCAGCGCGAGCGAGAGCGTTCGGCATCGCGCATGCCTGAGACGAAAGAGCCGCTTCGCGTGGGCCGTCCAGGCTCCCGGCAGAAAGGTCGAGCCTTGGACATCGCGCGTAATCAGCGCGCGTTCAACGAACGGCACGACCGCAATCGCGGCGTCGATCGCCCACGACATGCCCTCGCCCGTGAAGGGCTCTACATATCCCGCGGCGTCGCCAGCGACAAACAGTGATGTGCCGCCCACGTGGCACTCAAGGCTCTCTCGCGAGCGGGTGAGCGCCGGTGCCCCTTTCCATGCGGCGCTGCGTGCAAGGCGGGCCAGTTCGGGCTCATCCGAAGCGAGGACCTTCGCGACCGCCTCACCAGGGCCACCACTGGCCCGCACAAACTCGGGGCGTATCGCCGCGGCGACGACGCACAGTCCGCTGGCAAGGTCGGTCACGCCCGCGTATCCCTCGCGAAGCACACCCATGCGTATCACGCCGCGAGACTCCGCCCTTTCAGCCCCGGCCTTCGCGCCTGGCAAGCCGTGGAATGAACCGTCGACGCCTGGTGCGCGTTCGCCCGGGCCAACTTGTATTGTCCTCGAGCCGTCGGCGAGATCGAGCACGCACGACATCCCGATTCGGGGCGCGGAAGACACGCGCCAGGCCATCGGGTCGACTTTCTGAAGCGACGAGCCAGCGATGCCGTCAGCCGCGATGATGGCCCGGGTGCGCACACGCGTGGACGTGCCGCCTCGGGTGAGCGAGACGCTGAGATCCGCGTGAATCCTCGCTGAGCACGCGTCGAGGAACATCGCCCCGCGTCGGCACGCCTCCCGGGCCAGGGCGGCATCCATCGCGTCGCGGGAGAGGGCCCAGCCCGGCGTGATGGCGAACTCCGCGTGCACGCCGGTGGAGTCAAAGACCCGGAGCCTGCGAAGCTCGGGGGGGTCCAGGTCGCGAAGACACGCGGCAAGATCGACGCTCTCAAGGGCGGCGATGGCGCGATCACTGAGACAACACCCGCACACTTTGGATCGCGGAAACGCGGCCCGATCGACGAGCAGCGCCGGAATGCCGCGCGCCGCGAGCATTGCCGCGGCAACAGTGCCCGCGGGCCCTGCGCCCACGATCAGAACGTCCGGTGCTTGGCTTGGCAGGTCGGTCGCTCGCACAGTCACGCTCGGCTCCGCTTCGCCCCGACACCCTCCCCCGCGTGCCACACCAGCGCCATTCGGCATGGAAACATGGGGACGACCCTGGCGCCGGAGAGGCCCGCATGCTGGGCGGCGCTTTGCAGTTCCGCCGGCGTCAACGCCGCCCGCACGGAAAGCAGCGCGTCTTGATGAACCACGGGGCTTCGGGTGACGAGCCGGCTGGCGAGCGCGACCAAGGCGTAGGAGCTGGGGCTTCGGAAGAGATCGACCACCACGAGAAGCCTTCGAGCGGAGGCCGCGAGGCGATGCAGCGCCGGAACAATCGCCTGCTGGGGAACGTGGTGGAGAAAGAGCGAGCATGTGACGACGTCCTGCGCGGGCGGCGGGGTTCCACCGCCCAGTACGTCCCACGTCGAGAGGGTTGCATCGATGCCGGCCCGTCTCGCTCGCTCCCCCGCGACGCTCAGCATCTCGGGCCTCAGGTCGGTCAGATTGAGCCGCACGCTGATGCCCCGGGAGCGCGCAAGCGTCGCCATCGCGAGCGGAACATCGCCCGACCCCGTCGCGGCGTCCAGGATCGTCAGCACGTCCCCCGTCGGCACACCGCCCTTGGCCCCGGCTGGTTGTCCTTGCGACGCCGCGTTCTGGGCGTGGGCTAGCGTCAGCTCGCGCTCGATCAACTTCCACATCGCCGATGCAACGCCCGAGACACGGTTCAGTCGCGAGAGCCCGCGCAGGGCTCGCTGCAGTTCATCTGCCGAGAGAGCGGGATCATCCATGAGCTCGGGCTCGACGTGCCGGTGGGCCAGCGCGGGCCAGAGCCTACCAACACGCCCGAGTTGAGTCCGGGAACTTCGCGGCCGATAGCTCCCCTTCGGACTGGGCGGCTGCTCGGAGACATCGGACATGCTTTGAGCGTACGGGCCCGAACGCGAGAGACGACGTGCCCAGGCGACTTCCAGGCGGCCCTAGACGGCTTTGCTCGACCACCCCGTGAAAGCCCGGAACCGGCTTTCCCAAGCAGTAGCAGCCACGGAGGCACCGATGGCTGTCAACACGCGCTTCGGTCTTCTATTCTCCTTTGTCAGCGCGCCGTGAAGACAGTCCATTCCAGCGCGGCCCGTGCTGAAAGAACGATTCCGCGCAACAACGAAACACAGGGAGATCGGCGATGAGGACTGCGATGAAGAGCCTGCTCGCCTTCCGAACTCGCTCGCACGGCACAGGTCGAAGCGACCTGCGCGTGATCTCAACTCTGGGAGCGTTGTGCATCGGAATCATGGGCGGGAACATGAGCGTCTATTCCGCTGGAGCGCTCGGCGCGGAACACACTCAGCAGGTGAGCGCTGGCGAAGAACCAGCGCCGCTCGCGGGGCCCAAGGTCACGGAGCAGCGCTCCAAGCAGCAATCCGAGTCGGCTTCTGGCGACAAGGATGGCGGTGCGGGCAAGGGCATGCCCGGCGAGATGCAGACGCTGATTCTGCCTCGCTTTGCGGGCGGATTGCAAGATCTGGATGGCCCACCGGAGGAAGCCGCCTTGCGGTCGCTCTCGCTTTCGCCCGCGGAGCGGGACGCAACCGAGGCGGTGCTGCTGAAGCGATCCCGCATCTTCGATCGCTTCGTGGTTGGCAACATCAACCTGCTCACGTACATCGGAACCGTCACGCAAACCGGCAACGTGATCGATCAGGTCGTCGCGTTCCTGGCCGCTGCTCAACAGATTGAAGATCTCTGGCTTCAGCAGCCCCTGCGCGACCAGTTGGAAGGCGTGCTCACGACCGAAAATGCGGCGACGTTCAGCGCGATGCTCGATCAGTACTGGGACGATGTCGTGGACGAGCGCCTCCGCGCCAGCAATGGCAAAGAGGGGTGGTTCGCCGCCATCTCGGATGCGTGGGGATCGACGGTCGGCAAGGAGATCGAACGAGCATACCAGAGGCAAGAGCAATCTGGCGGGCTCGCTTACGCCTACATCACCGACGGGCTGAAGCTCACAAAGCCTCAGCAGGTACGGATTCGGACACTGCTGGCCGACTTTGCCGAAAAAGGTGGCGAGGAAGCACCGCCCGAGGCCAAAGCGAGCGTGTTCTTCTCGCTCGCATCGATGCTCACGCCCGAGCAGGCGAGGCAAGTGATGCGCCGGTTCAATCCCGAGAGCGTGCCCGAGAACGACAACTGAACACGCCTGCAAGTGTCCTGATTCCACGCACGTGAATCGGACGAGCAACACCACTTAGCGACGCGGACTCACTCGCGCGCGAAGCCAATCTCGTCATCTTTCAAGGAACGTGAACCGCGATCCGCGGGTATACTGATTTGTATCGCTGGCAACATGTGTCGTCACGGGGTCTCGCGCGGCTGCGTGCGTGCTCGGAGTGCATACGCGGCCAATCGCCCGGCGCGAAACCGCCAGGCAATCAACGCGAGACCTCGAACTCAGCGACAACTGCAACCCGAGGAGAAGTTGATGCATCGTCACGGACTTTTGACGCGAGGCCCCGTTGTGCTGGGCATCGCTGTTGGCGTCGTCGGAGGCGGCATGCTCGCGGCATCCAGCGCCGATGCCTTCCCCTCCTACTTCAACGAGTGGAAGTCGGTCTATCCGCAGTCGACGCTGCCCGCGCAGCTCAACTCGATCGGGCTCTCCAACTGCGCGATCTGCCACCACCCGCCCTCCTTTGGCGATGAGGGCAACTGCTATCGCCTCGCGGTGCGCGAACTGCTCCGCGAAGGCACGGCGATTCGCGACGCCATTCTCATCGTCGGCGAGCAGGATCCGGACAACGACGGCGTCAAGAGCCGCGTGGAGTTCGTGACGCCTCGCAGCGACTTGCCGGGCGAGATCGGTTACATCGCCGGTCTGGCGGGCCCCCTGGGTGTCGATCCGTGCTTCCTCCCGGAAGACCCCGTCACCGGGCGGAGCGAGACCCCATGCCTTGCCGACGTCAACCGCGACGACACCTTGGACTTCTTTGATTATCTGGACTTTGCGCAGGCATTCAGCGATGAATCGCCCTCGGCGGACTTCAACTCCGACGGCGTGGTCGACTTCTTCGACTACCTGGACTTTGCCCAGGCGTACGACATCGGCTGCTGAGCCGTACGACATCGGCTGCTGAGCCGGCGCTACAAGGCTCGGCGAGCAACTCCGTTCCCGTTCAGAAGCCCCGGATAACCCCGGGGTTTTTTAATGCCCCTGACCGAGGCACGCAGAGACAGCAGCTTGGCAGCCCCAGCAAAGACGCCATGGTTCATGACCCTGCTCCGCCTCGGGCGTCCCTCAATGCAAGAGCGCACGGGTGCCTGCCATGCGTTCCGCGGGCTGTCAGTTTGGCAATCTTCGTTCGCCGAATGTTCGTCAAGCGCTGAAATCAGAACCGTCCAGCAGTTCACCCGCTCACCAGTCTCGACTGGCACCGGAGTTGCAACACCTTCGGCATGCTTGTGACATGTGCATGCTCGGCGGATGGAACGCGGCGCCAGCGCCGCTCCGTTCCGGTCTTCGCGATTCGCAGCCCTCAACTGAAGGAGAAAGCCATGCAGAACATCATGCGTCGTGACTCGCACGATTTTCCCATGAGCCGGGTGATCCAGTCGTTCTTCAACGACCCGTTCTTCGCGGAGCTGCCCGCGATCGGGCGGGCGGCTGTGGAAGAAGGAACGCTCGCCCTCGATGTCTCGGAGGATGACTCCGCGGTCATCGTCCGGGCCTCGCTGCCCGGGTTCCGAAAGGACGACGTGGACGTTGAAGTCCACGATGGCGTGCTGACCATCAAGGCGCAGCATACCGAGGAGAAGGAAGAGAACTCCGAGCGCTACTACAGGCGGGAGCGCCGCGTGGGATCGCTCAGCAGGCGCGTGGCGCTGCCCAGCGTGATCTCTGAAGACAAGGTCGAGGCCTCGCTCACCGATGGCGTGCTGACGCTCCGCCTGCCCAAGATTCCGACGGCGCAGCCCAAGAAGGTTCGGATCGGGTGAGGTGAGCTCGCTCAGCGAGCACTGATGAAACCACTTTCGCGCGGCGTGTGCCGCGCACGCGAAGGCTCCCGATGCAGCGGGGGCCTTCGCTTTTTACGTCCCTGGAACTTTCTGCCCGTTCTCATCGCCTTTTTCGCAACTCACCTTGCGAGCTTCGGTTGAACTTGGCACCCGATCCCTAGGGCCGCCTCGTTTGGACATCGGGTGAGGGTCGGGTATGCTGCGAGCGAAGGTCGCTCGACGAAGCCCGGGTAACGACCTGCCCGCCAACTTACCCGCCCAGTCGGCCTCGCTCCTCCCGCGCGACTTGCCCCGCTTGGGCCCCGGAGGCTTGAGGTCGACAAGCGGTCCAAAGAAAGTTCCAGTTGCAAGGAGAGCCCGATGAGTCGCCGTTCGCTCGCTCGGTTTCCGGCACACCGTCGCGGATTCACGCTCGCGGAGTTGCTGGTCGGCCTGCTCGTTGTGAGCGTCCTCGCGGCGCTGGCGGGTGTCTGGACATCACGAACCAGGTCGATGGGCAGCCTCGGCGTAACCATGGCCAACCTTCGGCAGTTTGGCGCGTGGAACTTGTCGTACGCCGCCGATCACAATGACGTCTTCGGGACGTTCTCGTGGAAGGCGAACGTGGAGCAAAGCACGCAGTATCCTGACTTGCGTGGGCCCTTTGCGAACGGACAGGATGCGGCGGGGGCACAGGCAATCGACATCATCCGTCGGCTCGCCGGCGAATCGGTCAGCTCGACGCCCAGACCCAGCAACTGGATTCCTCACATTCTCTATCAGCACCTGGTGTTGCTCGACCACGCGGGGGAGCGGTTGCCCTCCTTCTCCGCGATCTCGCCCGAGGATGCCAACCGCCTCGACTGGGCGAACGACCCGGCAGGCTTCCGTCGCGGGGTATTTGGCCCTCGCCAGCCATCTCCCGATGGCGTCAACTGGCGCTGGATCTTCTCAAGCTCCTACGAAACCTCGTTGAGTTTCTGCCAGTCGGGCGATGCGACCGGAGTCTCTCAGTCAAGCACGCACAACACCTACACGTTTCAGAGCGGAACGGTGGACTTCATCCAGCGTCGACTGAGCGAGGTGGCGTTCGCATCTCGCAAGGCCCACATGTGGGATACGTACCAGCGTCACCTTGGCGCCCGCGTTGCCTACTTCGCCAGCGATGAAGCACGGGTGCCGGTGCTCTTCGTCGATGGGCACGTCGCGGTGCGTGCAACGACCGACGCCAATCGCGGGTGGAATCCGACAACACCAACTTCGCCCGCTGTCACATCGTTCGTGTATCAGCCCGCCTCTTGGGAGCCGCCGGTCCCGCCGCCGGGCGGTTCAGCGACGTACGCGGGCCGGTATCGCTGGACGCGGCGGGGAATCAACGGGCGTGACTTTGACGGGCCGGAAGTGCAGTGAGCTGTTGACGGGTGCTTGAGGAAGCCCTCCCGGTCTGGCTGCATATCGGATCGTGCTTGCACATTGAGATCGAACCGCTTGCCGCGCAAGGCAGGCTCACGCTGGAGATGACGCATGACTCTCAAGACACTCAAGGTACTGCCCCGCTCTCTGCTGTCGGGCTGTGCTTTCTCGAATGTGCCTTGCTTTGGGCTTGCAGCACTTAGCGCCGCGCCGCTGCTGGTTGCTGCCACCGCGTGGGGCGCGTCGCCCGGCGTGCGCTCGCAGGCGCTCGTCCGCACGGGTCAAGCGACCGGCATTGCGGACGTAACGTTCCTCGCGCCGTACGACCCCCGCGTGCTGAGCGATGGCCGCCTGACGTTCTGGTCGAGGCTTGCCGGCACGGGCGTCACCGCGGCCAACAACGACTCATTGTGGCTCCTCCCCGCCGAGCCCGGCTCGCCTCCTGGGCTCATCCAGCGCGAGGGTGGCACCGTCACCGGTCAAGCGGGGGTCTTCTCGGGCCTTTCGCCCGGCGCAGCTTCGCTCGTCAACGGACAAGCGCGCGTGATCTACGCCTCGGCGATCAACAACTTGGCGTCGCCGACGTTGCCCACGAGCCTCGGGCTCTTTGACATCGCGGGCACAGCCTTGGATCGCGACGAGGTCGGACGCGTGCAGATCCCTGCGCTCCCCCACCTCGATCCTCAGGGTCAGAGCACGTGGGTGCAGGGCAACTGGCGCTCGGGCGTCGGCACCACCATGGAAGACCTGGGCGGGATCGTCGCCGACCAGTCCATGACCGTGCCCGGAGCGGGCGGCGCCGACCTGCCGGCCGAGGCGCGCTTCCGCACCTTCTCGCAGCCTGAGCCCAGTGAAGCCAGCGACCTGGCGTTCCGCGCCGAAGCCGGAGTCTCGGCGACTGACGCCTCGGACTGGAAGGCGGGCATCTGGACCACGCTGGGTGGCCCGCTCTCACTGGTCGCGCTCGAAGGTCGCGAAGTCCCCGGTACGAGCCCGGCACAAACTTGGGTGGACTTTGGCGATGAGGTCCAGATCTCGAACGGGCGCATCGCGTTCTGGGGCCGCTTCTCGGGCGGCGCTGAACCCGGTTTGGACACAGGCATCTTTGCCAGCACCCCAGACGGGATTGTCGCTGTCGCGCTCGCGGGCGACCCAATCCCTGGCAACAGCAACGAGTTCTTCGCCAGCTTCTCCCGGCGGTTCGATCTCGCGCCCGACGGCGGCGTCGCCCTTCTTGCCCGTTTGCTGGAGAGCCCCTCCGCTGCCAACTCCGCGATCTTCGTCGTCCGCGGGGGCGACGATGGACGCGAGATCGTTCGCGAAGGCGATGTGCTTCCCGGCGGAACCAGCGGCGAGCGACTGTTCCTTCTGCAACCGCCGCGGCTTGGGCCCACGGGGCAGGCCGCCTTCAAGGCGATGCTCCGCGGGCCCGATGTGACGCCCGCAACGGCCAGCGTGCTGCTGGCGACCAACCCCGTTGGCGAGTTGGTGCAGGTTGTCCGTTCGGGCGATGTCGTCACGCTCGCGCCGGGCGTTTCCAAGACCGTTCGCTCGATCTTCTTTGACAGCGACGCGCAGGACGCCGGCTGGTCGCAGATGGACGCCGCAAACGCGGTGTATTACACGCTCGACTTCACCGACAACACCAAGGCGCTCATGCGGTCGCTCGTCGCCTGCGTCGCCGACTTTGACACCAGCGGCACCGTCGATCTCTTCGATTACCTTGACTTTGCCGCCGCCTTCGCTGCGGAGGAATCGAGCGCCGACATCGACCAGAACGGGCAGGTCGACCTCTTTGACTATCTTGAGTTTGCCGCCTCATTTGGCAGCGGCTGCTGAGGCCAGACGCCAAGTCACCGAGTGCTTGAGCGCAAGCGCGCGCACGCGACCTGGGCGGCGCTGAGTCCGCTCCGCGTCGCACCCTCCATGGTCGCGGGCCAGCCCGTGTCGGCGTAGTCGCCCGCCAGCACGGGCACCCCAGGGCCGAGATCCGCCGGGGGACGCAACCTTTGCGAGCCGGGAAGCGGCGCAAACGTCGCCAGCCGCTCCTTCACCGCCCGCCCCCATACCAGCATTGCCCCGCGCGCCGCGGGCAAGCACTCGCGGATGTCTCCCGCAACCCGCTCCAGGATGCGAGGCTCGCCAAGATCCATCCACGCCCGCGCGTCGCTGATCACCGCGTGCACGCGGTCGCCCGCTGGCGACTTGCGAAAGAGCCATTGCGTCTCGCTCGCGGGAAGCACCGCGTGCGGCACATCGAGCACCGGGCGATCGAACGCGAGATGAACCCCGAGGATCGGGCGATGCTCAAGCCTGCCGACGTCCGTGAGGCGCTGCACGGCCAACTCGGGCAGGCTGCGACGATCCATCACCCGCCCGACCTGCTCAAAGGGCAGCGCGCACACCACAACGCCTGCCGTCAGTTCGGTCCCGTCGCGCAGGCGCACACAACGCTCATCGAGCGATTCCGCGCTCGCACCAAGCACAACCCCGCCCCCACTCTCTTGGAGAATCTCGGGCACGCGCTGGTACAGCGCCTGAAGCGGAACGCTCGGCACGCCAACGGCGCTCGCCCCGCGCGACCACAAGAACCCTTCCTGAAACACGTGCAGCGCGCTCGAGGCCGAGACGTGTTCAACAGCGCTGTTGCACGCGCTCACCACCACCGGCGACCAGAAGCGCTCGATCGCCCCGGGCGTCGCATCGCAGCGGGAAAGAAACGCGGCAAACGTCTCCTGCTCGTGCTCGCTCCGCTCGGCCAGCATGATCCCGCGCAGCGCGTGCGCAATTGAGAGCTTGTCCGCCATCGACAAGAACCGGGCGCCGAGGAAGGACGGTGCAAAGTGCAAAGGCGGGGGCAAGAGCGAGGGCCGCAGCACGCTCCGGCGTCCGCCCGGCTCGATCCATGTCTGGGTTGTCGTCCAGCGAAGGAGTGAGTCGGCCCCCAGTCGGCGCAGCAGCGAGAGATAGGCCCGGCAGCAGCCAAGCGTCACATGCTGGCAGTTGTCGAGGGCCTCGCCCGAGCTCGCATCGATGAACGATGATGCCCGTCCGCCAAGCCTTCGGCGCGCCTCCAGCAACAGCACTCGGACGCCCCGATCGGCCAGCCCGACGGCGCAGGCAATCCCGGCCAGGCCGCCCCCCACGACAATGGCTTGCGACGCCGAACCAGCCGGCGATCGACGCGTCAGTACCGGCTTCATCTTGGGCGTCCCATCAAGCACGGGACGCAACCCACTGTTCCAGGAGCGCGCGGGACGCGATCCAGAGTTTGGTTCGCCTTGGCACGCTGGCGGCCGGCCCCACGCAGAGCTCCGGACGCTCACGCAGCCGCCCGAGCAGCGTTCGATACGTCCGCGTCATCGCCTGCAGCGCCGCTCGCCCGTCGGAATGCACCAGGTCGTCGAGCGGTTCGGTCGCGATGAACTCTCGCTCAGCATAGTGGCACCACTCGCGGATGAACGCGGCGCACCGGTCGGCCTCGCGCCAGTGACGCAGGTCGCTCGCCGAGAGCCCCGCTCGGGCGAGCGAATCCGCGGGCAAGTACACCCTTCGCGGTTCGGCGTCGTAGTCGCAACCGACGTCGCGGAGGATGTTGGTGAGCTGGAACGCAAGGCCGCGGCGTGAAGCCAGTTCATCGACGCGTGCCATGTCGTCCGATGTCGCTCCCGCACGCAGACCCCACACCCGGATGCACGCGACCCCCACCGTCGATGCCACGCCCCGGCAGTACGACCTCAGCTCGTTTTCGCTGGGCATGGGCAGCGGATCGAGATCGCGCCGCAGCGATGTGAACACATCCTCGATCAGCGCTCGCTCGATCTTGTAGCTCTGAATGGCTTGGGTGAACGCTGGCCAGAACGTGTCCCCGGTCTGGCCCGGGGCGTTCGAAGTAGCCGGTTCCGACGCCCGAGGCCATCGAACGGATCCACCCCCTTCAGATCCGGCGACAGCATCGCAAATCGCCAGGGAATCTGACGCAAACCGTTCGAGTTCGGCCGCTCGCCCAGCGGGCGAGGCAACGACATCGTCCGCGTCGCCATCGACGATGTCGTCGGCCCGCCTCATCCAGGCGTAGATCGCGTAGAGCGACGAACGCTTGGGCTCGGGCGTGAGGCGGAGGCCGAGGTAGAAGTTCCGGGCCCGCCGACGGGTGATCTCGCGGCAATACGCGCGGGAGCGTTCGAGTTGGTCCGGGCTGATCATGCTCGTCACGCAGGCGGATGCTGGTGCTGGTCACACGGTCCAGCGGGACTGGTCGGGCTCACCGGCAAGCTCGTTCGATGCTTGGAACCAGGCGGATGAGGGTATCTCACGATGCGGATCGGGCCATGGCGTTAGCGGGGCTGGCTGGAGAAACCCACGCCTTCATGAACGCCTTGAACACGAGCCCGGCCTTCATTCGTCGAGAGAGTCTCGGCCGATGCCACAACGTGGCGCAGCCAGTCGCCCGAACGCGCCCGAGGATCGCCACCCCGCCGCTGCGAAAGAGCTCGATCATCGCGGCTCCCTTGTATGCATCGCTTCGTGTGCCCCCGCGCGACCGAAGTCGCTCGCGAACCATCGCCGCCAGCGGACGCCCCTGCTCGAACAGTTCTTCGGTTCGGTCGACCAAAGGCCTCAATCCAAGAATAAACGGTACTCGGGCCGCCGCATCGCCGCCCCGATTGGCCCACTCGCGCAGCAGCCCCTCGTCCCAGCCCGTCAGCTCGCGTGGCAGATAGATGCGTCCAAGATCGAAAAGGTCGCGCCGAACGTCCTGCCAGAAGTTGATAAGCTGCAGCCCGGTGCAGATCGCGTCGGAGCATCGAAGAAGGGCCGACTCGCCCCGATCCTCGTCGCTGATGACACCGAGAAGGTGAAGGACGATCCGCCCGACCGGATTGGCCGAACGCGTGCAGTAATCGAGCAACTGCGCCCAGGTCTCATATCGCAGCACGCGTTGATCCTGCTCGAAGGCGGAGAGCAGATCCTCAAAGAGCCCGACGGGCACACGATGGCGCTCGATCGTGTCGCGAAGGGCCAGGAGCATGGGATCGAACGGATAGGGTGATTCGCCTCGTGGGCCAGCCACTGGCCTCCCGCTTGGCCCCCCGCTTGGACCGCCCTCGGCGATCACCTGACGCAGCCTGGCACGGAGTTCGCCCAGACGGTGCGTCGCCGCCTCCCGGTGCTCCGGGGTAGGAGCAACGCCGGGAGGCAAGCCATAGTCGTCGCCCAGATCGTCGGCGAGGCGGCAGAACGCGTACACCGACGAGAAGTCGGGGCGAAGCCGCTGTGGCGTCAGGGGCGAGAGAACGCTGAAGTTCTCCTGAGCGCGGGCGGCGAATTGCTCGAGTGAGGCAACATCGAGCGGGGGTGGCGGGGACATCGCCCAGAGCCTAGCCGAGCCCGCGAAGCGGGTTCGGCACAGCACGACGCCGGGCGCTCTCCCGGTCTATCCGGCAAAGTTGCTTCCCGGCCCCGACCGGCCCATGATCTGCCCTCATGGCTAAGAACGTCTCACGATGGATCGTCGTGCTGCTTGCCCTGCTGGTCCTCGGACCGCTCGCGGCCTGGTTCACAGGGTTGCTGCGCGGGCCGACCGGGGGCGAGAACGCGACGCTGCTGGCTTCCTCGTCGCCCATCGGGGGTTTTCTCGCCGGGCTTACCGCGATCGCGATCGCGACCCTGTTCGGCTGCGTCGTCTCTCGGCTGCTCTCGCTCAAGGCGGGGCTGAACGCAGCGGGCTTGATTCTCGCCTGGGCCTCCTGGCCGCTAGGAACCTTCGAGAGTGTCGTCCGCGAGCATCGTGCGCCGGGCGTTCTGATCACCCTCGGCATCGAGGGCCTCATCGTGGGCGCGCTAGGCATTGCGAGCATCGTTGCGATCGTGGCGGCTGGTCGTGTGCACCTGACGAAGGCCATCGTGGGGCCGGACCTCGACCTGCGATCCGAAAAGTCACTGGCTCGCTCGCTGGTGCAGAGCCTTGCGACCCGTGATTTCCTCGCCGCCGCGGGAATTGCGCTGGCAGCCGGGGCGGCCCTGGCGTGGGTCGTTGCTTTCGAATCGCTTAAGGGGCAGTCGCTCATGGCTGCAGTTGCCGCCGGAATCGCGGCGGGCGCCGCGGGTCAGCTCGCGTCGCAGAGCTTCGGTCGTCCGGCAACCCCCGTGATCCCCGCCGCCGCTCTGGGCTTGCTTGCATTCCTGGGCCCGTTGGTTGGCTTCGCCTTCGCGGGCGGGAACTTCCTGACCGACGCCTATGCGGGCAACTTCTTCCCGCTGGCGGTGCCGAACTCACTGAACTGGGTGGCTGGCATGCTGCTGGGCGGTCCCGTGGGCCTGGCCTGGGCCGGCTCGATGATCGAGAAGCACGAAGTCGGTGGCTCGCAGACCAACCCGGCACGTTCTTGAGTCGTCAAGTTCCAAGCGGCGCGCGAAACTCCCGCCCTCCCCTTCGGAAGAAATTGCCCATGCTGATCCTCTCGCCACGGCGTCGTCCATCCGTTCACCGGCAGTCCCAGCGGAACGACGCACCTGCGGCCAAGCTCTCGGCTGGGCTGGCCGCGAGCGGGCTCGCCCTCGCGCTTGGCTTGGGTGGGTGCTCGTCCAGTTGGTCCACCGTCACGGCCACCCAAGTCTCGAGCGTTCCGGCCCGCGCGGGCGAACCCTTGAGGCTGGAGGCCGCGAACGGCAGCGTCAAGATCGAGCCCTGGGATCAGTCCACCGCGGAGATCACCGCCCGCATCTCGGCCCAGAGTAGCGAGCGGCTCAACGCCACCGAGATTCGGGCCGAACCGCTTCCCGGTGGCGGCCTCCATGTCTTTGCGGTCTTTCCGCCTCCCGGGCGCAAGAATGCCGAGGGCTGCGCCTTCACCATCCGCATGCCCGCCACCGGCGAGACAACCATCCGCACGAGCAATGGGTCGATCGAGCTCAGCGGCGGGCGCGGGCTCGCCTCCCTCGAAACCTCGAACGGATCCATCACCCTGTCCGATCGCGATGGGCCGGCGGTGCTGGATACCAGCAATGGCAGGATCGTTGTTGAGAACCTCACGGGAAATCTCGAAGCGGACACCAGCAACGGGAGCATCCGGATCGTCAACGCGGGCGGCGCGGTCGATGTCAGCAGCACGAACGGGTCCGCCTTCGTGTCGCTTGCTCCCTCGAGCAACGGGCCGGTCGATGTGGACACCTCCAATGGCAGCATCGAGTTCCGGGCTCCCGCGTCGTTTGCCGGGGCGATCGAGCTCGATCGCTCCAACGGGCGGTCCCGCGTGCACCAGGCGGGCAAGCTCGTGTTCAGCACCCGGGGCGACAGCCACTATGGAGATGGCCCACGCCGGGCTCGCCTGGACACCAGCAACGGCAACATCGATGTGTATCTGGAAGCACCGGACCACTCCGAGCCCGCCCCCAAGCCGAACTCCAACTAACGCTTGAACTCGCCCGAGCCACCTGGCGTAATCGACCCATGACGACCGGCGGCTCCGGGTCCGACAACACCGTCGCCAAGCCACCCGCGCCCAGCAGCGACGGAGAACCCAAGCCTGCGCAAGCCGGGACGCCAACCGGAGCAAGCTGGCTCTCGCGCCAAATCATCCAGCCCGGCCGGCGAATCTCGCTCTCGCTCGCATGGTTGTCGACGTTCGGCGCGACCGTGTCGATTGTGTTCGGGCGGCTTTGGCCTCAGATGCTCGATCTCACGCACGCCGGCTTTTTCGTCCGTTTCATGAGTTGGCTGGCGATGCTCGCGCGGACATTCGAGTTCCATGCCGCGCTCGCCGCTGGGGCAGGCGTGATTCTGGCGACGCTGGGCAAGGGTGGCATGCGCAGGCGCGCGGCCATCGCCGTTGGCTTATTCGCGTCCGCGTGGGGGCTGGCACCTGAGGCCTGGACCGCGATACCACCGGACTGGCGAAGCGGGGGCGGCCCTGGCGGAACCGCCGCGGCATCACGCCCCACCACACCCTCTCTCAGCCCGAGCCCGCGTGACCAGATCGTCCTCGTCACCGCCAACGTGCTGGTTGGCGATCGCCCTCGATTAGCGAAGCGCCTGCTCGCGATGGTGGACGAGGAAAAACCCGACGTTCTCCTGTTGCAGGAGTGGGACGAACACTGGGCCCGGCGAGCGGAACCGGAGCTTCGCAAGCGGTTCTCGCACGTTCAAGGGCTGATCGGGCCGGGAGCGTTCGGTCAAGCGGTGTGCACAAACATCGAGCCGAGCGGGCCCATCAAGCTCTATCCGCCTTTCGGACCTCGGGGTGCGTGGATGACGCCGCAGATGAGGCTGATTTTGCCGCTGGCGGGGCCTGAGAGCCGCCCGCCCCTCAACGTGCTTATCCAGAACATCCACCTTCTCTCGCCCTCGTGGCAGAATAACTTCGACCAGTTCGTGCACCAGCGAGAGGAAGTTCGCGACCTTGGCATCTGGCTCGAGGGGCGTCCGGGCGACGAAGCCCGCCATTTGCCAGAGGGCGACGGCGCCCTGGTGCTCGCGGGCGACTTCAACATGCACCCGACGAGCGCTTATGCCCAGATTCTCCGCGATGCCGGCCTCCGCGACGCCCATCGCGAGGCGGGCTTCGGGCGGGGAACGACCTGGCCCCGCGTCAGTCGGCTGCGATATGCCCCGGGCATCCGGCTTGACCAGGTCTGGGTGCGGGGCGGGCTGCGGGTGGTCGAATGCCGAACGCTTGCCGACATCGGTTCGGACCACCGCCCGGTGCTGGTACGCCTTCGCCGGGCGGACTGAAACGCCCGCGGCGCTCCTTGTCCATCCGGTGTCCACTTTGCTACCGTTTGCGACCTATGCCCATCCGCGACGAAGACATCATCGAGCTTTCCACCCCCAAGCTCAGCGCCCTGGAAGCGCTTTATCTGCCCGAGATCTTCAAGGGCATGGGCACGACGCTGCGCCACATGGTCACGAGCTTTGGTGCGGGCAAGTTTCTCCCGGCCAATCTCAACACCAGCCGGACGATGCAATATCCCGAAGAGCGTCGCGAGCACATGATCCCCGAGCGCGGTGGCATGAACGCGAGCAACTTCCGGGGCGTGCACCGCCTCAACCGTGACGAGCAGGGACGCGTGAAATGCGTCGCCTGCATGATGTGCCCCACCATCTGTCCGGCGCGGTGCATCCACATCGAAGCTGCGCAGAGCCCCTGGGATGACCGCGAGAAGTACCCCAAGAAGTTCGAGATCGACGAGCTTCGCTGCATCTTCTGCGGCATGTGCGAAGAGGCCTGCCCGGTCGACGCGATCGAGCTCACGACCGAGTACGACATCGTGGGCAAGAGCCGCCAGGAAATGGTCTTCGACAAAGAGAAGCTGCTGCACGTCTACGACGTGACCATCAGCAAGAAGCCAATGTAGCTTCCCGCGGCGCCGATAGGGTTACCCCCCAGCGAAAAACCCCCAAGGTGCGGATGCGTCGCTCTCGAAAGCCGGCTTGTAACCCGGAATCGGGAACGATCTCCCGCAGTTGTGTCCGCGGGTGACGGACGCATCCAAACAAGCGAGACGGGCGGGCCGACGAAGGAGCGAGCGCGGAACTGAACCCTCGCGCCCCTGGAATCGGTCACCTTGGTCACGCGAGTGCTTCACAAGATGTGTTCTGGCCGAGCGGCGACCCTGGCGACAGTCGTCGTGCTTGTGATCGGCTTGATCGCGACGCTCACCGCGGTCCGGGTCCAGCTTGACGTCGCGGAGCGAATCAACCAAGAACGCCTCTCGCTCCGCGCCTCCATGGTTCGCGAGCAGGTCCTGCACAAGGTCGACCTGCTGCACGAGGCACTGGTGACCACGCGCGCGGCCTTCGACGCCAGCGATCACATCAACCGCAACGAGTTCGACCGCCTGGTCGCAAGCAGCCGGGTACTGGAGCACTTGGAAAGCGTCGTCGGCATCGCGTTCATCCGCCGCGTGAAGCGGGATGAGCTTGCATCTTTCGTCGATCGGGTGCGGGAGTCCGAGCCCAGCTTCCATGTTGCAACGTCGGACAACGCCGCTGAGCTCTGGATCGTCGAGTACAACAGGAACCGCCAGGATTTTCCGTTGACGCTGGGGCACGACGAAGCGATCGATGCCACTCGAGCGAGCATGCTGGAGCAGGCCCGAGATTCAGGTCAGGCGGTGCTCTCCGCGCCCATGACGCTGCGCGGTGTTACCGACTCCTCCTACGACTTCAACTTCGCAATCCCGTGGTACGGAGTCGGAACGCCCCTGTCGGTCGAAGAGCGCCGCGATCAACTCAAGGGTTGGCTGTGCTTGCGCATCCGCACCGACGCGCTGCTCGGTGTGATCTCGCGGCTCAATGGCGGCGAGGTCCTGTTCCAGGTTTCGGATGTCACGTCCACTCCTCGCACACTCGAATCGGTCCAGGACAACCAGAGCGGGCACGACAGCAACGTCGCGTCCCCGATCATGCAGCATGAGCGACTGCACGTCGGAGGCCGCGAGTGGCTCATCACCGTTCGCCCAGGTCCGGCGTTCCCGGGCATCGCCCCCACCAAGGCGTATACGCTCGCCATCGCTGGCGTCGGCTTCACCTTGCTGTTGGCGGCGCTGATCGGCTCCTTCGGAAGGTCTGCTCGGCGTGCTCGCGAACTTGCCGACACGATGACCCAGGACGTGCGGCGCCTTGCCCTTGTTGCGGAGCGCACAACCAACGTGGTGATTATCACCGACGCGGATCGTCGCACGATCTGGGTCAACGACGCGTTCACACGCGTCGCCGGATACGAAAGATCGGAGCTGATTGGCCGCGTGCCTGGGCACCTGCTTCAGTTTGAAAAGACGAGCGCCGACACGGTGCGCCGGCTGCGAAAGGCCCTCAACGCGGGCGAGGGATTCAAGGGCGAGATCCTCAACCGGGGCAAGTTCGGGAATGAGTATTGGCTCGACCTCGAGATCCAGCCCCTCAAGGACGCGGAGGGCCGACTCACGGGGTTCATCGCCATCGAGAGTGAAGTCACCGAGCGCGTGAGACAACGTGAATCGCTCGCGGAACAGGTGCGCCAGCTCGAACAGGCCGAGGCGATGGCGAAGCTCGGGCACTGGTCATGGGATGTCAAGACCAATCGCGTCCGCTGGTCGAAGCAGATCTACCAGATCCATCGCCGAGATCCCGCGTTGGGAGAACCCGACTACCAGGGGATCTTACAGTTGTATTCGCCAGAGGCCGCGGCCCGGCTCGACACCGCGGTGCGATTCGCGATCGAGACTGGGACCTCCTACTCGCTCGTGCTTCGCACCAGCGACGAGGAAGAGCGGTATCTCGAGGGCACGGGGCACGTTCGTCGCAACGCCTCGGGAATCGCCGAGTCACTCTATGGCACGGTCCGCGATGTGACCGAGAGCGTGAAGCAGGCTCGCGAACTACAAGCCGCGAAGGAGCGCGCGGAACGCGCCCTCCGCGAAGCCGAGTTGCTCCGCAACACCCTCGACAAGCACGCGATCTTCTCCGTTGCCGACGCACGGGGGCGGATCGTGGACATCAACGACAACTTCTGCAGGATCAGCGGCTATTCTCGCGAAGAACTCATTGGCCAAGACCATCGCATTCTCAACTCCGGAGTCCACCCAAAGAGCTTCTGGGTCGAGCTGTGGCGCACGCTGGCTTCGGGAAACGCCTGGCACGGCGAGGTGTGCAACCGCGCGAAGGATGGTTCGCTCTACTGGGTTGACAGCATCATCGCCCCCTCCATCGGGCCCGACGGCAAGGCCGAGCGATACGTCTCCATCCGCACCGACATCACCGCTCGCAAGAAAGCGGAGGCGGCGCTGGCACAGCGTGAGCGAGAAATTCAGGCCATTGTCGCGGCCACCCCGGGGGTTCTCTATCGCTGCCTGATCGACAACAGGTGGACGATGCTCTTCATCTCAGATGAGGTCCGCACCTTGACGGGGCACGAGCCGGAAGCCTTCCGGGCCGGGTCTTCGATCTGCTATGCCGACGTGATCCACCCGGAAGATCGCGACCGGGTCGCTGGCGAGATCATCAACGCGACCTTCGGCAATGGACGCTTCGAGATCACTTACCGCGTGGTGCACTCGAATGGCGCCATCAAGCACGTCTTCGAGCGCGGTCAGGTGCTGCTGAACGCGGATGGCAAGCCCGATTGCCTGGTCGGCTTCATCGTTGACGTCAGCGAGCAGAAGCTCACGCAGGAACGCCTGGACATGGCACTGCGGGGCGCCAAGGCCGGGCTTTGGGATTGGGACATCCCGAGCGGGAAGACGTACTTCAACGACACGTTCTACAGCATGCTGGGCTACGCCGCGGGCGAGCTGCCCATGACCATCGACACCTGGAACTCGCTCTGCCACCCGGACGATCTTCCCATCGCGCTCGAGGCGCTCGACCAGCACTTCCGGGGCGAGTGCCCGACCTACCGAGTCGAGCAGCGGCTTCGTACCAAGGATGGCGGGTGGAAATGGGTTCTCGACGCGGGTGAAATCACCGAGCGGCATGCCGACGGCTCACCCAAGCGCATGATCGGCGTCCACCTGGACATCCAGGATCTGCGCCAGGCGCGCGAGGCCGCGGAAACCGCGACCCGTTCCAAGAGCGAGTTCCTCGCCAACATGAGCCACGAGATCCGCACGCCGATGACCGCCATCCTCGGCTACACGGATCTGCTCGCAGAAGAGGGCGACAGCGACGCGGACTCCAACGCCCGACGCGAGTACGTCGCAACCATCAAGCGCAACGGCGAGCATCTCCTCTCGCTCATCAACGACATCCTGGACGTTTCCAAGATCGAAGCGGGCAAGATGTCCGTCGAGCTCATCGACAGCTCGCCCTTCCAGATCGTCCACGAAGTCGTCTCACTCATGTCGATCAAGGCGCAGAGCAAGGGCATCCAGCTCGAAGCCGTCCACGAGACGTCGCTCCCCGAGACCATCCGCACCGACCCCGTCCGGCTCCGTCAGATCCTGGTCAACCTTATCGGAAACGCCATCAAGTTCACTGAGATCGGCGGGGTATCGCTCCGCATCGGCTACACCGCCGCCTCCGACCAGCTCCGTTTCGAAGTTGTGGACACCGGGATTGGCATGAGCCCCGAGCAGATGTCCCGCCTCTTCGGAGCCTTCGAGCAGGCCGACGCTTCGACAACCCGTCGCTTTGGCGGCACGGGCCTGGGCCTTCGCATCAGCAAGCGTCTGGCGCAGATGCTGGGAGGCGACATCGTCGTGACCAGCGAGCTGGGCAAGGGAAGCACGTTCTCGCTGCACATCGCCGCCCAGCCTCCCGCGGGAACGGCGCTGGTCGAAGCGACCGACAGCGTCAAGCCCAAAGAGATAGCCCCGAGGCCGACGACGTCCGCCAACGACTCGCGTCTCAAGGGCGCCCGTGTCCTGCTCCTGGAAGACGGGCCCGACAACGTCCGCCTCATCTCCTTCTTCCTGAGGCGAGCCGGGGCCGAGGTCATCCACGCCGCCAACGGTCGACTCGGCATCGAAGCGCTCACCCGCGATGGCACCTTCGACGCCCCGCTGGCCAACCCGCCCCGCGTTGACATCGTGCTCACCGACATCCAGATGCCCGAGATGGATGGGTACGAAGTCGCGCGGACCCTGCGTGCCCGCGGCTGGACCCGCGCCATCATCGCCCTCACCGCCAACGCCATGAGCGGCGACGCCGAGCGGTGCCTGGCCAGCGGGTGCAACGCCTACGCGAGCAAGCCCGTCGATCGCGACGCGCTCATCGAGCTCTGCGTCGCCAGCATGCCGCACAATCTGCTCGCCCACAGCGAATAGGCCTGCGCGGGTCAACCATCGCCACTGCCCGCTCGTGCTGACCAACACACCAAGGACAGTCGCGCCCGCCCCGGGGCGCGGACAGTCGCACCCACCCCCAGGGCGCATACGCTCCGTGCGGTTGTGGCGCCACCGTCGGCCTGCGCCCGACCGCCGACGGACCACGCCATGCACACTCCCTCGCCCGCGTCCGACGACGCGGCTCCACCCCGAGTTGCAGCCTCGCCCCACTCGCGCGCCGCTGCCGAAGCGCCGCCGGAACTGCTCAACGTCACTCGCGCCGATCGGCGGCTGCTCCGCATGCCCTGGACGCCGCTCATCCGCAACAAGTTCCACGAGTTCTGGATCAAGGCCCGAGGCAAACGCATCAAGGGGCAGGGCCTCATCGGAGCCGACTCCTGGAGCGTGGCGACCGGTTTCGAATCCCTCTCCCCGCGCGACTTTGAAACCTACAACCTGCCCCAGAACTGGGTCGAACGCCGAACCATTCCACGAGCCCTGAACCGCCGCGTCCCCGCCCACAACGCCCGAGTCATCGACCTTGGCTGCGGCCCAGGCTTCTCCACGCGCATCATCGCCCACTTCGCACAGCCTTCGTGGAACATTCTCGGTTTCGACTTCGTCGCGCATTACATCGCCGAGGCCTCGCGCCACGCCGCGGCGGGCACGATCCGAAACCGCGACAATCTCATCATCCGTCCAACGTTTCGCGTGCAGAGCATCACCGAAACGCTCGCCACCGACTCGGGACCCCTTGAAGCGTCGAGCATCGACTTCGCGGTTGCCGGGGGAGTGGTCGGACTCTATCTCCAACCGCCCGACGTCGCAACACTCGCCCTCGAACTCTGCCGCGTCATCAAGCCGGGCGGCTACGCGGCCCTCGACTCCGGGCCCGCCATCCCGCCCCACCGCCTCAAGCACATCATGCTCGACCGCGGCTTTGCGTTCGTCGAACTCATCCGCAGCGTCGCGTTCGACCCAAGGCCCAAGCTCGTCTTTATGAGGCTGCCGCACGCGACGTGACGCGGGCTCGAGCAACGGCCTGACTCGACCTGCTCCTCGAGCGCGAGCGCGGCTCTGATCCGCTCCCGCTCAACGCGAAACTAAAAGCCGTCAACCAGGCACGGGCACCCAACCGGAAACGCCGCCGCCATCGCTGCGAGCGCCTTGGGATCCCCCGAAACCAGACCTTGCAACTGCGCGTGAGCGGGGGCGAGAGAACCGCCATACATCGCCGCAAACCCGCGGATATCCGCCCTTGCTCGGGGTAGGGCGTTGCCTGCGCCCGAGTGCGGTGAGCTGCCTTCCGCAAGCTTCGTCGCCCGCCCCGCGCCGCCCTCGACCTCCACCCGCCACACACCGACGTTGGTCGGGCACGTCGCATCGCTGATCTCGAGTTCAAACGCGGTCTTGACGTGGGGCGAGAAGCCGCGGGCCGATACCGCCGCACCGATATCACACACGCGCAGCATCCACGCGTGCTTCACCGAGCTCTTCGCGACTTGTAACGCCAGCAATCCAAGCAGCGGATGCGTTGGCCCACCAAGAAAAGTTGCGTCGCCGGCGAGCATTCCAAAGTCCGAGAGGAATCGCAGCACGCGCCTTCCGCCTCGCTCACGAACAAAGGCTACGTCGGAGAGATCGATCGTCTGGCGGAACGTCACCTGATCCACCGTCTGCCTCAGGCGAAGGTACGCCTCAAGCTCGCCATCGGCAAAGAAGCCAAAGCCTCGGTACTCGCCCAGGCGGTTCTTCTCCGTCCGATTCCAGATGTACGCGCCGCGGTCGAGCATCCCATCCATCGTCCGGGCAAATGCCGCGTAGCACGCCTCAACCCGAGGCTTGTCCTCCGCAGTCAACTCGCGGACTTCACCCGCTGCCGATCGCTCGCCGATCTGCGCCAGCGGCAGCTCGTGTCGCAGCGAGAGCCCCGCCTGCTCGTAGCCCACCTGGCGATAGAGCGACTGCGTCGACGCGTACAACGACGAAATCGCAACTCGCTCGCTCGCAAGCTCTTGCATCGCCGCTCGCATCATCCCCCGCGCCAGCCCGCGTCCGCGGGCTTCGGGCGCGACTGCGACGCCCGCGATCCCCACCGTCGGCACGCTCCGCCCGCCGTAGTAGTGCCCCATCGCGATGCGAAGCAGGCATGCGACAGGGGAACCGTGATCTCGCACCACGCGCACGTTGCCAATGCCGCTGGCGACCAGCCACTTCTCCGCCCGTTCTCGCTCGGTGCCAAACGCCAGCTCGATCAGTCGCACGACGGGGCCAAGATCGCGCTCGTTCATCACACCAAGCTCAACCGGCTTTTCCTCATGAGACTTTGACACGGAGCCTCCCGTCGTTCAACCACGCTCGTGCGACATTCAACCACCTAGCTCCCGGCGAACACGCCCAGCAGTTGCATGATCACCAGCGCCATCACGCCCGCAACCAGATCGTCCAGCAGGATCCCCCACCCTCCCGGCACGTCCTGCAGCTCCCGTGCCGGCCAAGGCTTGAGGATATCGAACGCTCGAAAAAGCAGGAATGCGAGCACCAGCAAGCCGGCAACTTCCCACCACGATGACGCGACCCAGGTCGGCAGTGCTACCAGTGCCAAACTCTGGCCCGCTGTTTCATCGGCGACCACATCACCGGGGTCCTTCTTGCCGAAGCGAACCTCCGCCGCGTCGCCATCACGAACGCACGCAACCGAGAAAACGACGATCACGAGCGCCAGCAGGCCGTGGTAGACCGCGGGCATCGCCGCCGGCCCGGCGCCGAGCACGATCAACGCTCCCGCCAGCAGCACGGGTGGCAGCGATCCCCACGTTCCCGGTGCTGGACGAAGGCGTCCAAGCCCGAACGTGGTGATCAGCAGCAGTCGCTTCCGCGCGACGGTCAGCCCCGTCAAGCCCATCCGTCCTCCTCACCCGCTCGTTGGTCCAAGTCGCGTCGTCATCCACCCGCCAACATTGATGCCGGAGCTCAACTTCCCGTGCCCGTCGCCATCGCTCGGCGAACATACGCCACGCCGCTCAACGCCGTCACCACCACCGTCGCGATCATGATCCAGTGCGCCACTTGCACGATCCAGGACTCCGATGGGTCGGGCGTCGCGGCAAGCCCGCCGAGCACGAGTGGAATCGCCACCGACTGAAAGATCATCTTCAGCTTTCCCGAGAGCGACGCGGAGAAATCTCGTCCCCGTGCCTCGTAGACGCCGCGGATCGAGGTCACCAGCAGTTCGCGACCCAGCACGACAACCACCATCCAAGGCTGCACGCCCGACAACTGCACGCCAGACCGTCCCGAGGAGACGGCGTCCATCCCCTCCCCCAGCCCCACACGACCCAGCCCGGCCCCGTTCAGCCCGGCCCCGTTCAAGTCCAGAAAAAAGCTCGCGCCGCACAAGCACACGAACGCACCGAGGACAAGCAACTTGTCCGCGAACGGATCCATCACCCGTCCAAAGGTCGAAATCACACCCCATCGCCGGGCGAAGAAGCCGTCGAGCGCATCCGTGACCGCCGCGACAACAAACACCGCGGCTCCCAGCGCCAGCCAAGGGCGCCGCCCGTCCCAGTCGGACGGCTCAACGCCGCCCTCGCCCGCCGGCGAGACGCTCAAAATGGCAACGAAGCCGCAGGCGAGCACGACGCGCGCGATCGTCAGCGCGTTAGGCAGGTCGCGTTTCCAGGCCGGGAGTTCGGAGTTGGGGCTTTGGGTAGACGCCACGTCGCCGCGATGGTAACAAGCTAGAGCTTGGACGGATGATCGAAGTCGCTTGGTCCCCCTCTATGCTGACAATCTGCCCGCATAGCGCGACCGGCTGACGCCGACGCCGCGGGCCGCCGCGGGAGGTGTGTCGATGCTCTCTCAGACCGTGGAGTATGCGCTGCGCGCGATGGCCTACTTGGCCACGCTCGCCCCCGATGATGCGTGCAACAGCGAAGCGATCGCCAACCGCACCCACGTTCCCCGCGGCTATCTCTCCAAGGTTCTCCGCGACCTCGTCGTCGCCCAACTCATCCACTCCCAGCGCGGGCCCAGCGGCGGGTTCACCCTCGCCCGCAAGGCCCAGTCCATCTCCCTCCTGGAGATTGTCAACGCCGTCGACCCTATCCAGCGCGTCACCCGCTGCCCGCTGGGCAACTCGTCCCACCTCAAGCTCTGCCCGCTCCACCGCCGCCTCGACAACGCCATCGGGCTCATCGAAGACGAGTTTGCACGCACGAGCCTTGCGGAGGTTCTCGAAGAGAACACCCTGATGAAGCAGAAGACAAAGCAGCACTGTCCGGGCGTGGCGACGACACCGATCCGCGTTCGAGTCGCGCGAGGTCGGGGCAACGAATAAGCCCAGACCGCCCACACTCGAGCAGCTCCAAAGAAAAAGGGGCCGAGCCTGAGCTCGACCCCTCGCAGGTAGTTCACCTCGCACGTCGCGTGGGCCCTTGGCCCGCCCGCGATTACGTCGTTCCGACCGCCGCGGCTCCGCCCGATGGGCTGGCCGCGTTGGGGGCCGCTGGCTTCTCCATCGGCACCGCGTTGAAGTAGAGATGGTCCTCGTCCTTGCCCTCCGCGTCCTTGCGGCGGGTCACCGTGATCTTCGCCGGTGGCTCGAACCCGCCCGTAAGCAACATCTCGCTGAGCGGATCCTCAACATACTGCCCGATGGCGCGGCGCAGAGGCCTTGCCCCGAACTCGGGGTTGTAGCCCTTGTCGATCAGGAACTCCTTCGCCGCCGGATCGAGCTCGATCGTGATCCCCTGCGGCGCGAGGCGCTTGGTGACCTTGCCCATCTCGTAGTCGATGATCGAGGTGATGTCGTTCTTCGTGAGCGGGCGGAAGACGATGATGTCGTCGAGGCGGTTGATGAACTCGGGGCGGAAGAACCGCTCGATCTCCTTCATCAGGACCGTCTTGATGTTGTCGTAGTCCGTGGCCTCGGTGCGCTTGCCGAACCCGAAGCCCGCGCCGCCCTTGATCAGGTCCGCGCCCAGGTTGCTCGTCATGATGAGCACCGTGTTGCGGAAGTCGACGTTGCGCCCGAACGAGTCGGTGAGCTGCCCTTCTTCCATGATCTGCAGCAGCATGTTGAACACGTCAGGGTGCGCCTTCTCGATTTCGTCGAGCAGGACGACCGAGTAAGGACGGCGGCGGATGCGCTCGGTGAGCTGCCCGCCCTCCTCGTAGCCCACGTAGCCCGGGGGCGCGCCGACGAGGCGCGACACGTTGTGCTTCTCCATGTACTCGCTCATGTCCAGGTGCACGAGGGCCTCCTCGTCGCCGAACATGAACTCCGCGAGGGCCTTGGACAGCAGCGTCTTGCCCACGCCGCTGGGCC
>JANRJU010000021.1:0-1649 GCA_033763815.1 Planctomycetota bacterium
GCTCTCACGCGAGACGGGGCAGCAGGTCGAACCGACGAAGCTCGTCGCGCCGATGCTGACACGGTTCCTCGCGAGCGACCGGGGGTTTCGCTCTGCACGCCGGCCCGCGCCTCGATCGCACGGGCCACAGGCTCAGCCAGCGCGCGATCCCTGAGTCGCGCGCAGTTGCGCTAGGAACCGACGCAAGGCGGGGTTGTCGCGCTTCGGATCCCAGTACGCCGCAACCTCGACCATCGTCGGCCCGGCCACGTCGCCGACGGGACGGAACACGACGCTCGGGTACGCGGCGCCCGACGCCGACTCCGCCAGCACGGCAACGCCAAACCCAGCGCCGACGAGGTTGAACATTCCCTCCCGGCCGACATCGTGCGCCGCGAACCGGGCCGTGTGCCCGTCAGGAAGCAAACTCTGGACTGTCGCGCGCACCTCCGGTCCAGAGCCGCGGGAGGCGACGATGAAGGTCTCGCCGGCGAGGTCCTGCCAGAGGACCAAGCCGGCGCCGGCAAGCGGATGTCGCTCGGGCAGGGCCACCATCCCGGCCTCCTGCCAGAGCGCCAGCCGATCCAGACCCGGTTCGTCGATCGGCCCAAGGAGAATAGCCACGTCTGTTCGGCCGCGGCGCAGGTCGCTGAGAAGCTGTTCGCGATCGCCCTCGATCACTGACAGCTCGACGCGACGATGCCGCCCAACAAACTGTAGCAGGGCATCGCGGAAGCGCCCGATCGAGGCTGAGAAGTAGGTGCCGATGACAAGCTCACCGACGATGCCGGAACCGGCAGCTCTGGCGGCGCCGGCGGCACCATCCAGTTCGGCGAGCATCCGGCGCGCGGCCTCCAGGAAACGTGCACCTGCGGCGGTCGTGCGGACGCCCGAAGGTCTCCGCTCGAAAAGGGAGACGCCGAGTTCGTCCTCAAGCCCGCTGATCCGTCTACTGACAACGGAGGCCGTGAGCTTCGCTGTCCGCGCCGCAAGGCGGATACTGCCCTGACGCTCGACATGGGTTGCGAGCTGGAGAGTCCGGAGATTGATCGACCCATCGAGGCGCCCGCGCCTCGGGGCGGAACCACGCTTTCTTTCCATCGCAGCCAGCCGACACTTCCGGCCGACCCCGATCCCGGTCGAGCACGGGCCTTGGAGCGCGCCAAACGCGCGCAGGACCGACCCTTGAACCTACTGCAAGACCAGCATGCCCAACTCCCTTGTCGGCGGGCAATCACAATCGAGATGTCGTTGCCCTGCGGGCAATCGTCTGGCGAAGGAGCATCTCGATCCCCGCGCCCTCAAGGGAAACGGTTCAGCGCAGCCCCTTGCCAACCCGGTATCTGTGAGGTCGCGTACCCACCGCCGTTGAAGTTCAATTGTACACCGTGCGATCGCAACGCAGCCATGCGCTTCGCCGAAAATGCTACTCACGCAGCGTCCCTGAAATCCCAGTGTGGCGGAGCCCCTCAACGGACCGTACACGTCGCCCAGCGACGGGCGCCGCGAGCACCTGGCGTTGGAAAATACCGTCCAGGATTGGGCAGTCGGGCCGGCGATCCCCACTACACGCCTTGGCGAGATGACGCAGCGACTCACGGATGGCCTCCAGCGCCTTCACCTTCTCTTCGATCGTCGCGACATGCGCCAAGGCGATGCGCTTCACCTCG
>JANRJU010000022.1:0-312735 GCA_033763815.1 Planctomycetota bacterium
GCGGCTGGGTCGTTCACGAACACGCTCCCGTATCCGTCGAACCCCTTCAGCACAATCAGATGCCCAGAGGTGGCGTCGTAGGGGGCGCCCGCCAGCTCGCCGCGCCGTACGCGGATGCTCGCGATGATGGGCTGCCCGCGCGCAAATGCGTCTGCGACATCGCCCCAGTTCGCAAAGCGAGTCAGCATCGCGGGAACACCGAGCTCGTACGCCGCCTGCACATTCGCGGGCCAGTTCCCGAAAATGTCGTTCTCCGGGTCGTACGCGCACGCCGCAGCATCGGCAACGTCGTCCCGCTCTCCCCGGAACGCCAAAAGCATCGCCAAACTCGTGGGCGAACAGATCCGCCCCGCGATTTCTGGCTTGGCGGTCCGCTGCGAACGGAAGGGCACGCTCAGACGTCGCCCGACGAGCACCTCGGGCTGGCGGGGCGGCTCGGCGCTGGGCCGCGTCAGCGTCACCGCGACACGATCGACAAACACCGCCGGCGAAGGTTCGAGGAGCGCCGGAACAACCAAAGCCGGCACATCCAGCGTCGACGACGCACCCGGCTCCAAGCCGCTCGACCCTGCTTCCAGCTCCGCGCTCTCGGGCGCAACGTCCTGCCGAGACTCTCGAAGCTCCGGCGTCGCGTTGAACGAGCCCCCGGCGCGAACTCGATACTGGATCGACTCAAACACTTGGCCGTCCGCCGCGACAAAGTAGTCCGTATCGATCTTCCCGCCCTCGAATGACGTGACCACATTGCCCAAACCGCCCACAATGCTCTCGCCTGACGCGGCACGGTCGCGCCTTTCCGCCTCGCCGTTCGTCTCCGGTTGCCGAGGCAAAACCTCGTCCAGGCTGGGCGTCGCCCGCCCGGCAACGCGCCCCACATACAACCAGGGCGACCACTGCTCCCGCCCCCCGCTCCCGCGTCCAACGCGGAGCTCGATGATCGCTGTCGCACCCTGCGGAAGGTCCATGTTCCACGAGAGCAACGCCTCTGTGAACGCCCGCTCGGCGCGAACAGCCGGCGATTCGTACACGCTCTCCACGCCCGTTGGAGGACGCAACGACACGAATGCCGGCCCCACGCTGTAGCGTGATTGATCGCTCCGCTGGAACTGGCGACGCTCAACCCGGGCATGGGGACCAAAGGTCCCGCCAGCGAACTCTTCGAGCGTGTCGTGAACCACCAAGTCGTGCGCAAACCACTCGCCAGCGAGATCGACTCCGACGACACTCGACTCGGCCTCGATCGGCGTGGCGGCCGCGGCAGGAGCAGCAGCGGCGCTCTGCAGCCCGCTCCCGGCGCCCAAGCCCACAGTCGTCACAGCACACAAAGCCATCGCTGCAACCGTCGCGCTCGTTCCCCGATGAATCACCTCGTGGGTGGACACCAATCGCCAACCGGCCGGCCCCTGGCCAGAAGGCCAAAAGCGGGAGGGCGACAAGCCGGAACGCCAGATGCGGGCAAAGGAAGGGAGCGTGATTCGACCGCCGGCACTGAATCGGCCGATGGAACCGGACATCTCGGGCTTCATTGATCCCGGCTTCAGGGTGCGGGCGTCGTTCGTCGGGCACGTTGTCGGGCGCATTGGTTCCAAAGGGTATGGGCGGGTATGCTGGTGCGACCGGCTCAACGCCGCTTTCAGCACTTTCACCGTGCACGCTCCCAGTCGGGCGCTGCCCAGGCTCATCCGACGCTTGAACAACAAACCAACAAGGAGGTTTGATCACATGACGAAGAATGCCTCTCGCCTTGCCTCGGTCCTGATTGGTTCGCTGGTCCTCGCCTCCGGCACCGGGGCCGCGCTCGGCGCCGCTGCCCCGGCGTGGGTTGCACTGCCCCTCGTCGCCGCCCCGGCGCTGGCCTCGACGGCCCTGGCCGAGGACGCCATCACCCAGGAAGGCATCATCGCCGGGACGATGGACATCCAGTTCACCACCCGGACGAACCTCGACGCCTCGGGCGACCTCCGCGAAGGCTCCGCCGCCATCGGCGCCCAGGACACGTACAAGTTCACCATCAATGTCGCGCAGACCACCGAGTTCTCTGGCACGATCAAGCGCCAGCCCAACCTCTACACCAAGAACCTCGGACGCCGCAAGCAGGACGCCCTGCTCAGCTACGACGTCGGGCTCGCTGTCCTCAACCCCCGCGATCTCAAGCAGAAGCGCGTCGTCGGCAAGTGGGTCGGCACCGTTCCCATCGACACGACCACCGGCGCCTTCGACCTGGCTGGCGGCAAGGCCAAGCAAAGCCCCCTGCGCATCGCCATTGACACCGCTGGCAGCGTCAGCGGCTTCACCGAAGAGTTTGGCGGCAAGCTCGTGGGTAAGGCGGAAAAGAAGGACACTCTCGCCCAATACACCTTCAAGCGTGTCGTCGGCAACCGCGAGATCACCAAGGTCATCAGCAAGTCCGACCCCATGCGCTTCGAGAACATCATCCTCGCCAAGGGACCCTCGCCCAACTACCCCCGCACGACCGTCAGCGGCCGCCTCGATTACGACTACGAGACCGGCAACTGGTACACCGACGGCATCCGCTTCGCCTACACCCTCGACAGCCAGGAGTTCGTCGACGTCGTCACCGGCTCCATCAAGTGGGTTGAAGATCCCGAGCGCCAGGCCAACGGCAAGGGCTACTACGAGTTCAACCTCCGCTTCAACGAGGACAAGCACCGCAAGGCCGGCACCGAGGGCGACGCCTTCGCTGCCATGAGCGAAGAAGATGCTTTCTTCGCCGTCGACGACTCCGTTCCCGCCCTCACGGGCCGCGTTGAATACGTCGACACCATGGGCGGCAACGACCTCCCCGCCTCCAGCAAGGTCACCTACAAGCTCAACGCCAACAAGCTCACAAAGCAGCAGGCCATGAACTTCTTCAAGCTCTGGCTCATCGGCATCGGTCCGATCAACGACGAGTAATCGCCACAGTCGACGCCGTTGACGCCACACCACGTGCGTTCAGACTCGTGAGCATCTGCACAAGAGCGCCCCTTGATGGGGCGCTTTTTTCATCCGCAATGTCATCGAAGCAGCTCAGGATGCTCGCGCTCTGGCACCTCGCCGCGTTCAACCCGCCAGGTTGTACGCCTTCATCTTCTTGTAGAGCGTGGTGCGGTTGATGCGCAGATCATCAGCCGTCTTCTGGCGGTTCCAGTTGTTCGCCTCAAGCGCCCGCAAGATGATGCTCCGCTCAGGGCCGCGGAGCGCCTCCTCCAGCGGCGTGGGTGTCCAAGGCTCGTTGGCGCCCACCCCCAACCCCGCCCCCAAACCGCTCCCCGATCCCGATCCCGACCCCGGCAAGCTTCCCACGCCGCGGCTGCCATCGGCGCTCGCGCCACCAGGCCCAATGCTGCCGATCGACACCAGCGATCGCTCCGGGCTGATGACGTGCGATGGCAGCTCGCGCACACTAATGGTGGGCGACGTCGCCAGCACCGCGGCTCGCTCGATGATGTTCTGGAGCTCGCGCACATTGCCCGGAAACGCGTACCGCTGGAGCAGGTCCATCGCCTCGGGCGAGAAGCCCACGATCTGCTTGCCAAGCTCCGCCGCGTGCTTCGCCAGGAAGTGCCCCGCCAGCACCGGAATGTCGCTGCTGCGATCACGCAGGGGCGGCACTTCGATCTTGAGCACCGCGATGCGGTAGTAAAGATCCTGGCGGAACTGCCCCTGCGCGACCAGTTGCTCCAAGGGCTGGTTGCTCGCAAGCACCACGCGCACGTCCGCTTCCACCGTCTGCGTCGACCCCACCGGCTCGAACTTGCGTTCCTGCAGCACGCGGAGCAGCTTCAGTTGCATGCCGGGCGAGGCCGAGTTGATCTCGTCAAGGAAGATGGTCCCTTGGTGCGCCGCCAGGAATCGCCCGACCTTATCCGCGTGCGCGCCGGTGAACGCGCCGCGAACATGCCCGAACAGCTCGCTCTCTAGCAGCGTCTCGGGAATGCTGCCGCACGAGATCTCCACGAACGGCTTGTCCCGCCGCGGGCTCAGGCGATGGATCGCGTGCGCGATCAGGCTCTTGCCCGTGCCGCTCTCGCCGCTCATCAGCACCGTCGTGCGGCTCGGCGCCACTGCCTGCACCAGCTGATAGATCTCACGCATCCGCGGATCGCCACC
The DNA here is from genome assembly GCA_033763815.1 of Planctomycetota bacterium. Classification (GTDB taxonomy): domain Bacteria; phylum Planctomycetota; class Phycisphaerae; order Phycisphaerales; family UBA1924; genus JANRJU01. The sequence goes on from JANRJU010000022.1 coordinate 4,114, forward strand.
GACGATCCCCGACAAGCCCTCCGCGGCGTCCAGCTTCGTCCGCAGGCGCACGTTCTCCGCCCGCAGCTCGTGCTGCTGCAGCGCGCGCGAGAGCGCCATCCGCAGCTCGCTCTCCATCACCGGCTTGGTCAGATAGTCCGTCGCCCCCGCCCGCAGCGCCTCCACCGCCGTCTCCACCGACCCATACCCCGTCAGCATCAGCACCGCAATCTCCGGAAACCGCTGGCGAAGTTCCCGCAGCAGCCAGAGCCCGTCATTGCCCGGAAGCGAGATGTCGCAGATCGCCACACCGATCGGGCTGAGCATCGTCGGAGCGCCGCCCGCGTCGCTGGCCACCGACGGCGCCTCGCGAACGCCTGGAACTCGGGCACGACCGCCCGACAGCGCGCCAGCGAGCCCCAGAGCCCGATCCTCAAACAACTTGGCCTCATGCTCCAGCGCCGCGATGGCCTGCCCCGCATCGGATGCCGTGACCGCCTCGTGCCCCTCCGCACGTAGAAAAGCGACCAGCGACTGCGCCACGAAGGCGTCGTCTTCCACCAGCAGCACGCGCGGACGAACCTCGCCCGCCAGCGCCAGCACTGGCCCGGTGGAGGCGCTCATGCCGCGGAGCTTCCCGCCGCGGGTCCGTCGTCGGAGCGTCGATCGTTCCGAGGCCCGCCCAGCCAGAGCCCGGAGATGGGCGAGGTCGAGCGTCGCCGAAACGCGACCCGCAGCGCCGCGCCGCTCACCCCATCGGAGCGAGCCTCGAGCGTCATCGATCCACCGATCTGCCGAACCACTTCCGCGCACACCGCGAGTCCGACGCCGCGGACGGGCCTGTCGTCGCGCGCGTGCCGATGTCGCCTCGCCTCGCCCGGCTTTGGAATACCAACTCCGTCGTCGACAATCTCGAGCACGATGTCGTTCTCATCCTGCCCGGGCAACGCCGCAAGGTCGATCTTCCCGCCCCCGCCGCGGCGCTCGATCGACTCGATCGCGTTCTTGACCCCGTTCAAGATCACCGGGTAGATCGTCTCCGCTGGCGCGTCGGCAACGCTCGGCGAAACATGCGTGGAGATCAGCACCCGAGCCCCGCGGGCCTGTGGCGAGAGCACCCGCACCGCGTGCGTGATCGCATCGCCCAGACAGGGCGACGCCTGGTCGGTCGTCTGCGGGCTGTCAACCAGCCAGTTTCCGCCCCGCATCGCCCGGCGCACAAGCCCCGACATCCGATCCATCGCGCCGCTCACGGTGCGAAGGTGGGTCATCGCCTCGTTGAGTTCCCGAGATTCTCGCTCCCCAAGGTCCCGGGCCGCGACGCTCGTCAGCGCCCGCTGGGCCAGGCCAAGGCAGCGCGACGACCCATCGAGCAGGTTGGCCAGTTCATGCGTCAGCCGCGTCACCTCGTTGGCAACGCCCGGAAGCGCCGCGACCGCCGGCGCGCTGGGCAACCTTCGCGATCCTTCCCCCTTGGGCTCCGGTCCAGTCGGAGGCCCCTGATCCTCAAACGGGCCATGGAAAGAGTCATTGTGTCGAGGCGGGTCGTGCTTCACGGCAACATCCTGCGGCTATCGCTAAGTCCCAGCTTCTCGCTCCGGCTCCCCAGACCTCCGGCTCCAGAATGCCCGTTCCGGAGTGACTTCCGAAACTGACTTTCGCAAACCAGGTAGCGGCAAACCCTCGCCGCAGCACCGCCCACGCCGGGCCGGTGCGTTGTCCCCATACCTCACTTCTATCGACGCCGTGTTGCCCCGATTCAACATCACCGGGTTCCCCGACACCAAGATCGCCCTAAACGGGGTGCCACGGCTTCCCCAACGCAGCGCGTCCCGCTCCGCTCTACTCTCCGCGCATGGAGCCCCCCGTTGATCTCGACCTCGACCGCGAGAACGGCCTGACCATCGAGTGGTCCGACGGGCGCCGCGTCTTCTATCCCATCGGCTACCTCCGCAAGATGTCGCCCTCCGCCGACATGAAGCAGCTCCGCGAAGAAATGGCCCGAAATCCGCTGACGATCCTCCCCGATGGCTACACCGGGGGCAAGGTGCGGGCCGTCGAAGCTGAGCTGGTCGGCAACTACGCCATCAAGATCACCTTCTCCGATGGACACGACACCGGGATTTACTCCTGGGCCTACCTCCGCGACATCGAGCCGCGAGATACATCCGCACGCGATCCTCGACTTCGCGACACGTAAGCACAGCACTCTCAGGGCTTCGTGCGCCATCGTGTGTACGCGTGCGTGTCCACCTCATGCCATCCCGGCTCGCTCCAAAGACCCTCCGGCTCGGCAAACGCGACCGCGGGCTGACCAAGCGGGTTCCCCGTTGAAGGCAGCACGAACCGGTACGCCACGGGCGCATCGTTCGGACTCCTGGGCGGAACAAAGAAGCTCGATGGCGGCGCGAACCCGCCATCGGCAAGCAGACTCCCCCACCGCTCCCGGGGCATCGGGGGCGACTGGTACGCCACGGTGTAGTTCAGCAGCCCCTGCGCCAGCGATTGCAGGCGGCTGCGCGACTCACGCTTGCGGTTGTCCTCAAGCGCCGTGCGATAGATGCTCGACAGAAACCACGTCACCGCGATGATGCACGCCACAACAAGCGCCGCGATCGCGCCATACATCAGCCACGGAATCCGCTTTCGAGGCTGCGGCGATAGTTCCGCCAGCGGCGTGCGACCCATAGAACGTGCGGGAGTTCGTGACATGGTCGATAGACGCCCACTCCAGACCGATCCGATCCAGTATCGTCGCCCGTCCGCCGTCCGCCCGCCACCCGCCGTCCACAGAACGCTCGCGTCCAGCCGCGCGTAGCGCCTGTGATGGATGCTACCCGCCGAGCACCGTCCCGGTTGCAACTCCGCACCCCGCCCGAGGCGTCCAACCTTGTGGGGCGATGGGCCTCGCCCACTCGAAGCCACTCGAACTCGCAGCGCGGGGCTCTACGATGATCCATGCCTTCATTCGACATCGTCTCGCGTTTCAACTTTCCCGAGCTGGACAACGCCGTCAACAACGCCAAGAAGGCGGTCGCTGCCCGCTTTGACTTCCGCGAGAGCCACGTTGAAATCAGCGTGGATCAGAAGGAAAAGCTCATCAAGCTGGTGACCGACGACCCGACGAAGATGCGCAACCTCGTCGAGATGTTCGAGTCCGCAGCAAATCGCCGCGGGCTCGATCTCAAGTCCTTCGATTGGAGCGAGCCCGAGCCAACGCTCGCCGGGCGAACCAAGTGCCAGGCGAAGATCCGCGACGGCATCGAGCAAGAAAAGGCCAAGCAGATCGTCCGCATCATCAAGGACGCCAAGCTCAAGGTCCAAGCGTCCATCCAGGGCGAGGAACTCCGCGTCACCGGCAAGCAGATCGACGACCTGCAAGCCACCATCAAGCTTCTCAACGCTTCGGGCCTTGGCATCCCGCTCCAGTTCGTCAACATGAAGAGCTAGTCGCTTCGCCCAGCCTTCTATCCCACTTCCTTACACTCCCCTCCATGTCCCTGCTCCTTGGCATCGACGTCGGCACATCGTCCACCAAGGCCATCGTCATCGACACCTCGGGAGGCGTACGGGGCGTCGCGTCCGCCGCCCACCCCCTGGCCCAGCCCCGCCCCGGCTGGACGGAGCAGAACCCCGCCGATTGGTGGCGCTCCTCGTGCCAGGCCATTCGCGCCGCCATTGCCAATGCCGGCCTCGCCCCGGGCGAAAGGATCATGGGCGTCGGATGCAGCGGTCAGATGCATGGGTCGGTGTTCCTCGACGAGCGCGCCGCCCCGGGCGTCGAGCCCTCGCCGGAGGCCGTCGTCCGCCCGGCGCTCCTGTGGAACGACCAGCGCACGGCCGACCAGTGCCAGCAGATCGAGCGCCGCTTTTCCGATGACCCGGCCACCGCCCGCGCCGCGCTCGTCCGCGAGGCTGGCAACGCCGCGCTCACGGGCTTCACACTCCCCAAGCTCTTGTGGCTCCGCGAGCACGAGCGGGCGAACTTCGCCCGGACGCGACGCCTCCTGCTCCCCAAGGACTTCATCCGCTGGATGCTCACGGGCGTGATCGCGACCGACGTGGGCGACGCCTCCGGCACGCTGCTTCTCGATGTCGACCACCGCGACTGGAGCCCCCGCCTGCTCCGGGCCTTTGACATTGACCAGGGCCTGCTCCCACCCGTGCTCGAATCCGCGAGCGTCGCGGGCGCCATCACCACGTCCGCCGCCCAGCTCACCGGACTCGCGGAGGGAACACCCGTCATCGTGGGCTCGGGCGACAACATGACCGGCGCTGTCGGCGCCGGCATCGTCGAGCCCGGCATGGTGCTGGTCACGCTTGGCACCAGCGGCGTGGTCTACGCCCATGCCCCGCAGCCGCGACGCGACCTTGCCGATCCCCGCCAGCCCGGGCGCTTGCACACCATGTGCGCCGCCGACGGTGGGTGCGCCGCCGACGGTGGGCTCGCCTCCGCCGGAATCCTCCAAGCCGCGGAGCCGCGCCACGCTCGCGGCTCCTGGTGCGTCACGGGCTGCATGCTCTCCGCCGCGGGCTCGCTCGCCTGGTGCCGCGAGAGCCTCTGCCCCGAGGCGAGCTACGACACACTGCTCGAAGAGGCCGCCCGCGTTCCCCCGGGGTCACAAGGGCTCGTGTTCCTCCCGCACATCTCGGGCGAGAGATGCCCGCACCCCGATCCGCTCGCACGGGGCGCGCTCGTCGGGCTGAGCTCCGCCCATGGGCGAGGGCACGTCGTCCGCGCCGTCATCGAGGGCGTCTGCTTCACGATGCGCGACATCCTCGACCTCGTTCGAGCCTCCGGCATCGAGGTCCAGCGCGTGCGCATCGGTGGCGGCGGCGCCAAGAGCGATCTCTGGCGCCGGATCCTTGCCGACGTGCTCGAAATCAACCTCGAATCGACCAACACCGAGGAAGGGCCGGCCCTCGGAGCCGCGCTGCTGGCGGGCGTGGGCGTCGGCACATGGCCAAGCGTCGCTCACGCGTGCGCGCAAACGATCACAACGACCGACGTTTGCCGTCCCCATGCCGCACTGACCAGCTACGAGCCGTCGCGCTCAGTCGCCAAGGGCCTCTACGCCACACTTCGGCAGAGCTTCGCCAAGCTCGCGGGCGGGGTCGAGACGTCTGCGAACGACACGTCCGCGAGCGAATCGATCGAGCCCTTCGCGGACGCGCCCAGCGCAACCCGACCCTCGCACCTTACTTAATTCGCCCGCGCCAGCCCGACGTCCTTCACCACGACTCCACCCCGCATCACGAATCGCACGTTGCCAAACACACCGACATCGCGCAGCGGATCTCCATCAACGCCAATCAGGTCAGCCAGTTTCCCGGGCTCCAGCGTTCCGATCTCATCCGCAAGCCCAAGAAGGCCCGCGGCGTTTCGCGTCGCCGCAATTACGCATTGCTCGGGCGTCATGCCGCACTGCACCAGCAGACCGAACTCGCGGGCGTTCTGCCCGTGCGCCGAAACGCCCGAGTCCGTTCCGAATGCCACCGCAACGCCCGCCGCCACCGATTTCGTAAAATTCGCAAACCGCGCGGGCCCCGCTTCCATCGCCTTCTTGGCGACTGCCTCGATGTAATACCCGGGTTTTCGCGCGTTCTCCATGCTCGTCGCGCTCGCCAGCAGCGTCGGCACCAGCCACGCTTTCTTTTCCTTAAGCAACCTCAGCGTCTCCTCGTCGGAGAACGTCCCATGCTCGATCGAGTCGACACCCGCCCGCAGCGCCGCGTTGATGCCGTCCGTCCCGTGGGCGTGCGCCGCGATCTTCCGCTTCATCGAGTGCGCCGCCGCGACTAGCGCCCGCAGTTCCTCCTCCGTGAAGTGCTGCGCCAGCCCCGCGGCAGACCGCGACAGCACGCCCCCCGTCGCCATGATCTTGATCACATCCGCCCCGCGCTTGACCTGCATCCGCACCGCCTTCAAGCACTCGTCCGGCCCGTCGGCAACGCCCACCTCGGGCCCAACATGGCAGAAGACATCCTCCCGCAAGCCGTTGCCCGGGTCCGCGTGCCCGCCCGTCACCGAGATCGCCTTGCCCGCCGCCAGGATTCTCGGCCCGGGCACGTCGCCCCGGTTGATCGCATCCCGAAGTGCGAAGATCGCCTCCGCCTCGCCCCCAAGATCTCGCACCGTCGTGAAGCCGGCCTCGAGCGTGCGCCGCGCAAACACCACGCCCCGAAGCGCCCGGTCCGAGGTCGATTCCGTCACTACCCGCAAGGCGTTATCGGGACCCATCTCGAAGGTCAGGTGGACGTGGCAGTCAATCAGCCCGGGCAGGACGAAGCGATCGCGAAGGTCGGTTTCCACCACGTCCGCTCCCGCCGCCCGTTCCTGGGCAAGGTCCGGTCCATCAAACCCCGGCATGATGCGCTCGATCCGCCGGTTCTTGATCACGATCGTCACATCGCGCGTGACCGCCTCGCCCGGCACCGCAAGCAATCGCCCGCAGCGAACCAGGACATACCGATCCCGCTCCGCCGCTGGCTCTTTCGCAACCTCGGCGCCCGACTTTGCCGGGCTGGCCTTTGTTGGGCTGGCCTGCATCATTCCGCCCGCGTGCGCCATCAGGGAGCAGACAACCGCGCCGATCGAAAGCAATGTCAACGTTCTCATGACCCCAGAATAACCGACCCAAAGGACCGGATGTTGGCCCATGGCCCCGCTACGCATTCGGGTTTCGTCAGTGTGTGCCGCCCCAGCCCAAGCCTCGTTGTGCAGCCACAGAGCCTTGTCCCCGGTCGAGCTTGGTCTCGGGCCTTCTCCCTCCTACCATCTCGACCCAGTCCCGTCGCCCGCAACTCGTTCTTGTGGTTCACGGCGTCGTGAGCACGAGACCCAGCCCCGCGGGCCGCACAGTCCATGACGGAGCATTCATGAGCAAGTTCCAGCGGTTCGCCGGTCCCCAGAAGGTCAAGGTTTCTCGCAAGACCGGCGAGGGCAAGATCTACGTCGATTGGAAGGACATCGAGACCCTTCGTCGCCTGATGAGCCCCAACGGCAAGATCTACGGCCGCAAGCGCCTCAGCACCACCGCCTACGAGCAGCGCCTCGTCGCTCAGGCCGTCAAGCGCGCCCGCTTCATGGCCCTGCTGCCGTACACCTCGGCAACGCTGTAAGTCGCGGTCCCCACGCGACCGCTCCACGCCATCGCGGAGCAACTGAGCCAAGCCTCGCACCCTGTCTCTGAGACTGGGCAAAAATCATTATGCCCAAGTCGAGCCGGGTCCCAGTTCGTGTCCCGCGTGGGCGGTCGCGTTCCCATACGCTTTCGACATGTCGCATCGGGCGATCGACCTGGTGAACTCGGAGTCGGCGAGTCGCGCCGCGAAGAGGCCAACCCTCCGCTCGGCTTTGGCCGATCTGGCAGGCCGCGGAACCCCGGGCGGCCGGCCGGCATCGCTCGCGCCTGCTCCTAGCCTGTTCGCAAGCCCGTTCGCGAGCCTTCGACCATGGCCTGCGCTTGGCGACGCCGCCCGCATCACGTTGCTCGCTCAACCATGTTGCACGCAGCCATCAGGAGATCCGCATGTCCAAGGCCGTCGTTGACCCCGCCGAGCTTCGCCGCTTTGCCCAGGATCTCAAGCGTCTGAACGACACGATGGCCTCGCAGATGGGCGTGCTGCTGAGCCGCCTGACCGAGCTTGGTCAGACCTGGCGCGACCAGGAGCATACCAAGTTCTGCCTCGAGTTCGAGCAGACCGTGCGCGTGCTGGCTCGCTTCAACGAGTCGGCGGAGCGGCACATCCCCTTCCTGCTGCGAAAGGCGGAGAAGATCGAGGAATACCTGAACCAGAGGTAACCGCTTGTGCCGACCGGCGCGAAGGTCAACTCGCTCGAGGCGATGAAGGAAGCCCGCCTCGCGTACGTCCAGTTCGCCGAGGACTGTGTCGCCGCACTCTCCGCGATCGACGCCGAAGTCCAGCGCGTCGGGCGTTGGCTGACGGACGAGCGTCCGGCATATTGGCGTCGAGAAGTTCGCAAGGCCGAAGAGGAAGTCAACGAGTGGCGGAAGGAGATCAGTCGCAAGCAGCTCATGCGCCTGCCCGACCCGGTCTCGATCGTCGACGAGCGGAAGAAGATGCGCAAGGCCGAGGCTCGCGCCCAGCACTGCCAGCAGAAACTTGCGGTGGTCCAGAAGTGGGCCGCCGCGTGGGAGCGGGAAGTGATGCTGTACAAAAGCTCGCTCTCGTCGCTCAACGAGATCATCCATGGCAAGACGCCCGCCGCCACGACGCGTCTGGACCGCATGATGCAGAGCATCGAGGAGTATCTCGCGCTGCAAGCGCCCGAGGCGCCGGGCCGCGAGGCCTTGCCCGGCTCGTCCTCAGTTGCCGAGCCCGCAACCGATGAAGGTTCCAAGAGCCCATTCGCTCGTCCGCCGACCGACCCTGCCAACTCGACTCCCGATGCTCGGGCATCGAGCGACGAACCCCGCACGCTGCGCGACGTGTATCGTCGCTTGCGAGCCCTGGCGCCAGACGCTGCCGCCCGCGCCGCACTGAACCCCAGGCCGATCGAGGGCCTGGAGCGGGCCCCGCTCATGCTGACGCCGGAAGACGAAGCGGGCTTGAAGCGGCTGGCGTTGCTGGGCGTTTTGCCGAGCGCGAGCGACCGCGTCGTGGTCGCCGTCCGCGTGCTCCACGAGCCGTTCGTCGCCATGATCCGCCTCGCGGACGCCCCTCCGGGCGACAGCGGGTGGTATCTGGGCCCCAGTGAGCGGCCCGACGCCACCGGCGGCCTGCGCGCCACCAGCGTCGGCGAGCTTCTCGCCGCTCGCCCCGATTGGAACACACTCCTCTCACTCCGTGCCGGGTCGTTGCTCGTCGTTCATCAAGGCGTCATCCGCTGCGCGCTCGACGAGAACGACATCGACGCCTGGCTCCAGCAACCCGGCACGTAAAGGAACCGCCTTCATGAGCGCCATCGCTGCTTCCAAGGCCAATCTCCAGGACGCACTCAAGAAACTCCGCATGCGCCTGGAGCACCTCCACCGCGACTGGGACGACCAGGCTCGCGTCACCTTTGAGAAGGACTTCCTAGACCCAATCGAGCCGGCCATGCTCACCGCGATCAAGGGCATTGACCACGCGTCCGAGATCGTCGCTCGCGTGCGGTTTGACTGCGAGGATCGCCACGAGGCCTGACGCCGACCCGCGCGACAGCACGCCAACCCTCGCGTCCAGCGCGCTCGTTCCAGCTCGCGCGTTTCGCGACGAACTCGCCCGATCACTTGCCTGCAACTGGTTACAGGTCGACACTGCCTGGAGTCCGTTCTGTCGATCACCTGTTCTGGTGCCGGTGCGCGTGCTTTTTGTCGGTTGGAAGCGATTGCCGCAGGCGTTTTCCCGATAACGCCCTCGTTATCTCGCGGAACTCGTTGCCGGGATCTCGCGCCCATGTCGTCATCTGTTCGCCCACTCACCATGCTTGCTCTTCGGTGCCGCGCGTTGGCCGACGCCGCGCGCCCGGCGTCGATCGCCTCGTTCGTGTCGCTGGGCACCCTGGTCTGGCTCATCCCACTGATGCTGATGGTCACAACCGCGATGCTGTGGTTGGCCCAGGCGTTGCTCGAGTTCAGCGTCGAGCCAGACGTCGCGACCGCCGTCTTTGCATGGCTTCTGGCGGGTCGTCCCCGAGACCCGAAGCCCGCGACCACCGACAAACCAAACCCCGCATCGCTGCCCGAGGCGATCCGAAGGGCCATCGACGCGTCGCACGCGCACGTCGCAATCATCGATCCGCGGGGCGTCATTGTGATGGTGAATGATGCCTGGGACCGCTTCATGCAGGACAATGGCGGGAGTGCCCAAGGCTGTTCGGTGGGCGTGAACTATCGCCAGGCCTGCCTCGCCGCCGCCGAAGCCTGCCCGGAATCACACGAAGCGACCCGCGAACTCGATGCGATCCTCGAGGGCAAGAAGGATCGCGCCGTGGTGACCTACTCCTGCCACGCCCCGTGGGAGCGGCGCTGGTTCGAGGTTCAGATGAGCCCGCTCGAGCACGCCGGCGTCAGGTACGTCCTCGTCGCGCACCAGTTGATCACCCATCACGTCGAGCAGACCGAAGTCACGCTGAGGCAAGCCGAACGTCTGGAGTTCGCGCTCGACAGCGGGGGTCTCGGGCTCTGGGATTGGGATGTCCCGACCAACAAGGTGACCTACGACGCCCGCTGGGCCGGCATGCTGGGCTACACAGCCAGCGAGCTCTCCAACGACTTTGAAGAGTGGCGCATCCGCGTGCACCCGGACGACCTGCCCCGCGCCCTGGTGCTTGTCCACAAGCACCTCGCCGGTAGCTCGCCCTTTTACGAGTGCACCCATCGCCTGCAGCACAGGGATGGCAGCTACCGCTGGATTCACGCCCGAGGCAAGGTCGTGCAGCGCAAGCCCGACGGCGCCGCCTTGCGCATCGTCGGCACCCACGCCGACGTGACCGATCGTGTACGCGAGCTGCACGAGCTCCAGGAGCAGCGCGAGCTGGTCAACCGCGTCGTGAGCGTGATACCCCACGCCATCGCGTGGAAAGACTCTGGCGGCGTCTACCTCGGCGCGAACCAGAGCTACGCCGCGATGGTCGGCGCCGCCTCGCCCGAGGCCATCGTCGGCAAGCGCGACGCCGATCTCGTTCTGTCCCCCGCCGAAGCCGAACGCCTCGCCTGCGCCGAGCGCGCCGTCGTCGAGAGCGGCCGCGAGCAACTGGCAACAACAGAGCAGTTCGAGACCGTTCCGGGCGCCGCGCGCTGGGTGCTCGCCAGCCGCGTCCCACTCAAGGGGAGCGACAGCAACGTGTTCGCCGTGCTCACGGTCTTGGTCGACATCACCGAGCACCGCTCGCGCGAGCAGGAACTCGCCCAGCTCCGCGATGCCGCCGAGACCGCCAGCCGCGTCAAGAACGAGTTCCTGGCGAACATGAGCCACGAGATCCGCACGCCTCTGACCGCGATCATGGGCTTCGCGGACGTGCTCGGCGCCCCCATCGAGAGCCCGGAGGATGAGCTCCTCCGCACCGAGGCCATCCAGACGATCCGCCGCGCAGGCGAGCAACTGCTGATCATCATCGACGACATTCTCGACATCTCCAAGATCGAGGCCGGCCGGATGCAGATCGAGCGCATCCCCGTCAACCTCGGAGAGCTGCTCGCCTCCGTCGAGTCGATCGTCAAGCACAAAGCCTCCGCCAAGGGCGTCAAGCTGGTCCGCCGCGCGGAAACGGCCCTCCCCCGCGCCGTCATCACCGATCCCCATCGCGTGCGTCAGATCCTCCTCAACCTCATTGGCAACGCCATCAAGTTCACGGATCAGGGCTCCGTCGAGGTCGTCGCCTCGCGATCCGACTCCGGGCCCGCACGCCTCATCTTCGATATCCACGACACGGGTTGCGGCTTGAGCCCCGAGCAAAGCGCCCGCCTGTTCCAGCCATTCTCCCAGGGGGATTCCAGCAACAAGCGAAAGTATGGCGGGACCGGCCTGGGCCTCACCATTTCCCGACGCCTGGCCAACCTGCTGGGGGGCGATGTCATCCTCCTCCGGAGCGAACCGGGCCTGGGATCCAGCTTCCGCGTCACGATCGCCCTCGAAGAAGCCGCGGACGCCGCCTCAGGCCGCGGAGTCATCGACGTCACCGGAGAGTCGTCCAGCGTCGGGGCGACAACGCTCGCGGGACGAATCCTCCTCGCGGAAGACGGCCCGGAGAACCAGCGCCTCATCCGCCACTTCCTGGGCCGCGCCGGCGCCTCCATCGACGTTGCCGACAACGGCGCAATTGCACTCACGATGTTCGACGAGGCCCTGCGCGAGAACCGCCCCTACGACCTCCTCGTCACCGACATCCAGATGCCCGAGATGGATGGCTTCACCCTCGCCGCCACGCTCCGCGCCCGGGGCGTCCGAACCCCGATCATCGCGCTGACCGCGCACGCCATGGCCGAGGATCGCCAACGCTGCCTCGCCTCCGGTTGCGACTCCTACGTGAAAAAGCCCATCGACCGCGAGCGCCTGGTCAGCGAGTGCGCCGCCTGGCTCAAGCCCCCCTCCCGCACCGCGGCGGCCTGAACCCTCCTTGCAATCACCGCCGTCGGGCCGCGACGCCCGCGCGGCGACCGACGCACCGCGCAACTTCGTCGCCCGCGCCCCCGGATATCGCCCGGGTGCAACCGCCGTCCCGCGCCGCTGTAATTCACACCATCCCCTCCGTGGTCGAAGCGCGATTCAGCCATCGCTTCGACTGCCAGTTCCTCCGCCCGTTCCTTGGGAGCCACCCCATGCCCTTGAGCTCTTCACACGCTTGGTGGCGCACCCTTCCGGCACTTGTGTCAATGCTTCTACTCCACGCTGCCTCGTGGGCGTGTCGCGCACCCGCCGAACCGACAGAGCCCCCAAAGGCGTCACCCTTCACGGATGTTGATGACTGGCGAGTGAAGTACGAGGGAGCGTGGTACGAGCTCGTCGAGCTCGAAGGTCTGTCGATGGAGACGGTTCGCGCGCACTGCGTTGAACGACACGGCAACAGCGCCGAGAAACGATTCGCAGAGGACCTTCCCCAGGTTCTCGGCGAGATGGGCAGGGCGGCGTCGCAGGCCGTCCAGCTGGTGCTGCGCCGCGTGGATGACGGGGTGCTGGTTCGAGAACAAGCCGCGCTGATGACGAGAGAGAATCGGCGGTTGGTGTACGAGGCGCGGCGTGCTCGGGAGGGCGGCCCAAGGCGTGCCGAGGCTGCCGCGGAGCCGCACGCTCGATTACTCCGACCCGACGTCGAGAACGATTTGCGCCAGTTGCTGAGCGCGATCGACACGCGCTTCGCCTATGCCGGGTGGCGCGACCCGGCCTATGCCGATCGGTTCGAGAAGGCGATAGAGTCGCTGCCCGAGTCGCTCGAAACGCGCCAACTGGCAGTGATCGTCCAGAAGTTGCTATCGCCCTTTGGCGACGGGCACGCCGGCATCGAGGATCTGGATCCTCACCTGGGAGACGAGTTCTGCCCGTTCTTGCTCTTTGAAGACGCGTCGGGAAACGTCGTTGGCGTGGACCAGACGCGGACGCGGCTGCTTGACCCCAAACGCCCCTTCGTGGTCGCGATCGACGGCGTGCCGATCACCCGTTGGCTAGAAGCGGCGCGGACGCTGGTGACGCGTGGTTCGCCAGCACTGATCCGCCACCGTGCGCCAAGATACTTGCGATGGATCCAGCACTTTCGACGCGAGCTCGGGTTGCCCGCCACGGACACGATCCGCGTAGCCTTGGCCGCCGCACCAGGCCACCCACCAGCCGCCGCAGCCACCGCCGACCTCACGGTCATGGTCACACGCCAGAAGCCCATCTTCGGCGTGCTGCCCCGCGAGGGCTCGCGCCTGCTCCCCGGCGACATCGGTTACCTCCGCCTGGCAACCATGCAAGGCGACGAAGCCTTCGTCGTCGAAGCGCTTCGCCGCTTCGATGACTTTCGACGCGCTCGCGCGCTGATCATCGACGTGCGAGGCAACTCGGGCGGGAGCCGAGAGCTGCTGCGCCGCCTGTTGCCGTTGATCTTGCCGCCCGCCAGTCCGCCCCGCGTGGTCAACATCTCGGCAACCCGCCTGCTCGACGAGCAGGATCAGCCTGAAGATGGCCTGCTTGCCAACCGCTTCTTGTTTCCGCTTCGCCATCCAGCATGGAGCCAAGCCGAGCAAGCTGCCCTTGCGCGTGCGCTCCGCGACTTCCGCGCCGAATGGAGCCCGACGGCGCCGCCCGCCCGCCACCAACAACAAACTCCGACCCGCTGGAGCGATTGGCATGCGATGGTCGTCTCTCCCGGTGGTGGGCCGGGCTTTGAGTCGCCGGTCGTCGTCCTCCAAGACGGCGGGTGCTTCAGCGCCACCGACGTTTTCCTCGGCGCGTGCAAGGGGCTCCCTAATGTCACGCTCATCGGCTCGCCAAGCAGCGGCGGAAGCGGACGGGCCTTCAGCCTCACGCTGCTCAAGAGCGGGCTTCGCGTGCGGCTCTCGTCGATGGCGTCCTTTCGCCCCGACGGAGCGCTCTACGACGGGCGAGGGATCCAGCCCGACGTCGTCATGGAGCCAACGTTTGGCGACCTCATCGGCGCGAGCGACACGGTGTTGGAAGCCGCCACGGCATACCTGGAGCAACTCCTCCAGGCAAAGCCCTGAAGCTGAATGGGCCGCTTCGCTGCGCCCATCCGTTGCGCCCAAGCGACCTCGCCCGCGCGGGGCCCTTGCTTACCATTCTCGCAAGGAGTCGCACCATGCCCTTCTATACCAAGCTCGGCCTGCTCCCCCAGAAGCGCCACGTCCAGTTCCGCCGCCCCGACGGTGCGCTTTACTCCGAAGAACTCTTCGGCACCGAGGGCTTCACCGGGCCCAGCAGCACCATGTACCACATCCATCCGCCGACCCAGGTCTACGGCTGGAAGAAGCTCTACTCAACCAAGGTCGAGTACGTCGAGCAGGACGTCATGCGCATGCGCCACGTCATGACAGGCGGGCCCCGCATGGACCCAAAGGGCGACTTCATCACCGGCCGCGTCGTGCTCTTTGGCAACGCCGACTGCGAAATGGCCGTCTGCAGCCCCGCCCAGCAGATGCAGTACCACTTCAAGAACGCTCAAGGAGATGAGTGCATCTTCATCCACTTTGGCTCCGGCGTCTGCCACACCATGCTGGGCACCCTCCGCTTTGGCCCGAAGGACTACCTCGTCATCCCCAAGGGCGTCATCTACACGATCATCTGGGACGATCGCGCCGCCAAGGTCGGCCTCAACGCCCAGGGCGCACCCCGCGATGGCGGGCCCACCTTCGAGAACACCCCCTTTGGCCGATACCTCCTCATCGAGACCACGAACGGCAGCCATTTCGGCCCGCCCAAGCGATACGTCAGCAAGGAGCACGGGCAGTTCCTCGAGCACGCGCCCTACTGCGAGCGCGATCTCAAGCTCCCCGAACAGCCCATGACCTGGGACGAAAAGGGCGACTTCCCCGTTCGTATCAAGGCCCGCGACCTCGTGCACGAGTACGTGTACCAATACCACCCGCTCGACATCATCGGGTGGGATGGTTGCTACTACCCCTACATCTTCAACATCGACGATTTCAGCCCGATCACCGGCAAGCTCCACATGCCGCCCCCGATCCATCAGACCTTCGAAGCCCATAACTTCGTCGTCTGCTCATTCTGCCCGCGCATGCTCGACTACCACCCGCAGTCGATCAAGGTTCCTTACAACCACAGCAACCTCGACAGCGATGAAGTTCTCTATTACGTCGAAGGCAACTTCGGCAGCCGCAAGGGCATCGAAGTGGGCTCGCTCACCGCTCACCCGCAGGGAATCCCGCACGGGCCGCACCCGGGAACCATCGAGGCCTCGCTCGCCGCGACCCACACCGCGGAACTCGCGGTGATGTGCGACACCTTCCGTCCGCTCCACCCGACCAAGGCCGCCCTCGACCTGGACGACGCCAAGTACCCCGCGAGCTGGCAAGGCGAGCACTTCCCGGGCCTCGCAACCGGCAAGATGCACCTCAATGGCGTGACCATCCCGCCCGCCTCCGCCGCCGCGTTCCCGCGCGAGGTGCATCCAGTCAGCGTCATCAAGGCCGACGTCGCGCAAACAGTGATCCCCGCGCCAGGGACGGGCGGCGTGAACGGGGCAGCAAATGGAGTTGCCGGAACCACCGGCGGCGCGAAGACCTCAACCGCAAATGTGTGGGCGCCGTGATCCAGGTCGTGCTTTGTACTATCCTAGGAAACGGTTTCCGCATCGGTAGAGATATTGATTAGCGATCTTTAAAGCCGGAGGACAATCCTTGACCGTTGAATCACTCCGAAAGGCTCTGGGCTCGAAGCCCTTTGTCCCCTTCACTCTGCACCTCGCGAGTGGAGCGACTGCGCGGGTGCCGAGTCCAGAGTTCGTCATGATTAACCCGGAAGCTCCGCGGAGCGTCGCCATCGCCGAGGATGGCGGATTCCGCATCATCGATCTTCTTCTCGTCGAAGAGATCCGTTACGAGGATGCCAAGCCCCGCAAGCGCGCCGGATGAGCGCCGGACGCTGAATGACCGATGCGGCGGGATGAAGCACGATCAAGTGACCTGTTCGGACTACCGGCTCGTCGCCTTCGCAAGCCCGGCCTCGCCGATCACTTCTTCCGCATAATCATTCATCGCGTCGCGGAGCTGCTCGAAGCTGTCCAGAACGTAATAAATCGGCTGGAAGTGGTCGATCTCGAAGTCGGTTTCACAGATCCGCTCCAGGTCAAACGGGCGATACACCGGCACCTCCCGCGGCGTGCAATCCGGCGTCGACGCGTTCCGCTTCTCCCACTCGCCCCGAAGCGCGTACTCGCTCTCCGCGTGGCTGGAAACCAGCCCGCTGCCGTACACCTTGATGCGCCCTTCCTCGCGAATGAGTCCGAACTCCACCGTAAACCAGAAGAGCCGCCCCAGTCGCTTCACGTGATACTCGTTGTCGCACAGCAGCGCCGCCTTGCCGTACGTCTGCAGGAAGTCCGCAAAGACGCGCAGCGTGTGCAGCGGGACGTGCCCGAACACGTCGTGGAAGATGTCCGGCTCGGGGAGATAATCCATCACCTCGCGCGGGCGGATGAGCACGGTCGTCGGAAACTCCCGCTGCGCCAGGCACGCAAAGAAGCTCTTGGCGGGCAGGTAACCCGGCACGCCATACGACGCCCAGTTGCTCTGCGCCTGGAGGAACTTGTTGATCCCGTCGAGCTTCGTCCCCTTCCGAAGCACGACGCCTCCCGCCACTTCCAGGTCGCGGTCCAGCGTCACGTCGTCCAGCAGCGGGATCCGATCGGGCGTGAGCCGCAGGATCTTCATCCCCTCGATGAACTGCCCCGAGACCTGTTCCTCGAGCACGCTCCACCTCCGCGTGTAGAGCTCGCTCCACACCGCGTGGTTCTCGGGCGTGTACAGGTGATAATGCTGCGTGATATAGAACGCGTCTGCGTTGATCTCCGACGTCGGTAGCGCCGGGGCTCGATCGGCCGCTTCTTGCGCCACTCGTGCCTCGTCGGAGTCGATAATGTTGTTGTACTTGATGTCCGCTCGCATCGCAAGCCTCCTCGAGTGGGGCTCGGGCGACCCCGGCACGCCCTGTTCCAGAGTTCATGGTATGGCGTGGAACATCTCGCACAACGCGTCGTGACGCGCCCATCTCCCACGACACACACGCCGGACACCCAGCCCGCACCACACTCGCCCGCGTTCCCCGCCATGCCCTGGGTTGCCCGCGCACAGGCCCCGCTTTCCCCCCGGGGGGCGGCCCAGTGTCCCGCACGCGTAAACTCTCCTGAAAGTCGCTCCTGCGACTTCCCAATCAGCAGGCGGCGGGCTCCGGCTAGGGTCGCGGCCTCAGGCAACCTCCGCCCCGTTCGTCCCGTTCGTTGTCAGCGGCAACCGAGTTCCGGTCCAGTGCCCGAGAGGATCCGCCATGAACGAGCGCGAACTGCTCTCCCAGGTTCTCGACGAGGACGTGTTGATCCCAACCCTTCTCGCCTTCGGATTGGTCACCGTGTTCACCTTCAAGATCATCGCCGGGCTGATCGAGAGCGTCGCCCGCGAGCGCACCCGCCGCGACATCGCCGCCTTCATCGCCGAGGGCTCGATGACGCCCGAACAGGGCGAGCGCCTGCTGCGAGCAGGCGAAAAGAAGAAGAACAGCTAATGCCTGCCCGACCTCTTCGACAGATCGACCTCCACCCCGAGGTAACGCCATGATCGACCTGAACGCACTGTCCGCCGTCCTTCCTTCCCGCCTCTCGTCTAGTTTGTCGTCCAGCTTTTCGTCCGGCCTTTCGTCGGTGGGCCTACGCGACTTCAACCCCATGCCCATGCTCGCCGACTCCAGTGATGTCGCCATCGTCGTGCCCACTGTCTTCATGATCTCCATCGCGGTGACGACCGGCATCATCGTCTCCAGCATCAATCGTCGCAAGGTTGCCGAGACACGCGCCCGCGAGGAAACCCGCCGCGAAGTCGCGGCTTACGTCGCCGAGGGTTCCATCTCCCCCGATGACGCCGTGCGCCTTCTCGAAGCGGGCCAGAACCTCGTGACCGAATCTTCCTGCGGCTGGGATGGCGAGGGCAAATACGTCGAAGTCTCCGTCACCCGCCCCGCCCGCGGACGTGACCGCCAGAACGCCCCCGGGCAAGCCGTTCCCTCCGCATAACCGCGCGACCTCGCCCTGCGAACAATCGCGTCAGCATGAGCGAGCCTCCGCATCCTCGCAGCGCGCCCGAGCCCGCTCCTCATTCGCCCGCTCCTCATTCGCCCGCGCCTCACTCGACCCCTGCACACTCGCACCCCGCTCTCGCACCTGCCTCAGGACCGATGTCGCATCGCGCGTTCGCGTCGCGCCTGCCCCTCTCGGAGGCGGACGCGCGTGAGCAGGGCCTTCGCGAGGCCCTCGCGGCGTTTCTCCTCGTTGCCCAGCAAGCCGCCGACCCCAGCGCAGCCACCCGACGCGCTGTTCGTGAAGCACTGCGCGATCCAGCAAGCCCGCTGCACAGCGCCCGCCGCCTCCGCGTTCTCGCAGCAGGCAAGGCATCGCTGGCGATGTACCGCGCCGCCTGCAACGAGCTTGACCACTTCCGAGCGATCGACGCGAGCCTCGTCATCGGCCCGCCCGAACTCATCGAGCCTCACACCCGCGCCCAAGCCACTCCAGAGCCCGGAGCATCGTCGAGCGCCGTAGGGCCGACCCGCTCGAGCGAGCCGACCCGCGCCGAGTTTCTCGCCGCGGATCATCCGCGATCCACGCTTCGCAATGTCGCCGTCGCGAGCCAAGCCGCGGCGTTCGTCGATCAGGTCGAGCAAGGCGACCTCCTGCTCGCGCTCATCTCGGGCGGCGCCTCGGCGCATCTTGCCCTCCCCGCGCCCGGGCTGACGATCGACGACCTCGACGAGGCATACGCGGCCCTCCGCGACTCCGGCGCCACGATCGCCGAACTCAACGCCGTGCGCAAGCACTGCGAACTGCTCAAGGGCGGCCGCCTCGCCGCCCGCTGCCACGGACAAACTCTCGCGCTCATCCTCTCCGATGTCATGGGCGATCCACTCGACGTGATCTCGAGCGGCCTCACAGCCCCCGACCCCACCACCTTCGCCGATGCGCGCCGTGTGCTCCGCCAGCGAGGCGTCGAAGACCGCGCTCTCAAGGTTGTCCAGCACGTCGAACGTCACATCAACCGCATCAGCAACGCCAGCTTCAACACCCCCCGCACCAACACCGCCTCGCGGCTGACCTCGACCCCGCCAACATCTCCCGATCCGCCCGAGTTCCTCGACGAAACGCCCAAGCCCGGCGACCCGCGCTTCGCCCGCGTCGACAACCGCGTCATCGCCAGCAATCGAGTGATCGTCGACGCTCTGGAAGCCCACGCCAGAACCACCGGCTGGAACGTGACCACTCGGCTCGACGCCGTGGAAGGCGAAGCGGGCGAGGTTGGTCGCTCTCTTGCCCGCCAGATCACCATCGCCGCCCAAGCCGCCGGATCAGCGAAGCCGCGCCTGTGCTGCGTGCTGGGTGGCGAACCCACCGTCGACCTCCACAGATATCACGCCCCACATCCACCACGCACCCACAGCACCGGCGTTCGTGCCCAAGGCGGCCCGTCGCAAGAGTTCGCCCTCGCAACCGCCGTTGCGCTCGACGCGATCCCGCGAACCGACATCCAGAACAACGAAACTGCCCAACCCGCCCCCGAGGTAGCCTGGGCGTTGCTCGCATACTCGACCGACGGCGTCGACGGCTCCAGCGCCAACGCTGGCGCCATCGTCACTTCAACCTCCCTCCGCCGCGCTCGCGTGCTCGGCGCTGACCCCGCACAGGCCTTGGCAAACCACGACAGCGCGACCCTTTTCGAGGTCCTTGGCGATCAGATCCGCACCGGCCCAACTGGCACGAACATGAACCACATCGCCGTCGCCCTCATCATCTCACCTTCCGAGTGAGTTGGCTGGTTTGGGCCCCGTGGCTCGGGCTGGGGAAAGAACTTCATCAAACAAATCGGACAATCACGACCTCAATAGGTTCCTGCAACGTAATAACGGAGCAAGGTTGCGCGGATCCAATAGAGAAGAACGAACGTGCCGAGGCGCGTTCGGGGAGGTCACTCGCGCACCCAGGGAGAAATGGCCATGTCGAAGCACCCACGATTCACCCATGCCACCCTCCTCACGCTCATCGCCGCGTCGCCCATCGCGAGCGCGGTTCGGGCGGCGCCGCCGTCACTGACGCCCATCCTCACACCCAGTGGCGAGGTCGCGGGCGCCTACCCCAGCGTGATCACGGGCGATGGTGCAATTGTCTTCGGCACCTTGGCCTCGGGCGGCGTCTTCGCCTGGACCGCCGACAACGGTTCGACCAGCGTCCCCATCTTGCCGGGATGGTCCAACATCCGACTCGCCGGCGTCTCGAGCAACAACTCGATCCTTGTCGGCACCGTCGAGACTGCGGGTGGCGAAAGGCCCGTCCGCTGGGTCAATCGGGTGCCCGAGACACTCGATACCGGAGGTCGCCCGGGGCGAGCCCTGGGCGTCAGCGCCGACGGCACGATCATCGTCGGTTCGATCGACATCCAAGGCGTCGAGCGGGCATGGTTCTGGGGATATGGCGATCCGCTCGGCATCGACTCCGGCTTCTGGACCACCAGCCGCGCCACCGACGCTTCCGCTTCCGGCGAGCGGATCGTGGGCCTCTTCCAAAGCCCGCAAACCGGGAGCGACTGGCAGATCTTCTCGCTCAACCGGCAAGCCGAGCTCCAGATCATCGACCTCCCCACCGACACCGAGTGGCCCCCGCGCCCCTTTTACGCCTTGGGTGGCGCGCCCGTCCTCGTGACCGACGACGGGCGCTCGCTCCTGGCCAACCTGAGTTGCTCCAGCACGTGCGTGGCGCCGCGGGCCTTCAAATACACCTACGAGACCGGGGCGTGGTCGCTCCTGCCTTCAACCCTCTATGAGTCGACCGCCGGGCAGATCAACGCCAGCGGGTCCGCCGCCGTGGGGTTCATGCAGTTCTCGCGTCAGGACTTCCGCGGGGCAATCTGGACCACCGACACCGGCTGGTTCGAGGTTGCACAGTTCCTCGTCGACCATGCCCTGCCGCGCCTGAACGACCCGATGTTCCTTGGGAGCATCTCCAACGACGCCTCCCTCGTTCCGCTCTACACCGGGTACGGAGACGAGTCGCGCGCGTACCTCTTGAATCTGGGCTCGGTCTGCCGGGCCGACCTCGACGACGACAACGACGTCGACTTTGGCGACTATCTCCTCTTCGTTGAGGCGTGGGCAACGGAGCAGCCCTTGGGCGACTGGAACCGCAACAGCGTCGTTGATTTCTTTGACTACCTCGAGTTCGTCGCGGACTACGACGACCAGTGCTAAGCCCGCCGCTCGCGTGTATTCCGTCTGAGACCCTTTCACCAGCCTGAGGGCTCGTGCTGAGCGCTGAACCTCGACGAGGGCGGATCATCCGATCCGCCCACGTCGCAGTTGGGCTTATGCCACAGAGATCGCTACTCCGGATCGACCGCACCCACTTTGCCGCGCTCACTCCGGGCGGCTAGCCAGCGCAGCTCCGGAAGCCTGGCGAGTAGCGCAACTCCGCTATAGGCCGACGCGCCCGCCCCGACCGCCGCGATCAGCCTCACGAGATGCCACACAAAGCCGCCGGGGCCGCTCAGGGCGTCAACTCCGATCGCACGACCAATCGCCGGCAACCCCGCGTCGCACGCCGCTTGCACCCCCGCAACTGCGCCCGCCATCACCAGCGACCCAACAAGAACCCGGAGCCCGCCGCGCAGCGCTTCGCGATCGATCGGGCGCGTGTCCAGCCTCGAACCGCACAGTCGCATCAGCACGCCCATCTGCACGATCGCGGTGATCGCCGTCGCCAGCGCCAGTCCGGCCTCGCGCATTGTCCACATGAGCGTCAGGTTCAGCGTGAGGTTCAGCCCCACCATCGCCAGCGACACGTTCATGGGCGTGGTCGAGTCGCCCTTGGCATAGAACGCTCGCGTCAGGACATGGTTGAGCGAGTAGGCGAAGACGCCCGGCGCGAAGCCCGCGAGCACACGGCTCGAGCGCTCCAGCGCCGCCGCGTCAAACCCGCCCCCGCCCGAGTCACCGCCCGAACCGAAAAGCACGCTCGTGAGATCGGGACCAACTAGGAGCAGCCCCACCGCCGCCGGCATCGCGATAAAGAACGACAGCCTCAAACCGCGCCGCAGCGTCTGACCAAACGCCTCTGGACGCTCTGGGTTCGCGGCGTCCCGCGACAACATCGGGAACACCGCCGTCGCCACCGCAAGCCCAAACACCCCGAGCGGAAACTGGTACAGCCTCGACGTCAACGCCAGCACGATGTTGCTCGACTCATCGAGCGGATACTCGTATCCAAGCATCGTCGGCCCCACCCAGATGGGCCACATCGTCCACAACGTGTCCAGCGCCGTGTTCAGTTGCAGCGTTCCAAGCCCGAGGAGCACCGGCAAGAACCGCTTGAGCAGGATCCGCGCCGCCCCCCGCGCCGGCTCAAACTCCCGCGTCCATCGCACCAGCCCGCGCAGCGCCGCCAGCGACCACAACACTTGCAGCACGCTCGCGGCGACCGCGCCGATGCCCAGCCAGTACGCCGCGTTACTCTGGTCCGTGCCATCCAGCAAGAGCCACGCCCCCGCCGCGAAAATCTGCGCGAAGTTGAGCACGATCGGCGCCGCCGCGGGGGGCCCAAACCTGCCATGAGTCTGTAACGCTCCGCTCAAGATCGCCGTCAAACAGACCAGCGGCATCATGGGCAGCATCAGCATCATCAGCTTGAGCGAGAGTGAGCGATCAGCATCCGCCGGCGTCAGCACCAGCACCGCGACCAACGCCAACTGGAGCACGAGCGTGATTCCGCCCGTCACCAGCGTCAGCGTCCACGCGACCATCGACGTCAACGCGTCGCTGGCGGGGCGGTTCTTGCCCAGCAGGTCGGCATACACGGGGATGTACGCCGCCGAGAGCGCGCCCTCGCCAAACAGGCGACGAAAGAGGTTTGGAATCGTGAACGCGGCCGAGAACGCCGAGCCCACCGCCGACGCGCCAAACACGCGAGCAATCATCACATCGCGCGCCAGCCCCGCCACCCGCGACAGGAACGTCATCCCCGAAACGACGCGAATCGCACTGGCTAATCCACCGCCGGACACACCCCCGCCCGAACGACCGCCACCAGGAACCGTGTTCCCAGAACCCGCGCTTCCAGAACCCGCACCGACGCTCCTTGCTCCGTGCTGCTCAAGCGCCGACTTTCCAGCTTCCGCCGATCCGCGAGCATCCCGCGCGCCCGCTCGCGGGGCATCGTGCCGTTCTCGTGCATCGATCGGGTCGGGGTCGCTCATCGGGTCGGTTCGCCCGCGGCGTCACGCGACGCGACGGCGCAACGCAAATGTACGCTCGACGCCACACCTGTCTCTTCAAGCCCGACCCACCCATCAAGCCCGCCTGGCAGACCTGCCCATCGCAAACCCGCCCCTCAAGCCGACCCTCTTGCCGCTTCACCACACGAGAATGGCCATGCCGGAGTGGCCACGCAGGAATGGCCATGCCGGAGTGTCATGTCTTGTTTTGCACTCGACCACGACCCGTGGCAAACATCGACGCCAACCGAACCGATTTCCCCTTCCACACGAAGGAGAGTTCGGGCATAATGCCCAACCCCCGTCTTTCGAGGAGATCCGATGACGCGTTCGACGTTCCCCCATCGCTGCCGGCGTCTTGCCCTGACCGCTCTGGCACTCGCCGCCGGCACCGCCGCGCCCTCGGCACTCGCCCAGGATAACCCAGTCATCCTCCAGCTCTTCGAGATGCGCTGGGCCGACATGGAACGTCGCATGCCCGACGTCTTCGCCGCTGGCTACGGCGCCACCTGGCTCCCGCCCGTTTCTCTCGGCGGCACCGCCCCCACCGGGAACACCACCACCGTCGGTTACGACCCGTGGGACCGCTTCGACCTCGGACGCCCCGGGCGCGAAACCGCCTACGGCACCGAGGCCGGCTTTGCCGCCACCGTCGCCGAGTTCAAGCGCGCCAACGTTCTTGTTTACGTCGACGCCGTTCTCAACCACAACGGTGGCCGCCAGACTTCCGACGGCTTCCTCGCCAATGGCGGGTACCCCGGTTTCTGGATTCCCCGCGAGAACCCGCCCCGGAACAAGCAGCCCACCGACAACTGGGGCGACTTCCACGCGGGCGTCGCCGGAGGCTATCTCCAGTCCGAGAATCCGGGCGGCGCTCGCTACGACCGGGAACTGGGCGACCTCGTCGCGCTCATCGACATCGCCCAGGAATCAAACCACCAGTTCATTCGCCACCCCGTCGCCGCTGGCAACCCGCAGAACATCCCCGCCGGCACCACCTACAACCGCCCCGATCCCAACAACGCCGCCCGCTACCCCGACCTCAGCCTCACCCCCGCAACCTTCAACAACCCCGCGACCTTCCGCGGCACCGGTGGTCTCAACTTCACCATCCACCCCTTCAACACCACCAACCCCCTCCAGGGCGACCCCATCGCGGACAACGCCACCGGACTGCTCATGCGCTGGACGCAGTGGATGCTCGACAAGCACCAGATCGATGGCTTCCGCTTCGACGCCATCAAGCACGCCCCCGCCTGGTTCTGGGACAACTACATCGACGCCGCCATGTTCAATCGACGCACCACGCCCGATGGGCGCCGCGTCACGCCCTTCAGCTTCGGTGAGTCCGTCGAGGGCAACCAGTTCACCTTCGACAACTTCATCCGCAAGCAGAACAACCGCAATCGCCAGGGCGACGCCTTTGGCAATCGTGACGCGCTCGACCTCGCGGGCGCCGGCGCACTGCGCGACCTGCTCAATGGCGGCGGTTTCGGCTCGTGGGACAACGTCCTCAACGCGCACCTGGACGTCGTCGACGACGCCAACAACCTTGTCCAGGACGGCTCCCTGGGCATCTTCCACATCTACAGCCACGACAACAGCTACTCGGGCGACGGGAGCGCCCTCCCCGGGCCCGGCACGCTCCGACAACAAGCCGCCGTCATGAACGCCTACTTGCTCATGCGCACAGGCGCCGTCAAGATCTATCACAACGCGCTTGGCATCCCGCGGACGAGCGGCTTCTTCCCCCGCCGCGGCATCGACATGGCCCTCGGATTCAACATCGCCGCCAACGCCCCCGACGCGACCGTCACCAACCTCGTCCAGCTCCACAACCAGCTCGCCCGAGGCCAGTTCTACCAGCTCAACTTCACCGACGGCGTCAACCAGAGCAAGGCGGACGTCCTCGTCTTCGATCGCCGCCAGGGTTCTCAGGCCAGCGTCCTCGTTGGCGTCAACGACCGCTGGGATTCCGGCTTCGACACGCGCTCGGTGCTCACCAACTTCCCCCCCGGCACGCGCTTGCGCGAACTCTCCGGCAACGCCAACAACCCCGTCGTCGACGCCGGGAACAACATCCCCGAGTTCCTCACTGTCGGCCCCGACCAGCGCATCCTGATCAATGTCCCCCGCAACCGCACCGGCACAACCGACCACGCTCTGGGCTTCGTGATCTACGCCCCGTCGATCCCCAGCGGCACAGTCACGCTCTCCGGCGCCACCACCGCGCTCCCGCCCGACCCCGTCAGCGTGCCCCAGTTCCGCCGCCGCCTGACGTCGCTCCCCATCGTCGCCACCAACACCTTCAACATCGAGCTCAACACAACCCCGGGCGACCCGCTCGACATCAACACCGACAACGCCGCTCAGTTCCGCATCAACGCGGGCTACCAGGACTTCAATGGCAATGGCCAGATCGACTTCCCGCACACCGCGGGCATCTCGGCCGGGTACGAGAACTTCCGCACGCTGAACATCCCGGCGTACAACGGCTCGACCGCCGCCAACGGCCGCTACATCCAGTCCATCGACACTTCCCTCCTCCCCGAAGGCCCGAACTACCTCAGCGTCATTGCCTTCCGCCAGCGTCCCGCCGGCACCGCTCCGATGTTCCGCGAGTGGCGCGTCCCCTTCTATGTCGATCGCGTTGACCCGGTCGTCAACATCAACGCACCCGCACGCATCACCTCCACCAGCTTCCAGTTCAACATCACCACCACCGACCGCACCGTCAACACCGTGCACCTGTTCCTGAACGTTCCCCCCGCGACCGACCCGCGCACGCTCGTCACCCAGTTCACCGCCGCGCCGCGCCGCGACCGCTTCGAGTGGTTCCGCACGATCGGCGGCATGACCCACGGCTTCAACGAGATCAGCGTCGTCACCCAGGAAGAAAACACCACTCTGCTCCGCACCGGCGTCCAGCGCGTCCCCATCTTCGTCGACCTCTGCCCCGCCGACTTCAACGACGACGGCGAGATCGACTTCTTCGACTACCTCGACTTCGCCGCGGCATACTCGAGCGAAGAGCCATCGGCCGACTTCAACAGCGACGGCACCGTCGACTTCTTCGACTACCTCGACTTTGCCGACCGCTACGCGCAAGGGTGCTGAGCGATTGCCTCGATGCCCTTCGCCTCGATGCCCTGTCTCTTGATGCCCTCACGCCTTGTGCCTTGATGCCCTCTTCTCATCGCACAGCCTTGTGATTTATCACCGCAGCTCGACAAGCAGGGAGACCCTCTTTGCCCCGCTCGTCTCCCATCTTGATCTGGCAAGCGCTTGCCGCCTTCGCATGCGCGGCGTCACTTGCCGCGTGCGCACGTGCGCAGCCGCTGAGCCTCACCTTTCGGTCTCTCGTTGAGTTCGCCTCCACAACCACCGATCAGAACAACCAACCCTTCACGATCGCGGGTCTCAGCGGCATCGTGCATCTCGGCGGCGCGAACTACCTCGCCGTGATGGACAACTCCAACAAGCTGGTGCGACTCAGTATCTCCACGACTCCCAACGCCTCGATCGCGAGCGTTCAGGTGCTCTCCGGCTTCTCGCTCGCCGAGAACCGCGACTTCGAAGGCATCGCTCTCGGCCAGATCGCTCCAAACGGGGCGGCGTCCACCATCCTGCTTGCGGAAGAAGGCACGCCCGCGATCCACGAGTTCAGCCTCGCAAACGCCCAGCGCCTTCAGACCTTCGACACCCCCAGCGTGTTCTTGAATCGCCGCGCGAACTTCGGGTTTGAGTCGCTGACCAGGCGACCCGCTCCGGCGCACTCCGCTCCGGCACCGTTGACGGAACTCTGGACCGCGAACGAAGAAGCCCTCAGCGTCGACGGGCCCCTCTCCTCCCCCACCGCCGGCACGCTCGTCCGCCTTTTGCGATACGCGCCCGATGCCGCTGGCGTGCTTCGCCCCGGCGCGCAGTACGCCTACCTCACGGAGCCGATGCACGCCCCCGCCATCACCGGCAGCCGCAGCGGCATCAGCGATTTGCTCGTCCACCCCGACGGTCGCCTGCTCGCGCTCGAACGCTCCTTCGCGTTCGATTTGCAAACCGGCCTGTTCCGAACCCGGATCTACGAGGTCGACTTTGCCGGCGCGACCGACATCCGATCCCTCGCGAGCCTTCAGGGCGTCACGTACACGCGTGTGACCAAGCGCCTGCTCTGGTCCGGCAACCTGAACAACCTCGAAGGCCTCACCCTCGGCCCGCGCCTCAGCAAATGGTCGTGGGCGCTCATCGGCATCGTGGACGATGGCGACCCGATCAGCACCAACGCCGTCGCCAGCTTCGAGCTCCGCGTCGGCCCGGCGACCGCAGTCCGGCGGTGACGCTCGGTCTTGCCCGGCACGCGGCGGGGCCTCACTAGACGATCTTCACCGAATCTTTGCGCGACCAGTCCCCGTTTCTGCTTTGCGCAAGGCTTGCCGTGTGTTACGCTGGGCCATTTGCGTTTGATAAATCCGTCGTTTTCCGGAGGCTGACATGCGTTCCCACTGCCGCGTCGCCCGCTTACTCTGTTCGACTACCTCGATTTCGTCGCGGCATTCAATCAAGGCTGCAGCTAAGCCAGCCTCGTCGAGCGGAAAGAACTCGGCCGGGGGCGGCCGGACGTGTTTACCGAGGCTGCGTCGGCGCGTCCTTCAGCGCCTCGGGGCCCTCGCCGTACGGCGGCGCCGGAACCAGTCGTGCGCTCTTGAGCATGGGCGGGTTCGTGGGCCGATCCCCGGCGACCGGCGTCGCGCCAATCTTGCGGATGACGTCTTCGCCTCCGACCGCTTCTCCGAACGCGGTGTATTTGCCATCGAGCGCCTGGGTGCGCTGGCGAGTGAGGCAGATGAAGATCTGAGAGCCGTTGGTGTTGGGGTCGCCCGTGCGGGCCATCGAGAGCACGCCAAAGGCGTGGGGCAGTCGCGAGTTCTCCAGGTCGATGACGTAACCCGGGCCGCCGTTGCCTTGGCCCGTCGGGTCGCCAACCTGGATCACGAAATCCTGGATGACGCGATGGAACTGGATGTCGGTGTAGAACCCGCCGCCAACGAGGTGGCGGAAGTTCCACACGGTGTTCGGCGCGACGTCGGGACGCAGGCGCAGCTCAATGTCGCCCTCGCTGGTCTCGATCACGACATGCTGATCGACATACGCGCGCAGGCCCGAGTATGCCGAGCCCGTCGGGCGGAAGACGGGATTCTGCCCCGAGAGCGAGGCCAAGCCTCGATCGGTCATGGGCTGGAGCACGACCGCCGGCCCGATGCGCCGGCTTGTGGCATTCTCGCCTTCTCCCGAGGTCACGACGAGCTGGGCATAGACAACCTTGTCGCTCCTGTCGTTCCAGATCGACTCAAAGAGCGTCGCGAGGTTGACCGGGCCGGGAGACGCCGCGGCGGACGCGAGCTCTTTCGCCGACGCCGCTTCCAGCAACTTGACGGAGACTTCGCCGCTCACGCCCTCGGGCAGAACGATCGTCATCGGAATCGGACGATCAACGCCGTAGTACGTGCGATCGGGCGTCAGCTGCGCGTGGCAGGCGCTCACGATGAACATTGCAAGGGCGGACGCGACACGACGGGACGTGCAAACCATGCTGAAAATCCTTTCCATGGTAAAAGATCCTACACCACGTAGATTTCCGGCGCGAGCGTTCGACACACCAAGTCCCCCACCGCCTTCGCCGCGGCATCTGGATCGATCCGCACGCTGACGGTGAGATCACACGCCCAGCTCGGCGCACCAAGGTCCGCTCGAAGCGCCATCCGCTTGACGCGCCCGGCCCAGTCGCCGCCGAACAGCCGCACGGGGTCTGGCGGCGGATGGGCAGCGTCGCCACACAGCAAGATCAGATCGGCCGAGCGTGCAACCTCAAGCGCAAGCCGCTGCGCTTGGACCTCCAGTTCGTCCACCGTCTCTCGAACGCCGGGGGTGTCGAACACGCGGCAGCGCAAGCCTTGAACTTCGAGGATCACACCGACCGCGTCTCGTGTAGTCCCGGGATAATCGGCGGCTGTGGCAATGTTTGCACGCGCCAGTGCGTTGAGCAGCGACGACTTACCAGTGTTTGGATGTCCGATAATACATACGTGCGCATCGCGTTCGAAACCCTGCGGCGTTGTCTTGCCCATCAGCTCGCAGTCGATTGCGATCGGGTGCCTGGCCGATGAAATCTCGGTCACTTGGGCGCGAAGCCCCGCATCGTGCAGTCGCCCCTCGACCGCGTTCGCCGCCGCACCCGCGAGACAACAAACAAACGTCAACCCCGCGCCCGGCGACGCCAACACAACTCCACCCAGCACACCGACAAACGCAGGGTTGCCGCTCTGGGGGTCTGCGCCGAGTGCCCGACGAACGAGTGCTTCAGAAGCAAGAACCTCGAACACGACAATCGCGCCGTTGGTTGGTGTCAGGCGGCGGAAGCTGTGTTCCATGTGGCACTATTGGCGCCTGCCTCGACCATCGGCAACAGGATTTGAATCTTCGTTCCACGACCTCGACGTGAACTGACATGGATCGACCCCCGAGCTGCCGCGACAAGATGTCGCACAACTCGCAGGCCGATTCCTCGATTCAACTTCTTTGGTTTCCTGCCTAGCAGTACCGCCTTCGCATCTGGTCCCATGCCGCAGCCAGTGTCGGAGATCGTGATAGCGACTTCTTGGCCTTCGGAGCTGGTCTGGACGTGAACCGTGCCACCCTTCGGCATGGCCTGAACGGCGTTTCGCAGGATATTCGTCAGGATGTGCCGAGCGTCAATAGGGGAGATGTCGACGAGCGACTCCACTCGCAACGACCGCTCCACCTGGACCTTGGCCCGCTCAAACTCCACCTCCAGATCCGACAACACGTCGGTGACGAGCGCCGACAAGTTCGTCGACCGGTCTAGCGTACTCGTTTCGAGCTTGCCACTGAGCAACTCAAGCGTGGTAATCGCTCGCATCAGCCCCGCACGAGCCCGCTCCAGGTGTGGATCATCATGTCGGTGACGAGCGAGATCCAGGTTACCGAGAACGGGCGTGAGGATATTCCGAATCTCGTGGGCCGCCACCTGCGACGGACCTGCGATCGACGAGATCTCCGCGAGTGATCGCAGTTGCGCTTCAAGACGCTCGAATGCCTCGTGGACTCGCCGAGAAGACCCCATTCCTCGCAGGATCGGCGACTTCAATGCCACGCTTGACAGTCATAAGTGTTTCACGTGGCACGATTCGCCCAGGCGGATTATGCTGAACTCATGGAGAAGCCCCGCAAGCTCGGAAGAGGGTTGACCGCACTCATCGAGGCCAAGCCATCCATCGATACCGATGACGGTGGACTGCAGCAAGTTCGCCCCGCAGAGCTGGAGCCCAATCGGTTCCAACCTCGACGCCAGTTCGCCCCCGAGAGCATCCTCGAGCTCGCCGCGTCCTTGCGTGTCTCCGGCATGATGCAGCCCATCATCGC
The DNA here is from genome assembly GCA_033763815.1 of Planctomycetota bacterium. Lineage (GTDB taxonomy): Bacteria > Planctomycetota > Phycisphaerae > Phycisphaerales > UBA1924 > JANRJU01. The sequence goes on from JANRJU010000022.1 coordinate 34,950, forward strand.
CAGACCCTCCGGAAAGAACGCCAACGCCCGCTTCGAGATCATTGCTGGTGAGCGGCGATGGCGAGCGGCCCTCGAGGCCGGCCTCGAGACGGTCCCCGTCATTGTGCGCCCGCTCTCTGATCAGGAGTCCGCCGAGTGGGCACTGGTTGAGAACCTCCAACGCGAAGACCTGAACCCGATCGACAAAGCGCATGCACTTCGCGCCCTGCTCGAGAAGTTCAATCTCACCCAGCAACAGCTCGCCTCGCGCCTGGGGATTGACCGCTCCAGCGTCGCAAACCAGATTCGGCTCACCGAACTCGAGCCGGAGATCTCCACCCTGGTCGTCGACAACAAACTGACCACGGGGCACGCCCGGGCGCTGCTCGCCGTGCCGGGCGGCAATGGCCGCATCCAGCTCGCCAACGAGTGTGTGCGCTACTCCTGGACCGTCCGCCGACTCGAACTCGAAGCTCGGACGATCAATACCCCTGTCGCTCCAGTCGCCGCGCCGGAAGAGAAGCTCGCCGAGCGGCTGGCGATTACCCGCGAGCTCGAGGACAAGCTCGTGCGGCTCCTCGGAGCTCCTGTCGAAATCCGCACGGGCAAAGATGGCAAGAGCGGCTCGATCTCGATCCGCTTCTTCGATCTCGATCACTTCGACGGCCTGATGGCCAAGCTCGGCGTCACCGGCGGAAGACCAGCTGAAAAGGTCGATAGCTACGCATCGTGATCCCTCGAAGCGTAATCATCCCCGTGCTGGCCTCCGTTGGCGTTCATGCCGCAGTCCTGACCGCCGCAAAGCTGCAGCACCGCGCATCTGGTGCAGGCAGTGGGGGCACGCAAGCCGCTTCCACCGAGATTGTGCTTTCCCGCAACGAGCCCGAGAGTGTGCCACGTGAAGCAACCCCCCGGCGGGCAATGAGTGTCACGGCTCCGTCTAAAGTGGTAGAGGCGCCAGTCCCTAAGCCCGCGTCCGACGACGAAGGCGAGTGGTTCACCCCGTCGAGCAAACTCCCGCCTCGACCGGCGAGCGATCTCTCTAGGTCGGCCTCCTCCGAATCCCCTTCCGTTTCTGGAGAGTCTTCAGCGACTCCAGCGACTCCACCCGTGGATTCAACCGTCAATCCTCTGCTTGGGCAGAGCCCGGAACTTGGCGCGGTGACCGTCGTCATCGATGTCTCTGGGCCTATGGTCGGCAGTTTGGATTATGTACGGTCTGCCATGGTCGCCTTGGAGCGATCGGAGCGCATCGAAGCCGTGATCGCCGTCAACGCACGCGGCGTATCCCGGTACAACCCCACAGACTCTTCACTCGTCGAGTGGCTCGCCACTCTGCGGCCGGGCGGCAGGCAGGACGTCACCCGGGGCTTGCTGGCCGCGCTGCACGACCGACCTCGCTCGATCGTCCTGGTGACACGCTCTATAGCGCGCACGAACGCTCCGGACCCCACCGCCTCGATCACCGAGGCGCTGGATCGAGCCAACCCGCTCCGCAACGGCAAGCGATCAACGTTCATCCGTGCGGTCCAGCTCGTTGACGACGACCCCGCCGGCTGGGTTCGAGCGATCGGCCAGTCGCACGGGGAATATGTCGTCCTTCCGATGCCGTAGCCCAGCAGCAGTGCCTCAGAATGGTCGGCGGGTCGGATTGATCGTGACGTTGTCGCGCCCGGGGATCAGCACATCCGCGATCTCGATCGCCTCGCGGAAACTCGCCATCGCCTGGTCCACGTTCACCGCGCCGGGCAGGATCTGCCCGCGCTCGAGATGCTCGGTCGTCGCGACTGCGTCACCGCACACGAGCAGAGTTGCTCGAGGCAGCGAGATGAGCAAGCCGCACGTCCCGGGGGTCACGCCCGGCAATGGGAACAGGTCCACGCCTCGGGTCAGCGAGTCCGGCGGCGGCTGGCAGCGTTGCAGCACACCCGCGTCGGCTCGGAGCGCTTCCATCAACTCGGAATCGGCGGCGCCGTCTCCCTCGCCTTCATCACTATCCAGCGATGCTTCCTGCTTCAGCCGCAGCAGCAGCGGCACGCCGACCTGCTCGCGCTCCTCCGAGCTGATCCACCAGGTCGCATCCTCAAAGGCGTGCACGCCACGCCGACAATCCGGTTTGAAGCTGGTCAAGAACACGTGCGTCACGTCACGCGGCCGAAGCCCGCTTCGTTCGTTGAGGCGCGAGGCGATGATCTCCGGCGGCAGGCTGGGGTCGACCAGAATCACCGCGTCGCCCGCCCGGATCAGCGTGGTCGTCGCGTGCCCCGCGCGAACGCTCTTGCGCCCGGCCACGGGACGCTCGTCCCACAGCGGGTGTGTCGCCAGCGTGCCGATCGAAATGACGCGAACATCCATGCGCGGGCCTCACCACAAAGGAGCGAGAAGCGGGGGGAAGAACACCTCTGCGCTTCAGCGCGACACCTCGATCGTGCTTTCGCCGCTCCGGGCGCGATATCGCACAAAGCCCTCGATCGCCTCGTACTCCGCAAGCCCCAGCTTGTCATACAGACGCGCCGTGTTGCGATTGCGATCCTCCGCCCGCTGCCAGAACTCGCGCGGATCGTTCGGCCCCGGGAACAGCGCCTTGTCCTTCTGAGACTCGTGCTTGAAGATTGCCCGACGCTTGCGATCGACCTCGTCCGGCGCCAGCGGCACCGCCATCTCGATGTCGTGCGGCTCCCATTCCTGCCACGCCCCGCGATACAACCACAGCACGCAGTCCTTCATCCACGGACGCGATGCCAGCCGCTCCACCGCGTGCACGATCGCGGCCAGGCACACCCGGTGCGTTCCGTGCGGATCGGAAAGATCGCCCGCCGCATAGATCTGGTGTGGCTGCACCGAATCCAGCAGCCCCATGACGATCGCGACATCCGCCTCGCGGATCGGCTTCTTGCGAACCTTGCCCGTCTCATAGAAAGGAAGGTCCAGGAAGTGCACGCGATCCTCGGGAACGCCCGAGTACTTCGCCGCGGCTCGCGCCTCCGTCCGCCGGATCAGCCCCTTGATCTTCTGCAGCTCGGGCGAGTCGACCTGGCCCGGCGTCTTGGTCATCACGAACCGCTGGATCGAGTCTTCCAGGCGCTGCGCTGCCTGTGCATCCAGCCCCGCGCCGGACCCGCCACCAGCCTTGGAGAACGCCCGGCAGAACTCGGTGACAAAGTCGGCGTGCCGGATGGCGGTATCGTCCCACACCGCGATGTTGCCGCTGGTCTGGTAAGCGACGTGAACATCGTGCCCTTGATCGCACAGGCGGATCAGCGTTCCGCCCATGCTGATCACGTCATCGTCCGGGTGCGGGCTGAAGACCACCACACGCTTGGGGAATGGCCCCGGCGGCACCGGCCCGGGCGGGTTGTGCGTCGAAACGCGAACCGGAAGCTCCGGATCCTCGGGCTTGCCCCCGGGCCAGCCGGTGATCGTCGCCTGCAGCGAGCGGAAGACTTCGATGTTGATGTCGTATGCCGAGCCGCGGGCACTCAAGAGCTCCTGGAGCCCGTGCTCGTTGTAATCCTCGTCAGTGAGCTTCAGGATCGGCTTTGCGACCTTCAGTGCGAGCCAGACCGCGGCCCGCTTCGTCTGCGCAGCATCCCATCCCAGCCCCGCCTCGTGCAGCGTCGAAAGCAGCCAGGGCGTCTTGACGCGCGTCAGCTCCGCAGCGGAGGCAGTGTCCAGCACCAGCTCCGCGCCCGCGTGTTCCTGCAGGAAGCTCGCCGCCACCGCCGGCGTAACGGGGCCCTCCACCGTCTGACGGATGATGCCCGCCTTGTGCTCGCCAAAGGCCATCAGGATGACGCGCTTAGCCGCGAGAATCGTCCCGACGCCCATCGTCAGCGCCTTGCGGGGAACGTTGCGCTCTCCAAAGAAGTCGCTCGCCGCGTCCATGCGGGTCACGCGATCGAGCGTGATGAGGCGCGTGCGGCTGTCCTTGGGCGAACCCGGCTCGTTGAACCCGATGTGGCCCGTGCGCCCGATGCCCAGGATCTGCAGATCAACACCCCCGGCGTCGAGGATCTTGCGCTCGTACTCCTCGCAGAACGCCGGCATCTTGTCGCGGTCGACCGTGCCGTCGGGGATGTGCACGTTCCCCGGGTTGATATCGATGTGATCGAACAGGTGCTCGAACATGAAGCGCCGATAGCTGTGGATCGAGTCGGGCGCCATGGGCCAGTACTCGTCGAGGTTGAATGTCGCGACGTTCGCGAAACTCAGCCCTTCCTGGCGGTGCAGGCGCACGAGCTCGTCGTACACGCCGATCGGCGTCGACCCGGTCGCCAGGCCAAGCACCGCCAGCTCGCCCCGCGAGGCGCGTTCCCGCACGAGCTGGGCGATCTCGCGCGCCACGCTTCGCGCCGCGGCGCCGGAATCTGGAAAGATCGTAAATGGCATCCGCTCGATACCCGCGCGCGGGCGGCGGAGGCGGGCCGGGGCCGGATTGCCTTGGGCGCGGGGAGCGGCGGCGAAACCTGGAGTTTGCATGAACGGTCCCTTGCTGCGCGGGCCGCGTGCACCGCTCCGCCCGCTTCGCACGAGCGTAGCCAATCGGTGGAACGCCGTGTAAACAGAACGCCTCGCTCACAATGGTTGCGACAGCGCCTGAGGCGCGTCATGCCGCGGAGTTGCCGGTCGCGGCGTGATGCCTCGGATCAACGCCCCCGGGCGCTCGCACGCGGACGTTCCGCCTCCCCTCGGCGTCCGAACGGTGCCCCAGCCCCGAGAAGAGTCCCAGTCGCCACGCCCGAGCCCGCCCAGCGCGGTGCGGGCCCCATGAGAAGCGGCCCGAGCCAATCTGGCCCCTCGAGGAGTCGTCGGCGTCGCTTCCCCTTCGCGAGCCTAGCCCAAGGCCGCTGAAGAGCGCCAAACCCCGAGATGCAATCGCCAAGACGAGCGCGATCGGAAGCAGCACCAGCGCGAGCAGCGCCGCCACGATGAAGATCACCACGCCCACGCCAACAACCAGGGCGACGACTAGCGCCCCCAGCACAAATCCGAGCAGCGACGACGGCAAGGCGCTCGTCCGCGCGTTGGCTCGCGCTCCGGCTGTGGCCCACACACCAATCCGGCTGAGAATCAGGCGCAACACAGGCGTTGGCCGCGGCGCCCCGCCCCGAAACGACCAGTGTTGTGACAGCAGTTGGAACACGCGGAATGCCATGAAGAAACAACTACGACGAACCGGACGCGCGGGTTTGTCCAGTGTGACGGTCTCATTAGGGAAGTTCTCGCAATGATTGTCTGTGCCCGGCAAAAGTGTGGTGGAGTTGTGGCTTCATTTAGGGGCTTTTCGCCGAATTACCGTTGGCGGTTGACTTGTCGATCCGAGAGTCGAGATATTGTGGACTTGCACGCACACGGGTGCTGGATGGAATCCGTGAGCTTGCAATCTTCGAGTTTCTGGGCGTGCAGGCGGGAGGCGGAGCGATGACTCCGGGGACGCGGGCGCTCCGGGGCAACGAACCCCATGCTACAAGGCACGACACGCGATGAACGAGGTTGACAAGGCACGAAACTCGCTCCCCGGGCAACCAGGCGGAACGCTCGCGGGCAACAACTCTTTGGCGGCGGACGCGGGCCAGCAGGCGGCCGTGTTTCACCCCACATACAGCGCCAAGCAGGGCGACCTCACCGCCCTCTGGTACATGGTCGGGGCCGACTCGGAGCTCGGTGTCGCTGTTGTGACTGCCGACGTGCGCGTTGTGTTCGCCAACGCCGCGTGGACGCGACTGGTCGGGGGCGAGGGCTTTGGCCCTCTCTTGGGCGAGGGGCTTCGGCGACTGCTGCCTCCGGAGTGCCTCGACGAGATGCTCAGGATGATGGACGCTGCACGCCGCCAAGCCGCGCCAGCCCCATTCAGGACCATCTGGAGCGGAATGCAGTTGCTCACCACCTTCCTGCACATTCCTCCTTCGGAGGGCGAAGATGAGCGATATCTCATCATCACGAGAGCCATGCCCGGCGGTATCGAGCAGCCCCAGCGCGATGTAACATCAGCGCAGTTCATCCGCTTAGGTCCTCTGGATATCCTGAGCGTCCAAGAACTCAAGGTGCTCGCGCTCACCGGCCAAGGGATGTCCCTTAAGGAAATTGCTGACGTGCTTGGGCGGTCGATCAAGACGATCGATAATCAGCGCGGCTCGATCGCGCGCAAGCTCCGCCTCCACGATCGCGTCAAGCTGGCCCACGTCGCGTGGCGCGCCGGGCTCCGGCTCGACGATGCCGAGCGCAAGCGGGTGTAACCGGCGAACGAGGCCGGTCAGACTGCTCCCACCCCGGACGGGGATCATCAACAGAACTTATCGTTGTGCCGCCCTGCATCGATTTGATGCATGAGCCACCCGTGTCTTTCATTGGTTGTGATGGACACGGGCGAGCTTCGGGCAGACCCCGAGCCCCACCAGGCAAAGGAGCGCGGCACATGAGCGGGATGCACGGAACAAACGGTTCGGGACCCTTCGGCGCTCGGCGGACGCTGACGACGCCCCACGGGACATACGCCTACTTCGCCCTTGACGCTTTGAAGGCGGCCAGCATCGGGCACGTGGACAAGCTCCCCTTCTCGATCAAGGTCCTGCTCGAGGCGATGCTGCGCAACGTCGATGGGTTCACGGTCACCCAGGACGACGTTGTGGGCTTGGCCAACTGGAACGCCAAGGCCCCGGCGAAGGAAGAGATCCCCTTCATGCCCGGGCGCGTCGTCCTGCAGGATTTCACGGGCGTGCCCTGCGTTGTTGACCTGGCCGCGATGCGCGACGCGATGAAGGCCTTGGGGGGAGATCCCAACGTCATCAATCCGCTCGTGAAGTGCGACCTGGTCATCGACCACTCCGTGCAGGTGGACGCCTACGGCACCAAGAACGCCCTGACGATCAACGCCGGGAAGGAGTTCGAGCGCAACGCCGAGCGGTACGAGTTCTTGAAGTGGGGCCAGCAGAGCCTGAACAACTTCACGTGCGTCCCGCCCGCCACGGGCATCGTGCACCAGGTGAACCTGGAGTATCTCGCGCAGGCGGTGCTGACCAAGGCGACGCAGTCGGAGCATGGCCGCGCTTCGGCGCCGGTGGTCTATCCCGACTCGTGCGTCGGGACCGACTCGCACACGACCATGATCAACGGGCTGGGTGTCGTCGGCTGGGGCGTGGGGGGCATCGAGGCCGAAGCGGTCATGCTCGGGCAGCCCATCTACATGCTGACGCCCGAGGTCATTGGGTTCAAGCTCAAGGGCAAGCTGCCCGAGGGCTCGACCGCGACGGACCTGGTGCTCTGCGTGACCGAGATGCTCCGCAGCAAGGGCGTCGTCGACAAGTTTGTGGAGTTCTTCGGGCCCGGGCTCTCGGCGCTCTCCGTGCCGGACCGCGCGACGATCGCGAACATGGCGCCCGAGTATGGGGCGACGATGGGCTTCTTCCCGATCGATCAGGCGACGATCGATTACATGCGCTTCACCGGGCGCGACGAGGCGACGCTCGCGCTCGTCGAGGCCTATTGCAAGGCCAACGGGCTCTGGTGGACGCCCGGAGCGCCCGAGCCCGAGTTCACGGACGTGATTGAACTGGACCTTTCGACCGTTCACCCGGCGCTGGCCGGCCCGCGCCGCCCGCAGGACCGCGTCCTGCTCGGGCAGATGAAGATGATGTGGCGCAAGGAGCTGGTCGACGCCTTTGGCAAGTCGCACCCGGGCGAGATTGTCAACGAAGACCGCTGGCTGGACGAGGGCGGCGAGTCGGGCCGCGTCAAGGCATCGGGCGAGACGACGACCGCCGCGACGCCACCGACGCTTGGCGATGGACGTCCCGTGACGAGCGCCACATCGACGGCGATGGGGGGCCTGGCGGGGTCGGGCGGCGCCGCGGCAACCCCCCACGATGGCGTCGCGATGACGATGAATGGCCGTCGCTTCCGCCTGTATCACGGCGATGTCGTGATCGCCGCGATCACCAGTTGCACCAACACATCGAACCCCGACGTGATGATCGCAGCCGGGCTGGTGGCGCGCAAGGCCCGCGCGCTTGGTCTCACCACCAAGCCCTGGGTCAAGACCTCGCTCGCCCCCGGCTCCAAGGTGGTGACGGAGTATTTCGACAAGTCGGGCCTGACTGAAGACCTCGACGCGCTTGGCTTCCACACCGTGGGCTACGGATGCACGACCTGCATCGGAAACTCCGGGCCCTTGCCCGTTGAGATCGACGCGGCAATCAAGCAGGGTGATTTGGTCGTCGCCTCGGTGTTGTCGGGCAACCGCAACTTCGAGGGGCGCGTGCACCCCTCGGTGCGGGCGAACTACCTCGCCAGCCCGCCCCTGTGCGTCGCGTACGCGATCGCGGGAACCGTCGACATCGACCTCATCAACGAGCCGATCGGTTACTCCGCCAAGGGCGAGAAGGTGTTCCTGAAGGACATCTGGCCGTCGCACGCCGAGGTTCAGGCGGTCAAGGCCCGCGCGGTGACGCCCGAGCAGTTCCGGCGTCAGTACGCGGGAGTCTTCACGAGCAACGAAACGTGGAACCGGGTGCCCGTGAGCAAGAGCGAGCAGTACCACTGGAACGCGAACTCGACATACATCCAGCACCCACCCTACTTCCAGGGAATGAGCGAGAAGCCGGGCGTGCCGGAGGCGATCCGCGGCGCGAAGGTGCTGGCGTTCGTGGGCGACTCGGTGACGACGGACCACATCTCGCCCGCGGGCGACATCGCGGAAGCCTCACCCGCCGGTGAGTATCTCAAGTCGCTGGGCGTGCGCAAGGCCGACTTCAACTCCTATGGCTCGCGGCGCGGGAACGACCGCGTGATGACCCGCGGCACCTACGCGAACGTTCGCGTCAAGAACAAGCTGGCCATCGATCCGAGCACGGGCAAAATCAAGGAGGGTGGCTGGACGCGGGATATGTCGAGCAGTGGGGGGGCCGGCGGAAAGATCGACTACATCTACAACGCCGCGATGAACTACAAGAAAGAAGGCACGCCGCTGATTGTGCTGGCGGGCAAGGACTATGGCATGGGCTCGTCGCGCGACTGGGCGGCCAAGGGCACGCTGCTGCTTGGCTGCCGCGCCGTCATCGCGGAGAGCTTCGAGCGCATCCACCGGAGCAACCTCGTGGGCATGGGCGTGCTGCCGCTGTGCTTCAAGCCCGGGCAGTCGGCCTCGAGCCTGGGCCTCAAGGGCGACGAGACCTTTGATATCCATCTTGAGGTTTCGACCAGCGGCGAGGACGCCGGACTGGTCGAGCCGCGCTGCGACGTGAAGGTGGTGGCGACGCCGCCCGCGGGGGGGCGGACGCCCATCGAGTTCCTCGCGACGTGCCGCATCGACACGCCGGTCGAGGCGGAGTATTACCGCAACGGGGGCGTGCTGCACACCGTGCTCCGGCGCCTGCTCAACGAGAGCAAGAAGGGCACGAAGCAGTTGGTGGGCCAGCCTGTGTAAGTCGTTGAGTTGGCATTGCTCGTGACATTCCCGCCTTAGCGTGAGCGAGCGTCTTGCCGGGCCTGTTTGTGCTTGGCCAGACGCTCGCTCAGTTCTTGTTCCATGCCGCGAGCGACGGGGCGGTAGTAGTTCTTCTCGACGCCCAGATAGTCCTGCGTGCCGATGGCGTCGGGATTGTCGTGGCTGTACTGATACGCCTGGGCGCTGCGGTCGGCGCTGCCAGCGCTGAGCGTCGAGGCCTTGCGCACGTTGCCATCCTTGATGTGCATCGGCACCGCAACGGTGCGCCCCTCTCGGACGTCCGCCGCCGCTTCCTCGATCGCGATGTACGACGCGTTGCTCTTGGGGCAGAGCGCCAGATAGCACGCGCACTGGCTCAGCGTGATTCGGCACTCCGGCATCCCGATGCGTTCAACGATCTGGAAGCACGCGCTCGCCAGCGGCAAGGCGTGAGGATCGGCGTTGCCAATGTCCTCGCTGGCCAGGATGGCCAACCGCCGCGCGATGAAGCGCGGATCCTCACCCGCTTCGAGCATGCGGGCGATCCAATACACCGCGGCATCGGGGTCGCCTCCCCGGACCGACTTGATCATCGCGCTGGCGGCGTCGTAGTGCTCGTCGCCCGTCCCGTCGTAGACCGCGGCCTTCTGCTGGATCGAGTCCTCGGCCGCCTGGCGATCGATCGAGACTGTTGCCGAGTGCCCGAGTGTTCCAGTGGTCGAGTTCACCGAAGCGACAGGTCTCGGTGTGTCACCCGCACTCGAAAGCACGGCAACTTCGAGCGCCACCAGTGCCCGGCGCGCGTCCCCATCGCTCTTGATCGCCCACACGTCGAGCGCCTCCTCAGAGACGCGAATGTCGAGCTTGCCAAAGCCCCGGTCGGCGTCGGCGATGGCGCGGCGAAGCACGCCCTTGATCTCCTCGACCGTCAGCGGCTCAAGACGAAAGAGCGTGCTCCGGCTGACCAAAGCCGAGTTCACGCTGAACAGCGGATTCTCCGTCGTCGCGCCGATGAACGTGATCACGCCCCGCTCCACGTCCGCCAGAAGCACATCCTGCTGAGCGCGCGTGAAGCGGTGGATCTCGTCAAGGAAGAGGATCGTGCGCGTCCGCTGCTGCTCCAGGCGCGTCGTGGCCTGGTCGATGATCTCGCGGATGCGCTTGACGCCCACGGACGCCGCGTTCTCGGCAACAAAGATCCGCTTGCTTTGGTTGGCGATGAGCGAGGCCAGGGTGGTCTTGCCCGTGCCCGGCGGACCGTGGAAGATCATCGAGGTGATCGCGTCGGCCTTGAGCATCCTCCAGAGCAGTTTGCCCTGCGCGAGAATGTGGGCTTGCCCGGCAAACTCGGCCAGCGTGCGGGGCCTCATGCGAACCGCGAGTGGCTCTGCGGCCCGGCGGGCTTCATCCCGCCCGGCCTGCCACAAATCCGACCCGCGATCAACGCTGCGCTCCGCCATTCGGGCATCATATCTGACAAATCCCTGACGGGCACCAGAATCGGGGCCGGGTGTCGCTGCACGGCTCGCCGACGCACTGGTCTACGAAGCGATTTTCTTCGCGGCTTCCAGCGCGGCCTTGCGAACAAACTCCGAGACCGAGCGATACCCGCCCTTGCCTGCCGCGAGTTGCAGCACGTCCTTATCCTCGCGCGTGAGTCGAAGATTCAGCTGCTCGCTCTTGTTCTCCCCGGCCTCGGGAACCGCGAGCCCCTTTCGAAGCAACGCCGCGACTGTTGCGACCTGTGCCTCCATCGTCGCGTCCCGGCACTGCTCGAAGCTCTTGCCCAGCCCCGTCACGCCCGGCAGTTCACGCGTGAACCCGATGAACGTGTCCCCGCGAAGCTTGAACTCGAAGTTGTACTGCGAGACCAGCTCTTTGGCCCTCGCTTCCATCTCATTGCTCGGCATGATGCCACCTTCCGCCTTCGGCTGCCGGCGTCGCCCGATGCGACGCGGCCCCGCTGCCAGTGAATCCTCAATCCCAGTCTCGGCGGGCTATGCAACCGAGATCGAGGGGCACGAAAAAGCTCCGTGCCTACTGGGTTCCGCCAACGAGCCCGAAACGGGCGAGCAACTCATGATGTGCTCGAGCTGCGCATCGTCGACCGAACCCTGGTTCTCCAGCACGCTGATCGGCGGGTACACACCTCGCTCTTCAACGCGCAGAAGAAGGTGTCGCCAGTTCCGACCTTCAGCATCAATACGGCCCGGGAACCGTCGGCCAGGCGGAAGATCCTCGCTCTGGTCGATGAACTCAACATACCCGGCGGCGTCAACAGCGACTTCACCAGTTCAAACGAAGCCATCCAGTGTCCTCCGGCATGAGCGTCTCGGGCATGACGACCCGAGACGCTCAAGCGCTTGGCGGCGAGTACCGCATGCACCCGCCTTGGTCTTGCTTTTTCGCCATGACCGATTCTCCTTGCAGCTCGTCACCCGCACTCCAAGCGGGCAACGCGCTATACAGAGTCTAGCAAGTGGAGCCTCGTGCATCAACTTCAGACTTTGAGGCTCTACAGAACCTTCGGTCTATACCCGGGCATCCAACCCGCGCCGTCCCATCGCGAGTCCCCGCTAACATCCCCGAGCGTGAGCTTGACGACAACCCTCTTTGCCGCCGGCCTCTGGGTCGCCTGGGCCTGTTTGGTCCGCTGGCTGTGCCGAAACCCGCGGGGGGATCTGCTCACCGGGGTGTACTACCACGTCGCCCGCGTCTACGCATTGCTCTTCCATCGCCTCGGGCGGCCCGGCGCCATCCGGGGGCTGGAGCACGTGCCGCGGGAGCATCCGGGCGGGCTCATTGTCATCGCCAATCACACCGCGGGTGTTGATCCCATGCTGGTCCAAGCCTGCCTGGCGTGGGAACCACGCTGGATGATGGCCCGCGACATGATGGTGCCCGGTCTCAACTGGTTCTGGCAGTGGTCGGGCGTGATCGCCGTCGATCGCACCGGGCGTGATTCGGCGTCGGCGCGCGAGGGCATCCGTCATCTGCGCGCCAGCAAGCCGCTGGGCATCTTTCCTGAAGGAAAGATCGAGCGCCCTGCCGGGGTGCTGTTGCCCGTGCTGCCGGGCGTCGGCTTCATCATCGCCAAGACGCGGGCGGCAGTGCTGCCGGTAGTCATCCGCGGGACTCCAGACGTCGACCCGGCGTGGCGGAGCCTGTGGATTCCAAGCCGATCGAGCATCGAGTTCCTGCCGATCGTGCGCTTCCCGCCCGAGGCAACGCCCGACCAGATCGTGCGCGAGATCGAGGCGATCTACGACCGGGCGACGGGATGGCCTCGACGAGAGAGGGCCCAAACCCCCGCCCAACCCCCCGCCCAAACGTCCGGGCAGGCCGCCAGACGGGCCCCCAAACGTTGAACGCCGTGGCCAACGCGTGAGCCTGCAGCACGAGATCACGTCAAGGTTGCGATCGCGACCCAGACACACACGTGCAGGATGGCGATGGCGTAGGTGATCGCCAGAAACCCGAGCTTGCGACGCTTGTGCGAGATCGTGTAAATTGCTACGAAGGATCCAGGCCACCCGCCGAGCAGCGACACGAGATGGAGCGTTCGTTCGGGCGTGCGCCATCGGGCTTGGCGGGCGGCGAGCTTGTCGCGCGCCATGAAGGCGAAAGCGCAGATGCTAGCCAATAGATAGGCGATGGCGACGACGAGATACCAATACATAGTGTGCTGTGGGCGTTGGTGGGACCAAGAGGCGGGGTTGAATAGCAGCGGGGGCCGAGGACTTGAATTGTAAGCAATGCGCTAAAGTGATCTTTGCGGGTTGCGGGTTGAATTTGCGATCGGTTATACTGTCTGAGGAAGACGCACTGGGTTCGGAGCGGTCCGGACCGTGCATCTCGACGCCGACGCTCGACCCGCGCCCGAGGCCTAGCTGCGGTTTGAACTTGTAGCCATGGCTTCGGGCGAGGTTCGGAAACGAAGATGAGGATTTACGTCGGCAACCTGCCGTTCTCCACGAACGACGACGGTCTGCGTTCTCTGTTTGAGGAGCACGGGCAGGTCACGAACGCCTCCGTGGTCATCGACCGTGAAACCGGACGCTCTCGCGGCTTTGGTTTCGTCGAGATGGCCAGCGACGATGAGGCTCGCGCGGCGATCGAAGCCGTCAACGGTCAAGAGTTCGACGGCCGCACCCTCACTGTCAACGAAGCCAAGCCACGCGAATCGCGCGGCGGGTTCGGTGGCGGCGGCGGTGGTGGTCGCGGCGGCGGCGGCTGGGGCGGCGGTGGGGGCGGTGGCAGCCGCGGCGGTGGAGGTGGCGGCTGGGGTGGTGGTGGCGGCGGCGGCGGCAGCCGCGGCGGCGGTGGTTGGTCCAGCGGCGGCGCCGGTGGTGGGGGCGGCGGCGGTGGACGCGGCGACCGTGATCGCGACCGTGATCGCGACCGCGACCGTGGTGAGCGTGGCGGCGGCTGGTAAGCCAAGCCCAGCCCGCGCGTCACTCCAACAGCCCGTTCTCACTTGACCTATTCCACATCGTGGTATCCCTTGGGCCCGCAACTGCGGGCCGCTTTTGCTGCGCTCAATCACAACTCCGCCCCCGATCCGCCCCGCCTTCACCGGGCGGCCTCACCCGATTGCCGCCCGATGCACGCGCGGGCGAAGCGCCATCATCAGCAGCACCACGCCGCCAACCACGCTGCACGCGCCCGCCATCGCGAACGCGGCGCCCACGCCCCGCGTTGACACGATCGGCTGCAGCACGATCGGCGATAAGAACTGGCCAGCAAAGATGCCCGCCGTCAGCACCCCCGCGGCTCGGCCCCGCGTGGTGGGCGTGCTCAGTCGTGCCGCCCATCCCATCAGGTTGGGCATGATCAGCCCCGCGCCCGCACCGAGGATCACCTGCCCCGCGATCACGATCGCCAAGTGGCCGCCAAGCCCGGAGACAACGGCGCCGATGCCCATCGCCAGCCCCGTCACGCCCGCAACAACCGGCGAGTTGCGTCCCCGCGCCAGGCGCGCGTAGTTCAGCGACACCACTGCCGCGGAAAGTGTCATCACCGCGACACACACGCTGGCGATCATGGGCGATGCGGCAAACCGCTCTTTCACAAGGAATGGAGCTTGGACAGGGCCCAGGTAGAAGATGATCTGAAACCAGATCGCCAGCGCCACAACCGGCGCCAGGCTGCGTTGACCCGGCTTGTTGGAGCTTGGGTCACCGGAGTTTGTGGGCCTTGAGGTGCCTCCACTCAGCTTCGCGTCACCCCCGGCCCCGGGGCGAAGGGTGGGCTGGCGCCTCGCCATCAGCGAGGCCATGACCAGCGGAATCATGAGCAACGAGGCGGCGTAGACCGTGAAGGGTGCCTGGTGTGACACCTGGCTGAGCGCGCCGCCCAGCGGCAGGAACACGACTCCCCCCGCCGCCATGAACGCCGACTGGCGACCAAAGAGCTTCGTCCGCGCTTCTCCGGCATACCGGTTGGCGATGATCGCCCCGATCGACGCCATCAGCCCCGCAACGCCAAGCCCAAGCCCAAATCGACCCGCGAGAAGGGCGTCAAGATCATCCAAGTAGGCCCCGGTCGTCCCCGCGACGGCATAAAGCGCGAGCGAAGCCACCAGCACACGCTCCGGCCCGATGCGATCGGCAAGCAGCCCCGCCAGCGCGCCCGTCAGCGCGATCGCCAGCGCCGGCATCGTGATGACCAGGCGCGTCATCAGCGCCGCATTGGCCTCTGCCTTGTAGATCTCCGCCAGCACCGGCAGCACCGGCGAAACGATCGCGCCCGCCATCACCGTCAGGCTCGAGCACACCAGCAGAGTCCAAACCCCCAGTGGCCCCAAGCCCCGCTCCCGATTCGCCCCGCCCATCTCACGTTCATCCCCACGCACGCTGATCCTCCTGGCGAAGCACGCGTGCGCTGGTGCGGCGTGCGTCAACCAGACTCCACGCACCGCGAAGCCGCTCGCCGACACCGTGCAATCAGAAAGTGCCGGTCCCACTTCGAGAAACGCTCATTGTGCCAGTTCTGGGGGGGTGCGGCGTCGGGCGGCAGACCACAACATCAAGAGCCCGTGGTCGGTTGCACCCGGGGGTTCGGGTGGCGTGCGAAAATCCGCCTTACGCTCGTTCCATGCCCAGCGATCCCGCCGGTTCATCCGCCAGTGTTTCGGCCTCCAACCCGTTGCCGCGGGTCGTGACGGCGCTCACGCCGGACCGCGTGATCCAGGCGCTCGACGCCCAGTCGAAGGATGGCAAGCTCGCGGGGTTCCGCCGGGTGAACAGCCCGACCGACCTCTGCGCCGTCGCGGCGTTTGCTGAACCGTTCGACCGCGAGATCTTGATCTCGGCGCGTCCCTCGTCCTCGGGCTGCGAGCTGGCGTTCCGGATGCGCCTGCTCCCGCGGGTCCCGCTGATCTTCGCGCTGGTGATCGCCTTCTCGATCTGGCCCGGGGTCTGGCTGACGGACTCGATGCTCACGACCTACTTCGAGTGGTACACGATCGAAACCTGGTGGTGGTACCTGCCGCTGACGATCGTTCCGCTGCTGTGGATGATCCCGCGGATGTGGAAAAAGTCGTCGCTGGAAGCGGCGGCGTCGGCGCGGGAAGTGATCGCCAAGGTCGCGCTGGCGACGCAGGGACGCATCGCCGACACCGAGCCAGTTCCCGGGGCTTGAACGCGCTGGCGTCAACGCCCGCCCGAAAACACCAGCGCGCGTGCGCGGCAACGACGTGCGCGGGAACGAACTCGCGCATCGCCCGCCGTGGGCCCAGATTCCTCGGAGTTCTCCGGGGTTACCTCATCCACCCGCCCGAACCCGCGGCGCGGTACACTGCGCTGCGCCGGTGTTCGTTCTCTTACGCTCAGACACGGGAGCACACCATGAAAACCTCCTCCGCGGCGTCGTCCCACTCCAAGGTCCGTCTCTATGACGGCGATGGCGAAAGCCTGATCCTCTCGGAGTTGGCGATCGACAAAGTCACGCTCTTGCCGGGCTCCTTGCCCAGCATTCCGGCGTCATCACCCCGCGAGACCCCCGAACGCTTGCGCATCCTCTGGGGGCAGGATCTGCTGCGCGACTTGCTCGACCGACGCTACCGGGCGGTGGTCTGCGGCGTGAACGACGTTGACAACACTCATGGCGTCATCTCTCAGCTCGTTGAACATGTCGGCACCAGCCAGTGGACGTCGCGATCGATCACCAGCTATGCGAAGATGTTCCAGGAGTCGGTCGCGGTCCACGCCGCGGAAGACAAAGAGCCCTATGTGCTGAAGTTCGATCTCGATTCGATCCTGGTTCTGGGCATCCTCCGGCCCCGCGGGCGTGAGCACTTCACGCTCACTGACCTTTCCCGGGGCTTCCGCACCGTCACTCGCATGCTCCGCGAGCGGGCCGATCGCATGCCGGTGGCGAGCATCTCGTTCCTCAGCGCCAAGGCCAATCGCCTGCTGGAGAACGACGGGAGCGAGCCCAGCTTCGAGACCGTGCTGCGGACGATGTTCGAGTCGGGTTTTCGGGGCGATGTTTACGCCGCTCCGACGATGTGGCAGTTCGGGCACGTGGGCGTCTTCCCGACGTATCCATTCCCCGACAGCGTCGATGACATGAGGCGAGGCGGCTTCTAAGCACGCGAGCTGGTGAGGCCCGCGATCGCGGGGCCAGCACGGAAGGCGCCGACAAGCTCGTGCGAACGACGGGAGCCAGAGACGGGCGCGCGGGGGTGAGTGCGTCCGTGAAAGAGCGCGGCACGCGAATACTGTCGTTGCATCGCCGCGACCCCTTGGCTCGCTCGCTTCTTTGGTTCCTTGGCTTGCTCGGTCTTCCGCTTTGGCTGCACCCACGATGGCTCCCCCGCCCACTTCGTCGCCCTCCGCCACCCGCGCTTCGCTGACAGAAATGTTGGACGAACTGGAGTGGCCCCGCCTGCTGAGCGTGCCGCGGCTGGCGCTGGCGCCACATCGCGTCGGGCTTGGTTTCTTCGCGCTGCTGCTCCTGGCGCTCCTGCTGCAGCTCGCCCGGGCGGTCGGCCCGCGCGACTGGACACCGTGGCGTGAGCACGCCGAGGCGACGGGAGAGCTTGCCACTTTCCTCGCGGCGGGCGATCTGGTCTCGAGCGGCGCCGCGTTTGCCGATCTTCTTCTGGGCGCCAGCTTCCGCCTGCTCACCGACGCGCCCTGGAGCGCCCTTGTCTTCTTTCCGCCGGCATTCGTGGTCGTCGCCTTGCTGGGCGGCGCCATAGCGCGTTCCGTCGCGTGCGAGTTTGCCCAGCGCGTCCGCCTCTCGTGGACCGAATCGCTCGCATTCTCCTGGCAGACGGGCGTGGCCCTCGTCGGGGCCCTGGTTGCTCCGATCGCCATCGTGCTGCTCGCGGGCCTTGGCCTTGGCGTGCTTGGCTGGGCCCTGTTCAGCCTTCCCTGGGTCAACGTTGTCGGGGCGCTGCTGCTGCCGCTCGGCCTGCTCATCGCGGCATTTGTCGTCGGGTTCGCCTTCCTGCTGATCGCGGGGCATCCCATGCTTCTGGCGTCCATCGCCTGCGAGCGGACCGACGCCATCGAGGGCGTGCAGCGCGTGCTGGCGTATGTCGTCGCTCGTCCGCTGCGCCTGCTTCTTTACTCGGTGCTGGCCATCGTCCAAGGCCTCGTCGTGGTTGCCATCTTCCTGGGCCTCGCAGCGGCCTGCGTCCACTTTGCAACCGCCGCGTCTTCGATGTTCCTGGACGGCCCCGAACGCGGCGCGCTCCTTGGCGTCGATTGGGTCGGACGAGGATGGCCGGTGCATGTCCGGACGGTGGCACGCCTCGTCAATCTCTGGGCGGCGATCCCGTTCCTCCTGGTCGCGGGCCTGGCGTTCAGCATCGTGCAGGCCTCGGGCGTTGCGATCTATCTGCTGCTGCGCCGGGCGTGCGACGGGCAGGATGTCGCCGAGATCTGGGTGCCGTCGATGCTCGATGGCACGTTCGCCCCCGCCGTCGCTCGGGGCGAAGATGAGGACGAGTCGTAATGGCGCGCGAACCCGGCCCGCCAGCGGAGCAGGACGCCGGCGGTTCCAGCAAAGCGACGCTCGAAGCCAGGCTCGTGTCGTTCGCGGGTGAGCTGGCTGAACGGGGCATCACTGAACTCGAGCTTCATATCGCGGGCGAGCCCGTTCGCCTTCTGCACGCCCGCGAGACCGACCTCCCGGGCATGCTTCGTGACGCGATGACCCGCGCGGCAAACCACGCAGTAGACCGGGCGGCAGACCGGGTACATCGGCCCGGCCCCGCGGACGCCCGAACGGGAACGCTTGAAAACCCCCAGCCATTCGAGGTGGTGCTGATCGCCCCCCGCGCCGAGTCTCTGCCTCGCGCGTGGAAACTGTCGCCTCGCGACTTGATCCCCGTGCCATAAGCAGGTGTGTACGCGGGGTTATTCCCAGCGAGCGGACACAGATAATCGCTCGCACGGTGTTCGAAATTACATCTCGTCCGACGCACACGGGAAATTGCCCCCGCCCGTTGCTGGTTGGGTTACTTGGTGTTTGAAAATGCAGCAAACAAGCTTGTTAACCACAAGTCTGTGTTGCCAAAACTCCTAGTCCGGAATGTGTCTCACGACACTGAAACGGCCTGCGAACGTAGCCGACGAACACAGCGCGGGACATCCGGAGCTTCTCCCATGTCCTTCGATCAGCGTGTCTACAAACGCGCACTTTCGGGGACGTCAATGTGGATCGAAGATCAACTCTCGCTCGAACGCACCGCCCACGCGGATCTTCATCCAGCCGAACTGCAAACCACAACCAGTTCCCCCGGTTGCTCCGGCTCCCCCGTGCTGGGGATGCATCCGGCGATGCTCGCCGCGGACGCTGTTGACCTTGCGGCGGGCGCAGCGGTCGGGCTGGCAATCGCCGCGGCTCTCTATATGAGGCGACCGCGGAACTCCGTGATCGAGATTCCCAGCTTCGATTCCGCAGCTCGGCCCGAGCTGGAGCTCTTCGACCACGCGCCTCACGCGTTGATCCTGGTTCGCGGGGGTCTGGTCCGCCGCCACAATCGAGCCGCGGAGCTCTTGTTGTGTCGGAACGATGAGTCGGCGTCAATCGTGGGCACGAGCTTCCCGCCCGAGGGTCAGCCCGCGCTGCTCGATGGGCGCAGCTTCGCCGCGGGCTTTACCGAGGCGAGTGCTCGGGCGTTGACGAGCGGGCAAGCGTCGTTCGAGGCCGAGATGGTGGACGCCTCGGGTCGGCGGTTCGCTGCTCGCCTGCAGCTCTCGGCGTTGCCCGCGCCGCGCCAGGACGAACTGATCGTCTCAATCGAGGACGGCACAGAGGCGCAGCTTCGGGCGGACGCACTGCGCCGGGCGCGAGACGCCGCGAGCGCCGCGAACCGAGCCAAGAGCGACTACCTGGCGACGATGAGCCACGAGTTTCGAACGCCGCTCACTGCGATCATCGGGTTTGCCGACGCCCTGCTGGAAGAGGGGGACATTTCGCGGGCGCCACGAGTGAGGCTCGACGCCATCGCAACCCTGCGGCGGAATGCGCAGCGTCTGGTCGTGCTCGTGGAGGACGTGCTGGAGTACGCCAACGCCGAGTCCGGGCGGATGTCGCTCGACCTTGAACGCTGCTCGCTGGCGGAACTCGTCGCGGAGGCGGCCGACGCGTGCGGCTCCCAGCGGATCGAGGTTCACTCCTCTCCCGTCTTCGTCCGCGTCGACCGAAACCGCTTCAAGCGCACCGTGGCCTGGCTCCTCACCCGCGACCTCAAGTCGAGCGACGGCAAGCTCCGCGTCGTCTGCGGCTCGCGTCCTCCCTCACGAGCGCCGGGCGAGCCGCCCGTCGCCTATGTCGAGATCCAGGGCGGGCGACCCCATGCCCGCCCCGAAACCAGGCCCCTCACCGCCGACGATGGAGACGCCATCGGGGTTGCCACGCTCCACCGCATTGTCTCCATGATGGGGGGCTCGATCGGCTCGAGCGATACCGCGTCGTGGATCGAGCTCCCGCTTGTTGCAGCCGTGCCGGGATCAAACTCCGCGGCAAACGCCGGCACCCTTCCCTCCGGCGCGTCGCCCCAGGCGGGCGCCCACGCCAACGCTGCATCCGGAACTCACACCGGGGGCAGTTCGGGCGGGGGCCATGGGCGTCAGCGTGTGCTGGTTGTGGACGACGCACCGGAAAACCAGCGCCTCATCGAGTTCCTGCTCGGAAAGCTGGGATGCCAGGTGTTCCTGGCGTCCGACGGGCAGCAGGCCTTGGAACAAGTCTCCCGGGGCGAGGCGTTCGAGCTGATCCTGATGGACATGCAGATGCCGGTCATGGATGGCTACGAAGCCACGCGGCGGCTCCGCGCCAGCGGCTACGACGGCGCCATCGTCGCCCTCACTGCCAATGCGATGGCCGGTGAGAGCGAGCGCTGCCTCGAAGCCGGGTGCGACGCCTACGCGACCAAGCCCGTGGGCAAGGCGCAGCTCGGCGTGATCCTCGAGCAGTGGAGTCGAGCCTCGAACTCGATTCTTCGACCGGGCGGGTTGCAGGCTCCACAATCAGGACAGCAATCGGGCCATCATCTGAAGCGAGCGGCGTGAACTGGCACGCCAACACCTGTGGCGCTCAGCGCTTCGAACGGGCTTCCAGTCGCTTCAGGTCTTCCTTGAGCTTGGCGATGACCATTTCCTGCATTGCCAAATCCTGAGCGATGCGGACGCGGTCGTCCGGCAGCAAGGCTGGCTCCGTGAGACGCTGGCGATAAAGCTCGGCCATCTCGCCGATCGCCTGGATTTGCTGGCGCAGACGCTCCATCTGCATCGCTATCGCTTCACGCTCGTGCAGGCGGAACTGGGCACCGGCACGCCCGTCGATGACGCCCGGGATCATGGGTGGCAGAAGCTGTTGTGAGCTGCCAACGCGTCGGGAGTCGTCGTGGCGAAGCCCACCCCGCGACACTCCACCGGCAACCAGCGGGCGGGCCGACTCGGTCAACGAAATAGGCGTCACGAGCGGGCCCGCGAGGGCGTCGATCGTCTCGAACTCTTCACCCCGCGGCGCCGGCATCAGCACCTGCTTGGCGACACCGCCCGAGCGCTCGGCTCGCGCGACCCGAAGGCGCCACGCGTCTTCGAGGAACTCCTGGCTCAGCGCACCGCGGCTATTGAGCTGCCCAAAGCTCCCCAGCGTCACGTCGAACTCCGCGACGACACCCTGACGCTGGACGCCAAGGCGAACGACATCGCCCGGATCGCGCGAGAGGATCTGGCAGCGGAACTCGAGGTTAGTGAACACGGGCTCGCCGTCGATCGTCCGAATCTCGTCGTTGGGGCGCAGGGTGCGGGCACAGTCGAACTCGGCCAAGGCCCCTCCGATGCGGACGGGCGCCGTTTCGTCCAGCGCCGTCGCGAAGCTGACGCCGAGGGCCGCGCGGTCGTCCTCGTCCACGGCGTCGAAGCGCTTGCGGGCCACCTGCCACAGACGCTCGCGCTGCTCGGGCGAGCGATCGGGAGCGATCGCCAGCGAGATCGCCTCGGCAACGCTCAGACGAACGCCCGAAAGCAGGGCGCTGGCCGCCTCGCGATCGTCGAGGCGCGGCGAATCCAGCTTCGCAATCGCTTCGCTCAGTTCGCTCGGGCTGAGCGTTGGGCCTGCAGTCGTGGCTCGCGCGCGAGGGCGCTCAAAATCCTCAGGATCCGGGCGGAACACCTGGGCCGGGCGCAAGAGCCCGCGCCCTTCCTGAGCTTCCCGGCCGACCAGGCGCTGCTCCGCGGGCTGGTTGGCAACGAACACCTGGGCGAAAGCAGCCTGACAGGTGCTAGCCATCAGCAGGCCCAAGGCGACCGTTCTCGCCCGTGCCGGGTGCGTGGAGCAGACGCTTGCACGCCGCAGGCGCGAGCGTCCGGTCGCCAAGCCTGCCGCGTTTACGTTTGCTTTCCAGGTCATCAGGCCGCCCTCCAGAGAATCCGGACAACGCCCTAGAAGGGTAGTCCACCCGCCCGCCTCGGCGGGATCTCGTGGTGAGGGTTCCAACCGACCGACACACACGCGTGACGCCTGCGTGAAAACCCGGTTATGCCTTCGCCGGGCGCGCCCGGGTTACTCCACGTTCGCGGCCTGTTCCTTGATCCGGTCGATGGCGCCCTTGATTTCCACGGCAAGCCTCGACACTGTCGCATCTGGCGACTTGCTGGCGATCGTGTTCGTCTCCCGCAACATCTCCTGCGCGAGGAAGTCCAGCGTTCGGCCGATCGGGCGCTTGTCGCCCTCGGAAAGCAGCTCGCGGAACTGCGCCAGGTGTCCCTCCAGACGGGAGAGTTCCTCCGCGATGTCCGTTCGCTCGGCGTAGACCGCGATCTCGCGGATCAGGTCGCCTGGCTCGACGCGGACCTCCGCCTCGCGCAGCAGGACCTCGATCCGCGCCTTCAGCCGGCGCTGGTATTCCTCCACGACCGCCGGCGCACGAACGCGGATCTGCGCCAGGCGATCGGACATCAGCATGTGCTGCGCGTGCAGGTCGTCCGAGAGCGCCTTGCCCTCGCGGGTCCGCATCTCGATCAGCGAGTCGATCACCTTGTCGAGCAGGGGCAGCAGCGTCTGACGCGCCCGGCTTAGACGCTCTTCCTCATTCGCCGGCGGCTGCAACACCCCGGGCAACGAGAGGAGCGCGCCAAGATCGAGCTTCAAGCTTCCTGCGCCGACCTGGGGCAGCGCTTCGAGCTGTGCGATGTAGCGGGTGAGCGCACGCTGGTTGATCTCGTACGCCGCGGCTTCGGTTTCGTCCGCCACGCTCGCCGAGAGCGTCACCGTGCCGCGGTGGATCCGCGAGCGAAGCTTGGTCTCCAACTCCGCCTCGAGCGACTGAAGATTCTCCGGCAGTCGGATCACCGCCTTGAAGAACTTGTTGTTCAGGCTCCGGGCTTCCAGGAAATAGTGCACCCGATCCACGTACGCGGAAGCGTCGCCGAACCCGGTCATGCTGAGAATCACAAAGCCTCCTGTCGCTCCCCGTCCCCCGTGAGCGACCCGGCACGGCATCCTCACCGGTGCTTCCGGCGCTCGCAACGTTATCGGCGTGTGCCCATCCAGACCCGTTGGAATCCGTCCACCACTCGGGCAGGAAACTCCGCTGAGGGGGCAGCCTCAGGGCTTCGGGGAACCCTCGGGGCCAGGAGAGGTGCCGGGGGCCCAGGGTTCAGCCGGGGCCGGCGTGGCCGGTGCTGGCTCGGTCGTGGGGGTTGGCTGGGCGTCGGCGGGGACCGCGGGGGCGGGCGTCTCGTTGGGAGCCCCAGCAGGAGCCGCGCCCGGAACCGTGCCGGGTGCCGCGCCCGGTGCTGCGCCAGGTGCCGCGCCAGGTGCCGCACCGTCGCCCTCGACCACGCCCTGGGGCGGAAGGTCGTCGGCGTCGCGCGGGGTGGCCCCGTGATTCAGCACCGAAGCAACGACGGTGAAGGTCACGAACACGATGACGGTGAACACCGTGAGTGCGTCGCCCGTCTTGGTGCCGAAGGCCGTCTGACCCGAGCCTGCGCCGGCGCCGAATGCTCCGCTGAGCCCGCCCCCCTGGGGCTTTTGGATCAGCACCGTCAGGACCATGATCACGGAGATGAAGAGGAACAGAACCAGGACGAGCGTGATGAGCCACGTCGGCCACGCAAACTCAGCCAGAGTCGTCAGCACGCTCGCGCTCCTTCTCGATCAACCCGCCCTCGCACCGCCCCAACTGCACCTCCCAAAAGGCGCCGTCCAGGCAATTCGCAGGGCCCAACTGTCAAGCCTTCGGCATCAGGGTCTTGGGCAGGCCCACGGCCCGGTCCTTGGTCACATCGAACTTCTTGTCGGCGATCATCTTGGCGATGCGCTCGGCGCGGGTCATGACGCTGCGCTTGCCGCCCATCTTGGCGCTGGTTTTCAGCGATCGATCGAGGCTCATGAGGTCGACTCCATCAGCAAACTGCCGTCCACGGACATCCTGCGGCAGCCCGCCGCCGCGCCGCGAACCCCCTCCCTGCGCCAGGACGGGGGACGCTGGGGGAGAGGATGTTAGGCGGGTGACGCGGTTGGGGAAAACGGTCACGAACGCAAGCGAACCCACAGCGGGCGCGAGAAATCGCTGTTGCCCCGGTGTTCCCGCTGCCAGAGCTTGCCGAGTTCGGCAATCCGGGCTTCAAGCCACTGGCGGTACGCAGAATTCGCCCGATAATCATCCCGGGTAATCCCTGGGACGGCGATGATAACGATCCGGTCCCCCTCGGGAGAACCGATGGCCTGCACGCCCGCATCGGCGAGGAACTCAATCACGTTTCGGGCTTCTTCCAGCGGCAGGCGCTCGATGACGTAGTAGTTCAACTCCGCAATCCGCGGGTCGCTGGCGAGCGTGCCGCCCGCGACCAGGATCGGCCCACGACCTGAGGTGTCGGGCGTCAGGTTGAGGGGCGGGGGCTCCGCCGGGCGTCCGTCGGTCGATCGAACGCGGGAATCGCCCCCAGCTTCATTGGCTCGGTCCGGCGTGCGCGGCGTTGGTTGACCCGCCACGGGGCCAGCTTTGGCGGGCGAAGAGTTCGATGTCGTCGCTCGCGGAGGCCCGGGACGCGGCGGCGGCGCCTTGGCAGCACCCGTGTCTGGACGGCCCGTGTCTGGACGGCCAGCCTCTTGACGGGCCCCAGTCTCCTGTGCCAGCGGATCGACCGGCACGGTCGCCTGCAAAAACGGCTCCAGCTCGCGCTGCTTCTGCGACTGCCCGGCTCGGAACGCGATCAGCCATACCAGCACGCTCAGGGCGATCGCCGCGCCGACGGCGTACATCGCCAGCGCCCGGAGCGAGGTGGGGTGCAGGCGGGGGCGGGGGCTCGAACGCTCGGGGAGTCGCTCGGACTGACGCTCAGGAGCCTCCGAAACGGGCGACCCGACGCGGCTTCGCTCGTCAACTCGCGACGAGCGTTCGCCAATCCCGGTCTCGTGAATGCCGTTGTCGATTCGTCGCGGGCGTTCGGCACTCTCGACGCCCGGGCTGAGGGCAACGCCCTTGATCTCGGCTTCCAGCGCAAGCGATGCGGCCGGCTTGGGCGGAGCGACGGGGGTGGCTCCAACCGATCGCGCTCGTTCAGCGGATGACGCTTCGGGGCTCGGCTTGGTGCTCGCGGGAGCCGCGGAAGTCTCGGGTTTTCGTGGGGGCGCAGAAGCGGCCGGGGGGGGGCTGGGAGGGGGGGTTGCGGGCGGCGCCGGGGGCTTGACTTCCGGCTCGCCCGATTCTGCGTGCGGCGTCTGCTTCCACCCGCTCCGACCGGTCGAATCGCCGATCAGGTCAAACAGCGGGCGATGACGTCGGCTTCCTGCCATGGGAGATTGTAGGGTTGTCGACCTTGGCCCGATGACGCCGATCTGCCAGCGCCGAACCGTGACCGTTACACTGCGCGCATGCCGTCCTTGCCCCGCACGGTTTTGCCGAACTCCCGTGTCACACCCCGGTTCTCCGGGCTCGTTACTTTTGCCCGATATCCGCGCTTGGTCGACGTCCCGGACGCCAGCCAGCCAGTAGACTGGCTGGTCTATGGCGCTGCGCACGATGCGGGGGTGACGTTCCGTCCCGGTGCGCGATTCGGCCCCAGGGCCATCCGCGAGGCGTCGCAGTATCTCAAGCAGTATCACTTGGAACACCGCGTGGATGTGCCGGGCGTGCTGAGTCTGGCCGACGCGGGTGACGCGCCCGTCCAGCCCTATTTGCTGCAGCAGACACTGAGCGAAGTTGCGTCGTTCGCGGCGGCGCTGCCACCGGCTGCAAAGCTGCTCGCGCTTGGGGGCGATCATTCCATTGCCTACGCCAACATGAAGGCGACCCGCCAGCGCCTGGGCGAACGCTGTCCACCCGAGGGCATGGCGCTGGTGCACTTTGATTCGCACCTGGACACCGTTGATGCCGTGTGGGGCGAGCGATTTGGACACGCGTCGGTGTTCATCCGCGCCATCGAGGAGAAGATCATCGACCCGAGCCGGATGATCTCGATCGGCATCAAGGGTCCGCTCAACACGCCCAGCGATCTTGACTATGCGCAGCGCCACGGCGTGACTCTGGTGACGGGGGAGCAACACCGCTCGGGCGCCGGGCGGGCGGCCATCGAGGCCTTTCTCGCCAGGACCGCCACCCACCCGACGTACCTGACGTTCGACATCGACGTGGTGGATCCGGCATTCGCGCCAGGCACGGGCACGCCCTGTCCGGGAGGCATGAGCTCCGCCGAGGCCTTGGCGGCGGTGCGCCAGTTCGCTGGGGTCAACCTGGTCGGGGGCGACGTGGTTGAAGTCCTGCCCGACCGTGATGTTTCGGGCATCACCGCGTTCCTCGCGGCCCACGTCGCGTTTGAGATTCTGGCGATCGATGCGCTGCGGGCGCAGCGCGAGCGACACCCGGCCTGACCTGCCCGATTGTCCCCGCGGCGCCGCTGAACCAGCGACAAGCGGGCTACGGGGTTGACAAGATCCGCTATCCTGAGACGCGCAACCGACCGATCGGGCCGGGGCGATGGGGCGAGGCATCGAGCGCGGAAAGGGTGGCCCACATGGCGAAGTTTCTCGTGCTGGGGTGCGGGATGATCGGCTCGCTCATCGCTCGCGAGCTTGCGACGTGCGCGGAGGCCGGCGAGGGAGGCCCCGTGGGCGCCGGGCACCTCGTGACCGTCGCCGATGCGCGGAGCGAGAACCTGAGGCGGATGCTGGATCGCGTGCCCGCCGCCGCGGATCGCGTGCGCTGCGTCGAGGGCGATCTTTCATCTCCCGGCCTCGTAACTCGGCTCGCGCTCGATGCGGATGTCGTCGTCGGCGCGATGCCCAGCCGCCTGGGGTTGCAGACGCTGCGCGCGGTCATCGACGCGCGACGAACCTACTGCGACATCTCCTTTATGCCCGAAGATCCGTCGGAGCTCAGCGAGATGGCGCGTAGCGCCGGCGTCACGGTCATCGTGGATTGCGGCGTCGCGCCCGGGATGTCCAACCTTCTGGCGGCCCACGCAGCGGCGCAGCTCGACACGCTCCACTCGGTCAGCATCTTCGTGGGCGGGCTCCCGCGCGAGCGCCGCCTGCCCTTTGAGTACAAGGCCGCGTTCTCGCCCTACGACGTGCTGGAGGAATACACGCGCGTCGCCCGAGTCGTCGAGCACGGTCGCATCGTGCAGAAAGAGGCACTCAGCGAGCCCGAGTATCTGGAGTTCCCGGGCGTCGGCACGCTGGAAGCGTTCAACACCGATGGGCTCCGCAGCCTGATGCAATCGCTCAAGGCGCCGTTCATGAAGGAGAAGACGCTGCGCTACCCGGGGCACGCGCAGCTCATGCGGGCCTTCCGCGACATCGGGCTGTTCAGCGAGGAGGAGGTCCGCCTGGGCGAGCGGCGGATCCGCCCGCGCGAGCTCACCGCCGCACTGCTGTTCCCCAAGTGGACATATGAGCCTGGCGAAGAAGACCTGACGGTGATGCGAGTCAGCGTCGAGGGAACCAAGTTCAACCAGGTCCACACGCTGTCGTGGGACCTGACCGACTTTTACGACCACGCAACCCAGAGCACGAGCATGGCGCGCACGACCGGCTACACCTGCACAACCGTCGCGAGGCTGCTGGCGTCGGGACGGTTCTCACTACCGGGCGTCCACGCGCCGGAGGCCCTGGCGAGCATCCCCGGGCTTGTGGAAGATGTCCTCACGCAACTGGAACAACGGGGTGTGCGCTACGCGCTGCGCGAAGTCTGGAACTAGGGGAAGTGGGCGGTGGCAAATGGGTGACGGCAAATGGGCGGCGGCTATGGGCCGTGGCTCAAGCACTCAATCACCCCATGGGCCGCGAAGGCCCATGGTTCGGTGCATCGGCTTCGCGCTTCCCCAGTGACTGGCTGCTGCTCGCTGGGGATTGCCCGCAGCCTGTCGTCCGTCCGCCTCAGACTACGGCGGCGCACGATGCGCGGAGGCGTTCCACGCAATCGACCACGAGGGCGATGCCGCGATCGACTTCTTCCTGCGTGGTGTCGCGTGACAGGCTGAAGCGGAGCGAGCCAAAGGCGACTTCTTCCGGCACGCCCATGGCGCGCAGGACGGGCGAAGGCTCGAGGGAGCCGGAGGAGCAGGCGGAGCCGGCCGAGGCGCAGAGCCCGCGCTCGCTCAGCATGATGAGCAACGCCTCGGACTCCAGCCTCGGGAAACCGATGTTCGTGGTGTTCCAGACGCGGAGCGAGAGATCCTGGGGCCCATTCACGACCGCATCGGGGATGGCGGCACACACGCCCTGTTCAAAGCGGTCGCGGAGCGAGCGCACGCGCTCGATATTGGCCGGGTCCGCGAGCCAGTCGATCGCTTCTGCCGCGGCAACGCCGGCACCGATGATACCCGGCACGTTTTCGGTCCCGCCCCGGCGTCCGAGTTCCTGCGAGCCGTGGATGCAAGGCTTGATGCGCAGCCCGCGCCGGATCCACAGCACCCCGATTCCCTTGGGCCCGTAGAACTTGTGCGGGGCGAAGGTCAGCAAGTCGAGCCAGGGCGTTGGCTGGCTCTTGAGCCCACCCGCGCCAAGCGGCTTGGGCGCCGCGGCAACGTTGTTCGGCCCCGTTGCGATGACGCTCGTGTGCAGCTTACCGACCCATTGCGTTCCATCGCAGTGGAACGCGATGCCGCGGGCCCGGCAGAGCGAGGCGATCTCGCCAACGGGGTGGATGGCGCCGGTTTCGTTGTTGGCCCACTGCACCGAGACGATCGCGGTGCGCTCATCGAGCAGGGGTTCGACGTCCTGCGCGTTCATGCAGCCGGAGCGGGTGCAGTGGATCGGAATCCAGCGCACCTCCGCCAGGCCGCAGCTTTCAAGGTCGAGCGCCAGCTCGCGGATGGCGGCATGCTCGAGGCGACTGGTGACGATGACGGGCCGACCCCGCTCCTGAGGCCAGGCGGCCAAGACGCCTCGGATGGCCAAATCGATTGATTCGGTGCCACTGCCGGTGAAGACCAGGTCTCGGGCCTGGGCGCCGACAAGCTGGGCAAGTTGTTTGCGCGCGAGTTCGACCTGGGCGCGAGCGATCTGCCCATGGCGATGGAGGCTGGAGGGATTGGCCCAGTGTTCTTCCATGGCTCGGCACATCGCCGCTACCACGCCGTGGGAGGGCCGGGTCGTCGCGTTGTTGTCGAAGTACAACACGCTTGGAGTGTACGAAATCCGCAGGAGTGGTGCGAGCGTTTCTTGGAAACGATGGGGGTATCGAGGAGACGCAACAATTCGTTGCGTGGGAGGCCCGCGGTCTCTACACTCCTGTCAGAGGGTGGTCGTGCTTGCAGGCAAGTCCAAATGGGAGGAGAGGTCATGCAACTGAACCGAGTTCGTGTTATCGGCGTTGTCCCGATGGGCTTGATCGGGGTGGGCTTGTGCAGCGTTTCGGCGCTGGCGATCGACTGGGTCGAGCCCCGCAACAACGACGCTTCGGACGTCCCGCTCATCGCGCAAGAGGTCGTCGGCGAGGGCGAGTTGAACTCGATCAACGGCTCGCTGACCGGCCAGCCCCTGCTCGGGCTGGATTTCCGCGACATGTACGCCTTCAACGTGGTCAACCCCACCAACTTCTCGGCCCAGGTCGTAGCCTCGGTTCCCGTTCCCGTGCTCTATCTTTTCGACGCCGACGGGCGCGGCGTGCTGGCCAGCCAGATCAACCCCGCGTTCGAATCCAACCTTCCCGGATTCGGACGCCGGGCGACCGACGGCACCGAGAGCGCCGTGCTCAACCCCGGGCGCTATTTCATCGCGATCGCCGGCTTTGGCAACATCCCCGTCGATTCGGCGGGGAACCCGATCTTCGCTTTCGGCACCCGCACCGAGGTCTCCGGGCCCGACGGAACGGGCGGGGCCAACCCCATCGCTGGGTGGCTCAATGACGGCGACACCGGAAGCTACCGCATCGAGTTCACCGGCTCGGGCGGCATCCCCTCGGTCGGGTCGCTCCCCACGCTCGCCCTCGGGGCGCTGGTGGCGTCGCGCCGGCGTCGAAGCTGAGGCCAGAAAGCGCTGCAGGCGGGCCAACCTGTCCCCGTCGACCCGTCGTCCGCGGGCCGTCTGGGGTGAAAACGGGTGAAATCACCCTCCCGTGTCCGTGCCGTGCCGCAACGTCTACCATCGCGTCAAAGGTTTCGTGCGCACGTCTATTCCGCCGGAGAGGACGATTTCGAATGACACACGAGGAGATCTTGGGCAAGGTTCGCGGCGTTCTGGTCGACGCCTTGGCCCTCGATGAGGACGATGTCACCCCCGATGCGACGTTGTTCGGCGACCTCGGCGCCGAGAGCATCGACATCCTCGACATCCAGTTCAAGCTTGAGCAGGCGTTCGGCTTCAAGATCGCCCAGGGCGAGTTCTTCCCCGAGGGGGTGTCGCAAGACCCTGAGTTCGTCCGGGAGGGCAAGGTGACGCCCAAGGGAATCCAGGTGCTGAGGCAGAAGCTGCCCCACGTCGACTTTGCCGACTTTGAACGCGACCCGCAGATGAGGCGCCTGGCCGACATCTTCACGGTGGACACTGTCGTGCGCTTCGTCGCCAACAAGCTGAACGCGGGCGAGGCGAAGGCGACGGCCTAAGTCTTTCCGTTCGCGGGATCGCGACCTTCAAGCAAGCCCGGGCGGGAGCTGAGCATGCGCTGGTTGTGGCTCGATCGCATCGTCGAACTGATTCCTCGTCAACGCCTGGTCGCGATCAAGCACGTCAGCCTTGCCGAGGAACACCTGCACGATCACTTTGCGAGCGAGCTTTCGCCGCCGGGCGGGTCGGAACCGCTCCCGCCGATGCCGGTGATGCCGGCGTGCTTCATCGTCGAAGGGACGGCCCAGGCGGCGGGGATACTGATCGGACACGCCGAGGGCTTCCGGGAGAAGGTGATTCTCGCGAAGGTCTCGAAGGCGGAGCTGGACCTGGACGCCGTGCCGGGCGACACGCTGCGGTACACCGCGACGATCCAGCAGATGGACGCGGTGGGGGCCGCGGCCAGCGGGCTGGTGGAAATTCTGTCGGCGCACGACCCCGCGCGCCCGCCCCAGACCCTCGCCCGGATCGACTTGGTCTTCAGCCACCTCGACAACAACCTCGCGGGCGAGTCGTTCCCGGAAGAGAACTTCGTCTTCGGCGAGAGCTTTCGCACGCTGCTGCGAACGTCGGGCGTCGCCTGATCGCGGCTCTCGCCTCTCGCCTTTCCCCTCACGTCGGGTTTCCCTCGAACGCGCCGGGTTCATCCAAAGGCGGAGGCTCGCGGCGGACGGCGCTGGTTGGCGCGTCGGGCCGGCCTCGGCTCAGCCTCGCGATGATTACCGAGCCCAGCGTCGGGTGCGGGATCGGGTCGGAGAACGTCCCTCGCTCGGCGATCCGGATCCGACCCGTTTCCTCGCTGACCACGATGATCACGGCGTCGCATTCTTTGGAGAGCCCAAGGGCCGCGCGATGCCGCGAACCAAGGCGAGTGTCGGGCATATCGCCCGGCTCGGCGAGTGGGAGCTGGACGCTGGCCGCGACGATCGTTCGCCCCTTGACAATGACCGCCAGGTCGTGCAGCGCGGACCCGGGAAAGAAGATGGTCTGCAGAAGGCGCGCGGAGAGGTTCGCGTTCAGGGGCGTTCCGCCCTCCACGATGCCCGCCAGCCCGATCTCGCGCTCCAGGACGATCAACGCGCCGAACTTGTTCTTGGAGAGATACGCGCAGGCCTCGGCAATCTCTTCCGCGATCAGCGCCAGCTCCTTCGGAGTCGTGCGGAAGAAGGGCGTCTCGCCCAGGCGCACGAGCGCGCGGCGGAGCTCGGGCTGGAAGATCACCACGAGCGCAATCGCGACGAGTGCCAGGAACCGGTCGTTGAGATAGGCCAGTCGCTGGAAGGCGGTGCTGTCGGTAAAGACGCGGGAAACGAGCGTCACGACGATGAGGATGACGAGCAGGCCCTTGAGCGCGCCCGCGGCGCGAGAACCACGCACGAAGCGGAGGATGCCGTAGACGATCGCGCCGATGATGAGCAGCTCGACGCCCACCTGCCACCACGGGTAGTTGGCCAGACGCTGCAGAAGGGTGGAGAAGCCTTCGGTGGGCATGCTGTGGGAGCCCCGATCGCCAAGCGACGAAGGAATGCCAGAGCGTTCTTGTCGCGAGCGGGCGGCCGCGGGCGACCGTGATTGAGCGTGCGCTCAGTCTGCGGGAGGATCAGTCTACGCGGGTACGATGCCCGCGCGGGGCCCGTGGATGCGAGGGAGGGTTCGGTGCCGATCGAGGTTGAATCGTTCCAGGAAACACCCAACCCAAACGCGATCAAGTGCGTGGTCGATGGGGTTCCCCCGCTGCCCGATGCCGAGCGTCGTCGGTCATACGCCTCGCCCGCGGACGCCTCGGGCGATCCCGTCGCAACAGCGCTCTTTGCCATTCCTGGCGTCACCAACGTGCTAATCCAGCCGGGGTGGATCACCGTGAACAAGGCCCCCAGCCTGGCGTGGAAGGCCCTGAAACCCCGCATCGAACAGGCCCTTCGAGCGGCGCCGCCCCATGCCAACGCCGGTTGACCGAACGCCGACCAGTTCGCCCGTTGACGGTGATGCCGCCCGGGCGCGGGCAGTCGCAACGTGGTTTGAGTCCGCGGCTCGGGCGCTGCCCTGGCGGTCCTCGCAGCGCGAACCCTACCACGCGCTGGTGAGCGAGTTCATGCTCCAGCAGACGCAAGTCTCGCGGGTGGTGGAGAAGTTCTCGCCTTTTCTTGAGCGATTTCCGACACTCGCGGACCTTGCCGCGGCGCCGATCGAGGACGTGTACGAGAGTTGGGCGGGGCTCGGCTATTACCGGCGAGCGCGGTTGCTTCACCAGGCGGCTCGAGCGATCGTCGCGCGCCACGCCGGGGTCATGCCTCGATCGGCGCAGGAGCTTGCGGCGCTTCCGGGCATCGGGCCATACACCGCCGGGGCTCTGGCGTCGATCGTGTTCGGCGTGCCCGCGCCGATCGTCGACGGCAACGTCGTTCGTGTGCTCACACGCTGGGCGGCGCACGAGGGCGATGCGGAGAAGTCCAAGGCGTGGGCGTGGGATCGAGCTTCGGAGCTGGTGGCCTCGGGAGTGGGCGCGGGCGTGCCGCCGGGCGTGCTCAACGAAGGACTGATGGAACTGGGCGCAGTGGTCTGCACTCCCCGCGCCCCCCGCTGCGACGGTTGCCCCGTCCAGGGCTCGTGCCGAGCGCGGGAGCTTGGAATCCAGGAACGCATCCCGTCGCCCAAGGTTCGGGTCGAGCGGCGCGTGATCGGGTGGGGCGCTGTCATTGTTCAAGATGCCCGCGGGCGGGTGCTTGTCGAGCGACGGGCGGCGACCGGCATGTTTGCCGGGCTGCTCCAAGCTCCAACCCTGGAAACCCCGGGGCGAAGGCCGAGCGCGGCGCGGGTCGCGGCATGGCTCAAGGAAGCGATCAACTCGGCGGAGCCGAAGCTTGCCGTGGCGTTGACCAAACTCGGTACGTTCGACTTTCAGACAACACACCGAGAGATTCGCGCCGCGGTGTATCTGGCCCAAGGAAATACTGGGCACATTGAGCGCACGCCCGGGCCGGATGGCGGCGCGAGAACGTGGCTTTCAGAGCCGGAGCTTGCCAAGGCGGCGCTCGGGAACGCCCAGAAACGGGTGTTCGAGGTTGGCGGGCTGACACTCCACGGGTTCTCCCGTAAACCGGTTGCGAACGAGTCTCAAGACGCTTAGACTTTGGGCCAGCGCGAAAGCTGATACAAAGATCCTTTGCCGGGCGAGGGCCATTCGATGGGTGCGACGAGCGGCGAGTGTGTGGCTGATCAGTCGGCCTGTCGTGGTCCGGGTTGCCAAGGTGCGGCGGCGCCAGCCCTGGAGGCGGTGGCCGCGATAGTCGACGCGGACGCCTTGGCGCTGACCACGCTGGAACCGGGGCGGGTGGGCGTTGTGCGACAGGTCTGCCGGGATGAAAAGGACGCGGCGTTGCTGCGGGCGATGGGCCTGCGCGTCGACGCGGTGGTGCGGGTTTGCCGCGTCGGAGAGCCCTGCATTGTCGAGGTGCTGTATCGCTCGGAGCGCTGCGGCGAGTGCACGTGCCGCCTTGGGCTGTCGCGCCCTCTGGCTGAGCAGGTGATGGTGAGCCCGACGACGCTGGCGGTGGGCGCAGGCTTCGGCCCTGGCGAGACGGAACTGACCGTCAGCGTCAGGCGGTGAGGCAGCATGAGCGCAGCCCCAATGCACACGGAGCCGCCCGAGCCAAGCCCCACCAAGCTTGGGCAGAGTCTTGGACAGGGTCTTGGGCAGGCACAGGACGATCCGTCGGCGAGCGACGGCGTGCCGATCCTGTTGGCGCTGGTTGGCAACCCCAACACCGGGAAGACGACGCTCTTCAACGGGCTGTGCGGGCTGCGTCACAAGACGAGCAACTTCCCGGGCACGACGCAGGAAGCCCGGATCGGGACGGTTCGAACATTCGCGCCTTCGGACGGGGCGGAGGGTGGTCGTCCGGGGCCAATCCAACTGGTCGACCTGCCGGGCGTGTATGCGCTGGATCTTGAGCAGAGCGAGTCGCGGATCTGCCGCGACGTCCTGGCGGGCACGCTCCCGCTTTCGTCGCGCCGGGCCCGCGAGCCCGACGGCGTGTGTGTGGTGATCGATGCGACGAACCTGCCCCGCAACATGACGCTCGTGGGCGAGGTGCTCCGCCGGCGCCTGGCAATGGTCGTGATTGTGACGATGGTCGACCTGGCCCGGCGGGGGGGTCTGCGGGTCGACGTGGCGCAGCTCAGCGAGCGGCTGGGCTGCCCGGTTGTGGAGTGCAACGCAAGGTCGGGTGAGGGCGTGAGCGCCGTGGCGCAGGCTCTGACGCGGGCGCGGATCCCGCACGCAACGCCCCCGGGAGATCGCGCGGGCCTCGAAGCCTGGGCGGAAGCGCTGGCGGACCAGGTCACGCTGGCGGTCGAAGGCGGACCGGGGGCCTCGACCACCGGCCCCCGGGCGGGGAGTCAACTGGCGGGAAGCGAAGGAACTGCTCGGGTCTCCTCGGCGCCGCGAGCGGCGCAGCGCTGGACCGATCGCCTCGATCACGTGCTGGTGCATCCAGTCTCGGGCATGCTGGTCTTTCTTGCGACGATGGCCGGCCTGTTCTGGATGATCTTCAAGCTCGCGACGTACCCGATGGACTGGATCGAGCAGGTGTTCGTGGTGATTGGCGCGGGCATCCGGTCGATCGTGCCCGAGGGATTGGTGCAGGAACTGCTGACCGACGGCGTGGTGGCGGGGATCAGCGGCGTGCTGGTCTTCCTGCCCCAGATCTGCCTGCTGTTCTTCCTGATCTCGCTCTTGGAGGACACGGGATATCTCGCGCGGGCCACGCTGCTCATGAACCGGGTGCTGCGCCCCTTCGGGCTGCCCGGGCAGGCGTTTGTGCCGCTGCTCTCATCGCACGCGTGCGCGCTCCCAGGGATCATGAGCGCGCGGGCGGTGCCGGATCGACGCGAGCGGCTGGCGACCATTCTGGTGGCGCCGTTCATGTCCTGCTCGGCGCGGGTGCCGGTGTACGTGCTCCTCACGACGCTGCTCTTTCCCGACGAGCCAGGGAAGGCGGCGTTGGCGTTCATGGGTTGCTACGCGGGGGGAGTCGTTGCGGGGCTTGGAACGGCGCTGGTCTTTCGGCGGACGCTGCTCAAAGGCCCGAGCCGCGCGCTGTGCCTTGAGCTGCCAACGTACAAGCTGCCCAGCGTGCGGACGGCGCTGATCACCACGTACGACCGGGCAGTCACGTTCCTTCGCAGCGCGGGGACGAACATCCTGGCGATCTGCCTCGTGCTCTGGTGGCTCAGCGCATTCCCGCATGTTCCGCCCCCCGATGAGGCGGTGGCGCTGCGCGAGCAGGCGGCGGCGCTCGTCGCGATTGATCCCGGACAGGCCGGCGGGCCAACGGGTGGGCCAGCTGGGGGACAAGTCGAGGTCGGCGATGGCGCCGGGCTCGAGCAAGCCCGGAGCGTGCAAGAGCAGGCGCAGAGCCTGGAAGAGCGGGCGGCGTTGCTCGAGGCGTCGCACGCGCGGGCAAGCTCGTTTGCTGGCCAGCTTGGAAGGCTGCTGGAGCCGGTCTTCACGCCGCTGGGGTTTGACTGGCAGTTGACGGTTGGCGTGCTGGCGAGCTTCGCGGCCCGGGAGGTGTTCGTCGCGACCATGGCGGTGATCGTCACCGGCACGGAAGATCTCGACGACGCGGGACTGACGGAGCAGCTTGGGGCTGCAACGCGCGCCGACGGCGTGACGCCCCTCTTTGACCCGGCGACGTCGTGGTCGCTGCTGGTGTTCTACATCCTGGCGATGCAGTGCCTGCCCACGCTGGCGGTGACGGCGCGCGAGGCCGGTGGTGTGAAGTGGGCGCTGCTGCAACTGGGGTGGATGTCGGCGCTGGCCTATGCCGCGGCATGGGTGACGTTCATGGTGGTGAGGTAAGGAGCGGGCGATGGCGAGCGAGCGCGATTACGACACCTTGGTTTCTCGGGCCGCGCGAGAGATCGCGCCGCTGGCGGACGCGAGCCAACGCCGCGCGCGGGTGATCGACCTGCTGTGGGACGCGCTCGGGTGGCGCTCCGGGGACGCGCGCGACAACCCGGGGCGCGTGAGCTGGATCGGCTTTTATCTGCACGATCCGGCGGGGGTTGAGGGCCAGGAGCTGGTCCTTGGCGCTCGGCGGGATAAGCCGGCGTGCTCGCCCATCGGGCTGCATGGGTGCTGTGGTCGCTGCTTCGTCAGCCAGAGGCCGCTGGTCGTGCGCGACGTGCGCGTGATGGGCCCGAACTACATCGCCTGCGACCCGCGCGATCAATCCGAAGTCGTGCTCCCCTGCTTTGAGAGGGTGGGCGATGCGCTGCGCTGCTGGGGCGTGCTCGACGCGGACAGCTACGACGTTGGCGCGTTCGACGCGCGCGACGCCACAGGCCTGGAACAGGTGCTGATCGCGGCCCGGGTGAGCGAGCGCAGCCACGCGGCGCTCGAGATTCTCTAGGGCTTTCGATACGTTGGCCTGCTCCGATGAGGCGGGTGGGTGATTTGACCCGAGTTGTAGCATCGACTACACTTTGCGATCATGGACAGCGCGACAGTTGCGTCCGTTGGCTGGCTTCGTTCACTCCGCACCAGTTCAGGCTCCCGCGACTCGGCCCCCGCGGCTGGTGTCGCCCGTGCCCTGGGGTCGGTGCTGTTCGTGCTGCTTGCGCTCGTCGCGAGCATCGCCTCGGGCTGCGGGCGAGCCTCCGAATCTGGCAAGACCGAATCGGGCAAGACTGAATCGGGGACGGCAACGACGCCCAACGCTGGAACCGGGGAGGCGGGCACGGGGGCGGACGGCGTTCGCGTCGTTGCGACCACGGGCTTGATCGCGGACGCCGCTCGTCGCGTCGCGGGCGAGCACGCTCGCGTTACGGCGTTGATGGGCGAGGGCGTCGATCCGCACATGTACAAGGCTTCGCTCGCGGATGTGCGTCTACTCAACGAGGCGGACATCGTGCTGTACACGGGGCTCCATCTGGAAGGGCGCATGCAGGACGTTCTGGGGCGCCTGGGCGAGAAGAAGCCCGTGCTCGCGATCGCCGAGGCGCTGCCCAAGGAGTCGCTGCGTTCGCCAGCGGAGTTTGACGGCCAGGCGGATCCGCACGTGTGGTTCGATGCGGCGCTCTGGGCGGGAGTCGCGAGGCCCATCGCGGAGATGCTGGCGAAGGTCGATCCGCCCCGTGCACAGGTGTTCGGCGAGAATGCCGCGGCATTCGAGCGCGAGCTGGCCTCGCTGCACGCGTGGGCCCGCGAGCGGATCGCAACGATTCCGCCCGAACGCCGCGTGCTGGTGACGGCTCACGACGCCTTTGGCTACTTCGGGCGGGCGTATGGGCTGGAAGTGCTGGGTGTGCAGGGCATCTCGACCGACAGCGAGGCTTCAATCCGCGACATCGCGGCCCTGGTCGACACGCTCGTTTCACGCCGCGTACCAGCGGTGTTCGTGGAGTCGTCGGTCTCGCGTAAGACGATCGATGCGCTCGTCGAAGGGTGTGCCGCTCGCGGGCACAACGTGGTCGTCGGGGGCGAGCTCTTCTCTGACGCGCTCGGGCCCGACGGGACGCCAGAAGGTACCTACGTCGGCATGTTCCGGCACAACGTTCGCACGATCGTTCAAGCCTTGGGCGGCGCGCTCGATGAGAGCACTGGGAATGAAGGCACAGCTCCCGTCGGCACGAGCCTGAGCGCCCCCGCGGAGGCGCCGGTCGCGACCTCGCCCGGCGGGTCGGGCAGTGGGGCACCATGAGCCAGCAGAGCGCGCCCATCGACCCCAAGCCCAATCCACAGCGCGGGCAGCGCGCCGGCCCGAGAGCGATGCCCAGCCAACGGAGTAATGATCGACACCCGCAAGCGACGACCGGGGTTGATCGAGATGCGGCGCGCACGGGCGACATCGCCTCGGCGCGCGGGCTGGACGCCGCTGGCGCGTTGGAAGCGACAGAGGGCGGGCCAAAGGGCCAGCTTGAAGGCGTGCCGGCGGTCGAGGTGCACGATTTGACCGTCGCCTACGACCGCAAGCCGGTCTTGTGGAATGTCGACGTCACTCTGCCCGCCGGACGCATGATCGCCATCGTCGGTCCCAACGGCGCGGGCAAGAGCACGCTGCTCAAGTCGATTCTGGGGTTGATCCCGGCGGCCAGCGGCTATGTGCGTATCTTCGATAAGCCCCTGAGGCAGACGCGAGATCTTGTCGGATATGTGCCGCAGCGCGAATCGGTCGATTGGGATTTTCCTATTGACGCGCTGGGTGTGGTCCTGATGGGCCGCTATGGCAAGCTGGGCTGGTTCCGACGCCCGGGCAAGGCCGATCGCCAGATCGCGATGCGCTCGTTGGAGCAGGTGGGGATTGCCGACCTTGCCTCGCGGCAGATCAGCCAGCTCTCGGGCGGGCAGCAACAGCGGGTGTTCCTGGCGCGTGCGCTGGCGCAGGACGCGGCGCTCTATCTGATGGATGAGCCGTTCGCGGGCGTGGACGCGGCGACGGAGCGCACGATCGTTGATGTGCTGCACGCGATGCGCGAGCAGGGGAAGACGATCGTTGCGGTGCACCACGATCT
The DNA here is from genome assembly GCA_033763815.1 of Planctomycetota bacterium. Taxonomy (GTDB): domain Bacteria; phylum Planctomycetota; class Phycisphaerae; order Phycisphaerales; family UBA1924; genus JANRJU01. The sequence continues at coordinate 74,386 of JANRJU010000022.1, forward strand.
GCAGAGCGCGCCGCAGTACTTTGATCACGTGCTGATGCTGAACGTGCGCCTTGTCGCCGCCGGACCCATCGAGACAACGTTCACGCCGGAGAATCTCAGGCGGACCTATGGCGGGCGGCTGAACCTGCTGGAGCAAGCGGGTGAGGCGATGCGTCTGGCGACGAAGCCCCAGGTCGACCGGGCAGGACCGGGCAAGGGCGCTCGCTGATGCTGCTCGATCTTGTCTCCAGCGCGCTTGGCATGCCGGCTGCGGGTGCTTCTGCGGGGGGCTTTGCTGGTTCGGGTGCTGCTGACGGAGGATTGTCGAGCTGGCTGACGGGCGGCTGGCTCTCGACGCCCGTGGTCGTCGGTCTCGGCACCGGCCTGCTCGGGCTTGCCTCGGGGCTGGTGAGCCCGTTCGCGGTGCTGCGTGGGCGGTCGCTCGTGACCGACGCGGTGGCGCATGCGGCGCTCCCGGGAATCTGCATCGCGTTTCTGCTCGTGGGCGAGCGAAACTTCGCGGCCCTGCTGGGCGGGGCGCTCGTGATTGGCCTGCTCGCGGCGGGAACGATCACGCTCGTCCATCGCTTCACGCGCGTGAAGGAAGACGCGGCGACCGCAATGGTAATCGCCTGCTACTTCGGGCTCGGCATCGTGCTGTCGAGCATCATCCAGGATCTGCCGGGGAATAAGGCCGGCCTTGACGGATTCATCTTCGGCAAGGCCGCGAGCATGACCCGCTCGGACCTGATGCTGATCGGGGGCGTGGCGCTCGCGTGCATCGCGGTGATCAGCCTGCTCTATAAAGAGTTCAAGCTTCTGGCGTTCGACCGGGCCTTTGCGCAGTCGCAGGGATGGCCAACGACGATGCTGGATCTGGGCGTGATGGCGCTGGTGTGCGCGTGCACCGTCGTGGGCCTGCCCGCCGTCGGCATCGTGCTGATGGTCGCCTTGCTCATCACCCCCGCGGTCGCCGCCCGATTCTGGAGCGACCGCCTGGCGACCATCGTCCTGTTGTCGGGCGCGTTTGGCGCCGTGGCGGGGGCGGGCGGCACAACGCTGAGCACGATCTTGCCCGCACCGCCCGCCGCAGCGCTCTCAAGAGGTTGGCCCACGGGCCCCATGATCATCCTCACAGCGTCGCTGCTGATGCTGGCCTCGCTCTTGCTGGCGCCGAGGCGGGGGCTCATTGCCCGGGCGCTGCAGCGGGCCCGACGCTTCTCCGACCCCGAGGTGACACCACCAGCGCCGGAGGTCTCGCCTTGACCCTTGCGCTGGCGAGCACACTGGCCTTGGCGACCTCCATGCTTGAGCGGGTGGCGGCTTTCCCCGCGCTGGGAACGCTGCGCGTCACCACCGACGACCTCTGGGTCATGGCAACAGCGATCGCCTGCGGCGTCGCGTGCGGCGTACCCGGGTGCTACCTCGTCCTCCGGCGCCTGTCGCTCCTTGGCGATGCGATCTCCCACGCCGTGCTCCCCGGGCTCGCGGTCGCCTTCCTGATCACCAGCACCCGCGATCCGCTGCCGATGCTGGGCGGAGCCATGGTCGCGGGGCTCATCACCACGCTGCTCATCGCGGCGCTCCAGCGGTATGGGCGGGTGCCGGCGGACGCCGCAATGGGCGTCGTCTTCTCGTCGCTCTTTGCCCTGGGCGTGCTGCTGATCACGTGGGTCGCGCGCGACGTGGACCTCGATCCGGGCTGCGTGCTCTATGGGCAGCTCGAGTTCGTCTCGCTCGACACGCGCCGGGTGCTGGGCTTTGAAGTGCCCCAGGCCTTCGCTTGGCTGGCGATCATGAGCGTCGTCAATCTTGGCGCGATCGCGTTGTTCTACAAGGAACTCAAGATCGTCTCGTTCGATCCCGCGCTGGCGACGGCGCTTGGCATCAATGTCGCCCTGGTCCACTACGGGCTCATGGCAAGCGTCGCGGCAAGCACCGTCGCATCGTTCCAGGCGGTCGGCTCCGTCCTTGTCGTCGCGATGATCGTCGCCCCCGGTGCGACGGCCCACCTGCTCACCGACCGTCTCGGACGCATGCTCGCGCTGGCGGCGTTGCTCGCGGGCAGCGCCGCGGCCCTTGGGTGCCTCGCCACGCTCGCGCTCCACGCCTGGTTCGAGCTCGAGGCCTCGGTTGCCGGCATGGTCGCAGTCGCGGCGGGAGCGCAGTTCCTCGTTGCCATGGTCGTCGGCCCTCGCCATGGCATCGTGTCGAAGCTGATGCGGAACTTCAGGTTGGCGCTTCGCATCCGCCGCGAGGACGTGCTGGGCGCGCTCTATCGATTGAGCGAGGCATACGAAAGCCGCCCCCGGCGCCCCGAGTCAAACAACCCCGCCAACGCCCCCGACCTGGGAGGAGCGTCAACCCGCTTGCTGCACGCCGGGGGCGAGCCCGTCCAGGCCACCCTCCGAGCGGGGATCTCCGGAGTCCTTGGACGCGTCGCGCTCGCGTCGCTCATGCGTGACGGGCTGGTTGAACGGGTGCCCGTAGCGTTCGCCGGCTCCCTGCCCGAAGCTGCCTCGCCAAGCGCACCCGACGGTGCTTCGCGCGGCTCATCGCCTGGTCCATCGGCAACGCTGCGCCTCACCCGCCAGGGGCTGGAGCGCGCCCGCGCCCTGGTGCGCTCCCATCGTTTGTGGGAGGGCTTTCTGGAGAGCGAGTTGGGGCTGCCGCCCGATCACGTCCACGGGCCATCCCACCGGGTTGAGCACTACATCTCGCCGGCGATGCGGCAAGAGCTGGCGGAGCAACTGCGACAACAGCAACGCGACCCGCGCACCGACCCGCACGGGAAGACGATTCCGGATGAGTCGTGAGCGACTCCAAGCAGCCCCTGAGTAAGCGAGGGTTTCGCAGGTGGGACGTGGGCCATCCCTCAAGGTCGGGCTGCATGCGCTTGCCGATCACGCTGCTCACTCGACGAACCAGCGGAGGCGATAGTCGCCGCCTTCCAGCACGACGTCCATCGCGGTGTATCGCAGCTTCTTGGCAAGCTGCGGCGCCGCCGCGAGGCGGAACGTCCGGTCTCCGATCTTGCGAAGGAAGATGCCGGGCGTGAACTCGCCCTGGGGCAAGGCGTTGAAGAGGGCCCGCACGTCGTCGACATTCTCTCGCAGAAACTCGTATGCCTCGCGTGGATCGACGCCTCGATCGGCAAACTCGCGGAGCGTGCGCTCGCTCAGCACCTGCTTGACGAAGAGGTCGGCATTGCTGGGCGTGCTGCGCGGCGGGGCGTAGGTGATCCGCTCCGTTCCCTCGCCTGGCGAGGGCGCCAGATCGGGGCTGCCGCCGGCTTGGGCGTCTCCAGAGGCCGCTTGGCTCGGGCTGGAGTCGACCGACTCCGGATCGAGCAGGGTGATGATGTGGACCATCAGCGAGCGGATGTTCTTGGCGCTCAGCGTCACTTCGCCATCGGGCGCTTCTTGGCGCAGCGGCGTCTGGTTAATGAGCCGCGGATCTCCCTCGTAGCCCCTCGGCGTCGTGACAACCGATTGCGTCTCCGCGCCGGGCAGCGCACCGAGCATGGGGCGGTAATACACAGTCCGTTCGGTGCACGCCGCGAGCATGAGCGCGGACCAACCACAGGCGCACACACCAAGGCACGCGCCAAGCGCCCGCGAATGCTGGGGTGTCGCTCGCGGGGGCATCGCTCGCGGGGGAATGGATGTTCCCTTGCGGCTCACTTCACGCTCACGACTTCCGGCGCTGTCGAGGCGGTCTCGCTCGCATCGCCAACGGGCACCAGCAAGGGCTCTTCGTTCCCGCGTCGCCAGAGATCGTGCACGCGGAACTCTTCCCGGGGCGTCGGCGCATCGGTGCGGATGTGGCACCCTCGGGATTCGTGTCGCCACAACGCCGAGCGGGCGACGAGTGCCCCGACGAGCAGGAGATTCTGCGTTTCCCAGCCCGAAGGGTCGTCGAGGATCTTGTCCAGCGTGTAGCGCGCCCAGAAGTCGAGCATCTCGATCACGTCGCGGAGCTTGGCCCCGGTGCGTTCAAGCCCGACGTTCTTCCACATTGCCGAGCGGAGGCTCGAGCGCACGTCGGAGAGATCGAGTTCTCCGTTGTCGCTGGGGCGGATGTCGCTGACGATCGGGATGGGTGCCGACCTTGGCAGCACCGGCCCCCAGGCTCCGGCGCGGGGCGACCCGCGCATCTCGTGAGCGGTCCGCCCGGCGATCTCGCCCATCACCAGCGCTTCGAGCAACGAGTTGCTCGCGAGGCGGTTGGCCCCGTGCAGCCCGGTGCTGGCGACCTCGCCCACGGCATAGAGCCCCGGGACGCTGGTCCTGGCGAAGGCGTCGGTCCGCACGCCCCCGACCATGTAGTGGGCCGCGGGGTGGACGGGGATGAGCTGCGTCTGCGGGTTCAGATCAAAGCGGTGGAGCGTCTCGGCGATGCTCGGGAATCGCGACGCGAAGCCCTCGATGTGCCGACAGTCGAGCCAGACGTGCGCGCCGCCCTGCTTGCCCATCTGGCGGACGATCGCGCGGCTGACGATGTCGCGGGGCGCCAGCTCCGCCAGCGGATGCTCGTCGCGCATGAAGCGGTGCCCGGAGGAATCCAGCAGATAGGCGCCCTCACCCCGCACCGCCTCGGAGATCAGCGCCCGCTGCGCCCCCGCCAGGTACAGCGTCGTTGGGTGGAACTGCATGAACGCCATGTCCGCAAGCTGCGCCCCGGCGCGATACGCCATCGCCAGCCCGTCGGCGGTCGCCAGGGCCGGGTTCGTCGTCTCGCGATAAAGCACGCCCGCCCCGCCATTGGCCAGAATCGTCGCCCGAGCCCAGATCATCTGAAGACCGTACTTGGGGTGATACGTCACGGCCCCCATGACCGGCGAGCCCGCGTCCGGCGCCGGCGTGATCAGGTCGAGCGCAAAGCAGCTCTCAAAGATGCGGATACCAGGCGTCGACCGGGCCTTCTCCGCCAGGCACCGCTGCAGCTCGCGACCCGTCGCGTCGCCATCGCTGTGGAGGATTCGCGACGCCCCGTGCCCGCCCTCGCGACCAAGCTCGAGCGATCCATCGTCGCGCAGGTCGAAGCGCATGCCCCACTGGCGAAGCTCCATGAGGCGGTCTGCGGCGTTGGCGACCACCCGCTCGACCGCCGGAAGGTCGCACAGGTCGCCCCCGGCTGCCAGCGTGTCCTGCACGTGAGACGCGATCGAGTCGGACGCGGCGACCACGCCCGCGATGCCCCCTTGGGCCCACGCGGTGTTGGTGTGCTTGAGCGGGCCCTTGGAAAGCACGATGCAGTCGCCCGCGACGCTCGCGCCTGCCCCGGCGCTGGCCGGGCTCGGCGTGCCAGAGCCCAGCGCCCCCGTGGCGTGCGACGCCCGATCGGCGGATTTGGCGTGTTCGACGAACGAGATCGCCGCGCGCAGGCCCGCAGCACCCGCGCCGATGATCAGGGTGTCGGTGAAGATCTGTGGCAACAACGTGGAGCGGAACGGGATGAGGTAACGCCGCTCCGAGAACAACGGATGCATAAGGAAGGATATCAAGGCAAAGTCGAGGCACCTCGCCCGGCCGGTCGGGCCTGCCAGTTGGCCTGCCCGTGGGCCCGCCACTTGCCCCCCAAGTTGATCTGGAAGGTGGCCCGGCGGGTGGCCTCCGCAGCTTCGTTTCGCTCGCTATGGTTCTGTTGGTTGCGCTGGCGGTGGTAGCCGGCGGTGGGTGATGTCGGGCGCTGCTCGGGCCTTGCCCGTGCGGTTCGGAGTGTCATCGATGCTCGCGCGTGCGCGTCTGTCCGGGAACCGTCGTGGGGTGACCGCGTCTCTTCGTGCGTTCGCTCACCATCAGCCGCGGGTGAACCCGGTCCGCCTGGCGCTGCTCGCGGGCAGTGTCGCTCTTGGCCTCTCGCCCGCGCTTCCCGATGCCCTGGCCAGCATGAACACCACTATCACCAACCCGGGTGAGCCCAGCCCCGGGGTCGTCACCGTTGGCACCAGCGACGCTCCGAGCGCCGCTTCCCCGGTTGACAAGGCCCTTGGCTGGAAGGTCCTCTTCGACGGCACCTCCACCGAGCACTGGCGCGGGTTCAAGAAAGAGTCGTTCCCCGAGAAGGGCTGGACCATCGAGGACGGCTGCCTGAAGATCAACGCCGGGGGCGGAGCTGGCGACATCGTCAGCGTCGAGGAGTACAGCGACTTTGAGCTGAGCTTCGAGTTCAAGGTCGACAAGGGCGCCAACAGCGGCGTCATGTACCGCGTCTCCGAAACCTACGACTATCCCTGGCAGACTGGCCCGGAGTTCCAGATCCTTGACGACGCTGGGCACAAGGATGGCGCCATGGCCAGCCGCAGCGTCGGCGCGCTCTATGACATGATCGCGCCCCCGGCGGACAAGCCCATCAAGCCCGCGGGCGAGTTCAACCAGGCACGCATCCGCATCAAAAACGGGGTGCTGCAGCACTTCCTGAACGGCGTGAAGATCGCCGAATGCCGCATCGATGACCAGTCGTGGACCGACCGCATCGCCGCGAGCAAGTTCAAGGACATGAAGGGCTTCGGGCTCGAGCCCAAGGGGCGGATCGCGCTGCAAGATCACGGCGACAACGTGTGGTATCGCAACATCATGATCCGTGATCTCTCGCCCGGGGCCAACGCCGCGGAGATCGCGCTTTTCAACGGGAAGGACCTCACGGGGTGGAACGCGTTCGTGCCCGACCTCATCAAGGAAGGCAAGAACCCCGCCGACGTCTGGAGCGTGCAAGACGGCGTTCTGGTGTGCGCGGGCAAGCCCGTGGGCTACATCAAGACGGACAAGTCGTTCTCGAACTTCGTCCTCCGCCTCGACTGGCGCTTTAACCCCGTCACCAAGCAGGAAGGCAACAGTGGCGTGCTCGTCCGCATCCAGGAGCCGGACAAGATCTGGCCCAAGAGCGTTGAGGCGCAGCTCCACAGCAAGAACGCGGGCGACTTCTGGAACATCGACCAGTTCTCGATGAACGTCGCCGCGGAGCGCACGAAGGGGCGTCGCACGCTCAAGACCCACTTTGCCGAGCACGAGGTCGGACAGTGGAACGACTACGAGATCGTCGTCAACAAGGGCGACATCGTGCTCCGGGTCAATGGCGAGGAAGTGAACCGCGCGACCGACGCGGCCGAACTCGCCGGCCAGATCGCGCTGCAGTCCGAGGGTGCCGAGATCCACTTCCGCAATGTCCGTGTGCTGCCCCTCAACTAACCACGAGACGCCCCCCGGCAACCTGGCGAGCACTTGGACCAACGCCCGTTGGCCTGCTGACCCATGGATTGCCGAAGCTTCAACGTCGGCCCGCAACTGAACGGCAACTTGACGGGCAACTTCACTGGCAACTTCACTGGCACTCGGCGAAATCCGTGGCACATTTAGTGCATGCCACGGAACTTCCCTGTCGTTGGGCCTGTCGTCTCTTTGCGCGTGATCATGGCTCTGTTGAGCACGGGGGTTTGGGCAAACTCGGCGATGGCCCGCGTCCCGGCGCCGTATGAGTTCACGCTGGACTCCGCCGCCAGCCGCCTGACCGGGAACGCCCTTGCTGGCGTCTCCACCACTGGCACGCTCATCGGGAACTACAACGCCGACACCAATCCGACCGGCACCCGGACCAAGCCCGGGCTCTTTGGCAGCTTTGGCTCCACGGAGAACGTCGAGGTTCCCGTGTCCCTGGGGCTCGGCATCGACGAGAACCTGAGCGAGCGGGCCGCGGGGGGTTTCCAAGCTACCGTCGACCGCGCGGGCGGGGCGATCTCGGTCGCCGGGCTTGATATCGACTACCTCTCGGGCGGCACGCTCTCCCTCCCCGCCTCGCTCGCTCTGGAGTACGACTCTTTCCGCACGCGCAACCCGAGCGCCACCTACCCGGGCGGGATTCCGCTTGAGATCCCCATTGGCGACGTCACGATCTCGACGCTGCGCGTCCAGCAAGTCGGGGCCGGATCGCTGCCAGGGACAATCACCCAAGTTGCGGACAACGAGTACACCTTCAGCGTGGTGCCGCTGGTCCAGCTCTTCGCGGCGGTCGACTTCCTGGGCAACATCATCGAGATCCCGGGCGTGCCCACCCCGCTCCCGCTCGAAGGCACGATCGTCTTTGCGGGCGAGCAGGCACGCCTGACCAGCGTCCGGGCCGTCGAGTTTGGCAACACCGTCAACCCCGACCTTGCCATCCCTGAGTTCGCGTTTGGCTTGCCCACGCTGCTGCCCCCGGGAGAAACGGCCAACGTCCTCATGAACCTCTCGCTCTCGGAGATCGCGTTCGGGCTCAATGGCAGCCAGACCATCACGGCCAACGGCGTGCTCGTGCCCGCGCCCGGAACCGCGCTCCTGATGGCAGCTGGCGCTTGGCTTGCGGGCGGGCTGGGGACCGGGCCGGGGGGTGGGCCGGGCTTCGGACGCCGGCGGCGGCGATCGATCTGATAGAATCACGTGGCAGGAGGGGTGCAACTCGCCCCGGCGGGTTTATCGCTCGCGGGGGAAGAACCCGCGGGCCCACGCGCGCGGGATGAGGAGGCTCTGCCCATGACGCACACGCCCCACACGTCCCACGCCGGTCATCCGGTGCAATACAAGCGGCTGCTGCTGCCCTCGGCGTTCTCGAAGCTCTCGGAAGCCGCGAGCGCCTGGGCGGTCCCGCTGGCCAAGCAGTTCCACTCCGAGGTCCATGTGCTGCACGTTGTGCCGCACACCGAGCTGGCGATGCTGGCGGGGGCTCCGGAGCTTGGGGCGGGTGTCGCAGCGCCCGTGGTCACGCCCTCGGCGTCGGAGATGCTCGCGGCATCTGCCCGCCAGGTCGATGCTTTTGTGCAACGCGCGCTTGGTGAGATCCGCGATCAGGTCCGCACCGCCTCCGTGGTCGGCGGCGTCGTCGATGAGATCATTCGTTATGTCGAGCAACGGCAGATCGACCTGATCGTCATGGGCACGCACGCTGACGGCATGCTCAAGCGTTTGGTCTTCGGCTCGATCGGTAAATCGGTGCTGGAAGCGGCGCCGTGCCCGGTGTTGCTGGTGCCGATCCGGAGCCTGTCCAAATAAGCCGGGCATCGTGAGACACAAGCAGTCGGGCTCGAAGACAAGGCCGAGCAACAAGGCCCCGTTCTGCCCAGGTCGGGGGGGCAGGGCGAGCGGTGGAATACGATGAAAACGCCATGAAAAAACCGGCCGTGCAAGCACGACCGGTCATCCCTATCGGAGCGCCAGCGTCCGCGGGTTTCTTCTGAGTTTGTGAACGCTCACCAACAGAAAAGTTTTACGAGCACCCACGGTCGTATTCCAGCACGAAGTCGAGATAATCGAAGAAGTCGATGCTGCCGTCGGCGTTGTAGTCGGCCTCGGGGAGTTCGTCGTTGATTGCTTGCACGAAGTCAAGATAGTCAAAGAAGTCGATCTGCCCGTCGCTATTGATGTCGGCGTTGCACGTCACCCGGAGGATCACCGAGTTTGCGGTATATTGAATCGCCCACTTGAGGGCAGGCGCCGGGGCGGGAGGGAGAAGCAAGGCGTCGAAACGACCGGTCACGCCGCCCGCGGCGGTCACGATGTTCCACTCCTGCCCGATTCCCCCAGAGAAACCACCGATCTCGTTGACCAGCAGCGTGCCGGCGATGGCCTTGGCGCCCGCGCCCCCGATCTGGTCGAACGTGCCCGGCGCCACACCCCCAATGTCGATCTCGACCAGGCTGCTGGGCGACAGCGTCAGGTTGGAGATGAACTCGATGGTGTTGGCGGCGTTGCTGCCGCCGGGAGCAAGCCGACCTTGGGCGGCAATGCGGGCGTACGCACGCCCGCGCCCGGTGAGCGACTGCGCGGGCCCGAGGGTCGTCGTCCACAAGCTCGAGTCGGCGGCGAAATAGGCGGTATCGAGGTTGCCACTCGCGTTGAGGCGAACCTCGCCCGAGCCGGTGATCGACGTGGACCCGCCGACGGCACGAATGGTCGTGGCGTTCACGCCCGTGCCAATGCCCACAGTGATGATTCCGTTGTTGACCAGGCCCCCGGTCAGAAGGCGCAGCGTTTGTGCGTCGCTGATTCCAAGGTTCACGCCCGAGCCGAACGTCACGCCGTCAAAGGTGGAGGTTGCGGTGAGGCGCGTGATCCCGGCGTTGACGGCGTCGAGCGCGCCGCCGGTCAACGTCGCACCGAAGAACTCAACGGTGCCGGCGTCCGCGACGATGCTCGCGCCGGAGGTTTGATTGACCGGGCAGTTGACGCCCAGCACGCCACCCCCCGAGGCCCGAATCGCGCTTTGATTGGTCTTTCCGCTGGAGGCCAGTTCCAGGCGGCGGGTTGCAACGTCGGCACGGATCGTCCCCTGGTTGATCAATGCCCCATACACGCGCCCCGTGCCGCGGATCGTGTGCGTCGGGCCGTTGGTCAGCACCCACAAGCCCGAGTCCGCGATGATGTACGCGGTGTCGAGGTTGCCGCTGGCGTTGAGCACGAGCGTTCCGGCGCCGGCGAGCGTCGCATTCCCGGCGACCAGGCGAACCTGCGAAGCGTTGACACCAGACTGCTGGTTGATGGTCAGCGCGGCGTTGTTGGTCAGGCCGCCCGTGCCCACGCGGAGGATCTGCCCGTCGAAGAGCGCCTGGGCACCGGTGAGGGTGACGTTGTCGAGGGTCGAGGTCGCGGTGTACTCAACGCGACCCGTGCCAGCGGATTCGATCCGACCGGCGTTGACCGTCGCGCCGTAGACCTGGACGATGCTGGCGTTCTGCGCGACGATGCGTCCTGCGGCCCCTTGGCTGACGACTGCGTTGATCCCAAGGATGCCGCCGTTGGTCGCCTGCATCAGGCTGTTGTTGGTCTTGGGGCTCGAGAGCAGTTCCAGGCGTCGCCCGGAGGCGTCGGCGGTGAAGGTGCCCTGATTGACGACCTGGGAATAGACGCGTCCAGACCCGCGGATCGTGTGGGCCGCGGTGTTGGTAAGGACCCACAAGCCGGAGTCCGACGTGATGTACGCGGTGTCGAGGTTGCCGCCGGCGTTGAGCAACACGGTGCCGCCTCCGGAGAGCGACGCCGAGCCGGCAACCAGACGCAGGACGGTGGCATTGACGCCAGCGATGGGGTTGATCGTGATGACCCCGCCATTGCTGATGCCAAAGGCCCCCAGACGGAAGGTGCTTCCGTCAACCACGTCGATGCCGCCCGAGATCGTGACATTGTCGAAGGTGCTCAGGCCCTGAACGTTGACGACCCCGCCACCTTGATTTCGGAGTTGCCCGCCCGAGACGGCTCCGGAGTTGAACACGACCGTCCCGCCATCGGCGCGGATAACGCCCGTGGCGGGCTGGGTGATGGCGACGCTGTTGACGGCGAGGGTTCCGTTGTTGGTGGCGGTCAGCAGGCTGTTGTTGGTGATGGGCGAAGAAACGACGATGCTTCGGGCGGGGACGTCGGCGTTGATGGTGGAGTTGTTGATGATGTTGGCTTGGAGCCGCCCGGTGCCGCGGATGAGGTGGGGCGCCGCGTGCGTGAGCGACCACGCACTGCTGTCGGCCACGATGATGGCGGTGTCGACGTTGGGCGAAGCGTTGAGGGCGACGGTGCCCGAGCCCTGGAGCGTCGCGGACCCGCTCGAGAGTCGGAGGGCGGTCGCGTTGTTCCCCGCGGTCGGGTTGACGGTGACCGTCCCATTGTTGGTCAGCGATGTGGTCGTCCGCAGGTTGAACCCATCGGTGACGTGGATGCTGCCCAGGGTCGTGACGCCAACCGCGGTCAGGTTGTTGGCCTCGACGATGCTCGCGCCAGACCCCGAGATGGTCCCGCCCGAGACGGAGGTTGAGTTGAGGCGAACGGTTCCCCCGGCGGCCTGGATCTGCGCCGTCGGGGTTTGCGTCACGCTCGCGCTGTTCATCTCCAGCGTGCCGCCGCTCGTTGCGGTGTAGAGGTTGTTGTTGGTCACGTTGGCGTTCACGCGGAGGAAGCGCCCGGCGACGTCGGCGTTGACGAGGCCGTTGTTCACCATGGCCGACGAGATGCGTCCCGTGCCTCGGATCGTGTGCCCGGCGCCATTGGTAAACGACCAGCTCCCGCTATCAGAAAGCAGCACGCCCGTGTCGGTGTTCGGGCCGGCGTTCATGACGATGGCGCCGGTGCCCGAGACGCTCGAGTTCCCGGCAAACAGCCGGAGAATGGTCGCGTTCACGCCCCCGGTCGTGTTCACGACGATCTGGCCGTTGTTCGAGATGCCGCCCGTCGCCAGCCGGAAGTTGCCGCCATCCACGATCGAGACGGTGCGCCCCGCAACGGGGATCGAGAGGCTGTTCATGGTGAACGACCCGTTGAACGAGACGACATACGCGCCCGGCGCATCGATGGAGGCATTCGCGCCATTGGCATTGGGCACGACGTTGGGCGTCCAGTTGAGCGGGTTGCTCCAATCCCCTCCGGCGCTGTTGTTCCAGACCTGTGCGTGCGCATGGCTCGCGCCGAACGCAAGCCCGGCAAGGGCAACCATCGCCGCGCTGCGTGAGGACACCTTCCGCTCCGTCGCGAACATCATGAGCAATCTCCCATAAACAACCATCCCGCGTGCGTGACCATCATGGCCGACCGGCCTTCCCGAACCCGTTCGGGTGGGAACTTGGACGCCTACCAGTCTGCGGGGCGGTTTGCGGGCCCGCCCGTCTGGGGGGTCCTAGCAAGTCCGCCCGCGAATCTGACGAAAAGAAGAACTGCTCGGGAAAAGTCCCGTTCACGCCGCCCGATAGTCAGCTTATCAAGATCCGGGGAGACGATTGCTGCGATAATGATGGAGATCGCGGTCAAGCCTCGACAAGGTTGGCGTGCCCACAGTTGCACGACCGAGAATCAGCATGATCGGGTTTACCCAGACTCACATCACGCTGCTCCACCGCGTCGCGCAGCACGACGACGCGGCGTGGGCGGAGTTTCTCGCCCGCTACGGAGAGCTCATCCGTGGGTTCTGTCGTCGTTATGGCGTCCAGCCCGCGGATGTTGACGACGTGCAGCAAGACGTCCTGCTCTCGCTCACCAAGGCCATGCCGGGCTTCGAGTACGACCCCGCTCGCGGGCGTTTCCGGGGATATCTAAAGACGGTGGTGGTCCACGCCTGCCAGCGTCGATTGCAGCAAAGAACAATTCAGAACCCGGCCCCGGGGGCGCTAGCAGAGAGTGTCACGGGCCCGCTGGAAGCCCACCCCGCGCCGCGGGGAGACGCGGAGGACAATCGGTGGGAGGCCGAGTGGCGTCAATATCACCTGCGCATGGCGATGCGCACCATCCGCGCCGAGTTCAGCGAGACCGATGTCGAGGCATTCGATCGCTACGCGGTCGCGGGCGAGGGCGTCGAACAGGTCGCGGCTGACCTTGGCATCTCACGCGACGCAGTCTACCAGGCAAAGTCGCGCATCAGCAAGCGCCTCATGCAGGTCGTCGAGAAGCAAGTCGAAGAAGAAGGGTGATGAAGACGGGCTCGGGACCGCTTGGCTTCAAGTCATGTCCACCGACGCATCCAACCTCGCGGCGGCTTCCTGGTTTAAGGATGAAGGCGCGCTCCTAGGAGAGCTCCGCCGCGTCCGTCGGCCAAACCAGATGATCGACATCCCGGGCTACGACGACCTTGCTGAGGTTCGTCGGGGGGGTCAGGGCGTCGTCTACGCGGCAACCCAGCGATCGACCAAACGCCGCGTCGCGATCAAGGTGCTGCTCAACAGCGCTCTGGGTGGGCCCGCGGCTCGCCGACGGTTCGAAAGAGAAATCGATCTCGTCGCATCGATGCGACACGCCAACATCGTCCGCGTCTACGACAGTGGCTGCACCGACGACGGACACCCCTTCCTCGTGATGGAGTTCGTTGAGGGCGCGTCGATCCTCGATCATCTGCGCGCAATGTTCCGAGGTGCATCGCCCGCGTCGAGCCAGAACGCGCCACCGGAACACAACGCCGTCCAGCCTCCCCAAGGTCGAGCGTCGGTCCCAATCCCGACCACGGCGGACCATGTGCGCGCGGTTCTTGAGGCGTTCGCCAAGATCGCCTCGGCTCTGGCGCACGCGCACCAGCGGGGCGTGATCCACCGCGACCTGAAGCCTTCGAATATCCGAGTTGATGGCGACAACCAGCCCCGCGTGCTTGACTTCGGACTTGCGAAGGTTTTCGCGGCCCCGCTGAGGGACAGCGCGGGGGATACTGGTGACACGGGGGTCAACCAGGCGGGCAACGAAGGCCCGACAGCGATGACCCTCTCGGGGCAGTTCATGGGCTCGCTTCCCTGGGCAAGCCCGGAACAGGCTCGGGGCAACGCGCACGCCGCCGACACCCGGAGTGATGTCTACTCCCTGGGCGTCATGCTCTATCAGGCGCTCACGGGGCGGTTCCCGTACGACGTCTCGGGCGACGCGCCGTCGACGCTGCGGAACATCGTCGAGAGCGAACCATCCAGGGTTCGCGGTTCAATCTCCGCGCGGCTCGTCAGCGACGATGTCGAGACGATCGTGCTGACGTGCCTGGCCAAGGCACCCGAGCGGCGATACCAGAGCGCCGCGGAGCTGGAGCGAGATTTGCTCCGCGCGCTGGCGGGCGAACCGATCCAGGCCCGGCGCGATGGCGCGTGGTCCATCGTTGGGCGCAGGCTCCGGCGATATCGCCTCGCCGCGACGGCGCTGGGAGGCGCTTCGGTCATTTCCATCGCGGCGCTGGGGGTGGCGCTCACGATGTACCTCGACGCGGCCCGCGCCCGAGACCTGGCCCGCTCCGAGGCAGAGCAGCGCGCCGGCGCCGTCGCTTTCCTCGAGAACATGCTCAAGAGCGCCGACCCGGGGCGCGACGGCGTCAACGCTCGCGTCGTCGACGTGCTCGACCGCTCCGCTGCGGAGCTGGATGCCGAGCAGTCCAGCGCTGGCAAGACCCCGCCTCTGGTCGAAGCGACCGCCCGCGCCGCCATCGGGACCAGCTACGCATCGCTCGGGCAGTATCCGCAAGCCGTTCGCCATCTCCGGGGCGCACTGGAACTCCGCAAGCGCGCGCTCGGACCGGCGCACCGCGACACGCTCGAAACACAGCGAGCGCTGACCGAAGTGCTGCTGCGGGAGAGCGCCTTCGACGAGGCACTGGCGCTGACGAACGAGTTCGTCGCGCTGGCCTTGGCAACCTACGGGCCCGATGATCGCCTGAGCCTGCGCTCGCGTTCCTTGCTCGGGCAAGTGCTGAACTACTCCTCGAAGCTGACGGAAGCGGAAGGGGTGCTCCGGGAGACGCTCGAGGACCAGATCAGAGTGCTGGGCGAGCGCGACGACGACACGACTCGCACGATGAACGACCTGGCGGTGTGCCTTCGCTGGCAGCGACGCGGGGCGGATGCCGAGCCATTCTACCGCCGGGCCCTCTCGGCCCATGAGGGCAGGCCCGATTCGCCCCGCAAGCTCGAGCTCATCTCGAACCTCATCCAGGCCCTCCACGAGCAGGACAAGTTCGAAGAGACGCTCCCGATGTACCGCGACCTGCTCGAGCGTCAGGAAAAGCTGCTGGGCCCCGAGCACATCATGACGCTCACGACGCGGAGCAATCTCGGCACCGCGCTCATCGATCTTGGAAGGCTCGATGGCCCTGACGGCGCCGAAGCGATCTTTCGATCTACCCTCGGACTGATGCGCAAGCGCCGGGGCGATGACGCCTTCGAGACGCTGCTGTGCATCAACAACCTCGCCAAAACGCTCCAGGACCAGGGCAAGCTCGAAGAGGCACAGGCATACTTCGAAGAGGCGCACGCGGGAATGAAGCGGACGCTTGGGCCCGGGCACCGAAGCACCCTGATCACCGCGGGCAACATCGCGACGCTGCTCTCGATGCGCGGGAAGAACGACGAAGCGCTGGCGATGCAGGGGCAGATCACCGAAGACATGATCGCGGCGCTCGGCCCGGGGCACGTCAACTCGATCATCAACGCTAACAACTTCGCGCAGCAGCTCATCAAGGCAGGGCGTGTGGATGAAGCACCGCCGATCTTCGCTCGGACGCTCGCCGCGGCGGAAGCCGCGCCGCAGACCGACGGCATGACGCTCGCCATCCTCCGAGGAAACTACGCACGCTGCCTGCTGAAGCTGGATCGCGCCGCAGAGGCCGAGCCACTCGCGCGGGCCTCGCTCGCGGGGCTGGAAAAGACCCTGCCCGATACCGAGTCGCGCCTCAAGCAGGCGCTGGAGACGCTGGCGGAAGCGCTGGAAAAACTGAGTAGGAGCGACGAGGCCAGCCCGCTGCGGGCCCGCGTCGCCGCGGCACACACGCCCGCTCCAACGCCGGCCGAGAAGCAGTAGCCCGCCACCTTCGCACCGGCCCGCCGAGACGCAAGACCGGTTCTTCGATAGTCCCGAGCGATCAGGTCAGCGCGTCGCAGCTTGGTGGCGCGCCCGCCAGCGCCGTCGTCGGGAAGCGATCGCCCCGCAGGTACGCGTCGAGCGCCGCATACACCTCGTCCGGCGCTCTGGCCAGGCGGATTGCCTCCTTGAACGGCTTGAGATTCTTGCGATCGTCGGCGTCGCTCTCACTCGTCAATGCCGCAACATCGCCCTCGCTCACACCCTCGCTCGGTTGTTCGTCGAGCCAACCACCCTCGCGCAGGCCCCGCAATCGCTTCGCAAACCACGCGACGCGCCGTGTGATCTGGAACATCGCGTAGTGGTCGCCCCGCTGCTGGCGCATCAGGTCAAAGAACCTTCGGATGGTCTCGATCTTGTCGCGCTCCAGCAGTGGGCGGGGCTCGATGGCCGGCGGCGCTGCATCGCGGAACAAGCCGACCCGCTGCAAGTGCGCCCACGCATCGCGGAAGAGCCAAGGCGTGCTGAGCGCGCCGCGGCCGATCATCACGCCCGCGCAGCCGGTCGCGCGGATCATCCGCTCGGCGTCCTCGGGCTCGCGGATATCGCCATTGCCGATCACTGGAATCCGACCGCCAACTTCCTCGACGACCCGCGCGATGCCCGCCAGCTGCACATGGCCCGAGAACTTCATCTCGGTGGTTCGCCCGTGGACCGTCACCGCCGCAACGCCAACATCCGCGAGCATCCGCGCCAGGTGGGGCGAGCACGCGTGGCCCGATTCATAATCGCTTGTGTGCCAGCACAACCTCATCTTGCACGTCAGCGGCACAACACGAGATCCGCCGCTGGCCAGCGCCCCGCCCGCGCCAGCGCCCCCGCTCGAGCCCCCGCCCCCCGGGCTCCGGCTTGAGGCGCCAAACCTCGGTCCTTGGCGTCGCGCCCACGCCGCCTCATCCAGCGGACACTTCTCCAGCTCGCGCGCGACCCGCTCGGCGATCTTGACGGCCCGGGAAAGATCGGTGAGCAGCTTGCTCCCGCCGTCCTTCTTCGTCACCTTGTCCACCGGGCAACCCATGTTGATGTCAACGACGCTGGCGCCGTGCTCAACAGCCCAGCGCGCACCCTCGGCCATGATCTCCGGATCACTGCCATACAGCTGCATGCCCACGGGCTTGTCAAAGTCGTTGGTCTTCGCCAGATCCAGGCTTGTCGCCGTGCCGCGCAGCAAACCCTGCGGACTCAGCAAGTCCGTGCACGCCAGCCCGACGCCACCCCACTCGCGACAGATCGTCCGGAACGCCAGGTCGCAGTAGCCAGCGATCGGCGCCAGCAACAGCGGCGTCGCAAGACGCACCGGGCCGATCGAGAGGGGCGCGGAGTTGTCGGAGTGCTCGAGGGTCACGTCGAGCAAGTGTACGAAGCAACCACCTCGACACCTTGACGCGATGCCGACTCTGGAAAGCCGACGATGAACTCCCGCCCGGCGGGCACGTCACGCCGCTGAAAATGGCTGGCCCGATTACAGGTCTGCCAGATGCGCCAGCAAACGCACGCCCCAGCCCGTCGGACCATCGATGTAGGGGCCCGCGTTCTTCTCCGAGACGTGAACGCCCGCGATGTCCAGGTGGCACCAGGGAACGTTGTCCTTGACGAAGAAGCTCAGGAACGCCGCGCCCTGGATCGGATGCGCCTTGCGATTCGGGTTGCTGTTGAGGATGTCGGCGATGGGCGACTTCATCATGTCGCGATACTCATCGTGCATGGGCAGGCGCCAGACGCGCTCGCCCGCGAGGCCCGCGGCCTTCTCGACCTGGGCGCGGAACTCGTCGTCCTCGCAGAACATGCCGCAGTAGGTGCTGCCAAGCGCCGTCACGACCCCGCCCGTGAGTGTCGCCAGGTCGATGATCGCGGCCGGGTTCTCCTGGTCGCACGCCCAGCAGAGCGCATCCGCGAGGACGAGCCGTCCCTCCGCGTCGGTGTTGGTGACTTCAACGGTCACGCCGTTGCGATAGCGCAGCACGTCGTCGGGGCGATATGCCTCGTCGCTGATGGAGTTTTCCGCGACCGCGAGCAACGCGACAACCGGACGCCGAGGCTTGATGATGGTGGCGATGGCGTGCATCGCGCCGAGCACGGCGCAGCCGCCGTCCTTATCGCGCTTCATGCCGACCATCCCGTTGTTCACCTTCAGCGAGAGGCCGCCCGAGTCGTAGCACATCGTCTTGCCGATGAGCACCAGCGGCTTGGCGGCCCGCCCGGCACGCGCGCCCTTGGCCCCGCCCCGGCCCTCCGGGACATACTCAAGCCGGACCATCAGGGGCGGGCTCTCGCTGGCCTTGCCCACGTTGATCAGCCCGGTGAACCGCTCTCGCTCCAGCTCATTGCCCTGGAAGATGCGAACCTTCAGACCCGTCTTCTTCGCGAGGTTCTTCGCCGCTTCCGCGATGTATGTCGTGGTTGCGATGTTGGGAGGCGTCTGGCTCAGGGTGCGGCAGAAGTTCGTCGATTCCGCCAGCGCCAGCCCGCGCTCGACGCCATCGTCGAACTCGGCGCTGGGCGAGAAGACGCGCAGCGACCGCCGCTTGGGGTCGGGCGTGTTGGAACCCTTGAACTCGTCGCACACCCACCCGAGGAGTCCGAGGCCTTCGCCGAATGCCTGCCCGAGCGTCGAAAGATCGACCGACTTGCCGCCAGCCTTGCCGGTGCCGTTGCCCGCGAGCTTGACGCCCTCGACCGCCGTAAGAAGGCCGACGTCAAACGCCTCGTCCTTGGTCGCGACCAGTCGCCGACCGATCGCCGCGGCGACACTGCGGAACGACTGCGGATCAAACTTCTTCTCATCGCCAAGCCCAACCACGATCACGCGCGTGTGCGAGGGCTTGCCCTTGGCGCCCGCGGGCGGAAACGCCTCGGCGATCGAACCGATCTCGCCCGTGGCTTCTGGCCGCTTGGCGGCAGCCGCGGCGGCGCCGGTAGGATCGAGCGCGGCGCTCGCCTCGCTCAAACCCTGGCCCTTGAAGTGACCGACGACCAGCACGCTCGCCTGCCCGCGTCCACCAACCGAGATCGACTTGAACATCCGACGCTCCTGGAACGATGCCTGCCTCGCGCCGCTGCGCGGGGATCGCCAGTGTAGCAGAAACGTGCGCCCGCTCGCGCCCCGGCTTCATCCGAGCCCCAGCCCAGGGCAAACGCACGCGCCCAACGGGATCACGCCTTTGCCAAGCGAGCAAGCCAAGGGACCTTGTCCGCGAGATGTCGCGTGAAGTGTGACTGCATGCTTCGTCGCTGCGTCACCACGTCCCTCAACTACTCGTCCTTCACCACCGGGCACGTCGCGTCCTTGGCCCAGTCGCTGAAGCTGAGGTAGTAGTTGACGACCGGGCCATAGCCCGCGCGTGCCGCGGCGAGCGCCGCCAACGCCGCGCGGCCGCCCCCATCGCAGTGCGTGATGATCGGGCGGCCCTTCTTGAAGCCTGCTTCTTCGAGCATCTTCGCCAGCTCGTCCGCCGGGCGAAGCCGGTTGCGCTCATCCAGCAGCTTGGCGTGGGGCAGGCTGATGGCCCCCGGCAGATGCCCGCCCCGCGCGTTCTTGCGCAGATCGGTTCCGGCGTGCTCTTCGGGCGTCCGCGCGTCGAAGATCTGTGCCGTGCCCGCCTCGATCGCCTCCCGGACCGCAAACCGATCGAGAACACCGATGGCGCCGCCCGCGTCAACGCTCTTGGTTGCGTGCGTGCCCGCGGGCGAAGGGGCCTTGGTGGGCTCAGATGGTTCGGTGGAAAGCACAAGTTCGCCGGCGCGAGCCGCGTCCTGGATCAGCGGGAATCCGCCGCTGACCACCGCCGCGTGCGGCACGCCAAAGTGCTGGAGGATGAACCAGACGCGCGCCGCCTGGGTCATCCTGCCGTCGTCATAGACCACCACGCGATGGGTTCCGGTGATGCCCAGCGATGCGATCCGCTCGTGCCACGCCGCCTCGTTCGCCAGCCCGTCCGCCTCGCTCAGGCTCAGCTTCGACCAGTCGGCATAATCAACCCGGATCGCCCCCGGCAGGTGCCCCGCGGCGTAAGCCTCGGGCGTGCGCACATCGAGCACAATCGTCGTCGGCTCGGCGTTGAGCCGACGAGGCAGATCCTGGACTTCCACGATCGACTCCGCGGCCCGGGCCCGCTGCAAGCTTGGATCGGCTTGCGTCCAAGCTCCCGCTGCCGCGGGCGAGCTGTTCTTCGGGCTGGCTGCGGAGGGAGGCGGCGCCGACCGTGCCAGGCCCTGCGATGTGACGAGCGAGACCAGGACAAACGCGAGCACCAGGCGCGAGTGCCGCTGGACATGCTGGTTGGAGTTGCTCTTCATGGGTTCACTCTCCGGAGATCGAATCGTCGTGCGCTGGTCCGCGATCGGCGCGGGCGGGACCCTCGCGCGGAACGAACTCGTGCGCGGCGCTTGACAACGAAGGGTAGCGGCTCGCGGAAATCCCCAAAACGAACGCGACGCACCTTGTCGGCGCGTCGCGGTGAGGGTCAAGCAGATGTTGCGATGAGCGGCTTGGGATCAGCCCGCGCGAACAGTCATTCAGGCGCGATCAGGGTCCGATGCGCGGGTTGTTGATCCAGCCGAAGTTCCGGCCGGAATCGATGTAGCCGCGGTACCACTGATCGACCTGGTTCTTCGTGTTGACGTAAACGTCGTTGGCCTCGAAGTCGCGATTGGGGTCGCGAATGGCTTCGTCATTGTCGGTGGGCGGCTTGAAGATCGACGACGAGCCGTCGAGCATTGTCATGTTGCCACCCTTGTCGTGGCGGTTCGTAATCTGGTCCATGTTGCCCCAGAGCCCGTCGGCAACGCCCGCGGGGACCGTGCCGCGCGCCGGCAAACGGTGGTTGTAGAAGTAGCTGCTCTCTTCGACGAAGATGGGCAGCCCCTTGAACGGGACGAGCTGCGCCGCCAGCGCGGCCGGCAGGCGAACGTTGCTCGAAGGCAGGTTCGGGGGGAGGTACGCCGCGCGAATGTCCAGATCGATGCGGGCACCCTGCGTGGCGGTGTGCATGGAGTAATCGAACTCGATGCCGGTCTCGCCGCCGAACATATCCGTGTTGCCGTTGCGGTTGGTCACGCTGCCGTCCCAGTTGCGACGACGGTTCTTGGGGCAGGCCGTGACTTCGTCGGCGTTGTCGACGTACTCGTACAGAAGGCCGGGGGTCGGGAGGAAGCCAGAATCGGGCGTGCCAGGGCGGAACGCCCAACCGGCCGTCACAACGAACTGGCCCCCGACGTTGCGGGACGTGCCAGCACCAGGCCAGATCACGCCCTTGAAGTCGTTGGCATACGCGTGCATCGCGATGGCGATCTGTTTGGTGTTGGCCAGGCAGACGGTCGCCCGCGCGGTCTCACGTGCCTGTCCCAGCGAGGGGAGCAGGATACCGATCAGCAGGGCGATGATGGCGATGACCACCAGCAACTCGATCAGCGTGAACCCGATTCGCGATTGTCGTTGACACACGCCGTGCCTTCCTTCCACTTTCCGCCCGCAACCGATCTTCATGTTCCGCTCCTGATCGTTGATGGACCTCGATCCAATCGTCTCGACTGACTCTTCCCACCGGCGACAGAGACGAGGCCCGCCAGCGCGAGCCTGCCAGAGACGCCGACCGACAAGCCTTTCTCGCCCCCCGAGCCTTTCAAGCGTGAAACCGAATGGACGGTTGCACGCTTCTGAACCGCGTTCGAGTCACTCCCGACAAGCTGGCTGAAAACATATCGCCACCTAAAGACTGTCACCCACATGCGGACGCGGGCCAAGAACATGGCCCGCGAAAATCGCCTTCTCACCCTGAACCGTTTCGCCCGAAAGGTCTCACCTCAAGCTGTCTCGGCCAAGCCCTTTCCACCTCAGACCCTGCCTCTCAGACGCTGGCTCTCTTTCCGTCAGTCTGGCTGCCGCTGTTTTCTCGATCCGAAAAATGCTGCAACACTCGAGCAACTGTTCCAAACGACCGGGTGCGCACTCGCGGGCGGCACCCAAACGCCCGCCCTCATCCACGCTGACTTCGATGCTCGACCCGGTGCGGCAGCGATCGCTCCGCAACCGACAGCCTACCAGACTCCAGCGTTCTTGCCTAGTGGATTTCGCCTCCGTTCACCAAGTTTCAACACCGCCGATGTTGGTCCACCCCCCGACGTGGTACTCTTCCGATACCGTGGATCGCAACGCAAGTGTTTCATCCCAGAACCCTGTTCATGAAGCGCTCCCGGACCCTCTGGGCCTCACGAGCGTTCAATATCAGGACGCTTGGTACGCCCGAGGCACTCCCCGCGTGCATGCCCTCGATGCCTATCGGGCTTTTCACCGCACCGGAGTGCGCCATCCCAGTTTGATACCGCCGATGCCCAAAGTGGTCCGCCAATTGGGTGAGGAACATACCTTTGGTGCAATAACCAAGTTCTTGACCGAGGTTCCCCCGACGCCCGACCAAGCACCGGGCGTGGCTGGAGTTCACCTCGACGTCGAATCGGTTCTGATTCCCATGCGCGGGCGCAGCGGCGACGTCAACTACACGCTCTGCGTCTCGAGCCAGGTCGGGTGCGCCATGGGTTGCACCTTCTGCGAAACCGGGCAGATGGGTCTGATTCGCTCACTGACGCCGGCAGAGATCGTCGCCCAGTGGTTTGCCGCCCGGCATCTCCTGAGCCATCGGGTGACGAACATTGTTTTCATGGGGATGGGCGAGCCCCTGGACAACTACGAGAACGTCGTCCAGGCGATCGCGGTGCTCAAGGACCACAACGGCCCAAACCTGAGCGTCAGCAAGATCTGTGTGTCGACGGTGGGCCGGGTGGACGGGCTGCGCAAACTCGCGCAACAAATGCGCGAACCGGGTTGGCATCGCCTCGGGGTGGCGTTGTCGCTCAACCACGCCGACGACGCGGGGCGGTCGGCGATCATGCCCATCAACCGCAAGTACGCGTTGGCGGAGCTTCAGCAGGCGCTAATCGACATTCCAGTCTTTGGCGGCGGCAAGCTGTGCATCGAGTACGTGCTGATCCCGGGTGTCAATGACCAGCGAGAGCACGCGGAGAAGATCGCCGCGTTCGTGGCGCCCATTAACGAGGCGTATCGCAGCCGCCCGCTCCGCATCGAAGAACGGGCGCCGGTGAGTCGCCCCGGATCTCCCCAGGCGAAGGACACCCAAAGCGCCGAGACTTTGCAAAGTCCCGGAACTGACCAGATTTCGCAGACTGCGCGGACGCCCCGGACGATGCTGAACCTGATTCCGTACAACCCGAGGCGAAACTCACCCTGGCCCGCGCCGAGCGAGGAGTCGGTGGACGCGTTCATGGGGTGGCTGCGCGACCTTGGCGTGTATGCCAAACGTCGTCAGACCAAGGGTCGGACGCTGATGGGCGCGTGTGGGCAGTTGGGGAGCGAGCGGATCCGCAAGCGCACGTTGGTGGACCTGAGCGTGCAGGGCGAGGCCGCGCTGGGGCCCGTCGCGACATGAGCACGGGGCCGATGCCGCGGCAGGCCAGGCGGGCACGCCGACGAAGGCGTGTGCTCGCGGCATACGCACTCCTGCTGGTGGCGTCGTGGATCGTTCAATGGCTCCGCCCGCCGACGGAGGCGACCCGCGAGGAACTGCTCGACCGGGCGCGGGCGGACGACCTGCGACAGATCGAAGTCGAGTCCGCCAGCGGCACCGGCGAGCGCTTCGCGTATTACGTCTGGAACCGCGGAGTCGGGAGTAGCGGGGTTGAAAGTGGCGGGGAGGCAGATCCGGGCTCGCCACGAGTTGGCGTGATCCTCGTGCATGGCTCGCCCGGCCAGGGGGCGGACTTTGCCACGCTGGCGCCGCGTCTGGCGGCGCAGGGCCGAACGGTCTTTGCCCCTGATCTCCTGGGCTTTGGCTCTTCGACTCGATCGCCGGCCAATGCGGGAGCGCTGGCGAATGCCCGCGCCATCGCCTCGTTGGTCCGCCAGGAGAAGCTTGATCGAGTGCATCTCGTCGGATGGTCGCTGGGCGGGCCGGTCGTGGTCTATGCCGGCCATCTGCTGGAAGAAGAGGGAGGCTCGCGCGGCGCGAGCGTGACGCTGCTGGCGGCGTCGGCAGCGATGAGAACGGAAAGCTCGGGCGGATACTGGTTTGAGCGGTTCTCGTACGCGCTTGGGCGACTGCTCTTTGTGGAGCTGCCCCGGATCGTGCCGCACTTTGGGGTGCTGGGTCCGGAGTGGTTTCGCGCTGGGGCGATGAAGTTCTTTTCTGACACCGACCTTCGCCCGATCGAGGGCATTCTGGGCGAGCTGTCAACGCCGACGCTGGTGCTGCACGGTTCACGCGACATCTTGACCCCGCTCTGGATGGCCCAGTCGCACGCGGTGATGACGCCCGGCTCGCGTCTGGTGGTGCTGGAAGCCAACCACTTCATCCCGTTCCTGCAAGCCGAGGAAGCGGCGGACGCGATGAACGTGTTCTTTTCTCGGCACGACACGCCGGGCGTGGGCGCCGAGGGCGGGGTGGTTGATCTTTCCCGCACGCCCGAGCGGCGCGCGCGCCAGTGGTGGATCGAGCGACGCCTGGACGATGCCGGAGCCTGGCTCATCGCGGCGCCATGGACGCTGGAAGCTGCGATTGTGCTGCTGCTCGTGGCGCGATGGCCCCGCGCGGGCGCGTGGATCACCGCGACCTTCGTCGCGCGACAGGAACTCGACGTCGTCGTCGCGGCGGTTGGCATCGGCCTCGGGCTCGGGCTGGCGATCGCGTGGCGCATCGTGATGGGCGCCCGCTCACAGCGGAGTGAGGGCGCTCACGGCGCGAGCGCGACGGGCGATCACGTGATCGACTGGGCCCGTCGACTGGCGCAGGGCCCGGGCTTGATTGGGTGCGTGCTCCGCGAGACCGATCGCGCGCCGATGAGCTCGGCACTTGGAGGCTTGCTGGCGCGACCAGACCTTCGTCGAGTGACGAAACCGCTGCACTTCGCGCGCGGGGCGGTTGAGATCGTGGTGGGGGTGGTCGTGCTGGCCTCGGTGTGGGCGATCCTGGGGCGTGTGCCGGCGATCTTCGGACTGCCCGTCACGCTGCGAGACCTTGGCTTGCTGCCCGGGGCGGCCTCGCTACTGCTGCTCTGGTGGGCGGTGGGGATCGCACCACTGCTGCTCACCTGGACGGGGCGGCGGCAACTGCGCGCCGGGCTGCGTCGGCGATTGCACCATGAGTTCTGGCCCTCGTGGGTGTTCTACGCACCCCTGGCGCCGTACGTCTTCTATCTTGGGTGGAAGCATCGATCGCTCGGCACGGTGATCTGCTGCAACCCGGGCGTGGACGCCGGGGGCGGGATCGTGGGCGAGCGCAAGAGCGCGCTGATGGCAGGGCTCAACGATCCCACCGGGCTGGCGCTGGTGACGGTGTCCATCCCCGGGCCATCGCACGCGCAGCCCAAACTCCCCGACGATCCGGGTGGCACGCGCGCACGCCTCGGGCTGCTGCACGCGGCACAGGCCCGGCAGCGTGAGCTGGCGTACCCAGTCGTGCTCAAGCCCGAGTCGGCACAGCGGGGGTTTGCGTTCCGGGTCGCGTCGAGCGACGCCGACGCGCTGGCGTACCTCGCGGAGATGACTCGCGACGCGGTGGCGCAGCAGTATCACCCTGGGCCGAACGAGGTGGGCGTGTTCTGGTCGCGATGGACGCCCGCGCAGCGGGAAGCCTGGATGCGTGACTGGAAGCGCGACAACCCGGGGGCGAACGCGGGCGAGCGTGCCGGCTTTATCTTTTCGATCACCGCCAAGGCGTTTCCGGTGGTGGAAGGCGATGGCGAGCGGACGCTGGAAGAGCTGATTTATGCGAGCCCGAGGCTCTCGTTGCAGGCGCCGGTCTTCCTCGCGCGCCACGCCGCCCGGCGCTCGTGGGTGCCCGAGGCGGGGCAACGCGTCACGCTGGCCCGGGCGGGGAACCACTGCCAGGGAACGTTGTTCTATGACGGCGGCGATCTTGTGACGCCGGAGCTTGAGCGGGCGATCGATCGCCTGGCGCGGGAGTTCAAGGGCCCGGTCGATCGCACCCGGCCTGATGAGCCTAGCGCCACGGGAGGCGAGCTGGACTTTGTGCGGTTCGACCTGCGATATGCGGACGAGCGCGAGCTGCGCGCGGGGCGAGGGTTCGGCATCGTTGAAGTCAACGGCACGTTCGGGGAATCGACGAACTTGTACGACCCCGCCCGCTCGACGCTCTGGGCATATCGCGTGCTCTTCGCCCAGTGGCGACAGGCCTTTGCGCTCGGTGCAGAACGCAAGAAGCAGGGCGCTCGCCCGATGACCGTCGCGACGTTCTCGGTGCTTTTGTGGGACTATTACAAGGATCGACCGGGTTCGGCCCTGGCGGACTGATCGCCGCTCACGCTCGCGGCATCACGCTGCTCAGGGCGCTCGTCGTTGTCGCCGCGACGCTGCGTTCGTCGGACCTTTCCTACTCGTCGTCCGCATCATCGGCGCGATCCTCGCGCTCGTCGATCCACGCGGCTTGGATCGCTTCGAGGATCTTCTCGTTGACAGGGTGGGCCGGGTCGGGCGTGAAGCCGGGGAGTGCTTGCACGAGCCCGCGCAGGGCCACGAAGCGGAGAGTCAGCGGATCCACGGAAGGATGGCGCTCCGCCAGTTGCTCGGCGATGACGTCGACATCAAGCCAGCCAAATGAGTTTCGGCCAAACGAGTTCCCCATGCTCGATCGTAGAAAGGGAAAGTGGTCGACCTGGGGCTCGGCGGTCTGCGGGCACCGGTCTTGAAACTCGGTGCTGGTCGGCGTTGGCCGGCGCGCGGGGCGCTGCTGGTCGGGTCGTTCGGGGTCGAGGCGATGGCCACCACTCCCGGGCAGTGTCTTCGCTCAGGCCTCATCGTCTTTTCGGCGCGGGGCGAAGATCGCGCTGCTGGCGTTGAGCGCCTGCCTTACCGGGCGGGCGGGGCCCATGCGCATGCGCTCGAACGCGCTGGCGGCGTTGGCGGCGCTGTACTCAATGCCGACGAAACGCCGCTTCAGATCGTGCGCCACGACGCCGGTGGTGCCCGAACCCAAGAAGGGATCCATGACCAGGTCGTTCTCGCTGGAACAGGCGAGGATGACCCGGGCGAGATACACCTCGGGCAACTGATTGTCGTGGTTGACGCGCCGCTCGGCGTTGTTGCCTTGGATGCGTCCCCAGTATTGCCCGTACCAGACGTCCATCGGCAGCCGCATGCCGGGCGGCGCACCATCCTTCTTGCTCTGCGTGCGCGCATCAAAGTACGTTGTCGCGCGATCGGATGGTTCCATGATCTCGTGGGGATTCCACGTGCGCTGATTGAGATCCTTGCAGAAGTACAGCGCGTGAACTTTCGAGTTTATGAAGCGGGAGTTGGTGTTCTGTCCGAAGCGATAGTGCCAGATGCACCAGTTGGCCATGTGCATGCCCCGGCTCTTGAGATGCACCACGATCTCCGCAGCGGTGTCGTCGGGGATGTTCACCCACATCGATCCCGTCGGCGTCAGCAGCTCGATGCACGCGTCGAGCCACTCCCGCGTGAACTGGAGATAGTCCTCGCGGGGCATGGAGTCGTTCCACTGGTCGTACGCGCGATTCCAATTGAAGGGCGGATCGGCAAAGACCAGATCAACCCGCTGCGAAAGCGCGGGCTTGAGCGAGGCGATGACCTGGCGACAATCGCCGACGTAGATTGCCGCGGCGGGATCCGACAGCGCGAGATCGGGCACGGGCATGCGAGCGGGTGCCGTCACGGGGGCCGGTACTGGTGCAGTCAGTGGTGTAGACACTGGCGCCGGCACTCGTGCGGTCATCGTGCTTTCCATCGTCTTCGCCGCGGCGTTTGGCGATTTGCGACGGGAACGCTTCGCGTTGCTCGGGGCATCTGGATGCGGATCGACGATCGCTGGCGCTTGCAGGCCTAGGAAGGCAATGGTGTCGGTCGGCGAGCACACGGGCTTGAGCGTTCGATCGGCGGAGCGTGGCGCGTCAGTTGGTTCATTCGAGGTGCGCCTCGCTCGTCTGGGCCCGGCTGGATCGCCCTCATCGGCGGTGGCGTCGGTCACCTCGCGCGATTGACGGGGCTTGCGGGGCGACTGGGCCGCGGAGCGGGTGACGCGCTTGCCATTGCGCACGGGCGTGAGCTGGGTCGCGGTGAGGTGGAATGACAGGACTGACTGGGCCCCGACTGGCTGGGCCCCGACTGGCTGGGCCAAGAGCGGCGACATCTGGGCTTGCGGCAGCGTGGGCGACCCCGCCTCGGCGCTCGAGCGTGGTACCTGAGTTTCCTTGGCGTTCATCATGGCGAGCCGCGCAGTATCCATCGCACCATGATCGCGCCATGGCGCGCGCGCGTCAAGTGATGACGTGCTTTGTGGTGCTCGCGCGCCCTCGAGCGCGCCGCGCGTGAGGGATTCGTACGGCGCGGGACGATACCTATCGCGAAGAGCTGGTCGCGAAAAGCTGGTCGCCCGGCAGCGCTCCTACTCGCCCGGGGCGTGGACTGCGATCGCGCCGGACCCCATCGAGCGGGCGGCACGTTCCGCGTCCTGGCGGGTTGCGAAGCGCCCGACGCGGACGGCATAGAGCGTCTTGCCGCCACGATCTTGCACCGAGGCGACTCGCGGCACGCCCAGCCCCATGCTGTTGGCCCGGACCTTCATCGCGTTGGCCTGGGTCGTCGCCCGCGAGCGAGATGAGAAGGCGCCCGCCTGGACGGTGTAGGCCCCAGTCGCGGACGATCGGAACCAGAGCGGGGAATCAAGCCCGCTCCAGGATTTGTCGCGTGATGGATCCCGGGCCGTCGTGCTCGAATCCGCCAGCAGGCGGGTGCCGCCCGAGCCGGCGGGGTTGGTGGTTGGCCTTGGCGGGGGCGGGACGCCCGCAATGCGGCTGGCGATGACCGACTTGACGTGCTCATCGCGTTCGGCGGCCTTGAGCGCGCGCTGGTACAACGCCTGAGCTTCGGTGTCCTTCTTCAAGGCCCGCTGAGAGTCGCCCGCATAGAGGAATGCCCGGGCGCGTTCATCGCCCGTGAGCTTCTCGCCAGCGTCTTCGAGCAGTCGCGCGGCTTCCTGGTGGTTGCGTGAGTCCTGCGCGAGAAGGCCAAGGGCCGCACCGGCGCGCCCCGCCATCGCGCGATCGCCGCTCTTGAGCAGCGGGGTGAGCCAGCGTTCGGCGTCTTCGCGCTTGTTCATCGCCTGGGCGGAGAGGCCGGCGATCAGCGCCGCGTCGTCGCGCTTGCCCGAGGTCTGTGCCAGGTAGGCCTGGGTTGCGCTCGAATATGCCTCGGCGTAGGCGCCGCTGCGATAGAGGTCCGTATACCCGCCGGAAGGGGCGACGGGGCGCGAGCCGCAACCCGCGAGAGCATTGAGCAGCACGATTCCTGCGAGCGTCAGCAAGCCGATGAGGAGGGGCGATGAACAGACCTTGCTGGAAATCCGCATCCGTGCGTCCCTTTCGTGCGACCGGCCTTGACTGGCCCAGCCGGCTCCAGTCCCATAGCGGGGTAGCATATCGCTCCCCCATGCACACCAACGTTCGACCCCGTCACGCGTTCACTTTGGTCGCGGCTCGCGTCATAGCAAGCCGCGGCTTGGCCCGCACAAATCGGACGATCGAGGCTCTGGCCGGCGCATTCGCGCGTCCGGAGTTTGAATCGCGCTTCGGACCAGAATCCAGCGAGGTCGCCGGGCCCAAGGCGGTTTGGCCCGTGCTGACGCCCGGGAGGTGCTCATGAGCGTTCACTGGCCCATCATCCGCTCGCTCGTGCGCAACGCGACCCGCGAACTCGTTGTCGACGACAAGCGAGGCTACAAGGGCGCGGAGATCCTTGTCGCGGCGTTGCACGTTGCGGAGCTGCTCGAGGCCAAGTGCGCCTCGTGCACCGTGGGGCTCCTGCTGCCCAGCAGCGGCGCCACGCCGATCTGTGCGCTGGCGTCGTGGATGCTCGGGAAGACTGTCGTGCCCCTGAACTTTCTGCTCAAGCGCGACGAGCTGCAATACGTCATCGACGACTGCGAAACGGACACGATTCTGACCGTCCAGCCCATGCTGGATTTCCTTGGTTACCAGCCTCGCGTGAAGAACCTCTTCAAGCTCGAGGACGTGAACTTCAAGGCGGTGCCCCAGCCCCGATGGCCCGCAACGGCCTCGGACGACGACCTGGCGCTGCTGCTCTACACCAGCGGCACCAGCGGGCTGCCCAAGGGGGTCATGCTGACGCACGGCAACCTGCGTTCCAACATCGAGCAGGTGCAGGAGTGGATCCACTTCACGACCGACGAAGTGATGTTCGGCGTGCTGCCACAGTTCCACAGCTTCGGGATGACGGTGCTCACGCTGCTCCCGCTCTCGGTCGGGCTCAAGGTGATTTACACGGCGCGGTTCGTGCCGCATCGAATCGTGCGGGCAATCCGCGAGCAGCGGCCGACGATCGCGGTCTTCATCCCTTCGATGTACAACGCGTTGCTGGGCGTGAAGGACGCCCGCCCCGAGGACTTTGCATCGCTGAAGTTCATCGTCTCGGGGGGTGAGCCGCTGCCCGAGGCCGTCTTTCGGGGCTTCAAGGATCGCTTTGGCGTGACCATCAACGAGGGCTATGGGCTGACGGAGACGGCACCCGCGACCAACTGGTGCCGCCCGAGCGAGTGGCGTCCGCACTCGGTCGGCAAGCCTTTGCCCTGGCTTGATCAGATCATCGTCGACGTCAACACCGAGCGGGTGCTGGGCCCCAACGAGGACGGGGAAGTCCGCATGAAGGGCCCCAACATCATGAAGGGGTATCTGAAGCTGCCCAAGGAGACCGCCGCGGCGTTCGACGCGCGGGGCTATTTCCGCACCGGGGACCTCGGACGCTTCGACGACGAGGGCCACCTGTACATCACGGGCCGCCTCAAGGAAATGATGATCATCGGGGGCGAGAACGTCTTCCCGCGCGAGATCGAAGAAGTTCTCAACAAGCACCCGAGCGTTGCGGCGTCGGGCGTCGTGGGCGTGATGGACCCGCTGCGGGGCGAGCAGCCCTGGGCGTTTGTCGAGCTGCGCGAGGGGCAGTCGTTCGACGAGCAGGCGCTCTTTGATGCGTGCAGAGCGAGCCTGGCTGGCTACAAGGTGCCGCGGGAGATCCGTCGCGTGGATGCGCTGCCCCGCAACGGCACGGGCAAGATCATGCGGCGAGAACTGAAGAAGCTCGTCAACTGAGCCGCGCCCTGCGCGTGGCCCGCGCGACGGTCGCGTTCGCGACCAACCTCAACACGGCGCACGCAACAACGCCGGTCCTGCGCGAGGACCGGCGTCGGGGAGGAGCGGAAATCCGGAAGAGACGGCGCGAGAGCCGGGGATGTCGGTATACACCCTCGGGAAATCCCGTCGGGGATTACCGGCGACGGATGCCACCCAGCGCCAGCAGCCCGACAAA
Source organism: Planctomycetota bacterium (assembly GCA_033763815.1). GTDB lineage: Bacteria > Planctomycetota > Phycisphaerae > Phycisphaerales > UBA1924 > JANRJU01. The sequence continues at coordinate 106,054 of JANRJU010000022.1, forward strand.
CGCGGACGCCGCGGCGGAGGGAAGCGGGATCACCGTGATGGGCGGCGGCGGGGGAGTGCTGACGAACGAGTCGCTCTTGCCATCGTCCCCGATCGCGCGGACGTGCAGCCCAAGGCGGAGATCCCCGTTGCGGAGCGCCGCGACGAGGCTGTCGAACGTGCCACCGTCGGAGAGGCGGAAGGTCATGGTGAGGAAGTCGGTGGCGACATCGAGGCCCCGAGAGGGGTTGCCCTGCGCGTCGGCAGAGAAGCTGCCAACCGCCTGGAAGGGAGTCGTCAGGCCATTGCCGCCCGGAAGGTTGCCCGGGTTGGCGCCGCCGCCGACGAACCGAGCGCCCTGCTGGGTCAGGCCCAGGAGAGAAGAGAGCGGAGAGGTATTGCGGCTATCGAAGTAGACCTCGCTGATCGAGCTCTCGATCACAGCCGTGTTCGAGAAGCGGAAGTCGACCCGGTTGGGCTGACCCGCAACCTCGGAGACCACGGCCGAGAACTGAGACGCGACGTTCTCGTCGGCGTTGGAAGTCACCCGGCCGAACGAAACCGTCACCGGACCCGCCAGAGCGACAGAGGCGACACATCCGACGCCCGCGAGCGCCATAGTCACAGCAAACTTCATAACTGAACCCCTCTCAATACCCCATGTTCACGAAAATGTCCGTCTTCGCATGCCCAACTTCATGCGATTTCCCCAGATGAAACTACTGTATGCTTCCCGGTTCGTGAACTGCAACTTTTGAAGACCAAAAGAGTTGCGCGCGACGCGACAAAGATTGCACGTCGGACGCACGCAACCTTCATTGAGTTTCCCAGTTTAACATCACCACGTGTACCGAACCGTGTACTTCACCTGAGCCTTGCCTTCTGGGTTGACCCGCACGGGGAAGTGGATCGTTCGGCTGTCGAGCTTCTTGAAGTCCTGCGACTTGTCGGTGATCTCCCACTGGCTCCATCGCAGCAAGCGCTCCTGGATGATGACGCTGACCGGCTCGGCTTTTTGGTTGCGGATCTCGATCTGATACACCTCTTCCATCCACCGCCGCCCATGATCGATCCGGAACTCAAGACGCGTCCGCTCGCCCACGACGTCGAATGACTTGCCCAACTTAACGAGGACCTCTTCGTTTCGAGGCGTGTGGCGGATCACGTCCTCGCCCACGAACTCCAGCGATTGGTCGCTCTGGTCCAACTGACTCACGCGGATCCGCCCCGCCGGCAGGGGCATTCCCATGCCTTGTTCCTTCACGTTCTTGAAGCGCAGATAGACGTCGACGTCCTTCTTGGACTGAACACCCAGGTTCTCGTCGAGCATGGGGCCCTCGTAGAACCATTCGGAGGCGTCCAGCCCGGAATAGAGCAGGATCTTCTCGCAGGGCACGCCGGTGACCGAGGGAAACAGCTCGATCTGCTTGGTCGAGTCGTCGGCGATGGTCGTCGGACGCCCGAGCGTGTAGAGGTGGTACTCAAAGAAGGCTTTCTGGTCGAAGCCCGAACCATCCTCGGCCAGTTCCATCCGCGCCGCCGCCGCGTACACCCCGCGGCTTTGGGGAACCGGCGCGCGGTTCACGCTCCCCGCGACCAGCTTCAGCTTCGCGTCCTCGTAGGTCGCGCCCGACTGGTTCAGGATGCTCACCCAAGCAGAGACGTCGAGTTCACCCGTGTTGGCGTCCTTGCCCTCGCGGAAGACAAGGTTGTAATCCGCCCACCAGGCGATGCCCTTGGTCTCGTACGCGATGCGGGCGCGGTGCTCTCCAGCCTGGTCGGCGTTTACCCGCCAGACGAGCGTGGGGCGGGTGAGAAGGCCATCGGGCAGGGCGGGAAGCTGGAGTTCCTGCCAGGAACTCAGGACGCGGACGCCCCCGCCATTGGTGCGCAGGACCAGGCCTCCTGAGGTCGAAAGCAGCGTGCCGCGAACGACGTCCTGCTGGTCGCCCCGCTGGACGACGACGCCGATCTCGCGGTCGAGGTATTTCTCCAGCAATCGCTGCGAGGACACCAGGTCGAACTCGAAGTTCTGCTCCAGCACGCTGACCGCGTCGGGCGCGGTGAGCGACTGAAAGAGCACGCTGGTGGGATCGATGAGCGCGGCGACGTCGGTCAGCCGCACGACGCTGACGCCACCCGCCAGTTGCATGTCCTGCTCGCGGCGGATGATGGCAAAGCCAGGAATCTGCCGGGGCTGGCGGCCATAGGGGTTGCTTGCGCCGGGGCTGTACATCTCCGGGCTGATGGCACCCGGCTGTGCGGAGCTGTAGATGGTCAGCGAGGTCGAGGAATCGCCGCGGGCGACGCCGCCGACCAGGGCGAGGCCCGCCAGGGCGGCGATCGCGCCGGGTGTGGCGAGGCGGCGAATCGAGGAACGAGCGAGGACGGCGCTAAACATGGGCGAAACTCCTAAGGCGACGCGAGCTTGTGCGATGCGGGCTGTGTCGCACATGACTTGACCAGCCACCGAGGCGGCAGTTCCGCTCGGAAAAGGTGGGTTACGCAACGGTCACGGGAGGACGATACCGGCGCTGGCACGCGGGTGTGGCGAAGATATCCCGCGATGTCCCAAGGACATGGCATGGGCAGAGTTGAAAAAAATCTCGCCCTGAGTTAGCCGCTTAGGGCGGGGGCGTCGCATGGTCTGACGCCGGCGGGCAGGGGCGAGAACCCGCCTTGCCGGCCAAGCACACGAGCGGTCGCACCAGCGAGGCACGCAACGAGCGTCCCGACGGGTCGCGGCATCCACCCGTTCCGACTCACCCCTTTGGAAGGAGCATGGTCATGATTCGCGCATCATTCTCGTCGGCGTTCCTGGTTGCGTCTCTGGCAGGTTCGGCACTCAGCGGCCAGGCCCTCGCCCAAAGCTTCAACATTGATTTCAATGTGGCCAGCGGTTCGGGCGCGGGCGCCCCGACCTCGACGTTCGGAGCGGCGTCGGGCCAGACGGGCACGTGGAACGCCGTGACCCCGGTCAGCACCGTGGGCGGGGCGACGCAGGCCCTGACCAACACCGCGGGCCTGGGCACCGGCGCGCTGATGACGCACACCGCGACGAGCGGCTCGGCGACCGGCGCGCACGGCACCAGCGACTTCTCCCGCCTGATGGCCGACTACGCCGAGGTCTTCGGCAACAACGGGCAGGCTTGGGCCGAGTTCACGAACCTGCAGACGGGCGTCTACCGCGTCTGGGTGTATGCCAGCCTTCCTCCGGCGGACGCGACCTACCTCGATAGCTTCAACTTCGTCACGCCCCACACGAACAACCTCTCCGTCAGCGTGAACAACGTCGTGCAGGGCTTCCAGACCACGCAGGGCGTTGCCGCGGGCGCTTTCCAGCGCGGGCTGACCCACGGCGTGTTCAACGTCGCGATCACCAGCGCCGCCCAGGCCATGCGCGTCCTGGTGCTGCCCGACTCGACGTACTTCGCGGCTCGGTCGGCGCTCAACGGCATCCAGCTCGAGCGCTGGACCTCGCCCCGTATCTACGTCGATTGGAGCGCCACGGGAGCCGCAACCGGTCGCGACTGGACCAACGCCATGACCAGCCTCCAGGAGGCCCTTGATCTTGCCACCAAGAGCAACGGCGTCGTGCAGGAAATCTGGGTCGCCGACGGCACCTACAAGCCCGGTAACTCTCGCTCTCAGAGCTTCGTCATCCCCAGCGGCGTGAAGCTCTATGGCTCGTTCTCCGGCGGTGAATCGTCGATCAACGAGCGCGACTTCTCGAACGGACCCCGGACTACCCTCTCGGGCGCCTTGGGCAACCCCGCGGACGACTCCGACGACTCGTACCACGTCGTCGAAGCGTCGAACACCAACTCGAGCACGCGGCTCGACGGCTTCATCATCTATGAGGGTGACGCGACGGGCACGGGCGACGACGCTCGCGGCGCAGGGCTCTTTGGAATCAACGCCGACCTGACCGTCGCCAACTGCTCCTTCAACTACAACAAGGCCAGCGAGGGCGGCGCGGTCTACCTCGGCGCCGGCTCCTCGGCAAGGTTCGTCAAGACGCGGTTCCTCCGCAACGTCGCGACGCAGTTCGGTGGCGGTGTCCGCAACGTCTCCGAGCTCTCCATCGGGTTTGCCAACTGCACCTTCCAGGAGAACGAAGCGGAGTTCAACGGCGGGGCGATCAACTCCACCGGCTCGTTCCTCATCGTGCACAACAGCGTCTTCAAGGGCAACACCGCCAGCCAGTTCGGCGGCGCGGTCTACGTCTTCGGGTCCGGCGCCGACTCGATCTTCCGCAACTGCTCCTTCTCGTTCAACCGCGGGGTTGGCGGCACCTACGGCGGGATCGGCCTCGGCTCGGCCGCCAGCGCCACGGTGCACAACTCCGTCTTCTGGACCAACCTCGACGCCAACACCGGCACCAGCACGCTCCAGGAGCAGATCGGCGGCCCCACCGGCACGACCGTCAGCGTGTCGGACAGCATTCTCGAGGGCGCGACGATCCTGTTCGGCACCCGCAACCTGGGCGTCAACCCCGGCTTCGTCGATCAGTTCGGGCCCAACAACATCGCCGGCGACTTCGACGACGATCTCCGTCCCGCCCCCGGCTCGCCCATGATCGACAGCGGCAACAACGCGTCGATGCCCACCGACCAGTACGACGTCGACTTTGACGGCAACACGGGCGAGCTTCTGCCGCTGGACCTGCTGGACCAGGACCGGCGTCGCGACGACCCGCTCAAGGCCGACACGGGTCTGGGCACCGCGCCGATCGTCGACCGCGGGGCGTATGAGTTCCAGCCCCAGTGCCGCGCCGACTTCAACAACGATGGCCAGGTCGACTTCTTCGACTACCTCGACTTCGCCCAGGCGTACTCGACGGAAGATCCCACCGCTGACTTCAACACCGACGGCCAGGTCGACTTCTTCGACTACCTCGACTTCGCCCAGGCGTACGACGCCGGGTGCTAAGCAGAGATGGGCATCGGGCGTCGGGGAGTTGGGGTTGGGGACTCCAGACCTGAGGTTCGGTGCCTGAAGCATGGTGTCGAAGATCTGGAGATCTGGAATCTGAGTTCTGGCATCGGGAATCAAACAAGACGCAAGCGCAACGTCACGAAGGGTGGACCGAAAGGTCCGCCCTTTTTCTTTGGAATGAATGAGGCAGCCAGAAGCCCGAGGCAAGAGGCAGAGGCACAGGCAAAAGGCGAGAGGCAGAAGACAGAAGACAACAGCGGCATCACTCGCCGGACTGCGCCTTTGCCCAGGGCAGGTACTGCTCCTGGTACCACTGGGCCCAGAGCTGCTGGTCATAGCCAAGGTCGCGCGTATCCTGCCCGAGCGCGTTGCTGCTGAGGTCGACCAGCGCAGTATGAACGATCGTGCGATGGGTCGTGATGACCGACTCACCCATCTTCAGGATCGAGCCTTGCGACAGCACGTCGACCTCGGGATCGAACGCGGCGGTGCTCTCGGCAACCACCGGCGTCAGGTCGGAGACGAACGCGGTCTGCGTCACGACGTAGATGTACGCCTTCACCGGGCTTTCGCTTCCCGAGTTGACGCCCGCGGTCGCGCCGCCCACTTGCGCGGGGATCAGCAGCGGAATGAGCTGGTAGAGGTTGAGCGCCTGCGCGACCTGGGCCGCGGCGTTGATGTGCCGCTCGGAGTCTGAGCGCAGCGCGTGCGCCACCAACTCAAGAACCACGCGCGGAGGCTGGCCCGCTTGAGAGACATCGGTCGCGCCGGCGGAACTTTGTTCTGTCTGGCTGTTCGCGGGGCCCGGCTTGGCTTGAGCCACCGCCCGCTCGGTCGTCGCGAGCTGGAGGCGGGCGCGGGCGTCGTCGCGGAACGCCTCCTCCTTCGACATGATCGCGGCCCAGGCGAGGGCGGCAACACCGGCGTCGCCGGGCGTCTTTGCGAAGATCTCCAGCACCGCGGCGCGCACGTCCGGGCCTTCGCGCTCGAAGACGTCGATCATCGACTGGAAGCCCGCGGGGTCCGCGTGCTGCTTGAGCAGGCCAAGCCCCTCACGCCGACGCTCGGGGCTTCGCATGGCGCCGAAGTAAGTCGCGCGGATCTTCTTCAGCTCGCGCTCGCGCTCGATGCGCAGGCGCGCAAGCTCGCGTGTCTGCTCTTCGCTGGCCAGGCTGCCACGGGCGGTGCTTTTCGGACCACCTGATTGCACGCGTTTAGCATGTGCATCCGTGGGGGAAGCACCGGGCGTCGGCGGCGCAGCCGCGGCCCCGCTGGCGGTGATCATCGCCGCCCCAACCGCGATTGAGATACGAGCGGATGCCAAACGGGAAAAGCCAGTGCGCATCGCGTCGCCCTTTCATTGGCCCGGACTCTCTTTGACGCTCCAAAGGCCTTCAGGTTCCAGCACCGGCGTTGACCCCATCGCCAGCGGGAAACGGAGAGTCCTTGGGGCGCGGATCACCATGCGCGGCGATGGCGGCATCGATTGCGCGCCAGAGATCCTTCACGGCCGCCCGCTCGATCGCCGGGGGCAGGGGCTCGATCCTCGGAGTGGCAGTTGACGCTTCATCGCTTCCTTGAGCCCCAGCCTCGCTCACAGGCGAGTCGGCCTCCCGCGATTGGTCGTCGCTCGATGTCAGTGATCGGTAGAACGCCTCGGTTGGCGACGACGAACTCTCCGCATCGGAAAGCGCTGACGCCTGCACACCCAGGATGGTCTCGCTGACATAGGCGTGCAGCACCCGGGCACGCACCGCTCGCCTCGGAGGGCACCGAACCCCCAAAGGCTCGATCATCAAGGACGCGAGCATCTGGCGCGGGCGCTTGCCGCGCGCCACCCCGCGAGGGTCGATCACCGCCAGCGCGAGCCCCGGCGCACGATCAGGCTGGGACCCCGAGGGCGAGCCAGAACCCTGCCCCGTCGGCGGCACGACCATGAGGTTGGATGGCTTGTGGTCGCGGTTGAAGAGCCCGAGGGCGGTGAAGTGGGCGACGAGGCGCCCGGCCTCAGCGCAAAGATGGCGCTCGTCGACGAGGGAGAGATCGCGATCGCGCAGGTGCTCGAGCAGGCTCTTGCCCGGGAGGGCCATCGAGATCAGGCATTGCGAGCGGACGCGATCCTCGCGCGACGCAGCGGCAATGACGCTCTGCCCCGTTACCAGCGCCAGCGGCTGGGCCGTCGGAATCCGAGCAGCGACGAGCATCTCGGCGCCGAGCGCCTCGCGGTCGAGCGAGCTCCAGCGGAGGGCGACGCGCAGTCGCTGGCCAAGCCCGCGAACCGGTCGGCACTTGAGGACGACGTCGCGCGTTCGTCCTTTGGGACCAAGGCGCGCACGCCAGACGCTGCCGCGAGCACCCTGTTTGAGTGCCCGGGGGGTTGCGGCTGCAAAGGTGGTCAGCAGCTCGGGCAGTCGGGCAACCCACGCCAGGGCGTGCTCGTCGTCGGTGAGCGGGCGGATGCGCAGGCCCAGCGTTGGAGGCGGGAGATGCACCGGAACACGGTAGGGAACGGTTCGTGTTGTGGAGGTCGCGCCAAGAAAGCGCCTCGAAGCCGCAACCACGTTTGAAGAATCACGGTATACTTCAAACGTGAAGCCGACACCACCTACCCCGGCGCGAAAGGCTGGGACGCACCAAAGCCCGTCGCGGCCAACCAAGGCCCGCGAGGCAGACCCGGGCCCGCGGTCCGCGCCGACGCCCCTGGGCGAGCCGACCAGCAGCCCCTGGATCTGCAAGGCCTCGCAGGTGCGGGCACTGGCCTCCCCCGTGCGGCAGGAGATCGTCGACGCGCTGGAGAGCGCGGGGCCCCGCACGATGGCGGAGCTTGCCGGGCTGCTTGGACGCCGCGCCGACGCGCTCTATTTCCACGTGCGCCACCTGCTGGCTGTCGGGCTTGTCGTCGAGCGCGAGCCCCGCGTCGACGGACGGCACGTCGCCAGCGTCTACGACGTCGCCTGGCGGCCCATGCGCCTCAGTTATCGCCCGCCGGCCCGGGCAAAGGACATCCGCGCCGTCGTCTCGGGCGCGACGCGCCTGGCCCTGCGCGACTTTGGCGAAGCGCTCGCCAGCGTTCCGCATCTGGAGCAGGAGCCCGATCGCGGACGCCCCGACAACCTGTGGGGCGCCCGGGCGAAGGGCTGGCTGACGAAGGAACAGCTCGCGGAGCTGAACGGGCTGCTCGAGCGGGCGCTTCAAATGCTGCGCGACTCGCCCCCACGAGAGGACGCCGCGTGCGTCAGTGTCTGCTTCGTCCTGGCGCCTGCGCGCCAGGCAGGCCCGTCAACAGCAACGCGGCCAAGGCGGGGTGTCGGGGCACGCCCGCCCGCGCCCGGGGCCAAGCCCGCGAATCACAAACCAGGAGGTTCACCATGATGCGGATCTCGATTCGAGCGTCGCGCGCCGGTTTCTCAGGATGCACGTTGGTTGTTGCCGCGCTGGTTGGTGGGGCTGGCTCGTCGGCGTCGATCGCCCACGCGCAGAACCAGCCCTTGGACGGAGCACCGTCAACCCGCGCCGCGACAACCCCTGCCACGACTCCCGGACCAACGCTAGAGGCGCTCCTTGCCAAGGCCCGCGCCGGCGCGGGTCGGGACCAGCTTCGTCGGGCCTTCCCGCACGGGTACGAACTCACCGGCACCGCCCAGTTTCTTGGTGAGGCGGGCGAGGCATCTCTGGTCGTCGGCGCGACGGAGCACGCTTCCCGCTGCGTCCTTGGCGTGCGCGGCAAGATCACATTCATCCGGGGCGTGGATGAGTACGGCCCCTGGCTGCACGACCTCGGTGGCGAGATCCGCCGACTGCACCTGGGCGAGGCAGAGGAGGCCCGCCTGCTGGCAACGGCGCTCACCGGGAGCTGGATCGACGATCCTGATAGCGCGGGGCTGGTGTTGAGCGCTCGCGGGCCAGGCGAGATCGACTATCGGGCCGCCGACGGGCTGACGACGGGCGTGATCACCCTCGACGAGGCAACTGGAAGGGCCTTGCACTGGACGATGCGGGTTGGCGATGAGGAGTCGCGCGTCTCGTTCGTGGGCGTTCTTGAGCAAGGCGCGGGCGCGGCGCTGCCCGCGAGCGTCACGATCAGCCGATCGGGGGGTGAGGCGCTGACGTACACCTGGACTCGCGCGACGGCGCTGGAATCCAGCGCCAGCGACAAGTTCCATCCGCCCGGCATGCTGCCGGACGGGGCGATCGCGCGTCCGAGCGACGTCGCGTTCAGCGGGCATGGGCCACTGGAAAGCTCGCGCGCCAAGACCGGGCACGCGCTCGTGAAGGTGGGCGTCGACGGGCACGACGGCTGGTTCATCTTCGACACGGGCGCGGGCGGAACGGTGATCGACAGCGCCTTTGCGGATCGGGCGGGGCTGGGTTCCTTCGGGCAGGTGAGCGCCCGGGGCGTTGGGGGGTCGGTGCTCGCGTCGTTTGCGCGGGCATCGGAGCTGCGCGTGGGGCCGGCGACGCTCCGCCAGGCGCTGATGACCCGCCTTGACCTACAGCCTATTGCCAAGGCGATCGGCCATGAGTTGCAAGGCGTGCTCGGGTACAACGTGATGCACCGCACGATCGCCCGGGTCTCGACCCGCGACGGTCTCGTGACCCTGCACGACCCGGCGGCATTCGACGACGCCGGGCTGCGCTGGCACACGCTCATCGTGTACGAGCGCCACGCGTGCGTCGAGGGCAGCTTCGGAGTCCGGCCTGAACAGCGATTCAGAGGCGTGTTCAAGCTCGATACCGGCGCCGCGATGAACCCCGTCGCCATCCACCAGCCAACGGTGCAGAGGCTCAAGCTGCTGGACGGGCTCGCCGCGAGCGAAAGCACGGCAGGAGGCGTCGGCGGGAACGTCAAGGTCATGAAGGCGGATCTGGCGTGGCTGGAAGTCGGTGGCTTGCGCCAGGAAAACGTTTCCGCGAACTTCGCTCTAGAAGCCAAGGGCGCCTTTGCCGACGAGTACACCCTCGGGAACCTGAGCAAGAAGCAGATCGGGGCCCGCGACATCGTGCTGGACTACGCGGGCGGGCGGATCGCGTTTCCCGAGCATGAGCCGGTCGCGGCGCCCGCGCCGAGCGCGGGCCCGTGACATCAAGCTGCCGCAGTGCGCCGCCTACTGTGCGGTTTTCCGAGCCCCGCGCACACGCAGCAACCACTATGTCCAAAGGCCTTGAACCACTGCTCCCGCCGGAATCCGAGCCCGGCTTCAAGGGAATCCCCGAGGCGGGCTCGGCGCCGACGGCGAGCCAGGCGGCGAACCTGAGCACGCCCGCCGCGGCGATCGAAGAGGCCATCGCCCGCCCACCCAGGTTCGATCCGGAGCTGGAGCGAGCCGCGGACGCGATCATCGCGCAGGTTGGCGGCAAGCCGGAAACGATCGCCGGCAAGCTGGTCAAAGAGCTGATCATCACGTCCGCAAAGCTGCTGCCCGACGGGCGTTCGACGGGCGAGCTGAAGCTGATGACCAACGCCGTCAAGGAGCTGCGCTACGCCTATCGCGTTTTCTCGCGCTACGAGCAGGCCCGGAAGGTGACGATCTTCGGGTCGGCGCGGACCCCGCCGGCCCATCCGGACTACGCGGCGTGCGTCGACTTCAGCCGGCGCATGGCGGCGGCGGGCTGGATGAGCATTACCGGCGCGGGCCTTGGGATCATGCACGCCGGGCACGTCGGGCCCGGACGCGGCGCTTCGTTCGGGGTTGCGATCCGCCTTCCCTTCGAGACGACCGCCAACGAGGTCATCGCGGGCGACGAGAAGCTCATCCAGTTCCGTTACTTTTTCACGCGCAAGCTGATGTTCATCAGCCAGGCGGAAGCGGTGGCGCTCTTTCCAGGGGGCTTTGGCACCCTCGACGAGGCCTTCGAGGCGCTGACGCTCGTGCAGACGGGCAAGGCGCAGATGGTCCCGATCGTGATGCTCGAGGGCGAGGGGGGCGACTACTGGCGGAGCTTCGACGAGTGGATCCGAGCCCAGCCGCTCAAGCGGGGCTGGATCAGCCCTGAAGACACGGGGCTCTACTCGATCGCGCCGACCGCCCAGGTGGCGGTGGAGCACATCGAGCGGTTCTATCGCGTCTACCACTCGATGCGGTACATCCGCGACACGCTGGTGATCCGCCTGCACCGCCCGATCTCCGAGCAGGCGCTCGATGCGCTGAACACCGAGTTCCGCGCGATCGTCAAAGAAGGTTCCATCGTGCAGCGCGGCGCCTTCGACATCGAGGAAGAACACCGCGAGCTCCCGAGGCTGGCCTTCGTGCACACGCGGAGCAAGTTCGGGCTCGTTCGGCGGATGATCGACCGAATCAACGAGAGCGAAGCGGGCCACTAAAGACTGCTGGGCGGGCGGGCCACCGACTGGGCTGGCTGGCCTTGCGCGGCGGCCATCGTCCATGCGGCCAGCGTTCTTTCGGGGCCTGCTGTCTGGGGCTGGCTGTTTGGAGCCTGTCTGTCTGGGGCCTGATGTCTGCCGACAACTGTCCGGGGCCCCGGCGGGCTACACTGGCGACCCATGGACCGCATCGACATTCTCAATGCTGCGGCGTTGTCGCCGACCGACTCCCTGGCGGATTTCCCGCTCGGGCTTGGCGTCACCGACCTTTCCAGCTATCTCCCGATCGCGCTCGTCGTCGTCATGGCGATCACGTTCGCGATCGCCAACGTCGTGCTGTCGTTCGTCTTCGGGCCCGGACGTCAGGGCAAGACCAAGGGCACCACGTACGAATCGGGCATGAACCCGGTCGGCACCGCCCGCAAGCGGTTCAACGTCCGCTTCTACCTGATCGCGATGACCTTCCTTGTCTTCGACGTCGAGATCATCTTCCTCTATCCGTGGGGCTCGACCTTTGCGAACCTGGCGCCCGGCGGCGAGAACGCCGGTTTGTGGCTGGCCCGAATCGGGTTCTTCATGTTCACAACCGTTGTCATGTACCTCTATGGGCTCCGCAAGGGCGTGTTCAAGTTCGATTGATCGTGCCCCCGGTGTGGAGCGGGATTAGAACCCGCATGAGCGCCACCGATTCGTAACCGCGCGGCGCTGCGAGCCTGGCACGCAAGCCGCTCGACGCCGGGGAGATACCATCCCGCCCGGGCGAGAGTCCCGCTGGACGATGGTCGATGAGGCCACGACCGGGCGACAGGCCGGGCCGGAACTAGATGGGTCCGAACCAGACGGGCTTGATTGGGTGGGCTTGATTGGGTCGGCTCGAGCAGGACGGCGTGAAAAGCAGTTTGGGTGGGGTTGAGCAGCAGGTGAGCAGGCAAGTGGAGGCATCGATGGGCACGGCGCAGAGAACAACCGTCGCGTTGGTGGTGTTGCTGGCGGGCGTGGCGGGCACGAGCACGCCTGGTCACGGGCAGGTGACGACGCCCCTGAACGCCAAGCCGGAGCCGACGCCGGCGTACACGCCTCCGCCGCCCCCCCCGCCCCCGCCCCCGCCGGGCGAGCAGGCGCCACCCCCGCCCCCGCCTGTCGAGCCCTTGCCGGAGATCGACTACAAGGCGCTGGTCAAGTACGACGCGCAGGGGAAGCTGATCCCGCTGACCCGTCCGGTCTACGAGGCGGCGATCATGAACAACCCGACGATCGACGAGGCCAAGCTCGAAGAGCTCAAGCCGATCATCGAGGCGCGTCGGGCCCGCTACGAGCGGATCGCGATCGACAACCTGGATTTCATCAACGAGATCGACGACGGGCTGTTCAACGAGCTGAACCTGGTCTCGGGGGGCGATCGCACGAAGCTGGCCGACCTGACCAAGCGTCTCAAGGCTCTGGCGGGCTCTGGCACGCTGACGAGCGAGCTCAAGCAGCTCAAGGTTCTGAGCAACATCCAGCTCCGGACGACGGACAAGCTGGCCAACGAGTTCGTGCAGGCCAACAGCACGCGCAAGGCCGACGCCGCCAAGGCGGATGATGACGAGGCCGAGAAGTCTCCGGAGGATGAGAAGGCGGCCAAGCAGGCGGCGGCCGCGAGCAACATGCGGAGCCTGCACTACCAAATCGTCGAAGAGGCGCTCCACGCCCGCCGGAACCTTGTCATGCGGGTCGCCGCAAACCTGGATTCGGTGTCGGGCAAGGCGGGCCTGGCCGGGCCAAGCGCCGCAACGCTCAAGAGCGTCGGGGCCAAGCTGGGGTCGCTGAACGACGAGCAGCGTTTCGTGGCGGTTCGCGATGCGATGCGCAAGCTCACGATCGACGAGCAGCGCGCCGTGTTGAACGCCGCCGCCGAGACGGGCCAGTAATCCCGCGCCGCGGGGTTCCACTGGAATCGTGCTCGCATCTCGCCCGAGCGGTTCTCGGACCTTGCGTCCCTCCCGCGGTGCGTGGTACTCTGCTCCTCTCTTGAGAACCGCTTCGCAAGTGGCAGGTCGTCGGCGTTGACCGATGACCTGAGGAGCGACTCATCAAGCCTCGCGGGGATCGTCCGAGCTTGTGTGGTCGGGTTTCGGGTCTCGTCTGGTGGTCGCGACGCCGCTGCCAGCGAATCCCTCGACAGGACCATTCAGGTCTGGAACCGAACTGGAGACGCGGAATGCCCGGCAAGAAGACTCGGATCGTGCGTGCGCTCGCGGTGTCGATGGTGGTCGCAACCCTGGCGGGGCAGGCCGCCGCCCAGCAGACGCTTGACAACCCCGTCGGACGCTTCTTCGACATGCCCCTGGATTCGGGGATGCTCGATAACCCGGGTGACGTCGAGCAGGTCGTGTTCTCCGCGCCGGTGGAACTCGAGCCCGCGCAGTGGCTTCGGCTGTACTTTGCCGCCCTCGAGCTGCCGCAGGGCAGCTCGATCCGGATGACCTCGCTCCGCGACGGGGAAGTCCAGACGCTCGACGCCGACGCCGCCCAGATGTGGCAGAACAGCTCGGCATACTTCAACGGGAACCTCGTTGCGGTCGAGCTGGTCGCCGGCCCGCGGACCGTTGGCAACCGTCTCGTGCTCCAGCGCGTCGCCTTCGATCCCAAGATCCAGGACCGGGGCGAGCCGGGCGAGTGCGGCATTTGCGACGTCGACGATCGCCAACCCAGCACCGATCTGGCCTCGGGCCGCCTGATGCCCGCGGGGTGCAGCGCGTCGGTCTATTGCGAGAGCGGGAGCCTCACCAGCGCCGGTCACTGCGGCGCTGAGGGAGGCGTGATCCAGTTCAACGTGCCGCCTTCCAACTCCAACTGCGGGCTGGTCAACCCGCCCGTCGCCGACCAGTTCCCCGTGACGGCGACGACGGGCGTCAACCAGGGCGTCGGCGCCGATTGGCGGGTGATCCGCACCGGGATCAACAGCCAGGGCCAAACGGTCCAGCAGCGATACAACTCCTTCCGGCGCTTCGCGGGCACCGCCGCGACAACCGGTTCGGCGCTGCAGATCTTTGGCTACGGCATCGATCGCACGTGCGACCGCAATCAGGTCCAGCAGCTCAGCCCGGGCGTCATCGGGCCCGTCGGGGGCAATAGCTACGAGTTCAACAACGACGTGCGGGGCGGAAACTCCGGCTCGGGCATGGTGGTCAACAACTTCCTCGTGGGTGTTGTCACGCACTGCTCCCCGCAGTGCGGCAACAACCTCGGCACGCGGGGCGACAAGGCCGATTTCCGCGCCGCCCGCGACGCAGCGTGCGTCCCCGCCTTCCGCCTCGATGTTTCCGCGGCGCCCTCAGCCCCCAGCGTGGCGATCGGCGTCGCGCCCGCCGACATCAACAACATGAGCAACGGAACCACGCTCTTTTCCCGCACCTTCTTCCGGGGCGAGCAGGTCACGCTCACGGCGCCTGAATCCAACGGCAACGGCGTTTGCTTTGCAAGCTGGACGATCAACGGCGCCGTTGGCGGCCGCGACAACGCTATCACGCTCACCATCAACGCCAACACCACCGCGCGCGCGAACTACTCCGCCGCCGGTTGCTGCCCCGCGGACTACAACCGCGACGGACAGGGTGACTTCTTCGATTATCTCGACTTCGCCCAGGACTATGGAACCGACGCCCCCGCGGCGGACTTCAACCGCGATGGTCAGGTCGACTTCTTCGATTACCTCGATTACGTCGCCGCGTTCGACCGCGGCTGCTGAGCCTGCGTGCCGACCCCGACCCGCCGCCCGGCTCGCTCCGGTGGAGCTTCTGGACCAATCCGACAGCGCAAGAAAAAACCCCTCGGTTCGCGAGGGGTTTTTGCTGCGCAGGAAGAGGGCTGGGGCCAACGAGCGACCGATGGCCATGTTCACATGGTCAGCGCTTGAGCCCGCTTGCGTTGCTGGCCCCCAGATTGGCCTCCCGACTGGCCCCCGGACTGACTTCCAGACTGGCCTCCGGATTGGCCACCCGATTGCCCGCCCCCAGACTGACTTGCGGACTGGTTGCCCGATTGGCCCCCCGACTGGCCTCCCCCCGATTGGCCGGACGACTGCGACCTTCGGCCTTGCTGCGACTGCCCGGAAGACTGACCCGCCGACTGGCCATTCTGGTCTTCACCCTCAGCCGCGGAGATGTTGATGATCGACTCGGCGAGTTGCGTCAGGCGTTCGTCGGTCGCCTGCTCCTCGTCGAAGTTCTGCTGCATCAGCGAGGCGACGTCGCTGAGGCCGGCGTGCTCCGCGAGCAACTGGATCGAGGAGTACGAGGCCATCTCGTAGTGCTCGACGCGCTGGCTGGCGCCGATCAGCGCCGCGTCGATCACGTTCTTTTCCCCTTGGAGCTTGGCCATCGTCTCGCCCTCCGTGACGAGGCCCTTCATCGCCTTGCAAGTCTTCGCCTTGGCGGACTTGCCCAGAGCGGTGAAGGCTTGCTCGATGCGTTCGACCTGGCCCTTGGTCTGCTCGGCGTGCTCGGTGAACGCGGTCTTGAGTTCATCGCTGGTGGCAGACTTGGCCAGGGCGGGCAAGGCTTGCAGAAGTTGCTTCTCCGCGTCATAGATATCGGCGAGCTGCTCGCCCAGAAGTTCTTTGAGCTGTTCTTCTTCCATGTTGTTCTCGCGTGGTGGCTCGCGTGGGGTGGGGCCGCGACTGCGACCCCGCCTCACGAGCTTGTTGGGAAAGGGTGCTTCAGTCCAGATCACGCCGCGCGGACTGGGCGCTTGAGGTTGGCGGCACGCGCAGGCCGACGGGGGCGTGCTTTGCCGCGGCGAAGGCGGCGCCGATCGTCGCGAAGATACCGATCGTCAACCCGGTGAACGTGACCCAGGCGGTGTTGCGAGCGTACCGCCTCGTGGCCTCTGCTTCCTCGATGGTCACGGGCTCGTTGGCGGTCGCGCGGTCGTTCGTGCCCGCGGCGCCGTTGTTCAGAGGTTCGCCCGTGACACCCGTCGCGCCGACAATGCGATTGGCGCTCGGCATCGCCGCCGCGGCGCCACCGGCACCAAGCCCGAGCCCGCCCGCGACGACGAGCGCGCCCAGAACCGCTGTCGCGGCCCAGACCGTCAGCCCGTGGAACCAGACGTCCCACTTGCGCCGCGTCCCGATGAAGCGGCCCAGCGTCAGGCCGCCCAGCACCATCGCGATGGTGCCCGTGATGAGCCACCACGCGGCTCCTCCCACGGCAAGGTCTTCCCCGTCGCCCGCGTCGGCGCTGTACGCGTCGACGGACGAAAGCCCAAGCGCGATCCCGAGCACTCCGAACAAGAGCTGCCCGGACGTCGCGACCATGGTTCCAGAGACCACCGCGCCCCACAGCGGGCGATACATGGGTGCGGCGACGAGGGTGTCGCCAGCGTGTGTTGATTTCGTGTCGATGTCGCTCATGTGAGCCTTTCCTTGATTTGCAAAGGGCCCGGGGCTCGCCCGCGGCGTGAGCGCCGACGACGAACCCCGAGCCCAGTGTTGCTGATTGTGTGATTACCGTCCGCGACCGCCCTGAGAGTGCTGGCCGCCGCGCGACCGGCCTTCCTGCGCCCGCTCGTACGACTCGCGGGTGTAGTGACGCCCGGCGGAATCAACGATGTCGTCATCGTCGTCGTAGCGGGAGCTGCTGCCACCGCCTCGCGACGAGGAGCCTGAGCGCGACGATCCGCCGCGACTGCTGCCGGAGTCGTCATCGTCGTCGTAGCGCGAACTGCTGCCACCGCCTCGCGACGAAGAGCCCGAGCGCGACGATCCTCCGCGACTGCTGCTGGAGTAGTCGTCATCGTCGTAGCGAGAGCTGCCGCCTCGCGACGAACCGGAGCGAGAGGAGCCGCCGCCGTCGTCGTCGCCACGACCGCCGCGCGAGTTCTGTCCGCCGCGCGAGCGACCTTCCTGGGCCCGTTCGTAGGACTCGCGGGTGTAGTGACGCCCGGCGGAATCGACGATCTCGCCTTCGTCGTCATCGTCGTAGCGGGAGCTGGAGCGGGAGCTTCCGCCCCGGCGGGAGGAGGACGATTCGTTGTCATCGTCGTCGTCGCGTGAGCGGGAGCGACCACCACCACCACCGCTGCTGCCGCTGCTTCGGCTGCCGCCACCGCCACCACCGCCAGAGCTTCTGCTTCCGCCACCACCACCACTGCCGCCGCCGTAACCGGCGAACTGGCCAAACTCGTCGCGCTCCTGCATCTCGGACGAGTGGCGTCCGCCGCGCGAGCGACCCTCATAGATGCGGTCGTCGGAGTCGTCATCGTCGTAGCGAGAACTGCCGCCCCGCGAGGACGATCCCGAGCGCGACGATCCGCCGCGGCTGCTGCTCGAGTAGTCGTCGTCGTCGTAGCGGCTGGAGCGAGAACTGCCACCGCCGCTGCTGCCACGACGCGAGGATGAGTAGTTGTCGTCATCATCATCGCGGGAGCGCGAGCGTCCGCCACCACCGCCGCCACCACCGGAGTAGCCGGCGAACTGCCCAAACTCGTCGCGTTCCTGCATCTCGGACGAGTGGCGTCCGCCGCGCGAGCGGCCCTCGGGCGAGCCTCGCCCATTGTCATCGTCGTAACGCGAACCCCTCGATTCCTCGTCACGATACCTGCTGCGTTCCATATCACGACTCCTTTCAAGTTGTGATCGACTGTTGAATCGGTCTCCGGAGTCGAACCCACTCCGCGAGCCGCCGCCCGAACCTTCGGACATGCGTGCACTCTGCTCATCGATGTCGACCATGCCGCCGGCGACGCGAGCGAGGAGGTGCTCCTGGAACTCCTCAGCGCTGGCGCCATCGCCCTCGGGGTCGTCGAGCAGTTCCTGGGTCAGTTCCATCACTTCTTCGTCGCCCTGCTTGGCGGCGTCGACCATCATCCCGAGGACCTGGGCCGCTTCTCCCTCGCCGAGCAGTTGTGCATGCGCCGCGGCGGTGCCGATCGCGCTGAGCGCCACGTGCTCCATCTTCCGTAGCGCGGAGATCACCTTGAGCTCGCGACCGGATTCCTCATCCTCGCCCATCGCCTCCTGCACTTCCTTCGCCATGCTGGCGAAGACCTTGCCCGCGATTGGCTCGGGCGGCTCCTCCAGCAGTTCGACGAGCTCCTGCAGCTTCTCGCTTGCGATCACGCACTCCACGGTCATCTGCCGAAAGAGCTGACGCAGCGCGGGCTTTGGTCCGGCGTCGGCAAGCTCGGAGAGCAAGTGGATCGTGCGTCGCTTGGTATCCAGCAGGTTGACCAGCTCCAGGGCGAACAGATCCTCCATGCTCTGGAGCTTGGGCCCCTCGCTCTGCTGGCCCTTGCGAGATCCTTTGCCTGAACTGGTTGATCGAGCCATCTCTTGGCATCTCCCGTGGTTTGAGCGGACCGTCCGTCTCCAGACTCGGCCCGCGCTCATGCGACACGCGCCGGCACGACCTCACGGGCGCTCCAGCAGATGCACGCCGGCGCTGCGGAGCGGAAGCCCGCACCTGCGTTCCCGGCGTCATCTCCTGTGCCACACGCGATCCGTGGTGTTCCGTGACGAGTTCGATACTCGCTGATGTCTGTGCGGACGCAGTGAAGAGGCGATGAAATCCCCCGCGCTGGCTCGAACGGGCCTGACTGAAGCGCCGTTCACCGCCTCCTCACGGGCTGAGCAGGCGGGGTGCGCACGCTCCACATCGCGCCAGAACGCAGCCCTCCGCGGAGCCCGATGAGTTCATGAGCACAAGCAGCCCTATCACCGAGCCCAAGCCCGACTTTCCCCAGCAGCATCAGGACAAGCCCGGGCTCGAGAGCGAGCTTGACCCTTCCCCCAGATGGCAGGGCAAGCGATACAGGCCAGCGGGCAAACTCGCGGGCCAGGCGGCGCTCGTCACCGGTGGCGACTCGGGGATCGGGCGCGCCGTCGCGTACCACTTCGCTCGCGAGGGCGCGGACGTTGCCATCACCTGTTTGCGCGAGGAAATGGGCGACGCGAAGGAAGTGCAGCAGGCGGTCGAAACGCTCGGACGCCGGTGCTTGATCCTGACCGGCGATCTCCAGGAAGAGGGCGTCGCGGAGGAGTTCATCCGCCGCAGCGTCGACGAGCTCGGGCACCTGAATGTGCTGGTTCACAACGCGGCGTGGCAGAACCGCAAGCCGATCAGCGAGCTGGAGGAGTCTGAGCTGGATCGCACGATGAAGGTCAACGTGTACGCATACTTGCGGCTCGTCAAGGCCGCGCTCCCGCACATGCGCCCCGGATCGACGATCATCGCGACGGGCTCGGTCGTCGGCCTTGGTGGCTCGAAGGAACTGGCCGATTACGGCGCGACCAAGGGCGCCATCCACTCGATCACCAAGTGCCTCGCGGAAGAGCTCGCGGAGAAGCAGATCCGCGTGAACTGCGTGGCCCCGGGCCCCGTCTGGACGCCCTTGAACGCCGCCGACCAGGGCACGACGCCGGAGAAGATCGCCCAGTTCGGGAAGGACACGCACTGGTCGCAGATGGGCCGGCCGGCGCAACCGGAGGAGCTCGCGCCCGCGTACGTCTACCTCGCTTCCAACGCGGACTCCAGCTACGTCACCGGGGTGGTGCTGCCCGTGACCGGGGGCCCGATCTGAAAAGAGGCGGACGAGCACTTTCCCGGGGCCCGCAGATCCACCGTTTACAACCCGCTCACGCCCGGTTCACCGCCTCGCCGGAGCCACGACGCACGTTCACAGGCAGAAGGAGTCGGGCATGCCGCGAGCCTGGAGCAGCAAGGACGAACGTCAGTACGAGCACGTCAAGCACAGCGAGCTGGACCGGGGCGTTTCGAACGATCGCGCCAAGGAAATCGCGGCACGCACGGTAAACAAGCAGCGTTCGGCCGAGGGTCGAACGCACAAGCAACAGAACTATCGGCGCGGTGCGCGCTGACTCACAAACCCCTGCTCGGTGTCCATCAGTCGATGTCCATCGAGCAATCTCTGTCGGCGATCTTTGCCGGGCAGGACCTTTTTACAGGAGACGTCTCACATGGCAAACGCAAATAAGGGCGGCAGCGGCTCAGGCAGTTCCGGTGGTAGTTCCGGCGGCGGCTCGGGCGGTGGAAGCTCGGGCGGTGGCGGTTCCGGTGGCGGCTCGGGCGGTGGTAGCTCGGGTGGCGGTTCCGGTGGCGGTTCCGGTGGCGGCTCGGGCGGCGGTAGCTCGGGTGGCGGCCGCGGCGGTTCCGGCGGCGGCAGCGGAAGCTCCGGTGGCGGAAGCTCCGGTGGCTCGCAGAGCGGAGGCTCGGGCAGCTCGCAGAGTGGCGCCAGCGCCAACAACCCCCAGTCTGGTTTCCGCGACGCCGACGCCGATCGCTCCGGGCACCAGCCAACCGAGATCGACGCCAACCAGGGTGGGCTCCGCGGCGGGGCAATCCACACGACCGGCGGCCAGTCGGCCATGACTTGATCTCGGAGCTGACTTGATCCCATAGCCGCGCCTGATCGGGGACTTCAAACTCGTCAGGTTCCGGCTCTTTCCAAACCAAGGAGCATCCATGCGCGTCGTCACAGGCCTCTTCAACTCCCCAGCCGCAGCGACCTCGGCGGTTCGTTCGCTCGAATCGCGCGGCGTCGGAGCAGACCAAATCTCTCTCATGGCGTCGGACTCGACCAAGAAGGAAGACTTCGGCATCGAGACCAAGACCAAAGTGGGAGAAGGTGCGGCGATTGGCGCGGGCCTGGGTGGCGCGGTTGGGGCTCTCTTGGCGGGCCTCACGACGGTGGGCGCGATCGCTTCGGGGGGGATCGGGCTCATCGCCGCAGGGCCGTTGGTGGCGGCCCTCGCCGGCGCAGGCGCCGGAGCCGCGACGGGCGGCGTCATTGGCTCGCTCGTCGGGCTCAACATCCCCGAGAACGAGATCAAGTTCTTTCAGGATGCTCTCCAGAAAGGCTCCGTCCTCGTGGGCGTCACATGCAAGGACTCGGATGAGCAGTCGCTCGTCCGCGACGCCATGAAGGCGGCGGGCGCGGAGAAGGTCGCCAACTTCTAGTTTCGAGGCTCTCTTTTGCTGGCTCCGATCGGTTTCTGCTACACAAGGAAATACTCGATGGCGCAAACACTGAACAACCTGCGAGCCCTCTTTGATGAGCAGCTCAAAGATGCGTACAGCGCGGAGAGCCAGATTCTCGAGGCGCTCCCCAAGATGCGGGACGCCGCGACCGACGAGTCTCTCCGCCAGGCGTTCGCCGACCACTTGGATGAAACCCGCGAGCAGGCGATGCGCCTGCAAGAGGTGTGCGCCAAGCTGGGCATCACGCCCACCGGGCACCGCTGCAAGGCCATGGCGGGCATCATCGCGGAGGGCTCGGAGGTTCTCAACGACGACAAGTCCGACCCGAACGTCAGGGATGCGGCGCTCATCTGCGCCGCGCAGAAGGTCGAGCACTATGAGATGGCGCTCTATGGCTGCCTCTGCTCGTACGCGGAGAGCCTGAATCTCCACGATGTCGCCGAGACGCTCGAGCAGACGCTGGAAGAAGAGAAGGCGACCGACCTCAAGCTGACCGAACTGGCGGAAGGTCGCATCAACGCCGCGGCTGGCTGAGCCTGCCGAGCACAACCTGTTTCTTCACCAAGCTCGGAGAAATCCGGGCTTTGTGTCGTTGTGTCCCTTGATGTTCGAAGGCGGTTGCCGAGGGCGATCCGTCCAACATCAGCGCGGCCGGTAGAGCCCCGGGTCGCGTCGTCCAGTGAGGAGGCATTTAAGCAGGCGTTCACCGATCGGTTAGCACAACCGACAACGTAACCCTGCATCGCGTCGGCACGTTCTTGCCGCGCACGTTCCTTTCAGGGTTTCTCTTGCGGAGATCATCACGATGCAAGGCAATCGGTGGCGGAGTGATTACGGCCAGCAGTCGCACGAGTCCGGCGATTGGCAGCAGCGTGGGCGCTCAACTGGGGCTTATGAGGATGGCGGTCCCCAGCAGTACCGCCGGAACTTCGAACGGGAAGACTCCGGGTACGGCGGACAGTTCTCCGGTCAGGGCAGTTACGGCGGCGGGAGCCAAGGTGGCTCCTACGGCGGCCAAGGTGGGTCCTACGGCGGCGGCGGCGGTTATGGCCAGTCCGGCTACGGGGGCTCCGGCGGCGGGAGCGGTGGCTACGGCCAGTCCGGCGGTGGCTACGGCAGCAGCGGCGGGGATGGACAATCGGGCTCCGGCAGCGGCCAGTACGGCCAGTCCGGCGGTGGCTATGGCAGCAGCAGCGGCGCTGGCATGGGTGGTTCCGGCTACGGCGGCGGTAGCGGTGGCTACGGCCAGTCCGGCGGTGGCTATGGCAGTAGCAGCGGCGCTGGCATGGGTGGTTCCGGCTACGGCGGCGGTAGCGGTGGCTACGGCCAGTCCGGCGGTGGCTACGGCCAGTCCGGCTACGGCGGCTCCGGCATGGGCTACGGACAGTCCGGTTCCGGTGGCTCGGGCTACGGCGGCCAGTCGGGTTACGGCCAGTCGGGCTCGGGAGGCATGGGCTACGGCCAATCCGGCTATGGCTCGTCCAGCATGGGCGGGGGCCAGTCCGGTGGTGGTTACAGCGGCTCAGGCTATGGCGGATCGGGCTATGGCTCGTCCGGCGGAGGCCAGTCCGGTGGACAGTCCGGGTATGGCGGGTCCAGCGGCTATGGCTCCGGCTCCTCGCACAACTACGGCTCATCCGGCATGGGTGGCTACGGCAGCCAGTCCGGCAGCGGTATGGGCGGCTCGGGCTATGGCTCATCCGGCATGAGCGGCGGCCAGGGCTATGGCGGATATGGCAGCAGTGGCGGCATGGGTGGGTCCGGCTACGGCTCGTCCGGCATGAGCAGCGGTGGTCAATCTGGCTACGGCAGC
This sequence comes from Planctomycetota bacterium, assembly GCA_033763815.1. Classification (GTDB taxonomy): domain Bacteria; phylum Planctomycetota; class Phycisphaerae; order Phycisphaerales; family UBA1924; genus JANRJU01. Next base: position 129,085 of record JANRJU010000022.1, read on the forward strand.
CAGGGAAACTACGCCGGCTATGGCTCCGGCTCCTCCGGCCTGGGCTATGGCAGCCAGTCCGGATCCAGCGGTGGATCAAGCTACGGCGGAGGCTCCAGCGGAAGTTACGGCGGGGGCTACGGCGGGGGCTACGGCAGTCAGTCCTCCGGTGGTGGCTACGGGTCGTCCATGGGTGGCATGGGCGGCATGAGCGGCTCTCGCTCCCCCAAGAACTACACCCGCTCCGACGGACGCATCCAGGAAGAAGTCAACGACCGCCTCATGCAGTCCTACGAGATCGACCCGAGCGACATCGAGGTCAAGGTGCAGAACGGTGAGGTCACCCTCACCGGCACCGTCTCGAGCCGCAACGCCAAGTTCCAGGTCGAGCAGATCGCCGAGTCCATCCTCGGCGTCAAGGACGTCGTCAACCAGCTTCGCGTCAAGGGCCGCGGTTCGCAGAGCGGCTCCGGGTCGTCCTCCTCCGGCAGCAGCAGTGGCTCGTCCGGTGGCTCCTCCAGCAGCGATGAATCCGACCTCGTCGGCTCGGGCTCGTCGTCCGGTGGCTCGTCGAGTTCATCGGGCGGCTCATCAGGCTCATCAGGCAGCTACGGCGGCGGCAGCTCGTCGGGCTCCAGCGGCTCCAGTGGCTCGTCGGGTTCCAGCGGGTCCAGTGGCTCAAGTGGCTCCAGCGGGTCGTCCGGCAGCTCTGGCGGCAGCTCCAGTTCGCGTCGCGGCAGTTCCAGCTAAACGAGACTTTTCCTCTCGCGCCGACTGACCTCGGCGCGGGGGTTTCCACACATCGGCATCACATGCAAAGGAGTTCGTCCATGAAGCCAGTCCTTCTCATCGCCCTTGGCTGCTCTGCCGCAGCCGCTCTGGCGCAATCCGCCGGACAGGCGACCGGCCAGTCGAGCACATGGCAGAGTCAGAACCGATCGCAGAGCGAGCAGTATCGCCCGCCGTTGGATCAAGACCGCCAGTACGCACCCCAGCAGCAGAATCAGTATCAGAACCAGTACCAGCAGAACCAGTATCAGGACCGCTGGCGCTCCGACAACCAATATCAGAATCAGCAGAACTGGGACCAGAACCAGCGCTGGAACGACGACCGCAGCCGCACCCAAGACTGGAACCAGAACAACAACTGGAATCAGAACAACCAGGACCGCTGGCAGAGCGGCATGGGCGACGCTTCTGAGGCGCGCGAGCTCCTCCAGCGACTGGAAGGGGCATATCGCGTCGACGTCATCGTGAACACCAAGAACATGAAGGCCCTCAAGGCCGCGCGGGGCCACGGCAACCAGAACTCGACCAACCAGAACTGGAACAATCAGGACTGGGGCAATCAGACCAACCAGAACCAGGCCTGGAACCGCGACAACAACGACGCCTGGAACCAGACCGCCGGCCAAGACAACGTCAAGCGCTGCCGTGCCTACGCGGTGTCGAACGTGATCATGGGCGGAACGATCCTCCGCCAGTCCATCGTCTCCAACGACATGGCGATGAACAAGCTCACCTCGTCGGGCGGGCAGCAGCAGCAACAGGCCTATGGCTACGGCGCGCAGGACGACATCCAGAACCTGCGCCTCGACGAGGACGCCTTCCGCGGGTTGTCGTTCATCTCCTTCGACGCCGAGAATGATCGGTACAACGCGGTGTTCATGGATAGCGCGACCGGCGATATCAAGACCCACGCGGGCAAGTTCGACGCAAGCCAGGGACGCATCGTCTTCAGCTCCGCTTCGGGCTCATCGAGCTACCAGACGTCCTACGGCACTGGCACTGGCTCGGGCACCAACGTGCTTGATCTCCCGCAGCACCTGCCCGAGAACTACAACGACGCTGGCGTGACGCGCACCGACCCCTGGAACTCGAACCAGACCACCGACCGCGACAACTGGAACAACGACAACCAGAACTGGGACCGGACGAATCAGAACTGGTATGACAACAACCAGAACCAGACCGACCGGAGCCGCAACCAGAACAGCACCAATCGCTCGAACACGAGCGGCGCCGGGTCGACGGGCACCTGGAATCGTGACACCAACCGCACCAACGACACGTGGAACAGCCCTTCTCGAAGCTGGGACCGTGACACCACGGACAACACCAATCGTCGACGCTCGAACACCGACCCCGACAACAGCTTCCATTCGTCGCGACTGCTCCGCAACGAAGAGGCGTGGCATCAGCCGACGTCGGCGGAGGCCCACCGCGCGAGCCCATGGGGCGGCTCCACCCGGTTCGTGAGCCAGTCGAGCGGCCGCTACGACCCCAGCCGCACCACGGACTCGACGAAGCGTCGCGACACGGGGTATCGCGCGGGCGACCCGACGGGCCCGCTCGACGACGATCGCAACAACCCGACACCGCGGAGCCAGGACCAGACCAACCGCAACAACCCGGAACAGGACGTGGTCCGCTACGACCCGAACCCGATCGGCGAGTCGCGCTCCAGCGTGCAGGGCCGCCTCCAGACCGGCACGACGACCCAGCCTCGCACCGGCACCTCGACGACGCAGCGGTACAACCAGCAGCAGTACAACCAGCAGCAGTACAACCAGCAACCCTATGGGCAGTCGAGCACAACCACGCCCCGCTATACGACCTCAACCTCCAGTGGCGAAGTCGTGCTCGAAATCCTCGGGCCGGATCAGTACCGCGTCACCATGTACAAGGCCGGCACTTCCAGCGCCGCCATGCAGCGCAGCCAGCTCTATGGCAACCAGTCGAGCACGACCCGTCCGGGCGGCGCCTGGGGCACTCAAGATCAGAACCAGTACCAGGCGAACCAGCAGCTCGACGACAACATCATCTACACCGCGACCTATACCCGCCTTTCGGGCCAGGACGAGCAGTCACTCATGAGGCTTCTGGGCAACGACGACCTGGCGAGCATGAACCGCGGACGGAACTGGTCGGGCCAGCGCAACAGCATCCGCGACGACGCCTGGAACCGGAACCAGAACAACAACACCAACAACTGGAACCAGAACAGGAATAACTGGAACCAGAACAACAACAACACATGGGACCGCAACCGGTCCACCACCGATACGGACCTCTGGAACACGCCAAGGGATCGCGACCAGAACCGGTGGAACGACGACAACACCTGGCGTGATCGCGACGACAACAACCGCTCGGACACGTATCGCGATAACTCCAACCGCAGCGACACCGATCGCGACGACTAACGCACGATTGGCCAATACGCCCGGACCCCACGAGGATGCCGGAGCCGCTTTCGGGCGCTCCGGTGTCCTTTTTTGCACTCAAAGCCGCCCAAGCGCTGAGGGGGTTTTCACGCGGTGTTCAGCCTTTCGAGCCCCGCCTCATGAACTCTCCACCCCGGTGCGGCATGCGGTCGCTCGACGCCCGCGCCGCACGCCGAATGCAAGTGGAGCACTCACGATGGCTCGAAACGAGGCACTGGCAACGCGGTTCTTCCGGGATGGGCAACGCTTGACCGCGTCCATCACCATCCAGCGAAGCGCCCACGACCTCTACGAGACGTGGCGTTCGTTCCAGGAGTTGCCCCGCTTCATTGACGACATTGAGAGCGTCACCAGCAGCAGCGACGACACGCTCCACTGGACCGTGCAAGGCCCCAGCGATCGGAGCTTCTCCTGGGACGCCAAGATCATCGCCGACGAGCCCGATCGTCGCATCGCCTGGACAACCGACGAGAACAGCGGCGTGCCCAACGCCGGGACCATCCTCTTCCGCGAGCTCCCGTTCTGTCGCGGCACCGAGGTTCGCGTCATCATCGAGTATCTGCCGCCAGGCGGGGCCACTGGCGAGGCTGTTGCCAAGTTCGTCGGCAAGGACCCGAAGAACATGCTCCGCCTTGGCCTGCTTCGCTTCCGCCAACTCATGGAGGCGGGTGAGCTCTCGACCTCCGTTGGCCAATCCGTGGGCAAGAACCCGAGGCGCAAGGATCGCGCGGGCGAAGCGACGCGCGACGTGGAAGAAGACGTCCGCGACCTGAGCAAGGCCGGACAGACCCAGTCGATGGCCGCCACGAGCAAATCCCCCGCGAGTCCGTCGCCCGGGAGCGACCCGTCCGCGAACAACTCGGCAACCTTAGGAGGCAACGCATGAGAGCTGTCTGCTGGCAATCCGCCAAGGAGCTGCGCGTCGAGGACGTGCCCGATCCGGAGATCATCAACCCGCGCGACGCGATCGTCCGCGTCACCTCCACCGCGATCTGCGGCTCCGACCTCCACCTCTTCAACGGGTTCTTCCCGGGCATGAAGCGGGGCGACATCATGGGGCACGAGGCCATGGGCGAGGTCGTCGCCGTTGGCCGTGGCGTGCGCAACCTCCGAGAGGGCGACCGCGTCGTCATTCCCTGTGTCATCGCTTGCGGCGCCTGCGTCTTCTGCAAGCAGCATTCCTATTCCGCCTGCGACAACTCCAACGCCAAGCCCATCGAGTCCGCCGCCGTGCTGGGCTACCCGGGCAGCGGGATGTTCGGCTATTCGGAAGTCACGGGCTCATACGCCGGCGGCCAGGCGGAAATGGTTCGCGTTCCCTTCGCCGACTTTGGCTTGCTCAAGGTCCCCGACAACGTGCCCGACGAGCGCGTCCTGTTCATCTCCGACATCCTCCCGACCGGCTGGATGGGCGCCGCCAACTGCGACGTCAAGCCGGGCGACGTTGTCGCGGTGTGGGGCGCGGGCCCGGTCGGTCAGATGGCCATCCACGCGCTCAAGCTCATGGGCGCCGAGCGCATCATCGTCATCGACCGCGTCGCCCATCGCCTCAGGGTCGCGCAGAGCGCCGGCGCCGAGATCTTCAATCTCGAAGAGGGGGACGTGTACGAGCATCTGCTCGACGAGACCGCCGGCCGCGGACCCGATTCCTGCCTCGATGCCGTGGGCATGGAGGCCCATGGGCAGGGCTTCCTGGGCGTGGTCGATCGCGTGAAGCAGTCGCTGGGCGTGGAGACCGATCGCCCCGCCGTTATCCGCCAAGCGATCCGTTGCGTCCGCAAGGGCGGCACCATCTCTCTCCTTGGCGTTTACGCCGGCGTGCTCGACACCTTTCCGCTGGGCGTCGCCTTCAACAAGGGCGTCACCTTCAAGATGGGGCAGGTCCGCGTACAGGCACTCCAGCACATGCTCCTCAACCTCATCCTCAAGGAGCACCTCGACCCTTCCAGCATCATCACCCACGTGATGGACTTGGAAGACGCCGTCGACGGCTACGACAAGTTCAACGACAAGGAAGACGCCTGCCTGAAGGTCGTCCTCAAGCCCGGCCTCGGCCGCTCAACCACTCGTGAGAAACAAGCCGCGGCCAGCGCCGCCTGATCCGCGATCCACAGCCCGCTCGCACCGTTCCAACCCAAACCGCCCGGAGTTCCCGATGTACATCGAAACCGAACGGATGCTCTTCGCCAAGGACCTGCAGGTTCTCTACAGCGTTGAGACGCAGCTCGTCCTGGCGCTCCCGCGCGTCGCGATGCGCGTCAGCTCGCCGACCCTCCGCGACGCCATCCTGCACCACCTTGAACAGACCAAGACGCACGCCGCTCGCCTCGTTGAGATCGCTTCCATCCTGGGCTTTGCCTGCCACGGCTTGCAGAGCGCCGGCATGCACGGGATCCTCCGCGAGGGCGACGAGGCCATGGGATATGGCGGCCCAGAGGCCATCGTCGATGAGGCCATCATCGCCGCATGCCAGAAGGTCGAGGCCTACGAGATCTCGGCGTACCGAGCCTTCATGAGACTTGCCCACCGCGTCGCCGCGGAGCACGCCCAGGTCGGCGAGCTGCTGTCCAAAACGCTCGATGAAGAAGAGGAAGCCAACCGCTCGCTCTCCGACATCGCCATCCGCGCGGGACACGTCGAAGCGCACGCTGCGTGACACAGGCCCATGGCTTCGGCTTCGGTGCTTGCCCTTCTGAGCGAGTCCGCTGGGGCCGGGCCGCTGGCACGGTCTTCGGCCAAACCGGCCGTCTTATAGCGCTTTCGATGCCGCCTGCATCATCGGGATCATGATCGAGAGCAGCAGCGACCCGATCATCCCGAACATCACAACGATCAGAAGCGGCTCAAGCAGCGACAGCAGGCGTGCCGAGCGCCGATCAACCTCTTCCGCCATGTCGGTCGCGAGGCTCTCGAACGCGGTCTGCAAGTCGCCCGATCGCTCAGCCGCGATGAGCAGCCGCCGCGTCGGCAGCGGCAGCGCCGTCACCGAATCGATCATCGTCCGTAGCACGCCGCCCTCGATCAGCCTCGTGCGAAGCTGCGTGATCTGCTGACGCAGCTTGGGGTGCGAGAGCGCCTGCAACGCGACGCCCAGCGATTCCGCCAGCGGCACGCCGCTCTTGGACATCGCTCCCATCACCGTGAAGAACCGCGTTGATTCCTGCGCCACCACAACGTCGCGGAAGAATGGCGTCCCCCGCATCACGCGCCCGAGCAGCGCGCCGATCGGCTTCTTGAGCGCCACAATCACGAACACCCCGACCAGCACCGCCAGCATCAAGGGCAGTGCGTTGTCGCGGATCCCCTCCCCCAGCGCCATCGTCAGCTTGCTGTATGCCGGGAGCTCGATCCGCTGCGATTCAAGCGAGCGACCAATCTTGGGCACAACCATCGTCAGCATCACCAGCGACACGATGATCGAGATCGTCATCACCACCGCGGGATAGATCATCAGCGTCGCGGCTTTTCCGCTCACCGCGATCTGCCGGCGCGCCGTCACCGCCAGTTGCTGCGCCGCACCCGCCAGGTCGCCCGTCCGCTCCGACGCCCGATACACCGCCACCGTGATCGCGTCCAGCATCCCCGACTGGGCGCACGCGTCCGCAAACGACGTCCCCGAGGAAACCGCGTCGCGGATCCGCTCCACCGCCGGCCTCGACTTGCTCGAGACCGACGCGCTCACAACCTCCAGCGCCTCCACCAAGGGCACGCCCCGACCCAGCAACTGTCCGAGCTGCTGGTTCAGCGCCAGTTGCTCCTTGAGCGAGAGCTTGCTCTCCTGCCCAAGCCACGCGGGCAGCACCCAGGTCTTCAGCGGCACAAGCCGCTCACGACGCAGTTGGTCGTAGAGCGCCCGGTCGCTCGCCGCCCGGCGCATGCCCAGCGAACGTCCCCCGTCCGGACGCATCGCGACGACGAAGAACGACTCGGTTGTGCGGACCGCTCTCGACATATCGGCGTCATCGTACGGACGCGCGGAGCCCACCGCCCGCCCGTCTTCACACCCGCCCCGCCGCGTTGCGCCGCTGTCACCCAGACCACTCTCACCCAGCCCCCTCCTACTACAGACGCCCGCATCGTGTCCTTCCCGCCCGCCACCCAACTCCCCCAAACGCCCGTCCGATTCGCTCTTGCCCCGGTTCAGGGTCCAGCGCCGAGGCCACCAGCCGGCGCGCGGACGACCACTCCCCGCTCCTCGGCTATTCTCCCCGCGGGAGGGCTCTTGATGTCGTCGACTGCGCCGCTGATGCTGTCGGTTTCCGGTTGCCGGGGAATCGTGGGCGAATCACTGACGCCCGAAGTCGCCGCCCGCTTCGCCGGGTGCTTTGGCGGTTGGCTCCGCGCCCGCGCCCAGTCGCCAGGCCGATCAAGCGCCGCTCGATCCGCGCCCTCCGTCGTCCTTGCCCGCGACGGGCGCGTGGGCGGGGAGATGATCCACGCCGCCGCCACCGCGGGGCTCCTCGCCGCCGGTTGCAACGTCATTGACTTGGGCATTGCCATGACACCCACCGTCGGCGTCATGGTCGACGAAAAGGCCGCCGCCGGCGGCATGGTGCTCACCGCCAGCCACAACCCGCAGCAGTGGAACGGGCTCAAGTGCATCGTCCGCGTGCCCGGCACCCTCGATGCCGACGCCTGTGCGCCCGCCGCGTCGATGGCCCAGGAGATCATCAACCAGTTCAAGCAGGGCTCGCCCGCGCTCGTGGGCTGGCAGGAGCTTGGCTCCATCTCCCGCGACCAGGGCGCGCAGCCCCACGCCGCCAAGGTCATGTCCGCGCTCGAATCCATCGGCGCGTCGTGGGACGAGATCCGCCAGCACCAGTTCAGCGTCGTGCTCGACTCCGTCAACGCCTCGGGCATCGAGGGCGGGCGGCGGATCCTCGACAACCTGAGCTGCCTCGTCCGCCACGAGGGTGGCGCGCCCACCGGCCTCTTTCCTCACACGCCCGAGCCCACGCGCGAGAACCTTGCCGAGTTCTGCGCGATCGTCCGCGAGAGCGGCGCCGCCGTCGGCTTCGCCCAAGACCCCGATGCCGATCGCCTCGCCATCATCGACGAGCGCGGCTCCTACATCGGGGAGGAATACACGCTCGTCCTCGCGGCGATGGCGCTGCTCGAGGCCGATCAGCGCCGCGCCCCGGCCGACAAGCGCGGCCCGGGCAAACCCAGGGTCATCGCGGTCAACCTGTCCACCAGCCGCATGATCGACGATGTCGCTGCTCGCTACGGCGCCACGGTCGTCCGCACCGCGGTGGGGGAGGCCAACGTCGTCGAAGCCATGAAGTCCGCCGCCGCCTCGGGCCAGGCCCACGTCGTGATGGGTGGCGAGGGCAACGGAGGCGTGATCTGGCCGAGCGTCACGTACATCCGCGACAGCCTCTCGGCCATGGCGCTCACGCTCCTGCTGCTCAGCCGCGCCGCCAAGCCGCTCAGCGAGATTGTCAAGTCGATCCCGACCTACGCCATCGAGAAGCGCAAGGTCGACCTGGCCCGCCGAGAGGACGCGCAGCCCGCCGTCGAGGCCGTCGCCCGCGCTTATGCCACCCACCGCGTCGACCGCCAGGACGGCGTGCGCGTGGATTACACCAGCGGCCCGCTCGCGGGCAAGGCATGGTTGCACGTTCGCGCCAGCAACACCGAGCCCATCATGAGGTTGATCGCCGAGGCGCCGTCGCCCGATCAAGCCAAGGGCGTGCTCGATGACGCCGCCCGAGTGATCGCGCAAGCGTCGTAACGGGCAGCAGCCCACATCCAGTCCCACCTGCAGCGCCACATCGCGCTCGCAGTCGGTCAGCGCACGCACAATGCGAGCTTTCATCCGCGCACCAAGGCTCTCCGCCTCTGGGCTTCTACGCTTCGCCCATGACGCCGAACGACTCCGGGCCGACGACGGGAGAGCGCCTGCAAGCAACTCCCCAAGCCGCCGTCTTGGGCGTCGCCCAAGCCCCCCGTGCCCGGTGGCGCGACGGCCGCTTCGCACAGAAGCTCAAGCGCAAGCCCGGACGCCTCCGCGGACCCGCCATCTTCACCGTCTCATACATGCTCATGGCAACCGCGGTCGCCCTCTCGCGGGGCAACCACGAGTTCATCTTCTACGCGCTCATGATGGCCTTCTTCATCTACTGCGCATGGGAGCTCGACCGCCGCGCCCACCTCTCCCAGCCCGTTCTCTGGATGCTCTCGCTCTGGGGCCTGTTCCACATGGCGGGCGGCAACGTCCCGATCCCCGCCGCGTGGAGCGTCCCCGCCGATCCCGCCGTCCTCTACAACTTCAAGCCCGCTCCGTGGCTTCCCAAGTACGACCAGGTCGTTCACTTCTATGGCTTCATGGTCGCGATGATGACCTGCTGGGAAGGGATGGAGGGCATGACGCACAACACGATCAAGCCCAAGCTCGGGCCCCTGACCATCGCCGTGCTGGCCGCAATGGGCCTCGGCGCCTTCAACGAGCTCGTCGAGTTCGTCGCAACCCGCATCCTCCCGGAAACCAACGTCGGCGGTTACGAAAACACCGGGTGGGATCTTGTCGCCAACACGCTCGGCGCGATCGTCGGTGCCATGATCATCGGCTGGACACCCTTTGGCGAACGCCGCCAGCCCGATCGCGCCGACCTTGCCAACATCGTTCGCCAAGCACGCGCGTGAGCGATCGGTCTCCACGTCCGATGCCTGCCCGGATCCCCAAAGACCCTACCGTCGCGCATGCCCGAACTGCCCGAAGTCGAGAGCGTTCGCCGATCGCTCGCGCCGCACATTGTCGGGCGTCAGGTGCGCGACGTCACCATCTTCCGCCGCGACGTTTGCGACTTGGCCCCGACCACGCCGACCACGCCAACCAAGCGTCGCGCCGCCCCGACTCTTCCCGCGCGCCTCTTGTCGGGCGTCGCGATCGATCGTCTCGAGCGCCTGGGCAAGCAACTGGCGATCATCGCGCATGGCGGCGCTCCGATCATCCGCATCCATCTTGGCATGTCGGGCCAGCTCTTGTTCCTTCATGGCTCGCCCGCCACGCTTGTTCCTTCCGTCGCCGACGCCGAGCGACAGCACATCCACCTGGCATGGTCCTTCGATGATGGCGTCATGCTTTTTCGAGACCCGCGCCGCTTTGGGGGCGTCCTCTGCCTGCCAGATCTCGGTGCCCTGGCGCAGGAATGGTCCACGCTCGGGCCCGACGGCCTCACCATCTCCGGGGCCGATCTCCTGCTCCGCACGGGAGAAAGCCGCCGCGTGGTCAAGGCGGCGCTCCTCGACCAGCGCGTCGTTGCGGGCGTGGGCAACATCTACGCCGACGAAGCTCTCTTCGCCAGCCGAATCCACCCGCTCACGCCCTGTGTGCAGCTCAACACCCAAGCGTGGGACCGCCTCGCTCACGCCGTCCGAGAGACGCTGCGCATCGCCTGCGAGGCCGGCGGCTCAACGCTCCGCGACTACGTCAACGCCGACGGGCAGCGGGGCACCCAGCAAATGGTCCTGCGCGCCTACGGGCGCGGAGGCCTGCCTTGCCTGCATTGCGGCACGCCGCTGGAGGCCTTCCGTGTCGCCCAGCGAGCGACCGTAGCTTGCCCCTGTTGCCAAAGTTACCCAGAGCGCTCCCAGGCATTCTCACGAGTGTGAGCACGCATGGCCTCAGGGCACTTTCAATCGCAATCGGCCGATTCCAACGATGGTTATCCACATCGTGAACGCCGCAACGCGAGGGATCCCGGTGGGGAGCCTCAACCCGCCGGAGGCCTTCTTTCTCTACCAATCAAGAGTTGAAAGTCGTCTTCTTCGTAGAAAGCGTTGTCGGTTTGTGGAGAAACCGGGCGCGGATGCTGGATAACTCCAGCAAGTCAGGCGATTTATGGCTGTGGGCGATGGTGGGGAGACTGGCAGTTGCGTGTCAACTTAGGCCCAGTGATGACGCCTGAACGAGGCAGGGCCGCGCCCGACCACAAAAGGGGGACCGCCGGCGAGCAGCAACGCACCGCGGCCGAGCGCCAATCCACCAGTTATGCACATGAGCTGTCGGTTCCACTTCGGGGGTTACACCCCAACCGCGAAGTCCGCGACTGGCCAGTAAAACCTCTGGCGCTCGAACATGGTTATGCGGTCAAGAGCGATGCGAGCCGCCGGGCGAACTCCCAGAGCCGCCGCCGGCACCGGGTCGATCGGTTCGCACGCGGTCTTCGAGCGATCGGACGACGGTGTCGAACTCTTTGTCAGTTCCGCGGCGAGAGTCGACCGTCCGCACCGCGTGCATGACGGTCGTATGGTCGCGCCCGCCGAACGAGAGCCCGATTTCTTCCAGGCTGTGCCGCGTGTGGCGCCTGGCCAGATACATGCCTATTTGACGTGGGAGCGCCACCGACCGCTGTCGCCGCTTGCTCAGGAGGTCCGCCGCACGAACACGGTAAAAGTCCGTGACAATCCCGATGATCGACTGGATCGACGGGCCCGCGGCGACCACCGGCTCTGCTGGCTCGCCGATCGCCAGCTTGGCGAGCTCCAGATCCACCGGGCGGTTGTCCAGGCTCGCCAGCATCTGGATCTTCCCGATCGTCCCTTCCAGTTCGCGAATGTTGGCTTCGATGCGCGACGCAACAAGGCAGGCCACGTCGTCGGGCATGGTCATGCCCCGCATCGCCGCCTTCCGCTTGAGGATCTCGACCCGCGTGTCGTAGCAGGGACGATCCACGTGCGCCACCAGCCCCCAGTTGAATCGGCTGACGAGGCGATCTTCCAGGTCGGGGATCTCTTCGGGCTTGGCGTCCGACGAGAGCACGATCTGCTTGTTTGCCTGGTAGAGGCTGTTGAAGGTGTGGAAGAACTCCTCCTGCGTCCGGTCGCGCTTCGCGAGGAAGTGAATGTCGTCGACCACGAGGACGTCCACCTCGCGGAAACGGTGCCGGAAGTCGATCATCTCGCCCACCTGCACCGATTCCATGAACCGGCTGGTGAAGTTCTCGCACGAGAGGTAGTAGACGACCGCCGAAGGGTTGCTGTGAAGGATGCGAAGGCAGACCGCCTGGAGCAGATGGGTCTTGCCCAGACCGACTCCGCCATGAATGAACAGCGGGTTGTACGCGCGCCCGGGCGAAGCGGAGACCGCAACCGCCGCGGCGTGGGCAAGCCGATTCTCTGGCCCGACGACGAAGTAGTCAAAGCTGTAGTCGGGGTTGATCACCAGCGCGTCGTCGTACGACAAGCCGCCAGAGCCCCCCAGCCCGCGCGACTTAACCTCGATCGACGATGGCGAACGGGGCGAGGGCGTCGCGGGGAACCGCGAGGCGATGGGCTGCGACCGCGACGCTGCGGACGCGTCGTGCGTCGGAGCGCCCGCCCGCTCGTGCACGCCGTTGGCGGTGCCGTGGTGAGCCGGACTGGCCCCCGCACTGGCTCCCGAGTTGGCCGCAAGATGCGAGTTCTGCCCGCCCCCCGACCCAAACCCTGAACCGCTCCCAGAACTGCCTCCCAAGTTACCCAGCAAGCCCGATCCCGAACCCATCGCGGGCGCTGCGCCAGGAGACGTTGCGGAAGAAGGCGACGCGGAAGAAGGCGACGATGTCCGCACGCGGGGAACTTCGTCCTCCGGGCCCAAGAAGCGGATGCTCAACAGGCGGCCCGTGAAGGTCCGAGTCGCGTCGTTGAACGCGTCGTTGCACGCCCGGCGGAGGTAGTCGCGGTGCACGTTGGTCTGGGCGCGCAGCAACAGCATCCCGCTCTCGACCCCCAGTGACTCGATCTCGTCGAACCACTGGCGGCAGATCGCCGGGTTGTGCTTGCGCAAGTGCGCAAGGATCCCGTCCCAGACATGACGATCGGGGTCGTTCATCGGGAGACAAGCTTCATGCGACGCGTGGAGCGAAAATGGACGCCCGTTGTTTGCATGGCCACCACCATCTCTCTCACCCAAGCTCTGACACTCAAACACGGGAAGTCCCGCAGCGATGCTCCTCCACCCGAAGCACCACTGCGAATGCAAACGTACTTCGTACGCGTTGGTCTGTCAACTCCGAGCGCGCTCGTTTTCTCCCCGTTCCTCGCGCGATCTTGCGCACGCGCGGCGCGACCACTAGGGGTGGCGCGCACGGCGCTGGTCCTACGTGGCGTATGGGCGCAGGAGCGGACGCAACTTTCCCGTGTTTTCCGCGCGTTCTCGCTTGACACGAAGCACCCCGCTCGCTCGCGTCCGCCGCGCGCTGGTCGTCTGCGCGCCGATCACGCCTTCACGCCGGCTCGCGTCGCTCGTCTGGCGACACTTGCCCGGCTTCGCTCGCCCCGTGTCGCTCACTCCGGCTCGCCGGCGCGCTGGCCCGCTTCCATCGCCTGCCGCTCGTAGCGGGCCTTGTTGGTCCGGTGGTCCATCAGGAAGAGCACGCGCGAGGCCTTTTCCTCGCCCGCAACCTGCAGCAGGCGCTTGCGCGCAAAGCCCAGATCCGTGCGGCGGCTCACGTGGATCAGCACGAGGTTCTGGCACTCCAGCACTCGCAGCCACTCGCACACGTCGTCGACGTGCATGTGCATCCCCACCTTTGCCCGTTCCTTGTGCTCGGGCTCGAAGAACGTGCACTCGCAGATGACCACGTGGGCCTTGCGCACGTCGTCGCGCACCAGCCAAGGCCCGGGGAGCGTGTCGCCCAGGTACGCCACCTGCGGGATCTCCAGCCAGCGGGTGATCTCCACGCCCCGCTCTTTGAGCTCGCGCAGTTTCTCCTGCGGATAGTCGGTGTACTCGGGCTTGAGCTTCGAGCGCTTCTCGACCACGACGTAGCCCAGGCTCGGAGCCGTGTGCTCGGTCTCGAATGATCGCAGGTGCATTGAGTTCTTGATCTCGATCGATCGCCCGGGCTCCAGCGGCACGATCTCGTAAGGCGTGCGCTGACGCTCAAGGTCGACAAACCCCGCCATCATGCGGTCGATCGACGACGCAAGCCTCGGGTCGCAGACGATCTTGCCCGTGCCCATGCCCTGGAAGCGCCGCTGCGAGCACCAGTACGCCAGTGCGCCGATGTGGTCCATGTGCCCGTGCGAGATCGCGACATACTTGCTCGAGAGCATCGCCCGTGGGCACTGCCCCATGTCGAAGCAGATGTCCAGCTCGGGGATCTGGACGCATGTCGTCTCGCCCGCGACGGAAACGCCGACCACTCGATACGGGGGGACGTAGAGGAACCCGAGCGAGGACTCGCGCGGCGGGGGATTCGGAACCAAGGAAACTCTCCTTCGTCGCGGGCTGCCGCCCGCGTGGGAGCCAGTCGAAGTGCGTCAGAACCCGATCCAGCAAAGAGGTCGGCGAAAACGCGTGCACGCGTCCCATCTTGCCGCCGATGGAACACTATACGGGGCCGGTTGCGGCGCACGTGCAAACTTGCCCGCAATTTGTCCGCACCCGAGCGCCCGGTTCGGGTTTTCCGTGTGTCGCGCCCGAGGCGCGACTCAGCGCTTCTGAAAACTCACTCCCGAGAACCGGGGGTCTGCGCGAGCTGCGCCGTGAGGCGCGCCACGTCGCGCCGCAGCCGCGAGACGCGCAACAACGTCCGCACGCGCGTCGCGAGTTCCAGGCGATTAACGGGCTTGGAGAGAAAGTCGTCGGCCCCGACTTCAAGCGCCCGCTCGACGTCGCTCATCTCCGTCAGCGCCGTGACGACGATGATGGGCACTTCCTTCGTCTTCGGGGCGGCGCGAAGGCGCTGGCAGAGCTGGAACCCGCTCATCCGCGGCATCATGACGTCCAGCAGGATCAGGTCGGGCGTCGCCGCGTCGATCTCCGCCGTCGCCTCGAGCCCGTCGCGAGCAATGCGCACCCGGCACGACAGGTCTTCGACATAAGCGCTGAGCAGCTCGAGGTTCTGCTCGTTGTCGTCCACAATCAGTACCACCGGCTGCTCGTCGCTCACCGCCGGGTTGCCGGCGACTCCGGGCGTGCCAGGATTGGGAGTTGGCGGGTTGTCGGGCATGCGGCATGGCCTCGCAAGCGCTGAAGGCGGGCGGTCGGGCAAGCCGTACTCCGTCCAGCACTCGACGCAGTTTAGCCCAAGCTCACCACTCCCCGCCCTCGGCTGCGTGCAAGGTCCCTGGGATCGGCGTCCCCGGAATCGGCGTCCCCGGGATCCGCGTGGACCGGTTGGCTCCGATGGGCAACAATCGAGAATCCCCCGGTATGGGGTCGCGCGGGTCGGGCAGGATGCTGCTTGAGCTTTTCGGTGAGGAGCGCACGTCCGACGGCTGCCGGTTTCCAAACCCGGGCCCGTCGCGAGGCGGTGGTTGCGCGGGCGCGTGGAGGCCCGCCAGAAACAAGGGGCGTCGCGTGGGAGCGTCGGCATTCAAGGCACGCGGGGCGTGGGAAGATCGCTTCCGCCGCCCACTGATCGACGAGCTGCGTTCGGGCTACCCCAAGAGCCTCGCAACGGTCTTTGCCATGCTCCGCCGAACACTTGCCGGGGGAGCCCCGGGCATGGTCGAAACACTCGAGTGGCGGGGTGTTCCCTGGCGCTGGGCGCTGGATTATCGGCGCGACGACCACGTGCTGGCCTATCTCGTGCCCCATACAACCCAACCCATCGTGTGCCTGCCGCTCTCGGTGACGGTGCTCAACCACCTGGAAATCAAGCGGATCAGCAAGTCGGTGCGGGAGGCGATCGTCATCGCGCCCAGCATCGGACGCGAGCGGTGGGCCCAGTTTGAAGTTGCAAGCAAGAGCGCGTGGGAAGAAGTGGAAGCGGTGTGGCGCGTCCAGGTCGAACTGGCGTCAGAACTGCGAGCCAAGCCCGTACCCGCCAGTCCAGTTCAGGCCAGTCCAGTTCAGGCCACCCCGATTCAGCACAACATGAATCAATCCGCCGTCCCGGGAGAACCGATCCCGAGCGAAAGGCTGTTGCCGGGCCGGGACCGGATCGACGAGGTCAATGGCGAGGCTCTACTGGGGGTTGCCCGGGCCGACCGCCGCGTTGCCGAACTCACCAGCGCGTGATGCACCCAGGCGGAGGCCGGCTTTCGAATCATCTCGGGTCGTCTGAGAACCCGGGCCCCGACCTCTCGGTCCAAGGGTCTCGCGGGTGCTCGGGGGCATATAGGGAAGACGCTGGGCGTGAGGCGCGCCGCGGGCGCGATCTGGCAGATCGGCGCGTCGGCGTTGGCCGGCTTGGGCTTGGGCGTCCCCGTTTGCCGATGATGGCCCGGCTGCCGATCGTGCCGAGCGACCGATCCGGACGCCTGGGCCAATGGAGGGCCCGGGGAGTCGGCACGAGGCGAGGGATTGCCAGATGACGCGAACGATGGTCAAGCGTGCAGGGTGGGTTGCTCCGAAGCTCTCCGCGAAGGCGATGGCTTGGATCATGGTCGCGGCGGTTGGCTCCTGTGGCCTCTCGAGCGACCTTCTCGGTTTCGGGGGAGGTGGTTCCGGGGGCGGGGGCGGGTCGGGGGGTGGGTCTGGGGGCATCGTTTATGCCCAGAGCCTTAATCGCCCGGTGCAGACCGCGCTGGTTGCCAACAAGCTGGCCAAGACGCAAACCGGGGTGGTCGCGATCGACTGCCAGACGGGCCGGGTGCTCATCGACATCAAGGGCGACGATCTCTTCATCCCCGCGTCGAACCTCAAGCTGCTTTCCAGCGGGGCGGCGGCCCTGGTGCTCGGCGCCGACTTTGTGTGGCGCACCGAGCTCGTGCTGATCGGTGATCGACTGGTCATCCGCGGGAGCGGCGACCCCGCCCTGGGCGATCCTGAGCTGCTCAAGGACAGCGCCTCGGGCATGGATGTCGACCAGTTGCTCGACGCCCTCGCCGGCGCGGTGGGCAAGGCCGGCGTGCAAACCCTCCGCGAGGTCGTCGTCGACGATCGCATCTTCGATCGCGAGTATGTCCACGAGAGCTGGTCGCCCCGCAACTTGGCGGAGTGGTACTGCGCCCCAGTCAGCGGCGTGAACTTCCACACGAACGTGCTGCACTTTTTCATGGCCCCCGGGCGCGGGGCCGCGGCGACGTACACCCTTCAGCCTCGCGTCGGGTCGCCCATCGTCGAAGTGGAGAACAAGCTGCGCAGCGTGACGCAGGGGCGCGATGTCTTCTCGGCGCTGCGATCGGGCGAGCAGAACCGCTTTGTGCTGGCGGGTGAGGTCAAGTCGCGGAGCTTTGCGCCGGTGCGCGCGCCGGTGCACGAGCCAGCGCTGCTGGCCGGTCAGCTCGTCGCCGATCGACTGGTCCGCCAGGGCATCGCGTTTTATGAGGGAGCGCCCGGGAACGGGGACGAGCTGGCTGGCAAGTCTGACGCGGGAGCATCGGGCGGCGGCGAGCGCGAAGTGCCGGGCGGGGGGCTTTCGCGCGATCCTGGGATGGCGGTGAGCGCGGTGCGTCTGGCGGATGCCGACGAGGATCTGGATTACAAGAAGGGACGGGTCGTGGCGGTGGTCACGACGCCGATGGCGGACGTTCTGAGGCGGTGCAATGCCGACAGCTACAACCTGTATGGCGAGGCCCTGCTCAAGCGGATCGGGTACGAGATGACCAAGGAGCCGGGCTCCTGGGCGAACGGGGCGGCGGTGGTCCGCATGCTGCTCAGCCAGCACGTCAACCCGGATGCGGCAGCCCGAACGGTCATTGCCGACGGCTCGGGCATGAGCCGCCTGAACCAGGTCACGCCCCGGGCGCTGGCGGAGTGGCTGGCGCACCTGGGAACGTCGGAAGTCGCCGACGCGTTCGTCGCGAGCCTTGCGGGGCTTGGCGAAGGCACGCTGCGGGAGCGCTTCCGAGGCTTGCGTCTGGCGAACGAGTTCCGAGGCAAGAGCGGGTTCATCAACGGCGTGCGGTGTTTATCTGGGTACGTCAGCACGCCGGACGGTGGGCGGCGGGTCGCCTTTGCGATCTTGGGCAACGAGGTGGATGGCGACGAGCACACCGGGTCATTCCGCCTGCACGAGACGGTGGTGCGGGAGCTGGATGAATATCTCGCCGGGCGATGAGTCGAAGGTGCTTGGGAAAACCCGGTTCGGCGGGTAAACTCGGGAGCAGTGTGAGGGGCGGGGTTCAGCCGGGGGGGTGAATCTCGTGGGCCGCGGAACCGGGGGCCGGGAGGGGTGGCGTCGGTTGATCGTCGGAGTTTCTCATGCACCACAAGTACCAGACGATTCTGCTGTTTGGCGCGCCCGGCTCGGGCAAGGGAACGCAGGGCAAGATCCTCGGGCACATCCCCGGGTTCTATCACCTCTCGTGCGGCGAGGTCTTCCGCACGCTGGACATGGGCAGCGAGCTTGGACGGACGTTTGTTGAATACTCGTCCAAGGGCCTGCTGGTGCCGGACGACGTGACGATCAAGATGTGGCAGCAGAACATGCACGCGCGGACGGTACTGAGCGAGTACAAGCCGCGGGTGGACCTGCTGGTGCTGGATGGCATCCCACGGAACGTCAACCAGGCGAAGCTGCTGGAAAAGCACCTGAATGTGCTGCAGATCATCCATCTGATTTGCCGGGACAAGGAGGCGATGATCAAGCGTCTCCGCCGGCGGGCGCTCAAGGAGAATCGCATCGACGACGCGAAGGAGGACGTGATCCGGCGTCGGTGGGAGGTCTATGAGAGCGAGACGTTCCCGGTGCTGAACCACTATCCGTCGAGCATCGTCCGCGAGGTTGACGCGACGGGCTCACCCGCGCGGATTCTCGAGCACATCCTGGAGAACGTGGTGCCGGTGCAGGAGAGCCACTTCAACAACCCGATCACGGGCGAGCCGGAACAGCCGGAGACCGCCGGGGCGATGCGCGCCTGAGATTTGGCGCGGTCGGGATGGCGTGCGCGGAATCGTTGGACTGGCCAGAAAGCCCCTCGCCGCGGGAGCTGTGCGCTCACTTGCCGCGGGCTGCGCGCTTTTCCAACTCGCGCACGGTCGAGCG
Source organism: Planctomycetota bacterium (assembly GCA_033763815.1). Lineage (GTDB taxonomy): Bacteria > Planctomycetota > Phycisphaerae > Phycisphaerales > UBA1924 > JANRJU01. The sequence continues at coordinate 148,154 of JANRJU010000022.1, forward strand.
GTTCTTCAGTCGCGACATCTGGGTCATGCGATCGAGGATGAGCACGCCATCGAGGTGGTCGTTCTCGTGTTGCCAGCAGCGGGCGAGGAGCCCGGAGGCGGACCTGGTAAAGCTGACGCCTTGCTTGTCCAGGGCGGTGATGGTGATGATGGAGGGACGCAGGACGTCGCCCCGGATCTCAGGAAGGCTGAGGCAGCCTTCTTCGCCCGCGACAACCTCGCCTCTGGGGCGTGTGAGCACGGGGTTGATGTAGACGACCGCCCCCGGGGTCGCGCTTGGCGGGGCATCGTCGGTGCCTTCCAGGGCGCGGTCTTCACCGGGAGGAACGTCGACGACGAAGAGGCGCCAGGGGATGCCAACCTGCGGAGCCGCGAGCCCGATGCCATCGGCGGCACGCATGATTTCAACCATGCGGTCGCACAGCGCGCGAACAAGGTCGGTGATCGCAGGGACCGGCTCGGCGCGCTGGCGGAGGACGGGGTCTGGGTGCTCGACGATGCGGAGGCGTGACACGTCCAGCTTTGCCGGATCAAACGCCCCGCCCGCTGAGGACCGTTCCGTGGTCATGGACGCCATGGTACGTCGTTGATCCGGGGCTCGATGGGCGGGCGGCGCGATGCGGGGTAAGCGCGGCTTGCGGGGATCTCAACGTCCGCTTCATCCGTCCATTCCACCCCATGCCGCGTGAACACCACTCCGATGATCTTCCTCCCGCGTGATGAGTTTGGCCAACCCCCGGGTCCGCCTGCTGGCGGCTTCGACTCCGCTGGTCTAGAGCCCGCACTGGAGCCCGCACTGGGGCACGCGCACGGGTCCGCATCGGGGCCCGCCCATGGGCAGGCATCCGGGCGTCGGCGGCCCCACCTGCTCCTGCACGCACTGACCAGCGGAATCTCGATCGGGCTGGCGCAGCTCCATGGCGGTAGCCCGGGGCCGGGGAGCCATTCGCCGGGGGTCGGTGGGGCTTCGCCGACGGCGCAGTCGCAGGTCGAGGCGGGTCCGGTCACGATGGCGGGTGGAAGGACGGGCAGCCGGTGGACGAGCGCGAGTCGCTCGGCGGGCGAGCAGCCGCCTTGCTCGCTCGGGGTTCCTTGGATTCTGGAATCCAGGCCACTCCCGGATCAGGGCACGCTCAGCCTCGACTAAGTCCGGTTGTTTGGGGCTGTCGATTGATTTAGCCGCGTGCCTTGCTATGTTCTCTTGTCGTGTCGGGGAGTAGCCATCCGACGCTCGATTTCGCGACGCAAAGGTCCAAAATCCGTGTTCACGCGGGAAGAGGACGAGGCGGTGCGGAAGCGAGCATCGAGTCGGTGCCACCGTTCGTCAGCACGGCTCTCGGGGTTCTGTCCCTGGGCGTCCGGACGGTTGCGAGCTTCACGGGCCCTTTCGGGCGTCCGGGTTCGGCGAGACCTTCACGAGCACTTCGAGCCGCACGGCGCGGCTTGGAGGCCTCGTGCAGGCGTTCGCGCAGACCCCCCGGGTGCCGTAAGGGATTCCCATGCTCGACCTGATTCCCCATCTGAGTTTGAACCTTCCGTCGTTCGCGCCCCTGGTCAAGGATGGCTGGAACGCCGGCATTCTGAACAGCGGCATCCTCAATAGCGGGCTGTCGCTGGTGCAATCCCTGGTTGGCAGCATGGCCCCGGTCGTTGAGCAGGCCGGTCAGGCGGCTTCTCAAGCGGCCGACCAGCTGGGCCAGGCGGTCCAAGCCGGTCAGCAGGTGATCCAGGAGGGCGGCACCAAGGGCGCCAACCTCAAGACCTGGGCGTACGTCGGCTTTGTCGTGCTGGTGCTGATCTTCCTGGCGCTCGACCTTGGCGTCTTCCATCGCGAGGCGCACGAAGTCTCGATGAAGGAGGCGACGATCTGGTCGGTCATCTGGCTGACCTGCGGCGTCGCGTTCACCGCGTTCATCTTCTACGGCTACAACAACCACTGGCTGGGTCTGGGGCTCGACACGCCCAAGTACAACCAGGCGTATGACCCAAGCGACCCCGCGAGCAAGCTGATCATCACCGGTGAGGTGCTGGGGAGCGAGGCCGCCAAGCAGTATCTCGTCGGCTATGTCGTCGAGAAGTCGCTGGCGATGGACAACATCTTCGTCATCGCGATCATCTTCAGCTTCTTTGCGATTCCTGCCAAGTATCAGCACCGCGTGCTGTTCTGGGGCATCGTCGGCGCTCTGATCATGCGCGGGGCCATGATCTTCCTCGGCGCCGAACTCATCTTGAAGTATCAGTGGATCCTCATCATCTTCGGCGGATTCCTGATCCTCACCTCGCTCAAGATGGCGATCGTCAAGGGACATAGCGACCCGGGCAGCAACCCGGTCGTCAGGCTCGTCAAGAAGCTCTACCCGATCACGGACTTCTTCGACGGGCAGAAGTTCTTCACGCGTCGGACGCTCAAGCCCACGTACAGCATCGACCCCGCGACGGGCAAGGAAAGGCAGGATCCGCCCCCCGCCGGCTCGCTCGGGCGGCTGGCGATCACGCCCCTTTTCCTGGCGCTGATCATGGTCGAGATCACCGACCTGGTCTTCGCGGTCGATTCGATCCCGGCGATCTTCGCGATTACGCCGGACCCCTTCATCGTCTTCACGAGCAACATCTTCGCGATCCTGGGTCTTCGGGCGCTCTACTTCTGCCTGGCGGCGTTGATTGCTAAGTTCCGGTTCTTGAAGCCGGCGCTGATCCTGATCCTGGCGTTCGTGGGCGTGAAGCTTCTACTGCTGAGCGTGCCGCCCTACCTGGACGTGATCGGTCTGGAGGCGGGCAAGCCGATCAAGATCGACACGTTCGTGTCGCTGATCGCGGTGCTGGGCACGCTGGCACTGGCGACGGTGCTGTCGATCCTGCTGCCGTCCAAGGCACAGGAGCACCTGCCGAGCCCGGCGGGGCTGGTTAACCTGGAGCACCCGCCGAAGGACAAGGGCAAGAACTGAGTGTCCCGACGCCGCGGCAGCACCCTGAGCCGTGTGTAAGCGACGAGTTGTTCACATCCCGCGGCTCGCTTCAAGCGTTCTTGACGCGTTCTGAACACGATCTTGCGTCCAGGGTCCAAGAACCCCGTTGGAAATGCTGGTTCTCTGCCTTTCCTTTCCTTTCCTTTCCTTTCCTTGTCTGCTTGTGGTCGGGCGAGCTTTGAAGTAGCCTGTTTTCAGACCGGCAGGCGGGCAGCGGGACGGACCGGAGGGATCGAACATGAAGGCGAAGTGTGGACGGGGTTGTGCCGTCGGTGGGCCTGCTTTGATCTGGCTCTCGATGACCGCAACGGCGACCTGGGCAGACACGCCCGGATCGGGACGGGTGGGCGAAGAGGTCACGGGCCTGAACCGCATGTATTGCGTTCAAGAGTGGACAGACGCGACCTACACACGCGCTCGGCTGCGCCAGGTGAGCGAGGCCGAGTACAAGCGGCTGTCAGGGCAGGCCGGCGGGAGTTCGAGCCCCGCTGGGCCGGACGAGGTCTACGCCAACTACGACAACTTCACGCGAACGGCCGAGGGGGGGCAGTCCGATCGGATCACCGGACTGCGCGTCGGCGGCGACGAGATCGGCGATGACTTGTTTCTGGCCGACTATCTAGGCGGGGTGTTGACAGGAACGGGGTACTCCCTCGGCAACTTCAGTGCTACGAACGAGCTCCATGCATGGACATACACTAATCGTTGGTATGACTGGCAGTCGCTTGAGGTGATTCGTGAAGTTTCGATTCGAGTTGAGTTGGATGGTTTTACGATACAACCGGGAACTCTAGCGCAGACGCTTGTTCTTGATGGTGGCTGGGACTCCTTCGGAATTCGCCTGAGAGATCGTATCTGGGCTGGCTATCAGTTCTCCGATCCAGTGGGTATAGCCGTCTCAGATTTCGGTATCGAGATCGCCGGCCCTCGGACGTTGGGCTCTGGTACGTCGGCGATTCGTAACTTCACGACTGGTGAGACGATCCAACTTCAGAACGATACATACAATCCGAACTGGCTTGTGCGGACGCGAGGTGTTCCCTCGCCCGGTTCTCTTGCATCACTTGCGCTCGCGGGAGGGTTTCTGCTCACACGGCGTCGCGCGATAACGTTTGGCGACTCCTTATAATTTGTGACTATGCAACAGGACACGTGGTGCTTAGAGCGTTGTTTTTGTAAACACGCATTGAGCACCTGCCCAGCCCGGCGGGGCTGGTGAACCTGGAGCACCCGCCGAAGGACGGCGGCGCGAAGCACTGACCGGAGCCGGCGCGGTCCCACGACCAGCATGACTGGCCAGCGCTGGAGGCCCGCTTCGGGGCCAGCGTCGGGGGCCAGCGTCAATCTGGGTGCCTTCAAGAAAGTTGCTGGGATCCAAGACAGCTCACGAAACCGCCTCCCGGTATTCCCGGGAGACGTCTGTCTTCCGCGGGTTTGCCATTTTGTGGTTGTTTGCCGTGGTCAGGCTCGCCCATGGCCGAGCTTTGACCGCCGGTTCACCTGCCGCGCAAAGTCGCACCCTAACCTCCGCATTCGTTCGTGTCTCTCGGTACCGCGGCGGGATGAAGGTCAGGAGGCGACTTGGAAGCGTGGGCGTACATCGGCTTCATCGTGATTGTGTTGACGCTCCTGGCGATCGACCTGGGCGTGCTCAACCGCAAGTCGCACGTGATCTCCGCGCGCGAGGCCCTCAAGTGGACGGCCATGTTCGTCTCGCTGGCCCTCAGCTTCGCGATCGCGATCTACTTCATCTACGAGAACAACTGGCTGGGCATTGGGGCCGACGTTCCCCAAGCCAGTGGCGAGAAGATCGACGTCTCGGGCCTGCAGGCGGTGAAGGAGTATCTGACCGGGTATCTGGTTGAGTACAGCCTGAGCCTGGACAACATCTTCGTGATCGCGGTGATCTTCGGGTTCTTCCGGATCCCCGCGCAGCACCAGCATCGATTGCTGTTCTGGGGCATTCTGGGCGCGCTGGTGATGCGGGGCGTGATGATTGGCCTGGGAGCCGCGCTGCTCGAGTCGTTCCATTGGATCATCTATGTCTTTGGCGTGATCCTGCTCTGGACGGCGTACAAGATGGCGTTCTCGGGTGATGCCGAGTTCGACCCGAGCAAGAGTCGGGTGCTCAGGCTGGTCGCCCGGATGGTGCCCGTCTCCAACCAGTTCGATGGTTCGCGGTTCTTTTCCCGTCGCGTTGCGCCCATCGACGCCCGCGTCGCGATCGCTGAGATGAAGTCGCACGCGCACTCGCCCGTGGAGGACCCGGAACCAGGTCGTGCCCGAGACTCGCACGCCCCGACGCACGCCCCGACGGGGGCGGCCGCCGCCGACGCACCGGTCGACGTCTCCCTCAAGCCCGAGAACACGGGCGCGGGTGTGGGCAAGCTCATCGCGACCCCGATGTTCCTGGCGCTGATCGTGGTCGAGGTGACGGACGTGCTCTTCGCGGTGGACTCGATCCCCGCGATCTTTGGCATCACTCGCGACCCCTTCATCGTGTTCACGTCCAACGTCTTTGCGATCCTGGGGCTGCGATCGCTCTTCTTCGCGCTTTCCGCGATGCTCCGCGCGTTCCACCTCATCAAGTACGCCCTGGCGTTCGTGCTGGCGTTCGTCGGGGTGAAGATGCTGCTGACGATCAAGCCGCTGGATGTCCATGTGCCGGCGTGGGTCTCGCTGACGGTGATCGTGGTGAGCCTGGCGCTTGGGATTGTGGTGTCGCTGCTCAGGCGTCCGAGCGCGACGACGGAGGAGAGGGCGCACCTCGCGGACGCGGTGCATGCCGACGCCCCCAGCGAGCCCGGGCGCTCCGAGCGGCCTTCTTGAGTTGGAGCATCGGTTCGCGCGCGGGTTGGCGCCCCAGTTGCCGCGGCGCGGGCCAAGCGCTCTGGCTGCGCCCATGAGCGTTCACTACGCTTGTCGGCGGCTCGTCACGAACGCATGCCGCACAGACGAGCGACGCATGGACGGCGGGAACGGCATGAACCTTGACGACAGCCATCAAACCGGAGCGCCGGACGTGTCGGCGGTGCGCCGCGGGTGGCTCGCGCTGGATCGGGGCGCGCGGTGTGCAGGTTGGTGTGGGTGGGCGTGTGTGGGGACGTGCGAGTCGGCGAGTGATGGGGGCCCGAGTCGATCATGCTGACGCTCTGGATTGCCACCATCGGGCTGTTCGTGGCGCTGGTCGCGCTCGATCTGGTCGTGCTCAACCGTCGCCCACGCCGCGTCGGGGTGATGGAGTCCTTCGGCTGGACGTTCTTCTGGCTGGTCATGGCCGGGGGCTTCAGCGCCATCGTCTGGCTGCTGCACACGCGCGACGCTTTCGGCATCGCGGCGGCGACCGGGCTGCGCCCCGAGGAGGCGTCGCTGCGCTTCCTCGCTGGCTTTCTGATCGAAATCGCCCTCGACCTGGACACGGTTTTCCTGATTGCTGCGGTCTTCACGCAGCTCAAGATCCCCGAACGGTTCCAGCACCACGTGCTGTTCTATGGCCTGCTGCTGGCGATCCCCGTTCGGATGGCGCTGGTCGCGGGCGCGGGGTCGCTGCTCGTCGCGTTTCCGTGGATGCGCTTCGCCTTTGCCGGCGTGCTCATCTTGGCGGCGCTGCGGATGATCACCATCCACCAGGAGAACACGGACCCGGAGCGGAACATCTTCCTCCGCATCGTGCGGCGCCTGTTCCCGGTCTCGTCGCGGATCAACGGCGCTGACTTGCTCACGAGGCAAGAAGGCAAGCTGGCTTTCACGCCCCTGCTGGTCGCGGTCCTGCTCATCGAGAGCGCGGATGCCTTCCTGGCGTTCGACTCGATCGTCGCTTCGCTGGCGACCACCGGCGTCTACACGCAAACCATCGGGCCCGAAGGGCCGGTCCGGTTCATCGGGTCGCCCTATGTCATCTTCACGAGCAACGTGCTGGCCCTGCTCTGCCTTCGCTCGCTCTATCCGGCGCTGCGCGAGCTGCGGGGCTGGATCCGCTACGTCAAACTAGGGCTGGCGCTGGTGCTGCTCTACGCGGCGGTGACCTTCGCGCTCAAGCCCGTGCACCAGGTGCCGATCATGATCACCATTGGGGTGGTCAGCTCGGTGCTCGTGGCGGGTTTCGGGCTTGCCGGGCTCTTTGCCAAGCCGGGCGACGCGTCGCAGGTCTCGCCCCTGGGCGATGATGCCGACCGCCTGGCGAAGCTGACGATCAAGCAGGCGCGCCGCCTGGTGATCCTGGTCGTGGGTCTGACCATCACCGCCATCGGGCTCTTCATGGCGGTCGGCCCCGGGCCCGGGTTGCTCGTCATCCCGATCGGCCTCGGCTTGCTGGCGACGGAGTTCGTGTGGGCAAGGCGATTGCTCGCGCAATACGCCGAGAAGGCCAAGTTCGCCAGCACCGCTGTTGCCAAGCGCACGCCCTTGTGGACGATCCCGCTGGTCGTTCTGGGCACGATCGCCGGGCTCGTGGTCGCTCACGTCTGGTGGCCCAAGCTCCAACTGAAGTACCTGCTCCCCGGAGCGCTGCCCATGTTTGTCGGGCAGGCCATCTGGATCGCGATGGTGATCAAGCGGCATCGAGCGGCTAAGGCGGGTGGAAGCTCGACGCCAGGAAACCAAGCGGAAGGAGATCAGGCGCCAGGAAGCCAACCGTCGGGAGTCTCGACGCCGCCAGCGATGAGTGACGCGCCGCCCGCGGCCTCGCCCCCGGTCTCGTCTCCAGTCCCGTCTTCTGGAGGAGCGTCTTCCGGGGGATCGGCTGCTGGGGCGGGGCAGCGCGCGGAAGTCAGCCCCTGATGCGACCGAAGCCCGAAGTGACGGAAGCTCCAAGCGACGGAAGCTCGGCAGGCGGGCATAGGTCTACGCCAGTTGGCGTGTGCGTTGACGGGCTTGGGTGCTTCAGGCCAGAAGCCAGGCGATCCACCCCCCGGCGGCGAGCAGGCCCAGCGCGACGGTGAGGCTCGCCGCGAGCAGCAGGCTGGGCGTGCGCCGTTGACTGGGCGGGGCAATGACGGAGAGTTGTCCAGCCGCGGCAAGGTCCAGCTCGCGCCCGCTTCGCGTCGCGTCCTGCGCGATCGCGATGATGAGGTTGGCGTCGAAGGGTCGCAGCCCCATGCGCTCGGCCTGGTCGAGCAGGTAGTGGCGTCGCTCGGGCCGGAGCACCGCCGCCCGCCCGCCCTCAAGCGACTGTCGAACAAGCACCGCGAGAACCCAGCGGGCGTCGGTGGGTGCCAGCGACGGGGCGAGCTCGTCCGGAGACGTGTCGGCGCGAGTGGGGCCTGCGGTTGGTCGGGCGGTCGGGAGATTGGTCGGTTCGGCGAGCGGTCTGCCGGCGTGATGCGCGGCCTTAGCTCCTGAGGGTGACCTTGCTCCATGCCCCGGCGCCTTCACTGCAATGTCCACCCCGGCGCGAGCGTCATTGCCCGCTCGATCCCACGACAGGCGAAGGTCGTTCGGCTGCCGCAGCCTTCGAGGCCATGGGCACTCATCGTCGGCGTCCCGCGACACCTGGGCGCTCGTCGCGCTGGGCGTGCTGGCCCCGGAGAGTCGGAGTGAGTGTGGACCGCGGGCGGTCGGCATGGTTCGTCTCTCGGGCTTTGGGGCTGAAGCGAACGGGCGGGCACCAAACGGGCAGACACCAAGCGGGCAGACACCTGAAGCGCGGAATGGGAAGCGGCGCCCGTGGCGTGCCGCGACCCGCGGGCGCCGATGTCGTCGCCCAAGGACACTATGTATACAACGCGTTTGGGCCGGCGCCCACCAAAGTTGGGTGCGGCGTGTTCCGGTGTGAGGTTTATCCGGTCTGGGCGGGCGTCTGGAAGCGCGCAGGGCGACCTCAGGCGACGCGGGCGCGCAGCCTGAGGTTGATCGATGGCCAGTGGAAAACCTGGTTCACCAGCGCCAAACGCTGGGGACGAACTGGAAGCCGCCGGGCTCGCCACCCGGGTTTGGCAGGCGGCGGACATGGCCGATGCCCGGGAAGGGAAGGTGCGACCCGCTGACGAAGAGGCGATCGCTGGCCGCGGTGTCGAGCACCTGGCGGCGGGTGCGCGCGGCGGCGGCGGGGTCGGTGTCGAAGGCCACGTGCCAATCGGGCTTGGGCAGGCTGATCGCGTGGTGGTGGGCGATGTCCGCCCAGTAGAGCATCCCGGAATCGCCCGAGGAGATATCGAGGGCGATGTGGCCCGGGGTGTGGCCCGAGGCGGCAACAACGCGGATGCCCGGCGCGATCTCGTCGCGGGCGCCGACGAGCTGGGGCTTGCCACCCTCACTGAGCGCGGCCAGGGCGGCCTTGGCGCCAGCGGCCATGCCAGCCTTGCTCTCGGCGGGCAGCGTGCTCTTGCTGAGGTCGGGGTTCCCACTCCAGAAGTCGTGCTCGATGCGGGAGATGAACTTCTTGGCCTTGGCGAGCGTCTGCTTGCCCTCGCCGCTGGTGAGCCCGCCGAAGTGGTCGCCATGGAGGTGGGTGATGACCACCGCGTCGATGGTTGCCGGATCGATGCCCGCGGCCCGGAGGTGGGCGAAGGTCTTGCCGGTGCCGGGGCCGAAGGCTTCGCCACACCCCGTGTCGATCAGCACGCTCGCGTTTGGCGTCTTGATGTGCAGGGTGTTGACGTGCCCGATGACTTCGGTCGGCTTGATGAACTCCTCCGCGAGGGTGGCTTCAACTTGCTCGCGGCTGGCATTTCCCCCGAAGAGGGGATGAGGCTGGGCGAAGGGAAACGTCCCGTCGGACACGAGGGTGAGCTCGAAGGCACCAAGCGAGAAGCGATAGAAGCCGCCGCCATTGGTGGACCGTTGGTCGGCTTTGGCCGGGCTACTGGCCTGGGCGAAGCTTGGGCGAGCGGAAGCGAGGGCGAGGCCGGCGCCGACGCCACCAAGGACGCCGCCGAGGGCCGCACGACGGGACAGGTGAGAGCTGGACATGGAGAACGCTCCTGGAGTGCTTGAGGTCAACCGGAATGGGAGTTCGACGGGGTTTGCGGGTCGATTCGTGAACGAACCGGGAATGGACGCGAAGCGTACCCGCGCGGGTGGACATGATGGCCCGGGCGGAAGGGGGGCCCGGGCGGAAGGGTGGGCCCGGGCGGTCGAGTGGGCCGGGGGCTGGACTGGATGGTTTGCAGGGTATTGGATGCCACGAATGCCGCGCCGGAGGCCCTGGAAGGCCACAAGGGTGGGCGGTTTGGTCGCCGGTTGCAGCGTTGGGTTGCGATCGGTCGATGCGTTAGAATGCCGCGGCTGCTCGGAAGCTGGCGGACGTGGACCCCGGTGAGTTTGGATCCCTGAACTTGGACCGTCAGACGGGGACCGCCACGGACTGGGACCCGGAAAACTCGCTCCGGGCGACGCACTGAACGGCAAAGATCCCGGGATTTGCGCCACACATGGCGATCCCTTGGTTGGGTTACGGAAGACACGATGAACACTCGCTCGCCTCGTCTGGTTGTTTCGCTTCTCTCGGCCGCTGGCTCCCTGTCGCTGGCGGGAAGCTGGCTCGCGCTGGGCACATTCGCGGCCCCGGCGTGGGCGCAGGTCGCTCCGGTGCAGGAGCCCTACTTCGTCGTCGCGAACGAGGCGGTGAACCTCGTGAGCACCGACGCGGACCTGGCCTATGCCGTGGTTTCGGTCGCCAAGGGCGACCTGCTGCGGGTTGACGGCCAAGGGACGTTCGGGCTTCGGGTGGCGTATCCGCAGGGCGCGACGGTGTTCGTCAACGCGTCGGAGGTGGAGCTTGCACCCGGCGGTCGGTCGGCGACGCTGACGCGGGCGAGTCGCCTGCGGGCGCCGCAGATGGCCCGGGGCTTTCGAGCGAGCTGGGCCTTTGCGGTGCCGACGCAGCTTCAGCCCGGGACGCGGCTTGAGGTCGTGGAGCCGGTGCAGGGGGAGGATGGGGCGCTGCTTGGATATCGCGTGGTCGCGCCGGCAGAGGCTCGGGCGTTTGTGAACGCCAAGGCGGTGCGCCGGGCGACGGAGGCGGAAGTCTCGGCGTGGCAGTCTCGCGGCGCGGCGCGGCCAACCACGGGGCCAGGGGCTCAGCCGCCGGTCGGTCAGCCCGTGCAGCAGCCCGTCCAAGCGCCCGTGCAGGCGCCCGTGCAGCAGCCGGCGACGACGGATCAGACTCCCCCGGCCAGTCAACCCAGCACTCCGCCCGCGACCCCGGCGGGCAATCAGCCAGCGGGCCAACCGGCGGGCCAGCCGGCGGGCCAGCCCAGTTCGGGCACGCTCGACCTGACCGAGCCCATGGAGCCGGGAGATGCTGGGCAACCGGCTGACGGTGGGCAACCGGGCGCTTCCCGTCCAGCGGGTGACGCGGCCCCGGCGGACACGCCCGACCCCACGGTGATCAACCAGGGCACGGTCACGCGTTCGGGTTCGTCGCCCGCGGGTTCCGAGAGCCAGGAGCGAGCCAGCCGCCCGACGACGCTGGCGGACCTGGAAGCGGCCTTCAACGCGGTTCGGCGACAGAACCCGATCGACGCCGAGCTGGAACCCCTGCTGAACGAGTATGAGCGGATGGCGGCGGAGCTGTCGGCCGATCCGCGCAACGCGCGTCGCGTGACGCAGCTTCGCCAGCGGATTGAGTACATGCGACTGCAGCTCGAGTGGCGCGACAGCCTTCGCCGGGCAGAAGAGGCCAGGCGCGCGGTGGACGCCCGCACGTCGGCGATTGCGGCGAACATCGCGGAGGTCGAACGTACGCGGGTTTACACCATGGTCGGGCAACTACTCCCGAGCACGGTGTACGACGGGCGGAACCTGCCCCTGATGTACCGCGTGCAAAGCGCGGGCGTGGGGCTCTCGCGCACGTTGGGCTATGTGCGACCCGACCCGGAGCTCGCGCTGGAGTTCAAGCTCGGGCAGATCGTGGGCGTGGTGGGCCAGGCAGCCATCGACCCCGCGCTGCAGCTTAATGTCATCACGCCGACGCGGGTCGACATCCTGCGTCCGACGGCTGCGGGCGGCGGGTTCCAGCCGGTGCGTGATGGCGAGGCGGGGAGCGTCGGCCAGCCGACGAGCGCGCCCGCGCCTCAGCAGCAGCCCGTGAGGCGGTCGGAGCCGACGTCGTCGGATGGGTTCTTGCCCCCGCGGTGATGAGAGGACCACGTGCCGGGGGGAGTGCGGCGGGTGTGGGCGAACAGTTTGGGCCCGAACCGGTGCGCGCGTTCGACGGCGCGCTCGTCGAACAGGAAGCCAGCGATCGCGACCATGCAGCCCCCGGATGAGGGCGTGAGCAGGCATGACGGAATATCCGTGCGCCTCAACGTGGGAAACGCTCGGCTCGATACTCCTTGAAGCCGGCACCGCCGGGTTGACCGCCGATCTTCACACCGGCCAAGGAGGTTTGGTGCGCGTTCTGATTACCGACGATTCCGCGTTCATGCGCCGCGCCATCTCGCAGATGATCGAGAAGGATCCGGGGCTCGAGGTGGTGGGGACGGCCCGCGACGGGAAGGAAGCGGTCGAAAAGGCCGTGTCGCTCAAGCCGGACCTTGTCACCCTCGACATTGAGATGCCGGTGATGGACGGGCTGACGGCGCTGCGTGAGATCCGGCTTCAGTGCTCGGACCCCAAGCCGGCGGTCTTGATGTGCTCCAGCCTGACGACTCAGGGGAGCAAGGAAGCGATCATGGCGCTGCGTCTTGGCGCGGTGGATGTGATCGCGAAGGACCCCGCGACCGTGGGGGCGGAGCCGGAGAAGTTTCGCGACGAACTGCTGGCGAAGATCCGGGCGATCCTGGATACGCGAGCGCGGTTCAGGCCTGGCGCGCGCCGGGCGAGCGCGCCGACACAGGCGCCCGGTCGCTCCGCGGGCGCCGCTGCCCCAGCGACGGGCGTGCGCACGGGCGCGGTCGAGCACCGGCCGCAGCAACGCCCGGATCGCCCCGTGTCGACCGAGCTACGGCGCAAGGGGTTCGATCTCGTGCTGATCGGCTCGAGCACGGGAGGGCCTCCGGTGCTGGAGAAGGTGGTTGGCGCGCTGCCCGGCACGTTTCCGTATCCGGTCGTTGTGGCGCAGCACATGCCCAAGCTCTTCACGCAGAGCCTTGCGGAGCGAATGAACGAGATCTCTCGCGTGCGGGTGCACCATGCCACCAGCGACACGCCGCTGACGGGGGGCAATGTCTACATCATCGAGGGCGGGAAGCACGGGCGGATTCGCTCGGGCGTGTCGCTGGGCTCGAGGTATGCGCTGGAGATCTCGGGCGAGCCTTCGAACACGCTCTACAAGCCAGCGGTGAACGAGCTGTTCGCGTCGGCATCGCGGGGGAACGCGCACTCGTGCCTGGCGATCGTGCTGACCGGCATGGGAGACGACGGGGCGCTCGGAGCGGCGGACCTGAAGCGCGCGGGCGCGCAGATCCTGGCACAGGAGGCGTCGACGTGCGTTGTCTATGGCATGCCGCGGGCGGTAATCGATTCGCCCGTGGGCGCCGAGCCCATGTCTCCCGATGAGATCGGCGCGTTTCTGGCGAGTCTGGCGGGCGCAAGCGCGCGGGCGGCGTGAGGCACCCAGGGCGCTGCGCGCAGCGACGCCCGACGGGGGCCGGGGCCAAGCAAAAAAGAGAGGAGCGGCACCAGCACGGCGCCGCCCCTCGGTGGTGATGCTGCGTTCCACTCCTCCGCGGATGCAGCAACGCGATGCGATGAGCGCGTTCAGCACCCGTTGCCGAAGGCTTGGGCAAAGTCGAGGAAGTCGAAGAAGTCGACCTGGCCGTCGCTGTTGATATCGGCCGACGGATCCTCGACTGCAAAGGCGGAGGCATAGTCGAGGTAGTCGAAGAAGTCGACCTGCCCGTCGCTGTTGAAGTCGGCAAGGCACGCGCCGCCCTGGAACTCCAGCGCGCCCTGATCGACGATGGGCGTCGTGCCCCCGCCGCTGTCGGGCGTTGCGGGATCGTCAACGAATCGCGGGGCGCCGGCGAGATCGAAGGTCACGCCCAGAGGGACCGCGTCGCTGTCGCCCGCGTCGATGCTGACCGAGCCGGGGGCGAGCGCGAAATCTCCGGTGGCGGGGCTGACGAAGGCCGGGTCGGCGTCGATGTTGCCAAGGCCGGCGTACCCACCCTCGACATTGGAATAGGTCGTGACGAGCGACGGAACGGCCTCGCAGGCGAGGATGACGATCTGGCTGGGAAGGCCGGCGGTGTCGGTGTTGCCCCGGATGATCGAGTTGGCGATGATCGTGCCCGCGGCGGTGCAGCCATCCACCAACAGCCCGCTGGCGCCGGTGTTGTTGGCGCCGGTGTTGTTGGCGATTGTGGCGGTGGTGATGGTGGCGGCGCCCACGCTGCTCCCACTGGTTCCGATGAAGATGCCCGAGCCACGATCGGTGGCGGCGTTCCCGGCGATGAGCGCGTTGACGATGCTGACGCCGACGCCGGTGGTCCAGAGACCGGCGCCGCGGCGGGCGGTGTTGTTGAGGAGCTGGATATCGCGGAGGACATTGCTCGTGCCGGCGCGGTCGAGGAAGATTCCGCCGCCGCGGCCTGAGGTTGTGCTGGTGCTGTTGGCGAGGAACTGGTTGTTGACGAAGGTGGAGCCGACAACGAGGACTTGCCCGCTGGCGCCGCCACCAGAAAGGTGAAGTCCGGCGCCGATGCGGCCCCGGTTGTTCTCGAAGCGAACGTTGCGGATGGTGGTGTTGACGGCGTCGATGCGAGCGCCGCCTCCATCGCCCGAGGAATCGGTGGCGGTGGGGATGGCCTGGTTTGCGATGATGACGGAGTCTTCGAGGAGGAAGGTGCCCGAGCTGTTGGCGAGCAGGCCGCCGGCGTTCTTGGCGCGGTTGTTCTCGAGGCGGAGGCGTCGAGCGACGGCGCTGGGGCTTGAGATCTGGAGCCCGCCACTGTCGCCCGACCCGCCGGTGGGCGTGGGGGTGGAGACGTTGTTGATGATGGTGGCGTCTTCGAGGAGGGCGGAAACCCCGCCCGCGACGCGGAGGCCGGCGTAGATCTTGGCGTTGCAGTCGCGAACGGTGATGTTGCGGACGGTGGTGGTGCCGCCGCCCGCGATCTCACCTCCGCCCACGTCGCCGCCATTGCTCCCGGCGGGGTCGAAAGGCGTGGCGTTGCAATCGATGACGGTGAGGTTCTCGACGAGCGTGGTCGCAGTGGCGGACCCGCCACTGGTGCGGAAGCCACCGTGGTTCTTGGCGTTGCAGTTCTCGAGCGAGACGCCGCGGAGGGTGATGTTCTGCGCCGTGACGCTGAACCCGCCAAAGTCGCCACCCTGTCCGGAAGCGTTGGGGATGGCCTGGAGGTTTCGGAAGGAGGTGTTGGAGAAGGAGACGCTGGCGGCGCTCCCGCCGGCGGGATAGAGGATGCCGCCCCCGACGCGGGAGGATCCGCCGGTGAAGGAGCTGTTGGAGATGGTGAGCGAGCCTCCGGTCTCCGCCCAGATGCTGCCGCCGGCGCTCAGGGCGGTGTTATTGGTGAAGGTTCCGCGATCGATGGTGATGGCGACGTTGCCAGCGGCGCCGATGGCCCCGCCCTCCTGGAACTGCGTGCCCGTTGTGGAGTTGGCAAGGAAGGTGCAGCCCGTGATGATCGCGGTCCGGGCGAGGCTGCTGGTGGTTTCCAGCCAGAGTGCCCCGCCGCGGTTCTCGGTGGTGGAGTTGTTCTCGAAGGTGGAGTCGATGATCTCGATGTTGGTGCGGCGAGCGCGGATGGCCCCGCCCTGGTTGGCGGTGCCGAGGGTGGCGGTCACGCGGTTGTTGCGGAAGGTGGACCGCTCGATCCGGGTGAGTGGGATGCCGCCCGAGGTGAGGATCGCGCCGCCGCCCCCGGTGAGGACGAACGAGCCGCCCGCGGCGCCGACGGCCTGGTTGTTTTCAAAGAGCGAATCGCGGATGGTGACGCGACCGGCAAGCGTGAGCGCGCCGCCGACGCCCGCGGTGTTGCCGCGGAAGACGCAGTTGGCGATGATTCCGCCCTCGGGTCCGCTTGCATCGGCCACGCCGCCGATGGCGCCCCCGCCCGCGCCGACGGCGGTGTTGTTGTCGAAGGTGGCGCCGGTGACACTGAACGTGCCGAGGCCGTCGAAGCGGACAGCGCCGCCCGAGGTGTTGCTGCATTGATTCTGCGTGAAGGTTCCGCCGGTGATGGTGACTGAAGCGCCGGTTCCGGCGTTGTCGATCGCCATGATCGCGCCGCCGCCGCCCCGGTTGGCGGTGTTGCTGGTGAAGGTCGAGTTGATGACCGTGAGGGCCGCAGCATCGCGGAGGGCGATGGCGCCGCCGCCGCCAAAGGTGTTGCCCGTGCCGGAGGTCGCAGTGGTCGAGGAGCGGTTGCCCGTGAAGGTGGAGTCGGTGATGGTGACAACGCTGGTGGTTGAGGCGCCAAGCGCGCCCCCGCCCTGCTCGAAGGAGAGGTTGCCAGAGAAGGTGCTGGCGGTGATCGTCGCGCTGGACCCGACGAAGGAGGCGCCGGCGCCGAGCCCCGAGCCGAGCGTCAGCGTCGCGGCCTGGTTAGCGTCGAAGGTCGTGCGTTCGATGGTGACCTGGGAGGCTTGGGCGTAGAGCCCGGCCCCGTCGCCCTCGCCCGCGAGGTTCTCGCGGATGACCGAGTCGAGGATGCGAACCTGGGCGTTGGTGATTCGGATGCCAGCGCCCGACCCGGCAGGGAGCGAGCCGTTGCGGATGGTGAAGCCGGTGATGGAGGCCAGGAGCGAACCGTCGATGGTGACAACGGTGCCCAGGGAGCCGCCATCGATGGTGGTCAGCGTTGGGCCGTCGAGGGAGCGGAGGGCAATTCTCTTGCCGAGAAAGTCGATCCGTTCGTTATAGGTCCCGGCGGCGACAAGAACGGAGTCTCCAGGGAGCGCGGCGTCGATGGCGGCCTGGATGGTTGGGAACTGAGCAGGGACGAACAAATCCGCGGCGGAGGCGACCGAGCCGGCACACAAGGCGATCAATGCCGAGGCTGAGACGAGCGATCTTGCGAGCATCGGGGGATCCTCCTGGTGATGTATCGGCAAGATACTGTGGGCGCAAAAAAGTGTCAACCAAAATGTTCAAACACTTGTCTGATGCAATGTGTGTCTCGGATTTGCTATAGTTCTGTTTCGCAGTACTACGGGGCAAACACCAGGGCATTTGGGCGACGCACATCCATGTCCATTATCGAACCCGGCACATTCGAAGAAGGCGCGACCCTTGTGATGCGACGGCTGAGGCGGGCGACTGCCGCCGTCTTGGGAGGTGTCGGCGGCATCTCGCGCCCGATCGACGTGTCGTCGCGGTTGGGGCTGGATCGAAGCTTGGCGTGGAAGGTGTGGCACGTCGGTCATGGCGAGAGCGATTTGCCGTCGCCCGCCCATGTTCCGGGACAAGGTGGTTACCAGAGGTTTCTCCAGGCGGCGGCGACGGCGGGTACCGAGGGTGGCCTGATTGCCGAAGCGAGCGCGGCGTTTGCGGCGTTCGACCGGTTCACGCGCGAGCACGCGGGGGACCGGGCGACGGCGGACATCATGCTCGGGGTGTTGTCGGACGAAGGCCGCAAGCGACACGAGCTGGCGCGGCGGCGCGAGGGCTTCCGGGCGCAGACGCACTTTCTGGGCGTTCAGGCGCGGATGCTGTATGAAGCGGACGCGCTCATTCCAGCGCCGGCTGGTTACGCGATGACGGTGGCGCGGATGCGGGGCTACTTCGGAATCGTGCGCACGAGGCCGAACGTGCCGTGGATCATTTCCAAGAGTGCGCTCGCGGCACCGGGGAAGCTGTTGAAGGTGCCCAAGCGCGAGCCGCTGGGCGACCAATCGGGAAATGCGGGGGGCGATCAAGAGGCGGGATACAACCAGGCGCCGGGGCTCACGATCATTCGAGAGTTCTGCTCGGATCCACTGCCGGTGGTTCGTCGGCGGATGCTGGATGAGTACACGATCGAGGACGAACTGGCGCCGGGGCCGGTCGGAGACTTCGGCGCGGTGGATCTGGTCCTGGGGGAGCGGATCACGATGCGGGCGGAAGAAGTGACGGAAGTCGACGCGGTGACGCTGCCGGTGTTTACGCCGGCGGAGCGGCTGTGCTTTGACTTCTTCGTGCACGAGTCGCTGGTGGAAGGCGCGCCGACGCTGAAGGTGAACTCGACGGTGCATGGCGACACGCCCTACATCCGCGGGCAGGATTACGACATGATCCCGGTGCCGGAGACCTTCTCGTCGCTGGGTGCGGCTGGCGACGTCTCGGCAACGCCGGACGTGCCTCGGCATCGCGAGATGCTGGAATGGTTCCTCGCGCGCCTCGGCTGCCCGCTCTCAAGCCTGCGCGCGTACCGCACGCGCATGAGCTTCCCGCCCATGCCAAGCCGCGTCGCGGCGTACTACAGGCTGAAGGCGTGACAGAGGCGAGAGGCAAGAGGCGCGAGTCCGGCAGCCCGCGGGCTTACGATCGCGCATGGCAGAGACGATTTTCAGCAAGATCATCCGTGGCGAGATTCCGGCACACAAGGTCTATGACGACGCGCGCGTGCTGGCGTTCCTGGACATCTTCCCGCTGAGCCGCGGGCACACGCTGGTGATTCCGAAGGAGGCCGCGGCGACGCTGGACGCGCTCTCGGAGGAGTCCGCGGCGGCCGTGGGACGCGTGCTGCCTCGAATCTGCCGCGCGGTGATGAAGGCGACGGGTGCTGAGGCGTACAACATTCTGCAGAACAACGGGTCGCTCGCGCACCAAGCGGTCTTTCACGTTCATTTCCACGTGATTCCTCGCTACGACGCGGCGTCGCCCGCGAGCAAGGACGGCGCTGGTTTGGGCATCGCGTGGCACGCGGGAAAGCTCGAAGCCGCGGCGGGAGCGGAGTTGGCACGAAAGATCGCGGGGCAGATCTGATCTGAACGGAGCGTGGTTGGAGTGATCGCGCTGTAGACGTGACGACGCGGTAGAGTTCTCGTCGCGAAGTGGATGGTGGTATAGTTGCGAATAACTTACATCATTCATCACTCATCATCATCGTTGCGGCGTTTGGCCCACTTCTTTGGGCCCTTGGGGTCGGCGGGTTCGATGTGTACGCCGTTGACGATGCGGAAGGCGCCCTCGCCGAGCAGTTGGCTGGCGGAACGGACGACGTCGGGCGAGATGGGCACGCGGAGTCGGGGATCGACGCCGAGGGCGTATTCGCCCTGGTGGGTGTGGACCATGATGCGATCGAAGAGGAATGCGGGGGCCTTGGTGGCGGCGTCGGCTTTTTGAGCCGCGGTGGCCGCGGCGCCGGGCTGAACAAACTCGACTAGGCTGGCGAGGTGGGCCACGCCGGCGGCGGCGGCACCGTTGAGGCGGCGCTCGTCGACCTCGATGCGCACGCGCCCGCTGGTGAATGGGACGCCGTCGATGGAAAGCACGCGCTCGACGAGGATCTGCACGTCGCCCCGCGAGCGATCCACGCGACCCATGACAAAGACGATCGCGTCGCCCTTGCCACCATCTTCCTTGGTTGCGCCGGGCTTGGGCTCGCTGAGCGGGTGCCCGTTCTGGTGCCCGTGGGCGTCGGCGGCGGGATGGCCATTGGCGTGCCCGTTTGAGTGGCCATTGGAGTGGCCATTGGAGAGAGCATTTGGAATGGCGTTGGCGGGTGTGTTGGCGGAGAGATCGCCAAAGGGCGTGCCCGGCGCACCGGGCCCGGGCTGACTGTGGGCGGTGACGGGCGCGCGCACCGTGGCGGTCAGGGCGTGGCCATACTTCTCGTAGCAGTCGGCGAACATGACGCAATCGACGGTGCCGCCAACGTCTTCGATGGTGACGACGGCCATTTTCTGGCCCGCGGAGCGGCCCTGCTTGACGACGAGGTTTCGCACGTTGGCAACGAGACCGGCGAGGACGACGCGCGCGTCCTGGGCCATCTCCTTGCAGCGGGCGGTGTCGGCGTTGGTGAAGACCTCGGACCAGAACTTCCAGGCGTCGAGCGGGTGGCTCGACACATAGAAGCCCAGCGCTTCCTTTTCTTTCGAGAGGGTTTCGGACTCGGTCCAGGGCGTCGCCTTCGCCAAGGTCACGGGCTTGGCGGCGTCCTTCTTGGCAACGGGCGAAGCGGCGGCTCCGCCTCCGAATCCAAAGAGGGCGCCCTGGCCCGCGGCGCGGTCGGCGGCGACACGCTGGCCCGCGGCGACCGCGGCGTCGATGCTGGCGGTCATCGCGGCGCGGTTCGCCCGCCCGTGCAGCGCGTCCATCGCGCCACCCTTGATCAGCGCCTCGATCGTCGCCTTGTTGATCGCGGCGAGCGGGACACGCTCGCAGAACTCAAAGAGCGAGGTGAAGGGTGCGTGCCCGTCGCGGCTGCGACGCTCCTTGAGGATCGCACCGATCGCCTTGTCGCCGGCGCCTTTGATCGCCCCGAGCCCGAAGCGGATGTGCCCGGTGCTGGTTGTGCGAGGTTCGCCGGGCTCGAAGGCGACGGTGAACTCCGCGTCGGAGATGTTGACATCGGGAGGCTTGACCTCGATGCCCGCGCGGAGCACGCGGCCCGTCGCGGGCTCGATGGTGCGCGTGCGCTTCGCGTCTTCGAGGTAGGGAATCCAGTCGCTGACTTTGTTCGCGGCGGACTCGTACGTGAGGAAGGCGGCCATGTACTGCGCGGGGAAGTAGGCCTTGAGGTAGGCGGTCTGGTAGGCGACGATGGCGTAGCCAGTGGAGTGGCTCTTGTTGAAGCCGTAGCCCGCGAACTTGAGGATGAGCTCGAAGAGGTGGTTGGCGGCGTCCTTGGTGAGGCCTTGCTTGATGGCGCCGTCGATGAACTTGGGTCGCTCCTTCTCGATCTTGTCGTGCTTCTTCTTGCTGATGTTCTTGATGAGCGAGTAGGCGTCGCGCAGCTTGATGCCGCCTAGCCCGTGGACGATCTGCATGACCTGCTCTTGGTAGACCATGACGCCGTAGGTCTCGGCGGTGTAGCGATCGACGACGTCGTGGACCTTGGGCACCTTCTCGGTGCCATGCTTGCGGCGGTTGTAGTCGGGGATGAGGTCCATGGGCCCCGGTCGGAAGAGAGCGTTGGCGGCGATGAGATCCTCGAGGCGGTCGGGCTTCATCTCGACGAGGAGGCGGCGCATGCCGGGCGATTCAAACTGGAACACGCCCGTGGTGTCACCGCGGCGGAAGACATCGAAGACCCGCTGGTCGTCGTAGGTGAGGCGGTCAAGGTCGAGGGGGTGGGGCGAAAGGCCGTTTTGACTTTGGCCATTTTGGCTGCGCCCGACGGCGGCCCAGATCTCCTTCTCGCTGAGCCCCTCGCGGATCAGCTTCTTCGCCCGTTCGACAACGCTGAGCGTGCGAAGGCCCAGGAAGTCCATCTTGAGCAGGCCCATCTTCTCGCAGGTGGGCCCGTCCCACTGCGTGACGATTTCGTGGTCGGCAGCGCCGGACTGGCGATAGAGCGGGACGATGTCCGAGAGGGGGCGCGTCGCGACGATCACACCCGCGGCGTGCACGCCCGCGTGACGCACCTGGCCTTCGAGCGACCGGGCGTTGTCGATCAATCGCTTGACGGCGTCGTCGGCGTCATAGAGCTTCTTGAGGTCGGGCGATTCGACCAGCGCGTCCTCGAGCGTGATGTTCAGCGTCTCGGGAACGAGCTTGGCGACCTTGTCGACCTCGCCCAGGGGCATGCCCAGCACGCGACCGACATCGCGGATCGCGGCCCGGGCCTTCATGGTGCCGAAGGTGATGATCTGCGCGACATGCCCGTACTTGTCGCGGACGTAGTTGATGACGCTGGGGCGTCCGTCCTGGCAGAGATCGATATCAATATCGGGGTATTCGCTGCGGTCGGGGTCGGTGAATCGCTCGAAGAGCAAGCCATAGCGAACGGGGCAAGCGTTGGAGAGGCCCAGGACGAAGCCCACCATGGTGCCGACGCCCGAGCCACGGGCGATGGCGGGGATGCCCTGCTGGCGTCCCCAGTTGACGAAGTCCCAGACGATGAGGAAGTACGCGGAGATGTTCTTGTCGGCGAGGATCTTGAGCTCGCGGACAAGGCGGGCGCGGCGTTCGGCGGCTTCGCGATCGGCGTCGGCGCTTGCTGAGTCTTGCGGGCCGTAGCGCCACACGAAGCCCGCTTCGGCGAGGCGGCGCAGGGCGTCGTCGCACTCTTGCTTGGCTTCGCTGAGCAGCCGTTGCCGCTCGGCGTCGTCGACGCCCTCGGGCACGCGGAAGGGGACGACCTCGAACTCGGCGCAGAAGGCCTTGTACCACGCGGTGAGGTCGCCCGCGAAGCGAGGATCATCGTGGGAAGGCAGGGCGTCCCAGCGTGATTCGTCTTCGCGGCGAGCCTCGGGCGAGGCGGAAGCGGACGCCGGTGTGGAATCGGAACGCGTCAGGGCCGCTTTCGCCCGGCGGACTCGCACCATCGGCGCGTGGCTCTTGCCCAGGGGCAGATCGAGGTTGCAGCGCTCGGCGATTTCAAGCGTGCGGTCGCACGCGCGCTTGCCGATCGGGCCATAGGGCTCGAACAGCGCGCGCATCTCGCGCGGGCCCTTGACGTAGAGCTCCGGGCAGTACTTCATGCGCTCGTCTTCGCTCTTGAGCTTGCCCGTGGAGATGCAGATCAGCGTGTCGTGGGCATCGTGGTCGTCGGCCCGGAGGAAGTGGGCGTCGTTATCGCACACGACCGGGAGGTTGAGCTCGGCCGCGAGGCGGATGAGATGCCGGTTGATGCTGTTCTGCTCGGCGACGTGGTGCTGCAACTCGATGGAGAAGCGGTCGCCGAAGGTCTCGGCGTGCCAGCGGGCGCTCTCGACGGCGAGGTGCCAGTACTTCTCGTCCTTGGTGCGTTCGAAGGAGAGGAGATGGTCGCCGATCTCGCTTCCGAGGTGCCCGTTGATGGCAAAGAGCCCGTCGCTGTGCTTGCGAAGGAGGTCGCGATCGATTCGGGGCTTGTAGTAGAAGCCAGAGAGGAAGGCTTCGCTGCAGAGCACGAGGAGGTTCTGCCAGCCGGTGAGGTTCTCGCAGAGGAGGACGAGGTGATATCCGCCCTCGCCGCCACCGGAGTAGGTGCGGTCGGTGCGGGGCTTTCCGGGCGGAGTGACGTAGGCCTCAACGCCGAGAATGGGCTTGATGCCCTTGTCCTTGCAAGCTTGGTAGAAGGCGACGGCACCGAAGATGTTGCCGTGGTCGGTCATGCCGAGGGCGGTCATGCCGAGTTCTTTGACGCGGGCGACGAGCTTGTCGATGCGGTTGCCGCCGTCGAGAAGCGAGTATTCGGTATGCAGGTGGAGATGGACAAACTGCTGGTCGAGCGGGACCGCATCGGGCGAGTTACCGGACGCTCCAGCGTGTGTGGGTTTGTCGCTCATCCCTGAGGCTCCCGGCGCGGGGTACCGGGCTCAGCAACGAGCAATCGGACGTCCCGCGCTATCTCGAGCCAACAGCATATTTCGCACGAGTGGCAAAGAAAGCGGACGTCAGCTTATCCACGTTGACATTCTCGGATGTCAACCCGGGACTTGGCGCGTCACCAGAAGTTTTTTTTGCAAGTCGGTTGGCACTTTTTTTTTTCTGTGGCACCTTTGAGGATGAGCGGGGAGAACCTCCGGGTTCGCCGCGCTCGGCGCTGGGGTTCCGCCCCGGCGATCCATACCTAGGGAGAGAGAGGAGAACGCTCTATGAGGGCCGAGGTATCACTTGCGCTCGTTGGGATGGTCGCGTGCGTCGCGACCGCCAACGCGGACGTGGTCACGGTGGAGTACTTGTCTCGCGGGGAGGGGCGGACGGTCGAAGCTCAACGGGGCTCGCTCGTTCGGAACATCTTCGTCGGGCAACTGGTCCACGAGTTCAGCAACGGCACGGGTCAGGGCGAGCTGATCGAAGGCACGATGATCAGCTTCTGCTCGGACTTCAACGATCGAGTGGCGACGACGCCCACGGTCTACGACGTCGTGCCGGTGACGCTGCTCCCGGACGATGCGCCGATGGGCAACGACCGGGCGGCGGCGATCGACCGGATCTACACGGAGGCGGCGGGCGCCCAGTTCGGGTCCAATGCCGACGACATCGCCGCGGCGTTCCAGCTTGCGATCTGGGAGATCATCTACGACTTCGACGAGGCGGCCGGGCGCTCAAGCCTGAACGTCGCCGCGGGTGAGTTCCAGGCGCGATCCAGCAACGGCAGCCCGCTCTCGGCGGGGATCACCACCCAGCTTGATCGCCTGCTTGACGCGGCGGTCTCGGGCCAGGGAGGGAACTTCCTCCTCGGGCTTCGCAGCGACAGCCGGCAGGACCAGCTCGTCCTGGTCCCCGCGCCGGGCGCGATCGCCCTCGCTGGCCTCGGCGGCCTTCTCGCCGCGCGGCGTCGCCGTTCGGCGTGAGTCCCTGGCTTCGAGTTCCCGCACGCTCCGAGTAGGAACTTGAGTACCCCCACGCTCCGAGTGGGCGAATCGAGTTTCGACAATCCATGCAGCTCCTCAGGCACCGGCTTTACTGGCCGGTGCTTGTGTCTTTGGCTCTCGCCTGGGCGGGTTCGCGTTTGGGCGCAGTCCGACGCGAACGCCCACGAAAAACCCCGCGGGCGGCGGGGTTGATTTCGGGCCAATCTCGGTGGGCAAACCGCTACAACTCGCATGGTTGGCTGTACGCGTCGATGAACGCGAGGAAATCGAAGAGATCGACTTGACCGTTCTCGTCAAAATCAGCCGAAGCCCCCTCGGCGGCAAAGGCGGCGCTGAAATCGAGGTAGTCAAAGAGATCAACAACCAAGTCGGAGTTGAAGTCGGCTGGGCACAGGACAATGAAGGGCCGGTGCTCGTTCCAGTAGCCGCCCAACTCGTGGGTCATGCCGCCGAGGCTCCAAAAGTACTCGCCCGGCGCCAAAGCGGACTCCGCAGGAACCTGATAGCTAAAAGCAGGAATCTCCATTGCGAAGAGGACTGGGAGGGGAGACTGCAATACAGCGGGATCGCCCCGATACACGATCAAAGCATACGACAGACTGTCCGTCGTTGTGTCGGCCCAAACAAAGGTTGGGCGGCCGGACCGGAGGCGAGCCCACACTGCTGGTTGCACAGGCGTTGGCGGTATCACATTTCCGGCGATGTCCAAGCGGACCGCTTCATGATCGAGCACCCATCCGAGCATGTCGAGCACTTGAAGGTCTGCGCGGCTGGCTGCGGCGAGGCGTGCTGGCGGCGAACTGTCTCCCGTTGCATCCATGATGCCGATGGGTTCGGGCGGCGTCAGGCGAGCGAAGTTGCGGAAGTGCGCGGTCGAATAGCCGTCGCCACCTGCTCGCGTACCGCGGGACATCTTGAAAGCATCCCGGGTCAGCGTTGCGTCCACGCGAGTCGCTACGGCGGCTTCGCCGCTCACTTCGGGTCGCAGTTCGCGTCGGAAAGTCTGCACACGCACCGCGTTCAGCGGGTAGTCGAACTCCGCGAAGCGAAGCGAGTCCAAGATCGTGATGAAGTCGGTCGGGTTCGCGGAGCCGTCGCCGACGCTGATGTAGCCAAGAACGTGCATAACTTCGTGTGCGGCCACCATGTCAAATCGCTGGTGGCCGGGCAGCAACGGTCCCGGGTAGAACTGCCACTTTAGCGCGCTGGGATTGTTCGGCTGGTTGTATTGAGGCGGGCGAAATCGGACACGATTCTCATCACCGACTCGGGGACCGGGGTTCAACTGGAGCTGCTGCGCCTGAGCCTGAGTCAAGAGTACCTGGGTCGCTTGCTGTGTGCTTGTTCCTTCCCACACGAATGGCACCGTTTGAGCCGGCAGGGATTCGTACATGAGAAGCTCCTGGTTGTCTTCTTGTCCGCCCTCGCTGATCGTGTTGAGTCGGTTGCGGACTGTCGCCCAAGGAAACAGGCGTGGACTCGTTCCTCCGCTTGTCGCGAGCGGACCGAGCGCGTCAGCAAGTGCGCCCGCTGCTGGCTCTTGCCAGCGCAGGGGAACAGTGATGTTGGCTGCCGAGTCGACGAGAATCCGCTCGAAGAAGGACTTTACCCGTTCGACCGCGGCCCGCATTGCGGGGAGCCTGTCAGGACCCAGAGCGGCAGTTGCTTCGTTATCGTCGATCTCAAAGTTCAAAGTCAACTGGGCCCGCACTTCACTCACGCCGCCGAGAACCGCCAAACACACGCCAAGGCTCCTGCCCAGCTTACCGAAAAGACTATCGGCCAAGCTGCCGGAGTTCGCGACCGAGCGCGACGACCGAACGGACAGCGACCCCCCCCCCGAACGCTTTCTTAACTGAACTCAACATCATGAAGCTCCCCCGGGGAACCGGTCCCCGAAACCGCCCGTCAACCCCGTACCACCGCGTGCCAGCTCAATATCATCAGTATGCCACGGAACTCGGACGGTGTCCACTGGTTTTGGAGAGTCTTCACGAAATCATAACATATCATCAAGCCTTTCGATTCACGGATGGACGTCCGCCGCGATCTACCCTTGCTCGTGCCGAAGGAGCTCGTTCCCATCATCCACGCCACGCCGCGGTATGTCGTCGTGAACAAGCCGGCGGGGCTTCTGAGCGTGCCCGGCATCGGCCCGGAGAAGCAGGACTGCGTCGTCTCGCGTGTGCTCGCGATGTTTCCAAGCGCGACGGGCCCGATGATGGTGCATCGCCTGGATATGGAGACCTCGGGCGTGATGGTTGTCGCGCTCGACGCCGATGCGCAGCGTGAGCTCTCGATGCAGTTCGAGTCGCGGGTTGTCATGAAGACGTATGTGGCGCTGCTGGAGGGTTCGCCAGCGCGCGACGAGGGCGAGATAGCGTTGCCGATGAGGCTGGATGTTGAGCGCCGCCCATATCAGATCGTCGACTTTGAGCAGGGGAAACCGGCGGTGACGCGGTATCGCGTGCTGTCGCGCGAGGTCGATCGCGCCCGCGTCGAGTTCGAGCCGATCACCGGGCGGACGCACCAGATCCGCGTGCACGCGGCGTCGGAGATCAGTCGCGGGCTCCCCGGGGGTGGGCTTGGGTCCCCCATTGTCGGCGACGGGTTGTACGGGATCAACGCGTGCGGCCCGGGCGGGCCGACGAGCGGGCTGCTGCTCCACGCAAGGACGCTCTCGTTCCTGGAACCCGGGACGACGCGCAGGGTGGAGTTTGAGGTTGGGCCGGGGTTTTGAAGAGAGCGTCTAAGCGGCAGGGTGGAAGAAGGCAACAAGGCAGGGGCTGCAAAGAGGCACAACGAGGCGGCAAAGCTGCAAAGCGATGGAGTCGCAGAGCGGCTCTTGATCACTTCGTGCGGAGCGACGCGACCTCTTGAAGCCTGGCCTTTGAATCTCGGATGAGCGGCGCGTTCTCGCGGATGAGGTTCTCGCGGAACATCTCCTCGCCCATGCCCAGCGAACGGGTGAGTTCGCGTTCGGCGGCATCGAGGAAGCCGTCGGCCGGGGCGAGCGCGCCCAGTTCGCCAAGCACTCGGCGAATGTCGGCTTCGAGCGAGGGGCGGGCTGCGATCCGAAGCGAGATCTCTCCCAGTTTGAAGTGGCCGACCGCGAGGTCGTTGCGGAACTGCTGGGTGCGGTCGCCCTTGAAGTTGATATCACGGACCCGAAGCGATTCGGAGAACGTTGCGTACGCCTGCGCCAGCCAGGCAGACGCCTCGCGGGCGGCGTCGTCGCGGTTGGGGCTCGAGCCCGCGGCATCCGCGAGCATGAGCCCCTTGTCGCGCTGCTCGTTGCCCAGCTTGTTGAGCATGATCGCCAGCTGGCGGGCGGCGTCCACGTTGCCCTCGTCGGCGGTGAAGAGAGCCCGGGCGCGAGCGGCGGCCTGCGCGAAGACCGCCAGAGCGCGCTCGCGCGATTCCGCTTCTTGCGAACGTCGCGAAGCGATGGCGTTCGGGCCATTCGCGTTCGCCCCGTCGTTGCCGCCCAGCCCCGGGTGTGCCTCCATCAGGCTGCGGGAGAGGGCGTGCGCGTCGGCCAGCCTCATGAGCGCGTTGCCCGAGTTGTGCAAGGAGAGGATGGCGTGCCGCTCGAGCAGAGCGCTTTGGGGCGAGCTGGCGGCCAGGCCCGTCAGCGAGGCAACGTTGGCCTGCGACTGGGCGATCGCGCGGTTCAGGCGGTCGATGGCGGCGTCGGCGGCGGCAAGGCGGCGGCGGGCCTGCTCCGCGTCTTGACGCTCGGCGTCGGTCACGGGGCGACCGAGCTGGGCGATCGACATGGCGTCCAGCGTGAGGTTGCTCGCGAGGTTGTCGGCGATCACCGCCAGCGAGCGCTGTGCTTCGGCGCGGCCACCATCGTCCTTGGACGCCGCGGCGGGGTCGTTGCCGGCGGGGTTGTTCCCGTCGCGAGCCTCGCGGGCCAGCGACTGGAAGATCTCACGGGCACGCTCGTATTGCTCGCTTGAAGCGCTGGTGAGGGGTTCAATCGCTTCCCAATCGGTCTCGCGCTCCGCGAGGACGTAGTACGCGTCGCCCAGGCGGATGATGGCGTCGGCCCGTTGGCGCTCCAGGGTCGCGCGCGAGGGCGAGCCGGCGCGGTTGGGGTCGGCGGCGAGCAGGATCAGCGCGCGCTCGAAGCTGTCGATGGCGGCGCGGCGGAGGTCGCGCGCTTCGTCGAACTTCCGCGCGTGCACCGCTTCGTCCGCCTGTTTCATCAGGCTCACGCCCCAGTCGGCGATGGCCCGGGGCTGGTTGGGCGAGAGATCGAGCAGGCGGCGGCGGATCTCGCGGGCCCGGGCGTAATGCTCGGCGGCCGCGAGGGCCTCGCCAAGACGGGGCGAGTAGAGGCCACCCTTGAGGTCGCCCACGCGGTCCTCGCCATCGGCAAGCTCGCGGAGCAGATCGGGATCGTCCGCGGCCTGGGTGCGGAGCTGCTCCAGCGCGGCGACGGCCTGGCGCAGGATCGCCTCGCGGACGCGGGTGGCGCCGCGCAGGGGCTTGATCTGATCGTTGAAGTCGTACATGAATGTGCGGGCCATGTCCCGCACGACCTGGAAGTTGCGCTCGGCGCGCTCGCGCTCGACCCGCTCGGCAAGACGGGCTTCGCGCTCGGCGGCGGCGGCCTGCTCGGCCAGCTCGCGCTGGCTGGCTTCTTGGATCTTGGCTTGTGATTCCGCCTCCGCGAACCGCTGCGCGTCGTCGCGGGCTCGGCGCGCCTGGGCGAAGAGGATGCTCATCGCGATCGCGAAGATGACGACCATGGCGGCGAACGCCGCGGCGCCGCCAGCGGCGTAGCGATAACGCCGCAGGGCCTTCCCAATGAAGTATCGCACGCTGTCGCGCTTGGCCTCGATGGGCTCGCCGCTGAGATAGCGGCGAAGGTCGCGGGCCAGCTCGCCCGCGCTCTGGTAGCGACGCTCTTTCTCTTTCTGGAGGCACTTGAGGACGATTGTTTCGACCTCGTCGTTGACCTGTCGGCGGAGGCTGCTTGGGCGGGCGGGCTCGACGCGGACGATGTTGTTCAGCACGTCGCGCATGTTGCCGACGACCTCGTACGGGAACTTTCCGCCCGTGAGCATCTGGAACATGATCACGCCCAGCGAGTAGACGTCGGTGCGGACGTCGACGCCGGAGGTCGATCCCTCGGCCTGCTCGGGGCTTGCCCACGGGAGCGACCCGATGAACTGGCCCGTGACGGTGACCAGGCGGGGTTGGTCGTCTTCGGTCACGTCGGGGACGGCGACCTTGGCCAGCCCGAAGTCGAGCACGATCGGCTCGCCCTCGGCGTTGACGCGGATGTTGCTTGGCTTGAGGTCGCGGTGGATCACGCCCCGCAGATGGGCGGCGTTGACGGCATCGGCGATCTTGATCATCATGCGCACGACCTCGGCGATGGACGCCTTGGTCGAGCCGCCCTTGGTGGTTGAGATGAAGTCGTCCAGGGGCCGCCCCGAGACGTAGTCCATGACGTAGTAGAAGCTGCCCGAGGGCCCGGGCGTCACGCCGCTGTCGTGGATGCGGACGATGTTGGCGTGGTTGAGTTGCCCGAGGATCTGGACCTCGCGCTCGAAGCGCTGCCGCCCGGAAGAGCCCGACCAGCGGTTGTCGTGGAGGACCTTGATCGCGACGCGGCGCTTGGTGGCCAGTTGCAGGGCCTGGTAGACCACGCCCTGACCCCCTCGATGGATCTCTTTGAGGATCTCGTAGCCCGGAAAGAGGCCTTGCTGGGGCAGGTTATCGCTCGCACCGAGCCCGTCGCCCGAGCCCGACCCGCGGCGCCAGGGCGAGGCGTGGTGGGGGGAGATCAACCCGTCGTGGGCGTTGACGTGCGGCGAGAGGCCGATTGGCGTCACGCCGGCGAGCACTTCGTCGATGAGCTCGCGCTCGGTGCGGCGCCCGCTCTTGCGGGCGGGGTGCGACACCGAGCCGGGGACCGTGGCGGCTGCTTGCTCCGAGAAAGCCGTTTCGGAGGAAGCCGGATCGGAAGAGGCCGGATTGGAAGCATCGCGTGTCACGGCCGGTCTTTCAGAGGAGCGGGGCGGAAATGGGCGCGATTCCGTGGGCGGGCACGATCCAGCGAGCGGGCACGGCGTAACGGGCGCGGCGATCGCCGGCCTCTTCCATCAGAACGCAAAGAGGGCGCTGTAGTCACGCGGAATACCAGAAATGCCCTGTCGATCACCGGGCGCTGGCGGGCCAGAGAAGGGTTATGGTCGGTGCTCGATGGCGGAGGCGAAGAGACGCTGGACGAAGCCCCAGTTGATGACGTTCATGAAGGCGTTGACGTAGTCGGACCGGCGGTTCTGGTACTTGATGTAGTAGGCGTGTTCCCAGACGTCGACGCCCAGCAGTGGGTGGGCACCGGTGAGGTACATGTCCTGCTGCTTCTCCATCTGGATGATGAGCAGGCGGTCGGCGACGGGCTCGTGGACGAGCCAGGCCCAGCCACCACCCTCGACGGCGTTCGCCGCGGCCTTGAAGTGGGCGGTGAAGGCCTCAAAGCTGCCAAAGTCGCGGTTGATGGCCTGGGCGAGGTCGCCCGAGGGCTGTCCGCCGCCACCATTGCCGGCGGGGGCCATCATGTGCCAGAAGAGGGCGTGGTTGACGTGTCCGGCGCCGTGGAAGCTGACCTCGCGGGACCAATGCTTGATGAGCCCGGCGTCGCCCGCTCCCTCGCGGATGGCCTTGAGCGCGAGCAGGGCCTTGTTCAACCCGCTGACGTAGGCGGCATGGTGCTTGCCGTGGTGGATCTCCATCGTTTGCGCGTCGATGTGGGGCTCGAGGGCGGCCTTGTCGTAGGGCAGGGGCGGGAGCACGTATTCGCCTCGCTGGGCGTCGAAGCCGAAGTTGATGGTGGAGCCGGGCTGACCAGCCGGGCGCGAGGGGAGGATCTCGGGCTTGGTGCGAGGATCGACGGGTCCGCGTGGGTCGGGGATGGGGTTGACCTTGGGCTGGGCGAACGCGACGCTGGCAGCCGCGGCGGCGCCGAGGCCACCGAGGGCGGCGAGGGCGCTCCGGCGATCGAGCGGGGCTGCGCCGCTGTTGGAACCGGAGGCGAGGTCGCTGGAACGAGAGCTGGCGTCCAAGATCGGGGCGTTGTCGTGCATCGTGGTTCTCCCTGAAAGTCCCCCGGGTGCGCGGCCATCCTGACCCGAGCGTTCGTCAAGGGTAGCTTGCGCGGGGCGAAAGCAAGGGCAAGCGATCACGAGCTAGCGACGCACGTCGGACTTGACGACGCCGTCGGCGAGGCGGACGACGCGCTGGCAGCGGTCGGCGATCGAATCGTCGTGGGTGACCATGATGATGGTCATGCCCCCGGCGTTGAGCTCGTCAAAGAGCTTGAGGATGGCCTGGCCGGTCTTGGAATCGAGGTTGCCGGTGGGTTCGTCGGCCATGAGCACCGAGGGCCTGGTGACCAGAGCGCGGGCGATGGCGACGCGCTGCTGCTGCCCGCCCGAGAGTTCGCGCGGGCGATGATCCAGGCGCTGATCGAGCTCGACCTTGGCGAGCGTCTCGCGAGCGCGGGCGAGGCGCTCGTTCTTTGGCACGCCCTGATAGAACAGCGGCACCTGTACGTTGTCGGCGACGGTGAGCTGGGGAATGAGATTAAAGGCCTGGAAGACGAAGCCGATCTTCTGCCCGCGGTAGACGCTGAGCTCTTCATCGCCCATCGTGGCGACGTTCTTTCCGTCGAGGAAGTACTCGCCGGCGGTCGGGCGATCGAGGCAGCCCAGGACGTTCATGAGCGTGGACTTGCCGGAGCCCGAAGCGCCCATGAGCGCGACGTATTCGCCCGGGGCGATGTCCATGTTGACGCCCTTGAGCGCCTCGACCATGATGCTGCCGTCGGGCTTGAAATAGGTTTTCCGAACTTCGCGAATGGAAACAAGGAGCTCGGCGTCGCGAGCGGGGCGAGATGCGCCCGGGCTGGGGAAGGGAGCGGATAGCGGCGGGGCCATCAGGCGCCATCACCCTTGGCGGTTTCGATCTGCAGGCTGGCCAAGGCGGTGAATGGGTCGGGCGCGACGCGGAACACCTTGTCAAGCCCGGTAATCAGGATCACCGACCAGACATCGTCGGAGACGGAGCAGAGCCAGAGCTGTCGGCCACACTCGCTCATGCGCTTGCGGAGGCGAAGGAGCTGGGCGAGATTGGACGAGTTGACGTAGGTCACCGACGAAAAGTTGAGCACGACGTTGGGAACCTGGCTTTTCTCGGTCTTGTCAAGGCGACTAATCAGCGCCGTGAGCTCTTCGGACAGCACCGGCTCGTCGGATAGTTCGGTGATGGAGATGTTGTCGGACCAGTTTGACCCCATATCGCAAGCACTGTAGCGCGGGTGCTCGCGTCGGTATCGCCCGCGCGGCGGAGCGTGCGCGCACCGCGACCGGTCGGGTGCGCTCGTGACGCTATCGTTACGGCACGATGCAAGCCGCCCCTTGCGCAGTTTGGCTCGCCGCCTTCGTCGCGTGCTCCGTCGGGCTGGGCCCGGTTGGCCTGAGCGGGTGCAGCGATGCTCCGCGAGCGGCAGAAATCTCGATCGAGACTTCACCGAGCGATGCGGTGTTCCCTGCCGTTTGGCGAAAAGCGCCAATCCTTGCCACCGGCCGCGAGCTTCCACCGGAGGCGCTTGAGCGGGGCAGGGCGGCGGTCAAGCGTGCACTTGCGAAGTATCCGCCCGAGATCGTGCGGGAGAACCTACGCAACGTCTGGCTGCTTCGCGACTTGCAGTATTACGGGATCTTTGCCGCGGGCACGAACTCCGCGACGCAGGTGTACATCAACATCGGTGAAGAAGCGGCGGGCTACACACCGGCGTTCATCGAAGGTGTCTTCCATGCCGAGTTCTCGAGCATCCTGCTGCGGAACAAGCCGCACGCGCTTGACAGGGAGGCTTGGCGAGAGGCGAACCCGCCGGGCTTTGAGTACACCGGATCGGGGGTCGGGGCGATCAGGGCTGGCCAAGCTGGACAGACGCCGCGTGACGAGCTCATGGCGGATGGCTTCTTTGGTGAGTACACCCGGTCGAACCTTGAGAACGACTTCAATCGATACTCGCTCATGCTGTTCAGAGGAGAAGTGTTGCTTTGGGAGGCTGCGGCGAGATATCCGCGCATCCAAAGAAAACTGGAACTCACACTCGCGTTCTACGAGAGTTTGAGCCCGGAACTGACGCGCAAGCGCTTTCGCTCGTTTGCGGAACATCAGTAGACCTGTATGGACGCTCCTCCAGAGCCACTCGAGAGCGGCTCCGCACACGGCGGGTCGTGGTACGACCGAGCGGATCTCTACGACATCGCCTTCTCGTGGAACACTGATGACGAAATCCGGGGTCTTGAGGCGATCCTGGGCCGGCACGGCGTCGGGGCTGAAGCGACGATCTACGAGCCGTTCTGTGGTGGGGGCAGATTAGTGCTGCCGCTGGTCCGGCGCGGGTTCAGGGTTGTCGGCGCCGACCTGAACTCGGCGATGCTGGACGTCGCGCGTCGGAAGCTCGACGCGCTCGGCGTGAGCGGCATGGACCCGAAGCGGTTTGAGCTATTCCACGCGGACGTTTCGGAGTTTTCGCCTCCAGCGTGCGATGCGGTGGTCACGCTGATCGACAGTTTTCGCCATCTGCACGCCCCGGGGCAGGCTTTACGGGCGCTTGAGCGGTGGCGAAAGGCTTGCCCGCGCGGGCCGATCATTGTCGGGCTTGAACTGGGCAACGCCAGCGTGCGTGGCGGTCCGCCCGAGCCTGCTTCGTGGACGCAGACGCGCGACGGCGTGAAGGTTTCGGTGTGCGTTCAGACGGATCTGCCGCACGAGGGTTTGCAGCTCATGCGAGTGCGGTTGGATGCGGCACTGGCCGATGGATCGCTCTACCGCATCGAGGATGAGTCGATGATGGCGTTCTACGACTTCGGGTCGTTCCGGGCGCTCGCCCGGGCAAGCGGGCTGGATGTCGTCGAATGCCTGGAGTGGAACGGCTTTGGGCGGCGTGAGAATGTCGCGAGCGAGGGCAATGTGGTCGCGGTTCTTCGCGCTCAAGAAGCTCTTTGCGCTGAAGAGCGCTAAGAACGGCTAGAGGAATGCGGACTGAGGAAGAAGATCACCCGAGCTTCTCGCTCAGGAACGCGCTCACCTTGTCAAGCCCGATCCGCTGCTGGCTGCCCGTGTCGCGGTCGCGGACGGTCACGGTCTGGTCTTTCAGCGTGTCGCCGTCGATCGTGAAGCAGAAGGGGCAGCCGGCCTCGTCCATGCGGGCGTAGCGCTTGCCGATGGACTGCTTTGCATCGGTCTCGATGAACCCGCTGCGGCCAAACTTTGCGGCGAGTTCGTCGTAGAGCTTCTCCGCGACCTCGGGCATCCCGTCCTTGTTGACCAGCGGGAAGATCGCGGCCTTGATGGGCGCGATGCGCGGATGGATCTTGAGCAGCTCGGGGCTGGGGCGCGATGGGTCGACGGTGTACGCCTCACAGAGGATGGCGAGGGCGCCGCGGTCGAGCCCGGCCGCGGGCTCGATGCAGTGCGGGAGGTAGCGCTCGCCGCGCTTCGAGCCATTGGGCAGCAGGTCGCCTCGTTCCTGGTCGAAGTAATCGAGCTTGGTGCCCGAGTGCTTCTGATGCTGAGTGAGGTCGTAGTTGCCGCGGTGGGCGATTCCTTCCAGCTCGCCGAAGCCGGGAGCGGTGAAGGGGAAGCGATACTCCACGTCGCTGGTGCCCTGCGAATAGTGCGAGAGCTCGTCCTTGTCGTGCTCGCGGAGGATCAGGTTCTCGCCGGCAAGGCCGATCGACTTCCACCATTCCATGCGGAAGTCGCGCCAGAACTTGTACCACTCCAGCGACTCGTCGGGATGGCAGAAGAACTCGAGCTCCGCCTGTTCGAACTCCCGCGAGCGGAACGTGAAGTTTCGCGGCGTCACTTCGTTGCGGAAGCTCATGCCCGTGTTGCCGATGCCGAAAGGGATCTTGACGCGTGTCGTGTCCGCAACGTTCTTGAAGTGGACGAAGACCCCTTGTGCGGTTTCCGGGCGGAGATACGCCTTGTCGTCCTCGCTGGCGGTGGCGCCGACGTATGTCGAGAACATGAGGTTGAACTGGCGAGGCTCGGTGAGGTGACCCGCCTTGCCCGTGAAGGGAGACGGAATCTTCGCAGGAACGCTCTTCAGTTGGCTCTGCGACGCGGGCGCAATAAAGCCCCGCTGAGTGCCTTGCCCGATGTCGATTTCGACCTGAACGATGGATTGCACCGCACCGACGACAGAAATGCTGCGAACGCCGATCTGCTTGCGCAGAGCTTTATCGTCCACCAAAGACTGAGCAGCCTCGCTCGCGTTCGACGCGATGACAGTCTTGACCGGTAGAAGCGATGGATCCGCCAGTTGGGAAACGAGCGAGTCGGCTTCGTTGGTCATTGCGGGCGGGATGTAAACAGCTTGAAGATGGTCCGCACGGAAGCGTTGCTTCGTCTCCTTGTCGTCGACCATCGGGTCGTTGAACCCGCCGACGTGTCCGCTGGCTTCCCAGACCTTGGGGTGCTGGATGATGCGCGTCTCGACCGGCACGCAGCGGACTTTCTCTCCGTTGGGGCCCTTGCGACCCCAGCAGGGGTTCATGATCATGTCCTGCCACCAGGCGTCGCGCAGGTTCTTCTTGAGCTGCGCGCCGAGCGGGCCATAGTCCCAGAAGCCGTTGATCCCGCCGTAGATGTCGCTGGCCTGGTAGATGAACCCGCGGCGCTTGCAGAGCGCCATGATGGCGTCCATGGATTTGTGGCCGGGAGTGGACGACGCGGGCGACGCGGGAGTGGGGTTTTCGCTCGGCATGGCGGGCGATGGTAGACGCATACTCCGCGGTTTCGGCAGGCTGGATCGGGGTGACTAGGCCCGGCTGGACGTCGAGGTTCCGGCCGACTCCGAGCGAGCGTGCGGGTGGGAAGTCGAGTTGAAGACGCGCTGGATCAGGGCGTTGATCTCCGCGACCTTGGCCCGAACGGGAAGCTGGACGACCAGAGGCACCGGGGAAAGGACTTCACGCAGAGTGTGTCCGTCGGCGTTCGTCGGCCCGCTCGAAACAGAGTTCGCGCCCGCGGCGTGATGCTCGCGGGAATCCGCGTCGGGGCCTTTGGCATCCTCGATGATCAGGTCGGTCGGGGCGGTGTCGACGATGACGCAGTTGCGGCGGCGCAGTTCGGCCCCGACAAACGCCCGGATACGCGGATCGGCAATGAGCAGCCGGGCTCGTAAGGATTCTCCGTTTCCCGTGCCGGGCGGGGTCACGCGGGGCAGTCGCAGCTTGAAGGTCGTGCCGCGCCCGAGTTCGGAGGACAGTTCGATGCTCCCGCCCACGTCGTGAACGAGGCTGTAGACCAGCGCGAGCCCGAGCCCAGTGGAGATGTCGCGGGTCTTGGTGGTGAAGAAGGGCTCCATGCACCGGCGCTTGACCTCGTCGTTCATTCCCGGCCCGTCGTCGGTGACACTCAGCACCACGCGATTGGGCTCGCTTGAAACGCGGATGGTGACGCGCCCGTGCCCGCGATCCCGCATCGCGTCGCCGGCGTTCTGCACGAGGTTGAAGACCGCCTGCATGAGCGCGGTCCGTGGCGCGCCCACCCAGCACTGGTCGTCGATCGGCTCGCCATGCAGCGTGATGCCCCGCGGCAGCACGTTTCGAAGGATGGGTTCGGCCTCGCTCCACCAGCTTCGCATCTCGGTCGCCTCCGATGGGGCGGCCTTGGCGGGATCGATCGCCAGGAGTCGCAACCCGCTCGCCAGGCGCTGGAGATAGCCCGCAACCGACCGGATCCCCTTGATCTCGCGGATCGCGGAGTCGTTCAGCCTCATGGATTCCAGGGCGTCGAGCCTCACGCGCATGGGCATGAGCAGGTTGCCCATGTCGTGTCCCAGGCCCGCGGCGAGCGTCCCCAGAGACGCCATGCGCTCGGACAGACGCAGCTTCTGATAGCTTGTTTCCAGTTCGGCGGTCCGCTCGCGGACGAGGCGCTCCAGGTGCTCGCGGTGCAGGCGCAGCTCCTCCTCGGCGCGGCGCTGTTCCGTTACGTCGGCGCTGGCACCGATAAAGCCGCGGAATGTGCCGTCGGCGTCGAAGCGGGGCTCGCCCCAGGAGTCGATCCATCTCCACGAGCCGTCGGCGGCGCGAACACGTGCGGACGCGTGGAATGCCCGATGCTCCTTGACGCACAGGTCGAACTCGCTGGTATAAGCCTCTTCGTCGTCTGGGTGGAACATGGCTCGCCAGCGCCCGCCCCGCATTTCCTCGCGCGACACCCCAAAGAACCGGCAGAATGTCGCGTTGACGAACTCCTGCTGCCCGTGCTCGTCGTGGACCCAGACGGGCAGAGGCAGGCCGTCGGCCATGATCCGGAAGCGCGACTCGGTCTCGCGGAGTTCCTGCTCGGCGCGCTTCCGGTCGCTGATGTCGATGATGAGGGCCATCGATTCTTCGCGCAGCGGGGCCAGGAGCGTGTAGGAAAGGAGCACCCAAACTCGCGAGCCGTCGGGCCTGAGGTACTGCTTCTCGTAGGGGGTGCATGCGCCGCGCTGGCGAGCCTCGGCGATCGCCGAAGCGTCGACACCGAGCCATTCCGCGGGCGTGATCGAGTCCCACAGAACGCCTTCACGATCAAAGCTCTCGCGCGTGCGTCCGATGATGCGGAGGAACTCGTCGTTGCACGAGAAGATTCGACCGTCGATATGTCCATGGAGCGTCCCCACTGCGGGCGCTTGGAAGAACGTCCGCAATCGCGCCTCGCTGTCGCGGATTGTCTGCTCGGTCTTCTTGCGGTCGGTGATGTCGCCCGCGACTCCCGTGACCCGCTCGAGGTTCCCGTGCTCGTCGATCACGACGTGCGAGCGGTTGAAGATCCAGCGTTCCTGGCCATCCGGACGACGGATGCGATACTCGTGCACAAAGGGGCCTCGATCCCTCACCGACTCCTCGGTCTTTCGCCAGAGTTCGCCGCGATCGTCGGGGTGGACAAGGTTTGTGAAGCTGGCGATCGAGGGTTTGAAATCGGCGCCGACGCCGAAGACCGCGTAGGTCTCGGGCGACCACCACACGCTTCCATCCTGGGGCGTCCATTCGTAGACGCCCAGCCCCCCGGCGCGTAGGGCGATCGACAGGCGCTCGCGTTCCAGAGCAAGGGCGTCTGCGGCCTGCGCCAGCGCTCGCTCGGCGTCGCGCCTCTGGGTTACATCCTGCACCGTTCCGTGCCAGCGGATGGCCCGCCGGCCCGCGTCGAAGGTCACCTGCGCCGAGGCCGCGATCCACCGGAAGGCTTGCTTGGCGATGTCCGTCGCTCCCGCACTTGGTGCGGGGTCATCATCGATGGCAACCCGATATTCCGTGGAGTATCGCCCATCTCCCTCCGAGGTCATTGCCATTGCCGCCTCGCGCTCGACTCGCTCGCGGTCGTCGGGGTGCACGCGCGAGAGCCAGAGGCGGAAATCGACCAGCTCGGCGTCTCCGACCTGCATCAGGCGTCGCGAGCGCTCGTCGCACCCGACGCGGTCGGCGATCGGGTCGTAGGTCCAGGCGCCCATCTCCGCCGCTTCCAGCGCCAGTCGCCACCAGCGCTCGCGATCGCGGTGCGCTTCCTCGGCCTTTCGCGCCGCGGTGACATCGCGCGAGACGCCCAGGATGCCTGCGACCGCGCCGTCCGCGTCGCGCAGCGGCGCCTTCACGGTCTGGAAGATCTTGACGGCTTCGGGCGGGCCAAAGTGCTCTTCCACCAGCTCGGGAGTCCCGCGGCGCTGAATCCGGGCGTCGTTTTCCTCGATCACCCGGCGCTGCTCCGCGTCCGGTACGAGTTCGGCGAGATCCTTCTCGAACATCGAAGGTCCGCCCAGCAGGTCGATCGTCGCCTGGTTGGCCAGCGTGAAGCGCCCGCGCTGGTTCTTGACCCAGACCAGGTCCGTCGTGCTCTCGATCACCGCTCGCAGGAGTCGCTCGGACTCCCTGAGCTTCTCCTCGGCCTCGCGCTGCTTGGTGATGTCGAAGAACACGCCCACGAACCGCTTGGCTTTGCCCGAGTCGTCGAAGCTGAAGCTGCCGGCGGCCCGAACCCAGATCGTCTCGCCCGTCTTGGCGTGCTTCATGCGATGCTCGGACTCGAAGTTGCGCCGCTCGCGTTCGGCCTCTGCCCAGCGTTCCCACACCAGGGCGATGTCGTCCGGGTGCACCAGGCGTTCCCACGTTCCGTCGGGCACGACGCGATCGGGGGTTGGTTCGAGCCCCATCAGCGTGAAGTGGCTCTCCGACCAGACCAGCCTGCCCGTGCTCAGATCCAGGTCCCACGTCCCGGCCTGTCCGGTCGCCAGCGCGAGCTGCAGGCGATCCTCGCTGGCCCGGACGGCCGCTTCGGCGTGCTTGCGGTCGCTGACATCCTGCACGGTGCCGACAAGGCGGAGCGGTCGCCCGTCGACGAACGTCACCCTCCCGGTTGCTTCGATCCAGCGCTCGACGCCGTCGATCGCGCTGGTGACTCGATAGTCAGCGGCATAGTTGCCATCGCCCTGAGGATCGAGCGCGCGTTCCACTGCTTTGGCCGTCCGCTCGCGATCGTCTGGGTGCAGGCTGGCCATGAATAGGTCGTAGGTGATTGTCTCTTCCGCTCGAGCGCCCCAGAGCTCGCGCACGCGGCGGTCCCAATCGATCTCGCCGGTCACCACGTTCCAGTCGTGAATGCCGAGGGAGGCGGCGTCTCGCGCCAGCGCCAGGCGTTCCTCGCTGCGGCGCGCGTCGGTGATGTCCTGCACCAAGAAACTGAAGCGAGGTCGCCCGGAGGCGGAGAGGCCGACATAGCTCACCGTCGCCGTGAGGCGGACGGCACCCCCCTCGCGCGGATGCTCATACTCGAAGCTGACCGGCTGCTTCTCCAGCTCCGCCCGGCGGTAGTGCTGGACCCAGAGGTCGTGAACTTTCGAGTCGCGGCAGAGGTTTCGGGCGGAGGTGCTCCCGATCTTGGAGGATTGAACGCGCAGGAATGCGGCGACCGCCGCGTTGCCATGGATCGGGATGATCTCGTCGCCGTCGAGTTCAGCGACACCCATGAGAAAGGGGCAACTGTCGTAGAAGCCTCGAAGGATGCTCTCGTTCTCCCGGGTGCTCTGCTCGGTGCGCTTGGCGTCGGTCATGTCGGTGGCGATGCCAAGCAGGGCACAGGGACGCCCCGCGGCGTCGCGTTCGAAGACAACGTCGCGGCTGCGGAACCAGCGCCAGCTCCCGTCGCGGTGGCGCATGCGATACTCGATCTCATGGGCTTCGCCATCCTTGGCGGTGCGGAGGCGTGCGAAGTGCCGCTCAACCCCCGGCGCATCCTCGGGGTGGATCAGGTATCGCGACTGTCCGTTCTGGACGTCGGGCGAGCCTGAATCAGTTGAGCGCGGATCAAACCCGAGGGCTGCGAAGGCCTGCCCGCTCATGTAGCGGGCCCGCCTCGCGTCGAGGTCGTAGACATACACGATTCCGGGTGCGAGGGACGTGATCTCGCTGATGAAGCGGTGCCTGATCGCAAGCTCGCGCTGCATCGCGTGACGCTCGACCGCGTTCTCGATCGCCCGGGTCAGGCTCTGGGCGACCATCCACGACTTGCACATGTAGTCCATCGCGCCAGCGCGGAGCAGCCCGGTCCCCATCTCGCGCTCGGGCGAGCCCGTGAGCACGACGAGGGGCGCGACGCACAGCCCGTCATCACCCCGCAGTGCATCCAGAACCTCCTCGCAGCGCATGTCGGGGAGCCAGTAATCGAGAATGACGATGAGGCGCGGGTTGTCTCCGTCGGATTCGGCAACGTGCACGCCGCCCGCGGCTGCGGTGAAGCTCTCGGTGCCCCCGAGCATGCGATTGGTGTTGGCAGACAAGGCTGCTGGGTTCGAGCTGCTTTGAGCCAACATCGCCCGCGTCAGCCGGATGCCCTCCGCCGCGGTCTCGGCCTCCACGAACTCGTACGTGCGATCCGAACCAGTGAGGAGCAAACGACGAATCTCGCCCCGGTCGTCCGGGCTGTCGTCAACGATCAGGATCCGCCATGCCGCGATGCTCATGGCTCGCACCTCTCTGATGTCTGCTGGGCGACGTCGCGAAGCCAATAGGCCAGGAGACGCCGCACCATGCGCAGATGCTCGGCATATTCGACGGGCTTGACGTGGTAGGCGTTGGCGCCCGCCCGGTAGCAAAGCTCGAGGTCGCCCGGATTCTCGGAGGTTGTCAGCACGACCAGGGGCGTGGCGCGCAGCTCGGGATCGGCCTTGGCTTCCCGGACGACCTCGCGCCCGTCAACGCCGCGAACGTTGAGATCAACGATCGCCAGGCAGGGACCCGGCGGACGCTGACGCGCCGCGCGGAACGCTGCAAGAAAGGCCTCTCCGCTTTCGGCGCGACGTAGATCACTGACGATCTGTTCAAGCTCGATGCCCATCACGAACGTGTCGAAGTCCTCGTCCGAGTCTTCCAGCACCAGCACACAGGGCCTGAACGTCATCGCACACACACTCGACACTCCTATGCCACGTTCGCCGCCGCCCCACTCGCTGCTGCTCGTTCCGGGTTTGATGGTCCGGGATGGATGGTCTGAGTTCGATGGTCTGAGTTATCCGGGATCGGGATCGTCTGTGGAACTGGGATTGCCCGCCGGGCCCTGACTCGCCGGGCGCGCCGTGCCAGCTTGCGCATGGGCTTGTGGGCTCTCGCTGGATGCGAGATCCGGAAGCTTGAGCTCGATGATTCCCACGCTCTGCGGGCCGACTTGAGCTCTCCTGGCTACTTGCGGACGGGCCTGTTCTCGATTGGCCTCTTCTCGACTGGTCCGATCTAGTCCGGCCTGATCCGGTCTGGTCTGATCTGGTCTGGTTGGGTTGCTGGGCGCAGCGCTGGACGCAGCTCCGATGGTGTCCGAAACCTCGGCGTTCTCGCCCAGCGTGAAGTAGAACGTCGTTCCAACTCCGGGTTCGGAATCTATCCAGATGTGTCCCCCGTGGCGCTCGACGAGGCGCTTGACGATCGTGAGCCCCGCGCCGGCTCCGCCCCCAAACGCGTTGCGTCCATGCAGACGCTTGAAGAGCTGGAAGACCTGCGCGAAGTGCCGCCGCTCGATGCCGATTCCATTATCCCGCACAAAGTAGATTCGCTGCCGCTCGTTGCATATCTCCGGCCGAACAATCGCGCTGGCTTCCTCACCCTCGGCGTATCCCAGCTCGACGACCCGCCTGGGCTTGTCGTTGTATTTGAGGGCGTTACTGATGAGGTTGACATACACCTCGCGTAAGCGGGGCCGATCGCAACGGACCTTGGGCAGCTTTCGCGGCATACGGACTTCCGTTGGTGTCTCTTCGCGCCGCGCGGACACCATCTCCAGCGCCTCAGCGACGACGTCGTTCAAGTCGACGATCTCAATTTCCAGGGCCATACGCCCGACTCTCGAGAAGTGCAGCAGCGAATCCAGCAGCGTGTCCATCCGCCGCGTCAGGCGCATGAGCCCCTCGACGCGCGTCCGGTTCTCTTCGTCCAGCGATGCGGCGGCGTCGATGAGGTGCTGCGCATACTTGGCGATGCCGCGGAGCGGCTCCTTGAGATCGTGGCTGGCGACATACGCGAAGGCGTCGAGCTCCTCGTTACTGCGGGTCAGGTCGGCGTTCAGCTGCGCCAGCCGCTCGGCCCGCCCGACGACCAGTTCCATGACCATCAAGCGCAGGCGAAGGGCGGCATCAACCTCGACGGGCGACCAGGGCGCGGATAGCCCCC
Source organism: Planctomycetota bacterium (assembly GCA_033763815.1). Lineage (GTDB taxonomy): Bacteria > Planctomycetota > Phycisphaerae > Phycisphaerales > UBA1924 > JANRJU01. Next base: position 191,156 of record JANRJU010000022.1, read on the forward strand.
GAACCGATTCGACGTACTGCTCGAAAGAGGCGCGGGGCGTGAGCCGGGGCCCATGGGGGCCGACAACAACTGGCTTGTCGTCGGGCCTGCCCGCCCAGCGGATGGTTCGTTCGACTTCAGGGCGGAACCACATCATCCATCCGCGGCGTTCGCGCGAGAGGGGCGTGGCGAGCAGTCCGCTCGCGACGCCCGCATAGGCCTTGCTCGCGGGGAAGAGCCTCGCGAGTTCGTCGGTCGCCAGCACCGGGCGTTCGAGGCGTTCAAACTCGGGGCGTGTTTCGAGCCATGAGCGAATCGCATCGAGTTCCATGTCGGATGGCGTCGCCCCGACCCGCCACCAGCGATCTCGATGAAAGAGGGCCGCGCCGCCGCAGTCCACCGCGTCGAGCAGCGTGGGCAACCCGTCAGTCATCGAAGGCAGCCCGCCCTCGTGGGCCGCCGCGGCAACCAATCTTCCTTGCACGCCTTCCATCCGGAGCCGGTACAAAAGCCCGTCGCGTTCCTCGACACCCTTGAGATGGAGCGAGGCGACCTGCGCAACGAACTTGCACGAGGCTCGCACCGCTTGAGAGAAGTGCCTTGGAGTGGCGTGATGGCAGGCAATCAGCCCCCAAAGCTCGCCATCTCGCCGGATCGGCATTGTCAGCGATGCGGCAACCCCCATGTTCCGAAGATATTCGGTGTACATGACCGACGCGCCGCGCAAGGCGCACTGCGTCATGTCGAGCGGGCGCCCCGTCAAGGGGTTGGTTAGCGGCGTCATCTCCGCCGGCTCCGTAGCCGCGTCGGGCAAGGGCCTGATCCAGATTCGCTTGAAGATCTCTCGCGCGGGCGCGGGAATGTCGTCGGCAGAATAGTGCAGCCCGAGCCAGGAGCTAAAGTCCGCCCGCTTGCTCTCCCCGATCACCTCGCCGTGCAGATCGGGGTGGAAGCGATAGACCATTACACGGTCGAGGCCGGTGAGCGCTCGCACCTCGTCGCACACCAGCCCGCAGAACTCGCTCACACTCGAAGCGCCTTGCAAACGCGTCATCGTCCGTTTGACCAGGTCGTAGAACGCGACTTCTGGTCCAAGCCCGGCCTTTGGTCCTGGCCCACGTTCATGTCCGGGTTTGCGCCGCCACACCTGCGGGGCACCCTTCTCCACCTCCACGTCGGCGGGCTCCATTTCCAGCAGCAAAACGCCGTCGACGGAGTGGACGGTCGCGTCGAGCCAGAGAGCGGCCTCCCGGGATGATGAGCTGGGTGATGACCTGCCTTGCGCCTCGAGCCCGGCCCTCGGGACCTCAATGGTGAACGCGTACGCCGGGTTGTTCTCGATGGCGACTTCGCGGATCACCCGAGTGAGGTTCTGAGTGGCTTCGTCGCCAACAAGGTCGGCGATGTTGCGTCCGAGGATGTCATCGATGTCCCGCCCGAAGAAGCCGTTCGCGTTGGAACTCACCTGCACGACAGTGAGGCGGTGCGGATCGAGCGCCAGCAGAACGCCATGCGATTGGATGCAGCCGGGTGTGTGGACCGGCTCGCGATCGCACGAGTGGATGGTCACACTATGGTGTTTGATGCTGTACGCATGCTCGTCCCACGGCTCGTGGGGTGACGGGGTTGGATCCGATGCGCCCATGACACGCCCTCCCACGTAACGATGAACGCGCTTCGGCAAGATCCGGTTCACGGACGCACGAATCTCCTTGACGTTCCCCTCTCCCGGCATTGTTGCCAGCGCTGGCGCGGAGAACCGCCGAAAGCCCGTTTTTACCAGGATTTTCCCGGTAATTCTGCAAATGTGTTATGAAGTCCAATTCATCTTGATCTCATCTATTCGTCTTGGGCTCTTTGCATTAGGTCGTCCTGGGGGTACACCGAGATGGCGCGTCCGATTGAAACAACACCCCGCGAGCCATGTGGCCTGCGGGGTGTTGCGTGCATGCGCTGCTAGTGGTAGATGCTTGAGCAGATGCGCCGGCGCGGCCTTGCGGCGTCGGTCCCCCCGGTGCGGAGCGTTACAACGCGCCGATCACCACCGATTGCGTCAAGCGCGACTCGACGCCCCAGAAGTTCTGGGCGGTGATGACCACGCTGTAGCTTCCGTTGGCCAAGCCGGAGACATCCGCCGCCAGACGCCAGCGACCGTTGATGCTCGATCCGCTGCTCGCGGCCACCGAACTCACGATGCGGTCCAGCCCGTTGTAGACCCCGTCGTTGTTGAGATCGATGAAAGCCGCGACGGAACGAACGCCCGAGCGTGTTGAGGCGTCCATCGCCACCTCGAGCGTTCGCGGCAGCGAGTTCGAGGGCGTGAGCGTGACGTTGCTCGCCTGCACGGGCCTGGTGACCAGGACGTTGAACGTCCTCGCGTCGCCGGTCGCGTTGGCCCCGCCCCCCGTGTCGCGGGCGAAGACGCCGATCGAAACCATGCCCTCGCCCGCGACGGCAAACCTGAACTCGCTGGTGGTGCTGGTTCCGGAGATCGCCCGTTCCTGGATCACCTGGTCGGTACCGGAATCGAATCGTCCGTTGGCGTTGCGGTCGTAGAACGCGGTGACCGAGGCGAGCTGCGAGCCGCTACGAGCCGTGGACTGAACTTCGAGGCGAACGTCCTCACCCTCGATCCACAAGGGCGAGAGGCGGAAGGTCTTTGGGACGGAGAGAGCGCGCGGGTTGGAGACGGTGGGCTTGGCGATGGTGGCGCTGGCCTGCTCGGTGAGGCGCACGGGCCACGCCCCGCCGCCGGGCCGGTTGTCGGTGACGAAAGCGCCGAACTGCCTGGGATACGCCCATGAGCCCGACGCCGAGAGCTGGTAAGTTGCGCTGCCCGAGGTGGGCGAGGTCACGGTGCCGAGGATCGAGTCAACGCCGGCCTCGTACGCGCCGCTGGCGTTGGCATCGTGGAAGAAGGTGACGCCGGTGGGGGTGTTGGGCCCGCCCGGAGCGATCTGGATCCAGCCCGAAGCACTGAGTGTGTTGACGCTGGCGCTGAGCGTGACGCTCGACCCGCTGGCGCCGACCACGCGAAGCTCGGTGAGGGTGGAATAGGGAGCGATCGTGAGCGTGTTGGTGACAGCCAGGGGGCTGACGGAGCCATCGCTCATCGTGACGCGCGCGCCCACAACGCGCCAGTACTTGGCCATCTGGCTGAGGTCGGCGACGTTGGAGCCCCAGTTCCACTCCGCCGTCGTCGACAGGCGCCAGGTCCCCGGGCTTCCAGAGACGGGGCTGGTGGCAACGCCAAAGGGTTGGTCGATGCCGGCGTCCCAGCGCCGGTTCTCGTTCATATCCACGAAGAACGACACCGAGCCGACGGAACCGAGTCCTGTCAGTTGCACCGTGAGGTCGACCGCCTCGCCCGGGGCGATCACCGAGCGCGAGAACGTCATGGTGCCTTCGATCGGCGGCGCGGCCCGTGGCAACTCGATCGCCCGAGGCCTTCCCGACGTCGTCCCCCGGCTGTCGACCACGTCGGTCATGATGACTGCCTGCGCGGGCCAGCTCGAATCCACCGTCACGGTCTTGCGCAGCGTCGTCACCTGCGGGTTGGGGGTTGATGCAAAGGTCGCGCCCAGGTCACGGTCGACGCCACGCGTCCACCAGCGGTTTCCATCGATGTCGATGAACCAGGTCGCGAGGCGCACGCCGTCGGCGTCCGCCGCGGTCGTCTCCAGCGTCACCGTCTCCCCGATCACGGCAAGGTTCTGCTGCGCGCCCGCCGCGAGGATCGTGGGCAGCGACGGGTTTACCCGTGTGATCTCGATCGCGCGAGGACGCCCGGACGTGTTGCCGAGCGCGTCCACCACGTCGGTCATGATGACGGCTTGCGCGGGCCAGCTCGCGTCGACGGGAACGGTCTTGCGCAGCGTCGCCGACGTCGGATTGGGGGTCGGCGCCCATGTCGCGCCAAGATCGCGGTCGACACCCCGCGTCCACCAGCGATTGCCGTCCAGGTCCAAGAACCAGGTCGCGACCCGGATCCCGTCTGGATCGGTCGCGATCGTCTCCAGCGTCACGGTTTGCCCGACGACCGCGACCGGTTCCAGCGCGCTGGCGGAGACGATCGCGGGCGCCGAGAGCAGGCTGCGCGACTCGAGCGGCTCAAAGAGCCCGGCGGCGGGGCCCGCTGCGGAGCGATTCCGTTCCGAGCCGGCGCCGCGCCGCAGGTGCTGGGGCGAGCGTCCTTGAAGGAGAGACCGAAGCGTCGTTGAAGTTCCGCGTGTAGTGCTCGAACGGTGCGACATGCGCGCTCCTTGCCGGTGCCACGTGCCGGCGACAACTCGACGGGGCCAGGTCGGGCCGGGCCCTCGCTGGGACGATTCCGCCGGCTCGCCGGCAGACCCCTGTTCAAGTTGCATCGGATCCCTACCCGCTCGGCAACACCCCGCGTTTCGGGGCGGAGCGCCACCTTGGGCAACCTTCATCGCTTGTAACGACAGCCGCGGCGGGTTGGGCGAGCGGGAGAAGCTGGCGCAACGCGGCGGCCCGCGCAAGAAAAAACCCGAGCGCGCTCACGCTCGGGTCATCACCTATTGAGCAAGCCTTGAGCGTTATCGACCGCCGCGGCGGCGTGGCTTCCAGGCGTTGGCGTTCTTGAATCCGCCACGCTGCGCCGGCGCTGCTCCGCGCTGGTCCTGCGTGCCCAGGCCCTGCATAACGCTGGCGACGCTACCACCACCCTCGAGCGGATGGCGGGAACGTTGCCCGCGTCCACCTTTGCCCGAGCCTTGCCCGCGCGGGGCCTGGTTGTGGCCCTGCCCGCGCTGCTCATTACCCCGGTGGTCGGCGCCCCGGTGCGTGCTGGCGCGTTCCCCACCCCTGTCGCTGTGAGGCCGCTCGCCCCGATCGGAGTCGCGATCATCCGCCTTGCCGCGAACGTGCGCGACGCGAGCCCTTGGCCCGGGCCCGCGCTCATGGTCGCTGGGCATCCGGGGCGGTTCGGGCGGAAGTTCCGGCAGCGCCACTGTTGCCAGCCGCTTGCCCGTCACGCGCTCGATATCGCGGAGCAGCCCGCGTTCCTCGTGATCGCAGAACGCGATCGCGACGCCCTTGGCCCCCGCGCGCCCAGTCCGCCCGATGCGATGGACATAGGCCTCGGGCTCCATGGGCAAGTCGAAGTTGAACACGTGGGTAATGCCATCCACGTCCAGCCCGCGGGCGGCGACGTCCGTCGCGACGAGCACGCGCGAGCGTCCGGTGCGGAACGCGTCGAGGGCTCGCTCCCGCTGGTTCTGAGCCTTGTTGCCGTGGATCGCGCCCGCGGTGATCCCGTCGCGCACCAGGCGCTTGGCCAGGCGGTCGGCGCCGTGCTTGGTCTTGGTGAAGACAACGGCGCGCTCCACATCCCCCTCGCGCAGCAGGTGCTGGAGCAGCGTCGCCTTGCGACCCCGATCCACGAAGTAGAGCGATTGCTCGATCAGGGCGGCAGTTGCCGCGACCGGCGCCACCGCCACCTTGACCGGGTTCTTCAGCAGCGACTCGGCAAGATGGAGGATTTCTCGCGGCATGGTCGCGGAGAACAGGAGCGTCTGCCGCCCCATGGGCAGCGACGCCGCGATCGTGCGGATGGGCTTGATGAAGCCCATGTCCAGCATCCGGTCGGCCTCATCGAGGACGAAGACGCTGACGCGGGAGAGGTCGACCAGCCGCTGCTCCATGAGGTCGATGAGTCGCCCGGGGGTGGCGACAAGAACATCAACGCCCTCGTCGAGCGCGCGGACCTGACGATTCTGGCTCACGCCACCGTAGATGCACGTGTGCACGAGCCCGGTGTGTCGCCCGTAGGTTGCGAAGCTATCGCCGATCTGCGTCGCCAGCTCGCGCGTGGGCGAGAGGATCAGGGCCCGAGGCAGAAACCCGTGCTGGCGTTTGCGCGGGCGCGAGTTGGGGTTGGCATGCCCCGGGTTCGCCGTGGGCGTCGCGTTGGCGTGATCAACCACGCGGGAGAGCAGGCGGTGCAGGATGGGGAGCGCGAAAGCCGCGGTCTTGCCCGTGCCGGTTTGCGCGCAGCCCAGCACGTCCCTTCCTTGAAGGACGGGCGGGATGGCCTGGGCCTGGATCGGCGTGGGCGTCTCGTAGCGCTCCTCGCGCAGAGCGTCCATGATGGGCGCTGCAAGCTCGAGGGAAGCGAACGTGGGACCGTCGGGCTTCACTTCCATGGCGGCGACCGCTCCACCCACCGGTTCGAGTGCGGGGGCTGCGTCATTGGCGTGCACGCGGGCCGCCGGAGGCTGGTGTGGAGCAGTGTGTGCCGGCGTGCTGTGTGCTGGTGCTTTGTGGTCTGCGTGGCCATGGCCTCGCGAGCGCGAGTTCGGGCCGCGGGGGTTGCCACCGCGATGATGATCGGAAGAACGAGACTGGTTATTGTGCGATCGAGGCGTCTGCAAGAAACAAACTCCAAAGTAGCCGCGCCAGTTCGCGGGCCGGGACGCAAGGGCCCCGCCGACGCAAACTCCGCGCGGCGCCGACGCGGAGACTCCGCGACGGGCGTGTGTGTCGGGCGATCCGTGCGCCAAACCGATTGTGCAAACGGTTGGTTTAGGGGCGGCCGATCTGGAACGAGCGACGCCTCATGCGCCGCTCGGCCAGCAGATTCCCAAGTAGGCTCGTGTGTAAGAGCACCTCGGGGCCACCGGCATGAGCGTGATTCTAGGCAATGCGATCGCGCCGTGACGCCGCCCGCCCCGACGCACGTCCAACGCACGCCCAGAGCACGTCTTCTTGCTTCCGCTCGCGGCGTGCCCGGAACGGGCGTCGAGCCAAACTCGCCGCGTCGACGGTGTTGCAACCGGAGGCTGCGCGGGCCTGACTTCGCCGATCCGGTTGCCGTCGATCGCTGGGCGCGGGCTACGCTGAAAACATGGCCAAGCCGAGTGCGGATAAGTCGGCTGCGAGCAGGCCCGCCGCAAAGGCGGCCGGGGATAAATCGTCCGCTGCCAAGCCCCGGCTGCCTCGGATCGTGCTCCTTTCCGGGCCCGATGTCTTCATGCAGGGTGAGGAGCTCGCGGGGCTCAAGGCTGCTATCACCGAGAGCGTTGGCGACTTTGACTACTTCCGCTTTGACGGCTCGTCTTCGCCCGCCGAGATTCTGGACGAGTGCCGGAGCTTCGGGCTGATGGCGCGTCACAAGCTGGTGGTCGTGGAGAGCGCCGAGAGCGTGGTGAAGGAGTCGGCGCGTCCACTGTTTGAGCGGTACGCCGCCTCGCCCGAGGAATCGACGACGCTGGTGCTGCGTGCGACGAAGTGGTTCAAAGGCAACCTGGACAAGTTGATCGATGCGGTTGGGGTTCGCGTCGACTGCTCGGGCGTCGACCCGGCCCGGGCCCGGAGCTGGGCGATGGCCCGCGCCAAGACGCATCATCGCGCGCTACTGGAGCCGGCTGCCGCCGATGCGATGATCGACCTGCTGGGTACGAACCTGGCGGCGCTGGATAGCGAGATCGGCAAGCTCGCTGCCGCGGGGGCGGAACCTGTGGACGCCACGACCGGCGCGCCGGCAGATGGTGGCGGCGCGGCGTCCGGGGCCACGGGCATCGCCAAGATCACGCCCGAACTCGTGAAGCAGTTCGTTGGCATGCGCCGCGAAGAAGAAGTCTGGGACGTCCAGCGCTCGCTCCTGCAGGCCTCGCCCGAGGATGTCATTGGGCACGTCCGGCGGCTGCTGGACGTATCGCGAGCGCCCGCGACGCTGCTCATGTGGGCAATCACCGACCTGGCGCGCAAGGTCTTTCTTGCCTCCGCCGCCCTTCAGCAGCGCATGCCCGCGCCGATGATCGCAAAGGAAATCCGCCTGTGGGGCCCGAGCACGCAGCTCGTGCTGGGGGCGGCGAGCCAGGCTTCGCCCGGGCGCTGGCGCGCGGTGTACGACGCGTGCATCCGCATGGACTCGCGCAGCAAGTCGGGGTTGGCGGACGCGGAGCGAGGGGTGGAACGTCTGGCGTTGCTCTTCGCCCGCGCGGCGCGCAAGCCAAACTGAGCGGCGCCGGATCGGAGCGGGCCAGAGCTTGAGGGAAGCATGGGGCTGGGAGCTGGCAACACATCATCGAGCGTGCCGGGCGTGAACAGCCCCGGGATGTTCCACCTGCGCCTTCGCATGATCGAAGGGCCGGAGATGGCGGAGTTCACCCTGACGCCGGGCGGGCGATATCTCGTCGGGCGTCTTGGCAAGAGCGATGTCCACCTGCCTCACGAGGCCGTCTCCCGCGAGCATGCGCTCATCGATTCCACCGCCGATGGCGCGTGGTTCCTCACCGATCGGGGCGGCATCACCGGCACGCGTCTCAACGGCATTCGACTTCCGCCCGAGAAGCCCACGCAGCTTGCCCCGGGCGACCTGCTGCGGTTTGGCCCGTGGGTCTTTCGAGTGGGGCTGGGGGCCGATCGCCCGGAGATCCAGGTCGACCTGGATCGGGGTCCGGCGCAGACGACCGTCCATGTCAAGCCGCTCGACCAGGGCTCGACCGCCGATCAGCGCCTCGCGCTGCTCAGCGAGTGCCTCTCGCGGCTGTACTTGCTGGGCGACGAGGCGGCGATGGCTCGGGCGGCGCTGGCGGTTGCGCTGCGGGGGAGCGGCTACCGGCGCGGCGCTGTGCTGCGCGCCTGCGACGACGGGTTCGTCGTGATCGCCCAGAACACTGCGCAAAGCACCGCAACCCCGCACGACAACCAGCGGGGATCGCTCACCGACGCCGACCTGGACATCTCCTTCAGTCGCCGCCTGCTTCAGATGGCCTCCGGCGGGCGTCCCGTCACAATGACCGGCGGCGCCAACGTGGTCACCAGCCACAGCATCGTCGATATGGGCATTCACTCGGCGTTGTGCACGCCGATCGTGGTGGGCGACGCGATCGACTCATACATGTACCTTGACGCCCGGGGCGCGGAGGGCAGTGTGCGTGCTGATGCCGCCGCGTTCTGCGAGGCGCTGGCAACGCTGCTGGGCCTGGCGATCGCGAGCCACCGCCGAACGGAGCTTGAGCGACGCGAGCGCGACCTGGCGGCCCAGCTCCACGCGGCCCATGCGGCGCAGTTGCTGATTCTTCCGCCCCGTGATGGGGTGCTGGGCGCGCCGCCCAACATCGAGTATTCGTACGACCTTCGGGCGGGTTTGCTCGTCGCGGGCGACCTGTTCGACGCGTTCACGCTGCAGGATGGTCGCGTCGCGGTGATGATCGGCGACGTGACGGGCCACGGCGCTGCTGCGGCGATGGTCATGGCCGCGTGCCAGGCTCGCCTTGCCGCGGAGCTGGCCCGCACCGCCGACCCTGCCAGCGCCGCGCAATCGCTCAACACGTACCTCGACGGGCGGCTGCAGCCCGGGCACTTCGTCTCGCTTTGGCTTGGCGTCGTGTCGGCCGACGGGCGTGTGGTCTACGCCGACGCGGGGCACGGGCACTGCTGCGTGCTTGGGCCCAGTTCGTTCGAGCGGATCGTGTCGCCCCGCGGCGGCATTGCCGTCGGCATCGACCCCCGACACACATACGAGAACCTGACGCTCACGATTGCGCCCTCTCAGCGGCTGCTGCTGCTCAGCGACGGCATCGTTGAGCAATCCGGCGCCACCGGCGATCGCTTTGGCTACGTCCGCCTCGCCGACGCCCTCAAGGGTGATCGCTCCACGAGGGAGGATGTTGCCGCTGCCTTCGCGGCGTTCGACCGCTTCTCCGGACGGATGCCCGCCCAGGACGACGCGACCGTCGCCTCTCTCAAGCTCAAGAACTGATCACCGGAGAATGGCCAGGAAATGGCCCCGAGAACTCGCGCCAGGAAATGGCCCCGAGAACTGGTCCAGAAAACGGGCCAGTCGCCCGCGCCGTGGGACGACGCGGTTACTTCTTTGATTCGGTAAGCTGGCGCTGCAGCGTATCTTCGATATAGAGGATGCTGCTGCACGAAACGCAACGGGTGAGGTTGCCGTGGGTGAGCAGCCCATTCAGCGATTCGATGGGCAACGACATCATGCAAGCGCCGCAGGTGTATTCCATGCGCTTGCGGTCCTGCTCTTCGATCGGCGCCATCGCATCCTCGCCCTTGGTCGTGACCAGGCGTTCGAGAGCCTTGAGCGCCGTCTCGGGGACGTCGGCCGCGAGGCGCTTGCGCTCCTCGCTCAGCTCGGCGAGCCGTTCGCGGATCTCCTCGGCCCGCTTGGATCGGTCTGCGTCAGCGACACCCCGAACCCGCTCGCGCTCGGCGCGCTGCGAGGCCAGATCATCGAGTTGCTTCCGCAGGCCGTCGACCTTGGCCATCTGCTCCAGCGCGGTCGTCTCGTGCTTGTCGCGTTCTTCTTTGAGCGTGTTGACCTCGCTCAAGAACGCCTTGTATTCCTTGTTGGTCTTGGCGTCGTTCATCTGCTTGCGGATGGTTTCCATCCGGGCGTCGATGCGCTTGGTCTCGCCCTCGGCGTTGGCCGCAGAGGCCGAAGCCTGTTTGAGCTGCGCTTCCAGCGTCGAACGCCTCGCGTCGATCTCTTCAAGCTGGCGGAGCTGATCGGTCAAAAACTGCTCCGCGGCACCAAGCCGAGACTTGAGGCCCCGCAACTGCTTCTCGACCTGAAAGAGCTTGACCAGCCTCGCGGTGACGTTCATCCGCGTCTCCAACGCTCCGCGTTCCGGGCTGCCAAAGCACGGGCCACGGACCAGACCTCATCGGAGCCACTATAGCCGCCGGCATGGGTGGGAACGCTGCAATGCCCAAAGGCTCTTGCCCCCGTGTCCCAACTCAGTGCGTCAAGGGGGTTGCCGCCAGCAGGGGCAGCCACCAATAGGCCACGGGCACGACAAGCAAGGGCGAATCGAGAACGTCGAGGACGCCGCCAAATCCCGGGAGCACGCTGCTGGCATCCTTTTTGCCCGCGTCGCGCTTGAGCGTGCTGGCCATCAGATCGCCAAGCTGGCCAACCACGGCGAAGAACGCACCGGATAGCGCGCCCTTGAGCGGGGTCAGGCCCGTCTCATCATCGAACCGGTTCAAGAGATGGATGCCAAGCGCCCCGGCGCCCGCCGCAAGCACGATCCCGCCGACCAAACCCTCCCAGGTCTTGCCGGGCGAGAGCCAGAGGATCAGCTTGTGCTTGCCGATCGCCCGCCCCGTGAAGTATGCCCCGATATCGCTGCATTTCGTGACGGCGAGGATCCAGAGCAGGAACCAGACGGTGCACTCACGTCGGAGGGCGGGCACGAACCCGAGAGCCAGACCAAGGTAGACGAACGCCAGCAGCATGCCGCCGGTCGCCGCCACGACGCCCTCGGTGGAGCGGTGCCTGGAGAAGAAGGCGAGGCTGGTCATAAGGACCGCGATGCCGGCTGTGGAAACGACCGCGACGCCGGTCGGGCCGCGGGTCCACTCCGGAACGGTGCTGGAGACGATGAGCCCCAGCCCCGAGGCGGCGCACATGAGACGCGTGCTGGCGGTGATGCCCTTCGCCCGCAGGATGGTCGCGAGCTCTCGTGCGGCAAGGATGCTCAGCGCCGCGCAGGCCAGCAAGATGACCACGCCGCGGGGCAGCGTTTGGTCCAAAACCCCCGCGCGCACCAGAAATCCGGGTGAGGGCAGACGATCGACGACCACATCGAGCCACAACGCGGCGAGCAAGAGAGCAATCAGAACCGGCCCAAACAGCAGACGCTGACGCATGGATCACCCAGGGAGGAGGACAGTGAAGGTACGCCCCACGGGACGGATCCGCCCGCCTGTTCTTGAAGAGCCGGCCTCGCACGTCGGGATGCGGTCCGGACTTGATCTGATGAGTAAAGCAAGCGCTGGCGAGACCAACTCAAGTCAGTACAGGCACCGCGCGGGCCAGTGGATGTGCGGTCCGCTGTTGCGGGGCGTCGGCCATAACACCAGGGTAACGATCTGACGACTGGCACACCACTTAGAGGCGGGTACAAGCCTTAGTCGCGCGCCAGAGCCGGGCCGCTGTGCACGCCACCTCGCCGGACTCTGGGCGCAACTTCGTCTGGCCTACAGCCTCGTCGCCGCCAAGCTCGCGAGTTCGCTGCGTTCGCTCTTGGCGAGCGTCACATGCGCGAACAGGCGGATCCCCTTCATGCGTTCGACGGTGTACGACAAGCCGTTCGACGCCGAATCCAGGTACGGGTTGTCGATCTGCCCGATGTCGCCCGTCAGCACCAGCTTGGTCGATTCACCCACGCGGCTGGCGATCGTCTTCACCTCGTGCGGCGTCAGGTTCTGCGCCTCATCCACGATGATGAACTGGTGCGGGATGCTGCGTCCGCGGATGTACGTCAGCGGCTCAAGCACCAGCTTCCCGTCGGCCATCAGCTTGCGGATGCGTTGCTCGGTCGAGTGCGATTCCGCCGCAGGCACCTGCACGCCCCGCGTCGTCAGCAGGTACGACAAGTTGTCAAAGATCGGCTGCATCCACGCGGAGAGCTTGTCGTCTTTGTCCCCCGGCAAGTAACCAATGTCGCGTCCCAGCGGCATGATCGGGCGAGCGACCAGCAGCTTGTCATACCGGCCGTCGTTGAACACCTTGCTCATCCCCGCGGCGAGCGCCAGCAGCGTCTTGCCCGTGCCCGCCGAGCCCAGCAGCGTCACCAGCCTGATCTCGTCGTCCATCAGCGCGTCCAGCGCCATGTTCTGCTGCACGTTCCGCGCCATCAATCCGAAGATGGGCTTTCGGCTGTTGGTTACGGGCACGATGTGGTCCGTGTCCGTCAGACGCCGACCCAGGCCCGTGTGGTTCTCATCGCCCTGATCTCGGAACACGACGTACTGGTTGGCGATCAGCTCTCGGGTGTACTCCTGCCCTTCCGCCGTTGTCGAGACGAGGTGCTCGCGCAGCGCGTCCACTGGCAAGAGTCGATCGTGATAGAGCTGGTTGATCAGCTCGCCAGGCACCGTCACGTTCAGATACCCGCTGAACAGTCGATCGGCGTCGACCTTCTGGTTCTTGAAGTCCTCGGCGTTGACGCCCAGCGCATCGGACTTGATCCGCGCCGCCAGGTCCTTGGTCACGAAGGTCGTGTTCACGCCCCGCTTGAAGAGACGCCACGCGACCGCGATGATGCGATTGTCGGGCGAGTCCTCACTCAGGGGCTCGGGACGATCACCCTCCCCGTTGTCGATGCGGATGGTTCCCGTGCGGGTCAGTGGCAAGGCCCGCGGCGTGGGCACCGCGTCGCGCAGCGCCTCTCCCCAGTTCACCCCGGTTGTCAGATCCCCCATCTCGCGCAGGCGATCCAGATGGCGGATCGTCTCTCGGGCGTTACGCCCGAGGTCATCCTCCTTGCGCTTCATCTTGTCCAGCTCTTCGATCACCGCAAACGGGATGACGACGTGGTGTTCCTTGAACACGAAGAGCGCGTCAGGATCGTGCAGCAGCACGTTCGTGTCCAGCACGAACTGCTTGACCTCCGCCGGAACCTCCACGCTTGCGCCGCCCTTGCGTTTGTCGGCGGAACGCTTGCGCGAAGCGGGCTTGTCCATGCGGTCGTCGTCCATCGAGGAGTGCGTGCCGGGCAATGCCGTCGGCGCGGCGTGTTGCCCGTTCGGAGCGTACGCCTTGCCCTGGAGTCCGTTCGCGGCCCCGTTCCCGCCCAAGTGCTGTGCACGCATGAAACGCCTCCGCCTGAAGCCGATCCCCAGCGTTCGGCCGCGTCGCTCGCGCAGGCTGTTGAGGCACGCGCGATCACACCATGCGAGCGGCAGTCACCACCTACTAAACGATTGAAGATCGGCTCGAACACCACCAGTTGTGGAGAAACGTCGCGTGACTTTGCCCACCACGCACGCCAAGCGACAGTCCAACTCTGGTTATCGAGGTTTCTTGACCCAATCTTGACGAAAAAAAACCCCCGGAAACCGGGGGTTGAGAATCGAGGCTGTTCTCAGGCGTCGAGCGGTGCGGGCTTACTTCTCCGCGTCGGGGATGCCCATGCCGCGGCGGTTGGGGCTCTTGGGGCGGGTGGGCGACTGATACGCCTTGGTCTTGAGCTCGTTCAAGAGGTGGTCGATGGCGGCGTCGAGCTGCGGGTCGCCACCCTCCTGCATCTTGGCCGGGTCATCGAGGACAACGAGGTCGGGGTCGACGCCGTGTCCTTCGACGCCCCAGGTTCCATCCTTCTCGTAGAAGCCGAAGGTGGGCACGGAGATGGCGCCGCCGTCGACGAAGCGGGGGTTGCCGGAGATTCCGACGAGCCCGCCCCAGGTGCGGGTGCCGATGATCTTGCCCAGGTTGTGGTAACGGAAGTACCAGGGGAAGGCGTCGCCGCCGGAACCAGCGAGCCCGTTGACGAGCATCGCCTTGGGGCCGTTGTGCCCATCGGGGGGCCAGACCCAGTCTTGGCCGTCGCGCCGGGCCCAGTAGTTGATGGATGGACGATTGAGGAGTTCGATGAAGCGCGTGGGGATCTGCCCGCCGCCGTTCCAGCGTTCGTCGATGATCAGCGCGTCGTGTCCACGCTGGCCGAAGAACTGGCGGTAGAGGTCGTTCTGACCGTCAATCCCGGTGTTGGGGACGTAGACATAGCCGATGCGGCCCTTGGACTTGGCATGGACGTGGGCCCGCTTCTCTTCGATCCACGCGCGATAGCGGAGGTTGCCCTCGCTGGCGATGGGGCGAACGAGCACGTCGCGTGAACCCGTGCCGTCGGCCTTGGGAGCAAGGGTGATCGTCGTCGCGCGTCCAGCGGTGTTGAGGAACGCCGCCCATGGATCCTTGCTGGTGTCAACCGGCACGCCGTTGACAGCGATCAGGAAGTCGCCGACCTTGGCATCGACGCCCGGCTGGCTGAGGGGCCCGCGCGCGTCGGCGTCCCAAGGCCCGCCCGTGTAGATGCGCGTGATCTGGTACGCCGAAGCCCCGCCCTCGGTCACGAGCTTGAACTCGCACCCGAGCAGCCCGACGTTGGAGCTTCCGGGAGCGCTCTCCACGTCGCCCGGCGAGGTGAGATAAGCATGCCCGATGTTAAGTTCAGAGATCATCTCGGCGATGACATAGTTCAGATCTTCACGCGAGGCGCAGTCGTCGATCATCGCCTCGTAGTGCTTGCCGATGGCCTTCCAGTCGACGCCGTGCAACGTGGGTTCATAGAAGAAGTCGCGGTTGAGTCGCCATGCTTCGCGGAAGATCTGGCGCCACTCCTCACGCGGCTCGAGCAGCTTGGTCATGCCAGCGGTGGGCACGGTCGTTGCCTTGCCTCCGCCCGCGGCGGCGTCGAGAACCTGGAAGCCCCCGCCCCGCGAGACGAGCAGCTTCTTCCCGTCCGCGGACATCTGGAAGCCCGCAACGCCCGCGGCAACCAGCTTCTCTTCCTTGGCGTCGTCCGCCGGGTCGAAGAGCTTGATGCTGGGCTGGCCGCCCTCGCCACGGGTGCGGATGCGGGTGAAGATCAGCTTGTTGTCGTTGTTGACCGCCAGGCCGCCGAAGTTGCCCGGGGGCAGCGGGAGCATGACTCCCCGCGCCTCAAAGCCATCAAGGTCGATCTTGATCGGATCGGGCTTCTTCTCGTCCTTCTTGTCGTCCTTTTTGGCGCCCTTCGCGTCGTTGTCCTTTGCGCCGTCCTTGTCAGCGTCCTCGCCTACCGCTTGTCCGCCGCCGGTGGTCTTGCGCCGCGCCGACCACGAACCGCCCGCGTCGTCCCCGACGGACCACGTGCCGCTGACCTCGTTGCCCTGGACCTTGCCCTTGAGCTCAATGGCGATCTGTCCAAGGAAGGCCGAGAGGGTGAGCTCGCCCGTGTCCTTGTTGAAGGTGCCCGCGGTGATGGTCGCAACGCCCTGGGCAGACATCACGGCGCCGCTCAGCTTGCCCTCCGCGTCGCGCTTGACGATCAGGATGATGCTGAGCCCTTCGGGCGGGAAGCCATCGCCGCCGCCCTGCGCCGAGCCCTCCCACGAGCCGCTGATCCCGTCGTCGCTGGCGGCGTCTGGCGCTTTGGAATCGTCCTTCTTCTCGTCCTTCTTGGTGCTGCTCTTGGCTTCCCCGCCAGCCTTGGCCTCGTCCTTGGCCTTCTTGTCCTTCGCCTCGTCCTTCTTCTTGAGCTCTTCCTCATCGCTCTTGGGGAGCATCGGGCTCTTCACGTCGCTGCGCAGCGGGGTCATCAGCAGCACATCCGAATCAGCGTAGATATACGTTGCATCGATGTCGCTGTAACGCGGCGCCGTGAAGCTCTGCTTCGACACGTAATAGAACACGTCACCCTTGCGATCGAAGGCCGGCGAGGCGGCGTTGAACGCCGGGCTCGTCACGCGGGTCTTCTCGCCCGAGGCAACGTTGTAGAACCAGATGCACCCATTCTGCGTGTCCTCGTCGGTGCGGACATACGCGAGCCAGGCAGAGTCGTGCGACCAGACGGGCGTCCCCATGCCGTCGAAGGGCGTGCAGTCGATCTGCTTGACCTCTCCGGATTCAGCATTGACCAGGAACGCGCAGTTGGCCTTGTCGGTGAAGACGATCCACTTGGAATCGGGCGACCAACTGGGCGAATACCGGAAACCCTCGCCAAGGCTCGCAAGCTTGCGGGGCTTGGAGTCGCGATCGTCCGCGGGGGCGTCGGCTTCTTTGTCGCCAGCGTCCGTGTCGCCGGGCTTGCCCGCGCTGTCACTCTTCTTCTTTTCTGGTGGGCGGGCGTCCGACGGACGCACATACAGGTCGTACTCACCCGACTCGTCGGAGAAATACGCAATCCAGCGCCCATCCGGGCTCCAGGCGGGGTCGCGTTCAGCGACGCCATTGGTTCGCGTCAAAGGGCGAACCACGCCCTCGTTCGCAGGGGCGGACCAGAGGTCGCCCCGCGCCTCGACCGCCACGCGCTTGCCCGAGGGAGAGAGCGAAGCGCCCGAGATGTTTTCCGCGGCGTTCACCAGACGCGGGCGGACAAACGGAGCGTCGCCGCTGATGCTGACCTCGACCTCGCGAGAACTGTTGGTCGTCAGGTCCCACAGCATGAGCTTGGACCCGAGCTGGAAGACGATCTCGCCCTTGCTGCTCCCGCCCGGCCCGCTCTCGCCCGGTCCGATCGAGGGCCAGCGGATGTCGTCGCTCGTGAAACGAGAGATCTGCGTGTTCTCGCCGGACGCGATGTTGTGCGCCCAGATATTCAGACGATGCTCGGGCCCGGCGTCGGCGAGGTAGTACAGGGTCTTGCCGTCGGGCGACCACATGGGCAGCGTGTCCGTGCCTTCCCAATCGGTGACGCGCTTGCTCTGCTTGGTCTTCAGGTTGAAGAGCCAGATGTCGGTCGCCATCCCGCCCCGGTAGCGCTTCCACGTGCGGTTGTCGGTGGAGTGGGGTGTGTAGGCGAGCCACTGCCCATCGGGGCTGATCGCGCCGAACCCGCCATAGGGAACGGGCAGTTGCTCGGGCAGGCCTCCGTCGGCGTCAACGCGGAACAACTGCGACTGGCGCGAAAGCCCAGCAAACGCGTTGCTGATGAAGACGACCTCGTTGCCGTCCGGCGTCCAGTCGCAGATCGTCTCTCCGCCCGGGTGGTGCGTCACGCGAGTCGGGGTCCCGCCCGAGACCGGCATCGTGTACACCTCGCGGTTGCCCTCATAGCTCGCGTTGAAGGCGATGCGCTTCCCATCGGGGCTGAACCTCGGAAACTGCTCCTGACCCGGAGGGCTGGAAAGCGGGACGGCGACCCCCCCGCTTCGGGGGACCAGCCACACGTCGTTGGCGTACACAAAGCAAATGTGCGTCGCGCTCACGTCCGGAAACCGCAGCATCGTCGCGTTGGGCGTCGGGGCGCCCGCCGAGGCAGTCGAGGCGGAGGCGTTGGAACCGGACGCGGCGTCGTGGGCCAGGGCCGAACTGAGGGCCAGCCCGGAAAACGCCATGATCACAGAGGCGACACGAAGGCTTTGGTGCACGGGAAACGCTCCTGGGGGAAGATCAAGCCACGAAAAAGCCGGGGGAAAAGAGCTGGCGACAAGCCAAACGCGGAGGGGTCCGGGGCGCGCGCGACCGCCGCGCGTCAGTGTACGTTTTTCTTCCGCCCGTGTTCACGATGCGCGGCTCGGGCGGCTCCGGCATCCCGCACTCCATCTTCGGGCACGAATAGAGTCGAGCGTGACTCACACGCCCCGTCAGGCGCGGCTGGAGCGCAACACGGCCATCGGGCTCGTCGCCAGCCTGCTGCTGGCGCTCATCAAGCTTGCCGCCGGGCTGATGGGCAACGCGACGGCGCTCGTCGCCGACGCGGTGGAGTCGATTGCTGACGCATTCGGGTCCATTTTCGTGTGGTGGGCCTTGCGCGTCGCACACCGCCCGCCCGATGAAGACCACCCCTACGGCTATGGCAAGGCCGAGGCCGTCGCCGCTCTGCTCGTCGGGCTCCTGCTGTTGCTCGCGGCGCTCGGCGTGCTCATCGAGGCCATCGACCAGGTCCTCACGCCCCATCGCCCGCCCCACGCGTGGACCCTGCTCGTGCTGGCCGCGGTCGTCCTCGTCAAGGAAATTCTGTTCCGTGTCGTGCTCGCCGGAGCCGAGCAACTGGAGTCCGATGCCGCCCGCGCCGATGCGTGGCACCATCGCTCCGACGCGATCACCTCAGCCGCGGCGTTCCTTGGCGTCTCGCTCGCTGTGTGGGGTCCAGGGTGGTTCGGTGTGTCGGGCCTTGTCTATGCCGACGAAGCCGCGGCGATGGTCGCCAGCGGGATCATCGTCGCCACCAGCCTTCGACTCATCCGTCCGTCGCTCCGCGAGCTGCTTGACGCGACAGCACCGGAGCTCGTTGAGCAGGTCCGCGCGACCGCGGCGGGTATCCCCGGTGTTCTGCTGGTGGAGAAAGTCCACGCCCGCAAGAGCGGCTCGGGGTATCTCCTGGACATGCACTTGCACGTCGCGCCCGAGATGCCGGTCGTCGAGGCGCACGCGCTCTCGGGCAAGGTGAAGGCAACGGTGCGAGCGGCGCACGCGAACGTTCGGCAGGTGCTCATCCACATTGAGCCGGCGGAGATCGAATCGGGGTGATCCGAACGCGTTGCGCGGGCACGAGTATCCATGGAAGACGCGCCGCGCGAAGAATCGCGCGGCGTAAGTCCTTATCCACCGGACAACTAGGTACACTTAGCGCAATCTTGACGTAAAGTCATTGCGAAAAAGTGTAACCTTTGAAAGTCGGCTCGTGTGCTGGCTCATGTGCCGCTAAGGAGCTTCCGATGGGGATGAAGTTAAGAAGCGTTGGCATTGCGTTGGTGTGCATGGTCCTGACGCCCGTCGTGCGCGCTCAGCAACTCTGGTCGGATGGGAGAGACGTGGTCGTCCAAGCGGGAGTGGTGGAGTATGCCCGCGACACAAGGCTGGAAGCCGCACAAGATCTCATCATCCACGCGACGTTCGTCCCGAGCGCGACGCGCACCGATAGTTCTCTCGATGGTCCATCGCTCACGTTCGTTGCCGGGAGACGGATCATCGTTCTGGGAGACGTCGCTGGCGCGCCGGGTCTTGACGCGACCGCCCAGCGGGTCCGAGGCGGCCGCGGCGGAAGCCTCACTTTTCAAGCACCAGAGGTCATATTTGCTTCGACGTCCCAAGTGCGTGCTGGTGAAGGAGGCAATGGTGCGCCAGGCGGTGGAGCGGGAGGCGATGGCGGTTCAGTGTGGATCCAATCTCATGCCGTGGCCACCCCGGACGGTGTACTCGAGATTTATGGGGGGCGCGGGGGGGACGGTGGCGCGGGGTCGCCCGCACGAGCAGGTGGAGCCGGGGGACATGGTGGAAATGCCGTCACCTCGGCCGCAGCCTATGTATGGACCGGCTTCGTCCAGTCGCTACCTGCGCTCGTGACGCCAGCGGCTCCTGGAAATCCAGGATACAACGGAACCGGCGGTACCGACGTTCTCGGAAGCAATGTGGCGAACCGACTTTCGCCGCTCGCGTGCGGCGCGGGAGGCAATGGTTCGAACGGTGCGGGCGCGTTCGGCGGTGATGGCGGGGCAGGCGGGCCCGGTGGTGCAGGCACTCCCGCTTCGGGAGTCGGCGGCGCGGGGGGCACAGGTGGCATCGGCGGCAACGGCGACGCGGGGAACGGTGGCAACGGAGGGTTCGCTGCCGACTGCTGCACTCCACCACTGAAAGGCAAGAACGGGGGCAAGGGCGGCAACGGCGGAGTTGGTCGTGGTGGCGCAGGTGGCGACGGCGGCGACGGCGGGTCGGGCTTCGCCACAACTGGCGGTCGTGGAGGCGATGGTGGTCAAGGCGGCATCGGGATTGGCGGTAATGGGGGATATGGCGGCGCTGGTGGCGACGGAGACCCGAGCGAGCCAATGGGGCTGGGTGGAGCCGCAGGGACACCCGGACCCGGCTTTGGCGGCACTGGCGGTGCGCCCGGTGCACCTGGAACGAGTGCATCAGGCTTTCCAGCCCCTCCTGCCGCGGCCCCGGGTGTCAACGGCCCAGCTGCAGGCGGCGCTGCCGGAGTCGCCGGAGCTCCGGGGCAACACTGTCCGCACTAAAGTCATCGGATGCAGAAGCCAGACAACGAGCCCGAGGGAGCGAGCGTCTCCCCCGCGCGTGAACGGCAACTCCCCGCGTCGCGAGCGGCGGCGCGGGGACGCTTCGAGGTCGTCTCCCCCTTCAAACCCATGGGCGACCAGCCCGGCGCGATCGCCAAGCTGGTGACCGACCTTCGCTTGGGTTGCACGCACTCAACCCAGACGTGGTCGTGAGCGCATACTCATAAACGAGATCCGATCGTCGCAAGTCGCTGTCTATCCGATAGATAGGACACTTAGCGCAATCTTCACGTGAGTCGGGGTTGGATCTGATAGCATGTTTGAGTCGGCTCGTGTGCCGCTAAGGAACTTCCGATGGGGATGAAGTTAAGAAGCGTTGGCATTGCGTTGGTGTGCATGGTCCTGACGCCCGTTGTGCGCGCTCAGCAACTCTGGTCGGACGGAAAAGACGTTGTCGTCCAAGCGGGAGTGGTGGAATATGCCAGCGACACAAGGCTGGAAGCCGCACAAGATCTCATCATCCACGCGACGTTCGTCCCGAGCGCGACGCGCATCGATAGTTCTCTCGATGGTCCATCGCTCACGTTTGTTGCCGGGCGACGGATCATCATCCTTACGCAGTTGAGCGCTGGAGCGGGCCTGCAATCGACGCGATTGGGCGTTCCTGGCGGCCGTGGCGGAAGCATCACCCTCCAAGCGCCAGAAGTGCTGCTCATCACAAACCAAGTCCACGCCGGCGATGGCGGCGATGGCGGCTATGGAGGCGCGGCGGGCGGTGCGGGCGGCCAAGTCTTCATTCAAGCCGCCGCAATCGGCAACCCGACCGGCTCGCTCATCATCCGGGGCGGTCGCGGCGGAGCCGGCGGTCCAGGTAACCCAGGCGGCGCTGGCGGACCTGGTGGACGGGGCGGCAACGCGATCGGCGCTTCCAACGTGTTCCGTTGGCCTTATGGTGCCAATCCTCCCGGCCCCGGCCCGGCGAGTGATGGAAACGCTGGGCTTCCCGGTAACTCAGGAAGCAGTTTCGTTGGTGCGGATGGTGCCGCGGGTCTTTCGCCAATCGGTTGCGGCTCTGGCGGCAACGGCGGCGTTGGCGCCCACGCGTACGGTGGAAATGGCGGTGCTGGCGGATCTGGTGGTGACGGAACCGCGCCGAGCGGCAACGGCGGCGCTGGAGGCGCGGGAGGGACTGGAGGCACCGGTCTCGGCGGTAACGGAGGCAACGGCGGAACAGCCGGAGGTTGTTGCAATCCGGACTCGAAGGGCCGCATGGGTGGCAGCGGTGGGTCCGGTGGAACCGGCTTCGGAGGTGACGGCGGACCTGCTGGCTCAGGCGGTAGCGGCCTCGCTGGCACGGGCGGCAATGGCGGTCAAGGTGGCAACGGTGGCACCGGCGTGGGCGGCAACGGCGGCAACGGCGCTCCGGGTGGTCAAGGGGACGAAGCCGGTCCAGGAGGTTTTGCCGGCTCCCGCGGCTCCGGGTCCGCTGGGTTCCGAGGCTCTGGTGGAGCTGCTGGATCGAGTTCCCCAGGCTTCCCGCCGGCCGCGAGGGGGCTGGATGGCCTCGCAGGCGGGTTCATCCACGGCCAGCCCGGCATCGCCGGTAGCGATGGTTCCATCTGTCCGCACTGACTTTCAACCACACCGCAGGCGCCGCGCTCTAAACTTCCTCGATGTCTTCGCCCGACAACGAGTCTCAGGGAGCGAGCGCCTCGCCCGCGCGTGAACTGCAACTCCCTGCGTCGCGAGCGGCGGCGCGGGGACGCTTCGAGGTCGTCTCCCCCTTCAAACCCATGGGCGACCAGCCCGGCGCGATCGCCAAGCTCGTCACCGATCTTCGCGCGGGCGAGCCCCACGCATGCCTGCTGGGCGCAACGGGCACGGGCAAGACGTTCACCATGGCGAACGTGATCGCGGCGCTGAACAAGCCCACGCTGATCATCAGCCACAACAAAACCCTGGCCGCCCAGCTCTTTGAGGAGCTTCGCGAGTTCTTCCCGCGCAACAGTGTCAACTACTTCGTCAGTTATTACGATTATTATCAGCCCGAGGCATATATCCCGCAGCGGGATATTTATATTGAAAAGGACGCGAGCCGGAATGACGACCTCGACCAGCTCCGCCTTGCGGCGACGAGCAACATCCTGAGCCGGCGGGACACCGTGGTGGTCGCCAGCGTCTCCTGCATCTTTGGCCTGGGCTCGCCCGAGGCATACGGCTCGCGGGTGCTGACGATCACGGCGGGCAGCCGCGTGAGCCGGCGGGATCTGCTGCTCGCCCTGGCCGCCATGCAATACCAGCGTTCTGAGATCGAGTTCAAGCGCGGGCAGTTCCGCGTGAGGGGCGACGCGCTCGAGATCTGGCCCGCGTACGAGAAGTTCGCGGTGCGCGTCGAGATCGGGGGCGAGAGCGGCGACGACGTGGAACGCATCGAGCTCATCACGCCCGCCAGCGGCGAAGTGCTCGCACAAGAGGGCCAGTTCTTTCTCTTCCCCGCGGTGCACTACGTCATGCCCGAGGCCGAGCTGGCGCCGATCATCGCCAAGATCCGTTCCGACCTCGACGAGCGCGTGATGGAGCTCCGCCAGCAGGGCAAGCTGCTCGAGGCGCAGCGTCTCATCGCCCGCACGAAGTACGACCTTGAGATGATCGAGGAGCTTGGATATTGCTCCGGGATTGAGAACTACTCGCGATATTTTGATGGTCGCATGCCGGGCGAGCGTCCGTACACGCTGATGGATTACTTTGACTTTGCGCCGCGCGAGGGCGCCGCGGGCCCGAGCGAACTGGCCGCGCCCACGCGCCTGGACCCCGCACAGATCGTCCAGACCGGGCATCTTGGATATCGCACGCCCGGCTTCGAGTCGCCCACGGTGACGAGCAATCGTCCGAACTACCGCGATTGGCTGCTCATCATCGACGAGAGCCATGTGACGCTTCCGCAGATCCGCGCGATGTACAACGGCGATCGCAACCGCAAGCAGATCCTCGTCGAGCACGGGTTCCGCCTGCCCGCGGCCTTGGACAACCGCCCCCTCCGTTTCGAGGAGTTCGAGGCGATCGTGCCGCAGGTCTTGTTCGTCAGCGCGACCCCGGGCCCTTACGAACTCGAGCGCGTCGGGGGCGATGTCGCGGAGCAGGTCATCCGTCCCACGGGCCTGCTCGATCCGCTCATCGAAGTCAAGCCCGCCCAGGGGCAGGTGCCCGACCTGCTCGTCCGCTGCCAGGAGCGCGCCGCCAAGGGCGAGCGGGTGCTCGTCACCGCGCTCACCAAACGCCTCTGCGAAGATCTCGCGGCATATCTCGATCAGAAGGGTCTTCGCGTGCGCTACTTGCACAGCGAGATCGACACGCTCGAACGCGTCGAGATCCTCGCGGACCTGCGCCGGGGCGAGTTCGACGTTCTCGTCGGCGTCAACCTGCTGCGCGAGGGTTTGGACCTGCCCGAGGTCTCGCTCGTGTGCATTCTCGATGCTGACAAGGAGGGCTTCTTACGCAGCCCGACGAGCCTGATCCAGCAGATGGGCCGCGCCGCGCGCAACGCCAACTCGCTCGTGGTGATGTACGCCGATCAGATGACGCCGGCGATGCAGGCGGCGATGGCGGAGACCGAGCGTCGCCGCGTCAAGCAACTGGCGTACAACGCCGAGCACGGCATCACGCCCCAGACCATCATCAAGGGCATCCGCCGCGGGCTGGAAATCCAGCTCAAGGCGCGGCGCACCGCCCGTGAAGCGATCGGCGTGCAGGAAGAAGCCTTCGACGCCGAGGAGCTCAAGCGGTCGCTGGAAGAGGAAATGCTGCAGGCGGCGCAGGAACTGGAGTTCGAGAAGGCCGCGGCGATCCGCGATCAGATCAATCGGCTCAAGCGACTCATCGACGATGGCTCACGCAACGGGTTGCCCGTCAGCAAGGTCAAGAAAAGCGACCTGGGCGGCATGGGCAGCGGACGCGGCAAAGCCCGCGGCGGTGAGGGCGACGCCGGCCAAGGCGGTTCCGGCGGCGGCAAAGCAGACAAACCCGCGCTCCGCCCCGGCATGCCGGGAGTCCGCGCGACGAAGAAACGCAAGAGGGGGTAGTGAACTCGGGCGCACGTTGGTCGCATGATGAGCTGAGTCGTCGCGATCGCTTTCGTCTCGTGGTCGAGCGAGCGCAAGATGCTCGCCAAGGTGGCCTGCACGCAAGTCGATTCGCTTGAGTGTTCGCGGCGCGGCGCAACCCGCTGAAAGCGTGATGACTCAACGCGTCCGCTCGGGCGTCGCGGGTTGATTGCCGTCGTTCAACACTGACTACACCCATCCAAGGACGCCGGCTCGCACTTGGGCGACTACAAGCGGGCATGGTGCGCGAAGGTGAGTTTAGGCTTTTGGCGAAGAACTACCGACCAGGAGACACAGCTGTCATCGAACCCGCGCTCCGTGTCTTCGAGGATCCCCATCAGCTGCACGCGTTGGTATTCGATCTTGTCAGTGTGTTCCGAGCGAATCCGATTGCAGAACTGGCCAAATGCATGCTCTTCGTCTATGAGGAGTCTCCGTGCTCCAACTGTCGAAGCGAAGCGGTCAACAGCCTTGTAGACTCAGCCACAGTTCCGGATTGGCTTCTCGCGGAATGCCAGCACGATTCCTCTCCGGAGGTTCGTGCTCACGCCGCCCGGTTCGGGCCGTCGGGGTCGGTCGAGAAGATCCAGTAGGGCTGATCGCTCAGGTTCTTCAGCTTCGCCATGTGGCGTTCGACCTCCGCGAACGCGGCCTCCACGTTCTGGATGCTGTCCAGCGCGTCATCGCGCGTCAGCTTCAGTCGAGGGATCGACGGCCGGACCGCCGCTCGCGGGAACTGGAACGGGTCGAACTCGCCTCGAGGCTCGGCAGGATGGAACAGCAGTTGGTGCATCGCGGAACCTCCGTACAACCAACTTGTTTCGGTCCACAGCCGGGAAAAGCGAAGTGATCTTCGCCGTGTGCGGCAAAACCGCAGGTATGCACGCCGCACAACCCGCGCGGGCTCGCGAGGTGTCAAACGGGACCGCCTGGGATGGTGGCCCGGAAAAGCGCGCGTCCGAGAAATCGCGCCCGATCCCCTGCGAAAATAACCAACTTGGGTCACATCGGGATAGGCAATCGCCCCAGCGTGCTGTATGCTGCGCACGGAGTAGTCTGGTCCCAAAGCGCCTCTCGGCGACATCGCCCGGGCTGCCAACTGGGGCTGCCAACCGAGCCTGCAAACCGAGGGTGCCGCTGAAGGCCACCCCGACGGTGGGTGGCGGAACAGGCGGCGTCATGCGGGCGGGCTCGGGGGGCAAGCCCCCGGGGTGAGCCACGGGCCGGGGTCAGAAGCCGGCAGCGGTGAGCCTCGGCGGGGGCAACCCTGGCGCAAGCTCCTGGTATGCAGAGTGTTGCTGGGCGTGGTGGGTCCGAAGCTGGTTCTGGGCTTTTTCTTCAACGAGGGGAACCATGAGAATCGCAACTGCTTGCGTTGGTCTGTTGCTGAGTGTTGCCGGTTGGCGGGTGGCGACTCCGGTCTTGGCGTCTCCCGCGCCAGAAATCGTGCCGCACGATGTCGCGATTTCGGGCCCCGTCAATCCTGCGTCGCAGGAGGGGTTGTGGTTGATGCTCGACAGCGAGCCACGGGTGGCGCTGGGCGGCCCGCCCTGGATTCGTCCGTCACAGGCGCAGTATGTCGTCTTGGATTACCCGGCAATGGTGGAGTATCTGAAGGCGGCCCCGCCGGAGGCGCGCCCGGAGAACGCCGGCATCCCAAATGAGCCGCTGATCCTTTCGCTTCCGATGCCCGACGGGACGTACGAGCGGTTCCTGGTGGTTGATTCGCCGGTGATGGAGCCCGGGCTGGCGGCAAAGCTGCCCGAGACGCGGACGTTCCTGGGCCAGGGGCTGGACACGCCGCAGGCGGTGGTCCGGTTCGACTACACCCCGGCGGGCTTCCACGCGATGATCCTGTCGCCCGAGGGCACGGTGTTCATCGATCCGATCACGCGGGGCGACATCAGCCACTACGCGAGCTATTACGTCCGCGACTACACCAAGCCACATTCGTTCCAGTGCCTCACGCAGACGGATCCCAACCGCCCGACATCGACGCTCGATCGCTTGACGCCGGTGCGCTCGGGCCCTGTTCGCCGGGAGTATCAGCTCGCGGTCGCAACGACGGGTGAGTACACAGCGTTCCACGGCGGAACGGTGCCGGCCGGGCTCAACGCCGTCGTCACCGCCATCACTCGCTTGAACCTCGTGTATGAGAACGAGTTTGCCATTCGCTTCCTGCTCGTGGCCAACAACGACCAGTTGATCTTCACCAACCCCGACACCGATCCATACGAAGACGACAACCCCGGGCAGATGTTGCAGGCCAACACGGGCGTGATCAACCAGCGCATCGGCGCCGCCAGCTACGACGTCGGGCACGTCTTCTCGACGGGCGGCGGCGGGGTCGCGGGGCTTGGCGTCGTCTGCGGCGCTCAAAAAGGCCGAGGCGTCACCGGGCAGCCCGCGCCCATCGGTGATCCGTTCGTCATCGACTACGTCGCGCACGAGGTCGGGCACCAGTTCAACGCCAACCACTCGTTCGCCGGCTGCGGGAACGCCCAGACCGCGACCTCGATGGAGCCCGGCTCGGGCAGCACGATCATGGCCTACGCCGGGATCTGCGGGAGCGACAACCTCCAGAGCAACAGCGATGACTACTTCCACTCCGTGAACTTCGACGAAGTGCTGCGGTTCATCACGACGGGCGCGGGTGGCACCTGCGACACCGAAGTGGCGACCGGCAACACGGCGCCGGTAGCGACCGCCCCCATTACGCGGACGATCCCCCGTCGCACGCCCTTTACGCTGACGGGATCGGCAACCGACGTCGATGGCGATGCGCTGACCTACTGCTGGGAAGAACGTGAGCTGGGCCCCGCCCAGTTCCTCGGGCAGCCCGACAACGGGCTCACGGCGAGCTTCCGCTCCTTCTCGCCCGGCGCGAGCCCCTCGCGGACGTTCCCCCGCATCCAGAGCGTGCTGGGCGGGGCCTTCGCCGCCGGTGAGCGGTACTACGACGTGGCTCGCAACCCAGCCTCGTTCCGCCTGACGGCCCGCGACAACCGCGCCGGTGCTGGCGGCGTCAACACCGCGGATCTCAACCTGACCATCACCGATCAGGCAGGTCCTTTCTCCGTGACCGCTCCCGCGGGCGGTGCCAACTGGCCCGCCAACAGCGCGCAGACCGTCACCTGGAACGTCGCCAACACCAACGCGGCGCCCATCAACGTCGCCAACGTCCGCATCACGATGTCGACCGACGGCGGCGCGACGTTCCCGACCGTCCTGGCCGCGTCTACCCCCAACGACGGCAGCCACCCCATTACCGTTCCAAACGTCGCGACCAACGCGGGTCGCATCCGCATCGAGGCGATCGGAAGCTACTTCTTCAATGTAAGCCCGGGCAACTTCCTCACCTCCGGCACCGCGCCGCCCCCGCCGACCAACCCCGCCGCCATTCCCAACGCCATCTGCGTCATGCAGACCACGCGCCTCTTCGCGACCGTTCCGCCGGGCGACATCGTCGAGTGGTACACCGGAAGCTGCGACGGCACCCTCGTCGGCATTGGATCGCCCATCACCCTCCAGCTCAACGAGCCCGGCACGATCACGTTCTTCGCCCGCACCCGTCGCGGCACCGCGGTCAGCGCGATCTGCGCCTCGGTCACGGTCCAGGTGAACGCCTTCCCCCGCGCTCCAGAGGGCGTCAGCTTCGATCGCGACGACTTCTGCTTCAATGACGATGGTCCCATCACCCTCTTCGTTGCGGGCGGTTCCGGATCCACCGTGCGCTGGTTCGCCGGCGGCTGTGGCAGCCAGTCCATCGGCACCGGGCCAGAGCTCACCATCCCTTCGCCCACCGCCACCACCACCTACTTCGCCCGTTGGGAGACGCCCTGCGGCGTGTCGGCCTGCCGATCGGTCACCGTCAATGTCAACCAGGTTCCCGCCGTTCGCGACGTCTCCCCCGACACCATCGTCAACGAAGGCGAAGACATCACGCTCTTTGCCGAGGTCGACAGTCGACTCCCGGTCAACTATCAGTGGCAGCGCAACTCGGTGAACATCCCGGGAGCGACGAGCGAGACTTACCAGATTCTCCGCGCGACGCCCTCCGCAACGGGCCTCTATCGCTGCCTGGTGACCAACGCGTGCGGCGCGGGCGAACCGAGCCGGAACATCCAGGTCACCGTCAACCGCGTCTGCCCGGGCGACTTCAACCGCGATGGTCAGGTCGACATCTTCGACTACCTCGACTTTGTCGCGGCTCTGGACGCGGGCGACACGCGGGCGGACTTCAACGCCGACGGACAGATTGACTTGTTCGACTACCTCGACTTCGTCGCCGCGTTCGCCGGTCCGTGCTGATTTCGAGCGTTCCGGTCGGAGGAACCCGTTCGCGGGTCAATCCGCTGCATTGCCACGGGCAGTCCCGAAGTTGGGGGCTGCCCGCTTTGTTTGAACAAGTCGCGACTGTCGAGCGGGCCGGTCGGTGTCGCCCTCACCCCAAGTTGCCCGATCCGGGAATGTGGGGGGTTCGGCGGGAACCGGACTCGGGCCGCGTCCGGATTCTGGGAGGTTGGACGTTGACACGGGGTCCGGTTGTTTGCGACAATCGGTTTACGGACCGATGCACCGTGCCCAAGGACTCGTGGGCTTTCAGGTGCCATGGCCCGCCGGACGACTTTTCAGGTGCAGGGTTTTCCTGCGTGGCAGTAGGCGAGAGGAAATCATGAAGAAGATCAGTGCCGCCATCTTGATGGCCGGGGTCTTGCTCGGCGCTCCCGGGCTTGCCCTGGGTAACGACCCGATTCCAGGACCCCTTGCCCGTGAGGTCGTCTCGCAAGAGGGTTTGTGGACGATGCTCGACGGCCTGCCGGCCGACGTGCTGGCGGGCCCCGCGTGGATTCGCCCGACGAAGGCCCAGCACGTCTCACTCGACTTCAACGCGATGATGCGGTACCTCGAGTCGGCCCCGCTGGAGGGTCCGCAGGGCGGGGTTGGCCAGGTTGAAGGGGCAGCGGGCGAGAACGCCCCGCTCATCTTCACGCTCCCCATGCCCAACGGGCTCTTCGAGCGTTTCCTCGTCGTTGAATCTCCGATCATGGAGCCCGGCCTTGCGGCCCAGCTCCCCGGGACCAAGACCTTCCTCGGGCAGGGCATCGACACGCCAGCGGCGGTGGTTCGCTTCGACCACACCCCCGCGGGCTTCCACGCGATGATCCTCTCGCCCCACGGGACGGTGTTCATCGACCCGGTCACGCGCGACAACGTGACCCACTACGCGAGCTATTACGTCCGCGACTACACGACCAACCAGCCTCCGACGTGCTTTGGAGCGCTGGAACCCGCGCAGGGACGCGACTTCTTCGTCGGCTCGTCGTCGACGACCCCAGTCCGCGCGGGCCCGACGCGCCGCGAGTACGCGTTGGCGTGTGCGGCGAACGGTGAGTACACGGCGTTCCACGGCGGCACAGTGACCGGCGGGCAGAACGCCGTGGTCACCGCCATCAACCGCGTCAACACCGTCTACGAGAACGAGTTTGCGATTCGCTTGATCCTGGTCGCCAACAACTCCTCGCTCATCTTCACCAACGCCTCCACCGACCCTTACAACAACTCCGACCCGATCCAGATGCTGAACGCCAACACCGGCGTGATCAACGGCATCATCGGCTCCGGCGCGTATGACATCGGGCACGTGGTCTCGACCGCTGGCGGCGGGGTCGCGGTGCTCCAGTCGGTCTGCAGCGGAAACAAGGGCGCCGCAACCTCAGGCCTCTTCTCGCCGGTTGGCGATCCCTTCATCATCCAGATTCTCTGCCACGAGATCGGGCACCAGTTCGGCGCCAACCACTCGTTCAACGGCACGCAGGGCAACTGTGGACCTAACCGCTCCACCTCTGGCGCCATCGAGCCAGGCTCCGGATCCACGATCATGGCCTACGGCGGGATCTGTGGCGCGGACAACATCGTCGGCGGCGCTGATCCTTACTTCCACGCCAAGAGCTTCGATGAAGTCATCGCCTTCATCAGCTCCGGCGGCGGCTCCGGCTGCGACACCGAAGTCGCCACCGGCAACACCGCGCCAACCGTCACCCCGCCCGCCAGCCGGAACATCCCGAGGCGGACGCCCTTCACCATCACCGGCTCGGCGACCGACGCCCAGAACGACTCGCTCACCTACTGCTGGGAGGAGTTTGAGCAGGGCGCCGCTCAGGCGCTCAGCGCCGCGGACAACGGCTCCAGCCCCAACTTCCGCTCCTTTGCTCCCTCGATCGGCGGCGCCTCACGCACCGTTCCCCGGATCCAGAGCGTCACCAGCGGAACCCTCCTGCTCGGGGAGAAGTGGTACGACGTGGCACGCTCGCCCGCGTCGTGGCGCCTCACCGTTCGCGATAACCGCGCGGGCGGCGGGGGCGTCAACACCGCCAACGTCAACCTCACCGTCGTCTCCACCGTCGGCCCCTTCACCGTCACGGCGCCCCTCGCCGGGGCCTCGTGGGCACCCGACTCCACCCAGACCGTGACCTGGGACGTCGCTGGCACCAACGTCGCCCCCATCGGTGTCCTGGGCGTCAGCATCCTCCTCTCCACCGACGGCGGCGTCACCTATCCGATCGTCCTGGCCAACGCCACGCCCAACGACGGCAGCGAGACCATCACCGTTCCCAATCTGCTCACCTCGTCCGCGCGAATCCGAGTCGAGGCCATCGGCAACTACTTCTTCAACGTCAACCCCGGCAACTTCTCCATCACCGGCGTCGCGCCACCCGCCCCGACCAACGTCGCGGCGGCCCCCAACAACATCTGCAACGGATCTTCAACCACCCTCACCGCCAGCGTGCAGGCCGGCGACACCCTCAACTGGTACACCGGAAGCTGCGGCGGCACGCTCGTCGGCACCGGCTCGCCATTGGTCGTCAGCCCCTCCAGCACCACCACCTACTTCGCTCGCGCTCGCCGCGGACTCATCGATAGCACGACCTGCGGCTCGGTAACCGTCACCGTCAGCAGCCCCGCGGTTGCTCCCACCGGCGCCACCGTCAACCGCCAGGATTTCTGCTCCGCCGACACCGGGACCATCCAGCTCTCGGTTCAGGGAGGCTCGGGCACGACGGCGCGCTGGTTTACTGGTTCGTGCGGCGGCACGTCGATCGCGACGGGACCCACGATCACCATCGCCTCGCCCTCCGCCACCAACACCTACTTCGTTCGCTGGGAGTCGGGCTGCGGCGTGACGGACTGCGCCTCGGTCACCGTGAACGTGCGTCAGCCCCCGATCATCAACCCCCAGCCCCAGAGCCAGACGGTCAACGTGGGCGACAACGTCACCTTCACCGTCGGCACGATCGGCAGCCCGCCCGTCACCTTCCAGTGGCGCAGGAACGACGTGGACATCCCCGGCGCGAACGCGAGCACCTACACCATCAACAACGTCCAGCTCACCGACGCCGCGAACTACCGCGCTGTGCTCTCCAATAACTGCGGCACGTTCACCAGCGTCCAGGCGGTGCTCACCGTCAACGACGCACCGAACTGCCCGGCCGACTTCAACGACGATGGACAGGTCGACTTCTTTGACTACCTCGACTTCGCGTCTGCATACTCCAACGAGGAGCCCAGCGCCGACTTCAACGCGGACGGACAGGTGGACTTCTTTGACTACCTCGACTTCGCAGCCGCGTTCGATACGCCCTGCTGATCGCGACGCAGAAATCTGAATCGCACTTCGCACCGGCGGCCCCCACGGGTCGCCGGTTTTCTTTTCTGGCAGGGCCAGCCGCCCGGGACATCGCAGTCGGGACAATGAACGAGCCGAGAGCGACGGCACGCCGCTCGATGGCTGCAGGAGGAGTTTAGCGATGAAGGACGCGACGCGTTGGAGCTCGCGCGCTGGGCTTAGTCCAGCAGTTCCACGCTCTCGAACTTCTTGCCCTCGAGCATTTCGAGCGAGGCCCCGCCGCCCGTGGAGACGTGGGTGAACTTGTCGGCAAGGCCAAAGGCCTCGACCGCCGCGGCGGAATCGCCGCCACCGACGATTGTGGTCGCGCCGTTCTTCGTCGCTTCCACCATTGCGTTGGCGACGCCGAACGTTCCACCTCGGAAGGGGAGCCATTCGAAGACGCCCATGGGCCCGTTCCAGACGATGGTCTTGGCCTTGCGCAGCACCGCTCCAAAGTCCGCCTGCGACTTCATCCCGATATCCAGGCCCATATAAGGATCGGTGATCGATTCACCGAAAGTCTTGATGTCGGTCGTGAACTCGTTGAACTGCGTCGAGCAGATGTGATCCAGCGGGAGGTGCAGGTCGGCCTTCAGCTTGGCGGCCTGGTCGAGCATCGCCTTGGCGGAGGCGAGGTGGTCGGCCTCGACCCTGCTGGCGCCGACGTTGCGTCCGAGCGCCTTGAGGAAGGTGTACGCCATCGCCCCGCCCACGAGGATGTGGTCGGCCTTGGGGAGCAGGTTCTGGACCACGCCGATCTTGTCCGAAACCTTGGCGCCGCCCAGCACCACAGCGAAGGGTTTGGCGGGGTTTGCCAGGGCTTCGGAGAGGAACTTGATCTCCTTCTCGACGAGGAAGCCCGAGACACGGGGCTTACCCGCGAGGGCCTTGGGGACGGCGACCATCGACGCGTCTGGACGGTGGCAGGTGCCGAAGGCGTCGTTGACGTAGACGTCGGCGTACGCCGCGAGCTTGCCCGCGAACGCCGCATCGCCCTTCTTTTCACCCTTGTGGAAGCGGAGGTTCTCCAGCAGGAGGACGTCGCCATTGTGCATGGCGGCGACGGCCTTTGCCGACGCGTCGTCGACGCAGTCGGTGCTGGGGAAGGCGACGGGCTTGCCCAAGAGCTCGCCAAGGCGCTGGGCACAAGGCTTGAGCGAGTCCTCCGCCGCGTAGCCCGTGCCCTCGGGCCGGCCCAGGTGGGAGCACAAGATCGCTTTTCCGCCGCGATCGATCACGCTCTTGATTGTCGGGAGCGCGGCCTTGATCCGCCGGTCGTCGGTGATCCGCCCGCCTTCCACGGGCACGTTGAAATCGACGCGAATGAGGACGCGAAGGCCCGAAACGTTCACGCCGGCAATGTTCTTCTTGGGCATGCCCGATCGTACCCGCATCGACGCCCGCGGGGCCGACTACTCGCAGCCCGCCTGCAGCGCCGCGTTGAAGTCGAGGTAGTCAAAGAAGTCCACCTGGGCGTCGCCATTGAAGTCGGCTGCCAGGTCCTCCGCGGCGTAGGCGTTGACGAAGTCGAGATAGTCAAAGAAGTCGCCCACGCCATCGCCATTGAAGTCGGCGGCACAGGGGCAGCCCTGCGCAAAGACGCGGAGGTCGTCGATGCCCGCCTCGACGAGAGAGCCCGCGCCAAGGTCGCGGGCGACGAACCGAACCCGCACGCGATCGCTCGGCTCGACAAAGTCGGCGACACGGAAGATCCGCCTCGTCCAGGCGTTGAGGTTCTCCGCCACTGTTTCCAGCGTTGTCCATGTCGCGCCGTCGTCGGCACTGATCTCCACAGGCATGCTGTCGGCGTTGGGGGAGCCGCCCCGGTCGTTGGAGTACCACCGGGCATACGCGACATAGACGTCGCTCGTCGTCAGTCCGCGCGGCGGGCGAGCGTCCACGCGGGGCGAGAGCAGCGTCGTCACCCCGTTGTCAAGGTCCGCGGCGCCGTCCGAGCCGCCGGCGTTGCAGTCGGTGATCGCCGCGAGCGTCCCGACGGCGCTGGCGTCGTCCCCGGGCTGCGCGCTCGTGGGCTGCGGGTCGCAGCGGCTCCATCGCCCCGCCGTCGCGGTGTCGCCCGCGACGCCAAACGTCCAGCCACGGTCGGTCTCAAAGTCGTCGGCGAACAGCACCACCTCCGGCCCAGTGGTCGACCGGCTGACGAGCGACGAGGCCAGCGGCGCTTGCGACGGGTATCGGGCCGAGCGGCCATCGGGGCTGGTCGCCTCGACGTAGAACTCAACGCGCGTGCCGCAGGAGAAAGCCGGGAAGCGGGCCTCGTACGTCGAGCCCGAGATCAGCGTCATCGCTGCGGCGGAGAAGGTCGAAGCGCCCGCGGCGCGGTAGCGAAGGCTCGGAGCGCCCGCCAGCACGGGCCGGTTGTTGTCGATCAACTGCACGCGGAAGCTCTGCACGCTCCCGGGCTCGCCCCGTGACGGAATGCCATCGGGGAACGCGAAGCGAAAGGGCTGGGCGACATACTCACCCAGCACCAGCGCCGCGGCAAAGTTCTCGCGGCCCGTCGGGATGATCTGATCCGGCGGCAGCAGGAATCCGGACTGCCCGGTGTCGCGCAGCTCGATCCCGTAGCTCCAGATGCCCCGGTCGCCAAAGGTCCAGTCGCTGGCGACGCCGCTGGCGAGATAGATCGTCTCGCCCCCGGGGCCCGCGACATAGGTCCTGGCGTCGACGTCGAAGATGGCCCGGACCATCTGGGGGTTGAGCTCGTTGAAGACGCTGTTGTCGGGGGGCGACCCGAGGGTGTAGCTCCACGGCGCGAGCAGGAGCTGCGAAAAGCTGTGATAGTCAACGTGAGCGCGGATGCGCGGGTTGGCCTGGATGAAGTTGCGAAGCGCCGTTGTCTCCGGCTCGGAGAACGCAGCGGTCCCGCGGTAGAGATCGTTGCTGGGCGTGCCCGAGGACCCGGAGTTGAGCCCCCATTGGAAGGCCCAGTTGCGGTTGAGGTCCACGCCGATGGAGCCGCCGGTGTTGACGCGACGGTTCTTGCGCCACAGCCGTCCGTTGGCGGTCCAGGAATAGACATAGCCGTCGGGGTTCACGACGGGGACGAAGATGAACTCGACCTCGTCGAGCAGGGCGCGGACACGCGGGTTGGTTGCATACTGCTCGAGCATCTGGTCGGCGATGAACACCACGGTCGCGGGGTTGACCCACTCGCGGGCGTGCTGCCCGCCATTGAACAGCACCTGGGCCCTCTGCGAGCGCGGGTTCTCAGGGCGGTCGGGCCCGCTGATGCGGATCACATTGATCGCGCGTCCCTCGATCGATGTCCCGATCGATGCGGGGGCTGTTGCCAGCGCCGGGAAGTTGGTCGCCATCTGCGCGAGATAGTCGTTGATCTCATTCAACGGGTGATAGTTCTCGAACCACGCCAGGTCGCGCTGGCGCGCGCGGCGCTCGATCTCCTCCCGCTGCGCACGCACAACGGCGCCGATGTCGTCGATCAGGACGACCAGCGTTGGATCAAGGTCGCGAAGCGCCTGGAAGTTCTCGGGCCAGACGAGGTACTCGATCTGTCCCAGTCCGCCGTGGCATGCGGCGAGGGAGGCGAGTCGCTCGATCGCGTCGCGATGCTCGAAGGAGGTGATGGTGAGCCGGACCATGCGGACCCCGTCGAGCGGGCGGTCGTCATCCATCGCCACGTCGTCGGGTGCGAACTCGCCGGGCCCGTGGACGTGGGGAGCTTGGGCGAACGCCGCGGACGAGAAGGGGCCTGCCAGGCCCGCCGCCGAAGTAATCGCACCCGCCATTGCCCCGATCAGACGAAACTTCGCCATCGCCATAGCCGCCTCCATCACGCGCGCATCCTTCTTCGTTTCACGGACGTACCACGGGCCACTCATCAGGGACACCCCACGTCATACGCCGCGGCGAAGTCCAGGTAATCGAAGAAATCCGACTGTCCATCGAGGTTGACGTCCGCGAGGCGCGATTCTTCCGCCAGTGCGAGCGCAAAGTCCAGATAATCGAAGAAGTCGGCATCGCCATCGCGGTTGAAGTCGGCGCGGCACGGGCAACCCTGGGCCGTGAGCCGGACTTCGTCGATGCCAGCCTCAACGAGCGAGTCAGCGCCGCCGTCGACCGCCGTGACGCGGAGCCGGAACGACTCGGTCAGCGGCACGAACTCCGCGACGCGGATCGTGCGCGAGGTCCAGACCCGACCACCGGAGGAGAGCTCCTCGACCACGGTCCAGGTGGCCCCGTCGTCGCCAGACGCCTCGATGCGAAGACGATCTTCGCTTTCGGGAGCGTCGGTGAAGAACCAGCGGCTGTACGACAGCGTCACGTCGCCGGGCAGAAAGACCGAGGGCGGGAGCGCGTTCAATCGCGGGCTGGTGAGCGTGGTCGATCCGCCGCTCGCGCCGGCGTCGAGGTCGTTGTCTCCGGGCGACGAGCCGGCGGAGCACCCGGTGATCGCCGCGAGCAACCCGGTTGGCGAAACATCGGCATCCGCCTGCGCCGTCGTTCCCTCGGGTTGGCATCGCGCCCACCTGCCGCTCAAAGCGCCGTCGCCCGCGCTTTGGTAGCTCCATCCCCGGTCGATCTCAAAGTCGTCGGCGAAGACGACGAACGTCCCGCTCCGCGTGCGGCGCAGCAGTGGCGCTTCCTCGCCCAGCGGCGGGTGGCGACCGACCCGCGAGTTGGTCGCCGACGCTTCGAAGTAGAACTCAAGATCCGTGCCGCACGTTGCGGGGCCGATGGTTGCGGTGTATACCCCGCCTCCGAGCGACGTCAGCGGGAACTCCTGATACGAGCCTCCGCGCCGATCGCGCAGTTGCATCCGAGGCGATGAGGGGTCGAGCGTTGCGCTGTTGCTCGTCACCTGCACACGGAAGTTCTGTGTCACGTTGGGCAGCGCGGTCGAAGGGATGCCGTCGGGGAACGCGAACGTAAACGCCGGCGCCAGGCGTTCCGCCATCGCCAAGACTGCCGCGAGGGTCTCGCGCCCCGTCGGGAGGATCTGATCCGGAGGGAGAAGGAACCCCGCCTGGCCCGTGTCGCGCAGCTCCCAGCCCCAGGCCGTGATGCCACGCGCCCCGAACGTCCAATCCGACGCCGTTCCGCTCGCCAGATACAGGATCTGGCCTGTCGCACCGAAGCGGTACCGCTCGCCCTCGGCGGCGAAGATCGCCGACGCCATCCGCGGGTTGAGCTCCGTAAAGATCGCGTTGTCCGGTGGCGTGCTCGCGGCATAACTCCAGGGCGAGAGGATCAACTGCGAATAGCTGTGGAAGTCAATATGCGCCCGGACGCGCGGCTGCGCGATGATGAAATCACGCAGCACCCTCGTCTCTGGCTCGGAAAACGCGGACGGACCCCGGAACGTATCGCTCGAGCCCGAGCCCGAAGACCCCGAGTTCAGCCCCCACTGGAAGCCCCAGTTGCGGTTGAGGTCGACCCCGATCGACCCGCCCTGGTTGGTCCTGCGGTTCTTCCGCCAGAGCCTTCCTTCGGGCGTCCAGCTATAGACATAGCCGTCCGGGTTCACGACGGGCACGATGATGAACTCGGCCTGGTCCATGATCGCGCGAATGCGAGCATCGCTCGCGTATCGCTCGAGGAACTGATCCGCGAGGAAGACAACGCTGGCGGGGCTCACCCACTCGCGGGCGTGCTGGCCGCCATTGAACACGAACTGCGGGCGAAGATTCCGCGGATTGCCCGGGCGATCGGGCCCGGAGAATCGCAGGGCGTTGATGGCCCGCCCTTGCAGCGAGTTTCCGATGGATTGCACGGGCCACGCAAGCTCGGGATGGTTCGTGGCAAGCTGGGCGAGGTACGAGTTGATCTCCTCCAGCGGGTGATAGTTCTCAAACCAGCTCACGCCGCGCTGCACCCCGGCCCGCAGGGCGCGACGAGCGATCTCTTGGCGCTGGGCCCGAACAAGCGCGCCGACGTCGTCGATCTGCACCCGCCACCTCATGCCCAATCGATCGCAGAGCGCGCGAAAGGCCTCGAAGTTCGTTGGCGGCACAAGGTAATCAACCTCGCCCAGCCCGCCCCGGCAGGAGGCCAGCGATGCCAGTTGCTCGACCTGGTCGCGCTGCTCGAAGGTGGAAAGACTGACGCGGACCATTCGGACGCCGTCGATCGACCCGCCGAGCGCGTCGAGGTGATGATCCGCCCCGTGGGCGTGGGATTGGGCGTGAATTTCGGCCCGGACGCTGGCACTCCCGCTGGTTTGCCCGTCGCTTTGGACACTGGCCTGGCCGCTGGGGGCGACGTCTTGTGGGGTTGGTGGCGTGTGAACCCGGGCACTGGCGAGCCCGCCTTGGCATGCGATCAGCGCGCTTGCAAGAAGGCGAACGAGCATGGGCGACGAGCAGACGATCCGGCTCCGTCGGGCAAACACGCCCGGTCCGCCCGACTCGCCCAGCTCGTCAAGGCCACCCTGCCAATGAACGCCGCCACGCGCACCGAGCTCGACACGAATGCTGTCGTAGCCACCTTGCCGCCGGGCCAGGTCCGAGATCACCACACCACCGCCCTTCCGCGGCAACGCCTTGCACTGGTCTTGCATGCCGAGCCCTTCACGCCTCCAACGAGGCCGCGAGTATAACCGAAGCCTCCGCCGCGCCAAGAAGAAAGGAGCGGGGGGGGCGCGGCGAAGCTCAGCCCTGAGCGTCCAAACTTTCTAGAATCGCGCGTGACACCCCTCGCCGTCGGCCAGGCCTCATCAACCCCGACCAGTCGGCGGATCCAAGCCCTTTCGCCCCTGGTCGCCAGCCAGATCGCCGCGGGCGAGGTAGTCGAGCGTCCGGCTTCGGTCGTCAAGGAGCTCGTCGAGAATGCCATCGACGCCGGTAGCTCCCGCATCGAGATCGACCTTGAAGGTGGCGGCATCGAGCTGGTTCGTGTCAGCGACGATGGCTGCGGCATCCACGCGGCGGACCTGCTCTTGGCGATCACGCCCCACGCCACCAGCAAGATCAACTCCGCTGCCGATTTGGAACGTGTCGGCACGCTGGGCTTTCGGGGCGAGGCGCTCGCGTCGATCGCATCGGTCTCGAGGCTCTCGATTCGCTCGCGCACGCACGACGAGCCGACCGCCTTTGAGATCATCGCCGAGGGCGAGGCGATCTCGCCGCCCCGCCCCGCCGCGGGCCCGCCCGGCACCCAGGTCGCGGCGCGGACGCTGTTCTTCAACACCCCTGCGCGGCGGAAGTTCCTCCGCACCGTCGCGACCGAGCAGGCCCGCTGTGTTGAGATCGTGCACCAACTGGCGATGGCCCAGCCCGCCATCGCCCTGCGCTTGCGCTGCGACGGGCGGGTTGCTCTCGATCTGCCGCCCCGCCAGCAACCCGTCGACCGCGCGCTGGCCATCCTGGGCAAGGAGCTCTCCCCGGAACTGCTCACGATCCATGCAGACGACTTCGATGAACTCGGCGCTGGCGCAAGCCGCGGCGTCACGCTGTGGGGGCTGATCGGCAGGCCGTCGCTGGCCCGCGCCACCAACAAGGCGCAGCATCTTTTCATCAACGGGCGGGCGGTCCGGGATCGGACCATCCAGCACGCGCTGGCAGAAGCGTTTCGCGGCCTCATCGAGCCCTCGCGATATCCGACCGCAGTCGTCATGATCGAGATGGACCCGGCGCTCGTCGACGTCAATGTCCACCCCACCAAGGCCGAGGTGCGCTTCCGCGATACCTCGCTAATCCATGGCGTCGTCCTCGGCGCTGCCAGGCGAGCCCTGCGAGCGGCGGACCTCACCCCCACGCTCGATGTTCATTCGATCCGGCGCGGACCGATGGAGATTCTGGCGAGCTCGACGCCCGCCCCGGCGTTGCGAGCCGAGGACTTCGTCGCTTTTATTAAGTCCGCCCGCCCCGCCCCTGACATGCAGGCATTGAACCCCAAGCGCGAGACCTCGCCCGAGGCGGTTGCCGCGCCGCCCGCGCCAGCCACCCTCGCTCCGACGCCATCGGCACCGTTCGCGGGCGAGCTTGCCCCGGCCCTTGGCGAATCAGCAGCCCCGTCGTCTGGCCAGTCCTTGGTTGCCCGCCCGCGCGAGTCCGCGCTCGCATCCACCACGGGGGAGTCTTTCGCGGGCACGACGCCGCTCACCGCCCCCGCCCCAGCGCCGCGCCTGCTCCAGGTGCACAACAGCTATGTCTTGACGCAGGACGAGCAGGGCGTGCTCATCATCGATCAGCATGCGCTGCACGAACGTGTGATGTTCGAGTATCTCCTGCTGCGGCTCTGCCCGCCAACAAGCCAGCCAATGGGCCCGCCAGAGGCCGACGCAGCCGCGCCAACAGGGTCCGTTGCCGACCCGGGGCCACAGCCACTGGAATCCCAGCGGTTTCTGACGCCGGTGCCGGTGGATGCCTCGCCTCGACAGGTCGATCGCCTCGGGTCGCTCCGGTCGCTACTGGTTCGGCTCGGCATCGACGCCCAAGCCCTTGGCCCGACCAGTGTCGGCGTCTTCTCGTTCCCGTCGCTGCTGCTGGAACGCGGCGTCGAACCCGCGGCGTTCATGGCCGACCTGCTCGGACGCAGCGACGACGAATCCTTCTTGGCCGCGGCACAATCCTCCGACCCGCGCACCGCCGAGACCGCGCTGCGCGATGTTCTGGACATGATGGCGTGCAAGGCGGCGGTGAAGGCGGGCGATCGCCTCTCCGAGCTTGAGCTCACCGAGCTCCTTCGTCTGCGCGAAGCCGTCGAACGCTCCAGCAGTTGCCCGCACGGGCGGCCGACCACCGTCCGCCTCTCCATCCGCGACCTGGAGAAGCTCTTCCATCGGGCCTGAACGTGTGGCCTGTTCAACGGGCCCGGCGCTGGGCGGTTCAGGTCAGGCGCCGCTCCATCCAGATCGTGTTCTCGAGCGGGTCGTCG
Organism: Planctomycetota bacterium; assembly: GCA_033763815.1. Classification (GTDB taxonomy): domain Bacteria; phylum Planctomycetota; class Phycisphaerae; order Phycisphaerales; family UBA1924; genus JANRJU01. The sequence goes on from JANRJU010000022.1 coordinate 232,193, forward strand.
TTATACCTCGGGCATTCGACGAAGCCCAGCGAGCGATAGAGCGCCGTCGCGGCGACAAAGTCGGTCTCGGTGTCAAGCCGCATGAGGTCGTATCCGCGTCGCGTGCCTTCAACGAGCAACCGCTCGCCCAGTGCCCGCCCGACGCCGAGCCCCCGGGCAATCGGGCGAACGTACATCCGCTTCATCTCACACACTCGGGCGCGCTCGCCCGGTCGCGGCGGAATGGGACGCAGCGCCACGGCGCCCACAACAAGACTCGTCGCGTCTGCGTCTGGAGACGGGCGTGCAACGACTTCACCGAGAAGGATGACGCCCTCGGGCGGTCCATATTTTCCCGGAAGCGAAGCCATCTCCGCCTCGAAACCCTGGAAGCAAAGCGAGAAGGGGAGCGATGCGGCATATTCCTCGCAGAGCGCGCGGAACGCGCCGAGATCCGAAGGACCCGCGGCTTCTCGAACCGTCACTGATTTCGTTGCCACATTTGCATCCTACGACCTTTCGCTCGAGAACGGCGCCCGCGCATAAAGTCGACCCGACTCGGCCTCGACCCCGAGCAAGGATGCTCCCGATGCGCGTCGTTTTTCTTGGCTCAGGCGAGTTTGGCCTTCCCACGGCTCGGGCCATCGCGCGCGAGCACCAGCTCCTGGCCATCGTCAGCCAGCCCGACAAGCCCGCCGGGCGAGGGGGTCAGCTCACCCCGACGCCTATCTCCGCGTGGGCCGCCAGCGAACATCCAGGCGTGCCCTGCATCAAGCCGGCGGATGTCAACGCCCCGGAAATCGTCGCTCAAGTTCGCGCGTTCAAGCCCGACGCCTTCGTCGTCATCGCGTTTGGCCAGAAGCTTGGCGGACCCCTGCTCGCGGACATTCCGGCGATCAACCTTCACGCGTCGAGACTGCCCCGCTGGCGGGGCGCCGCGCCGATCAACTGGGCGATCCTCGCGGGCGACTCCCACACCGGCAACAGCGTCATCACGCTGGCGCAGCGCATGGACGCGGGGCTCATCCTCGCGCAATCCGAGCGACGCATCGATCCCGTCCTCACGACCGGAGAGCTCCACGACCTGCTCTCCGCCGACGGCCCGGAACTCGTCCTTCGCGTGCTCGCGGAGCTCGCTCGCGACCCCGTCGCGGCGCTCTCGCGGGGCGCCGCGCAAGATCCGGCGCTCGTCACCCACGCTCGCAAGCTGAGCAAGGACGACGCGTGGATCGACTTGAATGCCAGCGCCGAGGATTGTCGCAGGCGTGTGCACGGGCTGAACCCCTGGCCCGGCGTGAGCGTGACGTTCCGGGGCGAGCCGCTCAAGGTGCTCCGTGTCGGCGTGCACGACTCTCCCGCGGGTGGCGCCCCACCCGGCGACGGCGCAAGCAATCGCGTCGGCGATCGTGACCCGAACGCCGTGGTGGCAAGGTCCAACGGCGCCGAGCCCGGGGTCATCTTCGATGCCGATCTCGGGCTGGTGGCGTGCGCGCGGGGCGTGCTGCAGCTCCGCGATGTTCAGGCCCCCGGCAAACGAGCGATGGCCTGGGGCGACTTCTCACGCGGGCTGCGGGTGCGCTCGGGCGAAATCCTGACGGGTGCGCCGCCGAGAGTGACGCCGCCAACCGCTCCTCCGCGGGAGAATCCTGCGTGATCTCGCTCTGGGATCTTCTCGGAACGCTCGTTCCAGGCCTGCCGCCCGCGCGCGTCCCCGTTCGTGCGCCGCGCAAGCGCGGGCCCGGTGGCGCGGGTCGGGGTGCTCCGTCGAGCGGCGCGCCTTCGAGTGTGCGAGGTGGGTTGATGGCCGCGCCGGCTCCGCTGCCTGCCGCCTTACCAGCTCCTTCGTCTGCTCCCTCCTCCCGTGGGGGGCGGCTCAAGATCGCCCATCGTCCGGTGACGGTGCTCGCGCAGCCGGAGCTCTTTGCACCGGCCAAGCCCGCAGCACCGGCCAAGCCCGCGGCGCCGGTCCTCGCCGCGGCACCGGTGATGCCTGTGGCATCCCTGCACGGAGTCAAGCCCCCGCACATCAAGCCCCCACAAGCAAAGCGCCCACAGATCAAGCAGCCACAAGCCAAGCGCCCGCAAGCAAGCCAGCCCCAGAGCAAGCAACTTCAGAGAAAGCAATCCCAGACCAAGCAACTCCAAATCAAGCGACCCCCAAGCCCGCCACAGCACACGCGTTCACCCCAGCCAGCGTCGCCCGCCGTTCGACAAGGGACTGTGCCGTGCGTCGCGCTGGCGGGCTCCCGCGCTCCGGCGGCACCGCGAGCCGCGATGCAGGATCGCTACGACGCGATGGTCCGCGAGCGTCTTGCGACCTTTGGCGTGCGCGTGCGCAAGTGGCGCACCAACAGCAGCGGCGTTGCCGTCCTCTTGCGATATCGCGACGGTTCGCTCAGTCGATATCTCGAGGCCCCGCGCCCGACCGGCCCCGTCTCGGCCGCGATTTTCCTGCACGAGATTGGCCATCACGCGATCGGCCTCGGCTCCTACAAGCCCCGCTGCCTGGAGGAGTATCACGCGTGGATGTTCGCGCTGCGTGAGATGGAGCGGCTCGAGCTGAACATCACCGACGCCGTTCGCCGCCGCGTGCATCGCTCGCTGCGTTATGCCGTGCGCAAGGCCAGGCGACGGGGAATCAAGACGATCCCGCCGGAACTCCTCGCGTTTGACACGCCCACGATCCCCGCGAGCCCGGTGATCGTCCCTCCGCCTTGGAGCGGCTTGCCGCCGGATGCGAGCGCGCGAGCGCTGGTCAACGGGCGTGCCGCGGATCATCCGGCGTCCATCTGATCGGACTTCACGATCGTACAGGATCGCGGCCCGACTACCCGCCCATCGTCGGCGGTGTTCGCCGTCCCCCGCTTCTTCGGGATAGCCTGTATCCATGGCAGCCCGACCCAGCAAGAACGCAGCGTCCCGGAGTTCCAACTCGCCCAAGAAAACCGTGGCTCGCGCATCGTCCAAGCCCGCGGCAAAGGGCGCACGGTCGTCCGACGCCCGATCCGCGGCGACCACTCCGCGGACCTCGTCCCGCGGCTCGGGTGCCGGTTCAAAGACGGGCGGCTCGAACGCCGCCCCACGGAAGGCCTCCGGCCAGAAGGCTCCCGCCAGCAAGAAAGCCCAATCGCGGCAATCTGGTGGTGCCAAAGCCTCCCCGTCGTCCGCCAAGAAGTCGGCGAGCTCGAGCACCGCTCGACCCGCGACCGGCCCGAAGCCGACCGGTCAACGGGCCAACAAAAAGACGGCCGGCAAGAACACGGCCGGCAAGAACACGGCCAACAAGAGCACGACCAGCAAGAAGACGAGCGGAACGACGTCTGGCAAGAACCCGCCGGGGAAGAAGATCACCGCCCGCCCGGCGGCGAGCGCCAGATCCGCTCCGGCGCGTGCGTCGCGAGGACGGGCCAAGCTCGGCTTGGCCTCGGATCACGAGCTCGATCCGACGCTTCTTGATGGCACGAGCGTCGCCGACGGTGCGAGCGAGAAGAACGCAAACCCAACCGACTCTGCCGTGGAAGCCGCGGAGTTTGATGGCGACGAGGGCAACGACGCTTCGGGCGACGCCGGCGACTTTGAAGAGGAGACCGACGCCGGTGCTGATCAGGACAATGACGAGGAGAACGAGCCGGCGCTGGTTGGCGATGGTGACGAAGGTGACGAAGACGACGGTGACGAAGGCGATGAAGACCACGCCGATGAAGACGGCGAGCCGGGCGATTCCGATGCTCTGACTCTTGGCGGCGCCGCGCACGAAGACCGCGCGACGACCGATCGACGGGCGGAGTTCCGCCGACGCAAGTTCGCGCCGCCAGCGGTCGCGGCCCCGGCAAACCGCGAGGAAGCGGCCCGCGCCTTTGCCATTGAGGCCGCCCAGCTCGTCGCCGACGACAAATGCCAGGACGTCGTCCTGCTCGACGTGCGTGGCATGAGCCAGGTCAGCGACTACATCGTCGTCGCCAGCGGCACGTCCGAGCGGCAGATGCGCTCCGTGCTCGACCACGTCGAAGACCTTGGCAGTGCGCGGGGGTACGCCGTCTTCCGCACCAGCAAGGACGATCGCAGCACCTGGCTGCTCGCGGACTTTGTCGATGTCGTCGTCCACCTCTTCGAGCCCAGCACGCGGGCCCACTACGACCTGGAGATGCTCTGGGGCGATGCGCCGCGCCTGGCTTGGGAGCGTCCCGACCAGGTCAATCGAGATCACGCGGGGCTGGAGAGCGCCTCGACCGTCCCGGCGTCCGACGGCGCCTCGGACGAGGTGGAGAACGACCACGCATGAGCGAGCCCGCGATGGAACGCCGCGTTTCCGTTGCGCTGGCGTCCGCGGCGTACGAGGTGGTCGTCGCCCCGGGCCTGCTCGATCGCCTTGGGGAACTCGTGCGGGGCGTGGTCTCCGTCGCCGCCAAGCGTGCTTTCGTCGCGTATGACGATCAGCTTCCACCCGCGATGGTCGCCAAGGCGTGCGCGAGCCTCGCCGCCGCGGGCTTTGTGCTGACGCGCGAGCCTTTGCGGGCCGACGAGCAAGAGAAGTCGCTTGCGAGCGTCGACCGTCTGCTGCACGCGCTGCTGGCGTCGCGTCACGAGCGTCTGGACCCGGTGGTGGCGCTTGGAGGCGGGATCGTGGGCGACGTCGCGGGGTTCGCCGCCGCGATATATCGCCGGGGCGTGCCGCTGGTGCAATGTCCAACGACGCTGCTGGCGATGGTGGATGCCTCGGTGGGGGGGAAGACGGGCGTGAACCTCACGCTCGACGATTCTGGCGAGACGACGCTCAAAAAGAACATGGTTGGAAGTTTCCACCAGCCGGTGCTGGTGCTCGCGGACGTGCGCGCGCTGGCGTCCTTGCCTCGCCGGGAGTTTGCCGCCGGGCTGGCCGAGTGCATCAAGCACGCGTGCTTGGCGGGGGAGTTTGGCGAGCCCAACCTGCTGGAATGGACCGAGGCCAAGCTGCGTGCGCGGGCGGCAAGCGACGCGGGGTTCAGCGAGGCGACGCTTGTGGAGCTGATTGCTCGCAACGTCGGGGTGAAGGCTCGGGTGGTCGGGTTGGATGAGCGAGAGATGGCGTCCGACGAGGCGGGGGGGCGTGCGCTCTTGAACCTCGGGCACACGTTTGCGCACGCGATCGAGACGCGGGCGGGTGTTGCTCCCTGCGATGAGGTTGGCCGACCCCTGCATCCGCCGCCCCTCACCCATGGTGAGGCGGTCGCCCTAGGCCTGGTCGCGGCGTCGGTCCTGAGCGAGAGCCTCGGGTTGATCGACGAGGCGCAAGGTGTGCGCGTTCGAGAACTCCTGGCGCTGGCCGGGCTTCCGGTCCGGGCCTCGGGCCTGCCCGATGCGGCGACCATCCGCGGCTCGATGATGCACGACAAGAAAGTGCTTGGTGGTCAGCTTCGCCTGATCGTCCGCGCTTCGCCGACCACCGCCCGGATCGTGCGCACGGTGTCGACGGAAGAGGTCGATCGCGCGATCCACGCGATCTCTTGAAAAGTGGGGGGAGGCACGAGAACGAGCGCCGAAAGTCGACGTATCCGGGCGATTGCCCCATGTTCCGGGGGGTGGAGCCAAGGCCGATACTGGCCTTGCCCTCCACGAGACGCCCAGAGCACCAGTTTCAAGCCCGCGAAAGTGGGCACCCGATAGTCGGTCCCGTGGCTGGTGTGTGTGAAACTGAACGCCCGTACCGGTGGTGAGAAGGATCTTGCTTGCCGGTCGTCGCCGGGCAGGGAAGCGGCTGGCGCCGTTTGTAGACATGCGTTTCGACGCGTGAGCGCCTGTGTTCCCCCTCGGACGGTCGTCTGCTGGACGCGTGGAGGGAGGCCCCGTGCGCACGATTGCGATTATCAACCAAAAGGGTGGCTGTGGGAAGACCACGACCGCCATCAACCTTGCGGCGCTGCTGGCGCGGCGCGGCATCCGAACGCTCATCGTCGACATGGATCCGCAGTCGCACTGCGCTGCGGGCCTGGGCATCCCCGAAGGGCGGATCGACCTTGACGTCGGCGACGCCATGCTCTCCTCCGATTCGCGGGTACTCGACACCCGGCGACTAATCTGGCGCGTCTCGAAGAACCTCGACCTGCTCCCGAGCCGGATGAGGCTCGCGGCGCTGGAAGCCAGCCGGGGCGGGCTTGCCGACCGGCCCGACAAGGAGAAGCGTCTGGCCAGCGTGCTGGCGCGGGTGGGCGTGGGATACGACGTGGTCTGCGTCGACTGCCCGCCCACGATCGGGCTGCTCACCTACAACGCGATTTCCTGCGCCAGCATGGCCCTGATCCCGGTCGAGACCGGGTTCTTCTCCATGCAGGGCGCTCAGCGCCAGGTCATGACTGTCAAGACGGTGGCGCGCCGGATGGAGCTTTCGCTGCCGATCTGGCTCCTGCCCACGCTGCACGATGAGAACAACGCCGTCGCCTGCGACCTGCTCCAGGAGATGCGTCGGCGCTCGGCGACGCGGGTGGTGCCGGTGGTGATCCGGTTTGACGAGAAGCTTCGCGAGGCGGCGTCGTTCGGGCAGGCGATTTGCCAGTATGCCCCGAACAGCCGCGGAACCGCGGACTATTCGAGCCTCACCTCGTGGATGCTGCACCACGGGCTGGTGACGAAGGAGACGCCCGGCGCGCTGGAACCGGAAGACGCGGTGCTGAACGAGCCCGCATACGACGCCTATGCCGCGCTTGGTGAGCGTGAGCCGGCGCTGCTGGAGGTCAATGGTCGATCGGGGTCCGGTTCGGCGCCGGGCGACGTTGGCGTGTCTGGGGTCGGCGGGCCTGGGGTCGGTGGGCCTGGGGTCGGCGGGGGCGAACTGGCGGCGGGCGAACTGTCTGGGGGCGAGTTGGGCGGCGAGGCGGAGCTCAAGCCGGCGTCACGCCGCGAGGACTTGCTTCGTCTGGCGGCGATGACGGTTCGCAAGGCGGTCGAAGCCCGCGTGCGTCAGGAAGGCGCGCCCGGTGCCGCGGCTGCGAACAGCGTCGGTGGGCCCGCGCAGCCGGTTGGGCCTGCGGAGTTTTCCCGGATGCCCCGTCCGGATGCTGGCTTGAACGCCGACATCGCCTGGTCGAACGGTTCGGGCTCCGAAGGGTCGGGCTCGGAGTTGGCGAACTCCGACGCGGCGGGCATCGATGGCCTGATCGCGGGCGGCGGGCGACTGGGTTCAGGCGGTGGCGCAACCGCCATCGCGGTTGAACAGCAGGCCCGCGCCGCGACGGCGGACGTGAGCGCGGAGATCTTCTTTGGCGTGCGCTCAACGCGGCAGGGGGCGCTTTTCGTCCAGCCCTTGACGCTTGGCTCCCGCTTGTGCGTCGCGGGAGAGTTCAACGCCTGGTCGGCGACGAGCCTCCCCATGAAGCGCAACGAAGACCGGGGTGTTTACGAACTGTTGCTCCCGCTCAGTCCGGGGCGATATCAATATCGACTCGTTGCGGATGGACGGTGGATTGCAGATCCACACAACTCGTGCTTGCAAAGCAACTCGGTCGGACAGGACAATAGTGTTGTGGAGGTTCAGGCCTACGGAACGTAGCGGGCGCGGCGATCGGGGTGGAACGGTGTGGTGATGGAGCGCTTGTGGCGAAGGGGAAGGCACAATCTGGCTCCGAAGGCCGGGCGAGTTCTGGCGACGATGGCCGGGGCGAGCGCTCTGACTTTGACTTTCTCGCGGACTTGTTCTTGGGTCCGTCAGAACGCGGGCTTCGCCGCGCATCGAGCGGTGAAGGTGGACTGGGTGGTTTGGGCGGAACAGGCGAACGAAGCGGCCTCGGTGGCTCCGGTCGGCCGCCCGTCGCGCCGGGACCCATGTCCGGAAATGGCCCGTTGCTGGGCCCGGTGCTGGGCCCCGTGTTGGGCACACCGCCCGCAGCCGCGGGCGTTGACGGCGTTCGGGCCGGTTTTGTCGGGCCCGGCGGAGCAGTTGCCAACACCAATGGCTTTCCGGTTGCCGGAGGCGTGCGTCCGCACTCGCTCGATGGCGGCCCGATCCGACGTGCCGGAGTCATCGGACCCGCCCCGGAGCTCATGAGGGCGGCCGACCCGATCATCAATGGCGTTGCGGCAACCGCCCGCGCCGGGCGGACATTCTCCAGCCCCGCAGGACGGCGCCTTGGCGGCTTCGATGGTGAGCCAGACCAGACGCTCGTGATCGAGGCGCTGGTGCAAGGGCACCTGCCGGCGATGGCCGCGGCGTGGGTCGGGCAATATGCCAAGGAACTCGCCGATGCGTTGACGAGCGTCGCGCTGATCCGCGTGCGGGCGGAGGGCTTGTCGCTCGAGGTCTTTGGGCGCGAGGCGATCACGCAACTGGGCGAGTCGCGCCCTCGCACGCTGGCGGACGCGGTGTGGCAGGCGATGACGGTTACGTCGCGATGGTTGATCCAGGTCGACGAGGCCCGGGAAGCCGAGTTCATCCAAGCGCCGGGGCTGTCGGCGATCACGGTGCTCAGCGGCGTCGACGAGCCGGCGCTCATCGCATGCTACCGGGCAGTGAAGGCAATCAGCGGGGCGATTCGCGAGTCGCGTTCGGCGCCGGCGCTGCGCGTGGCGTTCGTGGGTGGGTCCATCGAGCGCACGCTCGAAGCGACGCAAACGCTCGATCGGACCTCGCGAACGTTCCTGGCGGTTGAGGTTCCCGTCGCGGCGACCATCAACCGCATCACCCCGGGGGCGGCGTTGACGCTCTATCGCGGCCCCGCGCCGACGGCGGGGGCCCGACTGGCGGACCTGGTCTCCGGGCTCGCGTGCGCGGGCGTGCTCTCGACCAAATCGCCCCAACGCTCGTCGGAGCGGTTTGCCAGTGGCGAGGCGAACCCGGGCGAGATCAGCCGCAACGGAAGAAAGACGCTGACCCGGGGCAAGCCCGCGCCGGCTCGGTCGACGGCCCGCGCCAACGCGGCCGACGACTCGGAAGCCCCTGAAACCCCGGAAGCTCCGGAATCCGCGGAAACCCGGTCGATCAATCGGGATGCGTTCGAAGACAGGGGACTAAGCGGGCAAGCCCGCGGCGGGACCGTGTCGGCGCTTTCGCCCGCATCGGGCCACGCGACGACCGACGCTCCGGCGTCGATCCACCTTGGCGAGCTGATTGACGGGCTGGTGCCGGTGCGGATGCGATGTCCCTACGTGCCCGAGGCGCAGTTCGCGATGGACGCGTCGGGGCGAATGCACGTGCTGCTCAGCGCGTCGGACACGAGCGCGGCTGGAGGCGTGTCGTCGGCTCACGTGGCGTCGGGTAGCTCGGTCTGGGGGTCGAGCGACTACCAGACGGGCGTCGGTCGGGCGACGGAGAAGCTTCTGGCGGCGTCGGCGTGGACGCTGGCCCACGCCGAACTGCTGCAGGCCGCGGGAGTGCCCGTCCGTTTCGAGCCCGGCTCCAAGCCGGTTCTGCACGTACTGACCGAGGACGCTCGCGCTGTGAGGGCCTTGCTGGACACCGAGTTCCGGCTCCACCTGCTGGTGCGGGTTGGCAGCCGGTCGGCCGGTTCAGCCGGCGAGTGGGTTGCTAAAGCGCTGAACTAGAGACATCCGGTGTTGCCATCGCGGGGCGATCTCACGCCCGGCGACGCCGGGAGGCGAGAAGCAACGTCGCCCCAAGCAGCGGGATCGTTCCGGGCGTCGGGACAACGGTGACGCCGGCGAAGCTCACTTTCGAACGCTCGGCGTCGGTGCGGGTCGCCGCGTCGTTGAAGTCGAACGTCACCTGCCCGGTCAGCGTGAACTCCTGGATCGAGGCAAGGTCGGTTCGGAAGAACGTGACGCTGTGGTTGCTGTTGTCGGCGGTGAGCGTGAACGCCGCGAGGTCGCCCGTGAAGCCCGGGGTGACGAGCTGAACGTTGCTCACGCTGACGCGATTGACCAGGTCCTCGCCCGGCATGAGTTCGTCCTCGTCGTGCAGCGTCATCCGCACGCCGTTGAAGGAATCGGGCGTCGTGAACCAGATCACGTTGCGAACGAAGCTGTCGGTCGCGAGCGTGAACGAGACGCCGGTCCGATCGACGCTGAGGGTGAAGTCAACGGGCTGCCCACTCTGCCAGGGGACATCGTCGGTGTCGTGGGCGATGGACATCACGTCGTCGACGCGCTCGAAGACCGCGGCCTCCCATCGACCATCGTTCTGGGCGTCGCCGATCCGCGCTCGCGTGCTCCAGCTCGACGTCGTCGAACTCATGCCCTCCGGCGGGGCGCCGGCGAATGTGGATACGACCGAAGCCTGGGTCCGCGAAACGTCCGCGAGCGACGCGACTCCAGCGACAAGAAGGAGCGCGGCAACTTTCAAGCAAGCCTGATCGGTGTTCGCGGCCATCGTTCAGTTCTCTCCGGTTGTTGGAATCGCGTTCGCCCGCCGGCTCGTGCTCACGCACGTTCGCGGCGGCGGATGGACGTGCTGCGAGGGTTTCAAGCCCGGCAGGACGAGGACTTTTCAAGCATGCCATGCGAGTTGAGCCCCGGCGAGCAAACTCGTGGGCGGCATGCCGCGAGCGTGCCGCGTGTGCCGGTCGCGACGCCTGTGCGAGCGAAAAAGGCTTGACAGCGGTGCGGAAGTGGCGATGGTTCGTCGAGCGACGCACGCCGGAGCGCCGGCGAATCAGCGCCGGTGTCCTGCGGGGCTTGTAATATTGGACGTGGCTCGCGTCGACGGGAACATCAATCGGAGGGGCGGGGACGGCGAGCCCGACTCGACCGTTCCGCGAGAAAACACATGGAGATTGCTTGTCCGCGGCCTTCGGACGCCGCTGGGCTCGCTTTTTCTTGCGATGTTGCTGTGGGTTGACTGGTACTTCTTGCCGGCGGAGATCAACGAGCGTGCCCGGCCGTGCTTGTACTTGGTGCTGCTGACGCGACTGCCCGAGGGCTCGCACGAGTCGGGCACGACCTCTGGCGAGTGGGGCGTCATCACCGACCGGATGAGCGGGGACGCGGTGACGAGCGCGATCGAACAGGGACGGTGGTTGTACGAGCTTTTCGACGATGATTTTCTTGGGGATGTTGGCGTCTGGGCGCCCGTGGAACGGATCGATCGCCGCGCTGTGCGCCTGGAGCCGGTGCCCCCGGCCCCGCCGATTGAACTCACACCCGCTATTCGCAACGACATCACCACGGCGCTGACGCTCGCGGGCGCCCCTTGCGATGCCACTATGTTCGAGCACGACATCCGACAGCCGATCCTCGCGGGCTACGTACACAACGCGGCTTCGCTCGTCGTCTTCGCGGCTTTGCTCTGGTCGCTGGGCTGGGTGCTTGATGTGCCGCATCGTGTGCGAGCGCGAGTTCGGGCGGCGCGCGTGCGGCGCATCCGGCGTGCGCTTCATCGCCAGCGTTGCCCGTGGTGCTCGTACTCGATTGACGGGCTGAGCTCGATGGACGGGGCGACCGGGGTCGAGTTTGCCGACCCGCGCACAGTCCGTTGCCCGGAGTGTGGTCGAAGCTTGATGGAGGAGGACGACCCCGCGGTTGGAGACGAGCCGCCGCGGTGACGCGGGGAGATGCACGACGCGTGTCACATGCCGCGGGGGTGCAACATCGGATGTGATGGAAGGACGAACCTTCCCGCTTGGGAACATAACGGCGCGGAACAACGTGATGATGTTCACGGGTGGTCGCGCCGCTGATTGGCCAAGCTGAACACCTGGAGTTGAAGCAATGGTTCGCAACAAGCTCGTGTCGAAGGGGATCATCGCGCTGACGGGCATCGCTGGCGTCGCGCTGGCGGGGCCGACCTCGTCCGCATCGTCGGAGGACGGCTTCCTGCCGCCGGTGAGGACCGCGGCGTTGGTTGGCGGAGTGGGTTCTGGCGGTGCTGGCTCTTGGGGCGCGGGCGTGGGCGGCGCTGGGGCCTCGAGTGTGTCGCACGTGGACCGGCCCGTCGTGCACCACCGCGTCGTCCGCGTTGACGGCCTGGACATCTTCTACCGCGAGAGCGCGCCGGCGAACCTCGACCCAAGCAAGCCCACCATCCTGCTGCTCCACGGCTTTCCCACCTCGTCGCACATGTTCCGCAACCTGATCCCCGCGCTGGCGGATCAGTACCGCGTCGTCGCGCCGGACTATCCGGGTTATGGCAACAGCTCGATGCCGAGCGTCGACGAGTTTGAGTATTCCTTCGACAACCTGGCGAAGGTGGTGGACGGCTTCACCCGCGCCGTCGGCGTGACCAACTTCGTGATGTACGTTCAGGACTACGGCGCTCCGATCGGCTATCGCATCGCCTCGACGCAGCCGCAGCGCGTGAAGGGCATCATCGTGCAGAACGGCAACGCGTACGAAGAAGGTCTCCGCGAGTTCTGGACGCCCATCCGTGCGTGGTGGAAGGAGCAGAACGAGCAGACCCGCAGTGGGGTTGCGGCGTTCCTGGAGATCGAAGCGACAAAGTGGCAGTGGACGCACGGGGTGCGCGACGTCAGCACCATCAGCCCGGACACGTGGACGATCGACCAGGCCGGGCTGGATCGCCCGGGGAACAAGGAGATCCAGCTCCAGCTCTTCTTGAGCTATGCGACGAACGTGCCGCTGTACCCCAAGTGGCAGGAGTACTTCCGCACGCACCAACCCCCGATGCTGATCGTGTGGGGCAAGAACGACCACATCTTCCCCGCCGAGGGCGCTGAGCCCTACAAGCGCGACCTGAAGAACCTGGACTTCAACCTGCTGGATACGGGTCACTTCGCGCTGGAAGAGGAGGGGAACACGATCGCGGCGAAGATTCGCGCTTTCCTGCGAGATCGAGTTAAGTAAGCCCGCGTGGGTTGGAACTCTCTTCGTGCAAAGCAACGTGCCGCGCTCTTGAGCGAGCGCGGCGACGTGCATTTTGCGTACGAGTCGCGCTGATGGGGCTCCGCGTTCGAAGCCCCGTGGGACGATCAGCCTCCCGCGGCGGGGCGGGCGTCGCGCATCGCTTCCAGTGCCTTGAGCCTCTGCTGGTGCAAGGCGCGGTCGGGCTCAATGCTCATGAGGGCCCGGATGTGGCGCTCGGCGGCGGGCCAGTCGGCGCGCTTGATCGCGACGCTCGCCGCAAGCTCGCGCCCTCGCGGTTCGTAAGGGGAGATCTGCGTCGCCCGCTCTGCCTTGGTCCAGGCGCGTGTCCAGTCGCCCGTCGCGGCATACCGCCGGGCGAGCTCCATGGCGAACGCGCCCGTGTGCTGCTCGCGCGCGTCGAGGAACTCCAGGTGGGGGATGGCGGCGACAGGGCCGGATTCGGGGGCGTTGTCGCCCGCGTTTTCTTTCACGCCGTCGAGATACAGGCGAGCCAGCAGCTTGTGGGGGAGCGGATCGACGGGCCTCGCCTCCGCGTATCGCTCGAGGAGCGGGATCATCTCGGGCGTTGCTTGCCCGCCCTTGGCTTCAAGGGTCATGTCGATCGCTAGGTTGAGCAGATCCGGATGGTTCGGGTGCTGCCCAAGCCAGGCTTCGACTTGCGCGAGCGTGAGCTCCTCGCCACCGTCCGCCTGCTCGTCGAGCGCGTCGGCGAGCTCCTGCACGGAGGGCATCCCCTCTGCCAGTCGCATCCCGACGCGGACGAGCTGCTCACTCGCCCATGGCTTGAACGCTTCGAAGAACTCGCGCTGCGAGAGCCCAAGCACCTGGTGCATCGCGGCGTCCTCGATCTTTCCCGCGGCATACTGGTCCATCAAGTCGAGCGGCGCACGGGCCCCGAAACGCTCGAGGATGAACTCGTACATCCAGGCGCCTTGCGCATACGCAAGCTGGCGATCGGTCGGGCGCCGCGGGCGAGCGAAGGCGATGTTGATCTCCTGCATGTTGAGGAGCTCGGCGTTCTCGAACGAGCGTGCCAGAAGCTGCCACGCGGAGAAATCGCGCGGCGCGTCCTCGAGATAGACCGCCGACGCCTCGGTGAACCAGTGGGGCAGGCGGTTCCGGGTGCGTGCCAGCGTGACGGTGTGGACGAACTCGTGGCGGACGACGCGGACCCAGTCGTACGCGCCGGTAAGGCTCGAGGGCCCCTCGCGGGGGGATTCCATCGCGATAACGGGGCCCGTCGATGCGGCGATGGTGTGGATTCCGGGCAGGCCGACGATCCGCACCGCGAACCAGCGGTGGTCGGGCATGAGGTCGATGGTGGTCTTGACGGGCGGCTTGTAGTCGATGCCCCCGCGCTCGGCTCCGGTGACGCGGGCGTAGAGCTGTTCCAGCGGGCCCGGCATTTCGCTGGCGAGCAGTGCGTCGGTGTCGGGGTTGAAGCGAATGACGAAGTTCGGGGTTTCGAGGCGCTCGTAGCGCTGCAGCTCGCGGGCGAGGGTGAGGCTGTTGGCGGCGCGCACATTGAAGGTGTCGCGTTCCGCTGCCTTTTCCAGGGCGGCAAGGGCACCGACATCATCTCCAGCCTGCAAGAGCATGAGCCCGTGCTCGATGAGGGGCTCGGTCCGCCACGGTGCACGCTCGATCGCTTCCTGAAGAAACGTGCTTGCTTCGGCGTACTGGCGCCGCTCGCTGAGCACGCGACCGACGGCGAAGTACCCTTCCATCTGTCCGGGCTGCATCGCGTCGAGCTCCGCCAGCCTCGCCCGCGCCGCGTCGAAGTCGAACGCTCCGGCAACCGCCGCGGCGCGCCACGCGAGGACGTCCGGGCTCGCAGGCCACTCAAAGGCGGCGGCTTCAAGCAGCCGCTTGGCCTCTTCCGCTTCCGCCTGACGCAGTCGCATCCGAGCCAGCACCAGCGCACCAAGCGGGGAACGCCCCGCGTCTTCGGCGCGCTCGTCCGTCGATTCTTCGATTGCGCGCGCCGCGTCGAGCATGTCGACGAGTTGGACCGGTTCTGGCTGGGCGGGGTCTGGCTGATTCGCCTCGGGCTGTTGCGCCGGCTCGGGTGGCTTCTCCGGTGGCGGGGGCAGGCCCGCGAGCTCGTCCAGTCGCCTGGCAACCGCGATGGCCCGGCGAACATCGAGCCCGTCCACCGCCATCAAGCCCGCCAGATGCCACGCCCGTGCGCTCGAAGGATTGAACGAGAGCGCTTGTTCCAATGCCTCGCCCGCTTCCGCGAGGTTGTCCTTGGCGTAGAGAAGCTCCGCTTCGGTCAGTCGCGCCGACCAACTCGAAGCGTCGAGCTCCGTGCGAACCCGCGCCAGCACGCCCATCAACTGCTGGAACCCTTCGCCGGGATTGGCCAAACCCTTGATCTCGTCAAAGAGCGCGGCGGCCCTGACGCACTCCACGAGCTCTTCCGCGTCGTCCAACACCTCGGTGTTCAGACGCTCAATGACCGGCGCGAGCAATGCCGCGGCGTCGTCGCGCTTGCCCTGCAGCGCGGTTGCGGCTGCGCGGACGCGGATCGCCCGAATGCGGTCGCTCGGCGCGGCGTCCTGGTTGTCCATCGCATATCGGGGGGCGTTCTCATCCAGCGCGGTGAGCGCGTCGAAGGACTCGCCTAGGAGCACCAGCGCCTCGGCCAGATCGAGCGGGTCGGCTCCGCTGGCCTCCAGCGCGCGGTCGCCCCAGCGACCCGTGATGAACGCCGCACGAGCCGAGACTCCTCGGTCTTCAAGGTCGGCGACGGTCCACACACCATGCTTGACGCGCAGGGCCCGCTTCTCTTCCTCGCTCAAGTATGGAACGTCGAGAAGCTCGCCAACACTGGGCGCGAGCATCTGCGTCCGCCAGTCGGGTTGGGCGGCGTCGGCGGGCGCGGGAGCCGCGGGGGCGGGTTGCCACAGTTTCTCGGCGGTGGCCGAGAACGGGGCGCACAGCAGAGCCAGCCCCGTAACGAAACACATTCGTAGCCGGATTCGTGCGACGCGCTGTGACTTCGTCAGCATGAAGAAGTCTACGGAGCCCCGGCGCTTAGCAATCTTCGGAAAGAACCCTTATCCGGGTGCCTGGCTCGGGCCGTCGCTCGAGAGAGAGCGGGCCGCGAATGGTCGGAGAGTTGCCAGCCGCTCCGGCGTCATTCCGCCAGGCGGATCGCCAGGTCAATCGCGGCGCCCATGCTCCCGGCGTCGGCCCGGTTCTTTCCCGCGATATCGAACGCCGTCCCGTGGTCGGGGCTGGTTCGCGGAATGGCCAAGCCCAGCGTGCAGTTGACGGCATGGTCCCACGCGAGCAGCTTGACGGGGATCAACCCCTGGTCGTGGTACATTGCGACCACGAGGTCAAACTTGCCCTGGGCGTGCGCGATGAAGACGGTGTCGCCCGGGTGCGGGCCGGTCGCGTCGATGCCAAGCTCTCGGGCGGCCTCGATTGCCGGATTGACCACGCGCTGCTCGTCGTCGCCCAGGATGCCGTTCTCTCCGGCGTGGGGGTTGACGCCGCACACCGCCACGCGCGGGCTTGCGACACCCAGCCTGCGCACCGCGTCGGTCCCGAGCCGGATGGCGGACAGAACAGTGCCGATCGTCAGTTCCCGCGGCACGCGCGACAGCGGCACGTGGATGCTCGCCAGCATCACGTTGAGAGGCCCGTGGGTTGTGCGGAAGACCACACCGCCATCGTCCGGCCCCCGCGCTCGCGCCGGGGCGTGAAAGAACATGCCAAACTCGCGAGCTTGGAAACGCTGGGCAAAGAGCTCGGTGTGCCCCGGGTAGATGTGCCCCGCCAGATGCCACGCTTCTTTGCTGATGGGCGCCGTGACGATGGCGCGGATGGGGCTTTCGGGCTGAAGGGCCGCGTCGATGGCGTGCTCAACGCAGACGAACGACGACTCGCCCCCGAGCAAGGTCGCCTGCCTCGGATACTCGTGCACGTCCTGAAATCGTCGCGCGAGGTTGGGTGGCTCGATGAGCAACGCCCCGCAAGGCTCGTCTTGGGCCAACGGCCCCGGCGTTCCAACGCCCTCGGCTGAAAACGACCGAAGCTCGGCCCATGTGCCACGGCGCCAGAGCCGGGTGTGATCGAGCCCGGCGCGGGTTGCGGCCGCCTCGAGCGGGCCCGCGACGCCGACGATCGCGAGCGAAGCGCGCTCGCGCCGCCGAGCGTGCGGATCGGCCAAAGCCTTGACGACGATCTCCGGCCCGACGCCGAAGGGATCGCCCATGGTGATCGCGATCGTCACGCGGAACGATAGTTGCATGTAGACACGGGTGGCGTGACCTTCATCGGCGTGGAGCGGGTCGGGAGCGGGCATTCGCGGCCAGATGCGCTGGCGATCGAAGCCCCGCGGCGGCCTGAGAGCCTGCGGAAAGGCTGGTTCCTACCCTTTTCCATGGAAACCGCTGGCGATCGTCCTCTGTTCACGCCCGGGCCTTTGACCACGAGCCGAACGGTCAAGCAGGCCATGCTGCGCGATCTTGGCTCGCGGGATGGTGAGTTTCTCAGCATCATCGCGAGCGTGCGCGCCGCGCTGCTTGGCTTTGCGAACGCTCCGGCCCCGGCGTGGACGTGCGTGCCCATGCAGGGCAGCGGCACGTTTGGAATCGAGAGCGTCGTTTCCACCGCGATTCCGCGCGATGGTCAGTTGATCGTCGCCTGCAACGGCGCATACGGACGCCGCATCGCCACCATGGGCAAGCGGCTTGCGATCGCAACCAGCGTCGTTGAATGTCCGGAAACCCAGCGAGTTGATCCCGACGCCGTCGACAAGGCGCTGGCCAGCGCCAAGGGGCGGCCCACGCTTCTGGCTGTCGTCCACTGTGAGACCACGACGGGGCTCGTCAACCCCGTGGCGGAAGTCTGCGCCGTGGCGCAGCGCCATGGCGTGCCCGTGCTGGTCGACAGCATGTCGGGCTTCGGCGCGCTGCCGGTGGACGCGGCGGCATGGTCGGGCGGCGCCCAGGGTTCTCATCCCGCCACTGGAGGGGCGAGTTGGATCGTCAGCTCCTCGAACAAGTGCATCGAGGGCGTTCCGGGCTTGAGCTTCGTCCTTGCGCGCGTCGGCGAGCTGGCGCTCTGCGAGGCCCGGGCGCGGAGCCTGTCGCTGGACCTCTACGACCAGTGGCGCGGGCTGGAAACCGACGGGCAGTTCCGGTTTACGCCGCCCACGCACGTGATCCTGGCGCTTGATCAGGCAATCCGCGAGCTTGCCGCCGAGGGTGGCCCCGCGGTGCGCCTGCGCCGATACGCGGGTGTTCAGAAGATCGTGGTTGAGGGCCTGCGTGGCCTTGGGCTGCGGACACTGCTGCCCGATGCGCTGCTGAGCCCCATCATCACGAGCTTCGTGTATCCCGAGCAGGACGCGAACGGGCGCGCGTTCAACTTTGCGACTTTCAGTTCGGCGCTGGCGGAGCTGGGCTACGTGATCTACCCGGGCAAGGTCAGCAACGCTCCGTGCTTCCGAGTCGGGTCGATCGGGCGCCTGCGCGAATCCGACGCGGCCGGGCTGGTCCGAGCGGTTGAGGCGCTGATTGGGCGATCGACCAGCCGCTGACGGCCGAGCGCTTCAGCGCCAACTGGCATATGCATGCATCAACAAGCCAACTCACTCGGGTTAACCGTTGATTGGAGTTGCCGCCACTGGAGCGTGGTTCATTCCCAGCGTCATGGTCCTTGCCCAGGAGGAGCGTACATCTGCAGATCTGATTTAATCAGATGAAGCACGAGTGCGTTCACCAGGCAGAACAGACAAAACGCAATTCCCCATATCGCGAGGGTGATCAGAAAGCCTCGGAGGAACGTTGTCTTGAAGCTGACGGCCGTGATCCCACTTTGCGCGACGAGAAGGATCGGCAAGGCGAGCAGTACGTGTACCAAAGGTTGCGATGGGTCCACGGCGGACTGAATAATAAACTGAACGACGAAGGCAACTAGAGAAATAATGATTGCGGTTCCACAAGCACGGCCCCAGGAAGGCGTTTGCTTCGTAATCAGACGAGCAAGTGTGCGCAGACCCACCGTTATCAATACGATAAAGATGACTATCCCACCGAGGATGGAAGCGACTGGCCGGATTGTGTCCATATCCATTCAATACCTCCGTATGTTGAGATCCGCAGGTCTATGCGGACGGTGATGCCCCTTGGTTGTGTCCGCGCGTCCATCGGCACAGAGGCCATAAGACTCGCTCCAAACCGCTCGGAGACATTCCAAGGTACTGATGTTCGCGCATGTCCTGATCCCCGTGATCTCAGGATACTCAAGGTTCCCCAGACCTCGCGTTCTTTGTAGTTTACCGGGCAAAACGCCACTCTGCAAGTCCAACGAAAGTGGATTTGCCCGAGGGGTGTGAAGGTGCTCCGGCAGTGAGCGAAATGCAGGACCGTCAAGTTGCATCGGAAGCAGACTGGCCCCGGTGGGACTCGAACCCACACTCCCGTTTCCGAGAAGCGGATTTTAAGTCCGCTGCGTCTGCCATTTCGCCACGGGGCCGATCGGTCAAGATAGGGCGAGCGAGGGCGCTTGAAGGACGCTCACAGCGGCTTGATCATCTCCACGATGCACGCTCGGAAGCCCTGGCGGGCGAAAAGGGCTTGTGCCGCCCCGTTGAACGATCCCGCGTGCAGGCGAACTTGCCGGATGCCAAGCGCTCGAAAACGCTCCACAGTTTCGTCCGTCAGCGCCGCGGCAACGCCCGATCGCCGGGCGATCGGCTGGACCCAGAGGTCGTGGATCCAGCCGCACTCGGGCACCCAGAAGATCGGGATTTCGGGCTCGATCGTGCCGACGCAGTAGCCAAGCAGCTCGCCCCGATCGGCCGATCCGCTCGGCGTCGAGTCGGGCGGTTCTGACGGGCCGGGCGGAGAATGGCCAGAACCGCCGCCAGCGTCGGCGTGGGCGATCGTCCGCTCCGCGACGAGGAACACGCTTCGCGGGTCCGCCGCCCGCTCGGGCAGCCACTGGGCATAACGCTCCAGCACGTCCGGGACCACGCGGAAGCGTTCGGGGTCGCGGGCTTGGTGCTGGTCGCAGATCGCCCGGACCATTGGCAGCACCGCCGGCACGTCGCTAGCGGTCGCCGCCCGCACCCGAAACGCGAGAGGCGACTGTTCTACTGAACGAGCGTGCTGGGCGGACGGCTGGTCGGACTGGTGGGCCGACTGGTGCACCATGTCGCTTCGAGTTTCGCCGGAAGAGCTCATGCTCAGATCGTTGGCCCGGTCATCCATCTCGACTCGAAGCACGCGGCATGACCGGCGCTGGCGCTCGTACTGTGCCCTCGTGCCGCCACTGCCCGCAGTGCACGTACCGGTGTTGGTCAAGCTGGCGCAGAGCGCTCGCGCCCTGCCTCCTCGAACGTTGCTGGCGTGGATGGAGCAGTTTGAGTCTCTCGTGAGCGACCTGACGCCTGACGGGGTGTACCCCGAGGATTTCGTGGTGTTTCGCACAACGCGCACCCGCGGGGCGGGTGCGATCGCGGGCCCCGCTTCCGTCAGCCCCAAGCCGAACCCCGGACCCAAACCCAACCCCAGCCAGATCCAGCCCGAAGCGCCACCGGCGGGCGAGCTGGTCTCGGGCGAGGCGCTCATCCCCGGTGCCGCCTTACTGCGCGATGCCTCGGCCTTTGTCGAGCGTCTGGGTTCCCTGGCGCGGCTGACGAGGGCTCAGATGCTCGCCCTCGCCAGTGGTGAGCCGTCCTGGGCTGGTGGTGGCTCGCTCGAGCTGGTGGACGACGCGGAGCTTGCCGCGCGCTGGAGCGTGTCGCCCAAGACGTTGATGCGGTACCGGCGCCTGGGGTTGGTGGCCCGCCGGGCGCTCGACGATCATGGCCGAGAGTCCCTGGTGTACGCTCTCGTCCGCGCGGAGGAGTTTCGCGCCCGCCACGCTCCGCGCGTCGCGCGTGCGGGGGCGTTTTCTCGAATGGATCCCGCGCTGCGAGCCCGGATCATCCGCCGGGCGGCCCGGTATCGCTCGAGGCTGGGGTGGTCGCTGAACCAGGCGGCGTCACGACTGGCAAAGCGGTTCGAGCGGAGCCAGGAGGGCATCCGCCAAGTGCTGATCAACCACGACGCGCGGGCGCAGGAACCGATCTTCGCGCGCACGCCGCCGTTGGACGAGCGTCGCCAGCGCGTGATTGCACGGGCATCGCGCCGAGGCATCGAGCCAACGTTGCTGGCGAGGAGGTATCGCAAGTCGCCCCCGGCGATCCAGCGGGCGGTCAACATCCAATCTCTCCGAACGCTGGTGCGCCTGAGTGCTTGCGGCGCGCTCGATGGCGTCGAGGACGAAGGCTTCACCAAGCCCGAGGGAGAGTCGCTCCTGCGCTTGGCACCCGTCCGTCAAGGGCTGGAAATGCCGCTGTGTGTTGATCTGCTGGGACTGGTCGAGCTGGCTCGAAGCCCGGATCCGCCCCTGGGCGTCGAGGAAGCCGCCCGCGCCCAGGCGTATCACTGCCTCAAGGCCCGGGCGAAACTCGCCATCTATGCGCTTGACGCATCCAACCCGGCGACCGGCGCGATCGACGCGATCCGCACGAGCCTCTTGCACGCGGCCCGGCTCAAGGCCGCGCTGGTTCGGGCCGAGCTGCGCCTCATCGTCGACACGCTCGAAGGTCGCCTGGGCCGAGCGCTCGATGAGCTTCCGGCGGAGTTTGTCGCCCGCGTGCTCTTTGGCGCCATCGCAGTCGCTGGCGGCGTCGTGGAGAGCTTCGAGCCTGTCAAGCGCCCGAGTCGAATCCTGGGAGTTGCTGCCCGAGGCCGGGAGCCTGTTCGGCCTTTGGCGTCGCCAGGGCGAGTCGTCACCACCAGGCTGGCGGCGCCGGTGGGCCTTGCGGTTGATCGCTACGCCGGGGGCGTTGCCCGGGAACTGAGCGAATCGGTGCGTCGCGGGCGGGCGGCGTCTCGCTTATTGCCGGGGTTTCCGGTCCCGGATTGGACTCGGGCCGTCTGCCCCTGGCAGGACGAGGTGGAGCCGGACCGCCGCTTGCGGGCTGCGCTCCCGGTCGTTGATACCGACCTCCGCCGGGTGCTTGAACTCCGCTTTGGATGGACCCAGGGCCCGCCCTTGACGGTCGCGGAACTGGCGGCAGAACTGGGAATCAGCCATCTGCGCTGTCTGAGGCTGGTGCGGGAAGCGGTGCGAGCGGGGTTGGCAGCCGCGCGGCGGCAGGCGTAGGCGAACGAGGCGGTCGGCTGCTCGGGCGGCTACTCGGGCGATCGCGAGAGTGGAGGGGCTAACCCCAGGGGTTTCTCTTGATAATTGAGAATTGATTCTCTCTTCGCATCTGTCCGGCCTAGTGTTCGAATGTGTGAAGGCAAGGGCCTAGCGGCTCTTGGAGAGAGACAAGACGCACCGCCTCCCGGATTGGCCGGGGGCTTCTTCGTTGCTCGGCCGCCGGTGAGCGGCTGTTCAGGAGTGCGTCTCATGAAGCTCAATCTTGCTCTTGCTCTGATCGCTGTCGCGGGTGTTGCTTCCTCGGCGTCGGCCGTTTCTCAGGTCCGCGTTTTCCACGGTTCGCCCGACGCTCCCGCGGTTGACATTCTGGTCAACGACGCCCCGGCGTTCACGAGCCTCGCCTTCCGGAGCGTGACCAGCTACGCCTCGCTGCCGGCTGCGACGTACAACGTCAAGGTCAACGCCGCGGGCACGTCGACCACCGTGATCAATGCCGACCTGGCCCTCGCGGACAACACGACCTACACCGTTGCCGCCGTGAACACTCTGGCCAACATCGAGCCCCTCGTGCTCGTCGATGACAACACGCTCGACGCCGGCAAGGCCCGCATCCGCTTCGTGCACGCTTCCCCCAACGCCCCCGCGGTCGACATCGCGGTTGTCAACGGGCCCGTGCTGTTCTCGAACATCTCGTTCCGCGGCGTGGGCTCCTACCTCGCGGTCGATGCCAATACCTACGACCTTGAAGTCCGCGTTGCCGGCACCACGACCAGCGTGCTGACGATCCCGGGCGTTGCCCTGCAGAACAACACCGTGTACACCGCTTGGGCTGTCGGTCTGGTCGGCGGGTCGCCCGCGCTCGGCGCGGTCGTGACTGTTGACGCCATCCCCGCGCCCGGCGCAGTTGCGGCGCTCGGGCTGGCTGGCCTGCTCGGCGCTCGCCGCCGGCGCGCCGCCCTGGCCTGAGAGCCTCGGGCGCTGGTCACGCGGCGCCCCGGGTGAGTTCTTCGCCGCAGCAACACGACACCCACTCCTGTCGCGGCAGAGCTCCCATTTCGTGCACGCCGGCCGAGTAACCCTCGCCGGCGTGCTTCTTTTTTGGCAACGCGGACGGTTGAAATGATCAGGAGAAGTGCCCCCCGACACCGACCCGGGAGATGCACCGGTTTCGTAAGTCCACCTTGCTTGGGGGTGATTCCTTCCGGTGCGCGTCGGCGAAAGGCGCCGGTTGAGGCATGAATTGTCCGCGCGCGATGGACGACGGGCGGACGCGCTCCAACCCTTCTCACTGGTCCGTGTTGCGGAGAGGGATTGCGTGCAGAACTACTCGCCACGCCCCAACATGCCGGAGAAGTTGCCTCTCCACCCACGTCGGGTGCGGGGAGGGGTGCGCCTGGCGTCGGGCGCGATCGAGTCGCTGCTGCAAGCCGCACCCGCCCACGAGAATGAGGGCGCCGGCGTGTGGGCGACGCACCGGTTGCTCCGGCTTCTCGAGCAGGCGGCCTCCGGCGATGTGCATCGCGAGGGCATGGAATATGCCCGGCTCGGGCAGACGCGACGAATCAGCTTCGAGCCCGGTGCGGTCACCGGCGCCGTGCAGGGCCGTGCGATGCGGGCCTACCAGGTTTCGATCAAGCTCTCGGTCTATTCCGAGCAGCAGTGGGGGAAGGTCGTTGAGGCGATGGCCTCGCAGGCGGTCCACTCCGCTCGGTTGCTCGCGGGGGAACTGCCCCCCGGCATCGAAGACGCGTTCGCGCCGGTGGGCATTCGCCTTGTCCCCACACTCGCGGAAGACTTGCAAGTCTCCTGCACCTGCGGGCACGCAGCGGCCCACGGAACCCCGTGGTGCAAGCACGTCTGCTGCTTGTGCTATCTCTTCGCCGACCGCCTGCGCCAAGAGCCTTTCCTCATCTTCAAGCTGCGTGGCATGCCGGTCGACGACGTGCTGGAGAGCCTCCGCCAGCGTCGGGCTGTGAGTTCGGCGGCGGGCGGGCTCGCGCTGGCGTGCATGCCGCGGGTCGCGGGGTTGTCGGATGAGTCGCAGCCTCTCGAGCAGGATCTATCGCGATTCTGGGAGCCGGGCCCGGAACTCGCGGAGGTAGATGCGCCGCTCTCCAAGCCCGACGTGCCGCAGCCGCTGCTGCGCCGCCTGGGTCCGTCGCCCTTTGAGAAGGGGCGCTTTCCGCTGGTGGGCTTGCTCGCGACGTGCTACGACGTGATCTCGGCCCGGGCGGCGGGGGAGAGTGCCGCGGGCGAGGAGAGCAACTCAGACTCGGCTGAAGAGCCTTCGGACGAGGCCGAGGCCGACGAGCATGACGGTGGCGCCGGCTGATCAACCTGGCAGTGGGCGAGCGCTGGCCTCAAACTCGGCCCAGGGGTCGGGCTCGTTGGCTTCAAGGCGGCGGAGCACCGCTGGCGCTGCGAGCGCTTTGCCCGACTCCAGGCCTGGCAGTTCGTCCCACGCGACGGGCAGCGCAACCGGCGCGCCGGCGCGGGCCCTGAGGCAATAGGACGCGATCGCAGTCGCTCCCCGCCCGTTGCGTAAATAGTCCAGGAAGATCTTGCCCGGGCGGTCCTTCAGGGCCATCGTTGCGATGAACTGGCGAGGAGCGAGCCTCACCATCGCGTCGGCGACGCCCTTGGCAAAGCTCTTGACGCGGGCCCAACCGTGCGTCGGCGTGATGGGAACGACCACGTGGACGCCCTTGCCGCCCGAGACGCGGGCGAAGCTCGCCAGCCCGACCTGCGTCAGCGCGTCGCGCAGCATGAACGCCGCTTGGGCGGTGCGCTTCCAGGCGACGCCCTCGCCAGGGTCCAGATCGAAGATGACGCGGTCCGGGGTTTCCAGCGCGCCGGCCCGCGAGCCCCAAGGGTGCAGCTCGATCGCGTTCATCTGCACGAGCCCCATGAGCCCGTCGACATTCCGCACGAGCAAGTAGGGTTCGGCTTCGCCCTCGGGCCCGTCGACGTCCACGCTCTCCACCGCCTCGGGCAGACCCTTGGAAATGTGCTTCTGGAAGAAGCACTTGCCCTCGACACCCCCGGGGCACCGGACGATCGACAGCGGACGGTTGCTGATCTCGGGCAGGATGCGATCGGCCACGCGCTCGAAATAGTCGGCGACCTGTCGCTTCGTGAGCGAGAAGCCCACGCCGCGATCGGGAAAGACGATGCGCTCCGGGCTCGTGATGCGCCAAGTACCCGAGCGGGATGATTCATCCGCCCGCTTGCGAGGCGTCTTTGGCTTGGCAACTCCGCCAGCGGTTCGTGTGCTGGTGTGCTCGTTGGCGTCGTCGTTGGAGGGGTCGTTCTCCGGCGGGTCGAGAAAGTCGGTGGCATTGGGCTGATCGCGACTCGAGTTGTCTGATGAACGGGGTGCTTGACGATCGCGGGTGATGGTCGCGGCGTCAACATCCTCGCGCAGGCCTCGGAACGAGGCGTGGCGAATCACCCCGTCGTCGCTCCACTCGCGGAACTGCACTTGTCCGACGAGTTGCGGGCGGAGCCACGTGACGCCCCGGGCATCGACCCCGCGGGGCGGGTCGGCGAATGCCGGCTTGGGCTGCACGAGGGGGACGAACCGGGTCGAGAGCTGTCGCAGCGTTTCCGTGCTGAAGCCCGTGCCGACCTTGCCGGCGAAGCGCAGGGCTCGCGCTTTGCCTTCACCTTCAAAGTAACCCACCAGCACCGCGCCGAACTTCTCGCGCGAGCCTTCCGGTTCGGTGAAGCCGGCGATGACGAAGTCCTGCTGATTGAAGCACTTGATCTTCAGCCAGGCCGGGCCTCGCCATTGCACGTACGGCGCGTCATGGCGCTTGGAGATGATGCCCTCAAGCCCTCCCGCGCACGCACGCTCGAAGACCGCGGCTCCATTGCCTCGCAAGTGCTCGCTGAAGCGGACGCGACCATCCTGCGCCCGACCGATCAGCGATTCCAGCAGTGCACGGCGCTCGATGAGCGGGCAGCGCGTCAGGTCGTTGCCGTCGCACCAAGGGAGGTCGAAGGCCATGAAGACGATGGCATTTCCGCGTCGCCCGTGGATGGCGTTCTGCAGGGCTTGGAAGCTGCTGACGCCCCGCGCGTCAAGGATCACGGCCTCGCCGTCGACGATGGCGTCGACGCTCAACCGCTCGGCGATCGCCTCGGCCAATCTCGGGAGCTTGCTCGTCCAGTCCAGCCCGCGGCGGCTGAGCAGCCGCACCCGAGGGCCGGCCTTGAACGCCAGCAGGCGGTAACCATCGAACTTCACTTCGTGCAGCCACTCCTCGCCCTCGGGAGGCGACCCGCATGGCGCGGCGAGCTGGGGCTTGAACGACCGGGGCATGGGCGCTGCGCGCGCGCCACTGAGGCCCGCCGGCGTCAGTGCCGCCGGCTGCTCGCGCAGACCATCGCTGCGAGCCGGCGCGTGACGCGCGATCTCATCCATCGTCCGCCCCGTCACCACGCTGGTGGCAAAGGTCTCGGCGTGGACGCCCGCGCTCGCCTCCGCGTCGCGCTCCTTGATCAGCAGCCACTGGGGCTGGCGCTCCTCACGCTTGGTGCGCACCAGCATCCACCGGCCCTTGAGTCGCTGGCCTTGGAGGCGGAACTTGAGCATCCCCGAGGCGAGCGCCTCCTTGGGCGTCGTGTGCCCGGCGCGCTGGTGCTCCGACGCCGCGTCGTCGATGGACCAGGTGCCCCGGTCCCACACCATCACTTCACCCCCGCCATAGTTGCCTTCGGGAATGACGCCCTCGAACGCCGCATACTCGACGGGGTGGTCTTCAACCTCGACCGCCAGTCGCTTCTCGCGGGGGTCGAAGCTCGGCCCCTTGGGAACCGCCCAGCTCCGCAGCACATCGCCCACGCGCAGGCGGAGGTCGTAGTGCAGGTTTGTCGCGGCGTGCTTCTGGACAACGAAGAGGCGGGGGTGATCCAGCAGCGGTTCGCTTCGCGCACCAACCACCGTCGAGCCGTAGGCGTTCTCGCGCAATCCGGGCTTGGCAGACTCCTTCTTGGTTCGCGGCGCGGGGTGGGCTCTGCCTGAGCCCGAGGGCGACCGGGACGCGGGCGCCGCGGTTGCCTTGGATCGCGGTGCCAAGGCCGCTTTGGCTTTGGTCGCCTTTAGCGACGACTGGCGTGAGGTGGCCTTTGTGTTGGGCGGCGGTTCGGGCGTCGCGCTGAAGTCGCGCTTGCGCGCATACTCCGTCAACGTCCGCTTCAGCGCCATGAGCCGCCCCGCGACTTGGTGGGTGATGTCGGTGGCGAGGGCTGGAGCATTGGTGCGGGAACTGTTGCCGAGCGCGGCGTTCGATCGTTCGAGCGACGCCGGACGACGGTCGTCGGCGCGGGCAGGCCAGTCGGCAGGCCAGTCGGCAGGCCGGCGGGCGTGTGGTCGGTGCCGGTTCGTGCGGGCGCGCGGAGGGCGTCGCGTCGACGCCGCGCTTCGCTGTTCCATTCACTCGCGCGGTCGAGGCGGAGGTATTCATCCCACGCGCGGAGCGCCGCGGCGCGGTCTCCTTGTCGCTCGGCAAGGTCTGCCAGGTTGAAGTGGGCGTCGGCAAAGGTCGGGTCAGCACCGATCGCCCGCTTGAGCAGCCGGATCGCCCCGATCTCATTGCCAAGCTCGTCTTGGACGTGCGCCAGATTGAACCACGCGCGCGCGTGCGTCGGATCGAGTGCCGTGGCCTGAGCGAAGCGCTCTGCCGCCGCCTCGAGCTTGCCCTGCGCCAGCAGCGCGTTGCCCAGGTTGAACTGCACGCCCGCGTCGCTCGGCGCCAGCGAGGCTGCCCGGCGATACGAGTGCTCCGCCTCGCTCCACTCGCCCGACGCCTCCTGCTCAAGCCCAAGGTCGATCCAGCCCGTCAGGTCGCGCTCCTCACCCGGGACGAGTCGCAGCGGCGCTGCGTCGGCCTTCGGGTCGCCACCGGCGTGGCGCCCGGCTCCGTCGAGGTTGGGTTCATCGCGAGCCAGCGGCGGGAGATCGAACCGCATCTCCAGTTGGCCGCTCGGCGTGAGCAAGGCTTCTTCGAGTTCGGCGACGAGCGTCCCGCGATCGGAGACCAAAATGTTGAGCTGCGCCAGCGGACGGTCGACGCCGGGGCGATCTACTCCGGGCAGGAGCGCCGCCAGCGCGTCGAGGCTCTTGCGGATCACCTGCGGGCTCACGCCCTTGGCGACGAGATCGGTGACGTTGCGCAGCGAGACAAGGTCTTGGAAGTCGAAGCGCCCGCCCCGGGAACGGACCAGGCCACAGTGTTCCCAGCGCTGCAGCGTGCGCTCGTCGATCCCCAGCGCGGCGCAAACCTGCTTTGCATCCAAAGCGAGGGCTCGGTCGCTCTCGCGCCGTGGCTCGAGCCCGAGCAGCTCGCGGAAGGCCCACTCCGACAGCACCCGCACGCCCGAGCCCGCGGCACGCAGTTGCTCGGCCTGGCTCAGCGCCCGCGTGACATGGCCTGATTCCATCAAGGGCCAGCCCTGCATCCCGACGACCAGGATCGTGACCTTGGCGGACATGGCGCGGGCAAACACGCCCCCGGCCCGGCGCACCGCGTCCTCGGCCGCGGCTCGCGACATCGTTGCCAAACGACCGGTGATCGCGACTCGCTCGCCTTCCATCGGCACAGCGCCTTGGGCCCCGGCTCCTTTCATGGCTAGGCCTGCTTCCTCCGCGTCCGCTTCGAGGTGTCCGCGGAGCTCGCTGCTGGCTGGCTCTTGACCGGGGGCTTCTTTGCGCGTGTCGCGGCGGGCGCACGACGCGTCGGACGAGCGTCGCGATCCGGTTCACGTTCGTTCTCCCGGCCCTGTTCGCGCTCGGGCTCCCGACCCGAGCGCCGATCGCCCTCCTCATCGCCTCGCTGACGCCGACGCCCATTGCCCCGGCTCGCGTCCCCATCCTCGCTGGCGACGCCGTCGGAGTGCGCGAGGCTCTGGCGCAGCGCCTCGGCAAAGTTGAACGTTGCCGGCAGGTCCTCCTCCTGGACGATGACGGGCGCCTGGCCCGCAACCTTGCTCTTGACGAGCTCGACCAACGCATCCTGGTAGCGATCGCGGAACTCGGAGGGGTCGAAGCGACCCATCTTGCCTCGGATCAGCGTCGTTGCCAGGTCCATGTACTCGCGATTGATCGGGCCTTCCTTGATCTCATCGAAGTAGGGCGAGGCGTCGCGAACTTCATTCGCCGCGTGCAGCGTCACCAGCGCAAAGCCGCGGCCCCCGGGTCGCACGAGAACCGGGCGCTCACGACCGGCCAGGGTGAGCTTGCCGATACCCGCGGCTCCGGCCTCGTCGAGCGCCTCGCGCACGACACGGAAAGGCTCTTCCGAGACTGGGCCGTCGGGCGCGACGTAGTACGTGGAATCCAGGTAGACATCCTGGATCGACTCGACGGGCACGAACTTGGTCAGCTCGATCGTCTTCTCAGAGCGGAGCTTGATCTTGTCCAGTTCGTCCTGCTCGACGACGACGTACTTGTCCTTCTCAAACTCGTACCCCTTCACGATCTCGGAGCGATCGACCTGCCCGTGGATGGGGCAGGTCGTTGGCATGCGGATGCGCGAGTTGCAATCCTTGTGGAGCTGGTTGAGACGGATCTTCTCCGACTCGGTGGTGGCGGAATACAGGCGGACCCCAAAGGTCACGAGCGAGATCTTGAGGTTTCCAGTCCAGTACGCTCGGGGGGCCATTGCGGGGTCTCCGTTGTGGAGTCGGATGCGACGAAACTGCGCCCGGGCATTGAGCATCGGCTACACGGTGAACGAGAGAATACTGGCCCGCTCCGCCCGCCCGGTTAAACCGCGACGAAGCAAAGCAAAGATCAGGTAGGTGTGCGGTAATGAACCGGACTCTGTTTGGATTTGAGAGGAACTTGGGCGGCTCTCGAGCGGCCCGCCCGACAATAAGCTCAGTCGAGCACTTGTCGCATCTCTGCGAATGCGTCCTGCATTGCCCGCGAGGATTCGGGCATCTGCGGCGCGAGTTTCAGCACCTCGGCCCGTGATGCGCGAGCCTCGTCAAGCCGTCCTAGGCGTGCTTGCGCGAGCATCATTGAGAACATGATGTCGGCCTTGAACGGCGAGTCGACCGGCATGCGCGACCGGACTTCGGTCCACACATCCAGTGCGTCCGCATACCGCTCCAGCTTCATCAGCATCGACGCGTGCGTAGCGCGGACGCCCCAGAGCGCGGGTGCAGTGGCGACGTTGCTCGCCGCGATTCGCTCGGCTTGCATCAGCACCGAGCGGGGCGTGTCGGTCGGGCTCGTCGTCGCGATGATCTGGCTGTTGGACCAGCGGATCGATCGACCCATGCGACGGTGGATTTCCTGGCAGACCGTCGCGACGGGCAACGGAACATCGGGGAGCGCGCTCAGCACCGCCGCGAACTCCTCGGGGGGCAAGAAGGGGTCGAGTTCCTTCATCGCCCCGAGGATGTTCCAGCCGGCGCGGGTCCGGGCGCGCTCGAGCGCTTCTGGGCTCGAGGCGAGCGAGCGGGTTTCGAGGCGCTCAACGGGAGTTGACTCCCCGGCGTAGACGATGTCCGTTCCGTCGGGGGCGGGGAACGCGATGGCCCCGATCGTGCTGCCGGCACGCAGCTCGCCCATGAGGTCGCCGTTGAGAGTGTCGAAGACCACGATGTCGCCGGCCTGCGTGAGCGCAAGCACACGGTTTGAGTCGCGCGGGATCACCAGCGCTATGCCGTAGAGAGCGCGCACCGGGCCCGCGCTCCACAGCACACGCCGCCGCGCCACGTCGATGAGGAAGATGCGTCCGGAGCGCGACGCCGCGGCGAGCAGCTTCCCGTCCTCGCTCCAGGCTGAGCTCATCGGGGCCGCGTCGAGCGCGATGCTGAACAAGGGCTGGAAATCCGCGGTGCTGAGAACCCAGAGGTTTGGATCCTCGGTGTCGATCTGGCGTTCGGCGCGATCCCAGTCCGTCGCGACGATCATCGTGTTGTCCGGGGACGGGCGAAACTCGCTCGCAGCTCGGGGGACCGTCATTCGCCCACGGACGGCGCCAGTGTCCGGATCGATGATCACTGCGGAGCGATCGGTCATGGCGACCAACGCACGCTCGCCATCCGCCGAGAACGCAACAGCGGAGGCGAGCCCGCTCCAGGGCACGGGTGCGGGTGGATTCTTGGGATCCACGCGCACCGGCGCAGGGCCAAGCGACCAGACGACGGAGCGATTCTCAAGGTCGATCGCGTGCAACTCTGTGGGGCGTGTGTCGCTCCCCAGCGCAGCAAAGAGCGCCAGCGCGAAGCGGTCGTCGGGTCGGACAGCGACCGAGGCCCCGAAGGCGGAGCCGACGTTGAGCCGCCATTCGGGCATCAGCGTTTCGGTGTTGCACGCCAGAAAATCTCCCCAGCCCAGGCTGAAGAGCCGACGCCGGTCGTGAGAGGCGCCAAAGGCGAAGCGCACGTCGGGCCAGCCCATCACGATCGCCTGGTTGGCCGAGGCGGGGAAGGCGACGAGCGAACGGAAGTCTTCCGACAGCCCGATCAAGGTCGACTCGTCGGCGGAGAACCGCGCCAGACGCAGGCGCGTCGCCAGCGGCACCCTGCCCTCGGGGATCATCGTCGGGCCGGGCGCGATCCGCCAGCTCGCGACAAGGCCCTCCACATCGCACGAGATCGCCCGGCTCAGCGACGCCGAAATGTCCAGCACGCGGTGCTGCACGCCCCGTGTGTGGGGCAGTCTGAAGACCAGGTTGTTCGCATCGTCGAAGACCGTCAGATCCGAGTTGTTCAGGGTGGTGCGCCGCGTGAACCGCGGTTGCCCGTGCAGCACCCACTCGATCGGCCTCTTCACCAGCTCGCCCGTCAGCGGATCGCAGAACAACGGCCTCCACATGATCGTCTTCCCGAGGTGCACGCAGAGCTCCGCGAGCCCGGCCTGCTCGGGTGGAACGGCAATCTCGCGGATCAGCGAGCCATCGGCCATGCTCCGCGTCTGCACGATGGGCTTCCCGTCGGGCGTGCTGGTCGAGACAATCCAGAACGAACCATCGGGAGACACGGCGTAGGCGGTGCTCAGCGAGGTGTTGGCCTCGATCATGTTGGTCATGGTCGAGATGCTGGGGCGGATCGCCTCCGTGCGCCACGCGATCTCGCCCGAATCAACATCACTGCACGTGACCACCCCGCTGGCGTCCATGGTCAGCAGTGTCTTTCCGTCCTGCGCCAGGCTGATGTCGTGGCCCTTGAGCTCGCGAACGACCTCGCCGCGACGCATGTCGACCACGAGCAACATCTCGCTCTCTCCCCGCAGAGAGAGGAAGGTGAGATCCGACCGCTGGGTCCAGATGAAGTACTCCGCGGGCTCCGGCAGCGCCACGCGCTGCGTTGCCACGTCGGTCCGGGCATCGAGATAATGCCACTCCCATGCCCGCTGGCTCTCGGGGATGCTCGCCAGCAGACGAGCGGCGGTGGTGCTGTCGCCTGCGCCCATCGCGGCGCTGGCCGCGGCGAGCGTGCGACGATGGCCCTGCGATTCGGCCGCCTCGGCGCTGCGCTTGGCGCGCAAGAAACCAAGGCTCGTGCCCACGATGCCCAGCACCAGCGTCAGCGCGATCAGCAGGCCCGCAACCACCCCCAGGCGGTTGCGCCGCACAAACTTGCGGAGCAAGTAAGTCCGGCTCGGCGGGGCGGCGTGGACTGGCTCGCCATTGAGATAGCGCTCGATGTCGCGTCCAAGACCTGCGGCGCTGTCGTAGCGGCGCGTCCGGTCCTTCTCCATCGCCCGCATGGCGATCCAATCCAGCTCACCCCGCACCACGCGGCTGAGGCGATCGGCTGGAGTTCCACGAAGCGCCGCGACGCCCTCCAGCTTCTCGCCCATCTGCGTCAGACGCCGACTGGGCTGCGGAGGATCGACCTCCTTGATCATCCGCTGGATGTCCGACAGGCCCGCCTCGCGCACCTGCATGGTGTCAAAGGGCGTCGTCCCGGTCATCAGCTCGTACATCAGCACGCCCAGGCTGTAGATGTCGCTGCGGGTGTCGATGTCGATGCCCGTCAGGTCGGCCTGCTCGGGGCTCATGTACGCGGGCGTCCCGACCAGTTGCCTCAGCTCCGTGAGCACCGTGCGATCCGACGTGCCTCCCCGCGTCGCCTTGGCGATGCCAAAGTCGATGACCTTTGGCACGGGGACGCCATCTTGCACCATCACCAGCACGTTCCCGGGCTTGATGTCGCGGTGGATCACGCCCTTCTGGTGCGCGTGCTGCACCGCGTTGCACACCGGAACCAGCAGCTCAAGCCGCTGGCGGATCGAGAGCTGCTTCTCGTCGCAGTAGCGCGTGATCGGAACACCCCGCACCAGCTCCATCACGAAGTAGGGCAGCGACCCCTGCTCCCGCGCGGTCGTTCCGGCGTCGAAGACACGCGCGATGTTGGGGTGGTCCATGAGCGCCAGGGCTTGGCGCTCCGCCTCGAAGCGGGCGATGACCTGCTTGGAATCCATCCCCGGCTTGATGATCTTGATCGCGACGAGCCGCTGCACCGGCTCGCTCTGCTCCGCCAGAAAGACGACCCCGAATCCGCCCTCGCCGATGCGCTTGACGATGCGATAGGGCCCGATCCGGTCCCCGATGTCGAGCTTGCTGTCATCACTGAGATGGATGCCCGCGAGCGTCGGGCGAGCCAGACCATCGCTGGCGCGCTCGACCACCCCCAGCAGGCGGAGCACCTCGACGACGACCGACTGATCCGCCGAATGCTCGCGCACGAAACCCGTGCGTTCATCCGGCGGCAGGTCGCAGGCGTCGGCGAACAGCTCTCGAACCTTCCGGCGATCCAACGCTCGCTCCCGACCTCGCCGCCGCCCACTCCTGCGCTCAAGCCCCTGGGGCGGGGTCTTGAGGTTTCGGAGCCGACCGAGCGCGTTCAATCTCGCCCAACAGGTACGCTCGCGCGTACGACCACAGCCGGTCGACCTGTCGAGGCGAAAGGCCCAAGGTTTCCGCGGTCTTGTCCCCGGTCAGGCCCGCGTAGAACCGCAGGCGGACCACTGCCGCCACTTCCGGTTCCTCTTCTGAAAGGCGACAGAACGCGTCTTCCAGCGCCGCGATGTCGTCCGGCTCCGCGTCCGCGGCCAGATCGACCACGTCCAAGGGCAAACGCCGCGATGCAACGCTTGGTCCGCCACGCTTGGCAGCCTTCTTGATTCGGGCGTGGTCGATCAGCAGGCGCCTCATCGCCTCGCCCGCGGCGACAAAGAACTGCCCCTCGCCCTTCCACAAAACCTGTTGCCCGCGCCCGACCAGCTTGTCATAGGCCTCGTGCACCAATGCCGTGGCTTGCAGCGTGTGATCGGACCTTTCCTGCGCAAGATAGTGGTTGGCCAGCTCGCGAAGCTGGTTGTAGACCAGAGGCAGGAGCTCGCTGGCCGGCGTCCGCGAGTCGTCGCCTGGGGGAACGCCGCCCGAACCGCCCGCGTCTCGCCCGGACGAACTTCCTTGATCATCGGGTGAAGCCACGGGAAAAATCGTACAGCGCCGGCGCGCGTTGACCAAGTCCTTTCCCGAACGTTCCAGACCCTATAACGCGTGATTCAAGCCGACGCCGCGACCTCAGGGCGTCGCCGCCGCCTTGCGAGTGCGCATCAGCACCTGCCCGATGCGAACCTGATCGCCGGCCTTGACCGTCACGTCGCTGATCACGCCGGCCGCGACCGAGCGAAGTGTGCCGACCAACGAGTTGGCTCCCTGGGTGATGGTGCTGCCGAC
Organism: Planctomycetota bacterium; assembly: GCA_033763815.1. Taxonomy (GTDB): domain Bacteria; phylum Planctomycetota; class Phycisphaerae; order Phycisphaerales; family UBA1924; genus JANRJU01. The sequence continues at coordinate 266,800 of JANRJU010000022.1, forward strand.
CTGAAGTTCGAGCAGCGGGTCGTTCTCGCGGATCGCGTCGCCAACCTTGACGAGCACGTGCAGCACGGTGCCATCGAGCGGCGCCAGGCATTCGCCTGGCTCGCCGACCGTCAAGCCATGCCAGGGCTCACGCGGCGCGGCGGGAGTTGACGGTTCCGACGCTGACGTCGTGGGCACAGATGTCGGAGGCGTCGAGGTGACGCCGGATGTCGCGGTGCTTGGAGCCGCCAGCTTGCCCGGGATCGGGCTGCGCGACGCCGGGTGCTTCGGGAGCGAACCCGTGATCGGAGAGCCCTCGACTCGGCTTGCGGCGCTTGGAGCCGCGGGCCCTTCCGCCGCTTCCACCTCGACCTCGTACATCTTCCCATCCACTCGAATCTTGAGCTTCACGCGCTGTGCTCCCTCTCGCTTCGATCTCGTTTCACCGTGGTTGATGTTCTGGCCCTACCGATCGCGCCGTGGTGGTTGGCGGTGTGCCGCCTGCGTCCAAGATTCGCGCATCCGCCCGGAATCCCTCCATCGCGTCGGGGTCCATCGCAAGGCGGACGCCGCGGACGGCACTGAAAACGTCATGAACGCGCCGGAGCCGGCGGGCGCGACGCTCGTGATGGCGAATGCCGCCCCATCGGACGAACGCCCCAGAAAGGCCGCGATAGCGCCGGCGATCGCCGCGACGTGCTCTGGCGGAATTTCGACCGGCGCCTTGGCCATGTTCTGGGTCAAGTTTGTGGGCATCATCTCCGCCTTGGCCGGTTCTGGTCCGCGCATGGGCGATCTCCTGGCGAGCATCACCCGTCAGAGCGGGATCAGGCCGTGCTTCTTTTCCGGGCGCAGCTCACGCTTGGTCGCATAGACCGAAAGGGCGTGGGCGATGAACCGCTTGGTGTCGGCGGGTTCGATGACGTCGTCGATCATGCTCCGCCCCGCGGCCACCAGCGGATTGGAGAACGTGCTTCGATAGAGGTTCACGAGTTCCTGGCGCTTGGCGGCCTTGTCGGGGGCGCTGGCGATCTGATCCTTGAAGATCACCTCCGCCGCGCCCTCGGCGCCCATCACCGCGATCTCGGCGGTGGGCCATGCCGCGACCGCGTCGGCCCCGAGTTCCTTGCTCGCCATCGCGACATACGCCCCGCCATATGCCTTGCGGATGACGACGGTGATCTTGGGGACGGTCGCGGCGGAGTATGAGAACAGCAGCTTCGCGCCGTGCCGGATGATCCCGCCGTATTCCTGCTGGACACCGGGGAAGTAGCCGGGCGTGTCGACAAGCGTGACGATCGGGACATTGAAGGCGTTGCAGAACCTGACGAAACGCGAGGCCTTATCGGAAGAATCGATATCGAGCGCACCCGCGCGCGAGCCGGGGTTGTTGGCCACGATGCCGACGGTTCGCCCAGCGATCCGCCCGAAGCCGATGATGATGCTCCCCGCAAAGCCCGACTGCACTTCGAGGAAGTCCTCCGAGTCGACGAGGCGCTTGATCACCAAGTGCATGTCGTAGGTCCGACGCGGATCGTCGGGCAGGATCGCTCCGATCTGCTCGTCTCGTGCGACTTCGCCCGCAAAGGGAAGGCGAGGCGGGTCCTCGGTGTTGTTCCGCGGGAGGAACGAGAGCAGGCGGCGGGCGATCTTCGCCGCGTGGGCGTCGTCTTCCGCGATGAAGTGGATGTTGCCCGCGTAGTGCATGTGCGCCTCGGCGCCGCCCAGTTGCTCCGCCGTCACGTCCTCGTGCGTCACCTGCTTGATGACCTGCGGCCCGGTGATGAACATCTGGGCGCGGCGCGTCTGGATGACGAAGTCCGTCATGGCCGGGCTATACGCCGCCCCGCCCGCGCACGGACCGCAGATCAGCGAGATCTGCGGCACGACCCCGGAGAGCAGCGTGTTGGCGTAGAACACCCGCCCATATGCCGCGAGCGAGTCGATGCCTTCCTGGATTCGTGCGCCGCCCGAGTCGTTGATGAAGACAAAGGGCGAACCGGTCTTGAGGCTCGCTTCCATAGCCTCCACGATCTTGTCGCCATGCACCTCGCCCAGCGCGCCGCCGCCAACGGTGAAATCCTGGCTGGCGACGTGGACGACACGCCCGTCGACTGTCCCCGCCCCGGTCACCACGCCGTCGGCGGGCAGCTCCTTCTTCTCCATTCCGAAGTAGGTGCAGCGGTGGCGCGCCATCGCATAACGCTCGACGAACGAGTTCGGATCCATCAGGGCCGCGACGCGCTCGCGCGCGGTGAGATTCCCCGCCGCCCGATGCTTGGCCTGTCGCTCCGCCCCGCCCCCCAGCGCGATCTTCTCGCGGACGGCGCGGATCGCAGCGACGCGTTCGCCCATCGTGCCCGCGATCGGTGGAATGCCGGGCGACTTCTCCGCCGGACGGTCCGCGGGCTTCTCGACGCCCGGCTTCTCGGAAACTCTCTCGGGCGCTTTCTCGGCATTCACGCCCTTGACGCTCGACGATCCAGCTTCACTTGGCACGGAAGACTTCCTTTGGAGGTGGTTGGTTGGTTGGTTGGTTGGTTGGTTGGTTCGCGACTCGGCTCTCGGGCCATCTGGCTCTGGCGCCGTTGGGGAGCTTTGGCCACGGGTCCGCTGCCCCTGGCCCGCGCTCACTCACTCAATCAGTCATGCTCACACAGTTCCGAGAGCACGCCCATGGACGACTTTGGATGGAGAAAGGCGATGCGTGCCCCTCGAGCTCCCTGGCGTGGCGTCTCGTCAATGAGGCGAATGCCGCCAGCCTTGAGTTCCGCCAGGCGCGATGCCAGATCCGCCACGGTGTACGCCACGTGGTGCAGCCCTTCGCCCTTTTTCTCGATGAACTGCGCGATGGGCGAGTCGGGGGATGTCGGTTCGAGCAGCTCGAGGCGTACGGGGTGTTCCCCACTGCCTAGTGCATAGAACGCGACCCGCACCCTCTGCTCCGGGACTTCCTCGACGCCCTCGAAACGAGCGCCAAGAACACCCTCATAGAACGCCCGCTGCGCGTCGAGAGACCGGACCGCGATCCCGATGTGGTTGAGCGCTGAGGCCCGTATCACGTTGTGCTCCCCACGCCGGAAGGCCGTGGATCCTCGCGGCCTTTCCCCGGCGCACCATTCTATTGCTCGACATCAGTGTTTTCGTCCGCGCGCACAAACAACTTCGCGTCCGAACGTCGAAGATCCGCGACCAGCATTGCTAGAATCTCACTGGTTTCCGCCGAGGGCGTCGAGCGCAAGGCCCGCACCGCGTCCTCTCCGGCGCGCAGCGCCCGCGTGGCGCCGGGCGATGCGTGGAGCAGCGCCCGCAGTCGATCGTCCAGGAGTTCGTGCAGCCAACGGACGCGCTGGCGCGTGCGGCGCTCGTCGAGCACCCCGATGCTGCGCAGCGACTCGTAGCGGCGAATGACCGCCTGCCACGCGTCGGCGACGCCGTCACCCGTGAGCGCGCTGCACAACACCACGGGAACATGCTCCGCGCCGCGGAGCACGTGCATGGCGGAGGCGAGTTCAGTCGCCGCAAGGCGGGCGCGCTGCGCATTGTCGCCATCGGCCTTGTTCACGGCGACCACGTCGACCACCTCCAGCAGGCCGCGCTTGACGCCCTGCAGCTCATCGCCCGACCCCGGGAGTGCGAGCGTCAGGACGCAGTCGACCATCTCCGCAACGAGCGTCTCGGATTGTCCAACGCCCACCGTCTCGACAAGCACGACGTCGAAGCCCGCTGCCTCGCATACCAGCGAGACCTCGCGCGTGCGGCGCGCAACGCCACCCAGCGTCCCGCCGCTGGGCGAGGGGCGGATGAACGCGCGGGGCTCGAGCGCCAGCTTGCCCATGCGTGTGCGATCGCCCAGGATGCTCCCGCCCGAAATGACGCTCGAAGGGTCGATGGCGAGCACCGCGACGCGGCGGCCCTGCCCGCAGAGCAACAGGCCCAGCTTCTCGATGAACGTCGATTTGCCCGCACCCGGAACGCCCGTCACGCCCACGCGGATCGCCTTCCCCGTCGCACTCAGCACGCGGCGGAGCAGTTCGTCGGCCGCCGGCGCGTGCCTCGGATTGGTCGACTCGACCAGCGAGATCGCGCGTCCAAGCAGCGAACGGTCTCCGCGGAGCACGCCCGACGCAAGCTGCTCGGGCGTGTGCCGGGGTCGCCGCAGCTCCGCCGCGCCGCCTGGAGGCGGACCCTCGGAGCCAATCTGCCCCGAGTGGCCAAGCCCCGCGGCGTTTGACGTCGATGTCGCACGTGCAGATCCTGGCGATTCACCGGCTTTGGCGACGCTCACGCCAAAGAACGCCGTGGGTTGCTCGCCCGGGCTTCCGCGAGAGTCTCCGCGCGGGGCGTCGTGCTGCCGCGCGTGAGGCCCGGCGTTCCGCGGGTCTTGGTCTTCGGTTGCGTTCACGCTTGCGCGCCGGTGCGCCGCTCGATCTCGTCGAGCACGCGGAGGGCCGCCTGTCCGATCGGCGTTCCGGGCCCGAAGACCGCCGCCACGCCCATCTGTTCCAGCGCGGGGTAGTCCTGGGGCGGGATGACCCCGCCCGCAACGACGACCACGTCCTGGCGCCCAAGTTCACGCAGCGCCGCGATCAACGCGGGCACGAGCGTGAGGTGCCCGGCGGCCAGCGACGAAACCCCCACGACGTGAACATCGTTCTCAACCGCCTGGCGGGCTACTTCTTCGGGCGTCTGGAACAGCGGGCCAATGTCAACGTCAAAGCCAAGGTCGGCAAACGCGCTCGCCACGACCTTTTGTCCACGGTCGTGACCATCCTGCCCGACCTTCGCGACCAGCAACCTGGGACGCCGCCCCTCGACTTCCGCGAACCGCGCCGCTCGCGCGCGGACCGCCTCGACGCTCTCGTTCACTTGCCCGCCCGCCCGGCTCTCGGCGATGTACACGCCACGAGGCGAAGAGACGCTTGCCTCGTGACGCCCGTACACGTTCTCGAGCGCCTGCGAGATCTCGCCCACCGTCGCCCGGGCTCGCGATGCCTCGATCGCTAGTTCCATGAGGTTCCCCGTGTTGGTCCGCGCGGCGTGCTCCAGCGCCGCCAGCGTCGCCCCCACTTTTGCCGCGTCACGAGACGCCCGCAGCGACGCCAGACGAGCGACCTGCGACTCGCGAACCTTGGTGTTGTCGATCTTGAGGACGTCCACCGCATCGCGCTCTGTGGGCTTGAACTTGTTCACGCCCACGAGCGTCTGCCGCCCGGAGTCGATGCGTGCCTGCGTTCGCGCCGCGGCCTCTTCGATGCGCATCTTCGGGATGCCCCGCTCGATCGCCCGCGCCATCCCGCCCAGTTCTTCGATCTCCAGGATGTGTTCCCACGCGCGCTCCGCCAGATCGTGCGTCAGGCGCTCCAGCGCGTACGAACCGCCCCAGGGGTCGATCACCCGGCAGGTGTCGGTTTCCAGTTGCAGAAAGAGCTGCGTGTTGCGGGCGATCCGCGCGGAGAAATCCGTCGGGAGCGCCAGCGCCTCGTCGAGCGCGTTGGTGTGCAGGCTCTGCGTGTGCCCCTGCGTCGCGGCCATTGCCTCGACGCACGTGCGGACCACGTTGTTGTACACGTCCTGTGCCGTCAGGCTCCACCCGCTGGTCTGGCTGTGGGCCCGCAGGCTCATGCTCTTGTCGTTCTTTGGATTGAACTGCTTGACGATCGTCGCCCACAGCAGACGCCCGGCGCGAAGCTTGGCGACCTCCATCAGGAAGTGTGTGCCGATGCCCCAGAAGAAGCTGAGCCGCGGGGCGAAGTCGTCCACATCCAGCCCGCGGGCGACGCCGGTCCGGAGATACTCAAGTCCGTCGGCGAGGGTGTATGCCAGCTCGATGTCGGCGGTCGCGCCCGCCTCCTGCATGTGATATCCACTGATCGAGATGGAGTTGAACTTGGGCATCCGGCGTGCGCAGAAGTCGAAGATGTCGCCGATGATGCGCATGCTGGGCGCTGGCGGATAGATATACGTGTTTCGGACCATGAACTCCTTGAGGATGTCGTTCTGGATGGTCCCCGCGAGCTGCGCCGCCTTGACGCCTTGTCCAGCGCCGCCCTGTTCCTCCGCCGCGACGACGTACATCGCCAGCACCGGCAGCACCGCGCCGTTCATGGTCATCGAGACGCTGATCTGCCCGAGCGGGATGCCGTCGAACAGTCGCTTCATGTCCTCGACGCTGTCGATCGCGACGCCGGCCATCCCCACGTCGCCCGCCACGCGCGGGTGGTCGCTGTCGTAGCCCCGGTGCGTCGCAAGATCGAACGCGACGGAGAGGCCCCGCTGCCCGGCGGCGAGGTTCGCACGGTAGAACGCGTTGCTGGCCTCCGCGGTGCTGAAGCCCGCGTACTGCCGCACCGTCCAGGGCTTGAGCGCATACATCGTCGCGTAAGGCCCGCGAACAAAGGGGGGCAGGCCCGGGTAGCCGTCGAGGTGCTCCACGCCCGCCAGGTCGCTCTCATGGAACTCGGGCAGAAGGCGGATCTGCTCGGGCGTGAGCCACGCTAGCTCGTCGGCGCTCCGCCCGTGCCGGGCGCGAACGAGCGCTTCGAAGCGCTCCGGGGCATGTGCTCCGGGCGTCCATTCGCCCAGTTCCATCGTTGAGAAATCGGGGATCGTGTTCACAGCTCCACCCCCTCGCTGGCGAGCAGCTCGCGCAGCAGCGACACGACGTCGCACTTGACGAAGACGAAGTGATCAACGCCCGTCTGGCGATAGGCCGATTCGTTCGCGCCAGGATTGCCGGCGAGCACCACGCGATTCGCGCCCGCGGCGTGCAGCGCCGGAACGAGCTCGTGCACGGTGGACTGATAATCCGCGTCGTCTCCGCAGACCACGGCAAGCGTGGCTCCGCTGGCGCGAAACGCCGCGAGGATCTCATCCCGCGACTGTGCGCCTCGGGAAGCCCCGTCTCCCGAAGCCCCGCCCGAGCCGTCGCCGACGAGAACCTCGAATCCGCCGGCTTGGAAAAGGTTCATGCAGAAGTTCACGCGAGCGAGTCGCTTGGCAACACTCCCGACCGCCGCGAGGAACACGCGGGGCTTGTGCCCAACCGCTCGGGCATAGTCGTCCGCCGCATCACGCAGCCGCTCGAAAGGCTCGGCGAATGGGTGCACGTGAATCGCCGATTCGAGCGCCGTCGGCGTTCGCAGGTTGAAGGGCTCCCAGATGCCCCGGGCCAGCTCCGCGATGGAGGCCCCCGCCAGCGCCGCCCGCATCGCCCACGCCGCGGTCGGCTCGTTCCCGAGGCGGGCCTGCAGCGGCACCGCATCGCGCCCCGCCAAACGCCTCCGGGCTTCCTGGGCGATCCGTTCGCGATCGACCGTCGGGGGCTGGAGTTCCTTCTCATCGGCGCCGGGAAAATCGCTCACGCCCACGACGACGTCTTTTCTGGTCGAGAGATTCTTCAGGCGGGGCTGCGCCGCCGCGTCGATCTGCTCGTGCACCCACCCAGAGCGCAGGCAGGCCAGCATGCCGCCGCGAGACTCGATGGATTGCAGAATGACCCAAGCTTTCTCTGCCAGCTCCCGCGTCAGCGTCTCGATGTACCACGATCCTCCGGCAAGATCACAGACCGCGTGTGCGTGGCACTCTTCCATCAGCACATGGTGCGTGTTGCGAGCCAGTCGCCGCGCGAGCGCCGAGGGCTCGCCCCCCAGCGGAGCATCGAAGGGCGCGCTGGTGATCGTTTGGGCCCCGGCGACGCCCGCAGCAAAGACGCACGTTGTGTTGCGCAGGATGTTTACCCAAGGGTCGCGCGAGGCCATGACGCGCTTGCTCGGGCGCGCGTGCATCATCATCCGCGCGCCAGCTTCCGTGCCGCCACTGGCCAGCACAATCCGCGACCAGAGCGCCCGCGCCGCCCGGAGCTTGGCGATTGCTAAAAACTGCTGGCATCCCACGGCATACGAGAAGACCATCTGGCCCGAGGCCTCGTCCACACTCAAACCGGCCCGCGTCGACGCCCGCAAATACTCCAGCGCCGTCGCCATCGAAAACGCCAGATCCTGCGTCGCCGTCGCGCCAGCGTGGTGATAGGGCGCGGTGCCCACGCGGATGGCGCGAACCCCGGCATACTGCCCGTGCGTCCATGCCGCCAGCTCGCCTAGTTCCTTCAGTGCCGCGTCGATCCCTTGCGGGAGAAGCCCATCACGAGCGAGCACCGCGAGCGGATCGGCGTTGAAGGCCCCGCGCGCGCTGGCGGGCTGAACGCCCCGCTTTTCCCAGAGCGCCGCCAGCAGCGCCGACGCCGGGACGAACGCCGCACCAGCTTCCAGCGCCACGCCGATCATGTCGAGATACACGCCCTGGAAGATGTGCTCGAGGTCGTCGAGCGTGTACGCGGCAACGCCGTCTCGCGCCGCCAGGCCCGAGCCATGATCGTCGCGCGCATCAAGCCCCGCCCGCCCGCACGCATCAAGCCGGAGCAGAACCGACGTCACCCCGCCCTCAAGATCATCGCGCAGCGCCGCGTGGGCCGCGGCCGGGTCCGCCTCCGCCCGCTCCTGCCTCAGATCCCATCCCCCGACGCTGGTGCCAAGCGCCTCCGCCCCGCGGACCATGGGCGCCACGCCGCTCAACCCGCCCGCGTGCCGGGGCCCATCGTCCTGCCGGGTGTAGAGCGGTCGAACGTACAGACCTTCGTACGTGTGTGTGACGAGCTTGCGTTCGAATGGTGCGCCCTGCAGGTCGCTCTCAACGAGAGCCAGCCATCGCGCACGATCCACAGGCGGAAACTGGCCCTTGAGGTCCAGACGCGTGGGCAGAGTCGGCGTCAGCATGGGGAAGATCCAGCGTGAGCCCGTCGTCGCGAGCCCACGAGACAAGCATAGGTGCGTGCGCGTGAGATTTGAAGTAAGAACATGATTGAAGATGGCGCGCCGCGCTTCTATTGTCGCGCAGGGGCGATCGGGAGAAGGACAGTCCCGGTCTCTCCGCGTGCCGCGTGGGCTGGAGAAGCAACAAGCCGAGCGTTCCAGCAGCGCGTGCAGCGCATGTCGCGTGCGCGTCTCGACGCGTCGCGCGCTCGGGCTCGCCGCCGGGGCGAGTTCCTTGGGCCGCCTGGTTCGAACACCGTTCCGCCTGGGCCTCGCGCTCCGCGGAACCAAGCGCAGGAGCCTGCATCATGAGCCTCGTCGCCACGCCTGCCGAAGCCGTCGCCCTCATCAAGAGCGGCATGAACATCTTCGTCCATGGCAGTGTCGCGACCCCCGCGCCGCTGCTGGACGCCCTCGCCGCACGCAAAGATCTGAGCGACGTCACGCTCTACCACCTGCACACCGACGCTACCGCATCGTTCGTCTCCCCGGAAGCCGAGGGACGCATCCGCTCGTGCTCCTTCTTCACGGGCCCGATGGTTCGCGCAGCCGTTCAGGCCGGCAAGGCCGACTTCCTCCCGGTCTTCCTTTCCGACGTCCCCCACCTCATTTACACGGGCCGGGTGCGGATCGACGCGGCCCTGCTCCAGCTCTCGCCGCAGGATCGCCACGGTCTGCACACGCTGGGCACATCGTGCGACGCGGCCCGCGCCGCCGCCGACGTTGCGCCGCTCGTCATCGCGGAGATCAACACCCAGATGCCCAGAACCATGGGCAACACCGTGGTCAACCGCAAGCGCCTTTCCGCGTGGGTCGAGACCGATCGCGCGCTCCCCTCGCACCCGCCCGGCGAGAGCGGGCCCATCGAGGCCGCCATCGGCGAGCGGATCGCCCAGCTCGTCGAGGATGGCTCCACCCTGCAGATGGGCATCGGCGCCATCCCCGACGCCGTGCTCGCCCGCCTCGGCAACAAGCACGACCTGGGCGTCCACAGCGAGATGTTCTCCGACGGGCTCATCCCGCTCATCCAGGGCGGCGTCGTCACCAACCGCTTCAAGCAGGTCCACCCAGGCCGCACCGTCACGAGCTTCATCAGCGGCTCAAGAAAGCTCTACGACTTTGTCCACGACAACCCGCTCGTCGAGTTCCACGCCTGCGATCGCACCAACGACACCGCCCTCATCCGCCGGAACCCCAAGGTCACCGCCATCAACTCCGCCCTTGAGGTCGACCTCACCGGACAGGTCTGCGCCGACTCGATCGGGCACAAGATCTACTCCGGCATCGGCGGACAGATGGATTTCATCCGCGGCGCAGCCCTCTCCCACGGCGGCAAGCCCATCATCGCGCTCCCCTCGACCGCTGCGGGAGGCAAAATCTCCCGAATCTCCGCCGAGCTCACCCCGGGCGCCGGCGTCGTCACCACCCGCGGGCACGTGCACTGGGTTGTCACCGAGCATGGCGCCGTCAACCTCTATGGCCTCACGCTCCGCCAGCGCGGCGAAGCCCTCATCTCCATCGCCCACCCCGACTTCCGCGCCGAACTCGCCCGCAAACTCAACCAGACGCGCCACTACTCCGTCGGGGTTTGATCCGGCCCACGCGGCGACTCAGAAGACCAGGGAGAACATCGGCCGCGCGGGGACGCCCCCGCCGCTCGCGACGTGCGTTGCGCGACCTTCGCTCTTGGACTTTCCGCCTCTCCCCGCCTTCAGTTGGCTATGAGCCAGCACAGTTCCGTTTCGTTCTCGTGCGTCGCCGCGGCGTCCGCCCTCGCCTTGGCCGCCTGCGTCGCCTCCGCCGACGTCCTCTTCGACAGCGGGCCGTTTGTCACCAACCCCACCGGTGGCACGGGCCAGATCGCCGGCCAGCCCATCAGCAACGCCGACGGCTTCACCGTCCCCGGCTCGACTTTCATCTTCACCACCACGGGCATCGGCGCCACCATCCCCGTAAACGTCTCCGTCGCCGAGGACTTCACCGTCCCCGCCGGCGGCTGGAATCTCGACGCCGTGACCCTGTTCGCGTTCCAGACATCGCAGACCACGCCGACCGTCCGCCGCGTCCGCATCAACCTGTGGAGCGCCCCGCCCTTCTCCGCGGGCTCGCCCGCGCCGCGACCCGATCCGCTCCCCACGCCGCTGCTCAGCGAGCCTCTGCTGCTCGACGCTGGACTCGGCACCTTTGTCGCCCACCGCCAAAGCGCAACGAGCACCAGCACCATTCGCCCCGTCTTCGCCTACACCGTCTCGCTCGACGGGCTCCCGCGCTCTGGCTTCCTCGCCCAGGGCACCTACTGGCTGGAGTGGTCGTTTGAAGGTGCCTCGACTCCGTCCCAGAACGTTTTCATTCCCCTCGTCTCGCCCCGCACCGCCGTTAGCGGGCACAACGCCCGCCTCTTCAACGCGCTGAACTCCTCCGACACCCGCGACTGGTTCGAGGGCCGCGAAGGGTTCGTCGCTGGGCAGGCCGATGGCCGCCCGTACACGCTCCCATTCATCCTCCGCGGCACAATCCCCTGTGCGGCCGATTTCAACAACGATGGCCAGGGCGATTTCTTTGATTACCTCGACTTCGCCGCGTCCTTTAGCGCCGAAGACCCGAGCGCCGACATCAACGCCGACGGACAGGTCGACTTCTTCGACTATCTCGACTTCGCGACCGCGTTCGACGCTGGGTGCAACTGAGTGTCCTGAGCGCCGTCGTCTTTGCACGCGGGTCGAGGTGGCATCCGAACCAGCCTTAAGGCCGCGCCATCTCTCCCACCAGTTCCAGCTCGATCTCGCCGCGAACCAGGTTCTCCGCGCCGTCGACCTTCCACGCACGCACCAGCACCTTCTGGATCCACCGCGACGCCAGCGGCGAGGGCGGCAAGCCCGCGCGCGCCAGTGCCGACTCCAGCATCGCCGGCCTCAGCAATGCAAAGAACACGGGCCGCTCTCCGGGTGTCGGTTCGAGCCCGGCTTCTGGCCCGCTCTTTGGCCCGCCCTCTGGCCCGGCGAAGGCCGCCGCGGGTGGCGCGATCGGCCCGCTCGCGCCCTGCGAGAGCGGGTCGAAGCGGACGACGTTCCAGAGCGTCGCGCGCGACTCGTTCTCCTTGGGCGTGGACCGCCCGCGAACGTCGGGTCTGCTCGCCAAGCCCTCGCCGACCAGCCCGCTCACACCAAAGCGTTCGCTCGCGGCGGTTCCGCTGGTCGTTTCTGGCTTGTTCTGCGCCTGATCACTCGATCGCTCCGCATCGACCCGAGCGTTGATCATGCCATCCACGCCCAACATGCCCCAGTGGACCGTGCTCCAGCGGACCGTGCCCCAGCGCACGAGGTGCGGCGGGAGCTCGCCAGCCCCCTGCGCCCCGGGCCTCACCAGCGCCGCCGACGTGCCCGTCAAGCGATCCACCCGAGCGCCGCTCCGCTGTTCGAGCAGCTCCAATCGCCTCTCCAGCGCCCGCTCAAATCCCGCGGCGGCGCTCGCCGCGCTGGGCTCGCTGGCCCGCGCAGCAAACGTCAACCCCAGCATGGCGCCATCGCCCTCTGTCGAGTGGTCGGGCGTGAGCGAGCCATCGTCCTTGTCTTCATCGCGAGCTTTCACCAGACGCAGCGCCACCGCCACGCGCGCGCCGAGCACGTCCGCTAGAGCGCCGGGCCCGAGCCATTGCTCCACGAAGGCATCGCCAGCCGCGACACGCAGAGCCGCGACGGGGGAAAAGCTCCACGCCGTGCCCGCCATCGCGAGCACCGCCCCGTGCGAGATGCCCCCCGCGGCGCTTGCCGCCCACGCGGGAAGTTCGTCCTCGTCTGGCGACTGGGTCGGCCCGCCATCGAGCGAAGAATCGCTCGCCAACACGTTCGCACGCCACCCGGTGGGCGATGGAAACGCCCAGATCGCGAAGAACGCCTCGTCGCTTCCCGCGGCGTCAGCAGGCTCGCGGACAAACAAAAACACATCGCCGCTCGGATCGGTGCCCGCCCCGCCCGGTCCACCTTCCGACTGTCCAGTTCCGGCTTGTACAGCAAGCTGCCTCGCGACCTGGCGAAACGCGGGCGTTGTCGACAAGGGCCAAGGTGAACGCGTCGGTTCTTGGGGCGAGAGCGCGCTGGCGTTCTCCGACATCAACCCTGACGAGAGCAAGCCCAGGAGCTCGTCGAAGAGTTCGTCGCCCTGATCCGTGGGCGCGATCAACAGCGTCGCCAGCGACTCGGTCGCGGTTTCTGTTCGCACCAGACGGGGCTCGGTGGTTGTCAACTGATAGCGCCCGCCTTCAACCGTGAGTATCGGCAGCCCGCCGCTGATCGTGCGCGGGGCGGGGCGAAGCTTCGATCTCAGCCTTGCCTCGGCGGCGCCCGACACATCCGTCAGGAGCGCCCACTCAAATCGATCGTCGAGATCGGTCGCAACCATGATCACCCGCCGACCCAGGAGCTCGTCAAACGCCTCGACGGGCGTCATCCCCAGTTGAGAGGCAAACTCCGTCCAGGCTTGTCGCAGCGGCGCAAATGCCGAGCTGGCAGAAACCGCCTGCGTGAGCGCCTCACCCGCTGGGCCGATGCGTTGCTTGACGCCCCGCTCCAGAACAAGCGCCAGTTCGATCCTGCCCGGCAACTTGGAAACCAGCCCGAGCGCCGACGCCTGGGGCACGGGCGCATTCGGCGCGGCGGCGTGCGCGCACGCAACCACGCCCGCCCCCGAATCCCGCCCCGAAAGGGCACCCAGTCCCAGGCACGTCAGAAGCGTCGTTAGCACCGTCGCGAGCGCAAACGCTCGCCGATCTGCCCGGCACGCGAGAGCCGACGAGGAACCACGCGCGACATCGTGCGCAAAGCCACGCACAACATCACGTGCGAACCCACGCGATCTCAGCCACCACCACGCCCGCGCGAGCCGCCGCGCTTGGGATGGCATGGGCGATGGCATAACGCTGGTCCCTCACGCACGCGGTCACTTCGGTCTGGACGGCGCTTCGTCGGCGAGCACGGGGCGAGCAGCCTTGTCCTGCTGCTGGGCCTGCTGGATTGCCTGTCGCGCCGCCGCGGCCCTTTGCATGTGCTCGCACGCTTTCCCGCTCAACGCCGACGCGATGCACGACGACTGGCACGCGTGCGCCTTGCCATCGGGCGATAGAGAAACGTCGCACACGCCGCCAAGCGGGCACGGGGTGGGCACAGCCTCCACCATTGCCAGCGGCACATAGCTCGAGGCCACCTGGCTCGGCAGATGATGCTCGCCCAGCAGGCTTGCGACCGGAGGCGCGTCGTATCGCGAAAGGCCCGGGCCAAACGAGAGCGCCGTGCGAGGGTCTCGATACCGGCCCGTCTCCGCGCTCGGCCCCGGTCGCGGAACACCCCGGAGATCGCTGAGGAGGCTCGAGACGTCCCGAGCGCCGGATTGCACGCCCGTCGCCCCTGCCTGGAATACGTGTGTGATGGCGCCCGGGCGGTCGATCAGCCCCGGAAAGCACCGCGCCGCGATAACACCAGCAATGGCAAAGCAGAGCACGCTCGACGCCGCGGCAAGGCGCAGCCGCTTGAGCCGCCGCCTGCCCCGCGCCGGCAAAAATGGCGTCTCCAGTTCGATGCGTGCCATCACCGACTTGGTGAGATCCGGCGCCTCGGGCAAGTTCTTGAGCTCATCGACCACGCGGCGCATCGCGTCCGCCTGGGCCGCGAGCTCCGGGTCGCTCCGCAGCGCACGCAGCAGGCGAGAACGGTCGCACGCGTCGAGGTCCTCGTCGTACAGAGCGTGCAGGTCGGCGAGCGCCTGTTCACGAAAGCTCTGGTCGATGTGATCGTCCGCGGGTGGCTGCGACGCTGTCCCGATCCGGGTCATGACAGCACCTCCCTCAGCCCATGCAGCGGCCCCACCCCGCCGCCGACGCTCGTTGGGCTCTGGGCTCCGCGAACCTCGCGAACACGGATCGTCGCAACTTCACGGATCGTTGAGGCCAGTGGTGTCCCGGCTCCCGCTGTCACGGGCTTGGTCGGCCTTGGCGTCGCAGACTTTGCTGTGCTGTTGGGCATCGCCTCCACGCTCTTGAGCTTCGCCGCCACCGACTCGTTCTCCAGCAGGCTTGCCGCGAGCTGTTCGCGGGCCCGATGCAGGTGGCTCTTGACTGTCCCTTCGGGCAAGCCAAGCTCCTCGGCGATCAGCCAGATGGGCCAGCTCTCCTGGTGGAAGCGGATCACGATTTCGCGCTGGATCGTCGATAGCCCCAGCATCGCCCGCTGCAATGCTTCATTCACCACGTCTCGACGCTCCCGGCGTTCGAGGGCTGTCTCGTCGCCCCAGCCCGCAACCGGCATCTCCGGCACGTCGGGCACGTTCGTCGGCGTGTGCTTCGCCGCCATGTTCAGATACACGTTCCTGGCAATCGTGAAGAGCCAGGTCGAGAATCGGTACTTGAAGTCGAACCGATGAAGGTTGCGAAAGGCTCGCACAAACGCCTCCTGCACCACGTCCTCCGCGATGTCGTGCCTTCCCGTCATCCGGAGCAGGTAGCTATACAGCGAGCGCTGGTGCGTCTGCACCAGCGTCTGCGCCGAAGTTCGGCAGCCGCTGCACGCCTGCCGGATCAGTTCCTGCTCTTGAAACCCTGGGAGACCGCTCAGTCCGGACATGGCCGCACCTCCACGCCTGACGACTCGCCAGAGTGTACCGGCGGGCGAAAGCCTGGGTTGCAGAAAGCACGCCAATGAACCCGAGTTCGCGTGGGCGGCCGCCCACCGGCCCAACAAGCAGGCCCAACAAGCAGGCCCAGAAGCAAGCCAACCCGCAGGCCAACGGTCAGGCCCAGTTTCAGGTGAGTGATTTTCGGACCTCGTCAAGCAAGGTCGTCGCGTCGAAGGGTTTAAACAAGACTTGCTTGCAACCTTCCTGCGACGCCCGCACGATCGAGTGGTGCGGGTCATAGCCGAATCCCGTCATCAGGATCACCTTGATTCCCGACGAGATCCGCTTTGCGGCGCTGAAGACGTCGTAGCCCGTGCGGTCGGGCATCTTGATGTCGCTGAGCACCAGGTTGAATCCCGGGATTTCGCCTCGGCTCACACGCTCCAGCATCGCGATCGCTGCCGTCCCGCTCTCAACGACCGTCACATCGCACCCGCGGTGACGCAGGATGTCGCCAATCACTTTCCGGATGCGTTCTTCATCGTCGGCGACCAGGATCCGCTTGCCCGTCATTTCCGGGTCGAACGGACGCTCGTTCATCACCCGATCCACGTTCAAGATCGTCTGAGGCCCTGAGGCGATCTCCCGGACCGAGGCGCGAATAGCCTCGACGTCGCAGCGGATCTGATCGAGCCGACCGATCGCCGCGGGAGAGATCCCGCCCCCTTCGCGCATCCGATCCACCTGCTCGACGATGTCCGCCAAGGGCTGCGAAAGGTCCGCGGCGGCGCGGCGGCTGGCGTTCTCGTTCGTCGCGCAGCGCTCCACGACCAGCAAATCCAACTGGTGGAGCCCGAGCGTGACATATCGCGCGAACGTCTCCGCGAACTGGCGGTCTTCCTCGTCGAACGCCGCGGGTTGCTGCGATTCGATGTCGAGGATTCCCAGCACGCGCTCGTTGAGTCGAAGGGCGACGGTGAGCGACGACTTGGCGCCGGTCAGCCCCGGAAGGAAGAGCGGGTCGCGCGAGGCGTCGGTGCAGATGTAGCTCTGCCCCGTCGCGGCAACATAGCCGCTGGTTCCGTTGCCCGTCAGCGCAGGGCGGATCTCGATGTCGCCAAACTCGGGCGGCATCCCATGATGGAGCAGGAGATCCAGGCGTCCGGTCTTGCGATTCAGCAGGCGAATCGCAAAGTGGTCGAACTGCAGCAGCTCCCGCATGTGCTTGACGATCTTCTGCTCCGCCAGAGCCAGTCGCTCGGCAGGGTGCATGCGCAGGATTTCGTCCGCATCAAGCTGGACCAGCTCGGTTCCCGCCCGGTCGATCGAGTTGACCTTCTGACGAAAACGCCGCTGCGCGCTGATGTCGCGGACCAGCACGCCGATGCGCGGAACCGCCTGGCGATTGCTGTTGCCCGGACCAGGGCTCGTCGCAGGGCCGGCGCCCGATGCTCCGTCAGGGTGGAGGGCGCCGCCTTGGGGCGGGGGCGACGCCGTGCCGGAGCCATCGAGGCTCTGCAGCGTGGCTTCGAACCAACTGGCGTTGTCCGGGCCATCGATCTCGACCCGGCGCACCGGCGACACTGGGCGCGTGCCCGGTCGGGGCAATGAGGCCTTGACGAGGTCCTTGGCCTCGCAGACGACGCGCTTGGACACCTCGCCCGGGAGCTTCGCGTAGGAGGCGTTGCACCAGACAACCTCACCGGTCGCGTCGCAGACCGCGACGCCCTCGCCCAGGGCGGAAAAGAAAACGCCCAGTGCTGCGTCGTGTTGCGCGGCGGGCTGGGCGTCTTGGACCGGGGGATGGAGGCTCGCTTTGGTTTCTTCGGAGCCCGATTTGTTGACCCCGGAATCCGAAACCGGGGCGGGTTGAACGTCGGGAGAAATCGCCACACCCTCGCGCCGAAGCGACGGGGCGGGCGTGCGAACAACTTGGCCGCGGACTTCTCCCACGTGTTTCACCTGTGTTCTAACCCGCGACACATCGGCCCGCCGACGACGAATAGCCTGCCTTCTGACGCCGCCAGACTCCGGCTACCCCGGTTCGGTCCACCCCCAACGGGTCTTGAGAATCGCGGCAAACGTTCAGCAAAGTGTACGCCAGAGTCAACCGGACGCTCACCCGGCGTACGCTCCGTCCCATGCTCCGAGTCCAAGACGTGACCAAGCGTTTCGGACGACACCTTGCCGTCGATCGCGCGTCGTTCGAGGTGGGCCAGGGCGAGGTCGTTGGCTTGCTTGGCCCCAACGGGGCCGGAAAGACGACCATCATCCGCATGATCACCGGAACTGTTCCACCAGACGCTGGAGCCGTCTCGGTTCACGGATTGGATTCGATGGCCCAGTCGCGCCAGGTTCGCGGGCTTATAGGGTATATGCCGGAGTCTGCCCCGCTGTATGGTGAAATGCGGGTGGATTCCTACCTCCGTCACCGCGGCAAGCTCTTTGGCATGGCACGTTCCGATCTGGCGGGCGCTCTGCGGCGCGAGCTTGATCGGTGCATGATCTCCGACGTGGCCCGGTCTCGGATTGCGACCTTGAGCAAGGGCTATCGCCAGCGCGTCGCCCTTGCCGCGGCGCTGCTCCACCAGCCCAAAGTCCTGATCCTTGACGAACCGACGAACGCGCTGGACCCGGCCCAGGTTCGCCAGACCCGCGCGCTCATCCGCGAGGTCGCTCGGACGACGACCCTGCTGCTGAGTTCGCACGTGCTCAGCGAGGTCGAGCGGGTGTGCGACCGGGTCGTGGTGCTCGCGGCAGGACGGATTCGGGCCGACATGCCCCTGGCGATGCTCGCGGGCACAGGGGAGCGGGTCTTCAACGTGGAGGCCCGGCAGGAAGCACACCCCAGCTCCGCAGCGTCAGAGAGCCTCGATGCCGGGGCGCTGGAACAAGCCCTCAGCCGCGACGCGGGTGCACGAGCGCTCGAACGACACGACCTTGCCCAGAACTGGACGCGCTGGCGCCTTGGAGTTCCGTCGGTTTCCGCAACCGACCCGCGCGAGACCATTGCCCGGGTCTTGGCCCGCGCCGGCTGGCTCGCGCGAGAGCTCAGCGAGGAGCGTCCCAGCCTGGAAAGAGCCTTTGAACGACTGACCAGCGGCGGCGACGCCCCGTCTGAGTCGGTTGCCCGGGGCGAGGCAGCTTCAGGGGGCGCGGCATGAGAGCGATGCTCACCATCGCGGCGCGCGAGCTTGGCGCGTCGTTCCGCCTGCCCGTGGGCTGGCTCACGCTCGCCTTCTTCCTGCTTGTGAGTGGGATTGTCTTCGGCGTGCTCGTGCTTACGCCCGGGCAGCCCGCGTCAATGCGGACCTTCTTCATGGTCGCCGGCTGGCTGCTCCTACCGGTCGCTCCGGCGATCTCAATGCGGGCCTTGAGCGAGGAGCTGCGGGCAGGGACGCTCGAATCGCTGATGGCGTCGCCCGCGTCGGATGCCGCGATCGTGATGGGAAAGTTCCTCGCGTGTGTTGCGACGCTGGTGTTGATGCTCGTTCCGACGCTGGCGCACGTGCTGATTCTGGCGGGGCTCGCGCAGCCGGCGATGGACTTTGGCCCGGTGCTGGCGGGCTATCTCAGCCTGGTGCTCGTCGGGACGTTCTACCTTGCGATCGGCCTGTTCTTTTCGTCGCTGACCAGTAGCCAGACGCTGGCCTTCCTTGGAACGCTTTTCACGCTGCTGTTGGTCTTGCTGCTCCCGGTGATTCCCCCCGGCACGCTGCCCGAAGGCGTGCGGGCGGCGCTGGCCAAGCTCGCCGCGGGTTCGCGAGCGGGGGAGTTTGCCCGGGGCGTGGTTGACACGGGCCACGTGGTGTTCTTCCTTGCGGGCGCGGTGGTCTTCCTGGTCGCAACGCACGCGAGCGTCCAGAGCCGGAGGTGGCGATGAGCGGGCGCGGGCGATCTCGCCGGGCGAGCTTCTGGCTGCTCTCGGGCATCACGCTGTGCGGCACGCTGATCGCGTGCGTGCTGGCGGTGGCGATCGCGGAACGTCATGCCATCCGCTGGGATCTCACCGCGACGGGCGAGCACCGTCTTTCGCCGCGGACCGAACAAACCCTGGCGCGTCTGCGCCACGACTTTGAGATCGTTGTTGCAGGGGCGATCGGCCCGGGAAGCTCGAAGGACGAGGCGGGCGCCCGGGGCGATGTCGCGGACGTGCTCGACTTGTTCGATCGCACCTCGCCCCGCGTCGGCACGTCGTGGATCGACACCAGCCCGGCGGCGGGGGATACCGGCGGGCCCGAAGCCTTTGCCGAGCTGCTGCGCGTCCTACGTCAGCGTGATGAGGTGCTGCTGGCTCAGTGGCAATCCGCGCTGCAGGCGGCACTCGACGCGCTCGCCAGCGCCAGCGAGAGCCTGGTGAACGAGGCGTCGGCAGAGCTCATTGCCATCAGGCAGGCGATGGCCGCGTCGGGCGCGCGAGCCGACCAGCAGCGCGACCTGCTCGACCAGGCAGCCGCGGCGGCCCGCGTCACGGCTTCCGAGCTGGGCGAGGCGGTCAACCAAGCGACCACGCTCCTCAACGACTCCAAGGAGCGCCAAGCGATCGTCGATGTCCCGCCCGTCGATCGGGGGGGTGGCATCCTCTCGCGCGCGGAAGCCACAGCGGGATCGAGGCTGGGGAACATCGCCAGCGCGCTTCGGGCCCTCGTGGAGCAGAGCGGGCAGAACGCTGGCCCGGATGCCGGCGCGATCGATCCGGCGATGGCGGCGCGCTTGCGAAGCGTTGCGGCCAGGCTGGATGCCATCCGCGAGCAGATGGCCCGGGCGGCCCAGCCCCTCACCGCCTTGGCGCGACCCGCGGTCCTGCGCGTGAGCGATGCGCTCAAGGCCGACGCGGCGGTGCTCGTCGTGGGCCCGCCCGAGATCGGGGTCACGGCAATCCCCTTCGATTCGCTGTTCCCCTCGCGGGCGGCGCTGGAAGCGTCGCGATCCGGCGCGGCGGGCTTTGCGCGGGCGGATGTTCGCCGCCGAGCCGAGGAGTTGCTCGCAACGGCGCTGGCGACGCTCGCGGAGCCGCTCCGGCCAATCGTGGTGATCATGCACGCGGAGCAGCAGGCGTTCGTGGAGCGGACGCCAGTGTTCAGCGTGGTGATCGAGCGTCTGTCGCGGCGCGGGATCGACGTTCGCGAGTGGGCGGTGCTGGCATCGCCCGATCCGCCGACGCTCCCGACACGCACCACCTCGGGCGAGCGACCCGTGGTATATGTCAGCCTCGCGCCCGACAGCACCGCCTCGGGCGGAGCGGGCGCGCCGGGCGGCGGGAAGTCGCTGACCGGCGCCGAGCGCGCCCAGGCGCTTGGGAGGGCACTCGAAGCGCTTGCGACGCAGGGCAAGCCTTTGCTCGTGTGCCTCTCGCCATCGATCTTTCCGACCTATGGCGACCCGGATCCGATCGCCTCGGTGCTGGCCCGATTTGGGCTGGCGCCCGCGACGGGACGGGCGGTAATGCAGCGCGTTGCCTCGCCCGGCGCGGGAGAGCGGGGCGTTGTCGAGACCGACTTTGTCGTGCAGGCGGTGGAGCGCGTGGTCGAGGCGCGTGTTGGCGACGGGGCGGTGCGCACCACGGGCGACGGGGCGACCACCGGGCGGCTCGCGCCAGCCCGCGAGGTTGGCGACAAAGCAGCCGATGCGGCGCGGCAAGGGGACGGGCAACGCCAAGCAGGGGGCGGGAACAGCGGGGGCGAGAGCCACGCGATCCTGGGGAGCGTGAGGGGCTTGCCGACGTTCTTCCGCTGGCCGGTGCCGCTGTATGCGACGCCGGTTGCGCAGCGCCCGGGGCGAGCGGTCGCGGTGCACGATCTGTTCGCGATCGACGCGGGCGGGCAAACGTGGGCGGAGACGCAGTGGCTTCGCCTCTGGCAAGCTCCGGTGGAGCATCGCGCGTTCATGGAAGATGCGCCGGGATTCGACGAGGGCCTGGCATCAACACCGCCCGCGCAGCGCGACGCCCGCGACGGGCCTTGGACGATCGTTGCCGCGGCGGAGCTGCGCGAGGGCGACCTTCCTGCCCAGAGGGTCATCGCGGCGGGATCCAACGCGTGGTTCACCGACTTTGTCACCGGCGCGGAGCGGGTCGTCGACGGGCGGGTGGTTCGTCCCTACGCGGGCAACGCCGAGCTGTTCGAGGCGTGCGTGCTGTGGCTTGCGGGTCAGGACGAACTGATCGCCCAAAGCCCCGAGGCGCAGGCGATCCCGATCATCCAGAGCCTGACGCCTCGCCAGGTGCTGCTGCTGCGGGTGCTGGTGATCGCTGGCCTGCCCGGGCTGGTGCTGGTGCTTGCCGCCGTGGTCAGGCTGCTGAGGCCCTGAGCCGCGGGAGGTGGCTCGAGCTGTCAAAGCCGGCAATGCGGCAGATTTTGTGACGGTGGTGTATTTGGCGGGAGGCGTGCGCCTCCTGTGGGGCGCCTCGGGCGCGTGGCGGTTGCCCGTCCGGGTGCATGGAGGTTTCTCATGGCTCCGAGTTCGCTCCGTCGTGACGGTCGCAACCAAGCTTGCCTGTGCGAGGCCCTGGAAGCACGAATGGCGTTCGACGCGACCCTGCCCCACGTGGCGTACTACCCGGAGGGATACAGCTCGGGCTCGATCAACGAGTTCGTGCCGATCAGCAACCCGCACGAAGTCGAGGTTGCATACGAGCTTCATGCGCGGTACGAGTGGGGTCAGCGCGACCAGTTGATCGCCAGCGGCGTGATCGCCCCGAGCGCACGGGGCGGGGTCACGATCTCCGACGCGCAGCGCCCGGAAGACCGGGTTGTCCGCGGCGACACGCCCTACGCCCTCGTGCTCCGCTCGTCGCTCCCGCTCGCGGCCCAGTTCAGCCATTACGACTTCGGCACCGCGATCGGCGAGGCGTTTACGTCGACCACGAGCCGCGCGTGGAGCTTTGGCGAGGGGCGGCGCGATTCGGACCTGTCGCGCGATTTCGTGCTGGTGTACAACCCGGGCGATGACGCGGTTGAGGTCGAGCTGACCGCCTATGGCGAGGACCGCTCGATGACGACTGTCCGCCAGCGGATCGAGGGCCAACGCCGGGGCGGGTGGAGCATGGAGGACGTCCCCGGGCTCTCACGCGGGCTTCACTCGATTCGCCTGGTCTCGAGCGGCCCGGTGGTTGCCGCCCAGTCTCGATACGAGCTGCAGACGGGGCGTGGGTATGGGGCCGTCGGGACGCCCGAGGGCGGCGCGACGGCGGGCGTGCTGCCCGCGGTCTCCTTCGACGATTCGTTCTACGACCGCAACGGTGACGACTCCTCGAGCGACCACGCAAGGCGATTCCCAAGGTCGGCCGGTCAAGCCAGCATCTCGATCCTCAACGCCGGCGCGACCGTCGCCAACGTCAGGCTGGTCTTTCTGAGCGAGAGCGACGACGGACGGGTCGAGCGGCTGGTGCGCGTCGACCCGAGCTCGCGCACGACGATCTCGATGCGCGAGGCGGCGCTGTTCCTGGGAGACGATCAGGTCGCGGCGGTCTATACATCCGACGTCCCGGTAACGGTGACGGGCGCGGTCTTCCAGGGCCAGGACGCGACGGGGGTTGAGGCGGGCACCATCGCTGCGACGCAGTGGAGCTTTGGCGAGGGATACATGAGCCGGGCCCGGGCCGGACGGGGCGTGCTGGAAGAGCTCTACATCTTCAATCCTGGGCGGGGTGAGCTGCGCGTCAGCATCGACCTGCTGCTGAGCGACGGGCGCGTGCTGACATTCACGGAGAGCACCGACGGGCTGGAAGTCGACGACTTCAAGCTGCACGAGGAGTTGCCCCGCCTGATGACGCGGGAGGATCTCTGGTTCGGGGTTCGCGTGCGTGCGAGCCGTCCGATCGTCGCGATGATGGAGCACTGGGACGGTGGCAACGGCGGGGGCTTCTCGACCTTTGGCATGCCGAGTGGCACGGTCGTTAATCTTCGCGATGTGCTGGCAATCTAGGTGTCTGCGGGCGCCAGTCGTCCGGGCGCGGGTCGTCAGGGCGTCGTGACGGTCGATGAGGCCGGGGCCGGCGCGCTCGACCCGTTCGGATCATTCCGTTCGTTCGCCTCGCTCGGCTTGTCCGACGCGTTCAGGCGCTTGTCCAGCTCCGCGAGCATCTCGCCCGCCAGGCGCTTGCTGAGCGCCACGTCGTCGTCCACGCGCGTCTGCCCGCCGGCGATCAGATCAGGGTCATAGGTGTAGTTGCGCAGTCGCACGGTTCGAGGCGAGAGCTGGAGGTTGGGGCGGTTGAGCCGCTCGACAACGACCTGCACCCGCGCGACCAGGGGCCCCGGTGTGGCGCGAAGATCGCGCAGCGGGTCCAGTTCCGGGGGGAGCGAGGTTGGCCGCGGGTTGTCGAGGCCAGAACTGGCCGTGGGGTTGCTCGATCCGGTTGTGGTGCTCGCAACTGGCGGCGCGAAGACCACCCGCACCGTCCGCTGGCGGCGATTAAGCAGGTCTTGAAGCTCATCTTCGGCGGTCGCCTGGTCCGCGTCCCAGGGCGTTGCCAGGCCCGCGCTGTGCCGTTGCTCTGTCAGGATGACTCCGGCGCGAGCGTCCACTCGATCAAGGGTGAAGCGATGCTCGCGGAGGACGGCCTTGGCGGCTTCAAAGGCCTGCGGGTAGGCGCCTGCCGGAACGTCGAAGGTGGGCGTTTCGCGCGAGACGCCGCACCCGGACAGCGCCGCGATGACCAAGCCCAGCAAGGCTAGAGCGCGGAAGCTTCTGGTGGCCCGCGCTCGACCCGGGGCCAGAAGGCGACGCGACTCCCTGCTTTGGGGTTGACAGATTGGTGTTGGCGTGCCAGGCGGGGCACCCATGCAGGCGAGATCCGGGGTGGGCGGCAAGCAGGATGAAAAGGTTGCGTCGGGCATGGCCTTGTGCCCACAGCATACTCCCAAGCCGGCGCGCGTCGCGGGCCGAAAGAGACACGTTGGCAACGTCGCCCGACAAGGCGGCGAATGATGACGGGCGGGCGTCGTGTTCGATCGGGCCTTGTGGCCCCGGCTCCCGGGCTTGAGTCGTTCGATGGCGTGGGTGTCAACCGCAGCCTGCCCAGCGATCTCCGCAGGCTCTTGCGCCCCACGCCGCCCACGCTGCTCGGCCATCCAAGCTGCTCGGAACCATGACACCAAGCCCTTCCGAACCCAACCCGGACTTCCAAGACGCCCGAGGCAACGCCAGGCCCGCATTTCCTCCGCCCGGTGAGATACCGGCGGGCGAACCGCTGCCCGTCATCGGCGTGACGCCGGCGGCTCCGCAGTTGCCGCCTTTGGGCGGTGGGGGCGAGCCCCGGTCGGCCTCGGTCGCGCGTCCGTCGCTCGCGCGGGGCGTCGATCCGGGTCAAGCACCGGGCGGTCGTCCGCCGATCTCGTCCCCGCCGCGCGTGGAGCGCGTGCCCGACCCGGGCTCGCCCTTTGCTCGTCGGATTGCGCTGGTGCTGGTGGTGGTGCTCATCTCGCTGGTCGCGGCGATGCAGCAAGTCTCCGTCTCTACGCCGCCCCCGCCCAGCGCGACCCCGGAACTCAACGACCCGTACTCGTTCATGATGCGGGTCCTGGTGAAGGTGGGTTCCAGCGAGTTCTCCAGCCCGACAACGCGTCCGTTGTTCGCGACCAACGTCCGAGAGACGCCCCTCCCGCTGGAGCAGCGCGTGCGGGCGTCGGTGGCGCTGGGTGAACTCAGCGGCACCGAAGCCGCGATCGAATCGCTCAACCAGTTGGAGTTCAACCTTAAACCAGCCGCTCCCGCCTTGGGCGAGAGCCCCTCGTCGGACACCGCCCCGACCGCTGAGAGCGCTCAAGACGCGACGAAGGAGCCCGGCGCCGACGCGGCCATGGTGGACGGTTCAGGCCTGAGGGACGATTCAGGCCAGAGGAACGATCCAGGATTGGCCCGCGAAACCCAGGACCCGGGTGTCGCAAGCGCGGGGCCCTCGCCCGCAACCAAGCGGGCAAACGTCCTTCGTGATATTCGCGCGCTGCGGACGGTCTACACCGAAGGCGGGTCGGCCCTTGATGCCGCGGACCGCCAGCGGCTGATCGATCGCCATGGCTGGTTCGCGGAGCTGGCGCTGGCTTCCGGGCCCGACGTGTCGCCGCCCGGCGCCGCACCGACGCCCGAGCGGCGGAAACTGCTCGAGGGCGGGGGTGCTCTGGCGATGGTGATGGTGCTGGCGGTGATGGGCGGCGGAACGCTGCTGATTGCCGGCATCGTCGCAGCGACGTTGTTCGTCATCGCGCGGGCGCAAGGCAAGATCAGGTTGCGCTTCGTCCCGCCCGCACCGGGCGGCTCGGTCTATCTCGAAACGGTCGCGGTCTTCGTCGCGTCGTTCCTCCTGCTGCAAGTTGTGCTCGGGCTGATCATCACGGGCGCGTCGCCTGCGGGCGGCTCACCTCAGGGTGGAACCGCCGACGCCGCGGGAGCTGCTTCCGTTGTCGGCTCCGTGGTCGGCCAGGCCGATGGCGGTGTTGTCGGGGGCTCTGTTCCTACAGACGCGGGCTCTGGGGGTGCGGGCCTGAGCGTCCAAGCGCAGCCCGAAGCGAGCGAAGAAACAGGCGCCAAGCCAGCGTCGAACGGCGTGCTGGAGCAAAGGCTGCCGCTCATTGCGCAGTGGGTAACGCTGCTGGCGATCTTCTGGCCCCTGTGCCGGGGCGTCTCGTTCTCGCGCTGGCGTCACGACGTGGGCTTCACGGGCAACTTCTTCAAAGAGGTCGTGGCCGGCGCGGGCGTGTATGTCGCGGGCCTGCCGTTTGTTGCCCTTGCGGCGCTCGTTTCGCTCGCCCTGAAGGGGTTATGGGAGTCCGCGACCGGCGCCCCGGGGCCCGCGGGCGAGCTTGGCGAGGGCGATGTGCCTCTGCCCAACAACCCCATCCTCGACACCCTCGCGAAGTCCGACGGCGTCAGCACCGTGCTGCTGTTCCTGCTGGCGACCGTCTGGGCCCCGGTTGTTGAGGAGATCATCTTCCGCGGGTGCCTCTTCCGCCACCTGCGCTCACGATTGATCTGGATCGGCGCCGCAATCATCTCGGCCTTCGCCTTCGGCGTGATGCATGGTTACGAGTTCCTGATGCTCGGCCCCGTCATCACCCTGGGGTTCATCTTCAGCGCGATGCGCGAGTGGCGAGGATCGCTCTATGGCGCCATCGTCATGCACTGCCTGCACAATGCCAGCGTGCTCTCCGTCCTGATCCTCGTTGTGCAGCTTTCCTCCTGACGAGCACCGCCCGGGGGCCCGGACTGGGGCACGCTCGCGAGGGCTTGCAGCACGCTTGCGGTGGCTGATGGCACACTTCCGGGCGCTCGCGGGGGCGTCACATCGCGATGGTTCTCAGTCGGCGACGATGTAGTAGAAGCGGTCGGCGCCGATCCGTCGAAACTGGCCAGTGTTCAGGTCGCCATCGTCGAACTGCGCGTCGATCGACGCCATCACGCCGCTTGCCGGCCTTGCCCCGCTGTTGAAGTGAACGCCAATGGCCGAGGTGATTCCAAAGGAATCCTGCTCGGTATCCCAGCGTCCCCCAAGCGGCGTGGGCTGGACATAGCGCGACGCGTCGATGTACGCCCCGAACCCCGCGGGAAGCACGCCCGTCGACGCGTCTTCGAGGAAGGTGCCCGTTTGCGCGTAGAACCGCTCCGCGGCGGCGCCCATCGTCTTGAGTTCCGCGATGAACGCCGTGTTCTCGGCTTGTTCCACCGCTTGCGCGAAGCTGGGTACAACGATCGCGGCGATGACGCCCAGAATCACCACGACGATCAGGATCTCGACGAGTGTGAACGCCCGACGCGGCGCAAGCCGACCGGCCCGGGCCGGAACTCGGGGCCCCGTCGATCGACACGCCAGTTGGAAGAAAGATCGACTCAGCATGGAATCGCTCGTGGGAGTCCCACCAGATCGCTCGCGCCCCGCGGCCAGCCCGCGATACGCTCGACCCTTGCCCGCGGACCATCGGCGACCTCACAACGCCGTCTGAATCCCCCAAACCCGAAAACGGGTGGCTTGGATGACGCGTGAGGGGCGGAGCAACTGCGCAAGCCCGAGAATGCGGCAGTTCGCGAGGACGCGCGGCAAAGGGTGTCGCGACTCAACACTCACGACCGTCTGCCATGACCGTCGGCGCGAGCTTCCCCACTCTCGCTTGCCGCATGCACAATGCGTGAACCACGGCACACAGCCGGCGCTCACGAGGCCTCCGATCTACATGTGCTTGATCACCGCGTCGGCGAATTCCGAGCACTTGACCTTCTTCACCTGCGTGTCGCCCTCGGCCTTCATCAGCCGCTCGAAGTCGTACGTCACCGTCTTGGCCGAGATCGCCCCGTCCATGCCCTTGATGATCAGGTCCGCGGCTTCGCCCCAGCCCATGTATCGCAGCATCATCTCGCCACTCAGGATCACCGAGCCCGGGTTCACCTGGTCGAGGTTGGCATACTTGGGCGCGGTGCCGTGCGTCGCTTCGAAGATCGCGTGCCCCGTCACATAGTTGATGTTGGCGCCGGGGGCGATGCCGATGCCCCCGACCTGGGCCGCCAGGGCGTCGGAGAGATAATCCCCGTTGAGATTCAGCGTCGCGATGACGTCGAAGTCCTTGGGCCTCGTGAGGACCTGCTGCAGCGTGATGTCCGCGATCGAGTCCTTGATCATCAGCTTCGACTTCCACTTGCCCCCGCCGTGGCTGGCGCCGATGCTCGCGAGCACGCCCTCGACCTCCTTGACGATCTTGCCTTTCTGATCGGGCGTCATCATGTCAAAGCCGGGGTCGATCATCCTCGCGTTCGCCTCGCTGGAAAGGCCCGCGTTGCTCTCGACGTTGCCCAGGATCCAGCTCTCGCGCTCGGTGACGACCTGGTCGCGGAAGTCGCGCGTCGCAATCTGATACCCCCAGTCCTTGAAGCCACCTTCCGTGAACTTCATGATGTTGCCCTTGTGGACAAGGGTCAGGCTGCGGCGCTTTTCTCTCAGGGCGTAGGAGATCGCCGAGTGGACGAGCCGCTCGGTGCCGAGGTATGAAACCGGCTTGATGCCGATCGCTGCCTGCACCGGCACCTCGCGCTTGGCACCGCCGATCGCTTCCAGCGTCTGCTGCCACGCGTCGCCCGCGGCCTTGGTCCCGAACCGCACCTTGCCAAAGTCCTTCGGGAACTCCTTGGCGAGGAAATCCAGAACCTTCTGCGCCTCAGGAGTTCCCGCGGCATACTCGATCCCCGCGTAGATGTCTTCGGTGTTCTCGCGGAAGATCACCATGTCGCAGTCGCCCGGGCGCTTCACCGGGCTCGGCACGCCCTTGAACCAGCGCACGGGCCTCAGGCAGACATAAAGATCGAGCAACTGGCGCAGCGCCACGTTCAGCGAGCGGATGCCGCCACCCACCGGCGTCGTCAACGGGCCCTTGATCCCCACGAGAAACTGGCGGAAGTCGTCGAGCGTTGCGTCCGGCAGCCAAGCCTTCGTCTCGCCCAGCGAGTCCTTGAATCGGTTGAACGACTTCTCCCCGGCATAGACCTCGTGCCAGTGGATCTTCCGCTTGCCGGAATAAGCCTTGGCGACCGCCGCGTCGAAGACGCGAACCGATGCCCGCCAGATGTCGGGCCCTGTCCCGTCGCCCTCGATGAACGGGATCACGGGTTCGTCAGGAACGTGCAACTTGCCGGACTTCATCGCGATGGCGGCGGGCATGAACGGATTCTCCCAAAGTCGCCGCCCGACTCGGGCGGCTCACTCAACGCAGCATAGGAACCGACGACCCGGTCGGGCACCGCCCGCCAAGGCTCGTCCCGCGGCCCTACACGGCAAGGTCATCGCCCGGCCCCACCGATCGCTTCGGCGCCGGCGCGAGCAGGGCCAGTCCGAGCGTCAGCGGCCCGACGCGGCCGACGAACATCAGGCAGATCACGATCACCTTCCCGATGGGAGTGAGCTCCCCCGTCACTCCCATTGAAAGACCGACGGTCCCGATCGCGCTGGCTGCTTCGAACATCAAGGGCAGGAAGTCCTTCCGCTCCGTAATCGTCAGGCAGAACACTCCAAGCACGAGGGTGACGACGTAGAGCGACGCAGCGGCAGACGCGTATGCGACCCGTGCTGGCGGGATCACGTTGCCAAGCCACACGACCGAGTCGCGTCCGCGCAGGATGCTGAGAAGGTGTCCGAGGATGGCCGACACGCTCGTCGTCTTGATCCCGCCGCCCGTCCCGCTCGGTGAGGCGCCGATGAGCATCAAAATCATGATGACCACGAGCGACGACGCGCCCAGCGCGCTGATCGGAACCGTGTTGAATCCCGCGGTGGATGACGCGGACATGACCTGGAATGCCGCGGCAAGGATCCGACTTCCCAGCGGGAGCGCTCGCAGCGTCGGATCGAGCGCCGCCAGCAGTGGGACCCCTATGAGGAAGACCGCGGCCGTCATCGTCAGAATGGTCCGGCTCGTCAGCGTGAGCATGCGCTCGCGGAGCTTGACCGAGTAATAGACGTCCTGCGCCACGATGAACCCGATCGCACCGGCATAGCACAGCCCGCCGACGGTCAGATTGACGATCCAGTCATCCGCGAACGCCTCCAGACTGGTGTTGTTGAGGCTGAAGCCCGCCGTCGCGAACGCCGAGACCGAGTGGAAGACCGCCGACCAGAGCGGCGCCTCAACGCCCGCGATGCTGAACCGCCACCACAAGATCAGGGCGCCGAGCGCCTCGCACGCGAGGGTGAACACGATCAGCTGCACCAGGAAGTGCCGGATCTTGAAGTAGTGCGGGAGCGCGAACCCGGTCCGCAGCACACCCATTCGTGCTTCCGACAGCGGTCGGCTCCGCGCGATGATGATCACCGACGAGATCGTCATGAACCCGACGCCCCCGAGCTGGAACAGGGCGAGGATGACCAACTGCCCGGCAAGCGTGTAGCTGTCCGCGACGCTGATCGTCGTTAGCCCCGTGGTCGAGAGCGCGCTCACCACGTTGAAGAGATGATCCAGCGGCGAGTTCCACGATCGCTGCGTCCATGGGAGGCACAGCGAAAGCGTTCCGACGGCCGCATAGATCGCATAGCCGACCGCGAGGCGCTGGGGCGCTCGAAGGCGACTCCACCCTCGGTCAACCTGGGCCCCGAAACGAACCGCCGCGCGTCTCGCGCGTCTGGTCCAAGCGTGCTTCTTTTTGCCGCGAGCCTCAACCTCGTTCGACGCGCTTGAAACGAACGTGTCCGAACCCGACGAGCGATCTTCTCGCACCGCCATACGGTCTTCCATAGGCCGCAAGCAACCACCCTCCCTGCTTGCGCTCGGAAGGCGTGCCGCGACGAACCGCACGAACGGAGGCCTTAGGCGGTGGACCCGCCGGAAGCCTGAACGTCGTGCCCTTTCACTCGCCTACGGGGTTAGCTGACGGGCTGGGCCTTGAAAGTGGCCTGGAACCTCGCGGTTCCTGCGCCCCTGCCGCTGTATTCGGCGTTGGGTCCCCCGCTCTTCGCCTTCGGACGAAGACTCGGCTGCACGCTTGACTATAGCTTCCTCGGTGTGTCCGTCCTTGGCTGGTTGCGACGCGAAGGCCTTACGAGCGGATCTCCCGTGGCCTCACCGGTTTCGCGGGCGAGCCCACGCACACCGTCCACGCCGGCAGATCCTTGAACACGCTCGATCGCGCGCCCACCACCACGCCGTCGGCGATTGTCACCCCTGGTGCGACGAACACGTCCGCCGCCACCCACACGTTCTTGCCGATCGTGATCGCCAGCGGCACGAGGGGGTGTTCCGGCTTCTCAAAGTCATGCGTCGCGCCGCAGAGGTAGCTGTACTGGCTCACCGTCGAGTTCATCCCGATCGTGATCGTGCGGACGTTGTAGCAATCGACGTCGTCGGCGAGGCAACTGTGCGCATCCATCACCAGGTTCGCCGGGCTCCAGACGCGGGCCCTCGGATACACCCGGGCCGTGGGGTGCAGCCGGGCCCCAAACGCCCGCAGGAGCAGATTCCGCCAGCGATGCAAGGGTCTGGGCGAGGGACGAAAGAGCAAGGCGTACGCCACGCCCCACAAAGCACGCCCGGCGCGGTTCGCGAGCGAGTGCGGCGAATCCTGCTCGGGCGTCAGCGCTTCCGATCCCAGAGCGGATGCGGGCTGTTGCTCGGGCGGCAAATGACTCTGGCGGGCGGACACGGATCAACACTAGAGCGGGTTCAGGGCCTGCAGCCCGAACGGCCTGCAGCCCGACCGTCCGCGAGGGCTTGTCTCGTCACCACCTCGCTCGCGGGCTCGTCTCTTCCCTTCCCCTCCTTGCCGCTCCCAAACGAAAACGCCCGCCGAGGGTTGCTCGGCGGGCGAGAGGTTGTCACTTGCTGCGTGCCGGCGGGGCCTCAGGCCCCCGCGGGTTTAGCAGTTCGAGAAGTCGGCGGCGAAGTCGAGGTAGTCGAAGAAGTCGACCTGCCCGTCGCAGTTGTAGTCAGCAGTCGAGGCGGCCTCGAGGTTGCTGGGGTCCTGGCCCGCTGCGTCGAACGCCGTCGCGAAGTCCAGGAAGTCGAAGAAGTCGCACTGCCCGTCGAGGTTGATGTCGGAGCGGGTCGTCTGGAGGATCGTGTAGACCTGCGCGATGTCGTCGCAGTTGACGATCAGGTCGCCGTTCACGTCGGCCGAGAGGTCGAACTCGACCGCCTCATCGAGGTCGGACCAGTTCGCGGCCAGGTCGGAGAACTGGATGAACTGCGAGTAGATGTAGGTGATGTCGGCGCGATCGATGTTGCCGTCGGCGCCAACCGGGGCGAACCCGCGGGTGGTGTTGTTGCCGGCCACGTCGGCGGCGGAGCCACCGGCGGGGTAGGCGGCGCCGGTGCTCAGCGCCGTGCCGAAGAAGTTGCCGCCCGGGAAGGCGTTGTCGACCGCGAGGAAGCCCGCGGCGCGGTTGAGGTTGCCGGTCATGGTGCTGATCGCCAGGCCGTCGGCGGCGTAGCGGACGTCGCCAGCCGTGAAGTTGCCGTCGCCGTCGTGGTCGCCGAGCATCTCGATGATGGCCTTCTGACCGACGGCGGCGCTGATCGTGCCACCCTCGACATCGCCACCATCCCAAGCCGGGCCGCCGTTGCGGGCGCGCCAGGCGGCGACCATCTCAGCCAGGTCGCCGACGTTGCGGGCGCCGTCCCCGTTGAAGTCACCAGCGACGCGGTTGCGCTGGAAGGCGTTCGCCGTGACCGGCGCCTGATCCATGCGGACGTTGTACGCGATCGTCTCGCCGTCGAGCGTGATGTAGTTGCTGTTCTGACCGTCGGTGTAGGTGCCGGCGAAGGGGTTCACGACGTCGGTCGAGCTGCGGCGGCGGGGGCTCTGGTAGCCGTCGTACAGCGCGGGGCGATTGGCGGTGGTGGAGTCGTAGATCGCGAGGTTGCGGTAGGTGCTCAGGGCGTCGGGGCAGGTCTGGTAGAGGGACGCCAGCGCGGCGCGGGTCGCGGTCGGCGCGGGGTTGATCAGCCAGCTCTGCGGGTCGTTGGTCGCCTGGACGCGGTCGGTCGCCGCGACGAGGAGGAACGAGTTCACGAGGACTTCAGCGGGGCTGCGGGCCGCGGCGGGGGGAAGCGGGCAGGACGGGGCCGCGGCGAGGGCCTCGATCGAGCGGGTGATGTTGTTGACGTAGCGAGCGGCGGCTTCGTTGTCCAGGTTGGGGTTGTTGTTGCCCGCGTCGCCACCGAGGTGGAAGCGCGAACGGGGATCGCCGAGCGTCGCGAAGATGGCCGGGCCACCGATGCGCCAGCCGTCGATCGCGTAGGTGCCGCCATCCGGATCGGTCTGGCCGCGGAGGCCGTTGTTCAGCAGGCGATCGATCTCGGGACGGACGAAGTCCGTGCCGCCGTCGGCCTGGACGCGGGCGATGTCGTACTGACGCTGACCGACCGGGTTCACGCCACGCTCGGCGCCGGAGTAGGCCAGGCCGAGGCGGGTGTTGCGGAGGGTCGTCTCAAGGAGGCCCGAGCCCTGCTTGTTGCCCGGGACATAGGTCGCGCCGAGGACGTGCTGATCGGCGGGAGTCGACTCCGGCCCGATCGCCTCGCCCACGCCGAACGAGGGGTCAAGGCCGACCGAGTTCATGAACGCGTTGTGCGTGCCCGAGCCCACCGAGCGGGTGACGGCGGTGAGGTTCTCGCCGTTGGGCAGGCGGCCGGCGCCCATCAGGTGACGCAGCTCGCCCATGGTGAAGTCGCTCTCGTTCACGCCGCGGTTCACGAACAGCGCCACCGGCGCGAACGTGAACGTGGTGTCATAGATCGTGTTCTCGTCGGGCGAGGAGAGGTTCAGGTTGCGGCCTTCGGCGAACAGCTCGACCAGGTCGAAGCGGTTCAGCTCGTCGTTAGAGTTCAGGACGTTGCCGGCCTTGTCGGTCGCGACGCGGTCGTTGCGCCCGTAGCCCTGGGTCGTGCTGTTGGGCTTGGCCTGGGCCGCGGGGGTCGTGCCCAGCGAGCGGATCGTCCAGGACGTGGGAACGTCGACGGGGGCGATGTCAACCTGGTAGACGCCGCCGTTGCTGGCGCCGCCAGTGGGGAACGCGACGGCGGTGTAGCCCTGGTTCGGGTCGCCGACCGCGTTGGGGTCGATCACGACCGTGGACATGTTGGGCAGGCCGTTGACGTTGAACCCGCCGCGAGCCGGCGTGCTGACGTCGGTGGAGCTGAGGATCGTGGGGAGGGGGTAGGGGTTGGTCGCGCCGTTGTTCACGAACGTGCGGTGCTGCCAGCTCTGCGTCTCGACGCGGGTGACCGCCAGGTCGCCGAAGAGCTCGGGACGGGGGCCCGCGACGATGCCGCGAGCGTCAGCGCGGAACGCGCCGGACGGAGCCGAGCCGGTGACGGTGTAGACGAGCGTGGGGCGGCCGTAGCGGGCGAGGCTGCGCACGCCGTTGACCGAACCCACCGAGCGGTACTGGACAACCCAGTAGGAGTTCGTGCCGGGGGTCAGGGAGCCGGGGTTGTCGCCGGCGGCGGAAACCAGCTGCTGCGTGCCGCGGGTCGCGCAGAACACGGGGTCGAAGCGACACACCCCGTTGCCGTCCACGTCGATCACGTCCGTGGTCGACTGGGCGTTGCGGATGAAGTTCTGGAGCAGCGTGGCGCCGCTCAGGTTGACGGTGTACAGGGTCTGGGCGCTGGCGACCGAAGCGGTGCCGGCCAACAAGGCGAGCATGAGGCTGCGACTTTGCATCTGAGATCTCCCTTGAACGCTCGTTTCCACTCTTCACAACCGCGGCAAGGTCCCCATCTCTCCAGCCGCGTCCTCCTCCAGACGCGCACCGATCGACACGAACCCACCGCCCCCACAGCGAGGCCCACGCGGACCTTGCTTTGACTCGACACTCAAACCAACCAAGCTCAATACCAAAGCAACATTGCTCGAACAACGGATCCCGCGGCCGCCGATCCCGCACCCCGCGGCCTCTCACACGCGCCGCCCTGAAGAGGACCTGCCAACCGGACCCGCCAACAGGACCTGCGAACAGGACCTGCCAGCAGGGCTGGGGAACCAACCGGGCCGCGAGGCCAAACCGGACCAACACCCTGCCGCGTCACGCAGCGGGAAAACCCGCACGTGCCGAAAGACCAGACGAAGACACCGATGTTCGAACGCTCTCGATCCTCTGCGATCAACGATCGCAAACTGCACATCAATCAGGGGCGAAAGCAAGCCCGCTCCGTTTCCGGAGCGGGGCGCTTGATCAGTCGGGTTATGGACGGTTCTGGCCGAAAAGTTGGACGCGAATATCGCGGCCGGTCAGGGCGTAGATTCGATCGCCCCACTTGTTCTTGGTCGTCATGTTCTTGACGGTGGAACGCTCGACGTGCCCGTCGACGAACACGAAGTTCGCGGTCCCGCCGAACTCGTCCCGCTGGCCAGGGTGGTGACGCCCGACGGCGTTGATCGGACGCTCCGACAACGCGAAGTTCGACACTTCGACCGTCAGCAGGTCCTCGGCGGTCTTGTACGCCGGTTCGCGCTCGTCAAAGAACAGCGCCGACGAGTTGTAGCAGTTGGGGTCGCCCGAAACCGTCTGGAAGGGCATGACCGAGCGGTGCGACACCGAGCGCGTCTCCGCGTTGATGTCCGCGACCGACTTCCAGGGCTGGCCACCCTTGACGATGCTGAACTCCGTCGCCAGGATCACGCCCGACGCGCCGAACGTGGACCCGTCAACCAAGGCGGAGTTCACGAGGCGGTCCTTGCGACCCGGCCCGGCGTTGCTCGGGCAGTTCTCAAACTTGTTTCGCGGGAAGATCGCGGCGTTTCCCGTATAGGCGATGCGCTTGGCCTGACGGTCGCGAGCGCTCTCGGATTGACGCTGGAAGTACGACTCCTGAGCCGCGGGGTCGTCCTTGGGGTTGGTGGCCGGAGCGCCTTTGCCTGGAAGAACCGGGCAGGTGAATGCGGTCTCGGCGATCCCGGTGTCGTCGCCCGAGAAGAGCGACCACGACCAGTGGATGTAGCCCTTGCCGCGCTCGTCCGACGAGCACTGCTCGTTCATCAGCCACGCGCCGTTGGAGCCGCCCTCTTCGTTGTAGGCGTAGCGGGCGTAGACGTAAGAAGGCGGGAAGACGCCCTCGCTGGCGACATAGGCGTTGACCGCCTGGCCGACGCTCTTCAGATTTGCCGCGCACACCAGGGCCCGACCTTCGGCACGGGCGCTGCCCAGCGCGGGAAGAAGAATACCAATGAGCAGCGCAATAATTGCAATCACAACAAGGAGTTCGATCAGCGTGAACCCCCGAAGTCGGGCCATCCTCATGCGTTCTTCTCCTGTTGTCTCTCTGTCCCGAACCAAAGCAGGGCGAAGAATAAGCCGCATGGGTCGATGGGACTATCAGGGATCGGAACAGATCGTGTTAAGGTTGTGTAAAGAATGGTCTCGTGAATGTCAGCGGTAACTGCAGGCAACGAGCGCAACCCATTGTCACGCTGTCTCTTACACCGTGTGGGTAGAATGTCGGACGTTCCCATGCAAACGCCGATTCAATGTTCGCCGTCGGTGAATGTCGGGAATCTGCCTTATGGACTTGGCGCGACTTATGCACTCACTCTCCACCACTGTGCACAATGTCAAGTCCTGAGCACTTCATCCATGCGGGCCCGCTCTTCGAGCGTAAGCATGTAAAAAAGAACTCGCCCGTCATTCAGTCTCACTCGAAGGCCTTCCGACACCCGCGTCAGCCGCACGCGGAGGCCGGCCCCGGGCGGCGCTCCTCGCGGCGTGAGCACGACGTCAAAGTCCTGGCCGTTGGTCCCAGGGGCTTGCCCGGACTCGCCGGGCTGTATTTCCACGCGGGTCGCCCGTCGCTGGCACAGCACCTCAACAAGCTGGCGCAGCGCGTCCGCCTCCTCCAGTGGCTTGGTGCCCGCCGCGGTCCCATTCGCCGCCGGGTCCACACGTATCCAGCCAGACAGTTCGAAGCGGTAGGTTCGCGTTTGGGTGGAATCTCCCGAGCGGGTGATCTCGATCGAGGCGATGTCCGCCGCCGGGACACCGAGCGCGACCGGGCTGGCCACCTCCCCAGGTTGCTGCGGAAGCACACGACGCAGATCAACCTCGCTCCGTCCGGCCCAAGGGCCGAGCGTTCGCGACTGTCCTTGCGAACCATTGGCGCCAAGCTCTCCGAAAATGCTGACGCGCGAGCCCCCGACGCCCCCGGGGCTGATCTCGATGGTGTACTCCAGTTGCGTCTGCGGGCGAAGGCTTGGCTCGCCCGCGACGCGCAGCCGGAGCGACTCGCTCCCCGGGCCCGACTCGCCCGAAGCTCCCGGGCTCTCCGGGTCGGTCGACGCCCGAGGCCCGACAGCAACGGGTTCGGGCGTGAGCATCGTGCGGGCCAGCGTGGTGAGCATCGAAGCGATCCGCTCTCCGTCGGCGGGGGCCAGCAAGGGGCGCTCGAGCGTCCAGGCTCGCCCGCGCCGGACCAGAACCATTGCCGGGTCTGGCGTGTCCGTCGCCCCCAGCTCGATTCGGCGAACCTCGCCCAGGCCGGGCATGACCGACGCATCGAGCCAGGTTGCGACCGCCGCGGGTTCAAAGAGCGCCATCAACGCGCGATCCGCCCGCAGCCATACCTCGGGCGATGTCTCGGATGTCGCCTGGTTGGCGGCATCCGTTCGTCGCAGGCTGCCTTCCGTTCCGACCGCGGGCAGGAAGAGTTCCAACGTCGTGGATCCAAGCTGGAGCACGGCGGAGGGCTCGTCGCGCCCTGATTCGTCGCGCCCCGTTTGGGCGGGCGTGATCGCCAGCCCGCGATGCTCTGCAAGCAAACGCAGCGCCCCCTGGACGCGATCGCTCGACGCGGGCCACACGCCCCGGGCGTCGGTCGCCAGCCAGAGGTTGGACGCCTCGTCGCGTTGGAACTCGATCTGCCCCGACGCCCAGCGAATGACGAGCGCGTTGTGCACCGCCGCAGAGTCGGGCAGTGCGGGGAGCATGGTTCCTTCGGTTGTGCGAGTCGGGGGCCGGAGCGACACCCAGGCGAGCAAGCCCATCGCCAACGCCGCGACGATGGCGATGATGGCCGGCCGCGCGTTCATGCCGGGTTGCCTGGCGCGCTCCCCGCCGAACTGCCCGCCGCTGCGCCGGCAGCACCCACTGGGGCGTCGCTCACCGTCGCCGCCGCCTCGCTGGGCTCGCCCTTGACCTGCTTCTCCATTGCGAGAATCCACTCTTCGAGCTTGGTGTAGTGATACAGGTCGATGGTGATCCGCTTGCCGGGAATCTTGGGGTGATCCGCCCTCACGCCCAGCGTGATGAGGTATTTGTGCCAATCGCGCTTATCAAACTCCGCGATGTCGCTGGGGGTGAGCTGCGCCCCGCCCGGCACGGTCAGCGCCATGCTCGCGGGGTTCCACTCGTAACTGCGCGATGCGACCCGGAGGATGCGCACGAGCACGAACGCCCCGATGCCAAAGCCACAGGCCATGATGACCCACTGCGAGGGGATGTCCCAGTATGCCAGCGGATTCTCGCTCTTGGCCCCGGGACCGACGACGCCCCAGACCTGGTGGAGCTCTTCGCGTCGAGTGCGCGCGTCGGAGACGTTCTCGTGCTGGTTGCTGCGGGGGATGGTGGTAAACGCCGGATCGAGCTGGCTGACGCGATCGAGGCGTTCCAGCCACTCAAGCTTGGCCTGCTCGACCGCGTTGAGCGTGACGCGATCGCGCTCTTTCTGCTTGAGGGCCTGGTACTCGCCCTTGGGGTCGGTGATCGATTCCTGGGCCGCGACCTTGTACGCGGCATCGAGATACCGATACTCGGATGCGGTCGCCGCTCGCCGTCCGCGAGCGGGGTAAGCAACCAGCGCGTCGTACAAGCCCCAGAACCCAAACCCGATCAGGCACAAGGCGATGATGCCAACGCGAAAGATCCAGCGCGGGTTGACGCGCGTGCGCTCCGTCTGAGGCGACGCCGAGGTGCTCGAGGCCTGCATGTTCGAAGCCTGCTGATCCGAGGCCCGATCCGAGGAAGGCTGCGTTGCCAAAGGACGATCCCCATGAAAAGGTGAAGCCGCTGTCGCGTCAGCCGCCGGCCCGGCCCGCGATGGCGCCGTGCTTATGTTCCATCGGTCCGCACGCGACGCAAGGCCCGTTTCCACCAGCGTTCGGCTCGCTGCGGGCCCTCGGGCCGGCTCATGAGCCAGTCAAAGCCCCCGGCGTCCACCCGCCTCAGGGGAATGCGTGGGAACCGTCGTCCCGACGCCAGCGCCGCCGTCAACCATGCCGAATGAAGCCGCCGAGCGACCTCACCCGGGTCGGGTGGCAAACCCGAGCCCGCCTGACCGGGGCCTTTGCGCGCCGCATCGCGCGACGCGTCGTCGTTCTCTCCCCCGCCGGAGCTGTGAGGCAACCCAATCCACCGCATGTTCAAAGGCTAGCCTATCACGAGATGTCGGATGACGCCACCAGGTTTCCTCATCCGCCCGACATGACCCCGCTGGCCCGCCAGCCCGGGGCGCCGCGCCTCAGCCTGCCCTTGGCAGATCGCGAGCCTCTCCACCCCGGACGAGCTGATCTTCCTCCGCCGCCCCCGCTCCGCGCCGATCGCCAGCCTCCGGCGTACTCGACCCTGCGCGTGGATGGCGCCTCACCCTGGCGGGCGTGGATTGTTGCGAGTCAGACCGAGACGATCGCGCACGAGCTGGAGTTGATCTATGCGGACGTGTCGCGGGCGATCTCCGCGCGTGGCCCGGCCTGCTGGGCGTCCGGGCGATGCTGCAACTTTGAGAAGACCGGGCATCGCCTGTACTGCACCGCCCTCGAAGCCGCCTATGCCGTCACGCGCCTCAGCGTCGCACCCTCGCGCAAGCAGATCGCCCTCGCCCGCGTGCGGGGCGACTGCCCCTTCCTCGCCGACAACCTCTGTGGCATCCACCACCTCAAGCCCCTGGGTTGCCGCGTCTATTTCTGCGACCGATCCGCCCAGGATTGGCAACGCGACCTGAGCGAAGCGGCGCTCACCCGCATCCGAAACCTGCATGAGCGCCATGCCATCGAATACTGGTACGCCGAGTGGCGCACACTGCTGGATGCGCTCGCCGCGGTATCCAGCGGACGCACAGATGCGGAAAGCCGGCCACACGCCGGGCAAAACTCAGCCTCGTGAATGCTCCCCTCGTGAGCGCTCCGTCGTAGGCCTCCCCTCGGGAGCGCCCCGTGCTTTCCTCGTGCGTGCGTTGACCCGCGCGGACCGTTGGCCCCTCAAGAACACAACCCTCAAGAACACAAGGGAATCATCGCCGCTTCGCCCGCCCCTAAAGCCCCGGCGAAACCAGGCGCGTAAAACTCCCAAGAAATGCGGCCTTGGAACCAACCCAGTCTGAGAACCAACCCGGCCTTGGGAACCAACCCAGCCTTCAGTCCGTCGTGAGCGAAGGAACCCCCGCATCTCCACGATCTCCGTGCTTGACCGCTCCACACCGATGCCAAGGACTCTGCCGTGAACTGGCCCGACTGGCCCGAAGTTCTGCTCGCAATTGGCTTCACGCTCGTGGGGCTGATCGGCATCGTGCTCACCGTCATCACGCTCCCGGGGATCTGGCTGCCCATTGCCGCGGCGTTGCTGGTCAAGCTGCTCCGCCCTGAAACCTTCGACTGGACCGTCATCTTCGTGTGCATCGGGCTCGCCCTCCTGGGCGAGCTCATCGAGTTCATCGCCGGTGCGGCCGGCGCTGCCAAGGCTGGCGGCAGCAAACGCGGCGCTCTCGGTGCCGGCGTCGGCTCTCTTGTCGGCGCAATCCTCGGCGCCCCGCTGCTGTTCCCCCTGGGCTCCATCGCGGGCGGAGTGCTCGGCGCGGGCGTCGGCGCGCTGCTCATCGAGCGAGCCTGGGTCAAGAAGAGCTGGGACCAATCCGCCAAGATCGGCGCCGGCGCCGCCATCGGCCGCATGATCGCGACCGTCGTCAAGACAACCCTCGCCGGGACGATCGCCATGCTTTTGGTCATCGCGACCGTCCGCTGAGCCCGTGTGCCCCTTTCCCTCGACTCCTTTGCTTGGACAGGGAAACCCCCGTTGCGCACGCAACTCGCGCCTCTTCAATCTGGCCAGCCGTCATGGAACCTCCGCGGCGGGACCATCGGGCACGAAGCGCCCTTTCACGGCACAACTACCGTTCCTCAATGACCGCGCCCACTCCTTCGCCCGATATCGATCCCCATTGCCATCCCGCCCGCTTCCTCTCGGCCGCCATCCCTGGCATTGGCGGCGTCATCAAGCAGCGCCCCGAAGACTTCCTCGTCGATGAAACCCCCCTCTATGAACCCAGCGGGTCGGGCGAGCACATCTACCTCTTCGTTCAGAAACGCGACCTCAGCACCCTCGAGATGGTCCGCCACCTCGCGTCCCACTTTGGCGTCCGCCAGAGCGCCATCGGGTACGCCGGCCTTAAGGACAAGTGCGCCATCACCCGCCAGGTCGTCTCCGTCCACGCGCCAGGCAAGAAGATCGAGGACTTCCCTTCCATCAAGCACGACAGGATCGCCGTCCTCTGGGCTGACTATCACGCCAACAAGCTCCGCCGAGGCCACCTCAAGGGCAACCGCTTCAGCATCCGCGTGCGCAGCGTCGGGCTCCAGGCGGCCCTCGCGGCCCATCGCGTGCTGCAACTGCTCGCCCGCCTAGGCGTTCCCAACCGCATCGGCCCGCAACGCTTCGGGTCGCAGCTCAATAACCACCTCGTCGGCGCCGCGCTGGTCCGCATGGACTATCCAGCCGCGTGCGACGCGCTCCTAAGCCCGCATCCCTTGTCGCCCGAGAGCCACGCCGACGCCCGACGCCTCTACACCGAACGAAAGTTCCAGGACGCCTTCGCCGCGATGCCCCGCTCCGCGGCGACGGAGCGCGACGTGCTCTCCGGCCTTGCCAAGGGCGAAACGCCAGAGCGAGCCTGGCGACGCGCCGACAGCGTTGCCGCCGGCTTCTTCGTCACCGCGTTCCAGTCGGCAGTCTTCAACCACGTCCTCGACGACCGTCTGGCTCGCGACGCCCTGGGCACGCTCCTGCCCGGCGACGTCGCGATGAAGCACGACAACCGCGCGTGCTTCAGCGTCGACGACGAGACGCTCCGCGACGCCTCGACCGCCGCTCGCCTCGCGTCGTTCGAGATCAGCGCGAGCGGCCCCATGTGGTCGGCCACCATGATGCGCGCCCAAGGACCGATCGACGAACTCGAGCGCGCCACCCTCGCCTCCTTCGGCGTCACGCTCGACCATCTCCGCGCCTTCGCCGACCAGCGCTGGCTTGAGATCCAGGGCGACCGCCGCCCGTTCCGGGTTCCCATCCTCGATCCGGACGTCGAGGGCGGGCTGGACGAGCACGGCCCATACGTCCGCTGCTCCTTCGAACTCCCGCGCGGTTCGTTCGCCACTGTTGTCCTCGCGGAAGTCATGAAGAACGAACTCAGCGTGGAACTGTCGGGCAGTGACCGCGAGTCGTAGCGGCAAGTTGCCCATTGCCTGCCGCCCCTTGCCTGCGGTGGCCTTCGGCCCATTGCCCATTGCCCGCCGCCCATTGCCCCTCCTAAGCCCGATCTCGAGCTTTGTGCGCACACCCGCAAGCTGCGGAGGCTGCTCTGTGCTGCGCCGTGCTCGTGCTTTTTTCTCCCGCGATCTTCGCGGTATTTCAAGCCCGCGTGGCGTGCGACGCCCTTGCTCCGATTGCTGCCGCGTGCGCACATCCAGCGGCGCGGGGGAATAGGTTGAGGGCACGCACGACGCGAGCGTCGCGACGGCTTGCCCGGTCACGCCGACGGGGCCTTGCCGATGCACACCAGATTCGAGTACCCGCGACTCGCCGCCGACGCGCTCGCCGGCGACGCTGACGCGACTTCCAGCGCCGTGACCCACCCCATCGACGACCGCGTGGTGCTCGAGGCGATCGCCCGCCACCAGCGCCGCGTTGCTCCACGCATCCACAAGCTCTGGCTCTACTACCGCAACGACCTTGCCGAGACGCGTTCGACGCGGGGCTGGTATCGCCAGGCACAGGAAGCGGGCCTGCCCCCGCGTGTCACCGGTGCTCCCGCGTTCGACTCGCCCTTCGACCTAGGCGTTCGAAGCGAGAACTCGATCGTTCTCGACGATCGCGCCCGGGGCCGCCGCGAGGTGGTCGTCGAGAACGACATCGCCTGGCGCATCCACGCGATGGTCGACTTCATGTTCGGCAAGCCCGTGCGCGTCATGAGCACCGCACGCGACGAACGCCTCCGCCAGCGGATCGAGCAGATCCTCGATGCGGCGTGGGAAGCCTCGGGCGGCATCGCGCTGCTCCAAGATGCGGCCCTCCTCGGGCACGTCTTTGGCTACGTCGACTTCCTCGTCCGCGTCGATCCCGCCATCGCGTCGCTTCCGGGCGACGCGCCCGCGGCGACCCTCGCCCGCGCCGTGCGCATCGAGGTTGTCGACCCGTTGCGAGGCACGCCCATCCTCGACCCCGATGACTACCGCGTCATCCGCGCATTTGCAACCCACGACGAGCGAGAGGCGCTGGAACTCGACGCGGAGCACCCCGGGCGACGACGCAGGATCAATGTCACCGAGATCCTCGCCGATGGCTGGCGACGGGTCTTTGAGGATGGCCGCCTGATCGAGCGATCGCCCCTGCGCCTGCCCGCTGGCGAGACCGGCGTCGTCCATGTTCAGAACATCGCCCAGCCGTTCCGCTACGAGGGCCTCTCCGAGGTCGAGCCGCTGATCCCACTCCAGGACGAGCTGAACACGCGACTTTCCGATCGTGCCCACCGCATCAGCATGCAGTGCTTCAAGATGTACCTGGCCAAGGGGATCGACGGCTTTGGCGTCACGCCCGTCGGACCAGGACAAGTGTGGAGCACCGACAACGAGGATGCCAGCATCGAGGCCTTTGGTGGCGACGCCAACTCGCCCACCGAGGAACAGCACATCCTCGAGATCCGCGAGGCGATCGACAAGGTCAGCGGCGTGCCGCCCATCGCCAGCGGGGTCGTTCGCGCCAAGATCGGCAATCTCTCCAGCGCCAACGCGCTGCGCATCACGCTGATGGGCGTGCTGAGCAAGACGGCCCGCAAGCGAGTCTCGTATGGCCGCGGGATGGCGGGAGTCTGTCGCCTGATTCTCGGCGCGCTCGACATCGCGGGAGTCTTGAAGACGGGCGAGGACGACCGGGGCGTGCGCTTCGACTGGCCCGATCCGCTCCCCGACGACCTGCGCGAGAAGGTCGCGACCGCCGAGGCGCGAGTGCGCCTTGGTGTGCCGCCCGAGCGCATCGCGCAGGAGCTGGGATTCGCGCCGACCGACCCCGGGATCCAGTGATCCTCGTCAACCCCAACCAGAGTGGCCGGCAAGCAGATTGACAGAGTGACAGGCAACGAGTTGAAAAGGAGCAACACGCATGAACGACCAGGCACCACAGCCGCCAGATTCGGACGGAGCACCGACGGGCACGCCGCACCAACCAGCTTCCCAGCCGGGCGCGCCCGGAGCTGGCGGGCCCGCGACAGGCGGGCTCGCGCCGGGCGAGTTGGCCTGGTGGCAGCAACGCGCGACCCAGGCAGAAGAAAGGATGCGCGAGCTGCAGGACGCCAAGGACTCGGCGGAGCGCGCCGCAGCCAAGGCGCGCGACGAGGCCACCCGCTCCAACTTCCGGCGACAACTCGAGCGAGAGCTTTCCAGCGCGGGCGCCGTCGATCTTGACGCTGCCCGACTTCTGGTCGAGGCGCAGCTGGACACCGGGGGCGCGACGGTTGATGCGCGGGCGCTCGTCGCGGCGCTGCGCGACCGCAAGCCCCACCTGTTTGGCGCGACCCAGTCGCGACGGGCCTCGGCGATGGCGCCCGCCGCGAGGGTGCAGGGCAGCCCGATCGAGATGCTCGACGACCTTGCGGCGGAGGCTCGCGCCAGCGGAGATCGCTCGCTGCTGCTGCGTTACCTGCGGGCACGCCGACGCTGAACGGGAGGCGACTCGAAGCGCCTGACCAGGTGAAGAACAGACCACTTGACGAACTGACCACTTGAGCAGTTGACCACATTTCTTGGAGGATTCGCATGCCATTTACCGGGAAAGCAACGTACGACGCCGGGG
The DNA here is from genome assembly GCA_033763815.1 of Planctomycetota bacterium. Classification (GTDB taxonomy): domain Bacteria; phylum Planctomycetota; class Phycisphaerae; order Phycisphaerales; family UBA1924; genus JANRJU01. Next base: position 311,704 of record JANRJU010000022.1, read on the forward strand.
AGACGCTGCCGGAGCTCATCGAGGACGTGTCCGACGTGGTGGGGATCGTGAGTCCCTACGAGACGCCCCTGCTCGACCATCTGGGCAACGCCAAGCGAGCCGCGCTCAGCACGCTGCACGAGTGGCTGGAGGATGCGCTCGTATCCCGTCTGACAAACGCTGATTGAAGGGCGCTGCACGTGTCGCGCGGCAGGTAGAGCATACCGAACTTGCGGTCGGGATCAATCTCGATCTTCGGGATGAACGCGTGAACGGCCGCGCGTGCTTCCATCATCGGTGTGCCGGGCTTGAGCGCCCGCGCAAGGTCGGCGATCCGCTCACGCGCCCAGGCCCGCAGGCGATCGGGGTCGATCGTCTTGGGAGACGCGGGCTTGTTGGCCACGTCGGCTTCGAGGGTCTCGCGGCGGCGCTTGAGATCAACGAGCGCGGTCCGCAGTTCGCCAACATCGGCGAGATCGCTGTCGGAAAGCAGCGCCACCGTCGTCTTGATCCGTTTGTTCAGGTCGGCCAGTTCCTTGCTGCGGTCCGGTTGCGCCTTCGCCGCTGCGCCGCGTCCACAGGCCGCCTTCACGAACTGCTCGATGGCCCGCTCGACCCCGGCCTTGTCGGCCAGAAAGGTGGTCCGCAGTTGTTCCAGCACCCAGAGGTCAAGCGCCGCGGCCTGGATGTGCGTCGCCTTGCAGACGCCGATCCCCTGCGCCCGGTACCCGCCGTCGGCGTAGTACCGGATCTCCCCCGCGCTGTTCTTGAGCACGCAGCCCCAGAAGTTGTGGCCGCAGTGCTTGCACCGCACGAGCCCGGACAGGAGGTATCGCTGCGTTGGACGGGCCAGGCCTCCGGCGCTTCGGCGCTTGGCCATCTGCTCGTGCGCCTTCCAGAACAGGTCCGGCGGCACGATCGCCTCATGAACATTCTCGATGACGATCCAGCGGTCCTTGGGGTTGCGCGTCGTCTTCGCCACCTTCTTCGGGATGGCCGACCCGTCGGACGCCACCTCGTGGATCTTGCCGAACGTGCGGCGGTTCCACGCCA